>NZ_JABSSX010000004.1 GCF_013280495.1 Brevibacterium permense
GACGAAGAACGCGTCGAGGTGGTCGAAAGGCACTGGTCGCATGATGGGCTCCTTCTCAAGTGCTGTCCCGACCCGACCGTGCTGGTCAGGCCGGGTGTTGCACTAGAAGATAGAAACCGCCTCAAGCGAAGTATCCGATAGCGACCTAGATTCGGGACCAGATGTCCGACGGCGACCGAGATTCGGGTTGCTGGCGACCGGCAACAGACGTTCAGCCGCAGGCTCAACCTCAGTTTCAGGCGCTGCCGCCGGCGGTGACGACTCCCCCATCGGCGGTGAGCACCTGCGCGGTGATCCAGTCGGCGTCCTCCGACGCCAGATAGGCGACGGCACCGGCAATGTCCTCAGGAGTGCCGAGGCGCTTGACCGGGTAAGCGGAGGCGACCTCCTCTTCCCTGCCTTCGTAGAGCGCGGTGGCGAACTTCGTCTTGACCACGGCCGGAGCGACGGCATTGACGCGGATGTCGGGACCGAGCTCGACGGCGAGGGTCTTTGTCAGGTGCGAGACGGCCGCCTTCGAGATTCCGTAGAAGCCGATGCCCTCGCTCGGCACCTGCCCGGCCACCGAGGAGATCGCCACCACCCGTCCCCTGTTCTCGCGGAAATTCAGGCCATTACGATGGACCGCGTCCTGCACCCAGGCCAGCGTGCCGAGGACGTTGACGTCGAAGATCTTCCGCGCGGCATCGAGTTCCATGTCGACGAGCGGGCCGTAGACCGGGTTGATTCCAGCGTTGGCCACGAGCACATCGAGGCGACCGAACTTCTCAGCGATCGTGTCGAACACCTCTGCCCTGTGAGCCGGGTCGTCGGCCTTGCCGGCGATGGCAAGCGCCGTTCCTTCGGGGAACTCGGCGACCGCCTCGCCCAGCGCTTCGGGCTTGCGCGCGGTGAGGACGACGGTGGCGCCCTCCGCGTTGAGCCGCCGAGCGATTCCGAGTCCGATTCCACGGCTGGCACCGGTGATGACGGCAACCTGTCCTTCGAAACGGCGACCGGATTTCGGTGCCGCCGAGGTGGCTGCCGACTGAGTGGCTGAGGTGCTGTCTGACATAGAAGAACTCCAGTGTTCGTGCTCTGACATGGTCATTCGGCGCTGACCTGGTGAATCACCCTGAAGCGAGCGTTCGTTCAGCGATCAGTTCTCATCGTAGGCATAGCCGTTCGAAGATGACAAGGACTACTTCATCAGGCGGAACATATCACCGCGAAAGGCCGGCACAATCGCCCCGCAGACCGGAGGCGTTCCACCCACAGGCCGGTCGCGATCGACCTGCGCTCGACCGGGCTGAACGAGAATGGACTCATGAATCATCTCGAGTTCCATCTCAACCTCGGCTCGGCCGACCAGTTCCCGCTCGCCCGGGAAGCGATCTTCTCCTGGATGCTGCAGGATCTCGCCGGCGTCGTCGTCCACCCGGCTCGCCGAGTGGCCGAAGGCCAGATCGTCAGCCTGGGACTCAACCCCGTTTGGCCGGCCTCGCCGAGGCGGCTGCGCGGTCGCGATCTGCTCGTGCCCGTGGGTTCGTGCGTCGTGACCCGGGTGATCGATGAGGCAGATCGCGCCGGATTCACCTATCGCACCCTGCCGGGTCATCTCGAGGACGGAGAGGAGACCTTCCTCGTCTCCATCGGCGCTGACGGCCGCCTCGGCGTGACCATCAGCGCCGATTCCGTCCCAGCACATCCCCTCCTCCGTGTGGGCGCTCCGGTGGCAGCGGCGGCCCAGGAGTTGATGGCCAGGCGCTATGCCGAAGGGCTGAAACGGCAGCTCCACACCGCCGGCAGCAGACGTCACGGCTGCGCCCTCGCCTCGGCCTCGGCACTGCTCGGTCGCGAGCTGAGCTTCACAGAGACCCTGGCCGGCGGTCAGCACGCACTGACCGTGGCAGTCCGGGACGGAGACGCGGAGCTCGTCGTACGCAAGTTTCCCACCGGCCACGACGCAGCGATCCGGGAGTCCGCGGTGCTCGATCGGCTGGCCCCGCTCGGCGATCTCGTCCCCCGCCCCATCGCTCACAGCGCCGACACCAACGCCCCGGTCATCGTCACGACCCGCGTGCCGGGGACCTGTCCGGATCCGGCCACGCCGCTGACCACCATCGCTCGCGAGATGGCCGCGGCATTGGTGCGCATCCACGAACTCGACGGCGCCGGTCTGCCTCAGACTCCGCAGTCCCCGCCGTCAGGAGACTCTGCCATCGCGGTTCGCGCCCAAAAGGAGTGGGCGAACCTCGACCGCGACAAAGAGGTCCTCACGCACACGGATTTCTGGGCAGGCAATGCCTTGTGGGCCGACGGGCGCCTGACCGGAGTCGTCGACTGGTCGGGCGCGAGCCGCGGACCTCGCGGAGTAGACCTCGCCTGGTGCCGTCAGGATCTCGTGCTGCTCGGCTCCGCCGAGGCGGCCGCCGTCTTTCTCGACGAGTACGAACGACTCCTCGGCCGCCGCATCCATGACATCCGCGCATGGGACGTCCAAGCAGCGGCACGTGCCCATGATCGCGTCGAGACCTGGCTGCCGAACTACCACGGGATCGGCCTCACCGACATCACCGCCGAGGATCTCCGCCACCGCCTCGACACGTGGAACGCCCAGCTCTGACCACGCCCGTCAGTCGCCCGCGTCCCCAGTCGAGCCGAACGGCGACAGCGCCCGTCGGCCATGCGTCTAGCAGCAAGCCCATACCTCTGAAGTCATGAATGCATGTACATTATTGACTGATTCGATATATGGTGGGATGGACCATATGCGCACCCTGCGTGCTCGAGACAGCGTGCTCAAAACAGGGTGCGCGAGCAGGGAGTGCCGAGTTCGACAGCACACAGCAGCGCCGCCAGCCCGACGAGAGGAAGACATTCGAGGATGAAGCAGTCGACCACTTCTGAGCACGACGACAGCGGCTCCGGACGCGATCACAATCGGTCATCTGCCCACGACCGCCTCGAAGAGTTCCTCCCCCGCGCCGGCTCGGGTCCCCTGTCGGGACAGATCGTCGTCGACTTCTCCCGCGTGCTGGCCGGACCGTACTCGACGATGATGCTCGCCGACCTCGGCGCCACCGTCATCAAGGTCGAAGGCCCCAAAGGCGATGACACCCGCCACTGGGCACCACCGGTGCGCGACGAGGATGCCACCTACTATCTGTCGATCAATCGCAACAAATACGACATCGTCCTCGACTTCACCGACCCCGATGATCTCGCCACCGCGCAGAAGCTCGCGGCCGAAGCCGATATCGTCGTCGAGAACTTCAAACCGGGCGGGCTGGCGAAGTACGAGCTCGACTACGACAGCGTCTCTGCTGCCAACCCGACGGTCATCTATGCTTCGGTGACCGGCTTCGGGCCGCAGAACCCACTGCCCGGATACGACCTCCTCATGCAGGCGCTGTCCGGTTTCATGTCTGTCACCGGCAGCCCCGACGGCTCGCCGTACCGCGCCGGCGTCGCCGTCTTCGACGTCATGACCGGTCTGCACACCACGATCGGCGTCCTCGCCGCGATCCAGCACCGCACGCTCACCGGCGACGGCCAGCTCGTCGAAACCAACCTCATGTCCTCGGCGATGTCCGGCCTGGCCAACCAGTCCGGTGCCTACGCGGCCGCAGGAGTGAATCCGACGCGGATGGGCAACGCCCACCCGAGCCTCTACCCCTACCAGCCGATGGCCGCGAAGTCCGGTGAGATCATCATCGCCGCGGCCAATGACGGCCAGTTCCGGATCCTCGCCGAGGTGGTCGGCCGCCCCGATTGGTGCGACGACGAACGATTCGCCCAGGCGAAGAACCGCAACGCCAACCGCGATGCCCTGGAGCCCGAACTTCTCGAGGCTCTCCAGGCTCACACCGCGCAAGTTTGGTTCGACAAGCTCTCGGCTGCTGGCCTGCCCTGCGCCCCGATCAACACGATCGCCGAAGGCGTCGAACATGCCAAGAGCCTCGGCTTGGAACCGGTCGTGGACACCGGCACGGGCGAACGCGTCATCCCGACGGTCCGCAACCCGATCACCCTGTCGAAGTCGCAGGTCTCCTACGACCTCGCTCCCCCAGAACTCGGAGCCGACTCCGCTCAGGTCCGCGCCTGGCTCGACAGCCTCTGAACCGACCACCACAGACGAAGGAGATCCGACAATGGACAACTCAGAACTCGACGACATCCTCACTGCCGTCCGAGAATTCGTCCGCGAGAAGGTCGTCCCCCTCGAGACCCAAGTCGAGGACGAGGACGCCTTCCCAGACGGCATCGTCAAGGAATCCGCCGAAATGGGACTCTTCGGCTGGGCCCTGCCCGAAGAATACGGCGGTCTCGGCCTCAATGCCGAACAGGACGCACTCCTGGCCATGGAGCTCGGCTACACCACCCCGTCGTTCCGGTCCCTGTTCGGCACGAACAACGGCATCGCCGGACAGGTGCTCGTCAACTACGGCACCGCTGACCAGAAGTCCGAATGGCTGCCCCGCCTGGCCTCCGGCGAGGTCGTTGCGTCCTTTGCGCTGACCGAATCCGAGGCCGGCTCCGACCCCTCGGGCCTGCGGACGAAGGCCGAACGCGTTGGCGATGACTACGTCATCAACGGCTCCAAGCGGTTCATCACCAACGCCGAGGCATCCGATGTCCTCATGGTCTTCGCCCGCACCGACCCGAACGCCACCGGCTCGAAGGGCATCTCCGTCTTCCTCGTGCCTACGAAGTCCGAAGGCGTGACCGTCGGCCCACACGATCACAAGATGGGTCAGGCCGGCGCCTGGACCTCCGAGATCTTCTTCGACGACGTGCGCGTGCCTGCCGCCAACCTCGTCGGCGGTGAGGAGGAGAAGGGCTTCTACGCGGCCATGGCCTCACTCAACAAGGGACGCCTGCACATCGCCGCGATCTGCGTCGGACAGTCGATCCGCATCCTCGACGAATCGGTCCGCTTCGCCGCCGACGCGAAACAGGGCGGAGAGCCGATCGCCCGGTTCCAGCTCGTCCAGGCGATGCTCGCCGATATCTACACCGACGTCGCCGCCGCCAAGGCCCTCGTCCTCTCGGCCGCACAGCGCTGGGACGCCGAGACCGACCGCAAGCTCGGCCCCTCCTCGGCGAAGCTCTTCGCCTCCGAAGCACTCGCCCGCATCGCCGACAAGGGCGTGCAGATCCAGGGCGGCATGGGCTACATGCGCGAGTCCGCGGTCGAACGCTTCTACCGCCACGCACGCCTCTTCCGCATCTACGAAGGCACCTCCGAGGTCCAGCGCGTCGTCGTCGCCAAGCAGCTGCTGAGTGGCGCACACAAACCGCAGTTCAACCTCTGAGAACAACCGAGCACGCACGAAAGGCATCCCATGACTGAATCCACAACCGCGAACTCCGGCATCACCGCCACCGAAACCGGCGGAGTCACCGCCATCCCCGGCCTCCTGAGCGGCAAGGTCGCCGTCGTCACCGGCGGCGGACAGGGCCTCGGCCTGGCGATGGCGCGCAGCCTCGTCGACTCCGGCGCAAAGGTCGTTCTCGCCGATATGAATGAGGAGAGTCTGCAGGCTGCTGTGGCCGAACTCGGCGGAGACGGAGTCGCCATGGGCGCGGTGTGCAACGTGTCCGACCTCGAGGCCGTCGAAAAACTCGCCGAAGCGGCCACGACCGCATTCGGCGGTATCGACATCTGGGTCAACAACGCCGGCATCACCCGCGATGCGACGATCCGGAAGATGACCGAGCAGCAGTTCGACGACGTCATCTCCGTGCACCTGCGCGGCACATGGAACGGGCTCAAGGTCGCCACCGCGCTCATGCGCGAGCAGGACCGCGGCGGCTCGATCATCAACGTGTCCTCGATCAGCGGCAAGGTCGGCAACCCCGGACAGTCGAACTACTCCGCAGCGAAGGCGGGCATCGTCGGCATGACGAAGGCCGTGGCCAAGGAGGTCGCGTTCAAGGACATACGCATCAACGCCATCCAGCCCGGCTTCATCAACACCGCCATGACCGCGGCCATGCCGCAGCACGCGATCGAATCGAAGCTCGCCGACATCCCGCTCGGTCGTCCCGGCGAACCCGAAGAGGTCGCCTCCGTGGTGCTGTTCCTCGCCTCCGGACTGTCGAGCTACCTCACCGGCACCGTCACCGAGATCTCCGGCGGTCGCCATATCTGATCGAATTCGCCCTCTGACCAGGGAGAACCTCGCCGAGACGGCCCGACGTTCCTGGCGCACCTTTGCCGAGGCGGGGCGACGTCTGCGTCGAACCTCGCCGAGGCGGCCAGACGTTCCTGTCGCACCTTTGCCGAGACGGATCACCCGATCACCGAATGACAACGGCCCGACGTCCCCGCGGGGGACGTCGGGCCGTTGTCATTCCGTATCTCCGCGTCCGACGCGGCAACGTTTCAGCCAGACGGTCGGGCCGCCTCGGCGAGGATCAGGTCTTGGCGGATCGCCGACCGGGCAGGCGGACGACGCCGAAGGCGACCATGCCGATGAGCGGCAGCAGCGGCCAGATCCAGGTGACGCCGTGGCCGTCGACCATTCCGGTGTCGGCCAGGATGGACAGGCCCGCGCAGATGCTCGCCGAGGCGGCGATCGGCATCCACATGGGAGGGGCGGGACGGTCGTCGGGGGACGGTGTTTCGAACCGGCCGAAGATCGCCACGAGCACTCCGGTGATCGCCAGCAGAACCAGTGCCCACAGCGGACGGGTGAGCCACCAGATTCCGGTCAGAGGAGTCGGCAGCAGGGCATCGGCGTCGAGGCCGATGAGTACGTTGGCCAGGGCCGTCAGTGCGGTCAGATGCCAGAGGAACCAGGTCATGATGCGCTGGTTGACGAGCACCGTGAGGAACCACAGTCCGGGGCTGCGCAGCAGTTTCGCCAGTGGGCGCTGGAGCATGAGCACGATTCCGGCCTGAGCCATACCGAGGAAGGCCATGGTCACACGGGTCGGGGCGGAATTCGAGATCGTGTCGGTGCCTGCGGTGATCATCGACACCGGATAAGGGCCGAAGCCGACGAGGAGCCCGAGCCCGGCGGCGCCGATGACGAAGAGCAGCAGGCAGCGTCTGATGCTGGAGAGTCGGCCGTCGAGCCAGGCATAGCCGAACTGATGGAAGCTCGCCCAGACGAGCAGGTAGTTCGGATAGCCGGCGAGCGTGCTCTCGGTGACAATGCTGATGAGGTCGATGATGCCGGCCAAGCCGATGCCGGCGATGATCGACCACCAGCCCCATCGCTCCCACAGGATCAGGCACGGCGGCGCGACGATGACGACGAGCAGATACGCGGCGAGGAACCAGGTCGGCACGAGTGCCATCTGGGAGGCCAGCTGGACGGAGGCGGGTTCGGCGCCGGCGGCCAGGGCGATGACGCAGGTGGCCAGCCAGACGAGCAGCAGCGGGATGAGTGGAAGCCCGAGGCGGCGCAGGCGCGCCCGCAGCCATTCGGCATAGCCGGTCTGCCGACGCCTGACCGAACGCCAGGACAGCGCGTTGGAGTAGCCGCCGACGAGGAAGAAGATCGGCATCACCTGGAACACCCAGGTCAGAGGGTGCGTCCACCTGGCCTGGTCGAGCAGTCCGTGAGGTTCGATGCCGTCGGTGGCGCTGACGGCGATGATCGTCCAGTGGCCGAGCACGACGACGGTGATCGCGGCAGCGCGCAGGAAGTCGACCTCGCGGCTGCGAGAGTCCGGGGTCGCCTCATCGACCTTGCGGGCCTGGGCCAGAAACGAGCGGGGCATGCGGGGACGTCCTTGTCGGTTGGTCGAGGAAGCAGTTGGTCGAGGGAGCGGTCGGTCGAGGGGGCGGGCAGTGCTGGCCCCGCCCATCGCCGAGGCGGTCGTCCACCTCGGCGATTCAGGCCCGGTATTTCACTTCGCCGCCGACGACGGTGAGCGCGACTCGGGTGTCGCGGATCGCCTCGGCGTGGGCGAACAGGGCTTCTTCGGAATCGTAACCGAGGAGGCCGTCGCGCTCTGCTGCGGCGACACTTGAGTGGTCAACGTTGAGCCCTACCGCCGCGCACGGGTCGGTGTCGACGACGATGAAGTCGGCGTCCATGCCCGGCGCCAGATATCCGCGCCGGTCCTCGAGCCCGGCAGCGAAGGCCGGTCCCTGAGTGTGCAGGCGGATGGCCTCGACGGCACTCAGGCGACGGTGCGGCTGGAAGGTCGTCGACGCGTCACCGGAGATGTTCGCCCTGGTCATCGCGGCATAGATCGCGGCGAAGGGGTTCGCATGCTCGACCGGACCGTCGGAGCCGAAGACCACGTGCGCCCCGGCATCGAGCAGGTCGGGCCAGGCATAGGCGGCCAGCTGCGCGGACTCGTCGATGAGGTGGAGCAGGTGCAGGTCGGAGATGCAGTGGCGCGGCTGCATCGACGCGAGCACCCCGAGCTCGGCGAACCGGGCGACGTCGGCCGGCTGGATGAACTGAGCATGTTCGACGCGGTGACGCAGGGGTCGGCCGAACTTCTCTTCTGCGGCCTTCGTCGTCTCCCGCAGGCGGTCGTAGACAGTGAGCACATGGTGGTTCGCCTGATCGCCGATGGCGTGGATGGCCACGGAGATTCCCGCCTCGGTGGCGATGTTTGCCTGGTCGAAGAGTTCGTCTTCCGTCATCTGCACGACACCGAAGTTCTCGTCCTCACCGTCGACCGCGGGAAACGCTGAGGACATGTGCGAGGTATGCGAGCCGAGCGCCCCGTCCGAGAACAGCTTCAGCCCGCCGCACTGCAGCCAATCATCCCCGTCACCGGTGTGCCAGGCGGTTTCGATCGCCCACGGCACTTCGGGTGACCGCAGGAACAGGGTCACGCGCATGTCCTGGCGACCGGCCGCGTGCAGGTCGTTCCAGCCCAAGGTCGAGGCGATGCCGTCGAAGTCATGGATCCCGGTCAGTCCCTGTGACAGGAAGAGCTCCTGGGTGGTGGCGAGGCGTTCGACCTGGTCCTCGCGACTGGGTTCGGGGATGAAGCGGGCGACGAGATCGGTGGCGTCTTCGCGCACCAGACCGGTGAGCTGCCCGTCTTCGTCGCGGACGAAGCTGCCGCCCGAAGGGTCGGGGGTCGCCTCGTCGATGCCGGCGATCTCGAGAGCGTGGGCGTTGACCCACAAGGTGTGCAGATCAAGTGACCACATCGCCACCGGGTGGTCGGGGACCTCGGCGTCGAGGAGTTCCCGGTCAGGGTAGCTCGGGTCCTCCCACTTGTTGAGGTCCCATCCGGAGCCGACCACCCAGGTGCCCACCGGAAGGGAATCGGCGCGTTCACGGATGGCGGCGACCGCCTCGGGCAGCGACTTCGCCTGGGACAGATCGAGGTCGGTCAGGGAGTCGGCGTAGAGGATCGAGTGGATGTGTCCGTCGACGAATCCGGGCAGAATGACCTGCCCGCTGCAGTCGATCTCATCGATCTCGAGGCCGGGGATGACCGTGGTGGCACCGACCCCACCCGCCGAGGCGAGCGCCGCCGTCGTCGACGATTCCGCGGCGGCGATGTCGAGAAGTTCGGTCCGGGTGCCGATGGCCACGATGGTCTCCCCATCAACGAGGATCGCATCGGGTGCGGTGCCCGGTTCGGTCGAATCGTCCGCGGCGACAGTGTCGGCGATTCCGTCACTGTCGGGGTGATCGGAGGGCGCGAAGGTACGCACGACGGCGTTGGAGAACAGACGCATGATCACCAGTTTAGAGCGGGCCCGGCGGAGAGTTCGGATGGGCGTGGAGCGGGCGCGGCGAAGTCGCTGAGTGGGCCGATCACCACCCCTTCTTGCTACCTGACGGCGGCCCAGATACCTCGCGCGAGGTTGCTGCGCCGCCGTCAGGTAGTAATTGGTGGGCGGAGGTGGGGGCGCAGCCGGCCTTTTCTACGAGGCGTAGAATCGAAGGCATGACTCACTTCTTCAGCACCGATGACTCGCGGCTGGCGGCGAGCGCTCGGGTCATCTTGCCCGCCGTCTGGCTCGGGCTCATCATCGGCATCTCGCTCATCGAGGCGCCGCTGAAGTTCACAGCCCCCGGCATCACGATCCCGCTGGGGCTGGGCATCGGTCGCCTGGTGTTCGGAGTGATGAACTGGGTCGAGCTCGTCATCGCCGTGATCCTGCTGTGGGCACTGCTGAAGTCGGGTGTCGATCGTGTCTACCGCAGTGTGGCCTGCGGGCTCATCGGAGTGCTCATCATCAAGGTCATCGTCATTCGGCCGCTGCTCAATCAGCGCACGGACGCGGTTCTCGCGGGAGTCGATGACGGTGGTTCGTCCCTGCATCTGCTCTACATCGCTGCCGACGGACTGCTCATCGTGGGATTGGTTGCCGCACTCGTGCTAGCAGCGCGCCGTTGGGTGACCATCCGGTCGGCCGTCGAGGCAGACGACAGGCAGAGGAGGCCGCCGGGTCTGCTCAGACGGAAAGCGCAGCCGCCTTCCGCGTCCTCACTTGGTTGAGGAAGGCCGCGAAAAGGATCCGGCGGTCACGAACATCAGCGCCATTCTCTTTGGGTGGCCGCTGGAGGCCGACGCAGGAATTGGCACTGAACGGCGCCCTCGCCGAGCGCCGAGGCGTGGCCACTCAGCGGCCTCCTCGGCGAACAATCGCCTTTTGATCAGATCATCGGGATAAAACTCGATGCACCACACAAAACTCGATACCCAACTGCACAAAACCCGATGACTAGCGGCATAAAAGTCGATGCAAGAGCTCTACATCATTCGTCCGGACTCCCGACCATCTGCTTCAGCTCCGGCACTTGCGTGAATATCTTGTCCCGAAAGTCGTTGAGTCTGAGCACGTCATCGAAACTCAGATGGATGACTTTGTAGCCCAAACTGAGAAGCCGGTTGTGCTGTTCGCCTTCTCTCCGGATCAGCGAGGGCCCCACCAGAGCGTATTTCTCAGTTCCGTCGACCGCGAGAATCGTTCGCGCCTGTTCGTTGAGAAAATCCACTCGCGCTATGAAGCCCTTGTTGTCTCGGACTTCGATCTGCTGTTCGAACCCCGTCAGATTCAATGCGATGAGGTGGAATCGGCAGTTGCTCTCAGCAGGACTCTCCGAGAACGGATCGATCGCCTCAACCATCCGCTGCGCGGTGACCTGGCCCGACCGCATGCGAGCAACCGCAGGGTAGAACGCCGTCGCGACAATTCGACGTGCCTCGGCCTGAAACTTCTCCGTATACCCGAACCTCGGATTGAAGCCAGGGAAATGAGCTGCCGTAGTCTGACGCAGCACCCATTCCATTGCCGCAAAAGCTTCGCGTTGTCCCGAAATCCGAATGAGGTCCAAGGCCGTCCTGCCGCCGAGGTGGCCGTTAGATGACCGAATCGCACCTGATCCTCTGCGGGGACCTCTCCCCGCACACGGATGATCTCCTTCGTGTGCGAATTGCTCCTCGGGTGTCTGACCGTGATCGCTTTCGATTCATCCTTGTACAGAGGGATTCCGTGCAGGACCGCTGCCGACTTGCCAACGATCACATCCTCTGGTCGATACCAGCGATAGTTGCGAATACGAAGTGCACGGAGCTGGGTCTGGTACCGGAAATCTTGCTTCAAGTCGGATGGAGATCTGTCGACATGGAAGCTGATCCAGTCGACGTCGCCGATAAATGCCGCAATTCGGCTGTGCTCTTTCATCCGGCACTCTCGGATCACCGAGTACACTCCGCGGCAGAGACGAATCAGACAACAGCCCAGCGCACTCTTGATCGTTTTGGAGGAGATGCCCGCGGCACTGAATTCTTCGCGATAGATCGTATTCTTCATCTGGCGAGTATCGGTATCAGCACACATCCGCAAAAACCCCTGGCGCCGGGGTTGTGGACGACGCTTCGTCGTCCACAAGTCAACGACGGTCGAGTCGAGGTCTTCTCCACAGGCCGCTGATGGAACGTCTCCGGACAAGAATTTCTGAGCTCACGCAGCTGCTGAGCACCGCTGAGGTGGGTTCGCCCATTGGAATCGAAGTTCGCACCGACTGTCTGGATTCTCGCAAGTCGCTGAACGAGTAGGTCTTCCACAGCGTCTGGTGTGCGGGTGAGAACTCAGTCCACGTGACCGCTAGTTCAGTAATCGCCTTTTGCGCCATCAGTAATCGACTTTCGTCCGAACCGTCATCGCCTTCTGGTCGAAGCATCGGGTTCGAACTCGATGCATCGATCAAAAGGCGATGAGCGCCCGAAAGTCGCATCAAGAGGCGATGAACGCGCAATCGCGGCGTCGACCAACGTTCTTTGGCCGCAGAAGGCCTGCTTCTACCGCGCCCGGTCGCAGCGACCACCCTCGCCGGGGCAGGGCACCGGCCGTTCGCAGCCGCCGGCCACCCCGGCCTCCGCACGGGCAGACCTCACCCACGGACAGCCGTCCCCGCCGCCAGCAGATAAGCAGCACACAGCCAGAAGCCTCAGAAGTACACCGCCAAGGGGCCGCGGGGGCCGTCGATGACGTCGACGGGAGTGTCGAACACCCTGGACAGCACTTCGCCGGTCATGATCTCCTCGGGCGCACCGAATTCGATGACGGCGCCGTCTTTGACCGCGCAGATGTGGTCGGCGTAGTGACCGGCGAAGTTGATGTCGTGGAGGACGATGACGATGGTCCTCCCCATCTCGACGGCGGCCCGGCGCAGGTGCTGCATCATCTGCACCGACCGCTTCATATCGAGGTTGTTCAGCGGCTCGTCGAGCAGCACGTAGTCGGTGTCCTGTGCCAACACCATCGCCACGTAGGCGCGCTGCCGCTGCCCACCGGAGAGCTCGTCGATGAACCGATTCTCCAGCTCACCGAGCTCGAGGAAGTCGATCGCCTGCGAGATCACTTCCTCATCGGCGGTCGTCAGTCGCCCCTTCGAATGCGGGAAGCGACCGAAGCCGACGAGCTGGCGGATCGTCAGCCGAGTGATGAAGTGATTCTCCTGCCGCAGGATGGACACGATCTTCGCGAGATCCTTCGACTTCGTCGAGCTGACGTCATAGCCGGCTACCGAGATCGCGCCGGAATCCATCCCGAACAGCCGCCCGATCATCGTCAGCAGCGTCGACTTCCCGGCGCCGTTCGGCCCGACCAGGGCGGTGACTCCCCCAGCCGGGATCTGCAGATCGACGGGCCCGATCGAGACTTCGTCGTCGTAGGATTTGCGGACCGATTCGAGCGTGATCACAGGCGCCCCTTTCTCAGGATGACGAGCAGGAAGGCGCCGCCGCCGACGATCTCGATGATGATCGACACGACCCCCTCGGCGTAGAAGATGTTCTTCATGACGAAGTACGCCCCACCCAGCACTACGAAGCCGAGGAGCGCGGCCATAGGGAAGAGTCGTTTGTGGTCATAGGTGTCGGCAAACTGGTAGGCGAGCATCGCGACGAGGAACCCGAGGAAGACCATCGGTCCGATCATCGATACGGACACCGCCATGAGGATGGAGACGAAGAAGAGGACTCTGATGAGCTCGCCCTTGTAGTTGAGCCCCAGGTTGCTCGTCATGTCCCGGCCCAGCGCCATCACATTCAGGCGTGAGGAACAGAGATAGAGCCCGAGGCAGGCCAGCACGCACAGCGGGATCGACACCGGCAGATAGCTCGAATCCGCGTTCGAGATCGACCCGAACAGGCGGGCCGAGAGGACGTCGAACTCGCTCGGGGTCAGCGTCCGCTGCATAAATGTCGCCACCGATCCGAGGCCGCCGCCGATGACCACGCCGATGAGCAGCATGAGCGCCACCGAGGAATGCCGTCCGGACAGCAGCCACCCGTAGAGCGCCAGCGACAGCCCGACCATGAGCACGAGTTGAACGACGAAGGGCACGAGTCCTTTGAGTTCGACGATCGCCGTGACCCCGAAGAAGTACATCGCCGAGGTCTGGATCGCCACGTAGAGGGATTCGAATCCCATGATCGAGGGCGTGATGATCCGGTTGTTCGTCACCGTCTGGAAGGCGACCGTGCCGAACGACTGGCACAGCGCCACCATGGCGATGACGACGAGGTTCGTCAGCCGCAGCTCCGCGATCAGCCAGAACCCCGGGTCCGTGATCGGCATCGGATTGTCCCAGGCCAGGATGCCCAGGGCGATCCCCGCCGAGGCGACCGAGAGAACGATGATCATCGTCCAGTAGCGACGCGCCGACTTCGCCGTCGGAAGCGGACCCGACGACCTGCGGACAGAGGCAGACCCGCGCCGAGGCAGACCACCGTCCCGTACGCCTGCACCGGAGCGATCTCCGCCGGCTTCGTTCGCGGAGCTCAGACGATCCCCACCGGGAGCGTCTGTGACCGCGGTCGGGTCGACCGCCTCGGTGCCGGTGCCAGCCGGGGATTCGTCCTTCGCGCGCATCGGAACTCACCCGACCTTTCGCTGACGCAGGAGCAGGGCGACGAACACGGCCGCCCCCACGACACCGAGAATGAGGGAGACGGGCACTTCGAAGGGCATGACGATGATCCTGCCGATGAGGTCGCAGATGGTGACGATCGCGATGCCGAGCAGGCACACCCACGGCAGGTTCGAGCGCAGGTCGTCGCCGCGGATGAGCGAGACGATGTTCGGCACGATGAGGCCGAGGAACGGCAGGTTGCCGACGACGACGGTGACCACTCCGGTCGCAATCGCCACGAACACGGTGCCCAGCAGCAGGATCTGGTTGTAGTTGAGACCGACGTTGGTGGCGATCTCCTTGCCGAGCCCTGCCACGGTGAAGCGGTCGGCGAGGATGAAGATGGCGACGACGACTGCCGCGACGATCCACAGGGTCTCGTACTGGCCGCGCAGGATCGACGTGAAGCTGCCGGCGAACCAGATGCCCAGCGACTGCAGCATATCCGTCTGCACCGCGATGAATGTCGAGACGGCGCCGACGACGGCGCCGAGCATGATGCCGACGATCGGCACGATGAGCGAGGACTTAAGAGAGACGCGGCGCAGGAAGACGAAGAAGACGAGGGTGCCGACGAACGCGGCGATGATCGCGCCGACCATTCGCGCGACGATCGAGGCATCGGGATAGACGATGACGGTGAGCATGAGGCCGAGCCCGGCCCATTCGGTGGTGCCGGTCGTCGTCGGCTCGACGAAGCGGTTCTGGGTCAGCAGCTGCATGACCAATCCGCACATCGCCATGGCGGCGCCGGCCAGGACGAGAGCGATCGTGCGCGGGATCCGCGTGATCTGGAACATCTCGGCCCCGCCGTCACCGCCGAAGATATCGTAGACCCCGGTGAGCAGCGAGAGCGCGAGGAGCATGGCGACCCCGACGATGCCCAACAGCAGGGGCCATCCGAACAGCGGTGCCTTCGCCGAGGCGGCCCCACGTGCGGACGAGACTGCCGTCCCGCTGGGGGACGGATCGACCGTACCCTGCGGTGACTCAGCCGTCCGGTTGCGTCGGGCTTCGTTCCGACGTCGGGCCGCCTCGGCGAGGTTCATCACTTCTGAGCTTCGAGCTTGTCGGCGAAGTCGTTGAAGAACTCGGTGTACGTCTGGATGCCTTCGTTGAGGTAAGTGTCCTCAGGGAAGTAGACGATCTTGTCGTCCTTGATCGCAGGAACGTCCTTGAGCGCTTCGGAGTCTTCGAGGACTTCGGCGGCCGGGGCCGAACCTTCGTCGCGTTCTTCAGGCGCGAAGGAGGCGTCGCGATCGAGGACGATCATGAGGTCGGGGTTCGACTTCGCGATGGCTTCGACGGAGACGTCGTCGCCCTGGTGGTCTTCGCTGCCCTCTTCCACCTCGAGGGCCGGGTCGAGGTCGAGGATGTCGAAGACAGGGCCGACGGTGCGGCCGACCGACGGTGCGGCATAGCCGATGTCGCCGGCCGAGGTGATCAGGCCCATGGCCTTGTCGCTGTCGTCGTAGGCGGCCTTCGCGCGTTCGATGGAGGCGTCGAAGTCGTCGACGAGCGTCTTCGCTTCATCCTGCTTTCCGAAGACCTCGCCGAGGACCTCGGTCTGACGGCGCAGCTCGGCGTCGAAGTCCTCTTCGTCGCGGGGATCGAGCTCGAGCACGGTTGCTTCGGGGGCCAGCTTGGCCAGGTCGTCATGGAACTGGGCGAATCGCTGACCGTTGACGATGAGATCGGGCCCCGCCTCGACGACCTTCTCGAGGTCGGGTTCGCGGTGGCTGCCGAGGTCGAGGATGGAATCATCCTGCGCGTAGTCGAGGTCGTCGCTCATCAGGGAAACGGCGCCGCCGCTGAGTTCGATGCCCCAGTCGCTGAGCGTCTGGAACGTGCGGTTGTCGGTTGCCACGACCGACTTCGGCGGGGAGGCGACGGCCTGCTTGCCGTTGTTGTCCTCGACCTCAATCGTGGATCCGGAGCCATCGGCCTGAGCCGAGTCGGAGTCTGCCGATCCGCAGCCGGCCAGAGTGAGAGCGACAACGCCTGCCAGGGCGCTCAGTTGAAGGCGAGTCGAAACCATGGGGTCCCACTTTCAGGAATGAACGTATGAGAAAAGCGTGTGCACACACCGAAAGTAAGCTTAGCCTATGCTTCAAAAATATAGTCAAAGAAGTATGACGTTATCTGCATCACATCTGAAGTGGGGTGGGACGGTTGGTCGGGTGGCCGTGCGGTGGACCCCCGGATCAGATGGCGGCGATGAGGCGATCGACCTCTTCCTGAGTATCAGCGGCGGCAGTCGGCCCGCCGGATCCTCCGCGACTGACCTTGAGTCCGGCCTCTTCGACGATGACGGCCCCACCGGCGTAGTCGTAGATGCCCAGCCCGCGTTCGGCGTAGCCGTTGACCCGACCTTCGGCGACCATGCACAGGTCGAGTGCCGCCGATCCGCAGCGGCGGATATCGTCATAGCCGGTCATGAGGTCGTCGAGCTTGGCCAGCTGGGATCCGCGGTTACTCAGCGCATAGGCGAATCCCGTGGCCAGGAGCCTGCCGGACAGCCCGGGCGGTGTCCCGCGCAGTCGCCGCGCCGGAATGGCGGAGTCGGCTTCGCGCTGGCCGGCCTCGCCATGGTCGGCCAAGCGGCCGTCGATCCGAAAGGCCCCCCGACCGGCAGCCGCCAGCCAGGTGGCATCCAATCCCGGCGAGGCGACGAGTCCGATCTGCCAGTCGCCGATACCGAGGCCGGCATCTGCCTCATCTGCGACCGCGCAGACACCGACGGAGAACGCGTGGTGTTCGATGTTGCGGACATAGTTGACGGTGCCGTCGATCGGATCGACATGCCATTCCAGACGCGGGCCGTCGTCAGCGGTCTCGTTGAGTGCACCGGCCCCCGGATCGAAGGCGTGGAGTTTGAACAGGAAGTCCGCCGGGAAGAATTCGACCGGGTCGAGGGCTTCCGAACCCTCTTCGCCGACCATGAGGTCATGGGGCCTGACTCGATTGAGGTAGCCGCGCACAAGCGCTTCGATCTGCGCGTCGGCGCGAGTGACGAGGTCATTCGGCGAGGTCTTCGTGTCGACGACACTGGCGTCGAGACTCGCGCCGAGCAGCGGCCTCCAGGCGAGCATCTGCTCCCACGCCATGAGTGAGAGATCGGAAGCGATACGGATCAGGGAGTGGTCGACGATCTCAGCGGGCAGCGATTCGAGCTCGGAATTCATACGGCCACTCTAGACAACCCTCTCCGCTTCTCGCCTGAGTGTCCGCAGCCATCCGGGAACCGCCCAGGTCCGCGTCGTGTGTAACAAGACTGCAATACACCGGCGAATATGTACTTCTTGTATCTAAGCCGCTCCAGGAGGTCAGGAACTCCGATTGCACGGCCTTTCCACCGCACTGGAAACGCACCTGAGGTTGTCGGCAGGGCACTTCCGCAGCAGACATTTCACAAACAGTCGAAGCGTCGAATCCTGAAGCGATTTCCGCGCGCCGAGCAGAATTTCCCTGAAGGATTTCTTCGCTCATCAGCCCCCTTGTCTCCGTTCGGGGAATTCCTGCCTCGGGCGCCGCGAAGATTCGGTCACGGAATCGTCAGAAAACGTCCATGAATCGCACAAGGGCGGTGATCCATATCGAGTATGGATCACCGCCCTGGTATCTGCGCGGGAAGTGCGAGCACAGAGAGGACCGGCAAGTGTCGTTCTGCCCCTGTGTTCTCTGGGATCAGGCGGGGTCGGCGACTCCGGCCTTCGGCTCGTTGCGCTTGACCGGTCCGTGCCTGCGCACGATCTCCTGAACGGCCTGCGAGGAGGTGCCTGCCGCCTCGGCGATCGCGCCGAAGGTCGCGCCTTCTTCGCGGGCGCGCAGAATCGCCATCACATAGTCGGTGTTGATTTTCAATCGCTGCCGCGCGACCTTTCGGACCGCCCCGACTAATGCAGCTTGGTCGACTGTCAATTCACGAGCTCGACGAGACATGGTTTCTTCCCTTGCATTCATGTAGTGGCCCGTTGCCACGAATTGGTGTAGTCCCATTAGATACCACGAGTATGTCAAGACGCCAAGAATTCCCGGATATAGGAACTCAGGCTACTGAGTAGCACCGTTCTGAGCACGTGAGATAACGAACGCATAACGTTCCCTGGGGCGGAACGATGACTCTCACTCGCCACTCCCCGCCGTGGAACGTATCGATGTTCCAGCAACCCAAGTGGCACAATGCGGACATGACGACTATGGCCCATCCCACCGGAGCGAATCGGGCGACCGTCGACGAAGACGAGTCCCAGACAGCGCTTCCCACCGCACTCGCCGAGCAGTTCCGCGCCGCGGGCATCCGTGATTTCAGCATCGATGACACCGACCGCGCCGCGTACTCCTCAGACGCTTCGCTCTTCCGGCTCGTCCCTGCCGCCATCGTCTTCCCTCACGACGAAGACGAAGTGACGCGGGTCCTCTCCGTTGCCCGCCGCCTCGGTGTGCCGATCACCAGCAGGGGCGCCGGCACCTCGATCGCCGGCAATGCCATCGGCCGCGGCATCGTCCTCGACTTCTCTCTCCATATGAATGCGGTCCTCGACCTCGACCCTGACGAGCAGTCGGCCTGGGTGCAGCCCGGCTGCGTCCATGCCCATCTGCAGAGACAGGCCAAACCGCACGGCCTGCGGTTCGGCCCGGACCCGTCCACGCACACCCGCTGCACGATCGGCGGGATGATCGGCAACAATGCCTGCGGACCGCGGGCTTTGGGCTACGGCCGCACGGGCGACAACATCCTGGCATTGAAGATCATGCTCATCGACGGCACCGTCGTCACCCTCGATGACTCGGATGCTTCCACGACGTTCCCACGGCTGCATGAACTCGTGGCACAGAACCTCGGCACCATCCGCACGAACTTCGGCACGTTCTCCCGCCAGGTCTCCGGGTATGGGCTCGAGTCCCTCCTCCCGGAGAACGGCTTCGACGTCCGCCGCGCCTTCGCCGGCACCGAGGGCACCTGGGGCGTCATCCTCGCGGCGAAGATGCGCCTGGTCAAAGATCCGACCTTCACCTCGGCGGTCGTCCTCGGCTACGCGGACATGGTCGCCGCCGCCCACGATGCGCCGCTGCTGAAGGATTTCCCCGTCGCCGCCTGCGAGGGTCTCGACTCGCGCATGCTCGACCGGGTCATCGACACCAAGGGCGCCGAGGCGGTCCCTCCTCTGCCGGAAGGTGGGGGCTGGCTCGTCGTCGAGCTCACCGGCGAGGACGAGTCCGAGCTCGAGGCCGCGACGCAGCGCCTCATCTCCGAGTCGAAGTCACTCGACTCCGCGGTCCTCGACGCCCAGGCGGCCGCCGAGGTGTGGGCGATCCGCGCCGATGGCGCCGGCCTGGTCTCACGCACACCCGATGGTCGCGACGCCCACGCGGGGTGGGAGGATTCGGCGGTTCCGGTGGACCACCTCGGCGATTATCTGCACGACCTTATGGAGCTGCTCGAGGAGCACGGACTGTGGGCCATTCCCTATGGGCACTTCGGTGACGGCTGCCTGCACATGCGCGTGGACTTCCCGCTCGAGGATCCGAACGGCGGGCAGGTGATGCGCGATTTCATGGTCGCGGCCACGAAGCTCGTCGCCCGCTACGGCGGGTCGGTCTCCGGGGAGCACGGGGACGGTCGAGCGCGCTCCGAACTGCTGCGGCTCATGTACGCCCCGGCAGCGCTCGATCTGTTCGCCCAGGTCAAACGCCTCTTCGATCCTCAGCATCTGCTCAATCCGGGTGTCATCGTCGACCCCGACGCTCTCGACGAATCGATCCGCCTGACTCAGCTGCCGCTTCGCCAGGAGCTGCCCGGCACTCTGGCGATGGCCTATGAAGGCGAATCCGCCGGTTTCGCCTCGGCGGTGCACCGGTGCACCGGGGTCGGCAAGTGCCGTGCGGATTCAGCGGCCGGCGGCGGCATCATGTGCCCGTCGTATCAGGCCACCCGGGACGAGCGGCATTCGACTCGCGGACGCGCACGCGTGCTCCAGGAGATGGTGGCCGGGGATCTGCTCGAGCCTCGCTGGGACTCCCCCGAGGTGCACGAGGCCCTCGACCTGTGCCTGTCGTGCAAGGCCTGCGGGACGGAGTGCCCGACCGGCACGGACATGTCCACGTACAAGGCCGAGGTCCTGCACCAGACCTATCAGGGACGGCTGCGGCCGATGAAGCACTATTCGCTCGGGTTCCTTCCGCAGCTCGCCCGCCTGGTCACCCCGCTCGCGCCGGTCGTCAACCGGGTGTCGGGGCTGCCGGGGCTGACGACCCTGGCGAAGAAGATGGCCGGCATCGACGTTCGTCGCTCGATCCCGCAGTTCGCGTGTACGACGTTCAGGAAATGGTGGACCACCACCGCCGAGGCGCCACCGCGGTCGCGTACGAACGCCGAGTCTCGCTCGAACGCTGAGTACCGCTCGAACGCTGAGTACCCGGCCAAGGCGTCGTCACCGGCCTCGGATTCGCTGCGGCCGAACGCTGAGGTCGTGCTGTTCGCCGACTCCTGGTCGAACCATTTCGCTCCGCGCATCCTCGCCGCGGCCGTCGCCGTGCTCGAGCAGGCCCGTGTGCGTGTGCGGGTGGTCGATCAGACCGTGTGCTGCGGGCTGCCGCTCATCTCCACCGGTCAGCTCGATGCCGCGAAGGCGAATCTCTCGGAGACGATCACGGCTCTCGATGCCACCGGGGATGTGCCGATCATCGGCGTCGAGCCTTCGTGCTTGGCGACGCTCAAGGATGATTCGCTCAAACTCGTCGCCGATGAGGCCTCGCACCGAGTAGCTGACCGGGTGCAGACTCTCGCCCAGTATCTGCTGAGCATCGGCGCCGAACTGCCGGACCTGTCCGGGATCGAAGCGCTCGTGCAGCCGCATTGTCACCAGTCGGCGATCTTCGGCAACGCGGCAGATAAGGAGCTGTTGGCCAGGGCCGGAGCGGATACGGAGTTCCTCGGCGGGTGCTGCGGTCTGGCCGGGAACTTCGGCGTCGAAGACGGCCATTTCGAAACCTCGGTCGCCGTCGCCGAGGTGGCACTGCTGCCGGCGCTGCGCAACCGGGGACGGGCCGCCGGCGTAGGGTCTCGGACTGGTTCAGGAGTCGATGCTTCGCCGACCGGTGCGACAGGGTCCGGCGCAGATGTGTCGCCGAATCGTGCGACGAGTTCAGGTGCAGGCGCCCGGTTGCAGGTCGTTCTTGCCGACGGGTATTCGTGCCGCACGCAGATCACGGATCTCAGTGACGCCGAGGGCGTGTCGTTGGCCGAGCTCCTCGCCTGGGGATGGGGGCTTCAACCGCGGCGATGATCCCGAGGTCAGGGCCGCCTCGGCGAGGTTTCAGGCCTTGGCCGTCAGCACCGGGACCTCTGCTTCGAGGAGGATGCGCTGTGCCTGCGAGCCGAGGATGAACTTCCCGATCGCCGAGCGTTTGCGCAGGCCGATGACGATGAGCTGCGCTTCGTACTCCTCGGCGAGGTCGTTGAGCGTGCCGGGCAGATCGTCTTCGTGATCGGGCTGGAGCACCTCGACGTCGACGTTCGATTCCTTGCCGAGGTCGACGATCCGCTTGATTTCGTCCTCACCGATCTCGGTCGGAGCTCCACTGGCACCTCGTCGCTGTGAGTTGATCACGACGGCAGCGCTCGACCGCAGTTTGGCCTCTGCGAAGCCCGCACGCAGAGCAGCCTCACCCTCGGGAGCGGGTAGGTAGCCAATGAGAATCGTCATGGCCCCCAGTATATGGACTCATCTTTGGTTCGTTCACGTCGGGATCACGCTTCGGTCAGCAACCCGCAACCCCCATTGCCCCAATTTGCTACCTGCCGGCGGCCCAGCAACCCCGCGCGCGGTGGCGGGGCCGCCGTCAGGTAGTCCTTGACGCTTCGACGACCGCCTGCGCTCTCTTTGCGTAGTCGCGCAGGGCATCGATGAGCTCGGGTGGGTGGAGCACTTCGATCTCGGCGGGGATGGACGCAAGGGTGGCCGCAACCCATCGGAGGTCCCAGAATCCGCAGGTGATGCGCACACCATCGGCCGCCTCGGTGATTGTGGCGCTCCGGGTGGGGAACCATTCCTTCGCTTCCCGCGCCGAGGCGGCCGTGCGCAGAACGACGGTGTGCGGATAGGCGGTGGTGGTCACGGATGCGGACACAGCCGCCTCGGCGTCGGGGTGCTCACGTGGGGTCATGCTCAATGTCGTCGCGTGAACCCCGCTCATTCGGTCGAGGCGGAATACCCGATGGTCGTCGCGGTCGAGGTCGAAGGCGAAGAGGTACCAGTGCGCGCCGAAGACGACGAGACGGATCGGTTCGACGCGGCGGGGTGTCGAGGGATGGTCGCCGGTCGGGACGAGGGACGCTTCGGCAGTCGCGGTGCCGGACGCGTCGGCGATCGGGCTGCCGGCTGGGCCAGTGACGGTGGGGTCGTCGACGTCAGGGCGTTGCATCTTCCGATAGTCGAAAGTCGCGATCGTCGACGCATTGATCCCCGAGGCGAGTGTGATGACCGTGCCGATGTCGACTCCCGGGGCATGGCCTTCGGACACGGACACGGCGGTCGAGATTTCGGCGACGGTCGCGCGCATCGCGGCCGGGAGCATCGTCTGCAGCTTCGTCGTCGCCGATTCCGCGTGTTCGGTGTCCAGGCCGGCCCCACGAAGTAGCGCCAGGCCGACCGCGGTGGCCAGCGCCTCGCCTGCGTCGAGCTGCAGAGGCGGCAGCACCGTCCGCGATTCGGCGCGATAGCCCCCGGTCAGGCCCGGTGCCGAGGAGATGATGTAGCCGAGATCGCGCAGCTCGGCGATATCGCGACGGATGGTTCTCGGGGCGACGTCGAAGCGGTCGGCGAGCTCGGCAGCGGTGTGAGCTCGGCCGGAGGCGAACAGACCGAGCAGGCTCAAGAGTCGTGCCTCCGACCGCATTCGACCTCCGAATGAGAAATATTCGCCGGACATAGTGATGCGGACAGTATATGTCCGCATTACATCTGACGATAGGATCACCGCTTCAGCAATCCGGCCGCGGCGGACATCGCAAAGGAGAGATCATGCCGTTCTTCACCCCTTCCGTCACGAGCGAAGCCGACGCCGCATTCACCTACCTCACCCAACAGTGCACCCAGCTCAAGCTCACAGCGCTGGATCTGACTGATGAGCAGGCCCGCAGCACGCCCACGGCCAGCGGATTGAGCATCTCGGGTCTCATCGTTCACGGAGCTCAGGTGGTCAATAACTGGCTCATCCAGGTCAAGGAACCGACGAGAGAGGTCGGCGAGGATGACTACCGGACGGTCAACGAGAAGTTGGGGCTGACGGCGATGTTCGACGGGTCCGCGCTCCCCGACCTCGACATCACCGAGGCGGTCGCGATCTTCGACGAAGTCATCGACGGGATCGAGGACGCGAGGGCCGCAGTCGACGACGCAGGGACCGACCTCGGCACCGAAGTTCCGATGCCGTACAACCCGTGGATGCCCAATGATTTCACTATGACCGTGCGCTGGATCCTGTGGCACCTGGCCACCGAGATCGCCCGCCACGCCGGCCACGCTGACATCATCCGCGAGTCGATCGACGGCGCGATCGCCTACCAGCTCAACGCTCAGGCGGACGGCGAACCGTGGCCGCCCGAGAGCATGGACTAGAGCTGAGTCCCCACACGATCCCTCCCAAAACTACCTGACGGCGGCCCAGCACCCTCGCGCGCGGTTGCTGGGCCGCCGTCAGGTAGCAATTGTTAGGCGACGAAGGCTTCGGTGGGCTTGGACACCCGGTCGACCAGGTGGTCGGTGTAGGCCGGCATGGTGAGGAACTCGGCGAACTCCTCGCCCAGTGCCGTCTCGCGGAAGATCTCCACGGCCTCGTCGAAGTGATCATCGGCGGTGCGCTGCATGAGAGCCAGCTCCTCGCCGAGGTAACGCTCCACCAGACGCGCGGTCACCTGCTGACCGTTGTCCAGAGTCACCTCGTGGCGGATCCACTGCCAGATCTGCGAGCGGCAGATCTCAGCCGTCGACACGTCTTCGAGCTGGTTCTCCAGAGCCACGTGCCCGTTGCCTCCGAGCCATTCGTTCATGTACCCGATGGCCACGCGGATGTTCACCCGCACACCCTCTTCGGTCACGACCGGTTCGAGGCCGGTGATGTCGAGGATGTTCTCGCTGGTCACCTGCACATCGGGGCGCTTGTTCTCCAGCTGGTGCGGCTGCGAACCCAGAGCGGCGTCGAACACGGCCAGAGCCGCCGGAACCAGTGCCGGGTCGGCCACCCAGGTGCCGTCGAAGCCCTGCCAGGCCTCGCGGGCCTTGTCCTCACGCATGCGCTCGAACTCGGCGGCCACGAACTCCTGGTCCGGGTGATCGGCCATGAGGTTGGACATCGTGCCGATCGCGTGTGCGCCGCGACGGTGGCAGGTGGCCACGAGCCGGTCGGTGAAGGCCTTCATCAGCGGCAGGTCCATCGTCAGACGTTCGCGGTCGGGCAGAACGTAGTCGGTGGAGTTGCGCAGGTTCTTCACCACGGAGAACAGGTAGTCCCAGCCGGCGGCCTCGAGACCTGCGCAGTGCTCGCGCAGCTCGAAGAGGATCTCTTCCATCTGGAACACCGCAGTGATCGTCTCGATGTGCGCGGTGGCCCTGATGGTGCCGTGCGGGATGCCCAGCATGTTCTGCGCCAGGACGAACACCTTGTTCCACAGGCGTGCTTCCTGCGAGGACTCGAGCTTCGGCAGGTAGAAGTATGGTCCGGAGCCGTTGTCGATGAGGTGGCGGGCGTTGTGGAAGAAGTACAGACCGAAGTCGACCAGCGCTCCGGAGGTCGAGAACTCCTGGCCGTTGTCATCGACGTAGATCAGGTGCTTCTCGGGCAGGTGCCAACCGCGGGGGCGCAGTCCGATGGTCGGCTGGTTGTCGTTGTTGACGCCTGGCAGCTGTCCGCGGATGGCGCGGAAGAGGTTGACCTGTCCGCCGATGACGTTGGCCCAGGTGGGGCTCGTAGCGTCTTCGAGATCGGCCAGCCACACCTTCGCCTGCGAGTTCAGCGCCGCCACGACCTCATCCTCGGTGACCGGGCCGGTGAGCTCCACGCGGCGGTCTTCGAGGCCGGGGGCGCCGGCGGATCCGGCGACCGACCAGGAGCGGTCGGCGCGGATGCGTGCGGTCTCGGGCTTGAAACGGGGGAGGGTTCCGCCGTTCATCTCGGCCGCGCGGGCCCGGCGCGTGCGCAGCACGTCGCAGATGGTGCCGGCGAACTCGTCGTGCAGCTTGGCGATGAACGTCAGAGCAGGCTCCGAAAGGACGGTGCCGAAGCCGGTTTCGAGCGGCGCGTTGATCTTGATGTAAGACATGGGCTTCTCCTCACCCGTCGTAGTGTGTGCCTGTAATCTGTGGGTGATCCTCGCCGAGGCGGCTCTACATTGATCGTGAGCGTTCCCGTGGGACCGTGGCGGGGTTTCGATGCGTCTGTGGTGTGACGGAGCGGATCGACAATGTAAACCCCGTGAAAACACTGCCGATCCGCCCCGAGTTCTGGGTGGTTTCATCCCCGCTGGTCAGCGAGGTGTGAACCCGGTGCGGCTCAGTGGAACTGAGCGGTTTCGGTGGAGTCGGCCAGTGCGGTGGTCGAGGACTCCGGGTTGACCGCGGTCGAAACCAGGTCGAAGTATCCGGTGCCGACCTCGCGCTGGTGGCGGGTCGCGGTGTATCCGCGGTCTTCGGCTGCGAACTCGCGTTCCTGCAGGTCGACGTATGCCTTCATCTGTTCGCGGGCGTAGCCGTGAGCCAGATCGAACATCGAGTAGTTGAGCGCGTGGAAGCCGGCCAGGGTGATGAACTGGAACTTGTAGCCCATGGCTCCGAGCTCGCGCTGGAACTTCGCGATGGTCGCATCGTCGAGGTGCTTGCGCCAGTTGAACGACGGCGAGCAGTTGTAGGACAGCATCTGATCCGGGTACTCGGCGTGGATCGCCTCGGCGAACTTCTTCGCAGCTTCGAGGTCGGGCGTCGAGGTCTCCATCCACAGCAGATCCGCGTATGGAGCGTAGGACAGTCCGCGGGCGATGCCGGCTTCGAGTCCGTTCGTGATCTTGTAGAAGCCTTCGGCGGTGCGCTCACCGGTGACGAACTGCCGGTCGCGCTCGTCGATGTCCGAGGTCATCAGCGTGGCTGCCTCGGCGTCGGTGCGGGCGATGACCAGGCTGGGCACGTTCTCGACGTCGGCCGCGAGGCGGGCGGCGTTGAGGGTGCGGATGTGCTGCGAGGTCGGAACGAGGACCTTGCCGCCGAGGTGGCCGCACTTCTTCTCGGATCCGAGCTGATCCTCGAAGTGCACACCGGCAGCGCCGGCGGCGATCATCGAGCGCATGAGCTCGTAGACGTTGATCGTGCCGCCGAAGCCTGCTTCCGCGTCAGCGACGATCGGAGCGAACCAGTCGTCTACCTGCTTGTTGCCCTCCGAGGACTCGATCTGGTCGGCGCGCATCAGAGCGTTGTTGATGCGGCGGACGACCTGCGGCACCGAGTTGGCCGGGTAGATCGACTGGTCGGGGTAGGTCTGTCCGGCGGCGTTCGCGTCGGCGGCGACCTGCCAACCGGAGAGGTAGATGGCGTTGAGTCCTGCCTTGACCTGTTCGACTGCCTGGTTGCCGGTCAGCGCACCGAGGGCATTGACGTAGTCACCGGAGTGAATGTCGCCGGCGGTGATCTGGTTCCAGAGGCGCTCGGCTCCGTGACGGGCCAGCGTGTGCTCCTCGATCAGCGAACCGCGCAGTTTGACGACATCCTCGGGCTCGTAGTCGCGAGCGATTCCCGACCAGCGGGCGTTGGTGGCCCAGTCGCGGCGGATGGCTTCAGCATCGTGCAAGCTGTTCTGCGTGGTGTTCTCAGTCATTGTCCTTCTCTTTCTCGATCTCTCGGGGTTGTTGATGTATCCAGTCTGCGGGGGCTGCAAGGGCTCTCGCACTGATTTTTCGGATGAATAATCTCGATATTTCCGGTTTCAGAAATTTCGCGGTTCTGTCATACTGTTTTTCAGCCATGTGAACCAGCACACAGATACCGAGGGAGGCGCCTTGAACAGCGTTGGCGCGGAATTTGAGCGCGAAGAACAGCAGACCGACCCGCTCAGCATCGGCAGAAGAATCCGATTTTTTCGCAAGAAGCGCGGTCTGACCCTCAACGAGCTGGGGCAGGAAGTAGGGCGCGCGGCCTCGCAGATCTCGACGATCGAGAACGGCAAGCGAGAAACTTCTGTCACGCTCCTTGCCGCGATTGCGAAAGTGCTGAAGACGGATGTCTCCGAGCTCATCGATCCCGCTCCGATCGACGAACGACAGGCACTCGAGCTCGAGGCAGAACGCAATCAGGCCTCTCCCATGTACTCTGCCCTCGGCCTGCCGCAGGTGCGGATCAAGTCGTTGCCGGCCGATGCCCTCGAGGCGATCGTGGGGCTCCAGCGACAGCTCGGCGAAGCACTGGAACGGCGTGCGGCCACTCCGGAGGAGGCCAGGCGGGCCAACCGGGAGCTGCGGGAGCGGATGAAGGAGAAGAACAACTACTTCGCCGACCTCGAGGCCACTGCCGCCGAGCTGCTCGACCTCGTCGGCTACGAATCCGGAACGGTGTCACAGCGGCAGACGGCACTCATCGCCGAGAAGCTCGGCTTCAGTCTCCACTACGTCTCCGACCTGCCGGAATCGACCCGGTCGATCTCGGACACCGCGAACAAGCGGCTGTATCTGCCCAACGCCGACGCCGCCTTCGATCCGCGGTCGCACCTGCTCATGAGTCTGGCTCCGCATGTGCTCGGCTATGACTCCCCGAAGGACTTCCACGAATTCCTCCAGCAGCGCGTCGAGGCGAACTATCTGGCGGCCGCGATCCTGCTGCCCGAGTCCGCGGCCGTGCCGATGCTCGAGGAGGAGAAGAAGAAGCGGGTGCTCTCCGTCGAGCATCTGCGCGATATGTTCGGCGTCGGCTACGAGATGGCTGCCCACCGGTTCACGAACCTCGCCACCGAGCACCTCGGACTGCCCGTGCACTTCATGAAGGTTCACAACTCCGGCACGATCCACAAGGCGTACTCGAACGACGGGCTGCCGTTTCCCACCGATCCGCTCGGCGCGATCGAGGGACAGTTCGCGTGCAAACGCTTCACCTCGCGCACCGTCTTCCGCGTCGCCGACCGCTTCAGCCCCTACTACCAGTACACCGATACCCCGCACGGATCGTTCTGGTGCACCGCCCGTGTGCTTCCCGGCGGCGACTTCGCCATCAGCGTCGGCGTCCCGTTCTCTCATGTCCGCTGGTTCGAAGGACGGGAATCGCCGATCCGCTCGCAGTCCGGATGCCCGGATCCGTCCTGCTGCCGCCAGGCCCCGGATGACCTGGCCGAGAAATGGGAGGACCAGGCGCTGCCGTCGGCCCGCATGCACGCCTCCCTGCTCGCCGCGGTTCCGCCCGGCGCGGTGCCCGGCGTCGACGACACCGAGGTCTACGAGTTCCTCGAACGCCATTCCGACTGAACCTGGGCACCGATCGACGGTGCTTCAATTCCTCGCCGAGGCGGCTCCCCCACTTCGGGTGCCCCGTGACCAGGCCTGACGAGCGTTGAGGCTATTCCGCCAGGACTTCGGCCAGGCGGACGAGCATGAGTTCGCGCCACCACAGATATTCGTGCCCGCCCATGAACGGCCGAGGTGCGAAGTCGATGCCGCGAGCAGCGAACTCCTCGGTCGCCTCGGCGACAGAGTCCGCAATGACAGTCTCGAGGATCCCGTGGTCGACACTGAACGTCGGACGAGCGGCGGCTCCACTCGGCGAGAGATCCCAGATCCTGCGCCCCTGATCGTCGGATTCCCAGAACGACGGCGAAAGGCAGATCCCGCGGAACGCTTCCGGATGCCGCAGGGAGAAATACGCCGCGGCCAGTCCGCCGTACGAGGCACCCGCGACGATCGTGGAAGTCGAGACCGGCGCCGTCCGACGAACGAGCGCGAGGACGTCGTCGCAGAACCGCGGATTCATCACGAGGTCATCGGCGCGCTGTCCGACGACCATGCACCCGTCGGGGCCGTCGTCCCCGACGGGTGCATGGTCGACGGCGATGACCGCTGACGGCGGAGCCACCAGCTCATCGATCGCCGCGAGCAGTCCCCCGCGGATGAATCGCTCCCCGTCGAAGACGAC
Source organism: Brevibacterium permense (assembly GCF_013280495.1). Lineage (GTDB taxonomy): Bacteria > Actinomycetota > Actinomycetes > Actinomycetales > Brevibacteriaceae > Brevibacterium > Brevibacterium permense. Next base: position 29,504 of record NZ_JABSSX010000004.1, read on the forward strand.
GAGCACCGGCGCCGAGGCGGGACCTCGCTGCGGTCGGTGAGTCCAGATCCGCCTCGGCGCGGAACCGAGGGTGACCACCTGTTCGTCGACGTCGGACCGGCCTCCGCCTGCCCCCGGGACCGCATTCGAGGTCAAGGCGTCCCCACCCGTCCAGACCAGGGGCCGAGCATCGGGTGCGGCGAGCTCGAGGACCTGCTTCCTGCGCATGTCCGTGACCGTGAGCAGATCATGGTCACCGGCGGGGACGAACCCCCGTTCGAGGACATCGAGCCAGGTCGGACGGTCGGCGACCTGGAGTCCTCGTGGCACGGGCAGGAAGCGAAGCGCCCCGCGATACCCCCGCGGAACCGCCAGTTCGATCGAATACCTCGTCGCGCCGGCACCGTCGGCACGGTCGCCGCCCTCGTCCCGGGCAGGCCGCCGGGTCATGATCCCGCCGGGCACATTCCGTCGGTCGGTGACTCCGTTGAGGTCGACGAAGATCTCCTGCTCGTCTCCGAGAACCGCCTCGGCGGGAATGGATGAAGCCGGAAGATCCACCTGCAGCGTCCAGCTTTCGTCAGGACCGTTTTCGATCCACGTGCACAGCGCGGGGAATTGCCGATTTTCGCTCACGAGCAGTATCCCTGTCACAGGATGGCAGGTTGGCCTCAACGGGCCGAGTTCTCGAAGGCCCGTTCGACGATCGTTTCGGCAATCGACAGCGCCGAGCTGGCCGCCCACTTCGGCACGGACCTGACCACGGTCAGCCTGCCGCGCCTGGTCATGGTGAGTTCGTCGATGAGTTCACCTTCGGCGGTCATCGCCTGAGCTCGGACCCCGCGGGTCCCGGGCGCCACGGCGGTCGGGTCGAGCTCAGGGACGAAGCGGCGGATTCCGTCGACGAAAGCGGTCTTGCTCACCATGGGCTTCACTCCGCGGGCCGCTGTCTTCGCTGTCTGTGCGGCGAACTTCCAGAACCCCTTGGACCGGGCGGTCGAGGTGATGTCGGCGAGGTCGAATCCGTGCCGATCATAGGACTCACGGCCGAGGGCGACGAAGGTATTCGGTCCGAGGACGAGTCCGTCGTCGAGTCCCCGCACGATCGAGGTTTCGGCGAACGGGGCCTGCGGGTCGGGAACGGACCCGATGATGCCGCGGACCACCTCGGTGTCGGTGGCAGGAGTCCGGTAGAAGTCGCTGGTGAAGGGCACGATCCGCGGTTCGGCGTCGAGTCCCGCGGCGACGGCGAGGCGATCGGCCTGGAGACCTGCGCAGACGATGACGATGTCGAAGGTGCCTAGCACTTCCTCGGCTCGCGCTTCGCTGCGCGACCTGCCGCTGGGAGCGCCACCGGCGCGCGAGCCTGCGCCACCGGTGCGTGTGCCAGAGTCGCCGAGGCGTGAGCCGTCGCGGTTTGCCCACGCCTCGGAGACCTTCTGCGTCCACTCGCCGAGCGTCGATTCGGCCTGTTTGAACCAGTCCTGCTGTCCGAAGCGATCACGCAGCTCATCTGCAATGCCGATGACAGGTTCGCGGCCCTCCTCACCGCGATATGTGCGGGGCCGTTCGTGGACTTGTTCGTCGCGACGGTCACGGTCATGGACCTGGTCGTCGCGATCGTCGCGATCGTGGACCTGATCGTCGCGGCGGTCGCGGTCGTCGTCGGCGCTCGCGCTCGAGCCGCCCCGATCGCCGGTCGCGCTCGAGCCGCCCCGATCGCCGGTCGCGCTCACACCGCGGCCGTCCTCACCGGATGCTCCGGCCGCAACCCCATCCCCTGCTGCTGGGTCGTCTATCGTCACGGGACGCCCGCGCAGTCGGACTTCGTTGCTCATGGTGTCGAATCCGGTGACCTCGGTGCCGAAGCGGAATTCCCCTCCGGCGGCGCGCACATCGGAGGCGAGCGCTGCGGTGAGCGCCGAGAAGTCGGCGATGGCCGCATGGGGTGAGAAGAGCCCGAGGACTCCCCTGACGGCTGGTTCGACGGCTCCGATCTCGTGACGCTCGAGCAGTCTGACGCCTGGAACCTCATTGTCTTTGGCGCGGGCGAAGATCTCTTCGATGCGTTCGGCCTCGTCGGAGTTCTGGGCGATGAGCAGCTGCCCGCATTCCCGGTAGGGAACGCCTGCCTCAGCCATATAGGGAATGAGCAGCTCGAGGCCCCGTCGGGTGAGCTTCGCCTCCGCCGAGCCGGGTGTCTGGTCGAGTCCGGAGTCGACGATTCCGGAGGTGTGGCCGCTCTGATGTGCAGCGACGTTCTCGGCTTTGTCGAAGACGGTGATCTCGGCGTCGGGGAACCTCGTGGTGACTTCGCGGGCGGCGGCGACACCGAGGATACCGGCACCGACCACGGCCACTCGTGAAATACTCATACAGCAATCTTGGCACCGTTCGGGATGAAGGAGAAGGATGACGACCGTCTTGGAGTGGACCGGCAAGACCGCCGCCTTCGAACTCGGTCGCCGCCTCGTGGACGGTGCCGAAGCCGAGCCCCGCCGCGACGGGGCCGAACGGGAGCCCGTCCCTCGCCTCGTGGACGGTGACCCTGAACGGGAGGGCCGCCTCGGTGACGGTCGTCCGCATCTGCGGGACGCCGACGGCACCGTTCACGTTCCCGATCCACACGAGAATCTGCTCGTCATCGGGGACAATCTGCCCGCGCTGACCGCCCTGCTGGCCACGCACCGCCGGCAGGTCAAGGTCGTCTACATCGATCCGCCCTACAACACGGGCAACGCACACACCTACAAAGATCACGGACACGATCACGCGAGTTGGCTGTCATTCATGACCCCGCGACTGCTGCTCGCACGTGAGCTCATGCGTGAGGACGGGGTCCTGTTCCTCCACCTCGACGACAAGGAGAGCGCGTGGGCTCAACTGCTCGGGCACGAGATCTTCGGTGAGGACAATTCGCTGGGCACGCTCATCCATCAGCGGGCGAAGGGCGGCGGCAACGCCCGCTCTTTCGTGCGCGGGCACGACTATGTGCACGTGTGGGCCCGCGATGCGAGCCAGGTCGGGCCGTTCCTCACGGAGAAGAAGTCGCCGGCGAAGCTCGAGGTCATCGACGGCAGGCGGATGCTCGTGGAGACCGATGTGCTGCGCGCCGGCTTCGGCCGGTATGCGCGCGGGTCCGAGCGGCGGCTGATGTACGAGGACATCGTCGCCGTCAAGGGTGAGGGGAAACTCGCCGAGGTGGACGCGAAGCTGGCATCGGGCGAGTACATCCTGCGGCCTTGGGGCACAGAGGGCAAGCATGCAGTGGTGCGGGTGACCCCAGCTGAGAAGGCGAGTTCGAAGCTTTACTCGATCATCAAGGCGCTCGGCGGGCAGAACGATCTGGAACCGCTGGGCCTGGCGGGCGTATTCAGCTATCCGAAGCCGGTCGAGCTGGTCAAGGCGCTGGTGGCCTCGCAGACGTTCTTCGACCCTGATGCCATCGTCCTCGACTTCTTCGCCGGGTCCGGGACCACGGCACAGGCCGTGATGGCCGCGAACGAACGGGATCAGGGGTCCCGGTCATTCGTGCTGGTGCAGACCCCGGAGCCGCTGCGGTCGAAGACGGCACGGGCCGTGGTGGTCGGCGGCGGAGCGGAGCTGACCGGCGGGGCCGGAGCAAACGGTCAGGCAGCAGAAGGTGCGGACGGCACAGGCGGTGCGACCGCTGCCGGCGACGCCGAGTTCCCGACGATCAGCGAACTCACCGCCGAACGCATCCGTCGCGCCGCCGACGCCCACTCCCCCGGACTGATCTTCACCCAACTCGAGGTCGTCGACGGCGAACAGCGCCCGGCGGCGACGTGACAGCCGAAGACCGCCCCGCCGCACCTTCCGACTGAATTGTTCGGTCGATCCACGGTGTTTTCGACCTCCAGAACACCGCGGATCGACCCAACAATCGCCTCAACTATCTCCTCCGACGGTACGGCGCCGGACCATTCCCAGAATGTGAGGTCAGTGTGCGACCAGTGGTGCCAGTTCCGCTTCGAGGATCGCCTTCGCCGAGGCGGCGCTGCGCTCATCGAGCATGACCTCCTGAGCCAACCCCTTGCCCAACGCGATCATCCGCATCGCCCAGGCGGTCACAGCCTCGCCTTTGGTGCCATCGGCGCCATCGGAGGCATCGGTGCCTCCGGTGCCTCCGGTGCCTGCGGCATCATCGGCGTCAGCAGCCCCATCGCCTCCGACGACCGCCCGATAGAGGCGGACTCCGAGTTCGAGAGTCGCACGATCGCTGGCTCGGATGATGTCGGCGATCTGCTCATCCATCACTGCCCGGGCGACGTAGGTGTACCACACGGATGCACCGATGCGCATCGTCTCACCTGCGGGGATGAATGCGAAACAGAACTCACGAAGTGCACTCACCGCCTCGGCGGAACCGGGGGCGGACGACGCATCGGCACCCTCGGGACCTGCCGCCTCGGCGCTGTCGACGATCTGTCGGCACCCCTCGAGGATGAGCTCACTGCGCGAGGGGAAGTAATGCTGCACGCGACCGATTGAGATTCCGGCCGCCTCGGCGACGGAACGGAACGACACCCCGTCGATCCCCTTGAGATAGATGACCTGCCACAGGGCATGAACGATCTCGGTGTGGCGCTGGGCATGGTCGACGATCTTCGGCATCCTCCCACTTTACAATACGATCAACTTGCATCATTATTGCAGTATGAATGTATTGCCATCGGTCGATGAAGGCATCTCGGTCCGCGGTCTGACGAAGAGCTACGGCGGACACCGCGTCGTCGACGATCTCAGCTTCGACGTCGCACCTGGCCAGGTGACGGGGTTCCTCGGCCCCAACGGCGCGGGCAAATCAACGACGCTGCAGATGATCCTCGGCCTCACCTCACCGGACTCCGGCACCGCGGCCGTCCATGGCCGCCCCCTGCCCGATCACGCGGAGCCCGCACGCATCGCCGGGGCATTCCTCGGAGCCGAACACATGCTGCCGGGGCTCACCGCACGAGGACATCTCGACTGGATCGCCGCGGCGACGGGAACCGCACCCGCCCGGATCGACGAAATGCTCGACCTCGTCGACCTCACCCGCGCACGCTCCCGCCGCGTCTCACAGCTGTCACTGGGCATGCGACAGCGGCTCGGCATCGCCGCCGCCCTCCTCACCGACCCCGAGGTGCTCATCCTCGACGAACCGCTCAACGGACTCGACCCCGCCGGAATCACGTGGCTTCGATCGCTCCTCACGGACTTCGCGAGCACCGGCAGAACGGTGCTGCTGTCGAGCCATTTGCTGCGGGAGATGGAGCTCATCGCCCATCACGTCATCATCATCCGCGACGGCGCCCTCATTGCAGACCGTCCCCTCGATGAGCTGCGGCGGGAATCCTCGACCCGGGTGCGGGTGCAGGGGACGAATCTCGCGCCGCTGCTCGATCGCCTGCGGGCAGAGGGCATCTCGGTCGACCCCGACGGACTGGGCACTCACGCCACGATCGCCGGACTCGAATCCGGCGAGATCTTCAGGCTCTGTGTTCGCCTCGGGGTCGAACTCACGGGCCTCACGACTGAAGAGCGCGGCCTCGAAGACACCTTCCTCGGCCTCACGGACACCGACGACGATCATCACATGCACACTCTTCGACATCCGATACAGGGAGCGACGGCATGACCACGACACCACCGACCATCCCAGCCGCACCGATCACCGCCCGACCCAGCTGGATACGTGCCGAATGGGTGAAGTTCCGTGACCTGCGCCGGTCGCGTCAGCTGCTCATCGTCACGCTCATCGCGGGCGCGGTGTCGGCCGTGCTGCTCGTGCTCACCATTCCCGCCACCCGCGATGCTCCGCTGTCGGAGACGAGCACCGAGGATGTGCTCTCGGCCAGCGTCCTCGGCGTCGATGCCGCCGCGGCTGTGCTCGTCGTCCTCGCGGCATGGTTCGCCGGGGTCGAGTTCCGCACCGGCGCGATCACCGAGGCCCTGCTGCGCGCCCGCGGGCGTGCAGGAATCGTCACAGCGAAGGCCGTCATCATCGCCGCGGCCGCAGCGGTCACCGCAATCGCCACGGCCGTGGCCGTCACGATCAGCGGCACCCTCCTCGCGGCCACGCTCGCCGAGGCCGACTGGTCGGAGGTCCTTGCCGTGGCCGGCAGCTCCGGCCATCTGCGGCTGGCTTTCGGCAGCACCCTTCTGCCTGTCATCTATTCACTTCTCGCCGTCTTCGGTGCCGTCGTCTTCCGCTCGGTCACAGGCGGAGTTCTCACCCCCTTGACTCTATTGGCCGGGTCCATGCTCGCCGGCTGGCTGCCGGACGGTCTCGCGTCCGTGCTCCGACCGCTCCTTCCCTTGGGCGCCGTGCACAACATCAGCGGGGTCGCCGAGGCGGGAGGGACCGAGTACATCGGTGAGCTCCCGGCCCTCCTCGTCCTCGTCGCCTGGGTCATCGGCGGAGCAGTGCTGGCGGCGTGGCGGCTGCGCCGACAGGACTTCTGAAACAGATTCCCAGACCGGCTCTGAGATCGGATCTGAGACTCTGCGGGCGAACAATCGGACTCCTCAGACAGCGCTCGGATCAACGACGTAGGGTCGAAGTGACTCAACTGTCCGAACCGAATAGGAGCAACCATGTCAATCGTCGCCATCAACGCGCTCTCCGTTCCTGAACCTGCTCGCGCTGAACTCGAAAAGCGCTTCGCCGAACGCAAGCATTCGGTCGACGGTGCTTCCGGTTTCGAAGGCTTCCAGCTGCTGCGCCCGGTGGCAGGCGGAGATCAGTACTTCGTCTACACCCAGTGGGCGACCCGCGAAGACTTCGAGAACTGGCGCGCCAACCGCTCATCCGCCCACGAGTCCAGCGGAACGAAGCCGGTCTCCGAGCAGGCGAACCTCCTCGAGTTCGAGGTCGTCGACCTCGGCGACTGAAGCCCTCAGCAGCGCCCGGATCGGGCGCACCTGACTCCGGGGCCTCCCCGAGCTTACGCGCCCAACCACGGCGTCGCCTCGGCGAGAGGGCCTTCAAACGTCAAGCGCCGCCTCGGCGAGGGGGAATCGCAATCGTCCAAGGATGTCGACCTACGCGTCGGCGTCCTTGTCCAATTCGCTGAATGCTTCGACCTTCTTCGGGCTGCCGGCCACGAGGATCTCGTCGTCGGCATAGAGGGTGACGTCTCGATCGGCGATGTCCCAGTGGGTGCCGCCGCGGCGTTTGAACGCGACGATCGTGACGTCGTACCTCGTGCGCAGCCCCAGTGAGGCCAAGGGCACGTCGGTCGTGCGCACCGGCGGAGTGGTGCGCACCAGGACGAAGTCCTCGTCGATGGGCAGGAAGTCCGAGATATGCCCCCTGATCAGGTGGGCCAGGCGCCGGCCCATGTCATTCTCGGGGCTGATGACGTTGCCGATGCCCAGCTGGTGGAGGATCTCCGCATGCGTTTCGCTGATCGCCTTCGCCCAGATGTGCCGATTGCCGAGCTTGAGGATCCGCGACGCCACGAGGATGCTCGCTTCGAGGTCGCTGCCGATGGCGATGACGACGCGGGAGACCTCGTCGATGCCCAGCTGTCGCAGCACCACCTCGTCGGTGGCATCTGCGCGGGAGGCATGGGCGAGGACGTCGGCGAACTCCGCCACAACGGACTCGTCACGGTCGACGCCGATGACCTCGACTCCATGCTCTGCGAGTTCGCGCGCCAGGGATCCGCCGAAGCGGCCGAGCCCGATCACGGCCACCGCCCCGTCCTTCGCCAGCGGCGAGGGGTCGCCGGTGAAGAACGACGCGGACCGCGCCATCCAATTCTTCTTCTCGTTCATGGTCTTGTCCTTTCTGGGCCTCATCTTCACTTGGCGTCCCATCTGAGTGCGGGGCCGCCTCGGCGAGGGTGTCGGCAGTCGTTGATTCGGCTCTCGATGGACCGGCCATCAGCCGATCAGCGGTCGTTCCTTCGGCAGTTCGTAGCGGATGGGGCGCTCGCGCAGTGCCAGGCCGGATGCCACGGTCACCGGACCCAGCCTGCCGAGCGCCATGGTGAGGATGAGGACGATCTGGCTGGGCGCGGACAGATCCGCGGTGATTCCGGTCGACAGACCGACCGTCCCGAAGCCGGAGATGACTTCGAAGAGGACGCGGCTGAGGCCGAATCTCGCGTCGCAGAGCAGGATGACCATCGTCGCGAGCAGCACCCACCCCAGGGCGAGGACGATGACCGTCGTCGCTTGCCGGTGCACGTATCGGGAGATGCGGCGACCGAACAGGGTGACAGACCGGCCGCCGCTGACCTCCGTCCACGTCGTCGCCGCGAGCACGGCCATCGTCGTGATCTTCACGCCGCCTGCCGTGCCCGCCGGTCCGCCGCCGATGAACATGAGGACGTCCATCCCGAACCACGTCGCCGTGTGCATCTGGCTGATATCGATCGAGTTGAACCCGGCCGTGCGTGTGATCGTCGATTGGAACGTCGCCGCCTGGATCTTCCCCCAAGCATCGAGGTGGCCCGTCGTTGCGGCGTTGTTCCACTCGATCACGGCGATGAAGACGGTGCCGCCGATGAGCAGAACCGGGGTGAGCACGACAATGATCCGCGTCGTCAGACTCCACTTCAGCGGGGTTCGATACCGCCGGACGAGTTCGATGAGGACGGGATAGCCGAGCCCGCCGAGGATGACCGCCAGCCCGATCGGACCGCAGATGAACGGGTCGGCCACATAGTCGACGAGGTTGTCCTGACGCAGCCCGAATCCGGCGTTGTTGAACGCGGAGATCGCGTGGAAGATCGCGTCCCAAAGTGCCGCCGTGACGGGTTCGTCGTAGTGGAAGAAGAACCGGCAGAACAGCACCGAGGCGACCACGAGCTCCGTCCCGACGGTCAGTGCCGTGATGCGCAGGACGAGCGGTCTCACACCGCCGATCGCGTCGCTCTTCGTCTCCGAAGCCACGGATTGGCGGAGCCTGAGACCGGCCTTTCCCGCCAGCAGCAGGGCGAGCAGAGCGGTGAGCAGGAGCACGCCGAGGCCGCCGGCCTGAATGAGGCAGATGATGACGATCTGGCCGAAGAGCGTGAAGTCTTGACCGGTGTCGAGGACGACGAGTCCGGTGACGCTGAGCGCCGAGGTGGCGGTGAAGATGGCCTTGAGCAGCGAGATTCCACCCTCGGCGACCGTGGCCGCCGGAGTCATGAGCAGCGTGGTCCCGGTGACTAATGCTGCCAGGTAGCCCGCAATGACACGGACGATCGCTGAGCGATGTGAGCTGTGCACTCAGGAAATGTAGCACCATCGCAACGGTTCGGCGTCGCGCGCAGGCGACTCACCGGTAACGGTCAGAATCCTGCTACTCTGCCTTATCGGAACTGCCGTGATTCGGCTCACGCCGGCGGCACGGCCCAGCACCTGTTCGTCCGTCCACAGAGAAATGTCGAGGAATCTCATGAGTCAACCGCAGGCAGCGACAACGGATCGAGACCACGGCTTCGTCAAAGCCCTCGGCTCGATCGATGCTCTCTTCATCGGCTTCGGCGCCATGATCGGCTTCGGCTGGGTCGTGCTCACCGGAGAATGGCTGTCCGGCGCCGGCACCATGGGCGCCATCCTCGCCTTCGTCGTCGGCGGCATCATCATGTGCTTCGTCGGCACCGTGTACTCCGAACTCGTCGCCGCCATGCCGCATGCCGGCGGTGAGCACAACTACCTCATCCGAGCGATGGGTCCACAAGTGTCTCTCTTCGGTTCGTGGGCGATCACGGGCGGCTATATCAGCGTCGTCATGTTCGAAGCCGTCGCCGTGCCGAAGACCGCTCTCTACCTGTTCCCCGACCTCGAGTTCGTCAAACTGTGGACGATCGCCGACTTCGATGTGTACCTCACCTGGGCCCTTGTCGGCACGGTCACCGCGATCATCATCTCCTGGATCAACATCCGCGGAGTGAAGGTCGCGTCCCTCGTCCAGACCTTCGTCGTCTCGTTCCTCATCATCGTCGCCCTCATGCTCCTGGCCGGCGGGCTGGTCGGCGGCGAGGCCGCCAACGCCGAACCTCTGTTCACTGGCGGCGGCTCCGGATTCATCGCCGTCGTCGCGGTCGTGCCGTTCCTCTTCGTCGGCTTCGACGTCATCCCGCAGTCGGCCGAGGAGATCAACCTGCCGCCGGCGAAGATCGGCAAACTCGTCGTCGCCTCGGTACTCATGGCCATCACGTTCTACGTCATCATCATCTGGATGACGTCGCTGGCCATGCCCGCCTCGGAACTGGCCACACACGACCTCGTCACCGCGGATGCCCTCACGGCCATGTTCAACTCCGCCATCTGGGGCAAGCTCGTCATCGCCGGTGGTCTGGCCGGCATCATCACTTCGTGGAACGCTTTCCTCATGGGGTCGTCTCGCCTCATGTGGGCGATGGCCGTGGCCGGAATGATCCCGGCCTGGTTCGGCAAGCTGCACCCGCGCTACCGCACCCCGGTCAACTCGATTCTCTTCATCGGAGCGCTTTCGGCGCTGGCACCGTTCCTGGGTTCGGCGGCCCTGGGGTGGATTGTCGACGCGGGCTCGCCCGCGATCGTCATCGCCTACTTCCTCGTCAGCGTCGCCTTCCTCGTCCTGCGCAAGCGTGAACCGGCGATGGACCGTCCGCTGCGCATCGGCGGCAGGGGCAACTCCGGATTCGCCATCGGTGTCATCTCGGCCGTGCTCACGCTCATTCTCTTCGTCCTCTACCTGCCGATCACCCCGGTCTCTGCGCAGTTGGCGTGGCAGTCATGGGCGATGTTCGGCCTGTGGCTGATCATCGGCATCGTCTTCATGTTCCGGCTGCCGCGCGGCGTCAAAGCCGGACCGAATGCCGAAAACGAGCTCCTCGCGAAGGTCAAGGCCCTCCGGGGCAAGTGATCGCGGGAGCTATACCTCGCCTCTAGTCGCATCCCGTACCGCTAGTGGCACTCGGCACCGGCAGTCACAATTCGCACCAGCGGTCGCACCCCTTACCTTCAGCGACATATCACCCCTTTGCACCGGGGTGGTTTGCCGCTGCGGGTGAGGGGTGGTCTGCCGTCGGTAGGAGAAGCCACTCCGGGTGAGGGGTGCCGGCATGCCGCTGCTCTGAGCCGAGTGTCGCGCCCGAATATCCGAGCGCATCCGGACATGCGAACGCGGTCGCCGGCTTTGCGCAACGGCGACCGCGCTCGGTCTTGGGGCTCAGACGGCGGAGTCGAGGCCGCGCATCTTCAGACGCTCACGCTGGTTGGGGTTCACGCTCGGGCGGAACGGCATCTCGACCACCTCGGCGCGAACCGGGACTCCGGGATCATCTGCGAACGGCTCCGGCAGATGCACCCAGTATTCGGTGCCGAGCTCGGTTCCTGAGACCGGCACGTACGCCATGGCGATATTCGCTTCGAGCTCCGGCGAATACCACGGCGACGTCACGTACCCGACCGCCTCACCGTCAGCGGCAGCGGAGACGAGCCAGAAGTCCGGCGCATAGTCCGTGATCGGTTTGCCGCCGACCAGCAGACCCACCAGCTGCGTGCGATACGGCGGGGTACCGGCCTCGATCAGCCCGCGCACCTCCTCGAGGCGGGCCTTGCCGATATAGTCGGCCTTCTTCTTCCGCGGCACCTGGTAGGAGAGGTTGACCTGGAACGGGAGTGTCTCGAAGTCCATGTCCTGACCCCACGAGAGGATGCCGGCGGCGATCCTGCGGTGGTGGCTGGGGGCGACGACCTTGATGTTGTACGGCTCGCCGGCTTCCAGGACGACGTTCCACATATCCTCGGCGTACTTCGTCGCATCCTTGAGATAGATCTCGTAGCCCTTCTCACCGGTGAATCCGGTCTGGGAGATGATGACGTCGTGACCGCCGACCTGAGCTTCTATGAGTCCGTAGCTCGGCAGCGTGCGCCCCTCCTCTCCGACGACGTCGGCGATGACGTCGACGGACTTCGGGCCCTGGACCTGCACTGGTGCGACGTCGATCTCAGCGATCGTGACGTCGAACCGGCCGCCGACGTTGACTCCCTGCAACCAGAGCATGAGGTCGGTGTCGGAGAGGCTGAACCAGAATTCGTCGATGCCGACCCGCAGCAGGATCGGATCGTTGAGGATGCCGCCCGCTTCGTTGCACAGGATGACGTAGCGGGCACGCATCACCGGGATCTTCGTTGCGTCACGGGTGATGACGAAGTTGACGAACGCCTCGGCGTCGGGGCCTTTGACCTGGATCTGCCGTTCGACGGCGACGTTCCACAGGGTCACATCGTTGACGAGGGGCTGGTACTCGGCCATCATCCCGCCCTCGTCGCGGGGAATGTAGCCGCGCGGGTGATACATCCGGTTGTAGATCGACGCCCGCCAGCAGCCCTGCTGCATGGACAGCTCCCAATAGGGCGACTTGCGGACGCGGGTGTCGATGAGCATTTCCACCGGGGTGGGGCCGGATTGACGAAGGTTGATCGGGACTTCTCTGTCGCTTTGGTCCACTGACGGGACATTGTTGTCCATGGTGTTCCCCCTGCTTGCACAGTTTTATATTATGGAACTTGATTCCCATATCGTGGGTATAATGAGTGTAGGATCGGACACATCGGGACGCAAGGGACTCGAACTCCGAGTTTCATGAATCGACCTCGGAGAAGGAGACGAGGATGTCACAGTCAACGTTGCGCACGCTCCTGACCACCGCCCGCTACGAGGTTCTGCCCACGGCCGGAATCGTCGACCGCATCGAGGAGTACGTTTCGCCCGGCCGCGAGATCACGGTGACTGCGTCGACGGAACTGACCCTCGAGGCGACCCTGTCCACGGCCGAGCAGATCCAGGCCCTGGGGTTCCGGGCCGTGCCCCATCTCGCGGCGCGGATGATCCATGGCAGACCCGAGCTCACAGAGATCGTCGATCGTCTCGCCGAGGCGGCTGTGGACCGGATCTTCGTCCCCGCGGGGGACGCCCCTCCCCCAGCCGGCGGATACGTCGGTGCGCACGACCTCCTCGTCGATCTCTCATCCATGGCCGCACCGTTCCAGCACATCGGCGTCAGCGCCTATCCGGAATCGCATCCGATCATCCCCGATGATGTGATGATCCAGGCGATGTGGGACAAACGCGATTACGCCACGCACCTGGTCTCGAACCTGTGCTTCGACCCGGCGCTCATCGCGTCCTGGGTGCCCAGGGCTCGCGCCCGGGGCGTCGAACTGCCGCTGGTCCTCGGCATCGCCGGGAAGGTGGAGCTGGCGAAGCTCGCCCGAGTCGCGACGAAGATCGGGGTGGGTGAGTCCACGCGGTTCCTGCGGAAGAACACGGCGACGTTCACGCGGATGGCCAAGCCCGGCGGATACAATCCGCGGAAGTTCCTCGACAAGATCGGCCCGGTCCTCGACGACCCGGAAATGGGCGTCGCTGGTCTGCACATCTATACGTTCAATCAGATCAAGGACACCGAGGTCTGGCGCCGCAAGCAGCTCGCGGCCCTCGGCGGCGCCGAAGAGGTCTCGAATCTGACGTGAGCGGGCTGAGTCGCCTTCGTTCAGTAGAGTTCAGGTCACCATCGGACACGGCCACACGAATTCAGGTCGCCATCGGATACTTTCAACGCGCAGAAGTATCCGATAGCGACCTATCTTCGGCTCGTCTACCGGTGGGTGACCTTGCGTCTGAGACTGCGCGAGAGCAGTCCCGCCTCATCGACGAGCAGCGCGCCGAGGCGATCGTGGTGTTCGGCGATGCGCATCGTCGGCCCGGAGATTCCCACGGCCGCGACGACGTCTCCGTCGATGCCGAACACCGGTGCGGCCAGAGCGTCCAGGCCGATCTCGAACTCCTCATGGACGATGGCGAACCCGCGCTCGCGCACCGTGTCGAGATCGTCTGTCAGCTCCTTGCGTGAGCCCAAGGTATTCTCGGTGCGACGCTCGAGCCTGCCGGTCGGCAGCGGGATGACGTCATAGGCGAACATGACCTTGCCCAGAGCCGAGCAGTGCGGCGGAACCTCGACATCAGCCCAGTTCGTGGCGCCGAGGACGAAGGTCGAATCGACCTGAGCAACCTGGACGACTCCTTTGGGCCCCGGCATGGCGAGGTTGACCGTCTCCCCGGTCTCCTCGCTGAGGCGCTGCAGGGTCGGGTCGGCCGCGGCGACGAGGTTCTCCACCCGGTCGAAGCGGGAAGCGTAGGTTGCGAACAGCGATCCGCCGCGGTAGAGGCCGTCACCGTCGCGTTCGACCAGACCGTTGCGTTCGAGGGCGGAGAGCAGGCGCGAGACCGTCGACCGAGCCAATGCGGTCTCTTCGACCACCTCGGTGTAGGAGATCGGGTCGTCGGACCTCACGACCAACGACAGAATCTCTGCCGCCCGGTCGATCGACTGGGTCCCATTGCTCATCGTGCTCAGCTCCGTCGGGGAAAGGGAGTCGGCGGAATCGAGGCCCACCGACCGCACTCACCCTACCCCACGCTCTCAGACTCTGGCCGGGTTGCGCGTCGTGAGTTACAGTTTCGAAATGAGCAACAAAGTTGCGAGCTCGGGCGGCGTGCAATCCGTCGATCGGGCCGTGACGATCCTCGAGATCATCGCCCGCACGAGCCTCGCCGGGATCACCGAGATCGCCGGTGAACCACCGGACGGATGAAGGCGAAGAAGGCGCAGGTCGTCGAATACGACGCACCCGAACCAGGGACGGGCAACCCACGCATTCGGCTCGAACTGCCTGAGGTGAAGGCAAGTTCGGTGACCATCCTCCGCGGAAGCCCTCACCTTCGCCCGCTCCCAATTACTACCCGACGGCGGCGCAGCAACCTCGCGCGAGGTATCTGGGCCGCCGTCAGGTAGCACGGAAGGGGTGGTGATCGGCCCGCTCAGTGATGCCGCCATCGCGGGGCTGGGGCGACTCGGGGTCGGTGTCATCCATCATCTCGAGCATCCGGATCTCGCGGAGCATTCGGCGGCGGCCTGGGCGCAGGCGATCGTCGACGTCACCCCGGATTCCGGCACACTGTCGGCCTCGGGCACCCGCGCGGTATGGAGCTCATGGCCCACGGCGGCACCACCTACGAACACCTCCGCCTCGACGGGGAACTGCAGGTGCTCACGATCGCCGGTCGCGGAGTCGGATCGGAGAACGGGTTCGCCGAAGTCCTCGAACTCGTCGACCACCTCGGCGGGGCCTTGGGCGTCTCCCGCGTGGTCACGGGCCTGGGTCGGCGACCGCACGCCGAACAGGTCGGTCAGACCGGCAGCCGCATCTCTCCCGACGTCTACATCGCCTGCGGCATCTCCGGTGCGATCCAGCACATGGCCGGGATCGAGCGCGCGAAGACGCTCGTGGCCATCAACACCGATGAGGAATCCACGATGGTCCAACGGGCCGACTACGCGATCATCGGCGACCTCGTCGAGGTGGTCGGAGCCGTCAACGAAGAGATCGTCCGCCGCCGGGGCTGAACGCAGTTATAGTTTCCTCAAAGACCACCGCAGATCGGGGTCTCCAGGAAGGCGCGAAAGGCGGCTGTCGTGCGCTCTGTCCCCACAAGTTCGACGCGATCGGCGGATCGAAGGTGAACCGGCTCGCCCGCATCGCCTACCTCGGCTTCGTCGCCGGGGACTCCAAGGCCTTCACGATCATCCACCAGGTCTCGTTTGCGATCATGCTCGGGGCGAGCGCAGCCCTGCTCAGCGCATTGCGACCGGATTCCGCGGTCGCCGATGATTCGATCTTGACCGGGGCCGGTCTGCTCATCGTCGCCACGCTCGGTGCCGTGTATTCGGAGAGGTTCTCCCGAGCCTGGGTGCCGAACCTCGTCATCCCGCTGCTCGACTTCCTCGCCCTCGGCCTGTGCCGGTGGGCCACCTACCCGGACGGCGGAGTCCTGTCGATCCTCGCCTTCACCCCGGTCGTCTGGCTCGTCACGAGTTTCCGCACGCGCGGTGCCGTCATCTCCGTGGCGGCCGTGCTCATCACCCTTAGCTCGGTGAGCCTGTTCGGTGGCGAGGCCCCCGTCGATGCCGCTCGGATCGTGCTCGCGCTCATCCTGCCTGTGGCCGTGATCCTCGTCTCGGCGATGATCATCGGTCTCGAAACGCGTCTGAGCTCGACGAATCTGCGCCTGAGTGCGGCACTCGATCGACAGCGGGACCTGACGCGAGATCTGCAGAGGACGAGCACCCTGCTGCGGGGCACCGGAGCGAGTGTCGACGTGGGGGTGAAGGTCCTCGACGAGAACGGCACGACGGTCTTCGAGAATCCGGCGTTCATGACTCACCTCAATGCCGCCGTGGCGCGGATGACAGGCGAGCAGGATTCCCCGGCGGACGCCGTCGCCGCTGGCGCCATGGACGCGGGCGTCGACGAGGTGGACATGTTCTGCGCCGACGGGATCACCCGCATTCCCCCGTCGGACTCACCGCTGACACGCGCCCGCCGGGGCGAACGGTTCTCCGATGAACTCATCTGGGTCGGCCCACAGGACGGCGAACAGCTGGCACTGTCGGTCACGGCGGTGGGCTGGCAGGGGCATCCGGGCATCGCCCCGCACACGATCGTGACCACCCAGGACGTCACGGCCACTCAACAGCTCATCCGAGCCCGCGAGCGCATCCTCGCATCGGTCTCCCACGAACTTCGGACCCCGTTGACGTCGATCATGGGCTATACGGAGCTTGCGCTCGACGAACTCGACGACGGCTCCGCCGCAGCCGCCTCGGCGATCGCATCCTATCTGACCGTCGTACAACGGAACTCCGATCAGCTGCTGACGATGGTCGAGGACATTCTGCGCACCCAGCAGACGCAGTCGAACCGGTTCGAGCTGGAGATCACCGAGTTCGAACTCACCCCGCTCATCGACGACGTCGTGGCGCAGCTGCGGTCGACGGCCGCCGACCAGGAAGTCGAACTCGCCGTCGAGTCCGCGGGTTCCCCGACGATTTCGGCCGATTCAAAGCGCATCACACAGGTGCTGACGAACCTCGTGGTCAACGGCATCAAATACTCCGGACCCGGACATCGCGTCACCGTCAGGACGCAGTCCGATGCGCTCGGCGCCGGCTTCGATGTCGTCGATGATGGTGCGGGGATCCCCGCTGCCGAGGTCGACCAGCTCTTCACCGCGTTCTTCCGCGGTGCCGCGGCCCGGGCCTCGAGTCAGCGCGGCGTTGGGCTGGGGCTCGCCCTGGTCAAAGGCATCGTCGACGCACACGCGGGAACGATCGCGGTGTCCTCGATTGAAGGCGCCGGCAGCACGTTCAGCGTTCGCATCCCCTCCCGGGACGAAGGAATCCGACCATGACCCGAAACGAAGGTACCCGACCGTGACCGGACACGACAGCCGCTCCTCGACGAGGCAGATCGGACCGCTCGCGGTGGTTCTGTCCCTCGTCTACGGAGTGCTTGCGGCCTACATCTTCTGCTTCTCCGGATCCTTCGGCCGCCTCGGCGAGTACTGGTGGTTCGACATCGCACTCATCACCATTACGATCACGGCCTCTCTCTCACTGGCCTACGTCAGCCTGCTGCTCATCGCCTATGTCCGGCAGATGGCCGTCGACGCCGGTGACCCGACGGACTTCACCTGGCATTTCCTCATCCCCTGCCGTGATGAGGAATCCGTCATCGCCGAGACGGTCTCGGCCGCACGGACGTCCTTCCCCACCGCGCACATCTGGGTCATCGACGACGCCAGCGAAGACTCCACCGCCGCCATCGTCACCGACATCATGGACGTCGACGACCGGACCCATCTCATCTCCCGGGTCCTGCCCGAGGCACGGACGGGGAAAGGCAAGGCACTCAATGCGGCATACCTCTCGGTGTCCGAGTACGTCGGTGCTGATCCTGCCGACCGTGCTCGTGCGGTCATCGGGGTCCTCGACGCCGACGGGTTCCTCTCCGACAATGCTCTGGCCGTGCTCTCGGGACCGGCGGGCTTCGGCGATGACTCCCTCGGCGCAGCCCAGCTCGAAGTGTGGATGAAGAACCGCGGCGACAAGCAGCCACGCCCCGGCCGCAGCCGGTATCTCAATCTCCTCGGGCGGTTCCTCGTCCGGATGCAGGACATCGAGTTCCGCACGTCGAATTCGGCGATGCAGCAGCTGCGCGTGACCACAGGCACCGTCGGCATGGGCGGCAACGGGCAGTTCACCCGGCTGACCGTCCTCGACGCCTTGACCGAAGACCACGGGGAACCGTGGGGCAACAAGCTCAGCGAGGATTACGAACTCGGACTCAATATCCTCACCCGCGGTTTCCGCAACGGATACTTCCCGCAGGCCCATGTGTCCCAGGAGGCGCTGCCCTACTTCCGCAGGCTGCTCACCCAACGGACGAGGTGGGGACAGGGAATCATGGAGTGCGCATCGAATCTGCCTGCACTGCGCAGGAGCCGCGTCCTGAGATTCCCCGGGTTCGTCGAGATCCACTATTTCATGAGCCAACCGTGGCTGATGATGCTCAACCTTCTGCTCATCCCGATCGTCACCGCCGTCGCGATCGCCCAAGGATTCTTCGGATTCGTCAGTGATGCCGCGACCTGGATCATCGTCCTCACCGGGCTCGTCTTCGTCGTTCTCCCTTATGCCCTATGGGGCCCGCTCTACCGACGGTGGGGTCCCGAGCCCATCGGTCGGACTGCCTCGGTGCTGCTGGGGTTGGGGTATCTCGTCTACGTGTACTTCACGTACTTCTACTATCCCCGCGCGATCGCCCGCATGGTCACCGGCCGGAATTCGTGGGCGAAGACGAAGCGCAACGCCGACGACGTGCTCGTCACCTCGACCTTCACCCCGGTAGCGCTGCGGGTCGTTCCGCTGCTCGACCAGAGCAGCCTCACCGAACTCGCCGAGGAGCTCGAAGGCAGGGACGAATACGCCGTGGAGATCGTGTCCCGGTTCGCCCTCATCTGGCCCCGCCGTCTGGCGAATCTGCAGTTGGCCGTGGCCGCCGAGGATGTGCTGGGAATCAGCGATGCGATCGCCAGCATCCGGGTGGCGTCGACAATGGTCGGGGCACGCCGACTGCAGGTCGCGGCCGAAGACTTCACGACGCTGGTCGAGAGCCGCGAATTCGATGCCGCCCGCGCCGCACTGCCGCGCCTGGCCCGCGTCGGAGACGATACGATCGTCGAGATCCGCGCCCGCTTCCTCGACCTGCCGACCCGCGGCCAGCACTGAGGACCGGGCGGGCGCTCGTCCGGGCCGGTACCGAGATTCGGCAGGTGCCGCCTGACGACAGCCGCTGAAGCGCCTCGGCGATCAGCTCATCCGGCTCACTCCGTGTCCATCTCCTGCAGGAATTCGCGTATCTCGCGTGGTTTGAACGGTTTGGTGAGGAAGGCATCGGCCCCGGCCTCGACGCTGGCGTCGCTGTCTCGCTGGGTTGCCCGGGCGCTGATCACTAGGATCGTCGCCACGGTGCGGGGTCGGATCTGCCGGAGGAGTTCAAGACCGTCGATATCGGGCAGACCGAGGTCGACGGTGATGAGAGTGCGTTCGACCTCGTCGAAGCGTTCGAGTCCGAGCTTGCCCGTCGCCACCGATTCGACGGTGTATCCACTCTGTTCCAGTACGACCTCGAGCAGTCGGCGGATATCGTCATCGTCTTCGATGACCAATGCGTTCTTCGAATCCATACCGCCCCATTCCCTCACTTCCGGCTCAGACTGCCGCACCTGGACTCCAGCGTTCGCTCAACAGCTTAGTCTTCTCTGCACCGGCAGAGGTGAGATTTCCGTTGCTACCGAGCACCTGGTTAACTGTAGAACGCTCGTTAAGTCACCATTCCCAATCAGCTCCTGGAGGCAGTCATGGCCACTTTCGAACTCTCACCCGAAGTGCGCTGGTCGGATCAGGACCTGCTCGGCCACGTCAACAACGCACGGATGATCACCCTCATCGAGGAATGCCGCGTGCGCTGGATGCACGAGATCCGGGCCGGACACATCACCGGCGGCGGACTGCTTGTCGCCCGCCAGACCATCGACTACCTCGTGCCCGTCATGTACGGCCCCGAACTGAAGATGACGGTGACGGTGAAGAAGCTCGGCAACTCCTCGTTCACGGTCAACACTCGCGGCGACCAGGAGGGACGTCAGGTCTTCGACCACGACTGCGTGCTCGTCCACATCGACCGGGACTCGCAGAAGCCCACCCCGCTCACGCCCGAGCTGCGGGCGGTCTTCGAGCCCTACCTGCAGGACTAAGGCGCGAACCGCTCGCTTGGATGGCAATGATGGCCGATTCGTTCAAGCCGCGCCACCAACCGTCCGCATAGCCTGAAGTCATGAAACTCGCCGCGATCTCGATCATAACCTCAGACACGCCCGCCGCCATCACCTTCTACTCCGCGCTCGGCCTCGAGCTCGCCGACGGCGGCCCGGACGCCCCACACACCGAGTTCACCTCCGGATCCCTGCGGATCCTCCTCGACACCGAGGCGGTCATCCTCGGCATCGATCCCGAATGGACCCGCCCGACCGGCGGACACAAGATGTCCTTGGCCTTCGACTGCTCCACCGCCGAGGCGGTCGATGCGACATTCGCCAAGCTCACCGGGCGCGGCGACGGGGGAAGCGACCCCGTGGCCGGAATCGTCCACGAACCCTGGGACGCGTTCTGGGGACAGCGCTACGCCGTGGTCTCCGACCCCGACGGCAACAAGGTCGACCTCTTCGCCGCCCTCAACTCCTAATTGCTACCCGACGGCGGCCCAGCAACCTGGCGCGAGGTTGCTGGGCCGCCGTCGGGTAGCTCTAGAGGGATCGAAATTACGGAACGAACGCCAAGAGCGCCCTCACCCGATGAGCGAGCGCTCGTCCCGCCGCAGGTGAGCGGCGTCGGCATACCCGACCTCGGCCGCGGCCGCTGTCCGCGACCGCCCCGCATCGATGAGGTCTCGTGCGGCCTGCCAGCGCAGGATCTTCGCCAGGTGCTTGGGTCCGTAGCCGAACCATTCCGCGCTCAGTCGGCGCAGCTGCCGCGGTGAATACGCGAACTCCGCGGCCGCCTCGGTGACGGTCCGGGCCGGCGAATTCGAGCGCACAGCCAAGGCCCGGGCCAGGGCCATCGGACGCGGGTCCAGTGGAGCTCGGTCCGTCAGTCCGCAGGCCGTGTCGAGCAGGACACGGGCAGATCCCGTCACCGAGGCGGCCCCTCCCCCACCGACATTCCGGCCCCTGGCATGCCCGCCGCCGATCACGGCCTCGAGCGGCGTCACCCGGTCGGCCAGTTCTCCCGCCGAGGTGGTCAGCAGCTGCGGAAGTACGCCCGAGTCGAAGCGCAGGCCCACGGTCGGGGCGGCCGAACCGTGGAACATCCGGGCCGTGGAATCGGCACCGGCGATGATGATCCGGTTGTCGATGACGATGAGGTCCATGCACCCGTCGGGAGCGATGAGCGACGGAGCCGCAGCATGCGCGGCAGATAGCCCGTCAGCCGGATTCCCGCTGTCGGGGTCGGCCACTTCGGCGAGCGAATCAGCCTCGGCGAGGGAAGAAACCTCGGTGAGGGAATGCACCTTGTCTGGAACGGAGACCCATAGGCTCGCCCGCAGGCGTGGGATCCGGGTTTCGCGGTACACGGACTCGGCCTCCTGACGCTCTCGGCGGTAAACTCGTCTGTGTTCATCTGGTGCGGGCGGCGCGATCTGCCCCCAGAATAACGCGTAGACGGCCCCGATCGAGACCGAACGCCCGAGCTCATGGGAAGGAATGATGGCTGCAGCATCCGCAGCGCCGGTATCGGCGCGCAGGCAGGCTCGCCATGTCACGGTCTTCCTCGATGTCGACGGTGTCCTCAACTCCTACCCGGTACCCAAGCTGCGCAGCATGGCAGAGGGTCGGAAGAAACTCCACGCGTGGCATTACGAACTCCACTACCGGCCCTCCGTCGTCGAATTCTTCGACCGTATCGTCGAGACCCATGAGGTCGACGTCGTGTGGCTCTCGACCTGGTCGCAGCGGTGCAAGTCCGAACTCGAACCGAAGTTCGGTCTGCGCAACTCCTTCGACGTCATCGAAATGCCCGATGAGACCCACAACCGCTTCGCTCATGACCCGCAGCAGTGGTGGAAGGCGCGCGCTATGGAGGACTGGCTGGCCACTCACGAGCACGGGCGCGCGATCTGGATCGACGACGACCTGGCGTGGCCGGCCACCCGCGAATACTTCCTCACGCACTACTCGCCCAACCGCCTCAAACTCATCGCCCCGGACTTCTCCCACGGCCTGACGAAGGCCCATCTCAAGGAGATCCGGGAGTTCGCCTACCCGAAAACCGGCGATTCGAAGACCGCCGATCCGAAGACCGGCGGTCCTCAAGTCGGCGACCCGACGAACACCAAGTCGAAGACCCAAGCCTCGACGACATCCGACCCGAAGGGAACTTCATGACGCGCATCGGCCTGCTCGATTCCGGACTCGGACTCCTCGGCACCGCCGACGCGCTGTTCAACCTCGCTCCCGACGCGGATCTCGTCCTCGCGATGGACCCGGACTTCACCCCGTACGGCAGCCTGAGCACCGACACCCTCGAACAGCGGGCCCTGCATTCGGCCGGGGTGCTCGCCGAATGGGAACCCGACGCCATCGTCATCGCCTGCAACACCGCCTCGGTGCAGGCCCTCGAGGCCGTCCGTGCCCGCTACGAACCCGCTATTCCCGTCATCGGCACCGTCCCGGCAGTGAAGATGGCCGCCGGCACCGGCCAGGGTTTCGCGATTTGGGCGACACCGGCGACAACGGGCAGTGAGTATCAGCAGAATCTCATCGATTCCTTCGCCGCCGACCTGCACGTGGCCAAGGTCGCCTGCCCGGGATTGGCCGAGGCCATCAACGTCGCCGATCTGGAGAAGATCGACACCGCCATCGAGGATGCCTTCACCCAGATGGGACCGGGAATGGAGACCGTGGTGCTCGGCTGCACCCATTACGGGCTCGTCGCCGACCGGATCATGGCCGCCCGGGCCGGAGCCCTCACCGTCTTCGACTCCCCCATGCCGGTGGCCAAGCAGACCCTGCGCCGCATCGGCCTCGAACCCGCCGGAGTCGGCGAGGATCAGACGGGCACGGGTCAGGTGCTCGCAACCTTCGCCTCCGGCCGCCGCGTCAGCCTGCCCCGCGCCCTCGATGCCTACCCGGCCGGCAAACGACTGCTCGCCCGCGAGGCCTGAGCACCCCGCCTTCGCATTCCCTCCGAGCCGGGTCTTTCCGCGCCGCACAGGCGTAGAACAGACCGGACAGTCAATCGCCAAAGGAGGCGATTGGACATGTCGGCGCTCAGTATCCTCACCGCACTTGTGGCACTCGGAGAGCGGACCACCTCGGATTCGACCGCACGGTCCGACTCCGCCGATCAGGAGGCGCACCTGGCAACAGCCCTGCCCGCTGTCTTCAGCGTCTGCCCAAACCCGAGGACTAGGCTGTACGCATGGACCTCAAGCGCACGGGAAGAACAGTCATCGTCAACGGCGTCATCGCCCTCGTGATGGGTGCGCTGATGATGGTGTGGCCGGGCACCTCCGCCGAGGTGGTCGTGCGGATCTTCGCCTGCTGGCTCGCCGTCATCGCCATCTCCTCCCTCGTCTTCGCACCGCCGGGAGGCCGCACCGGCAGCATGGTCACACGCGCGGTCCTGCTCATCCTCCTCGGTGTGCTCATCTTCTTCACCCCGATGCTGTTCGCATCCATGGTCACGGTGCTGACCGGATTCGCAATCATCTTCTTCAGCTTCCTCGCGCTCACCACGTCCTTCTTCTTGCGTCGGATGGGGGTCAGAACCTGGTGGGCACTCACCGTCATCGGGGTGCTGGGCACCATCCTCGGCGGCTTCTTCCTCTTCGCCCCGGGTGCCGGGGTGACCGCGCTGATCTTCACCCTCGCCGGGTTCATCATCCTCGTCGGCATCGCCCTCATCGCCCTCGGCCGTCGCCTGCGCCGGGTCGATCGGCAGATGAGAACCGACCCGTACCGCAATCGCCCCGATGACGGTGGCGGCGATGTCATCCGCGGGGAGATCATCGACTGAGGCCGGCCGCCTCGGCGAGCTGTTCCCCTTTCGACAGAGCCCGGATCCGCACATGTGCAGATCCGGGCTTTTCACGCACCCGCTGCTGACTGATTTACGCACCCGATTCGGCCTGAAGTGGTCATTGTCACAATATGAATTTCTATCTCCGGCACACCCAGCCGTCCGGTGCGCGAAAGCCCGTTTTTGTAGCACCTGACCTGGAACATTGCGTGAACGGAAGGCGAAAAGCACCGATTGTGCATGAGCATTTCGTGAGGCTCGCAACCGGAGTTAACCGTACATTCATCTTCCGCGTAACCTGGCGGTCATCCGCCCTGCGAATCATGGAGGCAGACAGACACTGCCATATCGACTGAAACTCGCGAGGAGAACGAATGACCCAGGTTCTGGCACCGGAGCGCCACACTCCGCCACCTGCCGTCGGCCGCAGCAACGACCGTCTCTGGCATCTGGCCTTCGGCGGCCTGCTGGCGATCACTCTCATCGCCTTCACCCTGTGGTCGTTCGACTTCGTGGGGCGTGATGCGCCCCGCTTGGTGCTCATCACCACGGTCATCTTCGGTGCCTTCATGGCCTTCAACATCGGCGGCAACGATGTCGCCAACGCATTCGGCACCTCCGTCGGCGCCGGCACCCTGACGATGAAGCAGGCACTGCTCATCGCCGCAGTCTTCGAGGTCAGCGGCGCGCTTCTGGCCGGCGGTGACGTCACCGACACCATCAAGAGCGGAATCGTCGACCTCAGCGGAGTGGCGATCAACCCGATGGACTTCGCGTTCATCATGATGGCGGCCCTCCTCGGCGCGGCAGTCTGGCTGCTCGTGGCGACTCGGATGGGTTGGCCGGTGTCGACGACGCACGCCATCATCGGCGGCATCATCGGTGCGTCCCTGACGATCGGCTTCGTCACCGGTACCGGCGGATTCGCCATGGTGCAGTGGTCCGAGGTCGGCCAGATCGCGATCTCCTGGGTGCTGTCTCCCGCCCTCGGCGGACTCGCCGCGTTCGTCATCTACGGGCTGATCAAGAAGTACGTGCTCGGCAAGACGCTGTCGCACACACTCAAGCCGCATATGCTCGCCCCGGTCTCCGCAGCCGAGGGATCCGTCGACGCGCAGATCGACGCCGCCGCCGAGGATGTCCCCGCCGAGGGAGGATCGATCGGCACACACTCGGCCCTGCAGCGGTGGGTTCCCCTCATCGCCGCCGTCGGTGCGGTCATCATCACCGCGATGCTGCTGTTCAAGGGTCTGAAGAACCTCGACATGAGCGTGTCCACCGTCGGCGGTCTGCTCATCATGGCGATGATCGGCGCGGCCGTGTGGCTGGCGGTGTTCGTCTTCGCCAAGACCCTGCGCAACCAGACGGTTCCCCGCGCGACGTACATCCTGTTCTCCTGGATGCAGGTGTTCACCGCCTCCGCATTCGCCTTCAGCCACGGTTCGAACGACATCGCCAACGCCGTCGGCCCCTTCGCCGCCGTCCTCGATGTGCTCCGCACCGGCAACATGCACGGCGAGGCGACCGTGCCGTTCGCGGCCATGCTCACCTGCGGCATCGCCCTCATCGTCGGTCTCTGGTTCATCGGCCGCAAGGTCATCGCAACGGTCGGCACGAACCTCACCGAGATCCACCCGGCCTCCGGATTCGCCGCCGAGCTCGCTGCCGCGGGAATCGTCATGGCCGCCTCGGTGAGTGGTCTGCCGGTGTCGTCGACGCATATCCTCATCGGTGCGATCATCGGTGTCGGACTGGTCAACCGTTCGGCGAACTGGAAGCTCATGAAGCCGATCGCGCTGGCGTGGGTCATCACCCTTCCGGCCGCCGCAGTCATCGGTTCGGTCGGCGTCATCGCCCTGCGCACCCTGATGGGCTGACCCACTGACACAAACGCTTCACAAGCGTTCACCGGACCGCGTTCGAGACACCGCTTCGAGACATCAGTTCGAGACATCACTTCGAACGGATCCGACCTTCCGCCCCGCCGACTTCCACACGAAGTCGGCGGGGTGTTTTTTTAATCCGAGCCCTGGTCTCGGCAGAACTCCCTGTGCTACCTTGATCGACATGGGAACATTGAACAGCAGCGCAATGACTGCGCCTTGCTTCTACATTCGTCACCGCAGCGCCTGACAGCGCGCCTGACGAATTCCTCTGCGATCGGCTGACCGACGACGGTCACCCTGATCTGCTCTGCAAGCGCGTTGTCCTCCCGGAGAGCCCTCGGCATCCGGGCGATGCGTCAATCGGCTGATCCCTTTCCGATTCACTGACCACGTCGATCACCATAATCAAGCGGGTCATCGAGAATCGAACTGACTCACCATCATTGCGCTGCCTCGGGTGCCTCCATCTTCCTTTTGGAGCACATCCCATTGCGACCCCACACGTCACGACACCGTTTTACCCGCAGTCAGTCCCGCTCGCGCTCGGCCCCAAGATCTATTCACGGCGGGCGGCATGAACTCGGCCAGAACTTTCTGCGCTCATCCACCACTATCGACACGATTGCGAGCCTGGCTCGCTCCACCTCCGGACCGATCATGGAGATCGGCCCCGGCGATGGCGCAGTCACCGCCGAGCTCTACCGGCTCGGTCGAAAGCTCACACTCGTCGAGATCGACGAAACGAGGTTGGATCACCTTGAAGACACGTACCCGCGGGCGGAGGTCCGACACGCCGACATCCTGACCACCCGGCTCGACCGGCCGGTCATCGTCGGCAATCTGCCGTTCCACCTCACCACTCCCATCCTCCGCAGGCTCCTGCGCTCCGGGAGCTGGCAGCAGGCGATCCTGCTCACCCAATGGGAGGTCGCCCGCAAACGCGCAGGAATCGGCGGATCGACCATGATGACCGCGCAATGGACCCCGTGGTTCGACTTCCGCCTCGTCACCCGCGTCCCCGCCGACGCGTTCACCCCGAAACCCAGCGTCGATGGCGGAATCCTCACCATCGATCGCTGTCCCACCGGATCGATTCCAGCCAATGCTCGATCCGATTATCAACAGTTCGTCCGTTCGGTCTTCACCGGTCGCGGGCGAGGCATGAAAGGAATCCTCTCGACGATGAGCATCACCGATCAGCGCACTCTGCAATCGACCATGGACCGCAACGACATCAAAGGAGACACCTTGCCCAAAGACCTCACCCCCACCCAGTGGACCGGACTGTTCACCGAACTGGCCGCCGATCCCGACCAGAAGGGCTCGGGCGATCGGAAGAGCGCGGATACCGCGAAACAACCGAAGAACGCGAAGAAGGGAAAGACCATGCGAAACAGCAAAGCACCCAAACAGAACCCCATCACCGAGGCGGCCCCGCAGACACCGTTGATCACCGGGGAGATGCCCACCGTCGGCGCCAAACCGGCGACCGAAAAGCTGCAGGCCTCCATCCCGGGCACCGACCCCAAGGCGAAAAGCCACGACAAGGGTCATCTGCAGGCCGAACGCGGTTTCATGAATCAGCATCAGAAACCGCAGCAGCCCCAGCCGAGGTGGAACCTGCCGCGCAGGTGAGTCTCCGACGCCCCGGTCCGACGTTTCCCCGTCGGACCGGGGCGTTGTCCGGCCCCTGCTCCTCCATGCCGATGCGCCGACGGACCACGACACCGACGGCTCCTCCGTCTTCTCCGTCTTCTCCGGAAGTTCATCTTCGTCGACTGCCGGCGCTCGTAGACTGAAGACAGCAGGTCCACGCACTGCGCATTCGGTCGAGAGGTCAGCCGGAATGGACAATGAACGCGGCACTCACATCAGACGCTTCATCAATGGGTGGTGTCCTGGATTCGACGAGAGCAGCAGTCTGACACCGGGTCGACTCAACTCCGACGGAACCATCGAATTCCGCACCTGTGTCGACTGCGGGGAAACCATCGAGGACCACGATCCCCGATTCTGGTCATCGGCCGCCGACGCCGATGAAGAAGGACTCGTCTAGATCCCTCCTCGGCCGGCCACGGAGATCACCGGCGCAAAGCTTGTGTCAGGCCCTCCGTCTACACTGAAATCACGTTCGCGAGCTGTGGCCATCGGTACCTGGCCGGCCACACGGCAACCCGTCATCGACCGGGTGCCCCAGGGGAAGAACGGGCCCGCGCCGACCGCTCGGGCAAGCTTCGATCCGGGCCGCTGCGCCCGAGAAGGACGGTTTGCCATGTCCGCAGACTTCGACGACTTCGCCGACTTCCACAACGACTCCGACAAAAGCCGCAGGGCCGCCGAACAGTGGCCGGGCTTCGACCCCGCGGAGGCACTGCATTGGTCGAAGGTCCTCCTCCACCACTCCCCCGACCCGCAACGCGCCGGCATCAAAGCTCAGATGAGTTCGGCGATCAAACAGGGCATTCCGATTGCCGGACCCGGCTGGGTGAGCACTGCCGATGCTGCTCGCAGTGATGGCTTCACACCGGTGCTCTATCAGACCCTGTTCGACACGCTGCAATTCATTCCCAGAACGGCATTCCGGTCCCACCCGAGGCATCGGCAGAACAGGCACGGAACCTACCTGCCCGGCACCCCGTATGAATCAGAACTCTGGGGCGACTGGCCGAAACTCTTCCTCGCCGAAGGTTTCGACGCTCACGCGGCCACGACCCTGACACTGCTGCGGGCTGAACCGAAGTTCCCACGCCCGCGAAGCAACAACTGAGCAGAGGGTCTCTGACCTCACCGAACCCAAACACCACTGCCGGTCGGATCAACAGATCCGACTCGGTCAACTCGCCGAGGAAGCCGCATCCAGATACACTGCCGCGGCGAGCGCGGCAGCGATCGTCTCCCGTTTCCCGCCGATGTCCACGGTCACCGCATCATCGGTGCGATCGACGACGTCGAGCGCGACATCGGGCAGCACCCCCGCCTCGGCGAGCTTCCCGAGAACAACAGGGTCGGCATCGGAGACCCGCAGCACCTGATACCGACCGGGACTCGCCTCGGCGAGCAGGGTGGGCGTGTGGGAATCCACGCGCCCGTCCGGTCCCGGGATCGGATCGCCGTGCGGGTCGGACGTCGGGTGGCCGAGGAACGCGTCGATGCGATCGATGAGCCGATCGGAGGCTGCATGCTCGAGGATCTCGGCCTCGTCGTGGACCTCGTCCCAACCGTAGCCGAGCGACTTCACGAGGAACGTCTCGATGAGCCGGTGCCTGCGCACCATCGACAGGGCGATCGCCTTGCCCTGCTCGGTGAGCACCGGTGGCTTATATGGGACGCGAACGATGAGACCGAGTTCGTCGAGTCGCTTGAGCACCTCGGTGGCATTGGCCTTCGTCGTTCCGAACCGCTTCGCGAGCTCGGTGGCCGTCATCGGATCCCCGCCCCATTCCTGAGCCGACCAGATGGCCTTGAGGTAGTCCTGACTGACCTCGGAGACTTCACCTGCACGCATGCCCCCAGTATCCCACGGACGCATCACCTCGCCCGGAACTTCACCCGAAATGAGCAATCGGACACAGATGTTCCCAAACGATTACGATCGCCCCACCCCATCGCCGAGGCGGCCCTGCCAGAATCACATTCATGACCTCCCATTCCCTCCCCTCCGACTCGGTTCACCCAACCGACAACGCCGACCGAACAGGGTCGGTACCGCCCGCCCTTCCCGACGACCCCTCCCCCACACACTTCTGGTCGCCGTTTCGTGCATTCCGCCGCTGGGCGAAAGCCGGCAAGACCGCATCCCTATCATCATCACGGCGAGGGGCGCCCACCCCGGGCGACCAGCGACCACAATCAGAGGCGGCCGTCGCGACCGGCTTGTTCCGCCCCGGAGAGATCGAGTACGCGCGGCTGCGGAGCCTGCCGCCGTTCGATACCGATCTGCTCATCCTCACCGACCAGCGGATCATGCGAGTGCGCACCGATGCTGGGGGCTCCGTCGCCCAGCTCTCAGAGGCGGCTGCTCGGCAGGTCGGCGCCGTCCGAGCAGAGGATTTCCGCGAACGCGCAACCGTGACCGTGGAGCTGCACGTCGGATCGTCGATGCGATTGGAGGAAACCACTCCCCCGGAGGCGCGGCGTTTCGTCGACACCATCAACGAGGTGGCCGCCCGCTCCCGGACATGATCCCTTCCACCCTTCGGACCCGTTCGAACCGGCTCCCGTGCCCTGCCCGACTGGACGCCCAGCAGCTTAGTCAAGTTCCTGAAAAGAGGGGGTGTTGCCTTTGTGAAAATCCTCCAACCGTAGAATAGACCGGGCCCAATTTCGGGCCCAGTCCTTATTGTCTAGCGGAGGTCAATGCGTGCAGGATCCGAACGAAGAGACGTTGAAGCGCCCAGTCGTCGAACGCGAACGATTCGGCGGAACCGACCGGGCCACGAGAATCAGCAGGGACGTCGATCCTGAGAAGCGCGCTCCGATCGACAGCACGGAGATGAGCAAGGGCCCGGAGGAGCTCTCCGACGAACGCGGCTCCAGGGTCAACTGGCGAGTCTTCATCGTCGCCTCCCTCATCATCCTCGCCTTCTCCGTTTGGGCCATGCTGATGCCGGGCCAGGCACAGTCGACGATGAAGACCGTCGTGGACTGGATCGCAGAGAACCTCGGTTGGTTCTACGTCGTCACCGTCACCGTCGTCATCGGCTTCGTCCTCTGGGTCGCGCTGTCCAAGGAAGGCGGCGTCAGGCTCGGCCCGGACCACTCCCGTCCGCAGTACAACCTCTTCACTTGGGTCGCGATGCTCTTCGCCGCAGGCGTCGGCATCGACATGCTCTTCTACTCGGTGACCGGACCGATCACCCAGTACCTCGAACCGGTCAACGCCACAGCCGAATCGGCCGCCGCCGCACAGGACGCCGTCGTGTGGACGATGTTCCACTACGGCATCGCCGGCTGGTCGATGTACTCGCTGCTCGGCATGGCCATGGGCTACTTCGCCTATCGCTGGGGGATGCCCCTGTCGATCCGCGCGGTGCTCTACCCGCTGCTGGGCAAGCGCGTGCGCGGTGCCACCGGTGACATCATCGATATCTTCGCCCTTGTCGGCACCGTCTTCGGCGTGGCCACCTCGATGGGCATCGGCGTCGTCCTGCTCAACGTCGGGTTCGCCACTCTCTTCGGTCTCGAAACCGGACTGGCCCTGCAGATCGCGCTCGTCATCGTGGCCGTCGTCATGACCGTCGCCGCCTGCACCTCGGGCGTGGACAAGGGCATCCGTCTCGTCTCCGAGCTCAACCTCTGGTCGTGTGCGGCGATGATGCTCTACATCCTCGTCACCGGCAAGACCGCCTTCCTGCTCAACGCCATGGTCGAGAACATCGGCCGTTTCATCTTCACCCTGCCCGAACGCACGCTGTCGACGTTCGCCTATGTCGACGGCGGATCCGAATGGATGAGTGGCTGGACCCTGTTCTTCTGGGCCTTCTGGCTCGCTTGGGGTCCCTTCGTCGGGCTGTTCCTCGCCCGCATCTCCCGCGGTCGCACCCTGCGTGAGTTCGTCATCGCCGCAATCACCGCACCCGTCATCTGTGACTTCATCATCGTCACGATCTTCGGCAACTCGGCGCTGTCCGAAGTCTTCAACGGCAACGATGAGTTCGCGCAGACGGCCATCGCCTCCCCGGAACAGGGCTGGTACGACCTGCTCGAGATGTTCCCGGGAGCGACGTTCCTCATCGGCCTTGCCACGCTGTCCGGCCTGCTCTTCTACCTCACGAGCGCGAACTCCGGCGCCATGGTGATGTCGAACTTCTCCTCCTCGATTCCCAATCCGGAAGAGGACGGAGCCAAGTGGCTGCGCATCTTCTGGGCCCTGGTCACTGCGGTGCTCACGATCGCCATGCTCGTCGCCGGCGGCGTGACCACGATGGAGTACGCGACGTTGATCTTCGCCCTGCCGGTGACGATCATCGCCTATCTCGTCATGGCCTCGTTCTCGAAGGTGCTGCGCATGGAGCGCGCCGAACGCGAGGGCCGGATCCGTCGTCGCCGCACCACGGCCGCCCACGGCGGACGCGCTCCGGAGAAGACCTGGCGTCAGCGACTGGCGACCCTGCGGTCCTACCCGACGAAGAAATCCGTCGAACGCTTCGTCACCGAGGTGGTCGGACCGTCCCTGGAGGCCGTGGCCAAGGAGTTCCGCGAACTCGGTTACACCGTCGAACACCTCCAGACCCTCGACGAGGACAACGAGATCATGTCGAACACGCTCAATGTCGACATGGGCGATCAGCGCGACTTCCACTACGAAGCTGCAGCCATCGAGGCGAATGTGCCGTCGTTCGGCGCCCGCAACGCCCCACGAGGTGACGACAAGTACTTCCGTATCGAGGTCTTCACACAGACCGGTTCGGAAGGCTACGACCTCATGGGTCTGAGCGCTCAGCAGATCATCGACGACGTGCTCGACCGGTATGAGAACCATCTGTCGTTCCTCGCCTACTCGCACGAGCACTCGTTCCAGTCGGTCGTCACTCCGCCGACTCCGCCGACCACGGATTCGATTCCGGCGGTGCCCACGGAAGCCGACGATGTCGAGGACATCGAGGAACCGAAGCACTGAGTGAAACCCCTCGCCGAGGCGGCCGTGCCCACCCGTGCACAGCCGCCTCGGCGACGGGGTGAACACAGCGATCGAAGGAGCGGTGACCGATATGGTCACCGCTCCTTCTGCATTCATTCCGACGCAACGGATCCGGAACATCTTCGCGCCCCATGCTCGCTGCGTTCCTGCGAGGATGGAGGCATGACTAGGGACCGACGCTCCAGGGGCAGTACTACTCTCGTGTTCGGGATCGGGTTCGCCGTCTTCGCCTCGATCGCTTTCTTCCTCGCCAACGCCGGTATCAACCCACTCAGCGATCATCGTTTCAGGGGAATCAACCCGAATCAGGCGCCGAACATCGGGATACTGGTCCTGTTCTTCTTCGCCGCCATCGCCGCCTTCGTCTTCTACGAGGACAAACCGCCCGCCGGCAGCAGCGCCGCCCGTGCGCAGCAGGCAGCGGATCCCCATGGGGTGAAACGCAAGCAGCCGCCCACCGCCTTCGTCCGGAACCCATGGCCTCGGGTGTTCGCCGTCGGACCGGTGTGGGCCGTCTGCGGGGTCATCGCCGCCTTCATCTGGCATGCCTTCGCGAAGGACTCCGGAATTCCGGGCACAGTCTGGGGCGATCTCACCGCTTCCCCGCTGCCGGCCTTCGCTCTGCTGTTCGGGCTGTGGGCCACCGTCAACCTCAGCCTCACCCTCGGCGCGATCGCCGATGCCTTCCATCGCACGCTGTGGGCGATCTTCCTCATCGTCTCGGTGCTCATCGTGATTCTGGCGATCACCATCGGCGTCGTGGCCTCGAACATCCTCACGGTGTCGTCGGTCGCGGCTCTGGCAGTGACCGCCGTGTGCCTCCTCATCACCACCGCGGCCCTCATACCGGCGCGCCTGTTCGCCGTCGCTCGAGCCCGCGTCACCAACCGGATCGATGCGGCCCACGAAACTCGGCTGCAGTCTCTGCTGGCGACGCTCACCCCGGGCGAGAGCCTCATCCTCCACTTCGCCGACAGGGAGAACCCGGCCGGGCAGATCCTCGCCGCCACGAACCAGCGGCTCCTCCTGGCCGCACCCACCAGCACCGGGACCGGGCCCACCCGACCAGGACAGGTCCGCATCCTCGACCAGGCCCATCCCGGACAGCTGCGCGGAGCCAGCACCAAGTTTCGTCCAGCCGGGCACACCGCCTCGGTGCACTTCCGGGACCGCCCGGACATGGAACTCATCGGCGGGGACCCGAGCGAGGCAGACAAGTTCGCCGAAGCGCTCACCTCTCTGGCCACGACCGGCCGTCTTCCGCAGGAGGAGGATACTTAAGCCATGGACCTCAGCCAGGTGCTCGCCCTGCTCACCGCCGGCGACTACACGATCTCCCGCGAGATCATCCAACGCGGTTTCGCTGTGCTCTTCCTCATCGCCTTCGCCTCCGCGTTCAACCAGTTCCCGGCTCTCCTCGGCGACCGGGGACTCACCCCTGCTCCACGGTTCATCGCTCTGACCTCGGCCCGACAGGCTCCGACGATCTTCCGCTGGAAGCGGTTTGCGTATTCGGACCGACGACTGCGCCTCGTCTGCGTGGTCGGAATGGTGCTGGCCGCCTCCGCGATCATCGGTCTGCCCCAAGCCGGCCCCGCATGGGTGCCGATTCCGGTGTTCTTAGGCATGTGGGCGCTGTACTTCTCGATCGTGTCGATCGGGCAGCGCTTCTACGGATTCGGTTGGGAATCGCTGCTGCTCGAAGCCGGGTTCCTCATCGGCTTCCTCGGCTCCCACGATGTGGCCCCGACTTTGCCGATGATCCTGCTGCTGCGCTGGTGCGTCATCCGCATCGAATTCGGAGCCGGAATGATCAAGATGCGCGGGGACTCGTCCTGGCGGGACCTCACCGCGATGGACTATCACCATCAGACCCAGCCGATGCCGAACCCGCTCTCCCGGCGCGCGCACCTCATGCCGGGCTGGTGGCACAAGGCTGAGACCCTCGGTAGCCATATCGTCCAGCTCGCCGCGCCGTGGCTTCTGTTCCTGCCCCAGCCGATCGCCTCGTTCGCCGCTGTCGCCATCATCATCACCCAACTCGCGCTCGTCATCAGCGGCAACTATGCGTGGCTGAACTGGGCGACGATCCTGCTCGCCTGCTCCGGAATCAGCGATACGTTCTTCCGCTGGATCGTCGGCGGACCGTTCCCAGACTGGGGATGGAATTCCGTGAACGCTGCGATCGCGAATCACACCAGCACCGAGGCGGCCGACCTCGTCGCTGTCCCCGATCCGGTCGAGGCGCTGCCGGTCTGGTGGCTGATCATCGTCCTCGTATTCGTCGCATGGCAGGCCTGGTTGAACGTGCCAGCGCTGCGCAATCTCTTCTCACCGAATCAGCTGATGAACGCGAGCTTCAATCGGCTCGGGCTCGGCAACGCCTACGGCGCTTTCGGCTCGATGACCGAGACCCGCAACGAGATCATCATCGAAGGGTGGATCGACGACGGAGACGCCCCTGGCACAAGAGCCGACGATCCCGGCCACGATGACGCCGACGCAGGCTGGCGCGAGTATCGGTTCAAGGGCAAACCCGGTGACGTTCTTCGTCGCGGGCCCGTCGTCGCGCCCTATCATCTGCGCCTCGACTGGCTCATGTGGTTCGCCGCGCTCGGCGACTACCGGCAGACGTGGTTCACCGAGCTGCTGCGCGCGATCGGCTCCGGTGATCCGCAGATCCGCCGCCTCATGGGCCCCGACCCCTTCGACGGTGCCGCCCCAGACCTCATCCGCGTCCGCGTCTTCACCTACCGCTATGCCACCCGCGCCGAACGGCAGGCCGCCGCCGCTGCCGGAGAACCGAAGCCGTGGTGGATGCGCTCGGACCCGCGCATCCTCGTCCGGCCGATAGACTTACGGCAGAGCTGACCGACGATGCGCGCGCTGAAGAGCTGACCACCCATGAACACCCGAAGCCGAGCGCTGTCCCACGGAGTGACCGGCGCTGTTGCCCTCAGCGCCGTGGCGACTGTCGTGTTCTTCGCCGTCAACACCGGCCTGGCCCACACCTCCAGCTCATCGGACGTCGTCATCGATGCTGCCGCGGCCGGACCGCTGACCTTCGCTTTCATCGGACTGATCACCTTCGTGGCGATCATCTTCTTCACAGGATCCGACCGCGGCGAAGGACTCGAATCCGAACTGAGCGGAGCCCCACGCGGATCTCTCACGCTCTTCACCAAGGATCCGCTCATCACCGTCACGAGCATCGGGCCGCTGTTCGGGCTGTGCTTCAGTCTGGCTGCACTCCTGTGGCGGACATTCGCATCCGCACCCGGCGCTCCCGGAACCGTCTGGGGTGACTTCACGAGCTCACCTCTGCCGTTCGTCGCCTTGTGCACGGCAACCATCGCGTCGACGAACTTCGGTCTGGCAATGGCCGGAGTCACAGTGGCCGTACGCAGCCACACCGGCTTGGCACTCTGGCTCGTGGCCGGCAACGTCATCCTCGGCATGGGCGCCGGGGCTCTGTTCGCCTGGCTCTCTTTCGCGAACACGGTCAGCGCCGCGGCCATCACCGTGCCGCTCGCAGCGGTCTCCGTCATCATTCTGCTCGGAGCCCGCCGGATGGCCATCAGCAGCGCCGGCGAGGAGAAGCTCTCCGCGCGAGCCCGTCGCCGTGGGCCGACTCCGCCGCCCTATGACGCCCTTGACCGAGACGAGTCCGTGTGGCTGAAGATCGGCAACTGCAATCCGCGCGGTGCCGAGTTCCTCCTCGTCACACCTTCCCGACTGGTCCACACCCGCCCGACTTCCTCAGGAAGCACGGAGATCATCGGCGAGGCGGCACCGAAGCAACTGGTCGGGGCGAGCACTCGAGTCGATCACGGGCGAGCAACAGCCATTGTGCAGTTCCGGGATCGACCGGCTTTCCGCCTGTACGGCACCGACCCCGAGGAGGCCGCCGAGTTCACGCGCAGGCTCACCGTCCTCGCCCGGTCGGGGATCCTCCCCGACTGAGGCGCCTCCTCGGCGAGGTGATTCTCCGTTCTGAAACGGGACGTCAGTGACGCCGACTCGAGAGGCCGCCTCGGCGAAGGTCAGTCCACGCCGAGCGCGAGCAGAACGATGAGGACGACGTTGAGGACGATGATGAGCGCCGAGGCGGCCACGGCGATGAGCGTGATCCAGCGTGCGTTCGCGAATTCGCCCATCACGCGGCGGCTGCTCGTGAGCCTGACCAGGGGGATCATCGCAAACGGGATGCCGAGGCTGAGCACGACCTGGCTGAGCACGAGCGCCCAGGTCGGGTCGACGCCGATGGCGAGAACGATGAGCGCGGGGATCATCGTGACCGCGCGCTGCCACACGATCGGGATGTTCACCCGCAGCAGGCCCTGCATGATCGAAGCGCCCGCATAGGAGCCGACGGCGCTCGAGGCCAGTCCCGAGGCGAGGAGTCCGATGCCGAAGAAAAGGCCGACGACCTCGCCGAGGTTGGCCGTGACGACCGCGTGTGCGCCTTCGATGGTGTCGGTGCCGTTCTGCCCGCGCAGCGCTGCGGCGGCCAGGAACAGCATGGCGATGTTCACGGAGCCGGCGATGACGAGGGAGAGCACGACATCCCAGCGGCTGGCGCGCAGCAGCTGCCCGGTCGAGGCGGTCGCATTGTCACGATGACGATCGAGCGACAACGCCGAATGGAGGTAGATCGCGTGAGGCATGACGGTAGCGCCGAGCATGCTCGCTGCCAGCACCACGGAGTTCGTGCCTTCGAGCCGCGGCACGATTCCACCTGCGGCTTGCCCCCAATTCACATCCCCGACGAACAGGCCTGCTAGAAAGCCGATGGCGATGATGACCAGGAATCCGATGATGACGAATTCGAAGGGACGCTGACCGCGAGTGGATTGGATCGACAGCAGGAACAGCGACACCACCCCGACGATGAGTCCGCCGAGCAAGAGCGGCAAGTCGAAGAGGATCTTCAGTGCGATCGCGCCGCCGATGACTTCGGCGAGATCGGTGGCGATGGCGACGACCTCGGCCTGCCCCCAGTATGCGAGGCGGGACCTCTTCCGAAGGCGATCACCGAGGATGCCCGACAGCGACTGCCCGGAGACGAGCCCGAGTTTCGAGGATAGGTATTGGACGAGAACGGCGATGAGGTTCGCGGCCACGAGCACCCAGACGAGGAGGTACCCGTATTCCGCACCGGCGGTGAGGTTGGCCGCGACGTTGCCCGGATCGACATACGCGATGGCCGCAACGAAAGCAGGGCCGAGGAGGACTGCAGTGGAGATCTTCTTCCGGCCATGCTTCTTCAGTCCCCGTTCGCGGGTGCGCACCGATGCTGAGGGGTCGACATTCATAAAGTTAAGGTACATTAACTTTCTTGTCGAAGGCAACACGACACCGGGCCTGAAAAGTGAACACGGAAGGGCTTAAGGTTCGAGCGTGAGTCTCTCGGAGCGAGGGAGCTCGACGGCTGCCCACGTGACTGGTGGTGGGTGCTCGCGGTGGTGAAGTTCCTCGCCGCGGCCGGCCTGGTGGCAGGGACCTGGATTCCCGGGTTCGGCGCGGCGGCCGCGGCAGGCCTCGCCGTGCTCATCTTCTGCTTCGTCGTATAGGCGCCCGCTCACTTCACGCCGGAGCCCATGTCTCAGTCCGGAGAATTCTTCGCCACATCCCGCACCTCGATCCTGTTTTGGCCTAGAGTCGAAGTACGGCACCGGCGCCCCTGCGGCGCTGAGCCGTCCGACGGAATCGCTGAACTGCTCGGTGATGGTGCCGAGCCACCCGGCAGAGGAGTGTGGACATGCCCGAATATGCCGACAGCAGTCGCACGCGCGACGAGACTCCCCACGAACGCCACGAGCGATGGGCCTGGATCCACGAGACAGCCTCGATGACCGGGTGGAATTTCTCCCCGTTGGCCAGCCGCCTCGTCGCCGATGATCCGCCGTGGGACTTCGATCAGATCTGCCTCGACGCAATAGCCGACTCACTCAGCTGCCTCGACATGGGCACGGGAGGCGGCGAGCGCCTCGGCGAACTCATCGATCGCCTCAAGGGGGCCCGGCCTCCCGGCGAACCATCGCCGACGATCTCCGCGACCGAGGGGTGGGAGCCCAACGTGCCCTTGGCCGCCTCGATGCTGGAGGACTACGGCGTCGAGGTCACCCGGTACGAC
The DNA here is from genome assembly GCF_013280495.1 of Brevibacterium permense. Lineage (GTDB taxonomy): Bacteria > Actinomycetota > Actinomycetes > Actinomycetales > Brevibacteriaceae > Brevibacterium > Brevibacterium permense. The sequence goes on from NZ_JABSSX010000004.1 coordinate 68,120, forward strand.
AGCGATCATCACCCGGAGATGCCGTGGGGCGACGGTGAGTTCGACCTCGTGATGAATCGTCACGAAAGCTATGACCTCGCCGAGGTGGCCCGCGTGCTCTCCCCGGGCGGGCTGTTCCTCACTCAGCAGGTCGACGGCACGGAGGCGCAGGAGTTCCGCGACCTCTTCGGCGGCGGGGTGGGTGATCTGCACCAGCAGCTCGAGCCGTGCATCAGCGACGCCGAGAGTCAGGGCCTGTCGATCGAGGCGGCTCGCAAATGGCAGGGCACGATGCGCTTCACCGATGTCGAGGCGGTCATCGAGTACCTCGCCTATATTCCGTGGGACGTTCCCGGGTTCGCCGTCAGGTCCAACCTCGATGTCCTCAGACGCCTGGCCGAATCGAGTGAGCCGATCACCGTCACCCAGAAGAGGTTCCTCATCGTCGCCCACAAGCCCTGACCCGCGCTGCCTGCATGCCCGCAGGGTGGTTTTCCCGACCCCACTCTTGGGATAGCAGGATGGGGCGCCGCCTTTCTGCGTCGATAGCGTCGAAGCATGACTTCGACGGACTTCTCGTACCCCCAGCCCACCGACGATGAGCTCGCGGCACAGCAGCCCCGGGTCCCTGTCCCTCCCGTCCATCTCGTCTATGCCTCGCCGCGGCCCGATGCACTGGCTGATGCGCATAACGGCGTCGACGCTCGAATGGATGACGTCGCCTCGGCGACGTCGCCGACGCTGGGCAAGGTGGCCGTGGCGCTCTCGATCGTCGCCATGGTTCTCAGCTTGGCCGCCTCGGTGATTCTGGGTGTCACCGTCGGACCCTCCGAGGCGGCGTCCGGCTACTACTTCACGGACACACCGGATTGGTATCAGACCTTGGCGACCATGCTCGTCGGAGTCCAGGGCCTGTGCACCTGCTTGGGTCTCACGGGAATCATCCTCGGCATCACGGCCGCGGTCACCGGGCGGGGCCGTACGCCCGGCATCATCGCCATCGCTGTCGCCGCGATCGCCCCGTTCGTCTCATTCGGCACCTTCGTCGCCCTCGCCTTCATCGCCGCCTGATTTTCTGGCTCGCGCCTCTCCCGACTTCGCCGAAAAACGCACTGAGCGCCGAAGCACGCGTGTGCGCATGCGTTTCTCGACACTCACCCTGTTTTTCGACGAACTGTCCGAAATTATCTACGGCTGCCGGACGGTCCGAGTCAACGATGCCGAGGGCCGATCGCCGACTAGAATTGCGGGATGACGACCTTGCCGCTCTCCCCCGCCTCGGCGGATCATGGGCGCCTGCATTGCGGGTATTTCGAGCGCGGGAAATGCCGTTCCTGCGCCCTCATCGAAACGCCCTACGGGCATCAGATCACGGACAAGGAATCCTGGTGTCGGGAGACCCTCGCCGAGGCGGCACCACGTCAATGGCTGCCGACATTCGCCGGCGGTGTGCGGGATTTCAGGAACCGCGCGAAGCTCGCGGTCGGCGGGTCGTCCGGGCAGGTGACCTTGGGCATTCTCGATCAGGAGTTCCACGGCGTCGATCTGCGTGATTGTGGGATTCAGGCCCCGGCGATCCGTGCGGTGATTCCGGTGCTTGCGGACTTCCTCGATGGCACGGGACTCGAGCCCTATGATGTCGCAGCGCGCCGTGGGGAATTGAAGTTCGTCCATGTCACGGCGGCACCGTCGGGTGAGCTGATGATCCGGTTCGTCGTCCGCACTCAGCATGGTCTCGATGTGCTGCGATCGCGGAAGGGCCCGCTCTTCGAACTCGTCCCAGCTGCGACCGTGGTGTCGGTGAATCAGCTGCCCGAGCACAAGGCCGTGCTCGAAGGCAGCCGCGAGGAGATGTTCCGCGGCGAATCGCTGCGGATGAACCTCGACCGGGTGAATCTGCATCTGCGACCGCAGAGTTTCTTCCAGACCAACACCGCTGTCGCCATCGGGCTCTACAACCAAGTGGCCGAGTGGGTGGACGCCGTCGGCGCGAAGAGTCTGTGGGACCTCTACTGCGGAGTCGGTGGGTTCGCGCTCTACTGCGCTTCGCACGCGCGGCGAGTCACCGGCGTGGAGGTCAGTGAGCAGGCGATCGAGTCCGCGAAGGTCAGCGCCGCCGAGCTCGGCATCGACGCCCGCTTCCTCGCCGGCGATGCCACGGAATTCGCCGAGGCGAACCTGGCGGCACCAGCCGGCCTCGAACGACCGGACTGCGTGATCGTCAACCCGCCTCGGCGAGGGATCGGGGCGCGGCTGTCGTCAGCGTTGGAGGACTCCGACGTCGAGCACATCGTCTACTCGAGCTGCAATCCCATCTCTCTGGCGAAGGATCTCGCGCGGATGCCTGCCTATGAGGTCGCCCAGGCGCGGATCTTCGACATGTTCCCGCACACGAAGCACCTCGAGGTCGCGGTCCTGCTACAGCGGCGGTGAGCAACCGCTGCCCTCGCCGACCGCCCGAGTTACCGCCGACGGCACACCGCATAACTCGGTACAGCGACGATAATGCGAGCGGTCGACGACGTCGGATTCTGCGAAAACGGTATCGCTTCGACCCCGCAGGCTGTAGGCTCGTTGGCGATGACCGGAGAGGCATATAGCCGCTCACGGATCGGTAACCCGGTCGACGGTTGAGCCGCAGAGGTCACGAGCGTTCTGCTCGCGGTCCTCCTCATGATGAAGTCATTTCTCAATTCTCAGTTCACCATGCCCGAAAACATCTCGGGCTATCAGCGAACCACCCTCCATCCGAAAAGGGACTTCATCATGTCAGCAACCTTCAACCACACCATCGTCGCCGCAGCCGATCCAGCCGCCTCGGCGCAGTTCTATGTCGATATTCTCGAAGCCGAGCACACCCAGTCCTGGGGACCGTTCGCCAACATCATGCTCTCCGGCGGGGTCATGCTCCAATTCGCCTCTCCCCCGCCTGGGTACGACATCCTGCCCGTGCACATGGCCTTCCTCTGCTCGGACGACCACTTCGGTCGAGCCCTTGACCTGCTGAAACAGCGCGAGCTTGACTACTGGGCGGACCCACAGCGCACTCGCCCGCAGGAGACGAACACCGAGCACGGGGGTCGCGGAGTGTATTTCCTCGATCCGTCGGGAATGTATCTCGAGCTCATCACTCGCCCCTACCTCTGACTGCCCCTGACACTCACCGACCGCTCGAGTCAGCGTCCACCGCTCGCCGCATAACTCGGTGCAGTGGCGGCAACTCGAGCTGTCAGCGGGACCCAACAGCGTCAGTGCTCCACCGCGAGAAGACTCACACTCTGCCGATTCTGCGCTCAAGCATGTGGTGATTCGGCGACGAGCGCATAGACTCGTCAGTCGCACGGCCCCACGAACGACCCAGTTCGCGGGGCCTGTTGTGTAAGCTGCCCGATCCCACCCACTGAACCGACGATTGCTCATGCCCGCCACCGAGGCGGCTGTGAGTCCGGAGACCACGATGACGATGCTGAACTCACCCACCCCCGAACCCGCAAGCAGCACTTCAGGCGGATCCGACCGCTCCACTGCGTCCACCTCCTCGGGCGGATCGGACGATCCTCCCCCTGCCCCCGGGGCCGGATCCGAACCTGATCCGGCCGACGCCCCGACGGAATCCGGTGCAGCTCCACACTCCAACCGAGTCGGGAAAGTCTTCGTATGCTCGGTCGCCGTCGTCATCGCCTTCATGGTGTGGGCGACGATCGCACCCGATGCGCTCTCTGACCTCATGACACGGGCGATGACGACGGTGTCCACGGGATTCGGCTGGATCTACCTCATCGTTCCGTTCGCCGCGATCGCGATGTTGGTGTGGTTCGCTGCCAGTCGATTCGGTCGACTCCGCCTCGGCTCTCAGGACTCACGTCCCGAATACCGCACGATCACCTGGCTCGCGATGATCCTCGCGGCCGTGATGGGAATCGGCCTGGTCAGCTACGGAGTGGCCGAACCGATGTCGCACTTCATGACCCCGCCCCACGGACTGGCCGAACCGGAGACCATGGACGCAGCGATTCGCGCGATGCAGTTCTCCTACCTCGACTGGGGATTCCAAGCCTGGGCGATCTTCGGCGTCTTCGGGCTGGCGATCGGCTACTCCACGCACCGAAAGGGCCGCCCGGCACTCGTATCCACGATGCTGCGCCCCGTTCTCGGCCGTTTCGTCGACGGCTGGGTCGGCAACTTCATCGACATCCTCACCATCATCGCCACACTCTTCGGGACGACGACGTCCTTGGGACTCGGCGCCTCGCAGATCGGCGAGGGACTCAACACCGTCCTCGGCGTGGAATCCACCATCGTCATGCAGATCACCGTCATCACTGTGCTCACCCTCCTCTTCACCGGTTCGGCATTGACCGGAGTGAGCCGAGGCATCAAGTACATCTCGCAGATCACGCTGACTATGGCGACTCTGTTGGGCCTCTTCGTCTTCATCACCGGACCCAGCGGCTTCGTCTCCAACCTGTTCGTCCGGTCCGTCGGTGCCTTCGCCGGAGACTTCGTCGAACTCAGCTTCATGACACCCACGAATGCCGAGGACAGCGAATGGATGCTCGGCTGGACCTATTTCATGATGGCGTGGTGGCTGTCCTGGAGCGCCTTCGTCGGCATCTTCCTGGCCAAGATCTCGAAGGGCCGCACCATCCGGGAGTTCGTCGCCGGCGTCCTGCTCGTGCCCAGTGCCGTGTTCTTCGTCTGGTTCACCGTCATGGGCGGTTCGGCGATCAAGTTCGACATCGACGGCGCCGGGATCGGTGAGGCCACTCAGGACAACCTCGACACCGCTTTCTTCAGCCTCCTCGACCAGCTGCCACTGTCCATGCTCGCTTCGGTCTTCACGATCATCATGATCATCCTGTTCTTCGTCTCCTCCGCAGACTCGAACACTTTCGTCCTCAGCTCGCTGTCGTCGCAGGGATCCTTCGCGCCCCGGCGTCCGGTCATCGCGACCTGGGGGTTCCTCACCGGAGGCTGTGCGGTGATCCTGCTCCTCGTGGGCGAACTGCAGGCCCTGCAGCAGGCGGCGATGCTCTCGGCGGTGCCGTTCACCATCATCGTGGTCGTCCTGGGCATCGCCCTGATCAAGGAGCTGCGAAGCGATCACCAGATCGTCGAAGAAGTCGCGCGCGAGCGACGTGTACTCGGACTCTGACGCTTGATCCGATCACACCGACCGCTCACGTTACCGCCCACCGCTCACCGCGTAACTCAGTACAGCGACGGCAACGTGAGCGGTCAGTGAGGATTGTCAGTTCCGGCTGCCAAAGCAGGTGGCGTGACCAGAGCTGAACGATGTCACCGCAGCTTGGCGGTCACCTCGGCGGCGGCAGCCTTGACCTGGTCGACCACAGGACCGGTGTCCTCGGGCAGGGTCTCGGTGACGAATGAGAGGCCGATGGCTGCGATCGGGCGACCCAGCACATCGAATACCGGTGCCGCGAGCGTCGAGATTCCCGGCGTGACTTCGCCGTGTTCGAACGCACTGCCGGTCCGTCGTTCCTGGGCGAGCACGGCGTTGAGCGCTTTCACCGAGGTCGGGCCCTTACCCGTGCGCGTGACGAACTCGGTTTCGGATTGCAGCATCGCCAGTACCTCGGACTTCGGCAGCTGAGCGAGGATCGCCCGCCCGGTCGCCGTGAGGTAGCTCGGCATGCGCACACCGGTGGCGGTGATGACCGCGACGGATTTGAGCGACTGCTCCTTGAGCACGTACTCCGTCTCCCAGCCGCGGATGACGGCCAGCTGCGCGGTCGTGGCGGTATCCTCGGCGAGCTGACGGACGATCGGCTGCGCCAACCGCTGCAAGGGGTTCGTCCGCAGGTAGGATGCCCCGAGCTCGTGCACACCGGCTCCCAGCACATACCCGGATTCAGTGCGCGCCACGAGCCCAAGTTCCTCGAGCACGGCAAGGATGTCATATGCGCTCGACCGCGGAATCTCCAGCGACCTGACCAGGGCGCCGGCCGTGATCGACCGATTCGACGAGGCCATATGCCGCAGGATCGCGATCGCCCGCCGCAGTGCCGGAACCTCAGCCACGACTCAGCCCTCCATCTCCAAGACCGCGAAAGCCTGAGAGTAGAGATCGGCGATATCGCCGAGTTCGGCGTGCACGCCGTCGCGCACGCGCACTCGACCGCCGCTGACGGTCAAGGACACGTCCGCCGAGGTGGCCGTGAGGATGATCTGTTCGTTCAGTGATCCCATGGTGCGCATGCTGTCGGTGCGCAGGGCGACGAAATCGCACGCCTTCCCGACCTCGAGCGCGCCGACTGGCAGGTCGAGGCTGCGTGCCCCGCCTTCGGTGAGTGCCGTGATGAGTTCGGTCGGTGAGAATCGGCCGCGCTGACCGGAGCGCAGGCGTTCGCCGGCTTCGAGCCCTTGGGTCTCGCGCAGGGCGTCGAGGACGACGTGCTGGTCGGAGCCGAGCGAGATCACAGCTCCGGCGTCGGCGAGTTCCCGGGCCGGTCCGATGCCGTCAGCGAGGTCCGCCTCGGTGCATGGGCACATGACGATCGAAGCCCCCGAGCCGCCGAGGATCGCGATGTCGTCCTCGCTCAGGTGCGTGGCATGGACGGCGGAGAGTCGGTCGGTGACGACTCCGGAGCGTCCGAGCACCTCGGTGGGGTTGGCTCCGTACGCACTCTGGCAGGCCTCGTTCTCCGCGGGCTGTTCGGACAGGTGCACGTGCACGGGCCCGGTGAGTTCGGCGAACCTCGGCAGGTTCGCGGCCGGGACTGCGCGGATCGAGTGGATGGCCGCGCCGACGTGGACGAAGCTCGCACCTGGAGCGTTGACAGGGAATTCCTCGGCGAAAGCCTCGGTGAGTCCGGCATGACGGTCCATGTACCCGTCGATGGTGCCGTCACCGAAACGGGCCTGTTCGGCCGAGAGTTCCGCGTCGATGGCGCCGGTGAGGTAGCAGGTGTCGAGGAGTCGGATACGGATCCCCGCCGAGGCGGCCGCCCGTGCCAGCGCCCGTTCCATGGCGTGGGCGCGAGGTTCGGCATCGTCGTTCGCGTCCCCGCCGGGAAGCTCAGCGCCGTAGGGCGTTCCGTCCTGAGCGTGGTGAACGTAGTGGAACTCCCCCACTGAGGTGTAGCCCCCGGCAAGCATCTCGGCGAACACGGCGCGGGCCACCGTCTCATAGGTTTCCGGGTCGAGCTTCGCTGCGACCGAGTACATGACTTCGCGCCAGGTCCAGAAGGTTCCGCCGTCGCCGTGGGTGCGACCGCGCAGCATCCGATGGAAGGCATGGGAGTGGGCGTTGACTCCGCCGGGCAGGATGAACCCGTGCACCGCCTCGGCGTCGGACGGAGCGGTGTCGATCCCGGTTTCGACGGCGGTGAGCGTTCCGGTGTCGTCGGCGCTCAGCAGGACTCCGCCGGCGACGGCTCCGTCGACCCAGGCGGATTCGCACCAGTAACGGGTGCTCATCGTGCACCTCCGTTCGTCGGGCCTCCGACACTGCCGTCGACAATGGCGTGTTCGATGCCGAGTTCGCGGGCGAGCACGTTGACGAGCGCGTCGACCCCGGCCCTCTGGTCGTCGACCTCGCAGGCCTCTTCGGGAGCGTGCGAGACGCCGGTCGGGTTGCGGACGTAGAGCATCGCCGACGGCACATGGGGTGCGAGGATTCCGGCATCGTGTCCGGCCCCCGAAGGCAGCAGCGGAGCGTCCGGCAGCACCGAGGTCAGGCGCGAGTTGAGGTCGGCGGTGAAGTGAGTCGTCGGAGAGTAGGACTCCTGAGAGATGGTCACCTCGACACCGGAATCAGCGCCGTGGTCCTTCGCACGTCGGCTGATCGCCTCGAGCACCTGCTTGACGATAGCATCGTCAGGGTGGCGGATGTCGAGCCAGAAGCTCATGGACGAAGCGATGACGTTCGTCCCACCCGGATGGATGAGGGTGCGGCCCACAGTCGCCACGGCGCTCGCGTCAGTGGCGGCCGCTAGGGTCGGGATGTCCCCGATCGCGCGGGAGGCCGCGACCACCGGGTCCGCGCGATGGCTCATCGGCGTCGTGCCGGCGTGGTTGCCCTGACCGGAGAAGGCGAAGTGCCAGCGACCGTGGCCGATGATCGAGGAGCCGATGGCGACGGCCTGATCGGTGTTGATCAGACCGACGCCCTGTTCGACATGGAGTTCGATGAAGGAACCGATTCCGGCCAGCCGAGACTGGTCACGCCCGATCCGATCCGGGTCGAGGCCATAGCCACGGGCGACGTCGGCGAAAGTGTCACCGGCGGCGTCCTTGAGGCCGAGCGCGCGGTCAGCGTCGATGGCGCCGGTGAGCAGGCGCGAACCGAGACAGGCGACGCCGAAGCGTGAGCCTTCCTCTTCGGAGAACACTGCCAGAGCGAAGGGTCGGGTGGACTGGTCGAGTGCGCCGGAGGCATTGAGCACATCGAAGGCCGCCAGCGCCGAGGCGACTCCGAGAGGACCGTCGAACTCGCCGCCGCCGGGCACGGAGTCGAGGTGGGAACCGGTGACGACGGCGTTCGCACCTTGCGGGGTGGCCCAGGCCCACGTGATTCCGTTGGCGTCGATCTCCGTGTCGAGGCCACGGCGGTCCGCCTCGGCGAGGAACCACTCACGCAGCTCCCGTTCGGTGGCCGAGAATCCGGGCCGCTGGTAGCCGGGACCGCGGGTGTCGCGGCCGGTGTCCTCGATCTGGCTCAACAGCGAGACGACATCGCTCATTAACAGTTCACTCCGTTCGAAATCGGTCGGGTCCGGTGATGTGTCGGCGCCGTGGTCGGCCGGCCCTGGCATCAGAGGCCCGTCGGTCGGGCCCGGTCGGCGACCGGTCCCTGCCCGGTGTCAGTCCTGGTGGGTGGTGGCTGCTGAGGTGCCCGAAGCCTCGGCGGCGGCTTCGAGGTTACCCAGCGCAGTGAACTCTGGATCGTTGACGGCCGGTCCGCCGTCTTCCGGCTGCCAGGTTCCGGCAGCAGCGGTGACGGTGTGGGTCAGCGGTGCAACCGCCTCGGCGGCGGCGATCAGCGAACCGTCCTTGACCTTCGCAATGGTCTCGGCGAGTTCGGGCGAGAGGAACCGGTCAGGGCCGGGTCCGGGAACGGTCTCACGGATCGCCGCGATCACGGCTCCGGTCACCGGTGCCGGTGGGGCGTCGCGCATATCGCAGGCACGGGAGGCGGCATAGAGTTCGATGCCGACGACGGAGGCGAGGTTGTCGATGACCTTGCGCAGCTTGCGTGCGGCCGACCACCCCATGGACACGTGGTCTTCCTGCATGGCCGAGGACGGGATCGAGTCGACCGAGGCCGGGGTAGCGCCGCGTTTGGCCTCGGAGACCATGGCCGCCTGCGTGTAGTGGGCGATCATCAGTCCCGAATCGACGCCGGCGTCATCGGCGAGGAATGGAGTGAGGTTCTGGTTGCGGGCGACATCCATCATCCGGTCGGTGCGGCGTTCGGACATCGAGGCGACGTCGGCGGCGACGATGGCGAGGAAGTCCAAGGCGTGGGCCAGTGGTGCGCCATGGAAGTTGCCGTTTGAGGACACCATTCCATTGGTGAGCACGACGGGGTTGTCGATAGCGGCCCGCAGTTCGCGTTCGGCGACACCGGTCGCGAAGGCGACGGCGTCGCGGGCGGCACCGTTGACCTGCGGGGCACAGCGCATCGAATACGCGTCCTGGACGAGGTGGGTGGAGTCGCGGTGGCTGGCGGTGATGCCCGAGTCCTTGAGCGAGGCGAGCATGTTCGCGGCCGAGGCGGCCTGACCGTCGTGCGGGCGCAGTGCGTAGTGGAGCTCGGGGGCGAAGACGGCATCGGTGCCGAAGAGTCCTTCGATGCTCATGGCCGCGGACACATCGACTGCGGTGAGCAGGTTCTCCAGGTCGGTCAGGGCCATGATGAGCATGCCGAGCATGCCGTCGGTGCCGTTGACGAGAGCGAGGCCTTCCTTCTCGGCCAATGTCACCGGGGTGATTCCGGCGGCAGCGAGGATCTCATCGGCGGGCCCGGCCACACCGTCGGGTCCCTCGGCCACGCCTTCACCCATGACGACGAGAGCGCATGCCGACAGTGGTGCGAGGTCGCCGGAGCAGCCGAGCGAGCCGTACTCGTGGACGACCGGGGTGATTCCGGCGTTGAGCAGGTCGACATAGGTCTGGAGGACTTCGGCGCGGACGCCGGCCCGACCGGTGGCCAGGGTGCGGGCGCGCAGCAGCATGAGGGCGCGCACGACCTCGCGTTCGACGGGTTCGCCGACGCCGGCGGCGTGGGAGCGGATAAGGGACTTCTGCAGCTGTGTGCGCAGTTCGGCGGGGATGTGGCGCTGCGCGAGCGCACCGAATCCGGTCGAGACTCCGTAGACGGGCTTCTCCGCCTGAGCGAGGGCGTCAATGGCCTCGCGGTACTTGTTCACCCGGGCCAGGGTGGCTTCGGACAGCGAGACCTTCGCGTCGTTGCGGGCGACTTCGACCACCTCGGCGAAGGTCAGCGTATCGGGGTCGAGATCGATGAATGTGGTCATCGTGTGCCTTTCTGTAAGTGCGTCAGTGTGATGTCTGAGTCGTGGATGAAGTTCTCCTACGCCGGCGCCGAGGTGGTTCCTCGCCGTCGACGCACTGTGCTCGTGCGTAGGTGGCTCAGTCGTGCCGGGTGGGGCGTTCGCGCGGTCAGTCTCGACTGCGCGGCCGCTCAGTCGCGGGGTCGATTGTCGACGATGAGTTCACCGCCGGAGTAGACGCGTTCGACCAGCTGCACACCGGGCCGGTAGGCCAGGTGGCGGTAGCTGGGTGCGTCGAGGATGGCCAGGTCGGCGCGGGCCCCTACTCCGAGGTGGCCGACGTCGGTGCGCTGCAGGGCGTTGGCCCCGCCCGCTGTAGCTGCCCACACCGCCTGTTCGACGGTGAAGTGCAAGTCCCGGACGCCGATGGCGATGACGAACGGCATGCTGTTGGAGAACCCTGACCCGGGATTGCAGTCGCTGGCGATCGCCAGCGATACTCCCGCGTCGACGTAGCGGCGGGCGTCGGGGTAGGGCTGGCGGGTGGAGAATTCGATGCTCGGCAGCAGGGTGACGACGGTGCCCGCCTCGGCGAGGACGGCGAGGTCCTCATCGGAGGCGAAGGTCGCATGGTCGACGGACACGCAGCCGAGTTCCGCGCCCAGCTTGAGCGCCCCGCCCTCGGTGAGCTGATTGGCGTGCAGCCGCGGTTTCATGCCGACGGCCTTGCCGGCTTCGATGATCCGCCGGGTCTGGTCTTCGGTGAAGGCACCGGTTTCGCAGAACACGTCGATCCACTTCGCCTTGCCCTCGGCCGCAGGGATGATCTCGTCGATGACGAGGTCGACGTAGCGTTCCGGCTCGTCCTTGAACTCCGGCGGGACGACGTGCGCGGCGATGAGGGTCGATTCCTCGGTGTGCCGGTTGATGATGTCGAGTGCCTGGATCTCGTCGGGCACGGTCAGCCCGTAGCCGGACTTGATCTCGAACGTCGTCGTTCCCTGCCGCCTGGCCTGATCGAGCAGGTGGACGAGGTTCGCCTCGAGTTCGGATTCCGTCGCTGCGCGAGTGGCGGCCACGGTAGTGGCGATGCCCCCGGCCGAGTACTTCTGCCCCGCCATGCGGGCTGCGAATTCCTCGGACCGATCGCCGGCGAAGATGAGGTGATTGTGGCTGTCGACGAAGCCCGGGATGACAGCCTTCCCATCGAGGTCGATCGTCTCGAGTCCGCCCAATTCATTCGCCGAGGTGACTTCCCCATTGACGATGTCATCGTCGTTGACGTCGTGTGCGATCGCCTCGCCGAGGTAGTTCTGCACCGCCGTGTCCGCCTGTGCGGACGGCCCCGACCAGATGACCCGGCCGTCGTCGACGAGCAGAGCGGCATCTGTGACGACATCGAGTTCGCCGAGGCGGTCGAGGTCGTTGACGACCAATTCGCTGATCCCGGTGAATAGCTGCATGACGGTCGGCCCTTTCCGATCGGTTATGGTCCACAACAAGTATGGACCGCGCGGAGACGACAGAGAACGACCCGAAACGAGATTCGTCCGATATTTCGGACAGTGGGCGAGGGCAGCTGCCTGGCACGAAGAGGTTCACCGCCACCGCACGCGACCTGCCGTCCGGTGCAACAGACCAGCGGGGCACGCGATCTGCCGACAAGCAGAGCGGCGGCGCACCTCGCGACTCGCGGTCGGCAACCGCCCGCGGCACGCAAAAAGTCGAGCAGCACTGTTTCAAATCAGTGCTGCTCGACTTTTCTCGAGCTGTTCGGCGCCCTTACTGCAGCGCGGAATCCACGTTTGGTACACCCTATTCTGAACTGCCCACCGAGTGTTGCTACCACCGATAGATTCCGCCGTGAGCAATTCAGAACAGCCTGTACCAAAGTGCCCGCTTCAGCCGCGACCGCGCCCGTCGACGCAGCGCACGTGTACGCACCTGCGCCGCAGACTGCTTACTGTGCGGCGGATTCCTCGTCACGCTTGTCGAGCTCGGGGATCATCGGCACCCGCTGACCGCGCTCCTCAGCCACCTCGGAGGCGCGGTCGTAGCCGGCGTCCACGTGGCGGATGACGCCCATGCCCGGGTCGTTCGTGAGCAAGCGTGCCAGTTTCTGAGCGGCCAGCTCGGTGCCGTCGGCCACGGAGACCTGTCCGGCGTGGATGGAGCGGCCGATCCCGACGCCGCCGCCGTGGTGGATCGACACCCAGGTCGCCCCCGAGGAGGTGTTGACCAGGGCGTTGAGCAGCGGCCAGTCGGCCACGGCGTCCGTGCCGTCGAGCATCGATTCGGTCTCGCGGTAGGGGCTGGCGACGGAACCGGAGTCGAGGTGGTCGCGACCGATGACGATCGGGGCCGAGATCTTGCCTTCGGCGACGAGCTTGTTGAACAGCAGACCGGCCTGGTGGCGTTCCTTGTATCCGAGCCAGCAGATGCGTGCCGGCAGGCCTTCGAACTCGACGTATTCGTTGGCGGCGTCGAGCCATGTGTGGAGGTGTTCGTTCTCGGGGAAGAGCTCCTTGAGAGCCTGGTCGGTGACCTCGATGTCCTTCGGGTCGCCGGACAGCGCGACCCAGCGGAAGGGTCCGAGGCCTTCGCAGAAGAGGGGGCGGATATAGGCGGGGACGAAGCCGGGGAATTCGAAGGCACGGTCATAGCCGGCTTTGCGAGCTTCGTCGCGGATCGAGTTGCCGTAGTCGAAGACCTCGGCGCCGCGGTCCTGGAATTCGACCATGGCCTTCACGTGCTTGGCCATGGACTCCTCGGCGCGGATGGTGAACTTCTCGGCATCCTGCTCGGCCTCTTCGTGCCACTCGTCGACGCTCACGCCCACCGGCAGGTAGGACAGCGGGTCGTGGGCCGAGGTCTGGTCGGTGACGATGTCGACTTCGGCTGCCTCGGGGCGGTCGAGGATGAGCGGGAGGATCTCGGCGGCGTTGCCGACGAGCCCGACGGACAGGGCCTGCTTGTTCTTCTTCGCTTCGATGACCTTGGCCAGTGCGGTGTCGAGGTCGGTTTCGACCTCGTCGAGGTAGCGCTTGCCCTTGCGACGGTCGAGGCGGGTCTTGTCGACGTCGATGATGAGGCAGGCGCCGCCGTTGAGAGTCACGGAAAGCGGCTGGGCTCCGCCCATTCCGCCGCAGCCGGCGGTGATGGTCAGGGTTCCGGCGAGGGTGCCGTCGAAGCGCTTGCGGGCGATAGCACCGAAGGTCTCGTAGGTGCCCTGGAGGATGCCCTGGGTGGCGATGTAGATCCAGGAGCCGGCGGTCATCTGGCCGTACATCATCAGGCCCTCGGCCTCGAGCTCGCGGAAGTGCTCCCAGTTGGCCCAGTCGCCGACGAGGTTGGAGTTCGCGATGAGCACGCGCGGGGCCCATTCGTGGGTGCGCATGACGCCGACCGGCTTGCCGGACTGGATGAGCAGGGTCTCGTCGTCCTCGAGGTCGTCGAGGGTGCGCACGATTGCGTCATATGCTTCCCAGGAGCGGGCTGCGCGGCCGGTGCCGCCGTAGACGACGAGGTCTTCGGGACGCTCGGCGACCTCGGGGTCGAGGTTGTTCATGAGCATGCGCTTGGGGGCTTCGGTCTGCCAGGACTTCGCGGTGATCTCGGTTCCGCGGTCGGCGCGGATGACCCGGGAAGGGTCGTGCTGGGTGAACGACGGCTTGGTGGTCATGGGTTCTCCTTGTCGCTGTGTCCGACAACGCGGATACTGGTCTGCGGGTTCGGCAGGAAACCGACTATCGGCCCGTCCTGCGCTGTCTGCTCTGACTACACATCCCATTCTGGCGGCTGGAGAGGATCGCGGAAGTGGTCCGGATCAAGTTCTGTCCGATATTTCGGACGTGCTCGAGTATGCGCCGCACACCCCATTGCCGACCGCCACAAAACAGCTCAGGCATTGATTACCCAGCGTGCAATAATGATGGCCACCCGCATGTCCGACCGCCTGAACGCCTGACGAGGGAGATCGTCCATGGAGCTGCAGCAGATCCGCGCCTTCGTCGCAGTCGCCGAGGAACTCCACTTCGGCCGCGCCGCCGAGCGCCTCGGCATGGCCCAGCCCCCGCTGAGCCGCACCATCCGCTCCCTGGAGACCGACCTCGGCGCCTCCCTGTTCCAACGCACGACCCGCTCGGTCAGCCTCTCCCCCGCAGGCGAGGCCCTGCTCGAGCCGGCCAAACACATGCTCGCCACCCAGCAGGCCGCGATCGAATCCGTCCACCGCTCCTCCAGCGGTGAGGTCGGCCGGGTTCGCTTCGGGTATTCGCACCCGTCCTCCCGCGACCTGGCAGCCACCCTCGTGGCCGCCTCACACGAACGCAGTCCGGGAATCACCTTCCACCTCGAGTCGACCGTCTATGCCGACGAGGGGCTTGAGAGGATCGTGGACGGCACGCTCGATCTCGCCCTTGTCCGCTGGCGCCGGCGGCCCCCGCTCATCGCCGGACGCCCCGTCGCGATCGAGCGCCCCTGCGTCGCCATGCCGAGTTCACACCGACTGGCGAAGCGAAAGAAGATCGGCGTCGCCGAACTCGCCGATGAGCCCTTCGTCCTCCTGCCCGCGCGGCCGAATTCGAACCTGCGCGAGACCGCCATGCGACTGTGCCTCGATGCCGGGTTCAGCCCGCGTACGGTCCAGGAGGCCCCCGACTCGCAGTCGATCTCTGCGCTCGTGGCCGCCGGAATGGGTGTGACGATCACGTTCGACTCCGTCGCCGCCGGCTACGACTCGCGGGTCTCCGCGGTGCCGCTCGACCTGCCGAACGAAGCCACTCAGCTTCACCTCGCCTATCGACTCGACCATCAGGCCGCCGCCCTGAGCACGGTCCTCGATGTCGCCGAGGCGGTCCTGCCGACAGTCCGCTGAGCTCGGCCGGTCTCACCGCCGTTCGGAAAACCTCCACGTCCGTCGCCCACGCGACCGACCCCACCGTCGTTCGCCGCGCACGCGTCCGCAGTCGGTGCATCCGCCATGGGGGCGTCGGATGACCATTCATTGAGACGACCTCTTGTCTCCGGCGATCTATTCGGATATGTTCATCAATCAGAATGTATTGATATCAGCATCGGCAGTGATGCCGAAGGGATCGATGCCCCACCGCCGCGGCAGGACGGCTCGATCACAACCCAAAGGGAGACTCTGTGTCCGAAGACATCGTCATCTGCGAACCTCTCCGCTCCCCCGTGGGCGGATTCGGCGGACAGTTCAAGAACGTTCCGCATGAGGAGCTCGGCCGACAGGTCCTCACAGCCCTGCTGGAGAAGACCAACCTGCCGGGCGAGACCATTGAGGATGTCGTCCTCGGCAACTGCTATCCGCACATGGAGACTCCGGCGATCGGCCGCGTCGTCGCCCTCAATGCGGGACTGCCGATCACCGTTCCCGGCCGCCAGGTCGACCGTCGCTGCGGCTCCGGCCTGCAGGCGATCGCCGACGCCCACGCGATGATCTCAGCCGGTTTCGCCGACCTCGTCGTTGCCGGCGGCGTCGAGTCGATGAGCCGCGCACCGTTCTTCAACGAGGAGATCCGGTGGGGCGTCAAGGGCGGCAACATCGAACTCAAGGACGGTCTCGTCCGCGGCCGCCTCACCGCCGGCGGCAAGGATTACCCGGTGCCCGGAGGAATGATCGAAACCGCGGAGAATCTGCGTCGGGAGTACAAGATCTCGCGGGAGGACCAGGACGCCTACGCCGTGGAATCGCATCGTCGGGCCGCCTCGGCGACGGAAGAGGGGAAGTTCGCCGACGAGATCGTGCCGATCACGCTGCCCGCCACCCGGAAGACCCCCGAACAGGTCATCTCGACCGACGAGCACATCCGTCCCGGCTCGACGGTCGAGAAGCTCGCGAAGCTCAAGCCGATGCTTGGGAAGTCCGACGACGAGGCCACGGTGACCGCGGGCAATGCCTCGGGCCAGAACGATGGTGCCGCCTTGTGCATCGTCACCACCGCGGCCAAGGCCGCCGAGCTCGGCCTGCGGGTCTTCGCCCGCATGCGCAGCTGGGCGGTGGCCGGAGTGCCGCCGAAGACGATGGGCATCGGTCCGGTCCCCGCGACCGCGAAGGCACTGCAGCGTGCGGGTCTCGAACTCGGCGATATCGACCTCATCGAACTCAACGAGGCATTCGCGGCGCAGGTGCTCGCCTGCACGACCGAATGGAAGCTGTCCGAATCCGACTTCGCCGAGCGTCTCAACGTCAACGGCTCGGGCATCTCACTGGGCCACCCGGTCGGCGCGACCGGTGGGCGCATCCTCGCCACCCTGCTGCGCGAGATGGATCGCCGCGAATCGCGCTACGGCCTCGAGACCATGTGCATCGGCGGCGGTCAGGGAATGGCCGCCGTCTTCGAACGCGTCGCCTGAGACTCACCCCTCCTGAGCCTGATCTTTTCAAGGCAGAACTGAGTTCCGGACGTTCCGTGCGGGAACGGACACCCATTTCCCGCACGGAACGGCCGGAACTCTCCTCGACTCCGGCGACCGAGACCGTCGCGCCTCCAGCCCAGCCCAGACTGCGTACCCGTCCGTCCAACACCTCGGACGAAATCCGCAGAGACCCCGTTGTCTTCGCCCTGGTCAGCGCCGAGGATGAGGATCATGAACGCAACGAAGCAGCTGCTGACCGGGGTTCGGGTCGCCGATTTCTCCCGAGTCCTCGCCGGTCCCTACGCCACGGTGATGCTCGCCGACCAGGGCGCCGAGGTCATCAAGATCGAGATGCCCGGCCACGGAGACGATTCCCGACATCTCGGACCCTTCACAGATTCCGGGTCGACTTACTTCACCGGACTCAACCGCGGCAAGCGATCGGTCGAGGCCGATCTCAAGGACCCGGAAGACCACGCTCGTCTGCTCGACCTCATCAAGACCTGCGATGTCGTCGTCGAGAACTTCCGTCCCGGAGTCGCCGCGAAGCTCGGCCTGTCCTATGAGGGCATCAAGGCCGTGAAGCCCGATATCGTCTACGCGTCGATCTCCGGCTTCGGGCAGCACGGCAGCCAGGCGGGACGTCCCGCCTATGACACGGTCATCCAGGCCCTGAGCGGCCTCATGGCCTCGACCGGCTTCCCCGACAGCTCCCCCACCCGAGTCGGAGAATCCATCGCCGACGTCTCCGCCGGAGTCTTCGCCGCCTTCGGCATCTCGTCGGCGCTCTTCCACCGGCAGACGACCGGCGAAGGCGCCCATATCGACATCCCGATGCTCGACGTCATGCTCGCCATGCAGCCGACGAACGCCTCCATCCACTCCGCCGGATCCGCTCCCACCCGGGTCGGCAACCGCCACCCCGTCTCGGCACCGTTCGACACCTACCGCGCCGCCGACGGACTCCTCGTCATCGCTGTGGCCAACGACCGCCTCTTCGGCACCCTGGCCGCCACCCTCGGCAAGCCGGGGCTGGCCACGGATCCGCGCTTCACCACCGATGCTCAGCGCTCGGACAACGATGAGGCCCTGCGCATCGAGATCGAAGATTTCACCGCCGGGCGCACCGTGACCGAGCTGTGCGAGATCTTCGATGCCGCCGGAATCCCGAACTCCCCCGTTCTCGACTTTGCCGAGGCGGTCACCGGCCCCATCGGCGCGGACCGTGGCCTGACCGCCACCGATCCCCGGTCCGGGCACGCCTTCCTCGGCCACCCGCTCCTCGTCGATGGCACCCGCCCCTCGTCCGCGCTTCCGGCGCCCCGCCTCGGCGAGCACAATGCAGACTTCGCCACACCCACCGACGCACCCTGACCTGACCGGCTGGCGCCAACCTCGCCGAGGCGGCGCGGACGAAGCCGTCGGACCCAACGGATTCGACGGACTCGGCCGAACCGACCGAGTCGGCGAACTGAGCCGCTGGCCGAAGGATTCGGCTCCTCGCGCGGACGCCTCCCTCCACGCACATCCTCTTCACCTCACGATCACCCCACCTCCAAGGAGCACTCATGGCCTTCGACATCACCGCCGACGAACAGGAACTCGTCGACGCCGTCGCCCAGATCAGCAAGGACGTCCTCGCCCCGCAGGCGGCGGCCGCCGACGCGAACGAACGCGTCTCGGATGAGACGTTGAAGACCCTCGCCGAGGTGGGGGTCATGGGGCTCAACCTGCCCGAGGAATTCGGCGGACCCGGAGTCGGATCGGTAGCGATGAGCCAGATGGTCGCCGCCATCACCGAGGCGTGCGCGTCCACAGCGTCGATCGTCACCGCGCAGTTCCTCGCCACCGATTCGATCCTCCTCGGCGGCACCGATGCCCAGCGCGAAGGGTGGCTGCCGCGGGCCGCTGCCGGCGAGGTCATCGGAGCTTTCGGACTCACCGAGCCGGGTGCCGGTTCGAACCCGGCGGAGATGTCGACGAAGGCCACACGGGTCGACGGCGGTTGGCATCTCAAGGGCACGAAGTGCTTCATCACCAACGCCGGCTTCGCGGACTTCATCATCGTCTACGCGAAGACCGACGTCGATGCCGGCCACAAGGGAATCAGCGCCTTCATCGTCGACACCGCGGCCGCCTCGGCGGGGTTGGATTTCAATCCCCCGGAGAAGACGATGGGACTGCGCGGCAGCCCGGTCTACGAGTTCGTCATCGACACGGTCGTGCCCGAGGATGCCCTCCTCGGGGACGCAGGCGAGGGCTTCACCACAGCCATGCGGGTGCTCGACCGGGGTCGCATCGAGGTCGCGGCGATGAGCCTGGGAATCGGCAAGGCCGCCCTCGACGCCGCCGTGGCGTGGGCGGGTGAGCGCAAGATCAGCGGGAAACCGCTGGGCCGCCTGCAGGGCATCGCATTCAAGCTCGCGGACATGTACACGAAGTACCGGTCGGCGTGGCTGCTGACGATGGACGCCGCCGAACAGCGCGATTCAGGGGTCGACTTCACCCGTTCCTCGGCCACAGCGAAACTCGCCGCCTCCGAAGCGGCCGCGTACATCGCCGATGAAGCCCTGCAGATCCACGGCGGCTACGGCTTCACCCGGGGCTTTCCGCTCGAACGCTACGTTCGCGATGCGAGGATCTATCGCATCTACGAAGGATCGTCGGAGATCCAGCGGACGATCATTGCCCGCTCTCTGTCCTGACGAGGCGGCTGAAACAAGCCGGAGAATCGAGCGAAACAGAACAGAAATCCGTCCGAGATTACGATCGAAGCGGGGCTGAGGGGCGAGTCATTCGCCGTTGAGTCCCGCTATTCATTTCACCCCGCAGATGATCCGAAATATCGGACAGAATGTGTGATTCAGGTCTCGTCGGTCGCCTCCTCTGGGTGTTGACTGAATCTGATTTATCACTCAAAGGAGGCAATCTTGGCTAGTACGACCAATTCGGGGATCGAGAAGCGATCCATCGAGATGGTGCCTGACGCCGAGCGTCACGGAACGCCACGTTCCCAGTTCACCCTGTGGTTCGGCGCCAACACTCAGATCACCGCGATCGTCGACGGGGCCTTGGCCGTCGTCTTCGGCGCCGACGCACTCTGGGCGATCATCGGCCTGCTCATCGGCAACATCATCGGCGGAATCGTCATGGCGCTGCACTCGGCGCAGGGTCCGCAGCTGGGACTGCCGCAGATGATCTCCTCACGTGCCCAGTTCGGCATCATCGGTGCGATCATCCCGCTCGTGCTCGTCGTGCTCATGTACATCGGCTTCGCCTCGACCGGCGCGGTCCTGTCCGGTCAAGCCGTCAACCTCATCATCGGCGTGCAGACTCCGTGGATCGGCATCGTCATCTTCGGCGCGCTCACCGCCCTGGTGGCCCTGCTGGGATACAAGTACATCCATGTGCTCGGTCGGATCTCCTCGGTGACGGGCCTGCTCGGGTTCCTCTTCATCACCTACTGCGTGATCACGCAGGTCGACGTTCCCGGACTGATCTCGGGTTCGTCGTTCGCCTTCCCCGCCTTCCTCTCCGCGATCGCCCTGTCCGTGGGCTGGCAGCTGACCTACGGCCCCTACGTCGCCGACTATTCGCGGTACCTGCCGCGGTCGACCTCGTCGTCGAAGACCTTCTGGTTCACCTTCGGCGGATCGGTCATCGGATCGCAGTGGTCGATGACCCTCGGAGCACTCATCGGTGCCGCCGCCATGACGGAGTCCGGCAACGAATTCGTCGAGAACCAGGTCGCCTACGTCGGGGACATCGTCGGCGGCGGCGTCTTCGCGCTCCTCATCTTCGTCGTCATCCTGCTGGGCAAGCTCACCGTCAACACGCTCAACGCCTACGGTGCGTTCATGTGCACGCTGACGATCCTCACCTCCTTCGGCAACAAGGCGACCATCCGCCGCTGGACGCGCGCGGTCTTCGTCATCGGCATCGTCACCCTCACCGTGCTCGTGGCGCTGCTGGCCTCGGCGGACTTCCTCGCGAACTTCAAGAACTTCGTCCTCGCGCTGCTCATGGTCTTCACGCCATGGTCGGTCATCAACCTCACCGACTACTACCTGATCTCGAAGGACCGCTTCGACATCCCCGCCTTCTACGACCGGGCCGGCCGCTACGGCGCATGGAACTGGCGTGCACTGCTCGCCTACGGCGTCGGCGTGATCATCCAGATCCCGTTCCTCGCGCAGTCGTTCTACACCGGCCCGCTGGTCGCGAAGCTCGGCGGCGCGGACATCTCGTGGCTCGTGGGCATCGTCGTCACCTTCGTCCTCTACTTCGTGCTCATCCGCAACCACGGAGTCGCCCCGAAGGAGACGATCTACCCCAGCCTCGAGGAACTCGAGCGCAAGTGAGCCCCACCCCCGCCGAGGCGGCCCCGCCCATTCCGGGCAGCTGACCTCGGCGGGGTGGTTCCGCTCCCCCAACGGCCGTCGGCCGGCAGCGTGCTTCGCTGCCGACCGGCGGCCGTTGTCGTGTCTCCTGCGGGTGGATCCATCTCGAAACGTGTGCTGATATCAAGGTGGATCCACCCGCAGGGTTCACCGAACCACCGACGCCAGACGCTCGGCAACAGACCCAATCTGCCACTTAACTACCACTCAGTTCTACTATCAAGTAATGTGTGTGGTGCCCGTCACAATCAGGACGTCCAACGGTGAACACTCTGGCCGACGGCACCCCGTCACCACACCGACCTCACCGTCACCACACTGACCTCACCGTCACGGTGCATTCCACCGCGATCTGCACCGGCACTACTGTCCCGCACCTTCTCAATGCCGAGAGACAAGGCAGAACAGGACCACCGCCTATGAGCACGCCAACCACAGCACTGCCGACCACCTCCTCACACGGGCCTCGTCGTCGCCTCCAGGCCCTGAGCGCCGCAGCCGTCGTCGGCCTCGCACTCACGTTGTGCACGACCACCGCTCCGGCCCAGGCCACCGAACTCGTTCCGCAGACCGATGCCGAAGCCGAACAGTTCCTCGACGACCGTGCGGCAGAGGATCCGAGCACGCTCGATCGTGAATCCGTCCCCGAGGGCATCAGCGTCGAGCAGGCGAAGAAAGCCGTCGCGAAGACCGACGAGCTCACGCCCGCCGACGTCGAATACGCAGCCGCGCAGGAAGACCTGCCGGCATCAGGAGTCCCCGGAGACTTCTATGAGACCCCGGACTCGCTGCCGAGCGAGGACGGAACAGTGCTCAAGCAGGCCGACTCGGAGTTCTACCTCGACCCGGTGAAACTCATCAAGCATGATGCGAAGTCGACGGTCTTCATGTACAAGACCACTGATGAGAAGGGCCAGGCCCGAGCCGCGACCGCCACCCTGCTCACTCCGAACGGCGCGAGCGGCCATGCCGACGATGCCGTCGTCATCTCGCCGGGCACTCAGGGCGTCGCCGACAAGTGCGCTCCCAGCCGTCAGCTGGGCATGGGAACCGAGTACGAGGGGATCTCCGTCGCCTCGGCCCTGGCCGCGAAGCATCCTGTCGTCGTCGTCGACTACATGGGCCTCGGCACCGAGGGCACTCACCACTTCGTCAATCGCGTCGAAGAGGGCCGGTCGGTCCTCGATGCGGCACGTGCCGTCCAGCAGGTCGAGGGCAGCGAGATCGATGAGGACACCAAGCTCCAGCTGCGCGGCTACTCGCAGGGCGGTCATGCTACGACGGCTGCCCTGGAACTTCAGAAGGAGTGGGCACCCGAGCTCAACATCGCCTCGGCTTCGGCCGGCGCAGTGCCGGTCGATCTGCACAAGACCGTGTCCGGGCTCTCGAGCGTCTACACGGCATTCGCGCTCTACGGTGTCGTCGGGTTCGCCGAGCAGGCCGACATCGATACAAGCGACTTCCTCAACGAGAAGGGGCAGAAGATGGTGGCCGAAACAGCGGACAAGTGCACCGTCGAAGCCCTGCTCTCGACAGCCTTCACGAATGGGAAGTCGCTGACGAAGGACGGCGAGTCATTCACCGACATCATCGACGAGCACTTCACGGACATCGTTGACCGGCAGCGGCTGGGCAAGGCCGCGGTGCCGGATGTTCCGCTGCTGGTCAACCACAGCCGCCTCGACGACGTCATCTCGTTCGATCAGGGCAAGGAACTCGCGTCGACGTGGTGCCGAGCCGGCCACAAGGTGGCATTCGAGGACAATCTCGGGCCCACGCATCTCGGCGGATACGTCGCCGCGCTGCCGCGCATCGAGACCTTCACCACCCGCACCTTCGCCGGCAAGGCTCCGCTCGACAGCTGCTGGAGGCTGTGACCTCCCACCTCACCGAGGCGGCCCACCCAGTTGAGGATTCCGTCCTCACCGAGGCGGCCCACCCCGGTTGAGGAGCCCATACGCCAGAGGCGGTCCACCCTGAACGGGGTGGGCCGCCTCGGCGATATTCACGGGGTTGGGCTGTGCCGGTGACGGTCACATGACGTAGGAGAGGATCATCGAGACGAGGGTCGCGACGACGACGGAGTTGAAGGCGAAGGCGACGATGACGTTCGTGCGCACCAATCGCCAGGCTTTCCGCGACACCGCTCGGCCGGGGAGCGCGGCCGTCATCGTCGATGACAGCACGGAGAAGGTCAGGTAGTCGCCGAACTCACGTGGGCCGTCCATCTCGAATTCGAGTTGCCGGTCCCCCGGGCTGCCGCCGCCGCTGAGGTCGAGACGCATGAACTCGAGTGCGAACGAATACACGAGCACCGCCCACGAGGCGATGACGTTCGCGATGCCGAGCCCCGCCGAGATACCGACGCTGGCGCTCGAGCCAGAGGTGACGAGGAAGATGTTGAAGATGAATGCGAGGTAGGCGGCCATGGTCGCCCAGGACACTGCTCCGCCCATCCCGAACCACCGCGACCACCATCGTCGGCGGTTCGCCACTGACCAGCGGGAATGGACGATGAGCTCGGTTTCGTCGAGGTCTCTCAGTCCCGCGTGGGTCCACAGCAGATAGGTCAGCGCGAAGAGCGGCCAGAAGACGAGGAAGAGATTGATGACCTCGTGCGGCAGGGCCAGCGATGCAGCCATGCTCGGGCCAGAACCCAGCGGGTCGAAGTCGAATCCGAACACGAGGATGCCGCTGACGATGAGCGCAGGGACTCCCGCGATATTTGCGCGCGAGTCGTCGGAGAAAGTGAGCATCTGACTACGCGTGGGGCTCATCGGCCCGGCTCCGGTTCGTTCGACGCGGCGGCTGTTCGAGTTCAGCCTGGTCGAGGGTGAGCACGACTCGTCCGACCTCCGAAGCGGACCGGTGGCACCTAGTCAGACCAGGCATCCCCGAATCAATCGAACTGATCCTCAAGTCACACCGGCCAAGGGTCTAGTCAGACCAGCCGCGAGGCGAAGGGTCTAGTCAGACCAGCCGCGAGGCGAAGGCGAGCAGGTCGCGGTCGCTGCCGGGGCGACCGACCAGCTGCACCGCCTGCGGTCCTTCGCCGCCTCCGGTTCCGGGCAGCGGGATCGTCAATGCCGGCCAGCCGAGCACGTTGAATGGCATCGAATAGCGCATGAACTTCGCCGCCGTGCCGGAGTCGATCTCATCCCAGCCGACCACGGGTCCGTCGATGGCCGGAGTGAGCAGGAAATCGGTGCCGCCGAAGACCACGAGAGACCGTTCCCGCAGTTCGGCGAGCGCGTCCAGCTGCGTCCGGTATTCGGCCAGCTCGAGGCCCCGTCCCGCCTCGACCTTCGTGGCCACGCCCGGCTGGTAGTCCGCGGCACGTTCTGCGAAGAGGTCTTTGTGGACCTCGAAAGCCTCATAGAGGCGGACGTAATCGTAGATCGGTGCGAGGTCGTCGAGGAGTTCGTCCAGGGCAGGCCCATTCGCCGAGGTGATCGTGAGGTCCGGGACCGATTTGAGCAGGTTCCGCGCTCGGTCATCGTCATCCGCGAAGAGGCTCACATCGATGGTGTGTGCACTGTCAGCTCGGTCATCACCCGAACCGGCCCCCGCGATCACATTGAAAGCCGTGGTCAGCACGCCGAGGTCGGAGGCGAAGAGTCCGACGGTGTCGAAGCTCTGCGAGAGCGGGAAGACTCCGTCGACGGGCACGACGCCGAAGGTCGGTTTGAACCCGAGCACGCCTTGGCAGGCCGCCGGCACGCGCACGGACCCGGCCGTGTCGGTGCCCAGAGCCAACGGCACCACCCCGGCGGCAACGAGTGCGGCCGATCCGGAGCTCGACCCGGCGGTGCACAGTGCCGCATCGACAGGATTGACGACGCGGCCGAAGGCCGACTCGTCGCCGAGGATTCCGTAGGAGTACTCCTGGCAGTTCGTCTTCGCGACCGGGATCGCGCCCGCCGCTTCGAGTCGGTCGACGACCGGCGCCGAGTTAGCAGCCGGGGCATCGCTGCGCACATTCGATCCCATCGTCGTCGGGTAGCCGACGAGGTCGATGACGTCCTTGATGGCGAAGGGAATCCCTTCCAATCGCCGAGGCGGCTGACCGGAATCCCGGCGGCCGATCGATTCCGCGGTGAGGGCATTTGCGCGGTCGACGGTCATCGCTGTGACGGCGTTGAACTGCGTTCCGACTCGCTCCACCTCGGCGAGGGTGTGCTCATCCATCCGATGAGCCTATCTGAACCGTCGGCGCCAGTCCGGTCCATGGGCGCAGCGCTTCGATCGCGGCGGCGACGTCGAAGGCAGTTCCGTCGTCGAAGGGGTGAGCGACGACCTGGACGCCGGTGGGGATGCCGCAGTCGGCCATGCCGGAGGGAACGTTGACGATCGGCACGCGGTTGCAGATGTTGAACGGCATCGTCATGTGCGCCTGCCAATAGTGGTCGAGTCGGACGACGTCCCTTCCGCTGTTATCGGACGCACCGTCTGCCCCGGATGCGCCCTCCCCTTCACGTCCGACGCCATCGACGCCGATCGTGATCCCATCGAGGTAGCTGGCTCCGGCTTCCAACCCTGCCACCGCCGAGGTGGGTGCCAAGAGCACATCGAACCCGTCCATTGCTGACGCCAGCTCCGCCTGGATCTGTGCTTCCATGGCGAGTCCGTCGTAGAAGGAGCGGCGGCCGGCGACCGCCTCGACGTCGGCCATGAACCGCAGCGTGTATTCGGCCAAGGTGTCCTCGTGGCCGCGGGTGGCGGCGCGTATGGCGGGGGCGAGGAGATTCCCGAAGTGGGTGAACGCGGTCTCGAAGATCCGCTCGGCCGTCCACGGCAGTTCGACCTCCTCGACGATCGCTCCTGCCGATTCCAGCGCCGAGGCGACCGCGCGGGTGTTCGCTTCGATGTCCTTCCCGACGGGGAAGTCCCCCAATCGCACGCACAGCGCGACCCTGCGCCCGCGGAGTCGGTCGGCTGCCTCGGCGGGGTCGAAGTCATCGAGGAACCCGGGCGAGGAGATGGTCGCATGATCGCTCGGATCGACCCCGACCATGACCTTGGCGAGCAGGGCGGCGTCGGCGACGGTGCGCGCCATCGGCCCATCCCCGCGGTACCAGTCCGCGGCCAGCGGCTGGGCGCCGGGGATCCGGCCGTAGGGGGCTTTGTACCCGACGGTACCGGTGAAGGCGGCGGGCAGCCGCGTGGATCCGGCGATGTCCGAGGCGGTGGCCAGGGGCGCGAACCCGGCTGCCAGCGCAGCACCGGACCCGCCGGAGGACCCGCCCGGTGAGAGGTCCGGGTTCCACGGATTGCGGGTCACGCCCCACATCGGCGAGTGCGTGATCGTCGCGCAGCTGAACTCCGGAGAGGTCGCTCGGGCGTGGACGAATCCGCCGGCGGCGCGGATGCGGGCGAGGATCGCGGCGTCATGGTCGGCGACGGTGTCGCGTTCGTGCAGCAGCCCTTGAGTGAGGCCGCGGCCGGCGAGCGCGTGCTTCTCCTTGGCGATCACGGGAAGTCCGAGCAATGGCCGGGCGGCGGCCGCCTCGGCGAGGTCATCGCTGGTGGCGTTCGCGTAGAAGTCCTCGGCTTCCCGCGCCGAGGTGACCGCCTCCTCGACGACTTCGGTGACCGCGTTGATGCGCTCATCTTCGGCGGTGATGCGGCCGATGAAGGAGGTCAGGTAGTCGACTGGGGACAGATCCTTGGACCGGAAGGCGGCGAGCGCCTCGGTGGCGGACAGGGTCCAGGGTTCGGTGGTCGGATTGGTGGTCCTGGCGTCGGCGCCGGGAGGGGTGGCAGTCATGGGATCACCTCGGTGTGAGTTCGACGGGAGGTCGCCTCTCTCACCGTAGCGCGCATCCGCTGCCTCACGCTCTGCCGACCACATTTAGTGCAATACATCAAGGACGCGAACAGACGCCAAGAACGCGGAGTGAAGCTCACGCGTACGCAATGTGGTGCACGAGGAATAAAACGTGGCCCACTGTGCAGACCCAACCCTCACCCAGGCGACCCTCCCCTGGCTAGGTAGTCCAACCTTTCAATCGACATCGATCTCGCGTCAGTGCCGACGAGTAGATTCGACTTCAAATCCACTTCTCGAGCATCTTGCTCCACAAAATCTGATGATGCTATCGGACACGCCACTGCTAATCGAATTATTTTCGAAGTTTCTATTGTTTTCTTTATCCCGACCGCCTACAATTGAGCTAAGAGACCTTCAATGACGAACGGAACTCAACAGCGATGACCTTCACCCCCGACCGCAAGCGACGCAAGTCAGGAAAGCGCGACCGCCGCGCTGCCGCTGACTCGCGCGGTGGGGCGAGCAGAAGACCGCCGACGAACACCACACCGGCAGATCTCGTGGGCACCACTTCTCAGAATGTCCACGCTCCCGAAGACACCGCGCCAGCACAACCCGAGGAAACATCGGACCCCGCAACACTGGCCGAACAGCTCAAGGCGGCCGGGCTCGACCTCAGCGGCCACCACTTCGCCGAGGTGTTCGAGGCCCTTGACCCAGTTTCGACCGACGATGACGCAGCGGTTGACAATGCGCCGATAGCCGACGACGAACAAATGGACGAAGACACGTCGGCTCTCGATGCCGGACAACCAAGCAAAACCGTCACGACCGCCAGCAGAGATAATTCGAGAGATACCGCCGATCCGGCGAAATCCACAAGGCTCGGTCCGAACGCCAAGACTGACTCGGCCGCACATGCAGACCCGACCTCATTGTTCGAAACAAACGAGCAGATCAGCTCAACCACGCAGCCCGCCTCCGCTGATCCTGCCAGCCCGGCCAACACAAGCGACTCTGTCGCCGCTCAGCCTGAGGCTGGAACTGATTCTCAACGAACAACCTCGCTGCACCCGATCCTCACCGACGCCGCCTGGAACGACCTGGCTGCGAGCGCTCCCGAAATCACCGACTCGATCGCCTCCCTGACCGAACTGGTCGGAGGTCTTCGTGCATTCGACCGGCCGATGGGACCGAACGAGGCCCTGCAGGTCATCGATGGGGCCGAGGCGCTGCGTCGACTCAGTGAATCTCTGTCCACCCTGGCACTGGCCGTCTACGAACGCGTCGGCACGCCTAAGGACAGTGGTGCCAAGTCGACCAAGGCGCTCATCCAGGAACGCCTCAACCTCTCAGGGCGAGAAGCGAACCGCCGGGCAAGGTTAGCAGAGAATCTCGGCGGACGAGTCGCACTCGACGGACAACCCCTTGAGCCCGAACACCCGCTCGTCGCCGAGCAGCTCCACCTCGGCACTTTGCCCGCGGAGCACCTCACCGTCATCGAAGACTGCCTCAAGGAACTGCCCGCGTGGGTGGACCACGAGACGAAGTCCCGTGTGGAGACCGACCTCGTGAAGTACGCGAAATCGGTGACTGTGAGCGAGCTCCGCGACATCTTCCGTCGGATGCTCGCTCTCATCGACCCCGACGGTGCCGAGCCGCTCGACCCTAGCGATCGTTCCGCCTACTTCATCACTGCCCGGCCCAAGCGCAATGGAGACTGGAGGCTGGAAGGCGTCCTCGATCCCGTGGCGGGATCCGAACTGCACGGACTGCTGACCTCCAGGATTCAATCTGCGAAAGACAACACATCGACAATCGCAGAACCCACCGACTCCGAGGCGGACGAAGGCGAGCGCGAAGACGCTCCCTCACTCGCCCCAAACGCCGGGCCAGACCAGACTCCCGGTAGTGGCGGCCTCGGCCAGACCTTCGATGAGCAACGGTTCGAACCTCTCGATGCCGTCCTTACCGGAGATCGTTTCGATGCACCTCCATGGGCTGTCATCGAGGCCACCGGAGACAACGAAGCCGAATCCGCGGATCCCACTGTCAACCGTGCCGTTCTTGCCGGTCACGGGGTCCGCGCCAATGGTTCGGCCGTCGATCTCATGAGCGAGCAGCCCAGTGCGAAGGCCTGGATCTACGAACGTTTCGCCACTCTCATTTCGCGCATCAGCATGAAGGAAGCCGCCAAGGGTTCGCCCTACGCCCTGGTCGTCACAGCCAACGCGTCCGACATTGCCAACGGCATCGGCGAAGCCACCACAGGCTCCGGCGACCGCTTCCCGATGGGCGACGTCGCTAGACGCGGCCTCGATGGCACCGTCTTCTTCCACCTGGTGGACGAAAAGGCTCGCACGGTGGAAGTCTGCACGGAACAGCGCTTCGCCAACAAGAAGCAGACCGCAATCGTCACCGCCAGGGATCGCGGATGCGTGTTCCCCGGTTGCGATGCACCGGCGGGGTGGTGCGACGTGAACCATGTTGTGCCGCACGCCCTGGGCGGCAAGACCGACATCAACAACATGTGCCTGCTGTGTTCCTTCCACCACCACCTTATGGACCGCTCCGACTGGGAAGTCTTCATGCTCGGCGACGGACGGCCGGCATGGCGACCGCCCGAAAGCGCCGACCCTGCTCGCGTCCCAATCCTGCACTCACGATTCATCACAGACGACATCATCGACGGCCTCTTCGGAACGTAGCGGCGAATGGCCGTTCAATGGCGCCGCTGTGCCTCCATTCTGAAGTGAGCGCGAGTGGCCTTGTCGCGACTGCCTTCACCCCACCGGACTCGTGGTTACGCTTCACCCCACCGGACTCGTGCTTACGAGCTGGTCAGAGCGCAGGCGGCACAGAGATCGGCCCGAAAACGGTCCTCGCCGGCCAGAGACCAGACGCGGCATAAGGGATTCTCAGACGGGTGCAAATAGACTGGCCCCATGCACCTCGGCCCAATGACTTCCAGCGCTGTCCCGCACGACATCTCGGCGGCAATCCCCAGTCCTCCCATCTCGAGCTTCCAACTCGGACCGCTGACGATCCACTTCTATGCGCTGTGCATCCTGGTGGGCATCATCATCGCCATTGTGCTGACGAACCGCCGCCTGACCAAGCGCGGTGTCGAGGACTGGCAGGTGCTCGACATCGCGACTCTGGCCGTACCGATGGCCATCGTCTTCGCCCGCATCTACCACGTCATCACGCACTACACCGATTACTTCGGCCCCGGCCGCAACCCGTGGAACCCGTTCGAACCCGGCTCGGTATGGGCGATCTGGGAGGGCGGCATCGCGATCTTCGGTTCACTCATCGGCGGCACGCTGGGCGCGTGGATCATGTGCCGCCGCCTCGGCCTCAAACTCACCACTCTGCTCGATGCCCTGGCACCGGGTCTCATCCTCGCTCAGGCCTGCGGGCGCTTCGGCAACTGGTTCAATCAGGAGCTCTTCGGCCTGCCCACCACGTTGCCGTGGGGACTCGAGATCGATCCCGGCAACCCGGCAATCCCACTGGGCACTCCCCCCGGCACCCTCTTCCATCCGACGTTCCTCTACGAGGTCATCTGGAACAGCCTCGGCGCTCTCGTCCTGCTCTACCTCGGCCGCAAGGTCTTCTTCCAGTGGGGACGCCTCTTCGCTGTCTATCTCATGTGGTACGGCGCCGGCCGCATCGTCTGGGAGTCAATCCGCCTCGACCCGAGCTTCGTCATCCTCGGCCTGCGCACCAACGTGTGGGGCGCGATCGGCGCCGTCGCTCTCGGTGTGGCGATCATGCTCATCCAGTGGAAGCGCCACCCCGAGCCCGAAGAATCACCGTTCATCCCCGGCCGCGAACCCGAACCCGCGAAGGACTGACACCCACCCCCGCCGAGGCGACTCCCCGGGTCCGTAGATGCGCACCCTTCCGTGGGCGCATTCGCCGTCGGTTCCACGTTCATCAATCAGAGCCCCATTCACCCGGCAGGGTTATGGTCGCCCAGCAAGCTACTGTCAAGTAACATAGATTGCATGCACTTCTTCCGCATGATCCTGCACCTGCTGAGGTCCCACCGTCGTTCCGCGCGCGACATCTGGGACACCTACTCCCTCCCTATGCGCGTCCACCTGGGCGAGATCGACATATTCATGCATCTCAACAACGGCAAGTACCTCTCCATCATGGACCTGGGACGACTGGACATGATGGTACGCAGCGGAGCATGGCAGGCGATGCGTGAGCGCGGGTGGACCGGCGTCGTCAGCGCCGAGACCATCAGCTTCCGCAAATCACTGAAACTCTGGCAGCGCTACAAACTCGAGACCAAGGTCTGCGGAATCGACGAGCGCACCGTGTTCTTCGAACAGCGCATGGTCGTCAACGGCGAGATCTTCGCCCGAGCCTATGTCGCCACTCGCCTGATCTCCGATGACCGGCCGCTCACCAGGGACGACCTCATCGAGGCCTTCGGGATGCCGGAGAACGAACCCGAACCGCCCGACTGGATCCACGATTGGCGCCGTGACAACGCGCTGCCGAGCACCCGCCGGCCTGCCTGGAGCAGCTGGACATAACAGAGCTGTGGCCTGGACCGAGCTGTGGTCGGCACTGCACCGTGGCCCGAACAGAGCCTTGGCCGGCACGGCGCCGTAGTCGACACCGAGCCGTGGTCGCGCGACGGCACTGTGGTCCGAACAGAGCAGTGTTCGCGACGGCGCCCCAGCCCGGTACCGCTGCAAGCGCAACCCCGGCGCACGGACTACCGCCCCGCCTCGATCCACTCCTTGAGGCGGCCGAGACCGGTTGTGATCGCGGTTTCGTCGATGCCCGAATAGGCCAGTCGAATGTACGACCGGTCCTCACCGGGCTGCGGTGACCCGAAGTGCTCGCGAGTGCAGAATGAGACACCAGTGGCATGCAGAGCCTCGGTGGTGAAGTCCGCCAGAGTCGCGATTCCCTTCGCCTCCATCGCCTCGGTGACATCGGGGAAGACGTAGAACGTCGAGCCCGGCGTAGCCACGGACATGCCGGGAATCTCGTTGATGAGCCGGCACGTGGCATCACGCCTCTTGCGCAGCACCTCCAGCATCTGGCCGACCGGCCCCTGCGGTCCGCGCAGGGCAGCGATCCCCGCCCACTGCACGTACTGGTTCGTGCAGGATTCGTCGTTGGTGTTCATCAGCGAGATCGCCTCGGCAACCTCCTTCGGTGCCACCGCACAGCCGAGCCGCGAACCTGTCATCGCGTACTTCTTCGAGAACGTGTAGAGGATGACGGTGCGCTCCCGCATTCCCGGCAGCGCGGCGATCGACTGGGACTTCCCGCGATAGCGCATCTCGAAGTACGCCTCGTCGGAGAGCACCCACAGGTCGAATTCCTGCGCGATCGCGGCAATGGCTTCACGCTCGCCCGGAGTCGATTCGGCCGAGATCGGGTTCTGCAGGTCGTTGTAGATGATGGCAGTGGTGTTCTCGTCGATCGATGCCCGCAGGTGGTCGAGGTCGATGGCGAAACCGTCGGAGGTCGGAACATATCGGTAGGGCAGGGCCGTACCGCCGAGATATTCGATCTGGGATTCGTAGATCGGGAAGCCCGGATTCGGGTAGAGCACGCCTTCGCCGGGATTCATCACCGCTTGGAGGAATTTCGTGATCACCGGTTTGCCTCCGGTGGTCACGACCACCTCGGCGGGGTTGATCGTCATTCCGCGTCGCGAGCCGAGGTCATCGGCGAGTGCCTCCCGCAGTTCGGGGATCCCCGGCCCAGGGCAGTAGCCGGTCTTGCCGTCGCGGATGGCCTGCTCCATCGCCTCGACGATGTGGCCGGCCAAGGGAAAATTGAGATCGCCGAGGTGGAACGGGAAGACCTCGTTGCCCTTCGCCTTCCAATCGGCGGCGGCCTGGGCCACGCGGAAAGCGGTCTCGGTGCCGAGGTTGTCCAAGCGGCGAGCAGTCTTCATCGTCGACTCCTTCTTCGGGGTCCATCTCTTCAAGGGCAATACTGAGGTGTCCGTGCTGGGGTGTCCATGCGTGCTGCGCAACGCGGGACAAAACCGTCCCCGGACCACGGTGCGCACCGGTTCACTCACGATAGAGCACCTCACCAGGGATTGTCAGCGGTGTCCGAGATTCATCCGACGGCAAGCGCGCTGCGACCGGCGAGCAGACACCACAGACCGATGCCGAGGAATACCGGAGTGCCGAGGATGCCGCACCAGAAGCTCGGCGCCGCGGTCTCTCGCGGGGCAAGATGAACGCGCCCACCGCGACGATAGTCAGCATCAGCCCCGCCAGATGAAGGACGGGCTGGCCGAAGACGACGGCGAGCACGAAGAAGTGGATGCCGACGATCGCCAGGATGAGCGGAGCGATGTTCTCGGTCTGGCCGGCGCGGATGAGGAAGAAGCTCACCACCGCGGCGATGATGACCTCGGCCCAGAACACGATGAGGTAGAGCGTGAATGCGACGGTCCCGGTGGTGAAAGCGCTGGGTTCCGACCAGTTGCCGATGGCGGTGAGAATGCTCGGCACTGCGAGTGTGAGGCCCGCGACTCCGAGACCGGCGAGCACGAGCCTCCAGACCAGTGCTCTGGGCGGTGCTTCCTGTGCCCAGCCTGACCAGATGAACGCGGCGAGGCCGAAGATCGCGCCGATCATGACGAGGTCGCGCGGGTGGGCCAAGTCGATCATCGTCGATTCCTTTCGTCCGTGCGGGCCGTCTTCGACACTACTCAACAAAGAGGATCCGCGCCCATGACGTTTTCCCGACTCCCTCGGCTCTGCGCGCCGCCGATGGTGCCGAGTTCAGCGAATCCCGTCGTCACACTCGCCTCCCCCGCCAAGGATGTCGCCCCTTCCAGCCCCACCGATCCAACCGCGTCGGGCCCTCCCGCCGAGGCGGCCGGAATGATCTGCCAGTCCTCGATCGGTTCGCGGCTGAGTGGGAATACGTGGGTATTGATCGGCTCCATTGCGCTCATGCGAACAGTGCAATCAGCACAGCCACCCAAGTAACGCCGTGACGAAGAAATCAGCAGGCTGACGAGCTCGTTTCAGCACTCAACACAAAGCGCCGCAACTATTTACTTCACCCAGCGAGTGAGATAGAACTGTTTTCGTAGGCGACCGCCTGGTCTGCCTCGAGTTCAGGAGATGATCCGTGTCCTACTTCAATGGTGAAGCCTCGCACTGGCTGGCGGCCTCCCCCGCCGACGACGTCGACCCCGCACCGCTGCCGCGCGAGAAACAAGATCTCGTCATCGTCGGCGGCGGGCTGACCGGCCTGTGGTCGGCCTATTACGCCCGGCAGGCCCACCCCGATTGGGCGATCACCATCATCGAGGCCAGCCACATCGGCTACGGCGCCTCCGGCCGCAACGGCGGATGGCTCTCTACCCTGCTGCCGGGCAATCGCACCAAGTTCGCCGAGGCGGTCGACCGTGCCCGGAAGAACGATCCCTCCGGGCCGGTCGGCTCGGCAGGGCTCGGCGGCGTGGCCAGCGTCAGCGCTTTCCGGTCCGCGCTCTTCGACTCCATCGACGAGGTCCTCGAAGTCTGCAAAGCTGAAAGCATCGATGCCCATCAAGTGCGCGGCGGCCATATCGACATCGCTCAAACGGAGGCCGGCTTGTCCCGGCTGCGCGATCTTGAGGCCGGCAATGAGCAGTTCGGATATGGGCCCGAGGACATGCAGTTCCTCGACGCCGAGGCGACTCGTGCCCGCATCAATGTCGACGGGGCGCTTGGCAGCCTCTACTTCCCCGGTACCGCCGCCATTGATCCTGCACTGCTCACCCGGGGACTCGGCCACGTGCTCAGGGAACAGGGCGTAACCATCTGTGAGGCCACCTCGGCGAGGCATCTCCGAAAGAATTCGGTCGCCACGGACCGCGGGCCGGTGCGCGCGGACACGATCTTCGTGTGTCTCGAGGGGTATTCGGACACGGTCGGCGGCGACCTGCCGGGTCTGCAGGGACGGCAGGTCATCCCGGTGTTCTCGTCGATGATCGCAACCGAGCCGCTGTCGGACGAGGCGTGGGCGTCGATCGGCTGGGAGGGGCGCGAATGCCTCGGCGACACGGCGCACACGTTCATCTATGCCCAGCGCACGGCCGATGGCCGGATCGCGCTCGGCGGCCGTGGGGCGCCCTATGCTTTCCGGTCGGGTCTGCCCGGTGACGGTGAGGTCCCCGCCGAGGTGGTCGACCTGTTGGCCGGGCGCCTGTCCTCGCTCTTCCCGGACCTCGAGTTCGAGGTTGCTCATGCCTGGCGCGGTGCGCTCGGAGTGACCAGAGACTGGTGCGCCGGCATCTTCTTCGACCCGACACAGCGCATCGGAGTGGCTCGCGGCTATGCCGGACACGGTGTGACGGCGACTCATCTGGCGGCGAAGACCCTGCTCGATCGGGCTGCCGGAGCATCGAGTCCGCTTACAGCGCTGCCGTGGAACGATCACTTCTCCGGGCAGTGGGAGCCCGAACCGATTCGGTGGTTGGGCATCCGGTCGATGTACAAGATCTTCGGCCTTGCCGATGCGTGGGAGTCAGCGACCGGGGCGAAGAAGACGAGCCTGCTCGCACGGTTCGGATCCCGCTTGGCCGGGTTGCACGAGTAGGCCGGTCGGGAGTGACCGGTCCGGCACTACCACCGCTGATGTCCAGCGAATCATAGATCTCGAGAAAGAGAACCGAAAACTGCTCCGAGCTGACCAGATCCTGTAGTCAGCTTTCTTCGCGGCGGACCTCACCTGCCCCCTCGGAAAGCGGCACCTCCAATGTTCACAGAGCGGGCTTACGTCGGTCGTGATCACCTGCGAGATCGTCGGCTGGCAGGTATCGAGGTCGTTGCGTACCGAGGTGGCTCGGGACGCCCCGCAGATGGGGATCTGCCAGCGTCGACGTGCCGATGGGGATCTGCCCGGTCTGGTGCATCGCTCGAATCCCAGGGTCCGGTATTGAGCATTCCGCTGTCGCGAGAACCTGGCCGAACAAGACACCGTCGGGTCTGTCGGATCTCGTGGCGATTCATCCGATAATGACCTTGGCAAGGCACTGAACTCACGTGGCAAAGCCGAGCTGATCCGAAATAGGGGGCCGTAGAACTAGGGCAGATCTCGCCACGATCCCAGCTCCACAAAAAATTGGTGACGAACCAGGCCCTAGGCCACCGAGGTGCCGAACAGCATACCCACAAGGAATGTCGCGGCGAGCGCAATCGCGCCGCCGATACAGGTGCGGGCGACGGCGGACCACCTGTTCGCGCCGCCGACCCACGCCGCGACGTAGCCGGTGATCGCGAGGGCGACGATGGTCGCACCAAACGTCACCGGGATATTCATCGAGGTCGGCAGGAAGAGGATAGTGAGCATCGGCAGGAGCGCGCCGACGAAGAACGAGAGCGCGGAGGCGAGCGCTGCGTGCCACGGGTTCACAACGTCGTCCTCGTCGATGTTGAGCTCCGTCGAGAGGTGCGCCTTGAGCGCATCCTTCTCGGTGAGCTCCTTCGCCACCACCTCCGCGGTGCTGCGCGAGAGCCCCTGAGTCTCATACAGCCCGATGAGCTCCTCGAGCTCGCCATCTGGGTCGACTCGGAGCTCCTCTCGCTCTTTATCGATCAGGGCCCGCTCGCTGTCGCGCTGGCTCGAGACCGAAACGTACTCGCCGAGGGCCATCGAAATCGCCCCACCGACAACGGCTGCCGCGCCGGCAAGCAGGACCGGCGTGAAGCTGTTCGTCGCGCCAGCGACTCCGACCACGACGGCGGCGGTCGAAACGATGCCGTCGTTCGCGCCGAGCACTCCGGCACGAAGCCAGTTGAGTCGCTGTGCCAGGCCATCGATCTGGTGTGGTTCTTCTCGCTCGGCTTCGTGGCCGCGGGCGTTCCTCATGGTGCAGATTGTAGGCGCTGTGACGCCGCGCACGTAAACGGCGGAGCGAGGCACGTAGGACCGTTTCACCAAGCCGACACGGAGCCCGTGGGAACCGTCCTCGGGTCTTACGCAGCGGTGCCCTCTGCCTCAGCTCGCGAGGAAGGGGCAGACTGTAGCCATGACGAAATCCCGCATCTCCCCCATGGCCGCCTCCTACCCCGCCTCGAGCATCCGCAAGATGTTCAACCTAGCCCTTGACTTCCCCGATGCCGTGAAGCTCACCGTCGGCGAACCGGACTTCACCACTCCGGAGCACATCAAAGCCGCCGGTATCCGCGCGATCGAGAACGACAACACCCGCTACGTCGCCAATGCGGGCATCCCCGAACTGCGCTCCGCCATCGCCGGAAAGTACTCACGACGCTGGAATCGCAGCATCGCGCCCGAGAACGTCATGGTCTCCTTCGGCGCGATGGAGGCACTGACCTTCGCCCTCGACGTCACTGTCGCTCCAGGGGATGAGGTCATCATCCCCGACCCGAGCTTCCCCAATTACATGGGTCAGGTGCACCGCCTCGGCGGGGTTGCCGTGTCCGTTCCTGTCACCGAGAACAATGATTTCAAGCTCCGCGCCGAGGATGTCCGCGCCGCGATCACGGACAAGACCGCGGCTGTGATCATCAACAGTCCGTCGAACCCTTTGGGTTCGGTCATGGATCGGGCCGACCTCGAGCAGATCGCTGCGCTGGCCGATGAGCATGGGTTCACCGTCATCTCCGATGAGGTCTATGACGAGATGGTCTTCGACGATGCCGTCTTCACCTCTATCGCCGAGGTGACTCCATCCACCGCCGAGGCAAGGGCGGAGTTCGACCGGTTCCTGGCCATCGGCAGCTTCTCGAAGACCTATGCGATGACCGGGTGGAGGTGCGGTTTCGTCATCGGTTCGCAAGATTTCATCGCGCCGATGGCACTGCTGCAGGAGGGCCTGACCTCGAGTCTGCCCGGCTTCGTCCAGGAGGCAGCGGTCGCCGCAATCGAGGGACCGCAGACCGCGGTCGATGAGATGGTCGCTTCGTATGCCAGGCGGCGCGAGCTCATGGTCGAGCGCATCAACGCCATCGGGGGCTTGAGTCTGCTGCGGCCGGCGGCGACATTCTATGCCTGGGTGAATGTGTCCGAGTGGGGATTGGACTCTTGGGAACTGGCGACCCAGCTGCTGGAGAAGCACAACCTCGCGACGATCCCCGGTTCGGCCTTCGGCCCAGCCGGCGAGGGCTACCTGCGCCTGACTTTCGCGGTCTCGGACGAGACCATCAACACGGCGTGCGACCGGCTGGAGGCCTTCGCCGCTGACCGGTGATGCCAGGAGTGTTGAGCCACCGAGCGCTCAAGTTACCGTCGAACGCGCATCGCATAGCGTGAGCGGTCGGAGGGAAGATGCACGGTCGCTGATCCGCACCTCACTCCACCGCAGCGAGCGCTGAATTCCAGCTTCCGTAGAACTTCCGGACGGCCGCGGCCGAGGGCACCTCGCCCTTGTGCTCGGCGGCGTATTCGGTGTAAGCCTTGTAGGTCGCGGCGGTCCCGCGTGATTCGCAGTCGGCGAGGAATTCGGCAATCGCCTTGTCGTAGGCATCCGAGTCGAAGCGCAGCTGCCCCTTGGATCGGCCGATCTTGTTCGTCGCCAGACCCGCCGCCTTGAGCGCTTCGTTCCAGGACCCGAATCGCTGCACCGCGGTCTGACTGGTCGGCGGCCAGATCGTCGCCCCCTGCGCCGAGGTCGCTCCGAGGCCGTCGAGCACCGTCTTGCGCAGTTTGTCGTACCGGCTCGCGGTCAGACTAGGGACCTCCGCCCGGCCGCGGACGTACGCAACCGCCGCAGCCACCTCGGCGAGAGTGGACGTCACCGACGTCCCTGAGTTCTCGAGTTGGACGGTCAGTGCGGACTCCACCTCGGCGAGGGCCTCTCGGTCGGTGGGGCTGAGCTTGGCGGGGTCGGCGCTCGCGGGGATCCCCGGCGCGCCGGTGTCATCGAGGCTGCGGGCGGTGACGAACAGCAGCGCACCGAGCACGGCCAGCGACGAGGTGTGGGTTCTCCCGGTATCAGACATTCACTCCATTGTACGTTTCAAGTGGGGAACATCAGGTTTCAACCTCGGTACACGCAATCGTCTCCGACTCACGCAACCGCAAATAGTGTCGGTCGTGCGGCCACAGACGGTAGCCGCACACAGAGAATGCTGACCCTGAGAAGTGGAGAAGACGATGCAGATGAAACGAATTCTTGGAATCGGAGCAGCCTCTCTGATTCTGGCCACGGCAAGCGTCTTCGGCGGCACCGCCGCTCACGCTGATGTGGTGAAGTTCAGCTACACGTATCACAAGACTCGCGCCGTCTGCGAGAAGATCGTCCTGGCTAAGGCCGCTGCCCATGCCCCCTTTGTCAAGCGGATCGTCACAGCGGAGTGCGAAGCGGTTCGCCCCGGTGAGAAGTACTTGGGCACGGTCAGCTGGGTTGTCTGATTCATGCTGGTCGTCTCGCCCGAACGTCAAGCATCGTATTCAACGCGAAGAACAGACCGCTGATCACGACCGCGGTGATCGCGGCTAATGGGATCGAGCCGGTGATCAGCAGGTAGCCTCCGCCGAGCACGAGCACCGACGCACCCGCCGACACCAGACGCCCGGTCATCTTGCCGCCGATGTCGCTTCCGCTGAGGACGACGTCGATCGTCCGCGAGATGACGAACCACGCGACGAGTATGCCCAAGGTCGCGAGCAGCGATTCGGGCAGACTCAATCGCATCTGCAGGTGCATCGTCTCGCCCAGCAGGGTCGCGGCGAACGGGACGATCAGCGGCAGTCCCAGAGCGATGAGGATCGGGCCAGTGAGGGTGAGGACCAGCCGGTGGCGATACAGCGAGCGCATGATTCGTCCTTTCTTCTTGCGGCGACGAGATCCGTGGGCGGTTGGTTGGTGAGGACGGCACCTGCGGGGACCGCGTCTCCTGAGGCTTCAGCCGGCCAGCAGGGCGAGCGATCCGGTGGCGATGAGCGTGGTCAGGGTCGTCCAGGCGATGATCGCGATGGCCTGCCACAGCAGGATCCACGAGGTCTTCACACCAGCACTGACGAGGATCGTCGAGGTGATCTGGGTGGGAATCGCCAACGGTCCGAGCAGGCTCGCACCGGGGACGCCGAAGCGGGTGAGGAACTTCTTGAACTTGACCCGCCCCTTGGACTCGGGCTTCCCACCTTCACCGAGATGGCCCTCCGTCGCCGTGTCACCTGCAGTGCCGTCGGCCGCTGGACCGGGGGAGAGAATGTCGGCGGGTCCATTCCGCGTGGCAGCTGCCTCGGGCGCAGCGCCATCAACCGATCCGGAGCCGACACCTGCGCCTGCCCCCACGGCCGCGAGCTCACGCTTTTCGCTCTGCCGATTCACGACGGCGCGACGCGCCCGTGCGCCGAGGAGCACGATGACGGTGACGCAGATGAAGTTGCCGATGGCTCCGGCGATTCCGGCGAGCATGGGGTTCATTCCGGCCCACACGCCGATGATTGAGGAGATCTCACCCTCGATGAAGGGGATCGCCCCGGCCGCGGCGATGATGAACGGCTGAAGCAGGTCGGGAACCTGAGCGGCGAGACCTTGGAAGAATTCGATGATGGGGTTCATGGTGTCCTCCTGAACGTGATCGGCAGATCCCGGCCCGGATGAACCGGATCTGATGGTTGATACGTTCAGTACAGACTGTGTTCTCAGAACAGGGTCAAGGCCTCATCGTCGAATCCAGCGAATCCTCAGGTATCTTCCCTAGTCACTGTGTTCAGCTCTCTCCCTCAGCTCCCGACTTGACTCCTCTTCCTCCGCCTCAGTCCCCTGCCTCAGCCTTCTTCCTCCGCGGCCACGTGCTTGATGAAAGCGGTGAACCGCTCGCGATCTTCGTCCGGAATGTCGAGAGTCGGGAAGACGGAGATGAAGGCGCGCTGGATGACGTCGATCTGCGCGTCGTTGTACAGCTCGCTGATCGAGCCGATGATCGCGGCCTGCCCCATCTTCACGTCCCCGGTCATCCGATCGGTCGGCGCAAGGAGCCACGGTTTCGCTTCGAGATGCCGCTTCATGCTCGGAGCGATCTGCTCTGCCAAGCGCTCGCGGGTGGCGTCGTCGGCATCCTCGGCGAGCTCATCGACTTCCTGGTCGTACGGGGTGGTCTCGGACATGATGGACCGCATCTCCGCGAGCGCCGATTCCTCGTACAGGGTCGAGTAGATGTTCATCAGGCTGCGATCGGCACTCGACATCCGCGAGGCGACATCGATGAAGCCTGCGGCAGTGTCGATCGGCGCTCCGTGTTCGAGGATCTGGGACACCTCGGTGCGTGCTTTTTCCAGGGCCGCGATCTGCTCACCGAGGTCGGACTCGAGCTGCTTGAGAGCGAGCTGCTGCTGTTCGTGATCGTCATCGACCGAACCGATATCGGCCAACGGGATCCCAAGTTCGCGCATCCGCCGGATCTGATGGAGTCGGAGCAGGTGGGAGGCCCCGTACTGTTTGTATCCGTTGCTCATCCGTGCAGGCTCGGTGAGCAGCCCGAGCTTGTGATAATGCCGAATCGTGTTGACCGTGGTGCCGGTCAGCCGCGCCAATTCGCTCGTGCTCCATCCCACGGTCAGGTCCTTCCGCCGATGCCGTGTGGTTCAGTGTCGATGAGGTCCTCGTCGACTCCCAACACCGCTCAGTCTAAGCGGACGGACTGACATGGTGAGCGGGAGAACCGACGTGGACGGTCTGATGTGCGCGGACTACCGTGTAACCATGACAGCAGGATTCGATTCGGTCGACGCCCTCGTCTTCGACATGTTCGGCACTGTCGTCGACTGGCGTACAAGTATTGCCGCCGAGGTGGCCGTGCACTTGCGCGATCATGTTCCCGATCTCGTTCCGCTTGAGTTCGCCGACGCTTGGCGGGCCGAATATCAGCCGTCGATGGAGCGGGTGCGCGATGGTGACCGGGAGTTCGTTCGTCTGGATGTGCTCCACCGGGAGAATCTCGAGACCGTGCTCAGGGGTCTCGGCGTCGATCCGGACTCGATTCCCGCGCCGGTCCTCGACGAGACCAATCTTGCGTGGCACCGGCTCGATCCGTGGCCGGATGCGATCTCGGGTCTGACCCGTTTGCAGGAGCGATTCATCGTCGCCCCATTGTCGAATGCGAACGTCCGGTTGGCTCTCGACGTCGCCAAACGTGCTGGTCTTCCCTGGGATGCGATCCTCGGCGCCGAGGTGGCGGGAGCCTATAAGCCGGACCCCGACGCGTATCTGCGGACCGCCGACATCCTCGGTCTCGAACCGCAGCAGGTCGCCATGGTCGCCGCGCACAACAGCGATCTCGCCGCGGCACAGTCCCTCGGGCTCAACACGGCTTTCGTTCGTCGCCCCACCGAGCATGGACCCGATCAGACCATCGATCTCGAGCCCACGGGCGACTGGGACATCGTTGCCGAGGACTTCGAAGACCTCGCTGACCAGATCAGCTGAGGCATCGCCTCGAACGGGTGCTGGGCCGGCAGTCCCTGCAGTACGCCAAAGTGTCTATTTCAGCGGCTCCAGACCGCACCACTCGGCGGTGAAGAGAGCGGCGGTCTTCGTGATGTTGCGGACGGACTCGATGTGGACGCGCTCGTCGAAGGCGTGGATGTCGAGGGATCGGGGGCCATAGGTCAGAGTCGGCATCGATCCGTAGTTCGTATACAACCGACCGTCGAGGTATCCCGGCGTGGTGAACGACTGCAGATGCTGGCCGAACACATCCCGGTGGGCCGAGCAGAGGACGGCCTCAGCTTCTCCGCCTTCGTCGAGTCGATATCCTGCGGTGAAGAAGCCGGTTCGCTCCAGGCGTGGCAGGCGACTGTCCTGACCGCGCCGGGCGATGCTCGCGTGCCGAACGTGCTCCTGAATCTCTTCCCACGCCTGTTCCGGGTCGATCCCCGGATAGATGGCGGCCGCACGGAGACCTCACACCATGACGGGACGCTGAAGGGTCAGTCTCCGCCAGAGATCTCTCCGACGGTGGTTCGCAACAGGGCGTTCTCTTCTGGTTCCTGGATGAGCACGGCGTCGCCGGTGTAGCCGCGCAGAAGTGCCGAGAGCGCTCCGTTGCCGGTGCTCTCCTCCTCCACCACGGATTGAAGATGGATTGGGGCTGCAGGAGAGAGTCCGGCAGCGGTGATCGCGTCGAAGGCGAAGAGGTTGGCCGGGAGGCCGGCTTTCATGTCCCCGGCGCCACGTCCGTACAGCCAGGAGTTCTCGACTCGAGGCTCGAAGGGCGGAGCAGTCCAATTTCCAAGGGTCCGGTCGGAACGACATCCACATGACCTTGCAGGATCAGCGATCGGCCTTGCGAGACTGCCGGCCGATAGCTGCCTACGATGTTGAAGTCTTCGTCGTCGGGCACGTACCTCTGTCGGCTATTCTGCATTCCTCAACGAGGGTCCGGAAGACCAGCCACATTTGCTGTCATTGGTTGCGCACCCCCTCCCCTCATTCGGGATCAGGGTATACCGTGGCCCACAGGGACGGGTCGACCGGCCCGTACTCCAGCCACCATCTGACGAAAGGTGACAAGCATGAGTGAGACGAGCATAAGCGCTTCGCGGATGATCGATGCCCCCGTAGAGGACATCTTCCGAGTCCTCTCCAATCCAGAACGTCATGCCGAGATCGACGGCTCGGGAATGGTCCAGTCGGATGACAAGACCGATCGCATCACCGAGGCCGGCCAAGTGTTCACGATGAACATGCACTGGGACAAGATGGGCGGCGACTACAAGACCGACAATCATGTCATCGGCTTTGAGGAGAACAAGCTTCTCGCCTGGAAGACGGCACCGGCCGGTGAAGAGCCACCGGGTTGGGAGTGGGTCTGGGAGCTCAAGTCCCACAGCCATGACTCGACCGAGGTCTCCGTGACCTACGACTGGAGCGCAGTCACCGACAAGGAGGTGCTCAAGCAGGTCGACTTCCCGGCCGTCAGCGAAGAGGATCTCGAATCGTCCCTCGGCAACTTGGCAGCCGCGGTGTCCGGAGTCTGACGCCCCGCAGCAGCGCGTCCACCCGGGCTGCTCACGCCTGACGAGGCGGCCCTGTTCGAGCTCACCGCAGTTCGTTCAGGGCCGTCTCCGCGCGTTGCCGGCGGTCTTCGAGCGACATGTCCCACCAATACTCGCCGCGTTCGCCGAGGCCGTGCTTCGCGACATTCACCCTCCGTCTCGCCTCCGCGAGATCATTCTCAGCACCCAGCCTCTTCGCCTGCTTGACGGCATTCCTCGCAGCGCCGAGGCGGCTCTTGAGTTCCTCGATCACGTTCGGTTCCAGTGCTGGGTCGGTTCGCCGCCACCGGCGTCCCTTGACGATCAGCCACCGCTCGTCATCGCTGTTCTCGCTCATGCGACGAATATGCAGAAGGGGTGGCCGGAGGGATCAGCGAAGACGTAAAGGGGCTCATCCTCGTCGTCGGTGCGAGCAACGCGCAGTTCGGCACCCAGGTCTTCGGCGCGCTGCCTCTGCTGTTCCAACATGGTCCGGTTCGGCACTGTGAGGTCGAGGTGCATCTGCATGGGGACATCCGTCGTCGGCCACGTCGTCGGTTCGAGGTGCT
This sequence comes from Brevibacterium permense, assembly GCF_013280495.1. GTDB lineage: Bacteria > Actinomycetota > Actinomycetes > Actinomycetales > Brevibacteriaceae > Brevibacterium > Brevibacterium permense. The sequence continues at coordinate 112,641 of NZ_JABSSX010000004.1, forward strand.
CGACTTTCTGAAACGCCAGCTTCCGGTGGGTCAGCGAGTCTGTGAGCACCAGCCACTCCTTTTCGTCGACCTCGCCCGTCGAAAGCTCGTCGCCAGTGCGATAGACGTAGCCGAGCAGGCGCCGGTAGAACTCTGCCAGCTTCCTCGGCTCAGTGGTGTCGATGACCGTGTGCAGTAGCTCGGGATAGCCGGACATGCCTGTCTCGCCTGTCATTTGCGTGCCCCTCTCACCCGATTGCCCCGTCATCCGAGCTCCAACGGCGTGAGCACCGCGATTTTCCAGCCGTCTTCGGTACGCACCAGCTGATACATGTTCCGCTCGTCGGGGGCACCTCCCTGATATTTCCAACTGACGTCGGCCCAAATGCTGTGCTCGGTCGATGCCGCCACCGTGACATGAACGTCGACTTCGGTGACGCCCGAGTACTGCCCGAAAGCACTCGCGAAGAAGCTCTCCGTCTGCGGCGCCTCGGTGACAAGGATCCGCTGCCCCGGGAACTCGATGAGCGCCGGAACCGCGTAATGATCGGCGATTGCCACGGCATCCCGATCGATGAGCGCACGGGTGTAGGCGTCGAAGAACTGCGTGTGAACCTCTTTGTCCTCATCCATGCCGCAGATGCTACTCCGCGCCCCTGACACAGCTCCGCCACACCCCATGTCACCGTCCAATGAGAAGATGGCATCGTGCCTGAGATCCGACCGTCCGCCGCCACGACCGGTGCCGCCATCCCCGCCGATTGGCGTGATGCCTTCGCCCCACTCGCCGAGGCGGCTCCGCACTCGTAAACGTCCGAAGCTTTTCGGCTCGACGCAACTAGCAAAATCGTCGCTAGAGTTAACACAAATACAGTAGAGCAATGGCCAGCTCGTATCGCCGATACTACAAGGGGCTCTTCGCAGTTGAGGGTGTAGCCGGGAGTGCGACTGCAGGATCGGATGTCACCGGATCATGTAACAGACCTAACCACTCATTGTCCTTCAGTGTGGCGCCAGTGGGGTAAAGACTTTTCCGCCCGAGTCGTGAAACCGTACCCCCAGCGCGCTGGGCATGCCGGCCGGCCCCACCGTCGGTTGTGGCGCTCCCACCCAGAGACAGGATCACTTGCCGGGCTCCCTGTCCCAGGACCGCGTGGACGGGCTGTCCGAAGCCGAGAGTGTTGCTGTCCAATGGTGAAAGTTGTCCCGGTGGCAGCATCTGCAGGCCCGAGCTTGTGGCTACCTCGACGACGGCGGTCGTAGCGTTCAGGGCCACGGTAGTCATGGCCGGTGTCCCCGCGGGGCCGGCCACCGGGACGGTGAGCGGGGTGAAGCCGACCTGCAGTGCCGCTTGCACGCTGCCGTCCCCACCGTCTGCCAAGGGCAGGATCCGGCAATGGACCGTGCCCTCCGGAGCACTAGCAGTGAGTCCAGTGTGGAGTGACTGTGAGGCTTCAGAGGCGCTGAGCGAGCCTTTGAACTTGTCCATGGCCAGAAGAATCTGGATCGAGCTCATCGTGCACCAGCTTTCAGCAGCCTACTCAGGTCTTTTCTCAAGGTGCCATCGCCGATCGCGATCAATCCCGCGTAGTGACATTGCCTGTACCAGCGTTTGCGCACGGCCGGCCAGAGGGCCCTATTGTCCAAAGATCCATCATTCCTGCCTCTTAGTCGGATTAAGTCGGACTCCGAGAGATGCCTTCGCCCGGAGTCCGGTCCTGGGCGGTGAAGAGGCACCCCGAAGGCAGCAAGTCCCCGAGAGGAAGATCCGAGTCTGACGGCTATAGCCGTCCAACCCGGAGGAGCGAGCTTTGCGGCAACGAACTTGTTGCCCAGAGCAACGACGACCACGTCGGTAACAGCATCAGTGCTGGGCTGGTCACCGGAGCCGAGGGACGAGATGACCAGACAGTCGACGCTTCGACCACCGCCCCGAGTTGACCGACCTCGTCGTGGGAGATCGAAGTCCTTGAGCATTAACGTGGCACTGGCGGTAGCTAGGCTCGAGCCCTTGCATCCAAACGGTCTCCGAACACTTCGCTGACGGCCTGCACCACGGGGACGTCCACGGATCGATCCTGGGCTACCTGACGGGCCTGCGCCAAGTCCTTGTGCCAAGGCCGTAGCTGGGGCGCCAGATCGGCCTTGTCGTAAGCACGGGCCGTCTCGAGTAAGAAATCGGGATTCCGGACGGACCAGCAGTCTGCTGTGCCGCCGGAGAGGACCTCCATCAGTGCTGCACGCTCGATGCTTGCCGTACCCACCAGGTCCAGTGCCTCCTGGAGCACTGCCTGGGTGCCGAAGAAGACGATCTGGTTGGCAAGTTTCACGAGTTGTCCTGCGCCCAGCAGCCCGACCGGAGTGACCGTTCCCAGGGTGGCCAGCCAGGGTCGGACACGTTCTACGGATGCTGTCGGCCCACCGGTCATGAGGGCCAGTCGACCCTCCCGTGCGGCGTCGGCACCCCCGCTCACCGGAACGTCCAGCACCTCGATACCGCGATCCAGGAGGGGATCAGCCAATCGGGCAACTGCGTCGGGGCCGACTGTCGACATTAGCACGACTGTCCGGAGATGGGCGACGCCGGCCTTTGGGCTATTGCCACCAGGTGGAGTGGCGACAATCTGGGCTATGACGTCGGCACACTGCCCCGCGTTCCCTACCAGAATCAGGACGACGTCCGACGACTCCACCACCTCCTGGACCGACTCAACGACGTCAAGATCCAGGGCCGAGCCGCGAACACCCGACCGGGCGTCATACCCGACCGTCCGGAATCCACAGGTCTGCAGTCGGCGGGCGACCGGCAAGCCCAGGTTCCCCAAACCGATGACGCCCACGAAGGGACGAACGTCGACGTGATCAGAGATCACTCCCTCACCTTTCCGTGGCTCATTCGGCTCACTTTGTCTGGGTGTTCTCTGTCCTGCTGTCACCGTCGTCGTCCTTCGAAAAGTTGTCGGAATCGGCCGTGGCGCCATCATCGGTGTCAGCCGTATTGTCAGTGCCGCCGAGGCTGCTGTCAGTTCCGCCGTCATTGATCGACTGGTCCGCCGGGGAGTTAGCGGTCCTGCGCTTCCAGGACCGTAGCAACGGAATACCCAAGGTTAGCAGGCTCATGATCAGCAATATCATCGGCACTGGGTGGAGGACCCAGTCGTAAGATCCTCCGTTGATGATCGTGGCGCGCCGGAATCCGGTCTCAGCAAGCGGGCCGACGATCAGACCGATGACCAGCGGGGCCTGAGGGAAACCGCCCTTGATCATGAAGTAGCCCAGCACGCCCGCTCCCACAGTAATCATGGCATCAACCAGGCTCGATTGGACCGCGAAGCTGCCGACGACGCTGAGGGCTAGCACGCAGGGCCACAGGTACTGGGTTGGAATGCGCGTGATTTGCCCCCATGAGCGGATGCCCGCCAGACCGACCAAAACCATGATGACGGGAATTATCACCAGTGCTAGGAAGACGCTGTACACCAAGTCCGGGGAACCGCTGAAGAGTTCCGGCCCCGGGCGGAGCCCATGGACCGTCAGGGCACCGATCAGGACGGCGGCAGCTGAGTTGCCCGGAATCCCGAGGATCAGGGTGGGCGCGAGTGTCCCTGGGACGGAGGCATTGTTGGCGGATTCGGCGGCGGCCAGACCACGTGGATCACCCTTGCCGAACATCGATTTGTCTCTTGCTAGCCGCTTGACTTCGTTGTGGCCGATGAATGACCCGATATCTCCGCCCGTGCCGGGGAGCACGCCCACGCCAAAACCGATGACCGAGCTGTATGTCATGCCTGGCACGAGACGGCGCAACAGCGATCCTGGCACTCGGAATGACCCCGGCGACACCGGGGAAGCAGATCGCAACCGGATGTGCTTCTCGAAACGCACGAGAGCCTCTGCCACGCCGAACAGACCGATCAGGACGGGAATGAAGCCCAGACCAGCCTGAAGGTCACCGATTCCAAAGGTCATGCGGGTGACCCCGTTGATTGGGTCCACGCCGACCGTGGCGATGAGTAGGCCTACAATGCCGCTGATCAGTCCCTTGACCATGGCACCCTCAGACATCGAGGCAATCAGGGTCAGGGCGAAGACTGCAAGCATGAAGAACTCGGCTGGCCCGAAGCTGAGAGCAAATCGTGCCAGCACCGGGGTGAGTGCCAGCAGCAGGACGCCGCCGATGAGGCCGCCGAACCCGGAGGCCAGCAGGGATATGGTCAAGGCCTGACCGGCTTTTCCCTTTAGCGTCATCGGATAGCCGTCCAGCAGGGTCGCTGCTGAGGATGGCGTACCCGGGATACGCAGCAAAATCGCCGGAACGGAACCCGCATACACAGCACCTGAGTAGATCCCCAAGAGAAGGCACACCCCGGAAAGCGGATTCAACGCAAAGGTGAACGGCAGGAGGACGGCGATGGTCATCGTTGCCGTGAGACCGGGGATGGCCCCCACCGCAATGCCGCCGACCACCCCTACGAGCATGAACAGCAAATGTTGCCAGGACAGCACTGCTTCGAGCGCAATCAGCAGATCGTTCATGAGATCAGCCTTTCCAGGATTCCACGGGGAAGAGATACTCCGAAAACGTTGTAGAACATCAGGAACAGCACCGTGCTGAATCCCACAGGTACGACCACGAGTAGTGGGATGTTGCGGATACCCATGAGCAGAAGGGCCAGTGCCAGGAACAACACGGTGGATGTGATGTAGCCAAGACTGCCCATCACGGACACATAGATGAGGAGTAAGGCCACCGCTCCGATGACACGCAGGCCATCAAAGCGGGATGGCAGCGCTTCGCCCCCGCCCCTCTGGAGTGTCAGGAGCACTGACAGCGCGATCAGGACAGTAGCGATCAGCATCGGGTATCCGCCTGACCCGGGATCGCTTGCGTCCCCGTTGCCGTCGAGTTCGGCGGTCTGGATCAGAGTGGTGACACCTACCAACAAGAGCACCACCGCGGCGGTGATGTTACCGATACGACTTCGAGATTCAGTGGTTTCCATAGTTTGTTCCCCCTTTAATGGGGTCGGGCCGGATACGCGAACGCTTCCAGCAGGGTCAGCAATCCGTCAGTAGATCCTGTCTACGAGCTCTCCGAAACGGGTGAATTCGTCGTCCATGAACTGTTCGAACTCCTCGCTCTCTACGATTTCGGATCCGTAACCCTGTTTCTTCATGAATGACTGAAAGGTGTCCGATCGGGCCGCCTCGGCGAAGCAGTCGTTCAGCTTCTGCACCCGGTCTTCCGGGGTTCCCTCGGGTACGACGATCCCGAACCAGTTGGCTGCGTCCCAATCGGCGCCTTCCTCATGAGTGGTGGGGATGTCCGGGAACACTTCGAACCTCTCAGGGGACATGGACACCAGCCCGCGGAGCTCTCCAGTGTTCAGCTGAGACTGCATCTCCGCACCGGACGGCGTGAGGGCTTCGACTTGGCCGCCCAGGACAGCCGGAATCATCTCCGCCGAGCCGTTGAAGGGAGCGTACTGTTTGAACTCAACGCCGATTTCCTGTGCCAGCCCTCGAGCGGCGATGTCCCAGATCCCCCCTCGGCCGTTGGTGGCTACCCGGACTTCATCTCCGTTCTTCATGCCCTTCACGAGGTCATCAAACGTCTGGTACGGAGAGTCCGGACTCACGGCCAAGACGGACGGGGTTGACTGGAACCGTATTACCCCCTGCAAGTCCTCTGGGGTGATCTCTGTGTTGCCCAGGTGGTTCAGGATGGAGACTTCCACCGTGGCAGCCCCCACCGTGTATCCGTCCGGTTCCGCATCGGCCATGGCCTGATGGCCTACAGCGCCAGCTGCACCGGTCTTGTTGGTGATCATCATGCGGACGCCGCACGTGTCTTCTGCGAGCGTGGCAAGTTGCCGGGTGGTCAGGTCTGTGGCCCCACCGGCCGCCCACGGTACGATGATCTCAACCTGGGATGAAGGAAATTCCTCGTCGTCACCCGCGCCAGCGGCACCACACGCTGTCAGTCCAGCAGTGGCAGCCAGCACCGTCGCGGTGGCGGCCAGTCGGCGTGGGAACTTCGGGAAGGTCATTGGAGTGGTATTGAACTTCATTGTTCTAGTCCTTTGTTCAGTGAGTGGATGGAGGGGTAGATGACGTCTCGACGAAGACGTCGGGCACTTCGGCGGAATCAAAAACCGGGGGATGGCGCTCTGTCGCGACGTGGCGAAAGTCCGGGGCTCTCTTATCCCCGAAAGCCTCGACACCCTCAAGGACTTCGTCTGTTCGGAACACTTGTGCGAACAGTCCGGCCTCCTTGCTCAATCCCGATTCCAACGGTTCCTCGACAGCCGTCCGGACTAGCGCCCGAATGCTGGCGACGGCAGGCGCCGGAAGCCCTGCCAGTCGTCGGGCGAAACGGAGCGCGGCTTCAGTCGGTTCCTCCGCGGCGACGATTCGCGTGATCAGGCCGATGCGGAGGGCCTCCGAGGCGTCGATTGGACTGCCGGAGAGCATCAGATCCAGCGCCCGCGCGCTGCCGACGATCCGAGGCAACAGCTGAGTTCCCCCGTTGCCGGGAAATACACCCCGGGTTACCTCTGGGAGAGCGAAGGTCGCTCGTGCAGTGGCTAGCCTGAAGTCTGTCGCCAACATGACTTCCAGTCCGGCCCCGAAAGCTACTCCGTCGGCGACCGACACTGTCGGGTGCCCGCATTCACGGATAGCCGTGATGAGACGGTGTCCGTTGCGGGCCACCTCCAGCGCATTGTCGTCGGCGATCCGTTGGGGGAACTCCGTGATATCCGCGCCGGCCGAGAAAGCTTTGGTCCCCGAGGCGTGAAGGAGAACGGCCCGCACATCGTCGTGACGGCGCAACGATCGGAAGATGTCAAAAAGCAACTCCTTTGTCTCGTTGTCTAGAAGGTTAAGCGGCGGGTTCTGAATGGTCACGATGGCCACATCGTCGTCCAGCGTCATGCCCGCCGGTGCTGGGGACTGGGTGGAAGTATGGGCCATGTCGCCTCCTTTGGTGGCTGGCACCTCTGACCAAAGTTCCGAAATTGTTCAGATGCAGGTACTCGGTTCAGAGTACAGCGAGTGGTCTATATCACACAAGTGTTTCCAGCTTCAGGCCAGAAGATTCTTAGCGACGATATTGCGCTGGATCTGATTGGTACCCTCGATGATCTGCAGGCCCTTGGCTTCACGCATGAACCGTTCCATCGGGTAATCCGTGCTGTACCCTTTTGCGCCGAAAACCTGGAGCGCGTCGACGGTAATCTGCATGGCCGAATCCGTTGCGAAGGTCTTGGCCATACCGATCAGAGGTGCGGCGTCCCTGGGCGACATTCCACTGTCCAGCACCGCAGCCGACTTGTACACCAGATGCCTCGAAGCCTCGAGGTTGATGGCCATGTCTGCCAGCATCCATTGCAGGCCCTGGAAGTCGGCGATTGGCTGGCCGAAGGCCCGCCGATCCTTGGCATAGGCCACAGCATGGTCGAGCGCCCCCTGAGCCAGGCCCAGTGCTCGCGCGCCGACCAACGGGCGCAATAGGGTGAAGGTGCTGGCCGCGGTCTTGAATCCCTCGCCTTCCTCACCCAAACGGTCGGAGACCGGGACGAAGACATCAGTGAACTCGACCTCACATGACGGGATCGCCCGACCGCCGATCTTGTTCATCGCCGCCCCCCGATGCACTCCCTCCGCGTCCGTGGGCACGACGAAGGCGCTGAGTCCGCGATGCCCCGGCTCTCCCGTGCGGGCGAAGGTGACGAAGTAGTCGGAGACCGGTGCGTTGCCGGCCCACTGCTTCTTACCCGAGAGAAGGTAGCCGCCGTCAACGGGCACGGCGCGAGTCTGGAGATTGGCCATGTCCGATCCGACATCCGGTTCAGTATTGGCCGTAGAGAACCGGAGGGTTCCGTCGGCCAGACCCGGCAGGAACCGGGCACGCTGTTCCTCGTTGCCAGCGGCCGTGATGGCGAAGTACGGCTGCCATGTCATCATCAAGAGGTACGAGGTGTTATAGCACGTCCGTGTCAGACCCTCAATCGCCAAGGCGGCAGAGAGTATCCCTGCGTTCTGCCCTCCATACTCCGGTCCGAAGGGAAGGGCGAGTAGGTTCCGCTCGGCGAGCAGCTCGAACATGTCCTGCGGATACTCTCCCGTCTTATCCCGTTGGGCAGCGCCCGCGGCAACGGGGCCATCGGCGAGCTCCCGGATCTGCGCCTGAAGCGCGAGCTGCTTCTCCGTCAGTGCGTATTGTTCCTGGCCGGTCATCGTGGTATCAGTCATGGCATCTCCTTATTGTGTGGTGTGGTGGTGTTTACATTGCTGGTCCGAATTTGATCGTCATTGATGATCCCCTGGTCCGCCAGACGCTCAATGGTGCGATCCGAGAATCCCAGCTCTCCTAGGATGTCGCGGGTGTCCGCTCCCAGCAGGGGAGGTGGCGAAGCAGTGGCTGGCCATGGCGGATCGACATCAACGGGAATTTTGAGCTGGTGCAGCTCACCGACGGTCGGGTGTTCCAGGGTTCGCGTTCTCGCTGTGTCGTTCCTCAAGACCTCCGACAACCCTTGCACTGGCACGCGAGCCGAGTCGCCACCATCGGCCTCTACCCAGAAGTACCGCCCTTCTGAGCACCTCACGGACCCGTTTTGGACGGAAGGGCTGAATTCCCCGCCCGCAAGCAGGTCGGTCTGTGCGTATAGCTGGGAATCAAGCAAGTTGATGTCGACAGTGGCACCCTTGCCCGTCGACGATTTCCGGCGTATGGCGGAGAGGATGCCGATGGCGGCAAGCACCCCGGCAGCGAAGTCCGGGAGACTGACCCCCATCCGGATCGGGGTACCACCGGGTGTGGTGGTGGCCCACATGGCCCCGCTGAGTGCCTGGATGAGAGGGTCGTTGGCGGGCCGTTCAGCGTATGGTCCGTCCGGCCCGAAGGCTGTTATGGCGCAGTAGACCAGCTCCGGCCGGACTTTCCGCAGCTGCTCTGCCCCAACCCCCAGGCGCTCGGCGGTCCCGGGCCGGAAATTCTGCACGACGACATCAGCTTCATGGGCCATGCGGACCACGGCCTCCCGCCCCTCGGCGGTCTTTAAGTCAATACAGACACTCTTCTTGCCGCTGTTGAATCCTAGGAAAATCGCAGACTCGCCTGCGGCATAGACGCCGCCCATGTTCCGGCTAATCTCACCGCCCGGCGGCTCGACCTTGATGACTTCCGCGCCGAGCTCACGGAGCAACACCGTGCACCACGGGCCAGCGACGAAGTGCGACAGGTCCAGGATCCGCAGCCCCTCTAGGGGCGCCTGGGCCAGGGCTGGGGTGGCCGCCGTTGTCATGGTCGCCGTCCCGACAGCACAGGGGACACGGAGGGGGCCAGATCCAGCGGAGACCAGTCGCAGTGTGCGTAACGGTAGGCGGCCTCCACGATCCAGTAGTTGCCGTAGGGCATGGCCTCCTCCAGGGGGAACCGGGAGAAGCCGGCCCCTGCTTTCTCCGGCGGCAACTGTCCCCAACTGCTGTGCAGCAGAACGCCGCCGGGCGACAGATGGTCTGCCAGAAGGGCATCTGTGATGGCTTCCGCTGCTGCACCGGCCCAGTCCCTGGACTCCGCGTCCAATCGCGCCAGCCTCAACAGGGCGTTGGTGGCAATAGTCGCGCTGCAAGTGTCCCGGGGGACAGCAGGGGCTGCGGGGTCGTCAAAGTCATAGAAGGGAACGTTGCCCTGTGGCAAATGACTTACATACCACTGGCAGGCGGACCGGGCAACGTCCAGAAACCTCGCCTCAAGCGTGGCTTCGAAAGCATTGACGTAGTTATGCATGGCCCAAGATTGTCCGCGAGCCCAGGTGGTGGAGTCGCTGTAGCCCTGCATGGAATAGCGTCGTGCCGGCTGAGCCGTGTCCAGGTCGAATTCAATTGCCTGGTAACAAGATCCATCGCCGCGCATGATCCCGTAGTCGAGCAGGTTCGCATTGTGCACCCGCGCGATATCAGCCAGTTCCGGGTCGACGTGAGCTGCCCAGTAGAACGGCAACAGGTTCAGGCCGGTGTCGATGACGGCACGATTGACGTTGCGGACCTGGAGGAAGATCCCCAACCGGTCGTCGAAGTTGTTGCGGTATTGCTGCACGGCTTTCAGCGCCGTCTCAGCAAGGTCATCGTCTCCACTGATCCGAGCCCCCAAGCAGGCAGCATAGAACAGGTCGCTGCCGGCTGCGGAGAATCGCGGCGGCTCTAGCGCCAGCGTCTGCGCAACGGTCGTGGACAGCTGGTACGCGGCGTCGTGGACGCGGGCGTCTTGGAAGTGGTCGGCGATGAGCCAGAGCCTCCCACTGAGGAAACCCACCCACTGGAAAGTGGACCATTCGTGCGGTAGGTACTGCGAATTGATACGGTAACCGCCGGTGGTGTACTTGAACCCCGGGGCTGAACCAGGCGGAGAGTCCTCGATCAGCCTCAGGACTGGCTCGAGGCCGCGCCTGACGTCTTCCAGCGCCGCTTCGGCGGCCTCTCGCATCGCCGGCGCGGGGGTTGGAGGGTTGGTCTCCGAGTAGGTGTCGACTTGCGCGTTCAACGCATTCTCCTGTTCTCGTTAAGGTTGCTCTTGTCAGAAAGACCCGACTTGTCTCCACTGCGCACCGGCCGCGGATCTTCCGCGGATGAGCCGTCGATTTCGCGGAGGATCTCATCGGTGTGCTCCCCCAGCAATGGCGGTGCGGTGCGCACGGCGGGGCGGACTCCGTCAAGAGTCATGGGGAGTCCCACCGTGGTCAGGTCGCCAACGGTTGGATGATTGACCGTGGACAGCAGGCCGTTGTGTATCACCTGGGGATCAGAGAGCGCTTCACTGAGGCTGTTGACCCGCGCACACGGCACCCCCTTGGCCTGCAGTCGTTCCAGCCAGGTCGCGCTGGGATGCTCGATCAGGAGATCGCCCACGATCCGGGTCAGTTCCTCCCGACGTTCCACCCGGTCGCGGTTGGTGATGTACCGCGGGTCGTCGACGAGCTCGGGCTCGTCCAGGGCCGTGCACAGGAGGCGCCAGAACTTGTCGTTGATCACGGCGATGTAAATGTATCGGTCATCGGAGCAGGGGAACGCCTGATAGGGGGCGAACTGGGGATGCGCGCTGCCCAGCCGGGGTTGCTCCTGACCGTTCAGCAAGAACTCCTGTGCCCGGGGTCCGAGAGCGAACACCGAGACGTCAAGCAGGTTCAGGTTCAGTTGACGGCCCAGGCCGTCCTGATGGCGGCCATGCAGTGCCGCGAGGATCGCAAGACCGGCGGTCATTCCCGCGGCGAAGTCCGGCACGCTGAGGCCCTGGCGGGCGGGTGGGCCGTCGGCCTCGCCGGTGATAGCCATCGCTCCGGACAGGGCTTGGATGATGGGATCGTTCCCAGCGAGGTCCACATACGGTCCAGAATCACCGAATGCAGATATGGACGCGTAGATGATGCCGGGGTTCCGCTTCTCCAACGTGCTCCGGTCGACACCGAGCTGTGCGGCCTTCCCGGGGCGAAGGTTCTCGACGACGATGTCGGCCTTATCAGCGAGATCGTAGAAGACTTCCCGTCCTTCGGGGTCCTTCAAATCGAGGGCAATGCTCCTCTTGTTCCGGTTCAAGGAAAGGAATACCGCGCTCTGGTCTTCTGCGAAGACGCTGCCCGCCTGCCGGGACATGTCTCCGCTGTCCGGTCGCTCGACCTTGATCACATCGGCACCTAGGTCGGCTAAGACCATGGTGCACCATGGTCCTGCGGCAAGGTGACTCAAATCCAGGACTGTGACGCCTTCCAAGGGCAATCGCTGTGGCACGGTATCCTCCAAATAAGTTCGGTTGTTCTTATATAGGTACTTGGTTCAGAAGTGTGGTCGGAGTTCGTCACTCTCCTGGGAGCTGGCTGTCGGGGCTGAGAACGATCCGCGTCAGCGAGTCGCTAGCACTGCCGTCACGCTCTCTGCTGCTTCCAGCACTCGCTGGCCGAGCTCCCGTTTGGTGGCGGCGGCGACCTGGGGGCCGAGATGGGAAAGGCTCAAGGCTGCGATGACCCTGCCCGAGCGGTCTCGGACCGGAGCAGCGAAACCGGTGACCGCAGCGTGCAGGCCTTGGTCGTCGACTGCATAGCCGACTTTCGACTGCTTCTGCAGCACTTTCCGATACGATTCAGCGTCCGGGCAGGTCTTTTCGGTAGCCTTCTCGAATACATGTCGGCTCAGCCATTCCTCCTGTTCGTCAGCGGGCTTTGAACCGACCAGCACGTGGCCCAGGGAGGTCTGGTGTGCTGGTATCCGGGTGCCGACGTGAGTGACCAGGCGCACCACGCCGTCCCGAGCCTCGACCTTCTCGATGTACAGCACGTCATGGTCGTCCAAAACGGCCAAATTGCAGGTCAGGCCTGTTTCTTGGGACGCCTGTTCCATGGCGGGGCGCGCCAACTCGGGAAGGTCGACGATCTCCAGGGCGCTAGCCGCCAATGAGAAGAGCCGCAGGCTCAATCGATATCGTTGGTTCTGGTCCCTGACGATGAACCCCTTCGCCTGAAGTGTTTGCAGGATTCCGTGGGCTGTGCTCTTAGGGAGATCGAGGTCCTGGGCGATCTCGATTAGACGCATCGGCGCCTTGCGCGCGGACAGCAACTCCAGGAGTGCGGCCACACGTTCCACAGATCGGACAAAGCCACCGTCGCTAACCATCTAGACCTTCCCTTTCTCAGCGGCGTGTTTATCAAGAACAGTAGCAGCGGAAATTGGTTCGGTCTGGGCCGTAGGGCACGCCACCGGGGTCTTCGGGTCCCCTCCTGTTAGCACTGCGACAGTATTCTCGGCGGCCAGCATAGCCATCCGCTGGCGGGTCTGCTCCCCTGCACTGCCGATGTGGGGCGTCAGCACGACATTGTCCCGGACGAGGAGGCCCGGGTGGATCTTTGGCTCCTGCTCGTAGACGTCCAGGCCTGCTCCACGTAGCCTCCCGGAGTCCAGCGCCTGAACAAGGGCCCCTTCATCGATGAGCGGACCTCTCGCCGTGTTGATGACTACCGCTCGAGGCTTCATGGAAGCGAATTCACGTGGACCGATCAGGTGCCGTGTCTCCGCGGTCAGCGGGACATGCAGACTGACCACGTCCGCTACCGACAGCATCTCCTGCAGAGGTAACCGCTCGACGCCGTCCCGAGCGGGGCCAGTACCGGCAGCGATGATTTTCATTCCAAAGGCGCGGGCACGCCGTGCCAGGGCGGCCCCGATGCGTCCATATCCGACGATGCCGAGGACCTCGCCCTCCAGATCGCGGCCCAGAAAGAAACGCGGGCCCCATGACCAAGACTCACGCCGGCGCAAGAAGGCGTCCGCCTCGACGATCCGCCGGTTGACGGCCAGGATGAGCCCCATCGCCAAGTCGGCAGTGGCAGCAGTAAGGACGTCCGGGGTATTAGTGACCGTGATTCCCCGCCGCGCAGCTGCCTCGATGTCAATGTTGTCCGTACCCACCGAAACTGCGGAGACAACGGCGAGCTGAGGCCCGGCATGGTCGAATAATTCGCCATCCATCTTCTCGCTGAGCAGAGTGACGATGCCGGATGCACCGGCCACGCCATCAAGTAACTCCGAGCGGCTCGGAGGGCGATCCCGGTCAGGGTGTACGACAACCTCGCAGCCGGATTCCTTCAGCAGCCCCAAGGCACCGGGACCAAGGTCGCTGGAGACGTACACACGTCGCGTTTTCATGAGTGGTTCCTTTTTATCTTGGGTCTGAATCGCGCAGGTCCGAAGCCAAACCGTCCACTAAAGCCCTTTGCGTCCCGAGACCACCGGCCCCGCTTGCGCGCTGCTGCGGTCCTTGGCGTACACGGTCTTGGACTGAGTGAAGAATTCGACGTTGGAGAGACCGATCGAGAACGGTCCGACCCCTGACTCGTTCATGCCGCCGAACGGCACGTGCGGCTGACTGACGGTTCCGTGATTGATGTGAACCATCCCGGCGTGGACCTCGCGTGAGAAGCGCATGGCTGTCTCGAGGTCCTCGCTGAACACTGCTGCGGCCAAGCCGTAGTCGGTATCGTTCACCACTCGGATGGCTTCGTCATCATCGTTGACTCGGGTGACCGTCAGTACTGGACCGAATATCTCTTCCCGGGCCACGGTCATCTCCGGCGTAACCCGATCCAGCACCGTCGGAGCGAAGTACAACCCGTCCGGTGTCGACCGATCGGGCGTGACGCGGACTGCACCCTCCTCGATGCCTTGCTGGACATAGCGAGAGACGCGGTCCAGCTGCGACTGGTTGACCAGCGGGCCGACCTCCGTATCTTCAGCATCACCGGGGCCGATCACCAGGCCGGACCACGACTCGACCAACAGTTCCACCAGGTCGTCGGCGATCGCTTCACGGACCAGCACCCGGCTGATGGACGTGCACCGCTGTCCGGTGGCCTGGATGGACGCGTTCGTGATCTCAGCGGCGACTGCTCGCAGGTCTTCAGCGCTGTGTACATAAGCTGCGTTCTTGCCGCCCAGTTCCAACTGCACCGAGCCTAGCCGCCGGGCCATGGCTTCGTTGACGGATCGTCCAACGTTGGTTGAACCGGTGAAGGAGATTCCCGCGACGCGGGGGTCCTCTGTCAGCTGTGATCCGACTGTTGAACCGCGCCCGGAGACCACGTTCAGTACGCCTTCAGGCAGCCCCGCCTCACGGAGCAGCCCCGCCAGAACCAGAGCGGTCTGCGGCGTTTCCAGCGCAGGCTTGAGAACGACAGTGTTGCCGAAGACCAGAGCTGGGGCGATCTTTCGCACTGGTGCGATGGCCGGGAAGTTCCACGGTGTGATGGCGCCGACCACTCCGATGGGTTCGCGTTGTGTGGCGATCGAGACCCCCGGGATTCGGCTGGGGATGGTGACTCCGTGGATGCGTGTACCTTCTCCCGCCGCATAGTCGATCTCCATGCGCGCCCGTCCGAGCTCGCCGCGAGATTCTGCCAGCGGTTTGCCCATCTCCCGGGTGATGAGTCGAGCGAGCTCCTCGAGGTGCTCTTCGATCAGTTCGCTCCACCGGCGGAGGATGTCCCCACGGACCGGGCCAGGGGTTGCAGCCCAGCCAGGCAGTGCCTCCCGGGCCGCATCGATGGCGGCCTTGACGTCCTCAGGAGTGGAGTCAGGAACGGTTCCGACGATGTCGCTTTGGTCGGCGGGATTGAGTGTTGGGACGCCAGCTCCAGCACTGGCTGTCCAGGTGTTGTTGATGAAGTTCGTTCGAGCTGGTGCGTTGAGAGTCAGCTGGTCAAGCAAGGCAATCTCCTAGGGAGCTAGTTTTGGGCAACTCACGGCTGCATGATGTGAAGGTCTATTGCGCGGTCGATCCATTGCCGATCCCAGCTGTCGTCGCCGATGGCCTGGGTGGCGGCCAGTTCGCGTTGCACGACGTCTTCGGCCAATGTTGCGACTTGCGCCACTCGATTGCGTGGTACGAACACCACGCCGTCCTCGTCGCCGACGACGAGATCGCCCTGGCCGACAGCCGTTCCACCGACGGCGATGTGTCCGCGGATGGCACCCGGGCCATCCTTGTATGGGCCCTGGTGTGAAACGCCTCGAGCGAAGACAGGGATCTCCAAGGTAGCCAGCTCGCCGAGGTCGCGGACGGCACCATCAAGCACGATTCCGGCGATCCCGCGGGTCTGGGCGTACCCGGCTAACAATCCACCGACAATGGCTCGATCAACGAGACCTCCGGCGTCGATCACGAGGACATCACCGAACTCGGCTAGGTCTGCCGCCTTGTGGACCACGAGGTTGTCACCCGGCCGGGTCTGGACTGTCAGCGCGCGTCCGACCAAGTGAACCTTGGCTGGCCCAACGCCAGGCAAGGTCAGTGGCGACAAGCCCCGAGCTCCTCCGAAACGCTGCATGGCGTCAGAGATCGCCGACGTCGGCAGGTCGCGGAACCGAGCGATCAGCGCTTCGTCGATGCCAGGGGAATCCTCATAGACAAGACACTGCCCACCCACTTCACGCCACCGCCCCGGGCCGGAGCACGGCCTTCATGACACGGCCGGCCTTCACGTCAGCCACTGCCTGGTTAGCCTCGTCCAAGGGGTACTCACTGATGATGCTGCCGAGATCGAACTGCTCCAGAAGGCGGGGCAGAGTCTGGATATAGCGGATGAAGTGATGTGGGGCGAAGCCCCAGGAGCCCTGGATCGTCAACTGCTTCTTCGTGATGAAATGCGGGTTGATGGGCGTTTCACCATGGTTGGTGTACTGACCGACCACGCAGTACTGGCCACCGGGACGCACCATCTCGATCCCTTCGGCCACGGCGGAGGGGATCCCGGCACACTCGATGACGACGTCAGCCCCTTCGCCTCCAGACGTCAGGGCCTTCACAGCAGCGATGCGGTCTTCTGTGCTCATGTCGTCCATGACATTGAAGTGTTCATGCCCGATACCCAGACCAGAGGCCATCTCGAGTCGGGAGGCCGGACCGCCGACGATGATGACCTTGGCGGCTCCGGACATCTGGGCGTAGATCGCCGAGGCGACGCCTACTGGGCCACTGCCCTGAACGATGACCGTATCGCCAAAGGCAATCTTCGTTTCGTACAGGGCACCGTGGATGGCCGTCGGTCCGGCGCACCCCAACGGAATGACGTCCCGTGGGCTGACTCCTTCGGGCAGCTTGACCAGGGTTGTCCCGGGCTGGAGGTACATCTGGTCTGCCCAGCCGCCTGAGATTCTCGGGAATGTATCGGCCGGCTGATTGATTCCATAGATGCGGCGCGATCCGGTGCACAGCGACGGCTGCTGCTCGATGAGACAGTACCGGCACCGCCCACAGGCAACACTGTTCTGCCACGCTACCGCGTCGCCAATCGACAGCGGCTCCCCCAGAACATCGTGGGTGAGTCCCGGCCCCAGTGCCGCAATGTTGCCAACGGCCTCATGCCCCAGCACAACCGGGGTGTTGATGGGCAGCCGACCGGCCTGAAGGTGGACGTCGGTTCCGCAGATCCCGGCGTAGTCGACGCTGACGACCGCCGCGTTCTCACCCGGTTCCGGCACGTCGAAGGTGGTGAGTTCGAAGGGTTCGTCGAATTCCGAGAGCACGACGGCTCGGCTCTGTACTGTCATCTGGTTCTCCTCGGGTAGCCCATTAACTTCGAGTTCGTATATACAAACCCGGTTCACATAAAGGTACCCGTGTGACGCATGCAACACAACCCCCATTTTCAAGTGACGTGAACAAATCAATGGGTAAGGGTCGAGGGCAAAGGGGTGCGATGGCACCATCAACCGTGCTCACCAGCACGCGACGAACACGTCGCGCCCTGACCAGGACACAGGGGGTTACGTCGAATTACAAGAATCTGCCCGATCAGGACTGTGAACCAGCTGGGCATGGCATTGGTCGCTCACGTGGTGGGGAGACGACGAAGATCCACCACGCCGTCTACGGCCGCGGCCGCCCCCTGGCTGTGGTGATCACCGGCGGGCAGCGCCATGACGGAGTGATTCTGCCGCAGGTGCTGGCCGATATTCGAGTCCCGCGGGCTGGTGGTGGTCGTGCTCGCACACGCCCCGACGTGGTCCTGGCTGATCGTGCTTATGGGCTCAGATGCAACCGCGAGTATCTGCGTTTGCGTGGCATTCGGGCTGTGATCCCGGAGAAGAAGGACCAGATCGCAACTCGGAAGAAGCGCGGCAGCAAAGGTGGACGGCCCCCGGCATTCGGTGCCGGAGTTTATCGGAACCGCAACGTGGTGGAGCGTTCGTTTGCCTACGTCAAGCAATGGCGAGGGTTGGCGGCGAGATACGACAAGCTCGCGATCACCTATCGAGCGACCGCCGGGATCAGCGCGATGCTGACATGGCTCCGGCGATAAAGGAGACATGCCCTAGATGCTGATTTTCCACCCGCGTCACCGTCCAATGAGAAGATGGCATCGTGCCTGAGACCCGACCGTCCGCCACGACCGGTTCCGCCCTCCCCGCCGATTGGCGTGACGCCTTTGCTCCTCTCGCCGAGGCGGCTCCGCACTCACACACGCCCGTGGCGCTTGGATTCGAGCTCGTCCAAGTCATCCCCCGCACATGGTTCGAAGCTCAGCACTCCGTCCTCCTCGACAAGGACGACGTCACCCCGGGCGCGAATCCGAGCCTCGCGATCCGCCCGCTCATGCTCAGCGAGTCCGGCAACTGGGTGAAGAAGACCCTGACCTGGCGCACCATCGACCGCATGACCCGGCAGTTCGACATCGACCCGGCCCACCAGGAATGGTTCACCCAGCTCGCGGGACTGCGCACCCGCGGGAAGACGGACTTCACGCCCGACGGTGCGCCGTACCACCTCGCCGATTTCCGCACTCCCCTGCTGTGGGACCACTTCACGCAGGGGAAGAAGCTCGGCATCGAATTCGTCGGCATCAATCCGGATATGACCATCCGCATCGGGCACACCGCCCGCGCCGCCATCGACATCCGCCGCTGCCAGAACCGCCTGCAGGTGCAGACGCGGGCAACGATCGACGAACGCGAATATGCCCCCGGACTGATCAAACCCATCTGGACGCACGGCTTCTTCGGCGTCGACGTCACCAGCGGTTTCACCGTCACCCTCGCCCCTGCGGAGACCCCGACGAAGGAATCCGCGCTGCCCGTGCTCCAGTCCCCCGGGCCGATCACGATCCCCGCGGCCGAGGCCGAAGAGTTCTTCGAGGAGTACTACCCGCAGCTGCGCTCCAGCGCCGAGGTCATCAGCAGCGACGCCACCGTCGCCTTCCCGCAGTATGGCCGCCCCCGCCTCGTTGTCTTCGCAGCCTTCGGCGCCGGCGACAAACTCTCCTTGCGCTGGTACTGGGAATACCAGGGACCCCGCCGCACCTTCCCCGTCATCGACCGATTGAAGCTCAGCGCCGCCTCGGCGAGGGAATATGCGGAGCAACGCGAACTCGACTTCGAAGATGCCGTCGTCGCCGAGGTCGACGAACTCCTCGCCGACACCCACGAAACCGGCTCCGCCCTGCCGACCATCAAAGACGTCGAACTCGACCACGCGGACACCGCGGATTTCGTCGTCAACGTCCTGCCCGGGCTCGAAGAGATCGGGCACGTCAAGGTCATCACGCGCGGGAAGAAGCAGCCGTACCGGGAGCTCGGCGGGGAGCCGAACGTGAAGATAACCTCGGTCGAGTCGGAGAAGAACGACTGGTTCGATCTCGGCTTCCAGATCAGCATCGACGGCCACCCGGTCCCCTTCGTCAAGCTGTACAAGGCGTTGGCGGCCGGGACGAAGAAGATCAAGCTCTCCGACGATTCCTTCCTGTCGCTGAACAAGCCCATCTTCGACAAGCTCAAGGCCCTCCTCGCCGAGGCGGACCTCATCCCCGAATGGGAGCCCGGAGCACCGAAGATCTCACGTATGCACGTGGGCCTGTGGTCGGATTTCGAGGACCTCGCCGACGAGTCCGAACCGGCCGTGACCTGGAGAGACTCAGTGCGCGCATTGGCCGACCTCGAATACCTGCCCGCGACAGAGGTCCCCGACCTGAACGGTGCGAAGCTGCGCCCGTATCAGGTGCAGGGATTCCGGTGGTTGGCACTGCTCTACCGGTGCCGCCTCGGCGGGATCCTCGCCGACGACATGGGCTTGGGCAAGACCCTGCAGACGCTCGCGCTCATCAAGCACGCGAAAGCGAGCGCTCCCTTCCTCGTCGTCGCTCCGACCTCGGTCGTCCCGAATTGGGTGAAGGAAGCGACCGCTTTCGCCCCTGACCTCGAAGTTCGTGTCGTGGCCGAATCGACGCGGGCGCGTGGGGTCGACCTCGCCGAGGTGGCTCGCGGTGCCGATGTCGTCGTCATGTCGTATGCGATGTTGAGGTTGGAGGAGACCCCGATCTCGCGGATGGAGTGGGCGGGGCTCATCCTCGACGAGGCGCAGTTCGTGAAGAACTCCACCGCACAGACGCACCTGGCGGCGAAGGAGGTGCGCGCACCGTTCCGGCTCGCGCTGACCGGGACTCCTTTGGAGAATTCGCTCAAGGACGTGTGGTCACTGTTTTCGATCACGGCACCGGGATTGTTTCCAAGCCCGCACCGGTTCGAGGAGGAATACGTCCGACCGATCGAGTCGGGTGAGAACCCGGGACGGATGCAGCGCCTGCAGCGGCGGATCCGGCCGTTCATGATGCGGCGGACGAAGGATCTCGTCGCCGCTGACCTGCCGGAGAAGCAGGAGCAGGTCATCTCTGTCGAACTCAGTCCCGCGCACCGGAGACTCTACGATCGGATTCTGCAGAAGGAGCGGAAGAAGATCCTCGGCTTCATCGACAGCGAATACGACAAGCAGCGGTTCATCGTCTTCCGGTCGCTGACGCTGCTGCGGATGCTCGCTCTCGATCCGTCCATCGTCGATGCCGAACATGCCGAGGTGCCGTCGTCGAAGTTGGCCGCGCTCCGGGAACGGCTCGACGATGTCATCGCCGAGGGCCACCGGTCGATCGTGTTCAGCCAGTTCACGTCGTTCCTGACCAATGTTGCCGCGGAGCTCGACGCGCGCGGGATTCCCTATGTCGTCCTCGACGGGTCGACGCGCAACCGCGGGACGGTCGTCGATGCGTTCCGGTCGGGTGAGGCGCCGGTGTTCCTCATCAGTCTCAAGGCCGGCGGGTTCGGGCTCAACCTCACCGAGGCGGACTACGTCTTCCTCATGGATCCATGGTGGAATCCCGCCTCGGAGAACCAGGCGATCGACCGGGCGCACAGGATCGGGCAGACGAAGAATGTCATGGTCTACCGCTATGTCGCCGAGGGCACGATCGAGGAGAAGGTGCTCGCCCTGCAGAAGCGCAAGGCCGAACTCTTCGACGATCTCATGTCCGATTCCGGCACCTACCAGGGGCGCGGCCCCGGCGGTCAGGCCTTCAGCCAGACCGTGACGGCCGCGGACATCAAGGGGCTGCTCGAGAGGTAGGAGCGAACTCCGCATCTAAGCTCACAGTTTCGCCGAGAATATTTACTTTAGGGGGTCTAAAGTAAATATTCGCGCCTCGCTGGCTCTTAGTCCATATAGTGATTCACGGTCCCCCGAATCGTCTCCGCATGAAGGTAGATCTCCTCCAACCCATTGATCGGATGGCGGGTTTCGACCTTGTCTGCGTCAAAGGTTCCCAAGTATTTCTGCTTCTTGCCATTGAAGTGAAGGCGAGCGATCGGCTTGCGATTATTGTCGTCCAGAAGCACGGCAAAGTACGATTTCGCATCACGCTGAGCCACTCTCTCGGGCTTCACCTCACTGCAGCTGATCGCCTTGACGATCTGGTAGCCCTCGAGTTCTTCCAACGTCGTCTCTATTTCCGTGTCCCGGTCGAGATCTGACTCAGCAACAGGTTCGCTGGTCACGGAATCAGCCGGCGCAGCCTCCGCCGGGGGTGCTGAATCCGATGCTCCCAACGCCGTCTTCAGCCGATCGTTGACTTTTTCATTGAGGAACTGCCTAGTTGCTTTCGCCACGAGCTGAGTGAACTGCGCCTTTGCATCTTGAGTGAATCTGCCCTCATAGACGCGACTGGTGAAAAGTCGTACGAACGCCTCGTCAGGATCTTTGAACTGAGATGCAATTTCGCGTTTGATCGCTCCAACATACTTCAGCTCTTCCGCTGCACTGATAACGGAATCGAGATCGAATACCTCTTTCGTCAGCTTTCTCAGCTCAGGAAGGAGAGTCTCGTCGACATCACTGAGGTCCAAAACCAAGAACGGCTTGTCATCCATCTTGTTCGGAGCATCCAGGTCAGTGTAGAAGTTGTACACCTCGCCATTGGTCAACACTGCAATTCGCGCGTTCGTGACCGAGAAGTATCGAAACAGCTGGGAGGCATGTTCGATCTTCAACGGCTCGGTCGATTTCTTGCACTCGATGAGAATTTGGACTTCCCCATCACGCATGATGGCGTAATCCACTTTCTCGTTCTTCTTCACTCCGACGTCTGCCGAGAACTCCGGCACCACCTCGAGCGGGTTGAAGATGTCATAACCCAAGATCGTCGAAATGAAAGGCATGATGAAAGCGTTCTTCGTCGCCTCTTCAGTCTGAATGGCCTCACGCTGATTCCCCACTTTGGAAGCCAGCGCCCACAGGCGTTCATCAAAATCCACGTTCTCTCCAAAACTCACGTCATTGATAGTTTCTCTGTTCGAACTGTATCGCGTCTCAGTCGAAAACTCGCCCTCAACAAGAAGTCTGACTTTCTACCGGCCCTACCTCGGAGACAAGACCGAAGAAGCAGTCTGCGACGCAACCGCCTCACTCATCTACATACCTTTCACCACTGTGCACCTTTCTGCGCAGCTTCTACACTGATGACCATGGGCGGGCCCACCACCGACGACGACCGTCGTATGCAGCTGATCCACCGCATCGAGTACCTGGAATCAGAACTGACTCGGGCGCGCAGCGAGCTTGCGGCGCTTTGCGAAACCGCAGTCTCCGATCCCACCTCGACGCGAAGCAACGCCATTGGGCAGAAAGCGCAGGGGCGTCCGACTAGGCAGGAGTCTCCAGAACCACACGATGCGCCAGCCCGCGTCGAGAACGCTCCCATCACACATATGTCACCACTGGATGCGAAGCTCGAGCTGTTCATGTCGCGCTTCTGTGGTCGCGCTGACGTGTATGCCCGGCGCTGGGAGAGCGCCAAGACAGGCAAACGCGGCTGGAGCCCAGCCACTCGATCGGGATTCTACGACCCCAAGAATGTCCGACCTGAGGATTATGAGCCGCTGACCAAGCAGCTCGTTGCGCGTCACCTTTCCGGAGTACGCAACGCGAAGCCTGATGACACTCGCAAACCCCTCCACATCGGCCTTTACCCCCTGCGGAAAGACGACACTTGCCGCCTGCTTGCCTGCGACTTCGACAACGATGACTGGCGTTCAGCTGCAGCCGCTTTCTCAGACGAATGCACCACGGCAGGGATCGATGCCCTAGCCGAGATCTCCAGCTCCGGCAGCGGAGCACACATCTGGCTGTTCTTCGAGTCGGCCGTGCCTGCGGCGATTGCGCGACGGGCCGGAATGTCTCTTTTGCGTCGCGCAATGGACAAAGACACTTCAATCACATTCTCCAGCTACGACCGGCTCTTCCCTTCTCAGGACAAATTGCCGGTCAATTCGCCGGGGCGCGGCTCATTCGGCAACCTTATTGCGTTGCCTCTGCAAGGTGACATGCGGGGCCAAGGCACGACGGTCTTCGCACATCCGCAGACCTGGGAACCATACAACGACCAGTTCGCCGCTCTGGATCGAACACGACTCATCTCTCCCGCAGAGGTCGAAAGGATCGCTGAAGACTCGTCTGCAGACCCACTCGGGCCCGATGACACCCCGCCAGCAGCCGAGGTCCACGCTGTAAATGCGAAGTGGCGAATGAAACCGCGGCGGGAGGACATCCGGGCCTTGCAGCCGAAGGTCGGAGGAGCAGAAATCACTCTCCGCCGGGACACTCAACTTCACGTCCCAATCGGGGACATGCCCAGTGTGCTTCTGTCAGATCTCAAACATCTGTCCTCGTTGGCCAACCCCGAGTTCTACCGCAAGCAAGCAATGCGAATGAGCACCTTCGGAGAGCCTCGAGTGGTTGTCCGTTTCGAAGAGACGGATGAAGAACTGAGAATGCCGCGAGGACTGTTCGACGATGTTCGTTCCCGTCTGGAAATGGCTGGCTACACCGTCCGGGAGAGATCATCTCGTCGCAAGCGGGACAGAATCGCAGCCTTGTTCACCGGCACCCTGCGGCCCGATCAGCAAACAGCCGTTGCAGAGATGCTCAGTCACGATATGGGTGTTCTGGTCGCGCCGCCGGGAACAGGCAAGACTGTCATGGCATGCGCACTGATCGCCGAACGTCGTGTAGGGACAGCGGTCATCGTACCGACTCGCGAGCTACTCCTCCAATGGGGTGAGAGGCTGCGCCAGTTCCTCTCACTCGACGATGGAGAGATCGGTCAGCTCGGTGGCGGCAAGCGCAAGACGACAGGCTTCGTCGACCTCATCATGATGCGCTCGATCTCACACAGCAACGCCGATCCCACTCTGCTCAACCGCTACGGACAGATCATCGTCGATGAATGCCATGGCGTGGCCGCACCGGCCGCGGAAGCTGCCCTCAACCAAGTGGATGCACCCAGATGGCTGGGGCTGACTGCAACCCCTTATAGAGCAGACCAGCTTAATGGGCTCATCACGATGCAGTGCGGGCCGGTTCGATACGACATGGCGAAGACTGAGACAGGCGAAGAATCACATGTGAAGCCAGAGGCTGACCAAGAGTCGGCAACCCCTAAGCGCACGTTCCACGTCCATCAGACTGATTTCACAACAGAAGAACCGGGTGCTGGCGGCCCCTCGATGCCCGATCTCTACGCCGAACTCGCGACTGACGAGGGCCGAAACTCTCAGATCATTCCGAAGATCGTTGCGGAAGCGAACGAAGGACGCCACGTCCTGGTTCTCACGAACAGGATCGACCATCTGCGCACGCTCGTTGAGGGGATACGCAATAAGGTTCCAAAGAAGCTTCCGGTCCTTCGGCTGCATGGGCAGTTGAAGCCAGGTGAACGCGCACGTCAACGCGAGAAACTCAGAGATACGGCCTGCTCGGGCGACAGCTTCGTCCTAGTGGCGATCGACAAAGTCGCCGGCGAAGGCTTCGATCTCCCTGTTCTTGACAGTCTCTTCTTGACGATGCCGATCTCGTTCAAAGGTCGAGTCGTCCAGAATCTCGGCCGAGTGACGCGCGGCGATCTCACCGTCGATGAGGTCACCGTTCACGACTTTCACGACGTTGAAGTTCCTGTCCTTGATCGCATGTTCCACAAGCGTCGCCGCGCCATCAAGTCCGAGGGATTCGGAATCTGACCTCACACAGATGCGTAGAATATTTACTTTAGGTACCTTAAGGTAAATATTCTACGACTCGTGTTGAGCGTAGTCCGAAGGAGGAGAGGCGGTCAGTGCAATGCCCTACACAGTCGAGCAGCACTGGACTCCGCCCAATCCAGCCGGGCTGAGCAGGAAAGATCGAGCATCCGGAGCCTACTCAGCCTTTGTCCCCGACGAACTCGACCTCGCGCTGCCCCGTCTGAGCGAGGCAACGACATCAATCGCAGAGGATGCCACAGTCGCTCTCGCCCGGCTGGACGAACGCGTACGTGCATCCGACAGCCTCTACCTCAACCATCTGCTCATCCGTTCCGAAAGCATCTCCTCGTCATGGATCGAGGGAAACAGACTCAGCCCGAAGAAGCTGGCAATCGCTGAGCATCTCAGGCACGGCGATCGTGTTGCGCTCGATGTCATCGCCAATGTCAGGGCCACGGAGAAGTCCGTCGATGAACTCTCAAACCCAGACAGGCCCGTCACGAAGTCCGACATCGAAGATCTGCAGCATTCGATCGAACCTCGGCTCGAAATTGGACTGAGGACGGAGCAGAACTGGGTCGGAGGCCCCGGAAACAGTCCACTGCGCGCAGACTTCATCCCTCCTCCACCGACCGAGGTACCTCGTCTGATCGCGAATCTCGCCGAATTCATTTCTCGCACCGACGGCAACCCCGTCATCCGAGCCGCGATCGCCCACGCCCAATTCGAGACGATTCATCCATTCATCGACGGCAACGGCCGCACTGGCCGAGCCCTTGTGCACACAGTCCTCAAGAGAGCGGGAGTGCTGCGCAGTGTGCTGGTCCCCATCAGCACCGTCTTCGCTGCGGACACCAAGGCCTACATCGGAGGGCTGACTGCGTTCCGCCGCGACCCCCCTGACCTCGATGGGTGGACAGCCTCTTTCGCCGAGGCGGTCGAGCAAGCCGCATCGTCCGCCGTCCTACTCGGCGAGGACATCGACGCATTGGACCAGACGATCCGGTCGGACCTCGTCGAGTATCGACGCTCGATCGGAAAAACGCCTGCCCAACCGCGTGCCGGCTCCGTCATCCTCAAAGTCCTCGAAAGGCTCGCCCAGGAACCGGTCGTGACCATCGATTCGGTATCTGCTGGGCATGGGGTGACTCGTGCGGCGGCTCATCGAGCACTCGTCGAACTCGCCGATGCTGGAATTCTGCGGAAGACCAAGAACCACAAGGGGAAGATCGTCTGCTATTCGGCCGATCAGCACCTCGCCTACGTGGAACTCGTCGAATCTCGCCAACGGCGGCGTTGACCCTTTCGCGGGGATGCCCGTCCGGCCCACTCCGTCAGGCCATGGAGAGGAAGAGCTTCTCGAGCTCGTCGGTGCGCACATCGTCCTCGTCGTCCTCGAGGCATTCCCGCAGCGCCGTCGAGATGATGAGGAAACCGGCCCGATCGAGGGCCTTCGACACCGCTGAGAGCTGATGGATGACGTCGCGGCAGTGACTTCCGTCCTCGACCGCGGTGATCACCGCACCGAGCTGCCCCTGTGCTCGACGCAGTCGGTTGAGGATCTTCTTCTGCGCAGCGGGGTCGGCCAGCATCCGCTCCCCCGGGTCTCCTTCTGCCCCTGTCGGTTCGGTCAGAGCTGTGTCGCGTTCGCTCATCGTCGTCCTTTCACATTCTCGATGTTGACATCAACTATACCCCTAAGGGTATATTGAATGCATACCCCCGAGGGTATATGAAACCAATGATGAACAGGCCCGCGATGGCCGAAGAAGGAGACAGCTATGTGTCGAGCAGCGACGTGCCGAGTCTGCGGAAAGACCACGTGGGCAGGATGCGGACAGCACATCCAGTCGGTGAAGAGCACGGTTCCGGCCGGCCAGTGGTGCAACGGCAAGCACACCCAGGCCGAAGATGATGCGGCCCGAGCGGCCAAGCCCGGCTTCTTCTCCCGCCTCTTCGGCCGCTGACCACACGGCCGACCAAACACCCCTCGACCACGGAAAGAAGACTCCCATGCTCCTCGAACGCATCTTCGACGCCGACCTCGCCCACGCCAGCTACGTCATCGCCTGCCAGGCCAGCGGGGAGGCGATCGTCGTCGATCCCCGCCGGGACATCGCGGTCTACCGCGAACTCGCCGACCGCCACGGACTGACGATCACCGCCGTCACCGAGACCCACATCCACGCCGACTACCTCTCCGGCACCCGCGAACTCGCCGCAGCCACCGGCGCGACGATGTACGTCTCCGACGAAGGCGGACCCGACTGGTCCTACGGGGCGGGCTTCGACGACGCGGTGCGCCTGCGCGACGGTGACGAGATCGCCCTCGGCAACATCACCCTGCGCGCCTCGCACACCCCCGGCCACACTCCCGAGCACCTGTCGTTCCTCGTCACCGACGGTGCCCAGGCCGACGCACCGGGGTTCATGCTCACCGGCGACTTCGTCTTCGTCGGGGACACCGGACGCCCGGACCTCCTCGACGAGGCGGCCGGCGGCTCCGACACCCGCTTCGCCGGTGCCCGCGACCTCTTCGCCAGCCTCCGCGACCGCCTGCTCACCCTCCCCGACTACGTGCAGATCCTGCCCGCCCACGGCGCGGGAAGCGCCTGCGGCAAAGCCCTGGGGGCCATTCCGACGACCACCGTCGGCTACGAGCGTGCCTTCGCCTGGTGGTCGCCGTTCCTCGAGAGCGGCGATGAGCAGGGCTTCGTCGACGAACTGCTGTCCGGGCAGCCCGACGCCCACGCCTACTTCGCCAGGATGAAGACCGAGAACAGGGAGGGCCCGTCACTCCTCGGCGAGCTCGCCGAGCTCGAGGAATTCGACGCCGGTCGCGTGCAGGAGAGGATCGAGGACGGCTCGGCGGCTTTCATCGACACCCGTCCGACCGCGGATGTCGATGTCGGGACCCCGGCCGGGGCCCTGCACATCCCGGGGCCTGGCAAAGCCGCGAGCTTCGGCGCCTGGGTCTTCGACCCGGCCGCGGAGTCGACGCCGATCATCGTCCTCGCCGACGACGCCGATCAGGCGGCAGAGTTCCGCAATCATCTCATCCGGGTCGGCATCGACACGGTCACCGGCTACGTGACCTCGCTTGCCGGAATGGATCTGCAACCGGCCGACCTGGTCGACCCGGCGGATCTCGCAGACGCAGCCGACATCCGCCTCGTCGATGTCCGCTCGAAGAACGAGCACGCCGGCGGCCACATCCCCGGTGCAACCCAGCTCAGCGGCGGCCGCGCCCTGTGGGAACTCGACCGCCTGCCGAGCGAAGGCCGGATCGTCACCTATTGCCAGAGCGGCACCCGCAGCAGCATCACCGCCAGCGCCCTGCGCCGTGCCGGATACCAGGTAGCCGAGCTCGCCGGCTCCTACGATGCCTGGCGGTCGCTCGAGTCCTGATCCGGAACAGGGAGCTGCGGGCTCTCCGCGGCCCGCTCACCCCTCCGGGTCGGGGATGATCGGAAGCTCGGTGGTCACCTCATCCCGGGGAACCGCCTCGGCGCTGGTGGCGGTGTTGTTCACGGAATCATCGGCGGACATGCCGGTCAGCCGTTCGGGGCGGAGGATCTCGCCGAGCTCGTCGCGCTCGAGCAGTCCGTGCTCGACGACGAGATCGGCGATGGGTTCGTTCTTCGCCAATGCTTCCTTCGCGAGCTTCGCCGCGGCGACATAGCCGATGACCGGGGCAAGCGCGGTGATGACGGTGACCGAGCGGTCGACGGTGTCCTCGATATGCGCCTCGTTGGCGGTGATGCCGTTAACGCAGTTGATGCGGAAGGTCTGGGCCGCGCGCTCTAACCACGTGATCGACTGGAACAGCGAGTGGGCGATGATCGGTTCGAAGGCGTTGAGCTGCAGCTGTCCGCCTTCGACGGCCATGGACACGGTGACGTCGGCGCCGGCCACGGAGTACGCGACCTGGGACACCGCCTCGGGGATGACGGGATTGACCTTGCCGGGCATGATCGACGATCCCGCCTGGCGGGCGGGCAGGTTGATCTCACCGATGCCGGCCTGCGGCCCCGAGGACAGCAGGCGCAGGTCGTTGGCGATCTTCGACATCTTCAGCGCGCTGCGCTTGAGCGCACCCGAGAAGGTGATGAAAACACCCGTATCGGAGGTCGATTCGACGAGGTCGCCGGCCGTTTTGAGGTCGAGTCCGGTGATCTGCCGCAGGTGCTTGATGACCGCTTCCTTGTACCCGACCGGGGCGTTGATCGAGGTGCCGATCGCGGTGGCGCCCATGTTCACTTCGCCGAGGAGGGCGACGGCTTCCTCGAGACGTTCGACGTCCTCGCGCAGGGTCGTGGCGAAGGCGTTGAACTCCTGACCGAGCGTCATCGGCACCGCATCCTGCAGCTGGGTGCGCCCGACCTTGACGATATGGGCGAACTCGCGGCCCTTCGCGGCAAAGGCATCGGCAAGGAGCGTGAGTTCGCCGAGGAGGTTCTGCAGTGAGAACGCCAGCGCGATCTTGATCGCGGTCGGGTAGGTGTCGTTCGTCGACTGGCTGTGGTTCGTGTGGTCGTTGGGGTGGATGAACGCGTAGTCACCCTTGGACCGGCCTGCGATCTCGAGGGCACGGTTGGTGATGACCTCATTGGCGTTCATGTTCGTCGAGGTGCCGGCCCCGCCCTGGACGACGCCGACGGCGAACTGGTCGTGGAGCTTGCCGGACTTGATCTCTTCGCAGGCGGCGTCGATGAGGTTGGCGCGCTGGTCGTCGAGCGCTCCGATCTCGGCGTTCGCCCGGGCTGCGGCCTGTTTGACGCAGGCGAAGGCGCGGACGAAGTCGGGGTAGACGGAGATGGGGCGACGGGCGATGGGGAAGTTCTCGTTCGCCCGGGCCGTGTGCACTCCCCAGTAGGCGGTGTCGGGGATCTCGAGGCTGCCGATCGAGTCGGTCTCGGTACGGGTGGGGAGGTTCTGGCCGGTTGGGATCTGGCTCGTCGTCGACGAGTTGAGGGGAAGAGAGGCGGTGTTGGGGTCTGCGGAGGCGTTGAACTCAGTCATAGTGGTTTCAGAGTCTCACATTTCGGCCGCCGACCGAAGGGGTGATCTGTGTGAGATCAGGAACCGAAGTAGTAGTCCGAATGCGCGGCACAGCGGGGGTTGAAGAGTGCGTGGCATTCGGGGCAGTTGTCGGCTGCTTTGTAGGCCGTGATCGTCAGTTCGGTCCAGCAGTTCCCGCACAGGATGGCGGGCTGATCGAACTTCTCCCCTGGCCATTGCTGCGCGGGATGATCGGCAGTCTCAGAGTGGCAAAGGTGGCAAGGATAGTAGCGGTCGCAACAGGCGAAGCGGATGGCGATGATGTCGAGTTCGGTGGCGTAGTGCACGCACCGGGTGTGCTCATCGACGGTCTTGCCGAAGACCTCAGGAGTTCGCGTCATCGCTCGTTCGTCCTTTCGTGCGGCTTTCGTCCGGGGATGGTCCCGGCCAGATCCAGCCTAACCGCAGAGAATCGCCGCCGGTCGGCTGCGGTTCACCGGTCGTTGTCGTCTTCGTCCGCGTAAAGTGGAAATCCCGAGCCGATGAGGATCCATGCCGCAGATTGACGACTACGTCCGCCCCTTCGCCGAGGTGGCGCTGAGCAATATCACCCGCGAATATCCGTACGCCTCCCATCATCTGGCTCGCAGTCTCGCCGACATCGTGCCGGCGGTGGAGAAGAATCCAGCATTCGCGAACTCATATGACTGGCATTCGAGCGTGCACATGCACTACCTGCTGGCATCGCTGCTGGAGACTGAGGTGGCCCAGGGTGCTGGTTGGCGCGAACGCGCGGTTGAAGTTATGTCTTCACACCTGAGTGAGGAGAATATGCACGCCGAGGCGGCTTTCCTCCGTGAGAATCCTTCGTGGGAGCGGCCGTATGGCTGGGCCTGGGCGGTCGAGCTCAATCGGGTCCTCAATGCCAGCAAGGTTTCGGAGTTGCGGGCACTCGGCGCGAACTCTCAAGTGCTCGCGGATATGGTCTTCGACCTTGTGTCCGCGTGGTTGCCGAAGGTGGCCGCGCCAGTTCGGCATGGAGTGCACTCGAATACGGCCTTCGGTCTGCGGCGGATCCTCATCGGCGCTCGGACGGCTGGCCGCGATGACGTCGTCGATATCATCGCGGGCGCGGCACGTCGATTCTTCGCCGAGGATGCCGCGTGGAACTTCGTTCAGGAGCGCAGCGGTCACGACTTCCTCTCCCCCGGCCTGTGCGAGGCCGATCTCATGGCTGAGATCCTCACCGAGGACGAGCTCGCGTCTTGGCTGCCGAGTTTCCTTTCGGGGCTGTCCCCGGAGTCACCGGCGCTCACGCCGGTCAAGGTCCTCGACCCGACCGACGGTCAGCAGAGCCACCTCTACGGCCTGGGGCTATCCGTCGCCGCATCGGTGATGCGATTGGCTCCGAAGTTAGAAGCGATCGCTGAGAAGACTGGCAATGACGAGCTCATGACCCAGGCCAAAGGCATGCTAACCCAAGTCGATTCGCTGATGGCGCCAGGACTCGAAGCTGCAGTGTCAGACGAGTACGTGTCGGCCCACTGGATTGCGACGTTTGCTTGGGAAGCATTGATTCAGCGAGTCGGCCACCAGCACTAGTAAAATCCAGGTGCCCCGGCAACCTCATCGCTAGAACAGCTTGTCTTTCTGATCCTCGTTGTATTCGAGCCGAATTGGTGTCTCTTCGTGGCTTAGATCAATTGACGGAGCTTTAGAGCTGCGGCTCTTTGCCTCTTCGATCGCCGGGCCTGTCGTCAAATAGTCATAGAGCGCTGCATCAATGGGGTACTCCAGGTTGAGGTCCATCGTCACAACGTCCAAACTCTTCCCGTTCTCCCCAGGCATCTTTGTTTGCACTGGGTCCGAGGACGTGGCCTGACCCAAGTAGTAAAAGTCCGTGCCTTCAGCGTCGTCCTTCTTAGCAAAGAGATACAGCGGGATCTCATTATTCACAATCGACCGGACTTCCTTGCTCTGCAATGTCCTCTTGCTGCGCGTGAACCAGCGGAGCGTGTTCTCGCTGACAAAAGAGTCTTCGTACGAAGTGCTCGCCGACACGTCGTCATCTTTGTGATAAGTCACGAAGATTGGACACGAATTGGAGTAGACGTCGACTTTGTACCCGTACATCGTCCCTTTTTGATCGCTTTGCCAATTGAGCAGTCGGCAAACGTCTTTGCGCGAGTACTTCTTCCCTGCCTCTAGACGTTCATCCCAGCGGTACCTGTGACGGGATAAGAAGAGCCCTGTCTCAATTGCATCATCCAAATGGGCTAAGAAGCTGGGCGAGTGTTCAAGCAGGTCCAGAAATTCTGAGGTTGGATTGATCCTGCCGTCTGTCCAATCAACGATCGGAATCCCGTATTTTTTCTGATCACCCTCAGTGAAGAATTCAAAGTTGAAAATTCTTTCAATAGAGTCAATTGTGGCCTGGTCTGAAGTCGCTCCCTTTTGATCAAAAAGCGAGCGAAGGTCACTCACAGTCACAGGAGTTCTTGCACTCACTAGTTGCTCGAGCACCAGAAGTTCATGGGGCCGTTTGCCGTTCAGAAACTCCTGACTGACCGTCGACAGGACCTGACTTTCTCTGTCCGTGGGCTGCTCGTCGACAACTTTGAATGCGTTGAGCAGTTTCCAATAGTTGCCACGCGCACTGGCGATTACTACTGGATCAACAACATCAAAGCGCGCATAGTCCATGAGCATCGGCGGCCTACCGAGTCGGGTATGCAGGTCTCTAAAGGACTGCTTGAGGTTCTTCAGGCTATCCAGGCGTGTGGTCTCGATCGACTTGAAGATTCGCTCCTTTGCGACCGCATCAAAGTTGATGCTTGAAAGTCCAGAAACCGCACCGACATCTTGCGCTTCAATCATCTTCTTCCGGAGAGAGTCCTTGTTCAGGCTGCTGTCTCCGAAGAGCGCAATCGGCACGAGGAAGTTGTTCGTGTAGTTACCGATGAAGTCGATAACGATGAGGTGGCTCTTGCCAGCTACCTTGCGCAGTCCGCGGCCGAGCTGCTGAGTAAAGATGATGCTCGACTGAGTTTGCCGAAGCATGACCACTTGGTTGACTGTCCGGATATCAATGCCTTCGTTAAACACATCGACGGAGATGATGTAGTCGAGCTCTCCGTTTTCAAGCTGGGCGACGACACGTTCACGGGTTTCTACCGAATCTTCACCAGTTAGAGCTCGCGTTCGAAGCCGTTTGCCATGTACTTCGTTCTGGTTAAGAAGCGTCGATAGCTCTCGAGCTTCATCTTTACGACTGCAGAACATGAGGCCCCTGACAGGGTCGCCTACGTGCCCATAACGCTCAATCACCTGGATCAGGTGAGCTACTCTCTCTGGCGCAACGAGATTCCGCAGCTGGCTTGTGTCACCGATAACTTCGCCGTCCTTCTCGAAGTCGGTGACGCCGTAATAGTGGAACGGGGCGAGCATGTCCTCCTCGAGCGCCTTCTGTAGTCGAATCTCATAGGGCACGTTGTAGTCGAACAGGCTATAGACATTGAAATCGTCTGACCGCTCGGGAGTAGCGGTGATTCCGAGCATGAAGTCCGGGGTGAAGTACTGAATGATGTTCTGGTGCAACCTCGCACCAGCCCTATGAACCTCATCGATGAGGATGTAGTCGAAGTGGTCGCGTGCGATTTGGTTCAGCTTTTCAGTTGATCCCAGTGACTGCACGGTTGCGAATACGAACCGTCGATCAAGTTCTCTACGCAACCTGACGAACTTCCCAACCTCGTGTTCCTCAAGATCGAGCACCTTGGTGAATTCCTCAATCGCGCGATCGAGAATTTGTTCTCGGTGCACGACGAAGAGCACTCGTTCCGGATTTGCGGCCTTCACGTCTAGCGCCGCGAGAATGGTCTTACCTGTGCCAGTCGCCGACACGACTAGAGCTTTATCCTCACCCGAGTCGCGTACTTTTTGAATTTCAACGAGAGCCTCTGCCTGCATCGCGTTGGCGACAATCTGAGTACGAGTCCCTGGCAGCTGAAGGTTCGACCCCGGAATTTCGCTACGTGCCGAAGGCGGGACGTACAACTCTTCGTATGCATTGATCCAGTCATCGCTCAGCAGCGTGGCGGACTCAAGCTGGATATCAATTGCAGCAGCAAGCTGCTGAACAATATCGCCGTCAGGAAGTGCTGAGAACCTCAGGTTCCACTCGTGGTTTCGCTTGAGCGCCCGAGAAGTCAGATTGGAGCTACCCACGATCGCTGTGGTCGTAGCTGCTTGTTCAAAGATGAAGCCTTTGGGATGGAAACCTCTTGTGTCATCTTCAAACACGTACACTTCGATGCCAAGGTCGTGGAGATTCTTCAGTTCCCTAAATGACTCAGGTGAATTGAAACCTAAGTAAGTCGAAGTGATGATTCGGCCCCGGCCCGGGAACTCAATCAGTGGTTGCTTCAATGAAGCGATTGCATCTGAACTGACAAATGCAACTGAAAAGGTGAAGCTCTTCGAACGTCTCAGTTCTTCAAGAATGGCTTTGTGCATCGTGTTGGCTTCAACATTTGAAACCAACATCGGGTTGAAGAGGCGGTCCGCGGGTGACGAACGATCAAGAAATCCGAACGCTGTGTCTCGCTGAACATGCTCTGGAACTGTTGCCACGCCTACTCCTCGGTCATTGAGAAATCTTGCACCACCTTTTCAACTGCAGGTATATCAGCTGGCGCCCACTCCACCGAATCGAGGTCGGTTGCTTCGATCCATCGAATTTCGGAATGTTCAGTTAGTTTCGGTTCGCCTTCGACTAGCTTTGAGTAGAAGGTAGTCAGGGTGACGAAGCCAAAATCGTACTCGTGCCGAGTCGAAGCGACTTCATCTCCAATCTCAGCCGTGCATAATAGCTCTTCTTGGAGCTCCCGGACGAGAGCCGCACGAGGAGTTTCACCGGCTTCGATCTTGCCACCGGGAAACTCCCACATGCCGGGCAGAGACATCGTTGCGCTTCTCTGCGCTGCCAAGACATTTGAACCGTCGACGATGATGGCACCCACGACGTTGATTTCTTTCTTCATGGCTCCCTGCTCCATAGATGGCTCCCACCCTGCCGACTCGCTAAGTGTTTCTAGGTGCACGTTGTGCAACATACGCCGAGCTCACTGACCCCCTGCATTTGCACTCAGTACCTACCCCACCGAACTATATGGCGGTGTCAGAGCCTCAGTGTTAGCTGTTCCCAAGGTTACAAGCATTTTTGTTTTGTCACTCATCTTCGTCGCGCTGATTGCCCTTGGCTACTTCGCGTTCAAACATTGGAAAAGCAAGTTTGCTCGTCTTCCCAAAGAGCATCAAAACGCAACTGCTCTTGCTCAGCAACGAGCCGCCGAAATTAATCAGCGGTTCAATCGTTCACAGGCCGACAGCAACAGTGCCCACGATGAGGAGCTAAGAAGGCTCGAAGCAAAATGGGGTGAGAAGGTTGCAGAAGGCAAACGCACGATAGAACTTGTCAGCCGCCAAAAGTCGCTGATCACAGACCAGCTGACCAACACGTTTCAAACCTCCGACCTTATGCCCCGGCCCTAACCTCGATCTTTCATGGGTCGGTGCTGGGCGGTGGTCAGGGCTTACCGTCGGCCTGACAGGGCTGATTGTGGCATGAGGGTATGACGTGGTGCCGATGGTCTCGGCTGGGACCTTTCCGTGCCTTCACCGTCTCCATTGCCCCCGGGGCGGTTGACAGTCCCTTGGTGCGGCGTCTCTGCCATGTAAAGACGCCCCACCTCGGAGAATTTTCGGCGAATGAATCTCACCTTAGCGGTGGTAAGGCTCTGCAGCAAAGGCGGTCAGGGCGCGAGAGCTTACTTGCCGAGCATTAGCCAAAAGCACCGAACCGCTATTGGCCCTCGCGGTTCCCCGCAGAAAGTCGTTGGTCCGTGTCAAGAAGGCTGTGAACGTAGTTTGCGACCGTTTCCTGGGGCAAGATAATCGGCACGTCGCCCCGGTCAATTTCCTCAGCAACTTGGTAGTCGATATCGAGGCCTTCTTGGAGGAAGGAGTCGAGGATTCTTGCTTTGTGCTCGCTCCGGTATCCCATGCAGTCCAGCACGACGCCTTCGGGTCGGCTAGAGCTGATGTCGGCCACCACATCGGCCAGATGGAACTCCTGGTACGGCGATGAAATGGTGAAACTCAGTTCGTCAACAGCTGTAGCCCATTTGGCCGTCAGAAACGGCTTCTGTTCAGCAGTCGGGGCTATCACGTGAAGTTGTGACGCGATCCCTAGCTCTCTCACGCGATCATGCAGGACCTCGTCCGGGAAGACGACAGGCACAGCAGCACTCAGCCCATCAAACGTGCCAGTGCACAGGACTACGATGAGATCGCATTCTGACTCGAGCTCGGTGATTCGTTGCTGAACCCCCCTGTACACGTGGCTCTTGAGCAGCTTCACCTCGACGCCATCACGCATTCGGCTGACGTAGATGGTCGCCGTTTCTTCCGAATGGCCCGGCCAATACTGGGCGCGCACCTGGTCGAAAGTTAGTCCATCCAGTACACCGGTTTCGACAATCTCTACATCGTACGGCTCGAAAATTTCACGAAAGCCGCCCGTAATGTCAGTACGCGGCGATTGGCCTATTGTGATCAGCCCCACCTGAAGCGGGTTAGTCTCTTTCTTCGAGTTGGCTCCCTCGTCTTCACATGGTTGTGCGTATCTCATTGCTCTGCCGACTGATAGAGGTGAGCCAGCGAGCCATACAAGTTGCGGAGCGTGTCGACCTCATCCTGATCGACGAATCTGGCATCGTGCTTGCCAAATGCCTTGGCGACTTCGATTGTGAAGCGTGAGGCTTCGGCGACGTCAATCTCGTGGCTGGCACCGGTCGCACTTCCAGGAACAGCCGATTCAGTCGTGATTGCCACTCCGACGACCGGCACCTTCGCAGCCGTCGCCGGCTGAACGATGCTGTTGACATGGTAGACGCCGTTCCCGTAAGGGGTGATGTCCTGGTTGGTGATTGGGAATGTTACGCACGGTTTTCCGGTAGAAACCTCCATGATGTCGACCAGATCGTCTGGCACGCGAAGCACGTACCCGTCCAAGATGGCCGGCGTGATGGCAAATCCGCTCACGTTGACGAGCCGGTTGCCCTTTGTAGTGTCGATCGACAGGATGGCATCCATCTCATCAGTAACTTCGTGCTGGTTCATGACATTGATGTCAACCGGTGAGTCCATGAACTCCACGGGCTTGTGTGGGCGCGTGGGGGCATCAGGACAAATGTGCGTGGCGATGATGACATCACCGTCCAAGACATCTCCAGCAGACGCCATGGCGGACAGCTTCAACGCAGTACTCACTGCCACAGCTGCCCCGTCCCCATCAGACGTGAACCCGACTCGCGTCGGGCGTGCACCGAGCCCGCCCAGGCGGCCGATAACCCCAAGCGTAGGCGCACTTCCGCCTCTGCTCTTGCCAGACTTGCCCTGGACAAGAATGCGTACGAAGTCGGTTGTGCCCTTGTCGCTCGTGACGGTCTCCACGGTGACCGCTGCAGGCCCGGAGGATTCCACAGCAGCCTTCACTACCGCTCCACTGACATGTGGTGTATCGAGTATTTCGAGTGTGTCGAGCACTTGTTTCAACATGGTTAGAAAGCAATTCCTCTCTGATTCTTCGAATATGCGTAGGTGGGCCAAAGAAGCCCGAGTTGTGCTATGAGGCGATAGGTTTCTTCACGATAGGTTCTATCCCACGTAGTAAGTCCAGATCGAACATGGATGAGCCCAGTATCAGCTGGTCGCGGTTCACTGTGATCACCGTTAGGTTTTGGCCAGCTTCCACGCCGGCGCTGACGATTGGAAGCCCGGTCTCCGTGTCAAGTGTCATGATCAAATCGGGGAAAGTTGCCAGTCTCTGCCCACTGATTTCCAGCGTCATGTATTCGTTCCAGAACGTGAGTTCGGCCGTTCCTATATGTATCTCCCCCACGTCGAATCCGCCCTCTTTCCGCAGGTCGACGGATCGAACGGTGTCCTGCACCTGCACTTTCCCACCCAGGAGGTCGACGACATTGCCGATCTTGTCGCGACCGGTGGAACCGTCCATGTGTGCACGGCCGACGTCGATCGCGCGGCTAATTGCACCGATTGCCGCATTCTCGCGTACTCGAGCGATGCTAACCGGATTGCGACAGACTCCGACCATGCCTCCTGCCAATACTGAGAGTTTCCGAACTGCCTTTGCGGTAGTATTCAAGCCTCCGCGTACGACTCCTGACAGGGATCGATCACCCGCACCACCGGCGAAAGCCTGCGTGGATTGATAATCAGTCTCTTTGTGAAGCCCAAGTGATCCCATGATCCCTGTCGGGTGCGCACGACCGTTGGCCGGCGCGTCGAGGATCGGCAGGTTCAGGGCAGAAGCCTGCAGCCAACCGTTGGTCGAGGTGGCCGGCCCATTCTCATTTGTCATCAATGCGGCAAGTTCGACTCCAGTCGAACTTTGTAGATCGCGCACGGTGCCGATGAGCTGATCCGTGCTCACGGAAGTGTCTTCGGCTGACGGGGCACCTACGAGTG
This sequence comes from Brevibacterium permense, assembly GCF_013280495.1. GTDB lineage: Bacteria > Actinomycetota > Actinomycetes > Actinomycetales > Brevibacteriaceae > Brevibacterium > Brevibacterium permense. Next base: position 151,056 of record NZ_JABSSX010000004.1, read on the forward strand.
CTACACATGCCGTTGTTGCCATCGGAGAGATTTCATCGAGCGTCACGAGTTCAGGGCCGGTTCCGTTGGCGAAGACCTCCTCGACTTGAGCAAGGCCGGTCTCGATATGGCCTCCTCCACCACCGCCGAGGACTCCACCGCCGTATACCGCTGCGACACCGTCTTTACGTGTCAGAGTCTTTCGCATGTTTGTTTTTACCTTGCCTTCCAAATTGAGCTGAAGAAGTTGAAGAGTGCATCACCGGCGATGAAGCCGGCAGCCAGCGTATAGGTGGCGGATTCGGCCTTCTGGCCCCAGATCTTGGCCACAATGATTCTCAGGATGATGCCGATAACGACTGCCCAGCCAGCGAGCGGATTCACGATCAGCAGACCGGTAGCGAACATGATGCCCACCTGCCGTTTAGGTCCTCCGATGAGTTGCACGATGGCTCCGGGGATCGCCCACAGGAACAGTTTGAGCCCAGCCGATCCGGTCACTCCGGTCTCGATCGTGGTCGCAAAGACTTTGTCCACGGGCGGGATCAGTCCTTGGGAGAACAGGGACTCGTGTGCGAGAGCCACGACGACGAAGGCCACGACGAAGCCGATGATGCCTGCTTTGAGCTGTTGGCGACGACCGTAGAGTTCCTGCGCGATTGGCACACCTCGTCGAATCAGCGCTCCGGTCTTGAAGTCGTAGCCCATGTCGGCGAACGCTGGTCCCGTGGCTGCCACGTAGCCTGCTAGAAGTGCGAGTGCGGCCGGTGGGAACCCGATGAGAAGGCCAATTACCAGCATGATGAGTGTGACCGCAAAAGCAGGGAACCACCCCGAGTGCATGGCTGCGATGCCAACGATGACCTCAGAGGAGAAGGTTGCTACAGCCGCGAACAAGATGAAGGTGACGATCTGCCATCCACTCATCTGTGTCAGTATTCCTCCTGCTGCAGCCAGAATCAGTGCGCCGGCCATGTAGAGAATCGAACCGACGACGAATGTTCGGCGCACACCCTTCTCAGTCCGGGTCGGCTCTCTTCGGCCAACCGTTTGCAACGAACGATAGCCGGAATTCTCGGAAATGGCCCCCACGGATTCTTCAGGCGAAGAAGTCTGGGCGACGTCTATGGTTTGATCGGATTTGCCGCTCTTGTCCTTCTTTCCGGCGAGGATGAAGATGAACTGACCAAGAGCGACCATGCCCGCTCCGATCATCATTCCGTGGGGAATGTATTCGGCTGTGATGTCGATGCCGAATAGAGGTTCCGAGTACCCGCCGGCGAGCAGACCGATGCCGAAGAATGATAGTGCCCAGATGTTACCGATGAACGCGACTCCGAAAGCTGACATCGAGACGCCGAAGTAGCTGCCTGCGATGCCTACCAGGATTCCGACGCCCAGTAGCCCGGCCTTCTTGCCGCCCGAGTCCCCGGCTTTGAGCGCCTCAGCTGTTGCCACTCCAACCGGCCAGGATTCGTTGGCCGAGAAAAGCCGGGAGTCGAAGACCTTATAGAAGATGAAGACGTCGATGGCCAGCGCGATACCGGATCCAATAAGCATCGGCCAGACAAGGTTGGGCATTCCGAGCGCGTAGGGAATGCCGATGGGAAGGAGCAGACTGTTAGCTGCGCCGAACGTTGCCGCCGACATGGTGGTTTGTACTAGGTTCTGCGTGTGTACGTCTCGGAACTGGCGGAACCACCCAAGTGGCACGCGTGCGATGATGATGGCGACGAGTACGCCGATTATAGACGTATTTGGTGTGATACCGAGCTGGGCGATGAGCTGCACGCCGATAATGGAGCCGAATACGGCGACGAGCGCTGATACGACGACGAAGATCGTGTTCGATGCCCAGCTCTTCTTCTGTTCTGCGGTTTCTGCAGTCATGGTGTTCCTTTTATCAGAGCGTAGCTCGTCGCCTGCGCCTCGATGAGGTCAATGATAGGAATGGAAACGTGGGTCCGTAGGTGCTTTTTCAGCCCGATCCCGGAGAATCCCGTGCATGCGAACAGGAGGACGTCTGCACCCTCGTCCGCCAAGTCGCTCGCGTGCTCGGTGAGATCTTCTAGAACTCCGACGTTGCTAAGACTGGTTGTCTGCTGAGCGCGGTCGCTGTGCCGGTAGCCGAGGAGCGAGTTACCAAGCACCGTTGCGATGCCTGCGGGAATCGCCTCGGTGATGCCGATGACTCCGATCCGACTCCCCGCCGCACGAGCGATGCTTGCCCCGCAATGGCCCGCTCCGAACACCGTTGTATCGAGCTGTTGGCGAAGCTGGTCAACTGCGGGATCGGCGGCACAGCTTACCGTCACCGCATCCACGTCGGCGCGAGCGGAGAGCCGCTCCGCCAGAGAGATGATCTTCGGGACAGCCTCTTGCTCCGAGTTCGCGTCGTGCACCCCGTTCGGCTGATCGGCGATCGACATCGACACCGTGCGAATTCCGGAGAATTCTTCCATCAACTGACCGTGCTTGCTGATATCCGATGTTGCCTCTAGGGAGACAACACGGATTACTCCTAGTGTCATAGCAGTTCCCTCCTGTCGCGGCTCCCCCGGAGAAGCTAGGCGTCATTGCCGCCTACCCGTTCAGGGGACTTTGCGTTGCTTCTTCCATGACGTTCGTGCAGTTGTATGACGTCGGTCACGGAGATTACGAATTGATGCTATGGGAGGCCGCGCTTGCGGCGATACGGCCACGAGGGGGAAATTGTCGCCTTCTCGTTTCCCACCTGAGAAATTACGGCCTCAAGCGTATTAGGCTATGTGTGGCCGGGTGTTCCTACGTTTCAGGGGATTCTGGCAGGAAGGCGAGGTATAAGACAATCTTCGCTGGGAAGCTTGGTAGATCGAGTCCCGTCAATCGTGCGATCCTGTGCAATCGGTAGGTGACGGTTCGACGATCGACTTCAAGCGCAATCGCGGTATTCGAGACGTTGCATTCGTGTCGGGCGAAAGAACGCGCGGTATCGAGCAATTCTGGCTCTGCGTCGGCCAGCGCCGATTTTATGAACTCGGCATAGCCGAGGAATCCGGCGCCGCCGCCTCTGACCAAAGCCAGGGCGCTCACTCCTCCGTCGTCGCGGGTAAGCACCTGTGGAGCCCTCGAGGCGTCCGAACTCAGATTGATCATCGCACGAGCTTCTTGCTCACCTCGCTCGATACCTGCTTGACCGTCGGGGATCATACTTAGGCCGATTTTCAAGTTCCAGTGCAACGCTGAAAGAGCATCGCGCAATTGCTTAGCTATTTCGGCGAGGCGTAATGATCCAACTGTCGTGAAATACATAATGAGATCGAGTCGCGCGGAGTCCGATTCGGATCGACAAGTCACCCCTGTTACAGGTCCATGCTCTTCGGTCAGCCTGTCCGCCAATGTCATTCCCGCCATCGTGGCCATACTCCGATAGTCGATAGTGCGAGCATTGGTATTGATACTCGAACATAGCGGCACGAAGGCGCAAGCGGTCAAAACGTCGGCAGCACCGGTGAGTGTTCGGGGATGGTCTCTGGCTGCCCGCCGGACATCGATCCTCGCATGTTGGTGATAGATCTCAGCACGATATTCGTTAATCGTCCCGAGAACCAGGATGAACAGTTTGTTCGCGACCGCAGTGACAAGCTCGCCGATTTCAGGATCGCCGACCGGCCAATGCTGCGAGGGCGCAGGACTGACAATATGGATGAAGCTAAAGACTTCGCTGTGATATGTCAGTGGGATTACCGTCCGACGGAATTGGAATGATTGATCTCCCGGAACCGGAATATAGGTCTCTGCAGATCGGGTCCAGATTCGAGTGGCCCGCTCATAATGCCTGATCGCAGGAAGTGACAACGGAGTGAAATCGGTTCGCCAGTCATCACCTACAGGGTCGGATTGCGCGAACAGCAGGCGACCTTCAGAGTCCTCGATGTATAACGAGCACGCCAGCATGCGCGCCAGATAATCCAGCGTCGGCTGCATATACCGATACTCAGGTTTCTTGAAGTCCTGTTCAATCTGTTCGACGATGCCGCCCATGAATCGATCCCAGTCTCACAATGTCAAAAAGCTCGCGGCCAAGCCATCGTGGAGGGCAGCGATGTCATTGACTGCACACATCTCCCGTGCCGAGTGCATCGACCACAGTGCTGGCCCGATATCGACCGTGGTGATTCCCAGCCGTGTAGCGGTGAGCGGCCCAATCGTGGTTCCGCAGGCGATAGAATTGTTCGAGACGAATTCTTGGTATTCCACACCTGCCGAAGCACACGCGGCTGCCCAGCGCGCTGTCCCCACCGAATCCGTTGAGTACCTTTGCTGCGCATTGATTTTGAGAAGTGGTCCTCCACCGAGAACTGGCCGATTGACAGGATCATGGTGATCAGCGAAGTTCGGGTGCACCGCGTGTCCTGCATCCGATGAAATGCAAGTTGATCCAGCTAGAGCACGCAGGTAAAGCTCCTTTGGATTCGTCATGTCAGGGGCCAACGCGCCGATGATCCGCTGCGTCACGTCCGCGAGGAAAGGCCCCGACGCTCCCGAACGAGTCTGTGAACCAACCTCTTCATGGTCAAACGCGACCATAAGAGCTATGCCCGACAGTTGGGAAGCCCCGACACCGGCCAATGCGGACGAGGCAGCATAGACAGACGCAAGGTTGTCCAATCGTGGCGAGGCCAAGAACTCCTTCCGAGCTCCAAATATCGCCGGTGCTTGCGCCGGATATGTGAAGACGTCGTACCCGGCAATGTCGTCGGCATCGACGCCTGCTGATTCGGCCAGTAATTCCATTGCACCTGACTTTCCAACTGTCGGCGATGCCCCTGAGGCCAAGCCGATGACAGGTTGCAGATTCTTCTGCTTGTCCAGCACTAATTTGTCATTGACAGAACGATCCAAGTGCACGGCCAGTTGTGGGATTCGAGCAATAGGTTCAGTCTGCACCAGCGATGTGGAGCCATCCTTCAAAGTTAATTGACCAGCCAAAGTCAACTCTCGATCCAACCAAGAGTTCAGAAGTGGGCCACCATATATTTCGACTCCAACCTGTTCCGCTCCTTCCGCGTTGAAATCCGGATTCGGCTTGAGCTTGAACCCGGGCGAATCGTTGTGTGCGCCAACGATCGTGAAGTAAGTGTAGATTGAGCGGGTGCCGGGCTTGTTTTTCAAGCTCTCCGGGACCACCCACGCCGCTACGGCACCGTCACGGACCACGATATATTTTCCGCCAGGCTCTATCGACCATGATTCGCGTTCACTGAGAATAGTGAATCCAGAAGCTTCAAGATCCCGCGCGACCTTTTGCGCAGCGTGATAGGACGAGGGAGAAGCGAGCACGAATTCGCTCAAATCGTTTGCATGTTTGAACTGCTGAGGTGAAGAGGCCGGAGACATAGATTCATACATGTTTCGCATTATTCCACGTCAGAGATTTACGAATGCCAGATGCCTGATTATGTGTGGGACTGATGCGGGGATCGGTGACAATCGAGGTGGGCGATTTGCTACGGCGAGGCCCTTGCCGAATAAGGCACCGTCGCGTCTGTCGAACCGAAGGGCGACTCATACGATAACGCCCTCGCCGAGCGCTGAACTCTCTCTATAAAGTTGAGCTGATCCGGAACTAGGATCCATAAAAGGGTACTGCCGAAGTCGAGATCGCCACGGCGAAGTGGGTGCAGTGGTTCAACACGTACCGGCCTCACGGAGCACTCGGTGAGGCGACTCCAACCGCGTTCCGACCCGAGTATTTCAACAAGCTGCCACAGGTTGCCTAGCTCATGTGTGAGTTGATGAATTCCAAGTAGAAAACTCTCCATCAAACCCGGGACCTGACGCACCTCACCCCACGGGCCCCGGAAGTTCAAGCACTCGGGAATTGCGAAGCCGCCACCGGAGCACGCTGATGCCCAACCTGGTGCGGTTGTAACCCGACAGCGGGTCGTAGCCGAGGCAGCGTTCGATCTGCTCGGCCCGGCTCTGCACCGTGCTGTGGTGCAGACCGAGGTCGCGGGCCGCCTGTCTGATCGTCGGTGCTTCGAGGAGCACGCGCACCGTGGACTCCGCCCACGGCGAGTCCATGATCTCGTCGATCAGCGCAGCGTCCGGATCGGTTGTGTCAGATGATTCGGCGAGCAGTTCGACGAGCCCACCGAAGTTTTCCGCCCGCACGAGCCCTTCCTCGGGCGGGCGGCTGAGCCGCAGTGCCACCACGGCTGCCCGCAGTGACCGCGGCAGTTCTCCGATCGACCCGGACGGCCCCAGTCCGGCCGGTGTCACGGCGATGTCCTCGGTGTCGTCGGTCACGATGACCACCTGCAGCGTGCCATGTTCGCTGGTGATGACATCGGTGGGACCGGCGGGTCGTTTCTCGAAGACGGCGAACAGCGGGGCCGCGAGGACTCGATATCCCGAGCCTGGCATCAGCCCGAGGCGAACCGCGGCAGCACTCCGGTCTTCGGGCGTCGCGGCAGGATCGAGGGCGAGCGCCACGTCCCGCGGGGTCTCCAGCTGCTGCCGTTCGAGACCGAATCTCACGCCGATGGCCAGGCCGAATCTCTCAAGGATGAGTTCATCGTTGGGCAAGGCAGCGTCCTCCCGCTCGAGCCAGACCTCGGAATCGTTCGGCAGGGACAGGGCGGCCACCTCGGCGGGTCGGTCTCCCGGAATCGAGACTCCGCCTGAATCGACCCTCAGCTGCCTGCTCCCGTCCCCACTGCGAAAGCCGGCCGGGCAACCGGCCAGAGCCGCGGCAGCGGAGGCGAGGGCATGGGAATTGACCTCGCCGGCCATGAGTTCGTCGAAGCAGGCGATGACGCGCAGACCCAGGCTCGCCTCGGGATCGAGCTTGGCAATCCTGCCGAGCAGCTCCTGCACGTCACCACCTCCTCGTTCGTCCGTCGGTCGACGATTGGCGTTCCACGATTGTCGCCCGACGGTCGCGATTCGCCTCGGTCGCGAATCAGCCTTTCAGAGCATCGTAGACTGCCGTCTCCATCTCGAGGTACCCACCGACGGATTCGGGGTCGGCGAAGGGGAAGATCTGTGTGGCCCAGTACCCGCCGATCTTGTTCTGTCGGTCGAACCAGTAGTAGAGGTTGGCGAGACCCGCCCATGCGGCGGCGCCGGCCGGGCGTCCGGTCGGGGCGTCCTCCTCGTTGATCATGAACGTGTATCCCCAGGTCTTCGGCATGCCGGGGAAGAACTCCGCATCGTTGGACAAGCTCGGGATGACTCCGGGCAGCAGTTTCACCCGAAGATCGCCGAGGTGGTTCTGCGTGGCCATGTCCACCGTTTCGGGGCGGAGGACGACGGTTCCGTCGTCGGCTGCTCCGTCGTTGAGCCACATCCTGATGAACTTCAGGTAGTCATCGACGGTCGAGAAGAGTCCGTGGCCGCCCATCTCCACCTCCGGTTCGGGCAGCATGAAGTCGGTCGCCGCGAGTTCGCCGTCGGTGCGCTGGTGCATCGTGGCCTGCCGCTCCTGCATCGACGCGGTCGGACGGAAGGTGCTGTCGTCCATGCCCAGCGGTTCGAGGACTCGGGTGCGCATCGCCTCACCCAGAGTCTTTCCGGTGATGCCTTCGATGACCTGGCCGGCCCAATCCATGTTCGACCCGTACTCCCACTGGGTGCCGGGGTCGAACAGCAGCGGAGTCTCCAACGCCTTCCTGGTGGCGGTGACGATGCTCGGCTGGCCGTGTTCGCGGGCGAGCCGTTCGTACTTCTCGTTGAAGAAGTCGTAGCTGAAGCCGGCGGTGTGCAGCAGCAGCTGTTTGGTGGTCGGTTCGCTGGCGGGTGCGCGGAGGATCGGTTCTCCGCCGTCGTCGAAACCGTCGATGACCTGCACGTCGGCCAGTCCCGGGGCATAGTCCTTCGCCGGGGCGTCGAGGTCGAGCTCTCCCGACTCCACCAGCTGCAGTGCCACGGTGCCGGTCAGGGCCTTCGTCGTGGAGAAGATCATGAACACGGAGTCCGTGGTCATCGGCTGCGAATCGTCGAGGGAGCGGACTCCTGCAGCAGTGAGACTGATGGTCTCCTTATCGGTGGTCACTCCGGCGACGACGCCTGGGACGCCGCCGCTGTCGACGGTCTTCGTGGCCACGCGGACAACTGCGTCGTTGACAGCTGTGTTCTCAGACATGATGTTCCTTTCAGTCGGCCAGGAGCTTCTCGATCCAGGCCATTCGGGTGCTGATCATTCCTTGCGCAAGGTGTGTATGGGCGGCGAAGATGTCGAAGGCGTGAAAGCCTCCGGGCCACACGTGCAGCTCCGCTTCGCTGCCGTCGTTCCAGAGGGCCGAGGCGTAGGCGACGGCTTCGTCCCGGAAGATCTCGGCCGAGCCCACGTCGATGTACGCGGGCGGCAGATCGGTGAGGTCGTTGGCACGCGATGGTGCGATGTAGGGCGAGACCGCCTCGGTGCGGTAGTCATCGCCGAGCATCGCCTGCCATCCGGTTTCGTTGCTCACCCGATCCCAGACGCCGATGCCGTCGAACTGACGGGTCGACGGTGTGATGCCTCGGTCGTCGAGCATCGGGTAGATGAGCAGTTGGCCCTTGAGCTTCGGTCCGTGCCGGTCGCGGGCCGCCAGCGCCATTCCGGCGGCCAGTCCCCCTCCGGAGCTGGCTCCGGCGACGATGAGTCGGGCGCGGTCGACGCCGAGGGTGTCGGCGTTCTCTGCCGTCCACAGGAGCGCGGCGTACATGTCCTCACGCGCATAGGGGTCTTGGAACTCGGGCGCCAGGCGGTATTCGGGGCAGATGAGGATCGCACCGATCTTCTCGACCCAGTCGAGGTTGAGGCCGAGCGCGCTGAAGCGATCGCCGAACATCAGCCCGCCGGAGTGGGCGTAGACGATCGTCGGTCGTCGTCCGGTGTCCCCGGATCGTCTGAAGACGGAGACGGTGATGGCCTCGCCGAGGTGGCCCGGCACCTGATATTCGGAATGTTCGACCCGACGGCCGCTGAGAGTCTCCGCCAGCGGCTCCGAGGCGTACGAGACTCGCATGAAGTCGATGAGCGAAGGAGTGATGGTCGGCGGAAAGACCCCGCCGATGACGGACAGACTCGCGGCGAGCTCCGCGTCGAATCGTGACCGTCGTTGTGTCATGTCACCAAGTATGCCGACCCCGGCACCGCGGCACCACCGCCAGACCATCGTGCTTTTCGCGCAGTCACCCGACAGTTGTCGGGTGCGCCTCACTTCACCCGATGAACCCCATCACCGACTCCTTGACCTGGAGGATCGCCAAGAATCCGAAGAGTGCCAGGCACACGGTGAGCAGCAGATTCGACCACCACGTGTTGCGCAGACCGGTCGGCACGGATCCGCGGTTGAGGATGACGAGCAGGGCGAGCGCGAGCACCGGCAGGATGAACGCGCTGATCGCAGCGTAGACGAGGACGAGAGTGACGGGCTTGCCGAGCCCCATGATGACCAGCGTTGCCACCGACAGGTAGACGAGCGCGCCGCGGAACTCGACCGACTTCGCCGACATGTCGAAGCGTGCCTCGTCCTGGTGCGGGTAACGCCTGAGCACTCGCAGGCAGTCGGCGGTGACGTAGGCGATGCCGGAGAATCCGCCGAGCACGCTCGTGTACACCACGGCGAGGAAGCTGATGAGGAAGACCATCCGTCCGACGTCACCGATGCGGCTGACCAGACTGTCGGCGATGGCGAACAGTGAGTCGTTGTCCGCGATCGTGAAGCCCTGGCCGTAGAGGATGAAGGCCCCGACCGCACTCATCGCCACGGCGAATACGAAGACGAGGCCGTAGCTGATGACGAGGTCGAGGCGGACGACGGGTTTCCAGTCCGGACTCCGCCAGGACTTCTCCCGGATCCAGAACGAGTACGCGAGGATGCCGGTCGCCCCGCCGACGCCGCCGATGAGCGACATCACCGTGATGATGGACGTGTTCGGGAACGTCGGGACCACGGTCTCGGCGGCGACCTGTTGGGCGCCGTCACCTTGGAAGACGGAGATCGCGAGCGCGATGATGCCGAAGAACATGATGATCCCGAAGCCCATCATCGCCTTTTCGACGAGACCGTAGCGGCCGATGCCCACCAGCACCGAGGCCGAGAGCAGCACGACGACGGCCATCGGCCAGAACGGAAGCACCGGGAAGATCGCCTGGAGGATGTTCGTCGTCACCGCAACGACGCCGGCGCCGAAGAAGAGCCCGACGAGCAGTTCGGCGATGAGGAAGAGCACCGGGAAGGTCCGCCCGCCGAAGCCGGTGAGGTGGGACAGCAGCGACCGGTCCCCGCTCATCTGCAGCCGGGAGACCGCCTCGGAGAGCACGAACTTGAGCACGATGCCTACCGTGAAGACCCAGATGAGCGCGAGACCGTACTCGGCCCCGGAGTTCATCGTCGTGAGCATGTCGGAGGCACCGACGCTGGCGAGCGCGAGCACGATTCCGGGTCCGATGAGCCGCAGGCGACCTCCGAAGGTCACCGGCGCCGAGGTGGCCCCGTCGGTGGTCGTCGATGTGGAGGTGGACATAGGCGGGCTCCGGTCGTTCAGGCTCAGCGGTCGTGCAACGGTCGGGCTCAAGTGTGACTGATCAGCAGCCCTCCGGGACGGGCAGTCTCAACAATCGGGCCCGATGCCCTCCCCGTCGGTGGCGTTCGGCGCAGCAGCCTTGGGCCATGGCACAGCCAGCCTGAGCCCGCAGTATCTGCAGATGTGGCGGGGGCGTCTCGCCGCGATCCGCGCGGACGATGACAAGCAGATCCTCAACTGAGGCCCGCCGAGTCCAACCACTCGGTCGACCGCACCCAATCGGCCGGCAGACGCTCAGTCCTGCCGAGCTCCGAACACCGGGTGGTCGCTGGCGATCGAGATGCGGTTGAACGCGTTGATGAGGATGATCGACCACTCGATCGCCGAGATCTGCTCGGTTGTCAGATGCTGGGCCGCGTCCGCGGCGATCTGGTCGCGATCGGCGGCCTTGTCGAGCACGGTCAGCGACTCGGCGAGGGTCAGGGCCGCGAACTCCTCATCGGTGAAGATCTCAGCCTCGTGCCAGCTGGGCAGCACATCGAGCTTGAGCTGAGAGATCCCGGCATTCCGTGCGGCCGGAGCATGGATGCTCAGGCAGGTGCGGCAGCCGTTGATCTGCGAGACCCGTGTGTTCACGAGTTCGATGAGCCCGTCATCGAGTCCTGCGGCACGCGAGGCCTTCCGCGATGCCGCGGCCGCCTGGGCCATGGCTTTATAGTTCTCCGGGTGGATCTTGTCGATGAAGGGGCGACTCGCGTTGCTCATCGACCCGCTCACGCCTGGCTTTTCACGATGTCGATGTCGGCGCCGGTGGCGTTGCGGTACTTCCCGCCCTGTGCGGTGTAGTCGTCGCCGGCCTCCTGGAGCTTCTTGACGAAGAGCGGGCACACGGGCACCACCGTGATTCCGCGTTCGCGTGAGTCCTCGAGCGCTTCGGCGACGAGGATCTTCGATAACCCACGACCGCCGAACTGTTCATCGACGACGGTGTGATGGAAGATGCGTTCGGTCTCTGCCTCGGGACCTGGCAGGAAATACGCGTGGCCGGCGACGGTGCCGTCGGCGACGGCGATGTCATAGGACCGGGTGGCCTCGTTGATCGACACGGTCACCTCGGCGCCGGTCTTGTCCTCGAATGTCTTCACCATGGCGATAACCCTTTCGTCGTGCTCTGCTGGTACTGGGTGGAGCGGAATTCGCGGCGGTTCTATTCCGCGGGTCCACCTTGAACCTGGGGCGGCGGATTCTTCCGCGGTCTGATCGTGACGTCGGGCAGCCTCGGCGCGGGGAGCCTTCCCATGCCGTCGGCATTGCGGCCGGGCCCACCCTTGCCGACGTAGCCGTCGACGACGCCGAAGCGGTCGCCTTCGGCCTGCCATTCCTCGCGGTAGGCCGCGATCTCCTCGTGGGTGCGGCCGACGAAGTTCCACCACATGACGATCTCTTCGGGGAACGGTTCGCCGCCGAGGAGGATGAGTCGGGCGGGTTCGTCGCTGCGGTTGGCGATGCGCAGCTCTTCAACACCGGTTCCCGTGTAGCCGACCGCCGCGACGGGCAGGTCCACGTTCTCCAGGGCGATATCGCCGGAGTCGACGAGGAGGCCGTGCTCGAATCCCGGGTTCACGGGCAGGTCGATGCTCGCACCGGGGTCGAGGCGGATCTCGGCGCCGAGCAGCGGCGAATGAGTCTGCACCGGAGACTCCGTTCCCCAGAGTTTTCCGAGGAAGACGAGCATCTCTCCGCCGGCGAAGGAGACAGGGGTGGGTTCGAAGTGCTCGAATTCGCGTTCGGGCTGGTGGCGGGTGGCCTCGGGCAGGGCCAGCCACAGCTGGACGCCGTGGAGGGTCGTGGTCTCCTCGGTCGAGACCTCGGCGTGGCAGATGCCGGCGCCGGCGGTCATGAGGTTGACCTCGCCGGGCAGGACGAGGCCGGCGTTGCCGCCGGAGTCGATGTGCTGGATGGCGCCTTCGAACAGCCAGCTCACGGTCTGCAGTCCGGTGTGCGGGTGCGGGGCGACGTCCATGCCGCCGGTGACCGAGACATCGGCGGGTCCGTAGTGGTCGACGAAGCACCAGGGTCCGATGAGGGAGCGCTGCCTCTGCGGCAGGGTGCGGCGCACGATCATCGCCCGCGGCCCGCCGAGCGGAACCTCACGGGAGGTGATGATCTCAACCGGGGAACGTCCCTGCTGGTCACAGGCCGGCCCAGGCAGTCCCCCGGCCTTGCAGACCACTTGATCGGGGCGGGTCTCGACGTTGCTCATGGCCACATCGTAGCCCTCTTCGCGGCGGGCGGGGAGGGGGACAGTTCCGCGGGAATGCGGCTCGCCCGCTCCCCTACTCGACCGGGCGGACCTTCGATACGAGTTCGAAGATCTCGTCGGCCTCGGCATCCGTGAGCCCGGCGAAACCGTCGATGATGATCTCCGCATTCGTCGCGGCCGCCTCGTCGCAGAGCCGCAGTCCCTCCTCGGTCAAGGCGACGAGCACCCCGCGCTGATCCTCCGGGTCGGGCTCCTGCGTGACCAAGCCACGATCCTCGAGCTTGCCGAGCAGTCGACTGAGCGCGCTGCGGCTGATCACGAGGCTGCGCAGCAGGTCTCGATGGCGCACCTGGGCCTCGGGTCGGGCGTTGATGAGCACGTCGAACTCGTTCACGGTCAGCCCGTGCCGGGTCCGGAACTCGTGTACGAACCTCGTATAGAAGTCCTGATACTTCTCCATCATCAGACGCCAGGCCGCGATCTTGATCGGGCCGTTCTGCCTGATCATGCTGCTCACCGGAGTCGTCTTGTCCATCGGTCCGCCCCCGCTCGTCGATGTGTCATGCCACACTTTTGTTGCATAGTCAACAGAATAGTAGTTCAATGATATAACTGGCCCCAGATTCGGGGTCCGTCGACCACCCCTCGGCGTCAGTACCCGGCACATCCCCAACGTACCCCCGGCTGGAGAGATTGAGCAGAGTCGCCCGGACTCCGGTCTCACCCCGGGGGTATCGTGTTGCCGCCGTCGGCCCTTCACCATCGGTTCGAACTCGCCGAGGCGGCTCGCCCGATCCCCGACCGGCTCAGTCTTGCGGGATCCGCTTCCGCCACGGCCACCACACTCCGGGTCCGATGTCGTAGACGAGCGCCGGGACGACGAGCGAGCGCACGAGGATGGCGTCGAGCAGCACGCCGAAAGTGACGATGAAGGCGAGCTGGACGAGGAACATGATCGGGATGACCCCGAGTGCCGCGAACGTCGCCGCAAGCACCACGCCCGCCGAGGTGATCACCCCACCCGTCGCCACGAGCCCCTTGAGCACGCCTGCCCTTGTGCCCACCTTGAGCGACTCCTCGCGCACCCTGGACATAAGGAAGATGTTGTAATCGATGCCGAGCGCGACAAGGAACACGAAGGCATAGAGCGGCACCGAGGGATCGGCGCCCGGGAATCCGATGAGGTGGTTGAACACGAGCGCCGAGACTCCCAGCGCGGTGCCGAAGGACAGCACGGTCAGGACCACGAGCAGCAGCGGCGCGAACAGGGACCGCAACAGCAGGATGAGGATGACCGTGATGACAACCAGGATGATCGGGATCGCCAGGGTCCGGTCCGCCTCGGCGGTATTGTTCGTGTCCAGGTCGACCGCAGTCTGCCCGCCCACCAGCGCATCGGGGTCGACGTCGTGGACGGCCTCGCGGATCTCCGTCACCGTCGTCTCGGCAGCCAGGGAGTCCGCCGCATCGGAGAGGGTGACTTCGAGGAGGACCTGACCGTCGACCTCGGTGGGATCGATCGCCGCCGAGCCGCCGACAGCATCCGGTGCGCCGCTGCCCGGGCCACCCTGCGGGGGCTGGAGCTTTCCGTCCTCGTCGATCCCGATGGTTCCGCTCGGGGAATCCTCAGCGGCCACGGTCATCGAACCGACCCCGCCGAGGCGGCCGACCGCCTCGGCCGCAGTGCTCAGTTCGTTCGCGTCGAGCACGACCTGGGTCGGAGTTCCGGACCCACCTGGGAAATGCTCGGCCAGGACGTCCTGGCCGTCACGAGCCTCGGATTCGCCGAGCACGAACTCGCTCTGCGCGACCCCGGAGGCCTTGAACTGCGGCACCGCGATGAGCGGCAGAGCCAGCAGGATGACGAGTCCGATCCAGATCAGGCGCGGTCGGGCGGCGATACCACCCGCGATCCGGGCCCACATTCCCTTCTTACGGAGCCCCACCTCGGCGGTCGTCACCTGGGGTCGGAACGGCCAGAACACGGCACGACCGATGATGATGAGCGCGGCGGGCAGCAAGGTCAGCGCCGCGAGCATGGCGACGACGATGCCGATGGCCGCGACCGGGCCGAGGGCGCGCGTCGACGCAAGGTCGGTGAGCAGGAGGACCAGGAGGCCGGCGATGACGGTACCTCCGGAGGCCGCGATCGGTTCGGCCACGCCCTTGAGCGCAGCGAGCCCGGCACGAACACGATCCGGCTCGGTGTGCAGGGCATCGCGGAACCGGGCCACGACGAGGAGCGAATAGTCCGTGGTGGCGCCGACGACGAGGATGAACAGGATGCCCTGGACCTGGCCGTTGATGAGCAGGATCCCGGCGTCGGCGAGATGCCAGATGACGAAGATCGACGCGGACAGCGCGGCGACCGAGGTGAAGAGGACGATGACCGGCAGCAGCGGAGAGCGGTAGACGATGACGAGGATGACGAAGACCGCGATGAGGGCGACGAGCAGGAGGATCCCGTCGATGCCGGCGAAGGCCTCGGTGAGGTCGGCGGAGAATCCGGCGGGCCCGGTTACGTAGACATCGGCAACCGTGGCCGGGGTGGCGACGTTGCCGGACTCATCCGGCGTCGCATCGGCGGCATTCGCGGTCGGGAAGGTGTTGGCGATGACGTCTCTGATCTTCTCGACGTCATCGGCGGTGGTGTCGGAGGAGACGGGGAGGATGAGTTGGAGGGCGTCGCCGTCGTCCGAGGGGATGACCGGTGAGGCGTCGGCGGCAAGCAGACCGTCGTCGTCGAGTTCCTTCGCCACGTCGTCGAGGGCCACGGAGTCGTCGTCGGTGAGGCCGTCCGTGTTCTCGAGAACGACGATGGCGGGGACATAGTCGTCGTCACTGAAGCGGTCGATGATCTCCTGTGCTCGGGTCGATTCGGCGGACTCGGGGAGGAATGAGGAACGATCGTTCGTGGCCACCTCGGAGATCTTGCCGAAGTAGGGTCCACCGACTCCGGCAACACCCACCCAGGCGACGAGGAGGATCGCGAAGAGAGCGAGCAGTGCCCCACGGCCGCGGACGGGACCTTTGGAGCGTTGGTTGGGCGCGGCAACCGTGTCGACGCCGTTTGCGTCGTCACCGGCGGGACCGCCTCGGCGAGGGTCGGAGTTCGGCGGCGTCGAGGTCAGAAGGTGACGGGGCATGGTCTCAGGCTACGCCCTTTGACCTTTACCACCTCGCGTTCGAGAGTAGGGGCAGGAGTTTCCATCGAGCGAGGAGCTTCGACAAGCACGTAATGCGCGCTGGCGAAGATGCGCGACGGCAGGTTCGCGCCGCTCGACTTCGCGCCTGGCGGCTGTTGCATCCGAACTCATCACCTTTTGGACAGATCATCGGTTCGCAACCTGATGACCTGTCCAAAAGGTGATGTCAGCCCGCGCCTAAGTTGATGGCGACGTGCACCTGGCGTGATGCGTGTCGACTCCAGCCCGGTTCTGAATGGGGGCGGTGAGCGTTAGATCGTCATGGACTGCCGCTCACTACGCCACTCCCTCAGCCCGAGCAGCACATCGATGACGACGAACCCAACGAGGCTGATGCCCACCAGCGACAGGAACATACCGATCGCGGCGACGACCGCAGCCACTCCCCACCACGGAGCCCCATTCAGCACACCGCGTGCGGGTGCACGCCCGAAGATGATCAAGCGGGCGAAGTCGCCGAGCATGACCGGCAGTCGCTCGGCCCAATAAATCATCGCAATCGTCACGATCCCGGCAACGCAGTGGGCCAGCAGCATCCCCGGCGACGAGTGCGAATGCATCTCTGCCGCAGCGCCGACGGACCCGTCCATGGCAGGCATGACCGTGGAGTCATGGGCCATCTGCATCGCACCACCGGGCGTCGAGTGCATCGCCGCATGGTGAGCTCCATGCGCCTGCGAATGGTGAGAGTGCGAGCCGAGGAGCGCGGCGAGACCGTTGTCGGAGCGTGCCACCGTGTTCGGCGATGCGGAGCCATGCGGAGTGAAGAGGGAGAACAGAAGGTGGAAGAGCGTCTGGCTGATTCCGACGGAGAACGTCAGCCGAGGCAGGGACAGTCGGCGCCCGGACAGGAGGACACAGACGAGGATCGACAGCGCCAGAGGCACGACGACGCCCATCGCGCTCGGAAAGGCTCCCCCGCCGAGGATGTGCGACGTCAGGGCGACAAAGGTCGCGAATGCTGCGGCGAGGGTGCCGCGCAGAGCGCGCCGGTGCCTGACTTCCGTCTCCACGGTGACATCCTCACACAGGTGGGCCCCACCCGAGAGATCGTGCGAAATCGATCCTTGCAACACGCAGTGAACCATAGGTACAGTACCAATATGACTACAGCCCCGCAGACGTCATCGCCCGCCAACGCCCGTACACTCCTGCTCCCTTACGCGCTCGGTCTCGTTGTCGCCATGCTCATCGTGCAGATCGTCATCGCGGCGACCGGAGGAGACGTGACTCTCCTCGCCGGCATACTCACCGCCATCGTCGCTCTCGGAATCGTTGTGTGGCTGTGGCGGAAACTGCCCGTGCTCAAGCGTGTCCGATTCGGCGTGATCATCGCCCATGCCATTGCCTTCGTCGCCGTTACCACCTCTTTCAATCTGCACGCGGTCCTCCGGGTGATGTTCCTCGGCTTCGAGGTCGACGGCGCCGGAGACGCGGCCCACACCCTGCTTGAGAGCTCTTGGTTCGGAGCCACGCTCGTGATGAGCGCCCTGTGGGGGCTCGGACTGCTGGTCCACCTCCTCGGCTCCGTCCTCGGCCGCGGCTGGGAGGACTGAGGATGGCGGCAGAGTCTCCCGACATCGCGACCGGTGAGGCCGGCGATTCGGCCGCACTCACCTCGGAAGAGCGGGAGTGGCTCGACCACCGCGTCGAGTCCTGGGTTGAAACGTACAAGAAGTCGATGCTCACCCCGGTCACGCTCTCCCTCGTCGCCGAGCATCAACCGGCCGAGGTCTCAACCATCGCCGAGTCGGTCACCGGCGCCACCGGGTGGCAGATCACCGAGCGCGGCCTCTACCGTACGGTAAAACGTCTGCAGGATTCCGGCCTGCTGCAGAGCACCGCCGTCGCCGCCCCGCGGACCGGGGCGAAACGCAAACTCCTGGCTCTGACCCCGCTGGGGGCGAGCTTTCTCGACGGAATCAGGGGCAACCTCGTCGAGGTGCCGGGCGGCTGACGATTCTGACGAGATTCACCCCTCCAACAGACCCTTGATGTCCGCGGCCGAGATCACCTCGCTGAATGCGCTGCCGTCGTCCATGAGTGCGGTGAAGAGTTCGGCCTTCTTCGTCTGCAGCGCCAGCACCTTCTCCTCGATCGTGTTCTCGGCGACGAGTCGGTAGACCATGACTCGCCGCGTCTGGCCGATGCGGTGCGTCCGGTCGACGGCCTGATTCTCGGCCGCAGGATTCCACCACGGGTCGAGCAGGAACACGTAGTCCGCCTCGGTGAGGGTGAGGCCGAACCCGCCGGCCTTGAGGCTGATGAGGAACACAGGAGCGTCGCCCTCCCGAAAGGCTTCGATGACCTTCGTCCGATCCGTCGTGGACCCGTCGAGGTAGACGTACTCGATCCCGTTGTCCTCGAGTTCGGTCGCCACCGCGCGCAGGTAGCTCGTGAACTGACTGAACACGAGCGCCCGATGACCCTCGTCGCCGACCTCGCCGAGGTGGCTCATGAGCACACCGAGTTTGCTCGAGGCGATCCCAGAGTCCGCATACTCGGCGACGATCCCCGGATCGAGCGCGAGCATCCGCAGCAGCGTCAGTGACCGGAAGATCGCGAACCGGTTCTTCTCGAACTCCCCGAGGAGGCCGAGCACCTGCTTGCGCTCGCGCTGCAGCACCGTGTCGTAGAGGCGCCGGTGCGCCGGCTCCAGCTCGACCCCGAGTATCTGCTCCTGCTTCTCCGGCAGATCCGCGGCCACGAGATCCTTGGTCCGGCGCAGCATGAATGGCCGCAGCCGCGACCTCAGCCGATCCATCCGCTCGGGAGACTCTCCCGATTCGATCGGGCGGACATAGTCCTCCCTGAAGCGCTTAGCGTTCGGAAACAGTCCCGGCGAGGTGATCGCGGCCAGCGACCACACATCGGTGAGCGAATTCTCCATCGGCGTGCCCGTAATCGCCAGCCGGAACGGCGCCGCGAGTCGCCTCGCCGCGCGGTGCGTCTTCGCCTGGTGATTCTTCATGAACTGGGCTTCGTCGTAGATGAGGCCTGCCCAGTCGAGGGCGGCGAATTCGTCGATGTCGAGACGCATCACCGCATACGAGGTGACGACGACATCGGCACCGGCGACCGCCTCGGCGACGGAGCGCTTGCGCTTCTTCGCGGTCTCTCCCACCGCCGACACGCTCAGGTGCGGGGTGAATTTGCGGGCTTCGAGCACCCAGTTCGCCACCACCGAGGTGGGGGCGACGACGAGGAACGGAGCGTGCTCAGTCTCCCGTTCGCTCCGATCGTGATCGATGAGAGCGAGCGTCTGCAGGGTCTTGCCCAGACCCATATCGTCGGCGAGGATCCCGCCGAGGCGGTGCTGCCGGAGGAACGCCAACCAGCGGAACCCCTCCACCTGGTAGGGCCGCAACTGCGCGTTCACGGTGTCGGGGACGGCCACCTCGGCGATCGTATCGAGGTCCCTCAGCCCGCAGATGAGTTCGGTCCACCTCGGATCGTCGGCGACGTCATCGGCGAGATCCTCGAGTTCGTCGTACAGGGCGGTCTGGTAGCGACTGATCTGCGGATTCTCCGGCGAGAAGCCATCGAGGGCATTCGCCTCGGCGAGGAGTTCACGCAGACGGCCGAAGGCGGGGTTGTCGAGGGAGAAGAACGATCCGTCGTCGAGGATGAGGTGGGATTGCTCTTGGGCGAGCGCGGTGAAGAGTTCGACGAAGGGGATCTCGTGGTCATCGACCGTGATGTCGATGCCGAGGTCGAACCAGTCCGAGTCGTCGGTCGCCTGCGTGCGGAGGCTGACCTGCGGGGTCGCGTCGAGTTCACGGAATTCCGGGGCGTTGTCGCTGTCGGCGAAGGTAACCGTGACGTCATCAAGTTCTTGGATTCGGGGCAGGATCCGGGTGCTGTAGGTGGCGGCGTCGATGCCGGTCAGGATGGTCGATTCCGTTCGGGCGGCGTCGGGGTCGATGGTGCGCAGGCGACGGAGGACGGCGTGCTCAAACTTCTGGTCGCGACCGCGCACCTGGTCGGACAGTTCGCTGCAATGGGGCACCAAGTGGAATGTCCGCTGTGGCGAGTAGTAGGTCCATGACCAGCTCAGACGCATCGTCGGGGTGGATCGGCCCGGGCCGCGGTCGCGCTTGTCTGAGCCGCCTCTGGCGGACCTGCGCTGGTCGGGGTTGTCGTAGCTGATGTGGAGGTTGAGGTGCGGGGACTTCTCGACGGGCAGGTCCACGGATCCGTCGCTGCTGATGACTCGGTCACCGGGACCGCTATTCGCGGCGCCGAGGTCGGACTTCTTCCCGTTCCCGACTCCCCGGATCCCGCCGCGCCTCTCGGGCGACTTCCGCAGCAGCGGGAGGACGCGGTCAATGAAATCTTCGTGCCCTTGTTCGGGGATCCTTGTGGCCGCGGGCCCTTCGAGAAGGGTGCGCTGTGCCTCGGTCATCGGCTCGGTCAGTGGCGCAAGTGTGACCACGGCTTTCGCCGTGCCCACCATGTCCAGGCGGTACACGCCGCCGAGTCCGATAGGCCGGACTTCGTGAGCCTGCACCGGCTGATCGTCGATGACGACTGCGGACTTGAGCACGAGGTCGTCGTCGCTGCGCGTGACATCGAGCTGGAATTCGGCCCGTTGCCCCAGCCGGATTGCGATCTGCTTGTCGGCGCTGACAAGTGGAATGTCGAGGTCAGCAGCCTGACCGAGCAGCTCCCACAGGAAGGGGGAGCCGAAGTCGTCGAGCCGGATCGTTGCCGACGACTGTGCATGGCCGAATCGGCCGAGCCCGTCGTCGAGGGTGACCAGTCGGTAGAACCATTCGAATTGGTCGGCATCGAAGCGCGAGGCATTGAGTCGTGAGGTGAACCAGTGCCAGCCGGCCTGCCCCTTGATCCAGTTGTTCTTCGCTCCAGGGATCAGCGGCCGGACGTGCAGCTGCGGTTCCGCCTCATCAGGGATTTCAGCGGCCTTGAGTCTCGATGGTGACCTATTGAAGTAGCTGCGCTGTGGGGCGCGGTGGAGTTCGAAGCCGAGTGCCACGGTCTCGGGCTGCGCGCTCGGCCGACGCGAGACCTCGATGATGCGGTCAAGCCGCTGTCTCCATTCCGGTACCCGAACCTGTCTGACTGTCGATCGCCCGCCACCGATGATCGCGCCGAAGTCGGAAGGGTCGACACCCCTGACGTGTTCAGTTTCGTCTTCTCCGATCGCGCGACGATAGTCGTCCATGATCGCGGAGGTCCGCTGTTCGAGCATCTGCTGATTGTTGACGATGACCACGGCCACGCAGTGCTTGCAGTCGTAGCCGACCGGACAGGTGCAGACGGTGTCGACGATCTCGCCGGGTCCGCCGTCGTCTAAATCATCAAAGGTGATCGTGGTCTGATACAACCCCGCGGAGCCGGCCACATCGGCGACGAGCTGCCGGTCGGATTCGTGCCAGAGGATCCGCAGCACCTGCCCTTTGTGCGCATAATCGGTGCCGCGCGCGAAGGTTCCGGGGTCGACGAAGGCCTTCAGCTCGTCCCTCGGCACGATGGTCATGGCTCGGTCCATGCCACCAGTCTTTCATCTGCTGCTGACACACGCGGTCAGCCGACAGCGGAGAGGGCCCAGCCTCACATCTCTTCGTGCGTGAGCGGGTCCCGGTCTTTCATCCGACCGCGCTCGAGTCCGGAGATCGCGGCCACCTCGGCGGGGGTGAGGGCGAAGTCGAAGACGGCGGCATTGGACCGCTGGCGTTCGGGGTTCGCCGACTTCGGGATCGGGATGGACCCGACCTCGATATGCCAGCGCAGGACCACCTGGGCCGGGGTGACACCGTGGGCGGCGGCCGCCTCGGCGATGGGGGTTTCGTCGAAGAGCCCCTGGTCACGGTAGAGCGGGGACCAGCTCTCGGTCTGTACGCCGATGGAGCGGTGGAAGGCGATGAGATCGGCCTGCGGGAAATACGGGTGGAGCTCGACCTGGTTGACGGCGGGGGTGACCCCGGTTTCGTCGATGAGTTCGGTGAGCATGTCCTCGGTGAAGTTCGAGACGCCGATGGACTTCACGAGCCCGCGCTCGCGCAGTTCGATGAGCCCGCGCCAGGTGT
This sequence comes from Brevibacterium permense, assembly GCF_013280495.1. Classification (GTDB taxonomy): domain Bacteria; phylum Actinomycetota; class Actinomycetes; order Actinomycetales; family Brevibacteriaceae; genus Brevibacterium; species Brevibacterium permense. The sequence goes on from NZ_JABSSX010000004.1 coordinate 173,054, forward strand.
CGACGTACTTGCCCACGCTGGGATTGGGCCAGTGGATGAGGTGGAGGTCGAGGTAGTCGAGGCCGAGCCGGGCCAGGGACTCCTCGGTGCTCGCGATCGCCTCGTCGAATCCGTGGTGACGGCCGGGGATCTTCGAGGTGACGAAGAGGTCCTCGCGTGGGGTGACGGTGTTCGCGATGGCCTCACCGACCTCGCGCTCGTTCTCGTAGTTCACCGCGGTGTCGAGGAGTCGGTAGCCCGCGTTGTCGACGGCGTTCACGATCGCGTCGACGCCTTCCTCGCCTTTCATCGCGTAGATGCCGAGCCCGAGCTGCGGGATCGCGCGTCCGTCGTTGAGATCGAAGGTGGGCATGATGGCTGGGTTGGTGTCGTCATAGGAGCTGGCCATGGTTCCACCCTATGACCGCCGAGGTGGCGCTGGCCAGGGTGTTCCCCATGAGTTTGGACAGGGGATGGTGGGTGAAAGCTCCCTGTGAGATCCCCCGCGAAGGCACTGCCGCGGGTTTTCACAAAGCAGCTTGGGCTAGCGTGGTCGCATGGAGACCAACGCGCGAGCCGCGGAGCGGAGATTCCTTCGCCGTATTCGCAGGCTTTCGCGGTGGCAAGTGGCCTTTCTGCTGCCGAGCGCCGGATTGGTGGTCGCCGCACTGCTCCACTTCGCGCATCGGGTGACCTCGGCGAGCTTCGAGGACTCCGGGGCCACCTCGGCGCTGTTCATGCTCTCATTGGCCATCGGCGCTCTGAGTGTCGCGGTGTTCCTCGGTGTGATGCTCACGTACGTGGCGACTCGGTTGGCCGAACTTTATCGATCGCCGTTCGCCGAACCCGGTCAAGATCGGTGGCCGCTGCGGCTCATCGCGGTCGGAGTCTTCGTACTGCCGCTCATGATGTTCGGCCAGTATTTTCAGTGGTACGCGGCGTCTGATGGTTTTGAGATCTGCCCGGAGTCCGTCAGCGGCAACGATGTGCTCGGATTCTCCGTCACCGCCGACTATCTCCCGCCGAGCCTGACCTGCTCAGGCGACACCGTCACCGGCCAGGAGTTCTCCGTGACACAGTACGGGTTCCCCTTCTACGGGTTCCTCGCCGGGCTGGTCCTGGCGGCGGCGGGGTTGGCCGTGCTCATCATCGTCAGGGTGCGGCCGCGGAGGCGAAAGTGCGCTGAGGTGTGAGGTCGGATTCGCTCAGACGATGAGCCCGGCCGGGTCTTTTCCGTCGAGCACATCGATGACGGCTTGGGCCGCGGCCAGGCCAGCACGTTCACGGGCCTCGACCGTCTGACCGGCCAGGTGTGAGGTGATCCAGACGTTGTCGAAGTTCCGCAGCGGGTTGTCTTTCGACATCGGTTCGGTCTCGAGCACGTCGAGGGCGGCACCGGCGATCTGACCGTGGTCGAGCGCGTCGACGAGAGCGGCCTCGTCGATGAGTGACCCGCGGGCGGTGTTGATGAGGAACGCGGTGTCCTTCATCGCCGCGAATCGGTCGGCGCCGATGATCGGGGTGCCGGTCGCTCGGGCGTGGAGGGTGAGGTAGTCGGACGCCGCGACGACGGTGTCGACCTCGGCGAATTCGATGCTCGGGGCCGCCTCGGCGTCGGGGTGGGAGGTGCCGACGATGACTTTCATACCCAGGGCCGCACCGATTGCGGCGATCGCTTTTCCGCTGGGACCGTAGCCGATGACGCCGAGGGTCTTGCCCCGCAGTTCCCTGCCGGCGGTGCGCGGCCACTGACCTGCGTTGGTGCCGGCGATGACGTCGCTCAAGTGTTTGGCGCAGTTGAGCATGAGGGCGAGCGTGAGCTCAGCGACGGCGTGGTGGTTGACGCCGGGGGTGTTGGCCACGTGGATGCCGAACTCTTTGGCCGCGGCGGAGTCGACGGAATCGTACCCGACTCCGCTGCGGGCGACGATCCGGAGGTCGACCGCCTCGGCGAGCATGTCACGGGTGATCGGTTCGCTCGCAACGATGGCGCCGATCGCGCCTTTGAGGAGATTGCGCTGTTCATCCTCGGTGCGCGAACCGGCTGCCGGGGAGTAGACGGGGTCGAGTCCGTGTTCCCGCAGCAGCCGGTCGACGCTGTCGCCGGGGCCCAGGTAGTCGGTGGTGATGACGATGCGACGGCTCATGATGGTGAGCCTATCGCGTGCCTCACTTGAGTGCGCCGAGCACCTCGTTGAACGCCTCGGTGGCGGAGGGGTGGGTGTAGATCGTGTCGCGCAGCTCGGTCGCGGTGACGTCGTGGCGCATGGCGAGCGCAACGGTGTTGATGACCTCCTGCGAGTGCACGTGGACGAGTGCCGCGCCGAGGATGAGGTCCGTCTTCGCGTCGACGACGAACTTGACGATTCCGCGCGGGTCACCTTCGATCTTCGCCCGCGGTGCGGCGGCGATATCGGCCTGCAGCTTGGCGCCGACCTTGATCTCGCAGCCTTCGTCGCGAGCGGCCTTCTCGGTCAGGCCGACGCGGGCGACGGGCGGGGTGAGGAACATCGTGTACGGCACGGACCCGCGGTCCTTCGTCGACCGTTTGCCCTCGCCGAGGAGCTGATCGGCGAGGATCCGGTTATCGTCCAGCGAGATATAGGTGAACATCGGTCCACCGTCGACATCGCCGAACGCGTACACGCCTTCGGCGGAGCTGCGCAGGTACTCATCGGTGACGATGAACCCGCGGTCGTCGGTGTCGATGCCGGCCTGTTCCAATCCGAGCTCCGCGGTGGCGGGTTTGCGTCCGACGGCCAGGAGGACCGCCTCGGCGTCGATGGTCCTGGTCTCTCCGCCCACCTCATAGGTCACGGTCGCGGCGTCAGCGCCGTCGTCGACAGCGGTGACGGAGGCGTCGTTGACGATGGTGACTCCGTCGTCGGCGAGGGCCTGGGCGACCACCTCGGCGACGTCATCGTCCTCGTTGGCCAGCGGGCGGGGTCCGCGGTCGAGGACGGTGACCTGCGAGCCGAAGTGGGCGAACATCGATCCGAATTCGAGTCCGATGTAGCCGCCGCCGACGATGACGAGGCGATTCGGGAACGGGTCGACGTGCTGCAGGGACTCGGAGTCGTGGATGCGGCCGCCGAGTTGGGCGCCGTCGATCGGTGGGATGTTCGCGACGGATCCGGTGTTGACGACGACGGTGTCGGCGGTGATCGTCATGGTGTCGGCGCCGCCGGTGACGCGGATTTCGCGTTCGCCGGTGAACTCGGCGCGGCCGCCCACCAGCAGCACCGAGTCGAGGTCGGCGAGCATCGAGTGGTTCTTCTTCCGCATCGCGCCGGTCAAGGTGTCGCGGCGTTTGACGGCCTTGGCGAAGTATTCGTCGGTGTCGTCATCGGCGCGTTTGTTCTCAGCATCGTGGACGAGGATCTTCGTGGGGATGCAGGCGATGTTGATGCAGGAGCCGCCGATCATCATCTCCGACTGCTCGACGACGGCCACCTTCTTGCCGGCCCGAGCCATGGTGCCGGCCAGAGTCTTGCCGCCCTTGCCCCAGCCGATGACGAGGAGGTCCACGTGCTCCGTGCGGTCGGATCCGGTGGGGGTCGAGGAGGGAGTGGCTTCGGTCGAGGCTGTCGTGGTTTCGGGCGAGGTGGCTTGCTGTGTCACTGTCTCTGTGGTCATGCTCTGTACTCGCCCCTTATTACTACCCGACGGCGGCCCAGCAACCTGGCGCGAGGTTGCTGGGCCGCCGTCGGGTAGTAATTAGGAGCGGGCGGTGGACAAGTCCTCTCGGAAGGCTCGGCCTGCCGCGCCCAGGTCGCCGCATGAGGTGATGAAGCGGAAGCCCTGTTCCCGACGCAACCGAGCCTCCTCGCCGTCGCCGCAGTGGATTCCCGGGACCACCCCGGCTGTGACGGCAGCTGTGCGGATCCGTACGAGCGCCTCGGCGTGGGCCTCGTTGTGCTGGCCGGGCAGCGCACCGACGGCGAACGCGAGATCCGACGGGCCGACGTACACCCCGTCGATTCCCGGCACGGCGCAGATGTCCTCGACCGCGGCCAGGCCCTCCTCGTTCTCGACCATGACGAACAGGAGCGGCCGCTCATCCCGAGTGTCCTGCACTGCGCCGTGCATGATCTCGGCTGTCGGTCCCCATGAACGGTCCCCGCCCCGCGAGGGATAGTCGAGCGCGGCCACCGCGGCCCGTGCCTCCTCGACCGAGGACACGAGCGGGACGATGATCGCCTCGACTCCGGCGTCGGCCAGCGCACCGATCTCCGTGAATCGGTTCGCCGCGACCCGCGCGGTCACGAGCGCGTCCCCGCTGGCGCGCACGGCATCGGTCAGCCGCAGCACATCGGTGGGCCGCACCAGCCCGTGCTGCAGGTCGAGGCAGACATAGTCGAATCCGGCCGCCGACCCGGCCTTCGCCAGCTCCGGACTCGTCGACATCATCCACAGTCCGTTGTAGATCTCCCCCGCGCGCAGACGGGCCCGATGGTTCTCAATCGCAGCAGTCATGACTGCATAGAATCACGGAATCCCACCGCCCACCAGGGGCGCCCGATATCCGGATGAACCTCGCCGAGGCGGCCCATCCCTGCATACGAATCATCGATCACTTCGCCGAGGCGGCCGTGGACATCCGTGCAAGCGATCCTCTCGCACGAAACGTCGTCCCGCCTCGGCGAATGGACGATGCGGGCGAGTCCTCAGCCGTCCTCGAGAAGCGTCACTCTGCAGGGCTGTCCTCGAGGAGGGGCCCGACGACTCGGTGTCGGGCGATGACGAAGGGGGCGCTGGACCCGACTTCGAGGAGTTCGAGGTCGAGGCGACGCGGCAGCAGCGGCCGCCCCTTGCCGAGGACCACCGGCGCGGTCCACGTGATGATTTCGTCGAGGAGTCCCTCGTCAGCGAACTGACCGGCGAGGTCGCCGCCTCCTATCACCCACAGGTCATGGTCGCCTGTGGCGGTGCACATTTCGAAGTAATGGTCGGAGACCGAGCCCTTCGCGAATCGGATGTCGGGAGTCTTCCCGTCCTTTCCTGCTTCGGGCAGGGAGAGTTTGCGGTGCGTCATCACCCACGCGGGAACCTCATAGGGCCACGGTCCGTCGAGATTGCGCAGCACCCATTCGTACGTCGTCGCGCCCATGACGATCGCGCCGACTCCGTCGATGAACCCGTCGTCCGGCGGTTCTTCGGTCTGGCGCAGCAGCCATTCGAGCGAGTCATTCGGGTCAGCGATGAACCCGTCGAGCGTGGTCGCGGTGTAGTAGACGGTGCGTGACACGAGCAGTCTCCTCCTGAGTCGGTCTCCTTTTCATCCTATTGGTCCGATGCTCTCTTGCAGCAGTTCGGCGTCGGTTCCGTCCGCTGACAGAACCGCCGCCGATCAATGCGACGGCATCCTGCCGCCCCTATACCTCCTGGGTCCGCAGCGCCTCGGCGATGTATTCGGCCTGCCGGATCGCGAGCGCCACGATTGTCAGGGTCGGATTCGCCGCGGCGCCGGTAGTGAAGACCGATCCGTCGGAGATGAAGAGGTTCTTCACGTCATGGGTGCGGCCCCATTTGTCGACGACGCCGTCTTCGGGACGTTCGCTCATCCGTGCGGTGCCGAGGTTGTGCGTCGACGGATAGGGCGGAGTGTGGTGGGAGGTCCGCGCACCGACCGCCTCGTAGACTCTCTGACCTGCGGCGTAGGCATGTTCGCGCATCGCCAGGTCATTGGCGTGATCGTCGTAGTGGACGTTCGGCACGGGCAGACCGTTCGTATCCTTGACCGTCGTATTCAGCGTCACCCGGTTACTCTCCTGCGGCATGTCCTCACCGACGATCCACATTCCCGCCGTGTTGAGATACCGGTCGAGCAGCGCCGCGAAGTCCGGTCCCCAGCCGCCGGGCTCGACGAAGGAGGCCATGAATGCCGGGCCCAGCGAGATCGTCTCCATGTAGTAGCCGCCGGAGAATCCACGGTCGGGATCGTGGATCGACTCGTCGGCGATGACTCCGGCCATCGTCTCCCCGCGATACATCCGCACCGGCTTCTCGAAGTGGCCCCACACGGTGCCGGTCAGGTGACGCATATAGTTCCGGCCCACGTGTCCGGACGAGTTCGCCAACCCATCGGGGAAGGACGGTGTGCCGGAGAGGAGGAGCAGCCTCGGCGTCTCGATCGAGTTGCCGGCCACGCACACGATCTTCGCGGCCTGGCGGTGGAGGTTGCCGTCCTTGTCCAGGTAGAGCACGGCATCGGCCCGACCATTGGCATCGTGGGTGATCTGCACGGCCTGGGACTCGGGTCGCAGATCGAGCAGCCCGGTGTCCGCCGCCCGCGGCAGCTCTCTGACCAGGGTCGACCATTTGGATCTGTTCTTATCGCCCTGGAAGTTGAAGCCGTCCTGGATGGAGGCGGGACGGCCGTCGTATTCTTCGGCGTTCGTGGCATACGGGCCGGTGGCGTAGAACTTGTAGCCAACTTCCTTCGCCCCTCCCGCGAAGACCTTGTAGTTGTTGTTCGCCGGCAGCGGCTTCCGGCCGTGGACATGGGTCGAGCCCATCGCCTTCTCGGCCCGGTCATAGTACGGGGCCAGCTCCTCGAGCGTGATCGGCCAATCGAGCAGGTTGGCGCCGTCGACGCGACCGTAGACGCTGCGGGCTTTGAACTCATGAGCCTTGAACCGCGGCGTCGCCCCCGACCAGTGGGTCGTCGTTCCGCCCACGGCCTTGACGATCCAGGCCGGCAGGTTCGGGAAGTCGCGGGCGATCCGCCACGATCCCGTCGTGGTCCGCGGATCGAGCCAGGCCATCTGGTTGAAGGCTTCCCATTCGTTGTTGACGTAGTCTTCGTTGCGCAGGTACGGCCCGGCTTCGAGGACGACGACGGGGATGCCCTTCGCGGTGAGTTCGTAGGCCAGCGTTCCGCCGCCGGCGCCGGATCCGACGATGACGACGGCCTCCTCGTCCGGGTCGACGCTGTATCCGGTCACACTGCGTCCGGCCTCGGCACCGGCACCGCGTCCTGTGTTCTCAGCGGTCATCACTTCTTCACCTCTCCCATCTCGACGCTCTGCGGCGCGGGCTGATTGGTCGAATCGTCACCGGCGGCGCTGCCGCTGCCGACACGCATAGCCCCGTCACCGAGCTCGGGAATCGGCTCGTCCTCGGGGTAGATGATCCGCGGTTCTGGCAGCCAGTCGAGATCGTCGAACCCGCGGTTGATGTAGCCGCCCTTGTCGAACGAAGGTCCTTCGTAGCCGAGCGTCTCCCACACTTCCGTATCGTCATAGAGGTTGAGCACTGCGGTGCGGCGGACGAAGCCGAAGAACTCGGTGGATTCGACCCGGCGCAGCACCTTGAGCGCGGAGTCGTCATCGAGTCCGCAGAAGTTCCCGTCGGAGAGCTGATCCAACGACAGCAGCCCTTGGATGAGAGCCACGCGGAACCAGGTCTCCTCGTCGGCGGCGATGAGGATCTTCTCCGCGGTGCGCATATACGGCCCATCGGGGAAGTCTGCGTGCGGGAATGCCACGCGCAGCACTCGGATGAGGGTCTGCTTCGCCTCGTCCGTCATCTCCATCGCATTCAGCGATGGGTATTTTGCAGGGAATACCATCGGATGCTCCTTTGCTCCACTCGGCCGGCGGCATCGACGCACGCCCGCCACTGACCTGACACTAGCAACCTATGTGATCCGCAGCACCGTGGACTATCCTCATTCTCACCACATGAAAAAGTCGATCGCCGAGGCGGCTCCACCGTTCCGCACCCACGACCGTTCCCGTCCCGGCGGGGACGGACCCGGTCCGGCGGCCGGGGCCGGATGCCCACCGCCGAGGCGATCGCACAGTCAGGAGACCGCGTGTCGAACAGTGCCGTGATCCAACGAACCTTCTCCGTCCTGGAGGCCGTCGCCGCTTCGGGCTGTGCGGCCGCGAAGACCGTGGCCACCCGCCTCGAGATCCCGCTGCCCACCGTCTACCGACTCCTCAACGAGCTCGCCGATTCCGGGTATCTCGTCTACCTCAAGGACACCAAGCGCTTCGAGCTCGGCCCGAAATGCTTCGAACTCGGGCTGTCGTTCCAGCAGCGCCTCGTCGCTCCGCATCCGATTCGGCAGATCACCGATCAGCTCCACCGGTCACTGGGCACTGCTGCCTATTTCGCGATCTACCGCGGCTCGGACATCATCCTCACCTACTGCTCCGACTGCGAGAAGCACCCCCGTCTGCGGCCTCTGCGCTTCGGTTTCCACGAGGCGGCGCACGCCACCGCTTTCGGCAAGATCCTCCTGGCCGGAATGCCCGAACCGCAGCGCACCGACTACCTCGAGGCGCGCGGAATGCAGGTGCTCACCCCGCAGACGATGATCAGTCGGGAGGCCCTCGACCCCCACCTTGCCGAGGTGGCCACCCGCGGAATCGCCTGGGAGCACGAGGAGTTCCTGCCCCGTCAGACCTGCGCGGCCGTGCCGGTGCGCAATGGCACGGGAATGCAGGTCGGAGCGATGGCGATCAGCACGCCTTCATCGAAGATGGTGGGGCGGGCGAAGGAGGTCGAATCGACCCTGCGTGAACATGCGGGCCTGGCGTCGAGCTACCTGCGCGGCGGGTCGGTCACCGTCCCCGTCGCCGAACACGCCTGACCCCCAGCTTTATCGCCAGATGAGAAGAACCGTGTCCTCCGGCTGCCGACTCTGCTGAGAATGATCGTGCTCGCTCACAGTTGAGAACTCAAGGAGGAGAAATGGGCACGAGCAACAGCGTCGCAGTCGTGACGGGGTCCGCACGGGGAATCGGTCAGGGCATCGCGCAGAGGCTCGGAGCCGATGGCCATCACGTCATCGTCGCCGATCTGCCGAGCATGCAGGACGGGGTGGCGGAGACCGTCACAACGATCGAAACGGCAGGTGGGAAGGCCACCGGCGCCGAGGTGGACGTCACGGACGAGGATTCGCTGAGCCGCCTCGTCGAGGTTGCCGTCGATGCGGGAGGGAAACTCGACGTCTTCGTCGCGAACGCCGGAATCGCGCAGGTCGAACCCCTCATCGACTATTCGAAGGCCGACTTCGAGAAGATCGTCGACGTCAATCTCACGGGCGTCTTCCTGTCGTATCAGGCTGCGGCGAGGCAGATGATCGAGCAGGGCAACGGCGGCAAGATCATCGGCGCCGCCTCGATCGTCGCGTTCCGTCCCTTCGCGCTGCTGTCACCGTATTCGGCGACGAAATGGGCGGTGCGCGGACTGACCCAGGGAGCTGCGATGGAGTGGGCCAAGCACGGCATCACTGTCAACGCCTACGGTCCCGGCATCGTCGGCACCGCGATGTGGGATCTCATCGATGAGAAGCTCGCCGCCGAGGAGGGCCTGGCCAAGGGTGAGGCGATCAAGAAATATGCTGGTGACATCCTCATGGGCCGGGTGTCCGTGCCCGAGGACGTCGCCAGTCTCGTGTCGTTCCTCGCCAGCGAGGATTCCGATTACATCACCGGGCAGACCATGCTCGTCGACGGCGGGATGCAGTTCTCGTAAAGTCGTCCCAGTGAGGGGTGCAGACACCGACACCGCCACACCCACATCTCCACCCGAGAGAACAACCACAGAGAGAAGGAAGAAGACATGATCTTCATCGTCGTAAAGTTCCCCGTCAAGCCCGAACTGGCCGACCAGTGGCCCGAGCTGACCCGCGAGTTCACCGAGGCGACCCGTGCCGAACCGGGCAACAAATGGTTCGAGTGGTCGCGCAGCCTCGATGACCCGAACGAGTACGTCCTCGTCGAAGCCTTCGACGACGATGCCGCGGAAGCGCACGTGAAGTCCGACCACTTCCAGGCCGCGACCGCCACGGGCGGGCCGATGCACTCCGCACTGACAGCGACCCCGAAGATCATCTCCCGTCAGATCGACGGCGACGATTGGGATGCGATGGGCGAGCTGCAGGTCGACTGATCCCCCACCGAGGCGGCCGTCCCCGATCGGGACGACCTCATCCGCCGAGACAGCCGCGCGGGTCCGCTGATGCGTTCAGCGGACCCGCGCCAGGTTCCGGGCACCGCCCTGCCCACCAGCTTGGTGAACCTGCAATAGCTCGGCCCCTGCACTAAGCCGCTGGAGGTTCACCAAACTGAAGGCTCACCTCTGCGGCAGGTAGGCCTTCTGGCTGTCGACCCATTCGTCGAGCACGTTTGCGCGGTCATCGAATTCTGCGGTCGGGAACGCCAGACCCTTCGTCGGCACACTGGCGCCGAGTTCGACGAGCAGCGGACGCAGGGTCGTCTCCACCGCGAGCGTGTGCGCCGGGGACCCGATCGTGAAGACGGGGATCGCGGTCAGCCCATGCAGACCGCCAGCGTCGTACCGGTCGAGGAAGGCTTTGAGCAGTCCGGTGTAGCTGGCCTTATAGGTCGGCGTGGCGATGACGGCGTAGTCGGCGGTGGGCAGACGCTCGGTGAGTGTGTTGAGGCGGTCGGACTTCCACTCGAAGATCTGGTCGGTTACCTCGGCGAGTTCGATGGTTTCGTCGATCTCGGATCCGGTCACCTCGGCGATCTTGGCGGCGAGGTCTTCGGCAACTTGGCGGGTTCGCGAATTTGGGCTCGGGTTGCCGACGACGATGGCGATGCGTGTGGTCATAAGGGGGTCCTCTCCTCGAGTGTTCACCGGGTCATTGCGCCCAGATACCCACACTAGAAGCGGTCAGCCGCTGCGAAAGCGTTGCCGTTCATCTGTCGTCATCGCAGCGACGCTCGGGGTCGCACACATGGTTCCCCGAATCAGCGGGAACAGATTGTCGTTTCACGGCTCGAAAATCTACATTCTGCTCCCGCAGAATCGGACCCCTTCGGCTCCGTAGAACCACCTGCTACCTGCCGCCACCGCCAGCTTTCTGCTCCAGGTGATACCGAATCTTCCGCTCAAGCTCCGCCCTGCTCATCTGGCTCGTCACCCTCAGCACCTCCCAGCCCTCGTGCCGCAGTGCCTCGTCCCTGGCGATGTCGCTTGCCCATTGTGATTTGGACAGCAGGTGGTGTTCACCTTCGTATTCGAGCGCCAACTTCACGTGGGGATAGCCCAAATCCGGCTCGACCGTGCGGTTGAGCAGACGACAGTAGACCTGTGGATGGACCACAGGTTCCGGCAGTCCACGACTCAGTGCCCACAGTCGAAGGTTCGTCTCCTGCGGCGAGTCAACGTCTTCCCTGATCAATGACAGTGCTGAGTCGACCTGCGCTCGCTGCCTCAGGTAATTCCGCTGTGTGCTCTTCGTCCTCAGGAACTCGAGGCTGCACAGCGGCGGACCGTGCCATCCGCCGACGATCGCATCACCGAGGGCAACGAGCTCGTCGCGGGTCAGCTCGGCGCTGAGATCGAGGAAGACCCCGACAGGCGAATGCATCGGCAGTTCAAGCCAGTACCCGGCTTCCTCACGCGCGTGTCGGCGTACGGTCGTCCCCTTCCGCGCCACCTTCCTGTCCGGGTCGAAAGTGACCAGGTGCAGGTGCTCATCGATGAGTCTGTGCGGCAGTGGCAAACCGAACAGTCGCGCGGCCGTGGCACCCCCTGCGACGATCCTGGGAACGACCACGGTCATCGCCCTGAGCCGAAGGCTCTCCTCCATCCACTTCTCGTCGGCCCAGCTCGGAGTCGGGTGCTCGACACATCTCACCTCATCCCGGTGGATGCCCGCCAAGACGGCGCTGAAACGCGGGTCATATCGCAGATGATGCCGGCTGATTCCCCGTTCCTCGGCCTCACTGGTTCTGAAGAGTGACGGGTAGCTGCGATGCTCGATGAGGAGGTCCATGACCAGTAGGAGAGTCGGATACGTTCCCGGCCGCAAGGCACCGGCCTCCACCCTGTGGACGCCGCTGACGTCTCCACAGGACGCCGACACGCGAGTCCGGATCCGTGCACAGCTCTTCGACGCACGAGTGACGCCACCTGGCCTTCCCTCCAGAACCGGGCCGTCAGGCAGACCCTCCGGGATTTCCCGGGAGAAGAATGTAGAGATCTCGAGCCGAAACCGACATTCTTCTCCCGCCGATGCCCAGGCCCACACCGGAGATGCTTGCTCTCCCCACAGGTATCGGCGCATGAGTGGGCACTCGCACTCTCCGGCAGCTCGCCGCGTTTACTCCCCGACTGTGCCACCGGCGGAATGGTCCTCCCTACTCCCCCGCCTGCTTCCGCGCGCCCAGCGCCAACCGGGCGATATCGCGCAGCACATCGAGTTCCTCGCTGCCGTCGAGCAGCGCCCGCAGCTCGAGGGCGGCCCGGCTGAGCAGGCTGCGATAGGCGCCGGCGACGTTGTCCGGTTCCCGCGTCAGCGGGTAGGACACACAGAGGGCGAACACGATCGCACCGACGGTGAAGGCCACACTCGCCGAGGCGGTCCCGGCCACCCGTGCCTGCTTGGTCGCGTAGAATTCCGCCGGATTTCCCGGCCCGCACAGCGCCAGGGCAGCCGAGCCGCCGTCGACGAGCGGGAGCACCGCACCGACTCCGCGCGAGACGCGCAGCTCATGATCGGCTTCGACGTTGCGCACGCACACGCGATCCTCACCGACGCGGACCCACAGCTGCACGGATTCCCCGGTCATCGTCCGCAGATGGTCGAGCACCGAGTTCGTCGTGGCGATATTGCGCCTGCCCGGGAAGGGCCCTAATCGCAGCAGCCCCGAGGAGTCACGGACGATGAACTTGTGCGCCCGCAGGTCGGTCAGCAGCCGATACGTCGTCGACTTCGAATAGCCGAGTCGGCGGCACACCTCCGCAGCCGTCATCGGCGAGTCCTGGAGGACTTCGAGGATGGCCGCACTGCGGTCGATGACTCCGATCTCCGCCGGCACCTGTTCAGAACTCTTCATTCCCACTCCTCACGACACCGTCACATCGGCGAGCAGTTTCCGCCGGGACACCCACCACCGGAAGATGATGGGTCCGATGATGCCTGCCACCATGAGGATGATGATCGACAGCGACACCGGCCTGGTGACCAGCGGCGCGAACGATCCACCGGAGATCTGCAGCATGCGCCGGAAGTTGTCCTCGAGCAGCGGCACGAGCACGAGCGCCAGGATCGCCGGAGCCAAGGGGATGCCGCCCTTCTCCATGAGGTAGCCGATGACTCCGAAGATGCCGAGCATCATCAGCCCGAACAGACTGAATTCGATGGCGTAGGCGCCGATGACCACAAGCACGAGGATGGACGAGAAGAGGATCTCCTTGGGCATCTTCAGCAGCTTCACGAAGACCCCGACCAGCGGCAGGTTGAGGATGATGAGCGCGATATTGCCGATGTACATGCTGGCGATGATCGTCCAGATCAGACCGGTCTCGTCCCGGAAGATCAGCGGCCCTGGCTGCAGGCCGTACATCGTGAACACGAAGAGCAGCAGCGCCGTCGTCGCCGAACCCGGGATGCCGAGGCTGAACAGCGGAATCATCGCACCACCGACACCGGCATTGTTCGCCGCTTCGGGGCCGGCCACACCCTCGATGGCGCCGTGACCGAATTCGTCCTTACGCTTCGAGATCCGCTTCTCCATGATGTAGGACATGAACGAGGCCAGCGACGGACCGACTCCGGGCAGGATGCCGATGATGAAGCCGACCACGGAACCGCGCGCCCACGGGCCGGCCGACCGCTGCCAGTCTTCCTTCGTCATCCACTTGTCGTTTCCGAAGCTCTGAATCTCGTCCTTCGCCCCACGTCCGAGCGCGAGATTGCGGATCGCCTCGGGGATGGCGAAGAGCGCCATCGCGAAGATCGTGAAGTCGATCCCGTCGGAGAGCAGATCCATGCCGAAGGTCTGCCGGGGCAGTCCGGTCTGGAAGTCGAGTCCGATGAGGCCGACGGCCAGACCGATGAAGATCGAGATGAGCGCCTTGGCTCGCGAGCCCGCCGACATCGTCGAGGCGAGCAGCAGGGCCGTGGCCATGAGCAGGAAGTATTCGGTGGCGCCGAAGACGTTCGCGAGCTTGACGAGGACGGGTGAGAGGAACGTCAGCCCGATGATCGCCAGGGTGCCGGCGAGGAACGATCCGATCGCCGCGGTCGCCAGGGCGGCCTTGCCCCGACCTCGGCGAGCCATTTCGTAGCCCTCGATCGCGGTCACCGCGCTGGCTACCTCACCAGGGGTTTTGATGAGCGTAGCGGTGATCGAGCCGCCGTACATCGACCCGTAGTAGATTCCGCACAGCAGGATGAGACCGTGCACCGGCTCCATCCCGAAGGAGACCGGGATCAGGATCGCGATCGCGGAGATCGGTCCGATTCCCGGCAGCACTCCGACGACGGTGCCCAACAGCACGCCGAGGAGGGCGAAGGCGAGGCTGACCGGCTCGAGCGCCGAGGCGAAGCCGCCTCCCAGATCGATGAGAGTGTCCATGCCCGCCCCCTAACCCAGGATCCCGACTGGCAGGTACACGGCGAGTCCGTAGACGAACGCCGCGTAGACCACGACCGCGAAGAGGACGGAGAAGATGAGGTTGCGGATCCACTTCTCAGGCGCGTAGATGCTGGTCAGCCCCATCAGGAACGCCGCCGTCGACAACAGGAATCCGACCGGGATGAGGATCGCCAGATAGACGAAGAAGAGCGCGAACTGGAACACGACCTTGCGCACCTGCGGCTCCGGCGGGGCTTCGAGGACGATCCCGCCGACCCCTTCCTGAGCTGAGGATCGGTCGGCGGTTTCAAGGGATGATTCCCCCGCCGAGGCGGCCGCACCGTCCCCATCCCCCGCCGACTCAGCGGGTCGTGCCGACCGGGCCGACTCAGCGGGCCCCGTGGACCCGGGCCCCGCCTCGGCGAGGCTGTCCTTCCGGTGCCGGACGACGGCCTGGCCGGCGAGGAAGAGGCCGAGCACGATGAGACCGATCCCCACGATGGCGGGGAAGGTGCGCGGGGTGACGATGTTCGCGGTCTCCTGGATGGAGAACGTCGCGATGTAGTACACCGCGCCGATGACGGCCATGGCGCCGCCGGTGATGAGGTCGGTGCGGAAAGCGGTCATTTGCTGTTGCCCAGGTCGGTCTCCTTGACGCCTTCGGCGACCGTCTTCGCCGCGTCGTCGACGTAGGCCTGTGCGTCGTCGCCGGTGTGGAACTCGGTGGCCCACTGGTTGTTCTTCAGCGTCTCCTGCCACGCGTCGGACTTGCTCACGTCTTCGAGCGCCTTGGCCCAGAAGTCCACGGCTTCCTGCGGCATCTCGGCGGGTCCGTAGACTCCGCGCCAGTTGCCCAGGGTCACGTCGTAGCCGGAGTCCTTCGCGGTGGGCACCTTGTCGAAAGGTGCTGCCAGCGGTTCCTGGGCGAAGGTGACGAGCGGTTCGATGTCACCGGCTTCGATGACGGAGCGGAATTCGCTCATACCGGCGATGGCGACCTTCGCGTCTCCGTTGAGCATGGCGGTCGTCTGCTCTCCGCCGCCGTCGTAGTTGACGAAGTTGATGTCGGCGGGGTCGACGCCGGCTTCCTTCGCGAATAGGGCGAACGGCAGCGTGTCGTCTCCGGCGGCTGCGACGGTGACCTTCTGCGGGTCGTCCTTGAGCGCCTTGACCAGGGCGTCGAGGTCCTTGAAGTCCCCGTCCTTCGGGGTCACGACCATGAAGTCCTCGACGTAGAGGGTGGCGATGAGGGTTGCATCCTCGGGGCCGAATTCGCAGAGGTTGCGCGCCTTCATCGTCTGGCTGGCCAGGGAGGTGATGGCGATCTGATCGTCCTTGCCCTTCTCCTGCCGCATCATCGACGTCAGCCACGAGCAGCCGGTGCCGCCGGGCTTGTTCTGCACGGGCAGCGGCGTGGAGACGATGTCCTCCTTCTGCAGCGCCTCGACGAGGGCGCGCGCGGTGGTGTCCCAGCCGGATCCGGGTTCGGCCGGAGCGGTGACCGAGACCGGTCCCTTCGGATAGTCTCCGCCCTCGCCCGGTGGCTGCGCCTTGTTTCCGCAGGCGGTGGCAACGAGGGCGACCGAGGCGAGCACGGCCCCGATCTTCGCCGCGCGCTTGCGGGTGCTCGTCGACCCCTCCTTCGCCGAGGCGGCCGTCCGTGTCCGTGTGATCGTCGTTGATCGCATGAGCTGTCCCCTTGTGTGTTCGGTTCTCGATATTCAGTGGTGTTCTTGGTGGTGCCGCTGAGCGAGTTGTCAGTCCAGGCGGTTCTCGTCGGGCTGAGGTCCGTTGAGCGGTGGGCCCGTCGGAACTGCCGGGCCGTCCCTGTAGTGGGCGTTGTGGCGGCCCGGTTCGGGCACATCGCTGCGCAGTCCGAGCCGGTTCCCGTCGAAGGTCAGCGGCAGCAGCGGCACATCGACGCTTGCACCTGTCGGCAGCCCGGTGTGGGCGAGCGCTCCGGAGGCGACGAGGTGCGGGTCGTCGGTGAGGTCGGCCGGGGTGTTGACCGGAGCAACGGGGAGTCCGCGCCGGGTGCACTTGGCTTCGATCTCGGCCAGGCTCAGCTGTGACAGTGCCTGTTGGAGCTCACGGTGGATGCGGTCGCGTTGGTCGACTCGGCCTTGGTTGGTGAGCATGTCCGGGTCGGCGGCCAGCCCGGTCAGCCCGAATTCGTCGCAGAGGTCACGCCACTGCCCATCGGAGACGGCGGCAACGAAGACCTGGTTGTCGTCGGCATCGCGGAAGATGTCGTAGACGGCCCACGTGGCCTGTCGGGTCGGCATCGGCCGCGGTGGCTCGCCACTGATCTGGGACTGTGCCATGTGCGTGCCGACGAGGAACGCATTGTTCTCGAACAGTGCGGAGTTGATGAGTTTTCCGCGGCCCGTGGTTTCGCGCACCCGCAGTGCCGACTGGATGCCGATGACTCCGAACATTCCGCCCATGATGTCGTTGACGCTGGCACCGGCGCGCAGCGGCTGACCGGGAGGGCCGGTCATATACGCCAATCCCCCGAGCATCTGGACGACCTCGTCGAGGGCGGCGCGGTTCCCGTAGGGGCCGGAGAGGAATCCCTTGAGTGAGCAGTAGATGAGTCCGGGGTTGCGGGCCGAAAGCTCCTCGTATCCGAAGCCGATCGATTCCATCTTCCCGACGCGGAAGTTCTCCAGCAGGACATCGGCGGAATCGACGAGGTCGAGGACGCGGTCACGGTCGGCCGCCTCGGCGATATCGAGTTGGACGCTGTGCTTATTGCGGTTGAACGCGGGGAACAGTCCGGATCCGGATCCGGGCAGATAGCGGGTCTTGTCGCCGGCTCCACGGGGTTCGACCTTGATGACCTCGGCGCCGAGGTCGGCGAGGATCATCCCGCAGCTGGGGCCCATGACCATATGGGAGAACTCGATGACGCGGATGCCTTCGAGCGGCAGCGGTTCGCGGGTCGGTGGGAGGGTCTGTTCGGTCGTCATGTGGGAAGTCGTTTCAGACCTTCGCCGAGGCGGCCACGAACCGGTCGTCGAAGACAGCGGGGGTCGCGGGGATGTCCGACAGGCTCGAGGTCAGGTCGTGTCCGACGGCGGCGATGAGGGGGTCGCGCACCTCGGTGAGCGCCTCGACGTCGACGCCGGTGGCCACGCCCTCGCGGTGGAGGAGGTGGACGAGGTCGTCGGTGCCGATGTTGCCGGCGGCGCCCGGGGCGAAGGGGCAGCCGCCGAGTCCGCCCATGGCCGCGTCGAAGTTCGCGATCCCCAGATCGAGGGCGGCGATGACGTTGGCCATGCCGAAGTTGTAGGTGTCGTGGAGGTGGAGGTTGACCGGTTTGTCCGGGAAGGCGTCGAGAACCGCCGAAGTGTTGCGGCGGACCAGCGAGGGGTTGGCGTTGCCGATGGTGTCGGCCACCCCGACGCCGTGGGCTCCGGCGTCGACGAAGGGACGGAGGACCTCGACGAGGTGGTCAGCCTCGGTGATCCCGTCGAAGGGGCAGATGAAGCTCACGGCGGTCGTGATGTCGAAGCGCAGTCCCTGGTCACGGGCGAAGACGGCGGCGTCCATGAGGCGGTCGGAGGCCTCGGCGATGGAGGCATCGGAGTTCGCCTTCGAATGTCCTTCGGAGGCCGAGAGCACGAGTTTGATGTTCTTCGCCCCGGCGTCGACGGCCCTTTGGGCGCCCTTGAGGTTGAAGACGAGGGTGAAGAACTCGACCCCGTCGGCTTCGTGCGGTGCCAGACGGCGCAGCAGTTCGTCGGTGTCGGCCATCTGCGGGACCTTCTTCGGATTGACGAAGGAGCCGACTTCGATGTGCTTGAGTCCCGAGCCGATGAGCTTCTCGGCCAGGGCAACCTTGACATCGGTGGGCACGATGGCTTTTTCGATCTGCAGCCCGTCGCGCAGAGTGGTGTCGAGGATATCGACGGAAGTGGGCCGGACCATGGGACTCCTTCACGCAGGCTCCCGGTGAACGGGAAACGATTCGTCGTCACGCGACCATGCGCGACTCCACTCTCGTTATATAACGCGCTCAGTCCAGGGAACAAGCTTTGTTCGGCATATGAGAGGTCGGGGAGAATTGCCTGTGTTCAGTCCCGTCTATCGGGAAGCCTGCTTCTTCGGCCGGTATGTCTGGATCGCGTGGCCTTCGAGTTCGCTGCGGTCGACGAGCTCCAGGTCGACCACGTCACTCAGTCCCGCGAAGAGGTAGGTGACGCGGCCGAAGATCAGCCCGTCGGAAGAGGTCTCGGCGTTCAGTCCTCAGCGCCGTCCTGGTCTGGCTCCGGGGCTGCATTCTGCTCCGGAGCCAGTCCCAGCCATGACAGCACTTCGTCGGTGTGCTCGCCCAGATCGGGACCGAGGTGGTCGATCGCGATCGATTCGCCGCCGATGACCGGGGTGATGCCGGGGAAGGCGACGTCTTCGAGGACTTCTTCGCCGGTGGAGACGTCGAGGTTCTGAATCATGCCGCGAGCGGCCAGCTGCTCATCGGCGACGAGGTCTTCGGCCGTGTAGATGGGTCCCGCCGGAACGCCAACTTCTTCCAAGGTCTCGACGACGTCCTCGACAGAACGCTGCGCGCACCACGCCCCGATGGCTTCGTCGAGTTCGTCGCGCCGCTGCCAACGGCCGGCATTCGTCTGCAGGTCGGCATCCTCGGCGAGGTCGGGACGGTCGATCGCCGTCATCAGCCGGGGGAAGATTCCATCCCCGTTGCCGGCGATGACCACGGATTTCCCTCCCGCGCACAGGTAGCCGTTCGAGGGCGCGATGCCCTCCATCCGACCGCCGGTGCGGGTGCGGACCTCGCCGAACGCGGAGTAGTCGGGGACGAGGGATTCCATCACGGAGAACATCGCCTCGTTGAGCGCGACGTCGACGGTCCGCTCCGACAGCGGACCCTTGCCTTCGAAGCTGTGCGCGGATCCGACGACCGCCTCGGCGGCTCCGGCGATCTTCTGTCGCTGTCGGTCGAAGAGCATCATCACGGCACCGAACGCCGCCTGCATTCCGGCGATCGAATCGCCGATCGAGATGCCCACGCGCACCGGTGGGCGGTCGGGGTCGCCGACGAGTTCGCGGAAGCCAGAATATCCTTCGGCCACGGCGGCGAATCCGGGGCGGGATGACATCGGTCCGGTCTGGCCGAAGGCGGAGATGCGCACGAACACGAGATCGGGGTTGGCCTCTTCGAGCACATCGGGCCCGAGTCCCCATTTCTCGAGGGTGCCGGGGCGGAAGTTCTCGAGCAGGATGTCGCTGCGGCGGACGAGCTCGAGCACGGCTTCGCGCCCCTCGTCGCTGCGCAGGTCGAGCACGACCGACTTCTTGTTGCGGTTGATCGTGCGGTAGAGCATCGAGGTGTCGCCGGCTTTGAGTCGCCAGTTGCGCAGCTCATCACCGGTGCCGGGGCGTTCGACCTTGATCACCTCGGCGCCGAAGTCCGCAAGCATCCGCCCGGCGGTGGGGGCGGCGATGTAGTTGCCGAGTTCGAGGACTCGCACACCGGAAAGGGGAAGTCGGTGCGTGCTCATGACGATGCTCCTAGTTGTGCGTGGTTCGGTTCTCCCATGGTGCCAGGTGTCGGCGCGATCGGCGCGGATATCCGCCGTCCGGGCGGTCGGACGGTCCACCTCGCCGAGGAGGCCCTGCGGCTGCGTACGAAAAGCTGAGCTTACCGCCGAGCTGGTATTCATCCCATTTCTCAACCTCAGTTATCACCCGCGCTCTGAGTACAGAAGACTGGCAATCAAGTCACAGACAGCGATGATTCGTCATCGAATGAGGAGTTGAATCGAACGATTTAGCACGCAACAACCACAACGGACAGAACGACTTCGGCAATGAGCAGGGCGAATTCGACGAGAACCGCTGATCTCAGCCCTCACCTGATCCGGCGTCATCGATGAGGCGCCGATCCGCAAACACAAGCGGCGCACCAGTCATCGGTGCGCGCCTTCGTGCATTCACTCCGTGACGGTCACGACCTGACGGTGTCGGCCGAGGCCCTCGAGCTCGAGTTCGACGACGTCGCCGTCGGCCAGGTACGGGTACCGCCCCGACAGCGCGACTCCCTGTGGTGTGCCGGTGAGGATGACGTCGCCCGGCGCGAAGGCCATCGCCTGGTTGAGTTGGAAGATGATCTCGCCGACGGAGAAGATGAGGTCACTCGTCGACGAATCCTGCCTGGCTTCGCCGTTGACCCAGCTGCGCAGTCGCAGGTTGCCAGGGTCCACCTCGGCGACGGGGCGGATCCACGGCCCGAGCGGGGTGAACCCGGGCAGATTCTTCCCCTTCGACCACTGACCCCCGGACTCCTCGATCTGCAGTCGGCGTTCGGACAGATCGTTGCCGAGCACATACCCGGCGACGTGATTGAGTCCTTCCTCCGCCGAGGCGACCCTGAAGGCCCGTGATCCGATGACCACTCCGAGTTCGACCTCCCAATCGGTTTTCGTCGCATACGGCGGCAGTTCGATCGGATCGCTGGGCCCGGCGATGGTCGAGGGCATCTTGAAGAAGATGACGGGCCGCTCGGGAGGTTCGGCTCCGGTCTCTCGGGCGTGCGCAGCATAGTTCATGCCCACGCATACGATGGCCGAAGGTCTGGTCAGCGGGGCGCCGATGCGCAGGTCGTCGGCGCCTTCGAGCGGCTTGAGTTCCCCAGCGTCGAGCGCGCTTCGGACGCGTCCGATGCCGTCGGCGTCGAAGAAGTTCGGGTCGATGTCATCGAACAGTGGACGCAGCTCGAAGCAGACTCCCTCGTGACGGACTGCCGGAATCTCGTGCCCGATCGGTCCCAGTCGCAGCAGTTCCATACGGATCCTCTCTACTAGCTCCAGGCCACAACGTTGTCACCTGCCGACAGGCTAGCGAGACTGCCAGCGTTGATTTGGAATTGCTCAAGCATTGGACACCCGCGGGCGTCGAAGCGCCCACCGAGTTCGACCGTCACACAGTCTGCTGGCGGAGGTAATCGGCTTTCGCGCGGCGGGGTACGACGACGACCGGCACGGGAGAGTTCTGCAGAATCCGCATCGCATGGCTGCCGAGCGAGACCCGCTTGAGCGCACCCAGCCCGGAGGATCCGAGCATCATCACTTCCGGATGCTTCCACTCGACAGCTCCGAGCGCCGCGGCCCAATCGGCGCCGGTTCCCACGACGACGTCCGTCTCACCAGGTTTGATGTGCAGCTGCTCGATCGAGCACAGGATCGTGTCCGTATCCCGCTGGACGGTCTTCGTCCATTCGTCGATGACGCGTGACTCCATGTCGAAGGGCACGTTCGCCGAGGCGACCAGGCGCGAACGCGGAGCGAACGAGGCGATGCGGAACGGAACGTCCGACTCCGCCGAAACCATCGCAGCACCAAGAATGAGATCCGCCGAGGTGGACGACCCCGAATATGCGGCCGTGATCCGCTCCAGCCGCGCCCCTGCAGGCGCTTCGAATCCGGCCGGGGCCAGGGCCACCGGCAGCCTGGCGCTGTGCAGCAGACCGTTCGACACCGACCCGAGCGCGATCTTGCCCGGCTTCCCTTCCGACGATGGTCCGACGACGAGGCGATAGGCGTCGGTCTT
Source organism: Brevibacterium permense (assembly GCF_013280495.1). Taxonomy (GTDB): domain Bacteria; phylum Actinomycetota; class Actinomycetes; order Actinomycetales; family Brevibacteriaceae; genus Brevibacterium; species Brevibacterium permense. The sequence goes on from NZ_JABSSX010000004.1 coordinate 194,953, forward strand.
CTCACACATCTCGAGCAAACCGCGCCGAGACGACCGCGCGGAATGGAGGACGCATTCGGACTCGATATCGCTGGGAATGAGCGCTCGCGCCTCGTCGAGGGCCGCCTCGGCGACGGTGCGGAACCTGTTCTCGTACTGGCTCTCGAAGTGCACGGGCGCCATCGGGAACGCAGCGGAGTCGACGGCGGTTGCAACGATTCGGCGCCGATAGGTGCGGGCGAGGACGATGCCCAGCTCGACGGCTGCGCGGTTGTCCTGACCTGGGGCAAGACCGACGACGATGCTCATTTGGCTCCTCCTGTGGAGTCCGGCTCGGGGGATTCGGGTTTGGTGGGCCCCGCCTCGGCGAGCTGTTTGCCGAGGACGGAGGACTTGCGGCCGAAGATGAAGTACAGGCCAAGGATAAAGGCGGTCCAGATGATGAATACGACGATCGTGATGACCTGCAGGCTCGAGATGATCCAGAAGCAGCCGATGATCGAGAGCACCGGCAGGACGGGGTAGAACGGGACCTTGAAGCCGCGTTCGAGGTTCGGTTCGCGCACGCGCAGGATGATCACGGCCAGGGAGACGACGACGAAGGCGACGAGGGTGCCGATCGAGGTCATCTCGGCGAGGAAGTTCAACGGGATGAAGCCGGCGAGGACCGCGATGACGGCGGAGACGACGATCGTGCCTTTGACCGGGGTGAGTGTGCGTGGATTGACCTCGCGGAAGAGTTTGGGCATCATTCCGTCGCCGGCCATTGTGAACAGGATGCGGGACTGGCCGTAGATGGAGACCAGGGTTACGGAGAAGATCGAGATCACGGCACCGGCGGCCACGACCGTGCCGGGCCACTGTGAGCCGACGATGTTCTGGAGGATGGCCGACAGGCCGGCGGTCTGTCCGTCGAATTTCTCCCAGGGCTGGGCGGACAGGGCGGCGACGGCGACGAGGACGTAGACGGACGTGACGATGATGAGCGCGGCGATGAGCGCCCGGGGCATCGTCTTCTTCGGGTTCTTCGTCTCGTCACCGGCCGTGGCGACAGCGTCCATGCCGACGTAGCTGAAGAAGATCAGACCCGAGCCGGCGACGACTCCGGAGATGCCGAAGGGCGCGAAATCGGCGAAGTTGTTCGAGTCCCAGCCGGTCACGCCGACGCAGATGAAGAAGATGAGCACGCCGATCTTCAGGCACACCATGATCGCGTTGACGACGATGGATTCGCCGGTGCCTCGGACCAGGAGGAAGCAGCACATCGCGAGCAGGAGGATGGCCGGCAGGTTGACGATTCCGCCTTCTTCCGGTGCGTAGGCCAAGGCATGCGGGATCTCGAAGCCGAAGAGATTGAACAGCAGCTGGTTGACGTACTGCGACCAACCGACGGCGACGGCGGCACCGGCGACTCCGTATTCGAGGAGGAGACACGCGGCCACCCCCATCGCCGGCAGCTCGCCGAGGGTCGCGTACGCATAGGAGTAAGAGGAACCGGAGACGGGGACGGAGCCCGCGAGCTCGGCGTAGCAGATGACCGCGAGGCCGGCGACGGCACCGGCGATGACGAATGACCAGATCACGGCGGGACCTGCCACCGGAACGGATTCGGAGAGGATGAAGAAGATGCCGGTGCCGATGGTTGAGCCGACGCCGACCATCGTCAGCGAGAACAGACCGATGGTGCGCTTGAGATCGGTCTCGACATCTTCCTTCTGCCGCGGAACCGGTTTGATCCGGAACAGCTGCTGTCGCAGGGTGGGCATCGTCTACTCCAGACATCATTGTCGGCTCGGTATACCTCGTCGCTTCGACTGTACTTCAGGTTCGCGACTCCGGCGGCGTCGAAGGGATGAAATCGTGGGCCGGTGCGCGGCTGAGCGCGCGGACCTGTGATTTGTGCGGGTCGCCGCCGCCCTCCCCTCGTAATTGCTACCCGACGGCGGCCTAGATACCTGGCGCCAGGTTGCTGGGCCGCCGTCGGGTAGCCCTAGAGCGAGGCGGACGAGAATATTTGAACTTTATTCAACCACGCAGTTGACTAAGGCACCTCGGCGGTTCTACGCTTTTCATCAACCGAAAGGTTGAATAGAGATTTCGATATCGATACACAGGAGGCCGCAGTGGCCGATCAGCTGTCCAAGGTCTTCGCCGCTCTGGCCGACCCGACGAGGCGGGACATCGTGGCCAGGCTCAGCGTCGCCGATTCGACGGTGAACGAACTCGCCGAACCTTATGACGTCAGCCTGCAGGCCGTATCGAAACATCTCAAGGTGCTCGAGGACTCCGGACTGGTCTCCCGCACCCGTGACGCCCAGCGCAGACCGGTCCACCTCGAGGACAACGTGTTCGATCTGATGACGAAATGGATCGAAAGATACAAACAGCAGGCAGAGGAACGCTACCAACGCCTCGACGCGGTCCTCGAAGCGATGAACGCGGACGAGGAAGCGAACGACTCGGACCCGAGCGCCGCCTCGGCGAAGGAATCCGAGGCCGCATCACCCCACAGAAGATCACGCAAAGGAGCATGACATGACCACCACAGACACCGCAGCCGACTATTCGACTCTCAAGCTCGACGTCCCCGAGGGGGTGCAGACCGTCTCGATCACCCGCGATTTCGCGGCCTCACCGGACAAGGTGTTCCGGGCCCACATCGACCCTGAACTGTTCGTGAAGTGGTGCGGACCGGACTCGATCACGAACACGATTCGGGAATGGAATGCGACGACCGGCGGGAACTGGAGCTATGTCTCGAACGACGATCGCGGGGAGTACGCGTTCTTCGGATCGTTCCACGAGGTGCGGGAGAACGAGCGCATCGTCCAGACCTTCACCTTTGAGGGATTCCCGGACGCGGTCAACCTCGAGATCCTCACGCTCACTGACCTCGGCGACGGGCGGACACGGCTGATGTCGACTTCGATCTTCGACTCGCTCGAATCCCGCGACGGCATGGTCGCCTCGGGCATGGAGCACGGCATCGTCGAGGGCTACAACAAACTCGACCGCCTCCTAGACCACCCCTAATTGCTACCTGACGGCGTCCCAGCAGCCTGGCGCGAGGTTGCTGGGCCGCCGTCAGGTAGTTCGGGCGGGGTCGGACGACCTGGCAATGTACAGGCACAGCTCGTTGATGCCGATGAGAAAGACGCCGGAGCCCAGCAGGGCTGCACCCGGGGCCTCGACCGCCAGGACCAACAGGATGAGTCCCGCGACGAAGAGCGGGTAGCTCAGACTTGTGAGCAGAATTGAACGATGGGCAGACTCCTGCACCGTGATGATCACCAACCTGGATCGCGAATCGAGTTGTCTTGTCCGTCGCACCTCTGGCTGAGGCATTCCGCCGAAAACCACGATGAGACCACTCAACGATAGCCAGAGATCCAGTCGCGGTCTCTCCCGTAAAAGGATGATTTCCCACGCCCAAAACACCTGACGGCGTCCCATCAACGTGGCGCCGGGTTGGTGGGGCGCCGTCAGGTAGTTCCGGGGCGTTCGGACATTGTGGAGAAGTAGGAATCCCGGCTGCGGCGCACGTGGCGGGCCATAACTTCGGCGGCCAGGGCATCCTGACCGGCATCGATGGCGGCGATGATCTCGCGATGTTCCGGCCATGCCTGTGGACCCCGGCGCATGAGGTTGAGCGAGTACAGCCATTCGATCTTGCCCGAGATCTGGCGAAGGAGGCTGATGAACGACAAGCTGCCGCTGAGCTCGGCGACAGCGAAGTGGAAGCGCATGTTGAGCACCGCGAGGTCCTCATAGCGTTCCGCCTCGATGACGGCGTCACCGGCGTCGAGGATGGCATCGATCTCTTCACGGATTTCCGCCCACCGAGGGTCCGGGTCCTGTCCGGCAGTGCGCTCTGCCACCCTGCGCGCCGCACGCTTCGCGGTTGCCGACTCGAGCACGATGCGGATCTCGAACAGATCTTCGGCGTCCTCGACCGGTGACGGTGCGACGACCGATCCGCTGTATTTCCGGGACTCGACGAGCCCGTCCGCCTCGAGCGCACGCAAAGCCTCCCGAATCGGGATCCGCGACACCTCGTACCGTTCGGCCAGCGCGACCTCCCGCAGTTTGGTTCCCGGCTCGAGCTTTCCCGTGATGATGTCGGTGCGGATCTGAGCGCCGACGTCCCGCTTGCGATCATTCGAATCGGGCATCGTCACCTTCCTGCCGCGTAGCCCTGCGCACCGCGCGGATTCGCGCCTGCGCTCAGCCGCCCGGTCGCCAGATCCCGAGTCACGCACGACAGCCTGCCGAGCTCCCAATCCCCCGCCCTGGTCACGTTGTGACCGCGGGCGATGAGTCCGCTGATGACACCCTCGCCGAGGCGGTCCTCAACGACCGCTCCGCCCGGCACCCAGGTGCGCGGCCAGAAGGAGCCCGCCAACGATGTTGTGTGCAGTGCAGGGGCGTCGATGGCTTCCTGAGCGGCGTATCCGCCGACGAGCATGCGTAGGATCAACAGCAGTTGCCACTGTTCCTGCTGGTCACCGCCGGGTGAGCCAAGAGCGATAATCGGCTGCCCATCTTTGGAGATCAGCGTCGGTGTCAGCGTGGTGCGCGGGCGCCGACCCGGACGCAGTGCCGACGGGGCAGCCTCGTCGAGCCACATCATCTGCAGCCGCGTGCCGAGGCAGAATCCGAGCTCGGGGACGGTCGGCGAAGACTGCAGCCAGCCTCCGGACGGGGTCGCAGAGATCATGTTGCCCCACCGATCGACGACGTCGAGGTGGCAAGTGTCGCCGTTGTTGACGCCGTTCTTCTGCACGGTCGGTTCGCCGATCCCGGCCTTGATGAGGGCTTCCTTGTCCGCTCCTTCGGGGATGAGCGGGGTGGTAAAAGCCGGTGCCTCACCGTTGCGGCCGGCACCGGGACGGAACTCGGGGGATGCCGTCTCGGTGATGAGGTCCCGACGGTCGGCCGCGTAGTCCTCGCTGAGCAGCCAGTCGAGATCGACGTCGGCATCGCCGTAATAGGTGTCGCGGTCGGCCATCGCCAGCTTGAGTGCCTCGAGGATCGTGTGCGCTCCGATCTCGGTCGACGGGTCCAGTCTTTCGTCGTCGAGGCCCTCAAGGATCTTCAATGCCTGCAGGAGCACCGGCCCCTGCCCCCAGGCACCGATCTTCGCGACCTGATATCCGCGGAAGTCAATGGTGACGGGGTCTTCGAAACCCGCAGCGAAACCAGCGATGTCCGTGGCGGTCAGCACTCCGGCATGGTCGCCGCCGGTCGAGTGCCTGTGTGGAGCGGCGACGAAGTCGGCGATCGCCTCGGCGACAAAACCGGACGACCATTCCTTCCGGGCCGCTTGGATTCGCTCCTCTCGCGAACCGCAACCGTCGCCGGCTGCGATGAGATTGCGCAGCACCTCGGCGTAGGCATGGTTGAACACCAGCTCCCCTGGTTCAGGGACTCGGCCATCGGGCATCCATTGCTCAGCGGAGGTCGGCCAGTGCTCGGTGAACAGTTCGCTGACCTTCGCGATCGTGCCTGCGGCCCTGGCGAGGATCGGATGCCCGTTGTCGGCATAGTCGATGGCGAAGTCGAGGACGTCTGCGAGCTCCCACGTCCCATGATGTTCGAGCAGATTGAGCCACGAATCGACAGCTCCGGGAACAGCGGCAGCGAGAGCCCCGGAGCCAGGAACCATATCAAGGCCCTCGCCGCGGAAATGCTCGATCGTCGCCGCAGCCGGGGCCGGCCCTTGGCCCATCATCACCTGTGGTCGGGAAGGCTCGGCGTCGGTGGCGAAGATGCCGGTCATATCGCCGCCGGGTCCGTTGAGGTGGGGTTCGACGACGTGGAGGACGAAGGCTCCGGCGACGGTGGCGTCGAAGGCGTTCCCGCCGCGTTCGAGCACCGCCTGCGATGTTGCAGTGGCCAACCAGTGCGTCGATGCCGCCATCCCGAAATGCCCCTCGAGGGTGGGGCGCGTGGTGAATGCTGGGGGCGGTGTAAAGGTCATGAGCGAAGTCCTTCGGCAGTGGTCAGCTGATCGTGGTTCGGCGTGCAAGCCGTGGTCAGCTGTCGATAACGACGATACCCGGACAATTCCGGTTGCCCCTCGATTGCATGCCAACCGTCACCTGATTACAGTTTTGTATACAAATTACCTCTCATGGCGACATTCCGGCACTGCCGCCGGCTCCACTCGCCCGGAAAGGACACCATGACTCGTCGCCTCGACCTGGCCATGCTCCTGCTGCTGACCTTCTCGACCGGCATGGTCGACGCCATCGGCTACCTCGGCTTCGACAAGGTCTTCACCGGCAATATGACCGGCAACGTCGTCATCCTCGGCATGGGCCTCGCCGGCGCCGACGGCGTACCCGTCCTCCGCCCCGCCCTCGCACTCGTGTTCTTCATGGTCGGCGCGGCACTGTCGGGTCGCATCCTCGGCGACATCGGCGAGAATTGGCACCACCGGACGACCCTGACCTTCTCCGGCGTCGCCGTCGGCTGTGCCGCACTGTCCATCTACGTCGCCGTCGTCCCCGACCCCGAGATCGGGCTTGCCGGCACGATCTTCACCTCGGCCCTGTCCGCGCTCATGGGTGCGCAGGCCGCGGCCGCACGGAGGATGAAGATCGCCGACGTTACCACCGTCGTGGTGACCTCGACGATCGTCGGCCTCGCCGCCGATTCGAGCCTGGTCGGCGGTGACAACGTCCGCCGGATCCGCCGGGCACTGGCCGTCGTCCTCATCCTCATCGGCGCGCTAGCCGGTGCCGCCACGCTCATGCTCAATCAGTGGATCGGCATCGCGCTCGTCGCCGTCATGATCGCCGCCGCAGCCGTGATCGGCCACGTCGGCGAGAAGAAGAGACGAACCCGCGCCGAGGCGGCCGCCGAGACCGTCACCGCGTGACCCCCTGATCGGAGGCCGGGCGTGGGCAGCTCGCCCCCCGGGACCACTGCACCGTCGAGCTGAGGGCAGAGAGACCCAGACCGACGCTCAGAATCGCGTGATGATGTTGAAACCCTTCGTCGCGAAGTTCGACATGTTCTCGAAGACCTCATTGACGTCCTCGAGTCCGACCTCACGCTCGATGAGAGCCTCCGGGTCCAGTCGCCCCTGGGAGACGAGTCCGAGCAGGCCGGGGTACTTCGGCTGCGGGTTTCCGTAGCTGCCGACGATCTCGAGTTCTGCGGCAGTGACGAAATCGATGGGGATCTGCGCCAGGCCCTTCTCCTCGGAGCCGGTGAGACCGACCTGGACGTGACGCCCGCCCTTCCGCAGGGACGTAATGGAGTTCGTGATCGTCTCCTGGATGCCGAGCGCATCGATGCCGACGTCGGACCCGCCTCCTGTGATTTCCCTGATCTCTCCTGCGACGTTCCCGTCCCGCGAGTTCACTCCGTGTGAAGCACCGACGTCCTTCGCCATGGCGAGTTTGTCTTCGCTGATATCGACGGCGATGACTCGCGCGCCGACGGCCGCTGCGGTCTGGATGGCCGAGAGCCCCACACCGCCTGCCCCCTGGATTGCCACCCAGTCGCCCGGCTCGATGCCGCCTCTGACAACGGCGTGATACCCCGTCATGAATCGACAGCCCAGGGCAGCGGCTGCCTTGGCGCTGACGTTGTCAGGCAACATGATGAGATTCGCATCCGCCTGCTTCACCAGGAGGTACTCTCCATAGCTGCCGCCGGACCCGGAGAAGCCGTAGACGACAACGTTCTCACAGATATTGGGCCGTCCTGCCAGGCAGTACCGGCACCGCCCGCAGCTGTGGTGGAAGGGTGCAGTGACCTTCTGCCCGACGCTGAACCCTTCGACACTGTCTCCGACCTCGACGATCTCACCGCCGAACTCGTGGCCGAGCACTGCGGGGACTTCGACCGTGACGCCCAACCACTGCTGATCGCCCTGCCATCCGTGCCAGTCACTTCGGCAGATCCCGGAGGCCTCGACCCTGAGCACGACATCCTCTGGCCCCGGACTTGGGTCTCCGACATCTTCCACGCTGAGTGGTCTGCCGATTTCTCGAACTACTGCTGCACGCATCTTCAACTCCATCGTCGACTTCTGTCAGCGGCCGCGTCCGGCCCGCAACTGCTGCGGACCTGCATCGATGCGGCCGCTGGCTACGACCCTATCCAGGAAACTCCTATTTGAGAACAGGTTCTCGGATACTGCAGATCTGCCCATGACGATCAGTGAACAGGCGTCGCCGTCGCCGCAGTGGTGATCGAACAGCTGAGGGACCCGGCCCCCTCACCTCTGTCCCTCTTCGCCGAGACAACTCCCCAGATCCTGCAGGGTCGGCCTAAGCGCACGCCGAGCTTCTTCCACACCACGAGGATCGCCCCCACGCTCAGCGCTCCGGCAAGCAACACCCAGTAAGCCGGGGCTTTTGCGTCGCCGGTGATGGCGATGAGCCAGGCCGCCACCAGCGGGGTCAGTCCTCCGAAGATGGCAACGCCGACGTTGTACCCCAGTGACAACCCGGTCCCTCGCACCTCAGTCGGGAAGATGTCGCCCATGACGCTGGCCAGCGGCCCGTAATAGGCGGCTTTCAGGATCGAGAAGATGACGACCACGACGATGAGCACTGACAGCGCGTTGGCAACGACGACCCAGGTGAAGAGAACCCACGTGAGCACCATGACCGCGAGCGCCGCTGGAATCATGAAGGTCAACCGTCCGACCTTGTCGCAGAAGTAACCGGCGACCGGTGTGCAGAAGAACAGCACGAGTCCGGACACAAGCGTTGCCCAGAATCCTGCGGAGCTATTCATACCGAGGTTGTCGACAGCGTAAGTCGGCACATACGTGATGAAGTAGTTGAGGCAGGTCGATACAGCGATCGCACCGATCACCAACAGCACCGCCAGTTTATGATGCCGCAGCACCCCTCCGATGGCCGCCGCTTCCTTCGGCGTTTCTGCCTGGGCAGCGGCAAACTCGGGAGATTCGGGAACATGCCGACGCATGTAGAGTCCGACCGGGCCGACGAGGAGTCCGACGATGAATGGCCGCCGGAAGCCCCAGGTCTCGAGTTGCTCTTGAGTCAGCGTCGTCGTCACGGCCACACCGATGACGGAGGCGAGAATTGTCGACATCGCCTGCGAGGTGAACTGCCAGCTTGCAGCGAACCCTCGGCGATCGGGCAGGTGTTCGACCATGAGCGAGGTTGCCGAACCGAATTCTCCTCCGGCGGCAAACCCCTGAACGAGTCGGGCAAGCAGTACGAGCAGCGGTGCAGCCAGTCCGATGACATGAGCCGGTGGCATGAGAACGATCATCAGGGTGCCTGCGAACATCAGCCAGATCGTCAGCGTCAGCGCTGGTTTGCGTCCCTTCCGGTCAGCAAAGCTGCCGAGCACGATTGCTCCGACCGGGCGGATGAAGAAGGACAGAGCGAAAGTGCCCAAGGCCAGCATCACTGAGACCGCATGGCTCTCGGAGGGGAAGAACGCTACGGAGATGTAGACGGAGAAGCACACATAGACCTGTCCCGAACACCTGGAGCGAGAGGACGTGACAAGCATCGCGAAACGCGCGTTCTATTCGCGGGACAATATTCTCTCACGGGCCATCAGCGCTGTCGGCTGACGCGGCCATGCCGCCACAGAGGCCGATGTGACGCATGAACTCGGTGCACCGTCAGGTTCGATCTGCCACCGCTTCCCGACTCGGGAGTCGCTATTCGCTTATGCCAGGATCCGGTGCGTGCACCGATTCCACGACACGTTTGCAGCGATCACGGATGTCGATGACCCGCTCAACCCGTCTATCGAAGACTTCCGGCAGCGACTCACCGCCCGCGGCCATCACCCCTTGAGGCGCGTCATCTCCGGGTCGAAGAGCGGCTCGGCGGTGACTGTGGCCGGCAGGCGGCGCCCGAGGTATTCGATCTCCACGGCGTCACCGACCGACAGAGTGTTCGGCAGCCAGGCGTAGGCGATCGACTTCCCGATGGAGTATCCATACGCCGCCGAGGTGACGTAGCCGTCCGCGGCTCCGCTTCGACCCGCGGAACCCCCGTCACCGTAGCCGTCCACGGAAGACCCGTCCGACTTCGCCGAGGCGGCTCCGCCGTTCGCGTCACCCGACCCGTCCGAGCTCGCCGAGGCGGCCCCGCCCTCCGCGACACCCGACCCACCGACCACGTACACCGGCTCCTTGCCGAGCACGACGTCAGACGGCACATCAAGGGTCAGGCAGGTCAGCTTCGTCGTCGCGGCTGCGGCCCTCGACTCCAGCGCGGCCTTGCCGGTGAAGTCGTCGGTCTTCGAGGCCTTCACGGCGAATCCGAGTCCGGCTTGAACCGGTTCGTGTTCGCTGGTCATATCGGTGCCGAAGGACCTGAACCCCTTCTCCAGGCGCATCGAGTTGAAGGCTTCGCGGCCTCCGGCGATGATGCCGAATTCTTCACCGGCCTCCCACAGCACGTCCCACAGTCGCGATCCCAGATCCGCGGAGGTGTAGATTTCCCAGCCGAGTTCGCCGACATAGGACAGGCGCATCGCCGTCACCGGCACTCCCCCGAGGACCGCGGGCTTGGTACGGAAGTACTTCAGCCCGGCATCACTGAAGTCCTCGTCCGTGACCTTCGCAATGACGTCCCGGGCCAGCGGACCCCACAGGCCGATACAGCAGGTGCCCGGCGTCGTCTCCCGCACTGTCACCCACTTCGAGGGGTCGGCCGCCGACTGGTGCCGGGCCGCCCGCGAAACATAAGCGAGGTCGATGTTCGAGTTCGCTCCCACCTGGTAGGTCTCTTCGTCGAGGATCGCGACCGTGATGTCGCTCGTGATGCCTCCGGCCTCGTCGAGCAGCAGCGTGTAGCTGACCGCTCCCGGCAAGCGCCGCATCGACGAGGTGGTCATCCCGTGCAGCAGTTCGCCGGCACCGGGGCCGGTGACTTCGAAGCGTTTGAGCTGGGTCATGTCGAACATCGCCACCGAGGTGCGCGTCTTCCACGCTTCGGCTGCGGCGATGGGCGAGTGGAACTGATTCGCCCAGGCGTCTCGTTCCGGTGCCGCCCACTCGGACGGCATTTCCGACAGCAGAGCGGCGTTCGCATCGAACCAGTGCGGCCGCTCCCAGCCGGAGGTCTCTAAGAAGAACGCACCGAGTTCCTCCTGCTGCCTCCGGAACGGGCTCGAGCGCAGGTCACGCGGGAAGACCCGTGGCTGCAGGGGATGGATGATGTCGTAGATCTCGACGAAGTTCTGCTGAGAGGTCTCGCTGACGTAGTCCGCCGATGTCTGCACATCCTCGAAGCGGTTGAGGTCGATTCCTGACAGGTCGGTCTGCGACCGCCCTTCGGCGATGAGCTCGGCCACGGCGCGGGCGATGCCGGCGCCATGGGTCACCCACACCGCCTCGGCGACGAAGAACCCGTCGACCTGACGTGACTGCCCGACCAGCGAACCGCCGTCCGGGGTGAACGAGAAGATGCCGTTGAAGCCCCGCTGGATCTGCGTCTGCGCCAGCTCCGGCAGCAGCGCCTTCGTCGCCTTCCACTCGGCAGCGAAGTCGTCCGGAGTGAAGTCGAGGCTCGAGGGCATGCGCTCCGAGGTGATCTCGTCGGGCGAGTAGGTCTGCAGAGTGTCCAGGTCGACAGGCATGGGTCGGTGCGCGTAGGAGCCGATGCCGATCCGCTCGCCCCACTCGCGGTAGTACAGGTCCTTGTCCTGGTAGCGCAGGATCGGAGCCTGTGCACCGGCCGGCAACTCGTTCTTCCCCACCAAAGACGGCACCTCGGTGGTCCAGGCGAACTGGTGGCCCAGCGGCAGCAGCGGGATCGGAGTACCGACCATCTCACCGATCTTCGGTCCCCAGAATCCGGCGCAGGAGACGACGATATCGGCGGGAATCCGGTCATCGCCGCAGATCACAGCGCTGACGCGACCGCCGGTGGTTTCGATGTCGGTCACCGTGGTGCGGTCGCGGAATTCGACCCCTGCGGCACGGGCACGATCGATGACGAGCTGAGTGCCCTTCGCCGCCAATGCGAGGCCGTCACCCGGGGTGAGCAGACCGCCGTGGACCATGTCCCGGTTGAGCATGGGGAAGAGTTTGCCGCACTCGTCGGCGTCGATGACGTCGGCTTCGACGCCGTAGGAGCGGTTCCAACCGGCCCGCCGGTGCAGGTCCTGCAGCCGATCCTCGGTGGTGGCGATCTCAAGGCCTCCGACGGGCAGGAACGATCCGCGCCCGTCGGCGTCCTTGAGCGAGGTGAGCTTCTCGATCGTGTACTGCGCGAATTCGGTCATCGACTTCGACGCGTTCGAGGAGAAGACGAGTCCCGGGGCGTGTGAGGTCGAGCCGCCCGGGATGTTCAGCGGGCCCTGTTCGATGACGAGGGTGTTGGTCCAGCCCAGCTGCGCGAGTTCGTCGGCGAGGTTGGCGCCGACGATGCCGGCTCCGATGATGACGACTCGTGGTGATGAGTTCGGCACTGAGTACTCCTTAATGGTAACGATTGTGGGGACTGCTCTCGCAGCTGTTGTGGCGGCCTCACCCGCGGTTCAGGCGTCGATGACGAGGTCGGTCTTCGCCGTCGAGCAGCACGGCAGGAACTTCCCAGCGTCGATCTCTCTGGCGCGGATGCCGCCCAGATGGTTCATCTCGACGTCGCCGTCGAGCTTGACGACCTTGCAGGATCCGCACATGCCCTCCTGACAGTTCGCGGGGATCTTCACCCCTGCCTTCCGCGCGGCCTGAAGGACGGTTTCGTCCTCCCCGACGCAGACGTTGAGGCCGGTGCGCACGAACGACATCGTGTGCTCACCCTGCCCCACAGTAGGCAGTGCGGCCGGGTCGACGACGGCGATTTCCTCATCGTCGCCCGACTCCCTCGCCGAGGCTGCCGACCCATCCCCAGCCGGGACCGCGGACCCAGCGTCGGACGCAGATCCGAGCCCTGCCTCGGCGAGGTTCTCATCGGTGACGCCGACGACCTCGATCTCGACATCGTCGTCGACGGGCACGACCGCCTCGGCGTCGACCGCTTCGGTCGGGGCACCTGCGGCTTCGATCGGGCCGTCGGCGTCGTAGTCGGGTTCGTACATGTCGAGCGCGGCCGGCTGAGATTCGAAGTACTCCTCGGTCGTCGCCGCGATCTCCTCTGCGATCTCGCCGGCGATGGCGACTTCCTCGGCGTATTCGGCACGGATCACACGATCGCCGGAGAAGAACTCCATGAACACCGAGGTGTCGTCGACACCGACTTCGCGCAGCAGTTCGGTCGCAGAGTTGAGGTATCCCTCCGGGCCGCAGGCGAAGACCTGCCGACCGTTGGCGTCGGGCACGAGCTCCTCGAGCAGTGCAGTCGAGAGCCGTCCCGTGCGTCCCTCCCATTCGTCGCCGCATTCCCGATCGCCGAGGCAGTAGATGACCTTGATCCGGAAATCCACGTTCGCGAGGAAGTCGAGTTCCTCGGAGAAGGCGAAGGAGTCGGGGGCGGCTCCGTGGTAGAGGAGGACGACATCGGCCTGGCCGGGCAGCGAGTGGACGGTGCGGACCATCGACATCAGTGGAGTGATTCCGGCTCCGGCAGCGAGCAGCAGGAACCGTGCTCGCCGGTCGTAGTCGGCGAGGTGGAAGGCGCCGACCGGGCCGAGCATGTCGAGGACGGTCCCGGGGCGGAGGTGGTCCTGCGCCCACGGCGACACCTTTCCCTTGGGGTCGCGTTTGATCGTGATCGAGAACGTCCACGGCTCGGTCGGAGCCGAGGAGATCGAATAGCTGCGCGACACCGGCTCGGCATTCGGTCCGTCCATGGGGAAGTCGATATTGACGTATTGCCCCGACCGGAACGCCAGGGGCGCCCCGTCCATGCGACGGAAGACGAAGACCATCATCCCTCCCGCCTCGGGGATGGTCTCCACACATTCGGCGGCGAATTCCTGCGGGTGCCACGGACCCAGCGCGGTGGCGGCTCCGGCCGGCCCCGAGGCGGAAGAGAGCACGCGGTTCCAGGGCATCTCCAGTCCGCGCACCCGCTGGGCCAGCGGCAGCGCGGGCACAGCGGACGATCTCATCCGACGTGCTCCCGCGTCCGCTGCACGTACCAGTTGATGAAGGCTTCGACCTGGTATTCGCTCTTCATGTACGGACCCTGCTCATAGAACGGACTCGCCGCTCCCTGCTGGCAGAGTTCGACGAAGGCCTTGTCCTGCAGGTTGGTCTGCTTCCATGTGTGAGTGAGGGTCGCAAGGTCATAGTCGACGCCTTCGACGGCGTCGTCGGCAACGAGCCAAGTGGTGCGCACGAGGGTCTTCGAGGCACTGATCGGGAATGCCGCGAAGGTGATGACGTGATCGCCGAGGAGGTGGAACCAGGAGTTCGGCTGCAGATGCATCGAGCAGCGACCGAGGCGGAAGTCCGGAAGGTCGCCGAGCAGCTTCTTCGACAGCCGGCGTCCGTCTGCCGAGAAGGACTCCCCCGCCCCGTCGAGCGATTCGCGGGAGATGCGGATGCCGCCGACCCGGGTGTCGAGTTCTTCGACGACCTCATAGGGCAGGCCGTAGCGGCGGCAGCGGTATTCGAGGGAGGCCTGCGCCTGCTGGTTGCGGTCCCAGACGTCTTCGAGGTGCGGTGGGATCGTCTCGTCGGTCAGGCCCCAGGTCGGGAACAGCGAGCACGCGAGCTCCGGGTGGCCGCCGCAGTGGTAGCACTCGCGGTTGTTCTCCATCACGAGCTTCCAGTTGCCCTCTTCGACGATGTTCTGCTGATAGGCGACCTTCGTCTTCGCCAGCTCATGAGGGGCGATATAGGGCTCGAAGATCTTCGCGGTCTCGTGGAAGTCCGTCGGCGGCTCTTCGGCCAGGCAGATGAACACGAGTCCGGCGGCGATCTTCCCGTGCGCGCGTTTGAGTGCGTAGCAGGACTTGTCGAAGGTCATCTCCCCCGGCGCCGCGGCGTGGATGAGGTCGCCCTCGGGAGAGTACGTCCACGAGTGGTAGCCGCAGACGAGGTTGCCCGTCGTTCCCTGCGCATCGGTGAGGACTCGTGCCCCGCGGTGGCGGCAGACGTTGTGGAGGACGTTGACGCCGCCGTCGTCGCCTCGCAGGACGATGAGGGAGTACGGACCGTAGTCGAGCGTGACATAGTCACCGGGCTCGGGGATCTCGGCGATGCTGCACGCGAAGACCCAATGCTGACCGAAGATGGCCTGCATGTCGAGGTTGAAGAGGTTGTCATCGGTGTAGAACGGTGCCTCGAGCGAGAAGCCGACCCGACGGGTGTCGAGTCGGACGCGGATCTCGTCAAGCTTCTCTTCGCTGAAGCCCGCAGGGAAGCCCTTCTTCGTCGGTGCCAGATTGGTAGCGGTCAATTCTCATCTCCCTGGATGTCTGCCGATTGCGGCCGGACGACGGGCGACACACCTCAGCGTCGTACACCGCAGTGACCGAGCCGTGTGAGCGCGATCACGTAAGCAACGATAGCGATCTCGACTTTGCAGGAAAAGCGCGAGATTTTGTCCAATATCATGCGGAATAACTGCATAATGTGAACCATGCTCGATCCTCGACTCACGACCCTGCGAACCTTCGCCGCCTGTGGCACCGTCGCCGCCACCGCGGAGCTCACCGGATACTCGCCGTCTGCCGTATCCGGCCAGCTGCGAGAGCTGCAGCAGAGCCTGGGAATGACGCTGCTGGTCAAGGACGGACGCGGGCTGCGGCTGACCGCGACGGGACGCTACCTCGTGCGCCGCTCTGATGCCCTGTCGGCCGAGTGGGAGGACATCAAGGCCGGCGCGCTCGGAGCCGGCGAACAGGCCCCGAATCACTTCGGCATCGGCGGTTTCTCGACCGCCTCGTCGAACCTCCTCGCGCCCTTAGCCGCGAAGCTGCGCACGACGCGCCCTGAGGTCCACGTCCACGTCATCGAGGCGACCCCGACCCGTTGCTTCGAACTCCTCATCGCCGAACGCATCGACCTCGCGGTCATCGTTTCCATGCAGGGCAATGTGCAGGTCGAGGGGGACGATCGCTTCGAGAGCATCGACCTCCTCGACGATCCACTCGACGTCATGGTGCCTGCCGACCACCCTGTCGCCGAACGCGAATCGGTGGCCTTGGCCGAGCTCGCCGGTGAGGAGTGGATCACCGCCGGGCCCGGATCGCCGTACCACTCGCTGTTCGTCGCCGCGTTCACCGCGGCTGGCGTGACGCCGACGGTGGCCCATGAAGCCGTCGAGTGGGAGACCTCGGCGGCCTTGGTCGGTGCGGGGGTCGGAGTCAGCCTCCTACCGAGACTGGCCAGCCTCGCAGGAGAGGCCAATGTTCGCCGAATCCGACTCAGCGGCACGGGGCGGCCGAGCCGGAAGATCATCGCCGCCGTGAGAACGGGCAGCCGCAGGTCTCCCCTGGTCAGGGAATCGATGCAGCACCTGCGCACGACTTCCCAGTACATCCTCTCGACGCGACTGCGCGAAGATTCCTGAGGCGCACCGACGAAATCCTCTCGCGACCGGAAGCTTCCAGGACCTCCTTGGTATCCGTTTGCGACCACCGATTTGTGTCACCGGGGTCCCCCGCCGCCCAACTTGTCACCTGCGGGTGGATCCACCGCTATTCACTCTGGATTTTCGCGGTGGATCCACCCGCAGAAGACATTCTGCTTTGTGCCAGAGGTCTCAGCGCATCTCCTCATCTTCCAACCGCGCGAACGCCAGGTGGGCGAGCGCCGCGGCCTGATCGCCGAGCAGTCCGTCGTCGAAGACCACCCTGGGCGAGTGGTTCGTCTCCGCGTCCGGGTCGATGCCTTCCGGCGTCGCCCCGAGGAACACAAATGTGCCCGGAACCTTCTGCAGAACGTAGGAGAAGTCCTCGGACCCCATCCGCGGATGCTCCATCTCGACGACCCGTTCGGCTCCGAAGACCGATCCCAAGCGCTCGAGCACGGCCGCCGACTCGGACGCGTTGTTCACGGTCACGGGGAATCCCACTTGGAAGTCCACCTCGGCGGTGCAGCGGTGAGCCCGGGCGATGTTCTCGGCGATCTCCGTCACCCGCTCCTGCAGCAGGGCAACAGATTCGGCGGAGAGGAAGCGGACGGAAGCGGTGAGCTTCGCCGAATCCGGGACGACGTTGCTGGCCTGCGCGGCTTCGAGCTGGGTGACCGAGACGACGACGGGATCGAAGATGTCGAAGGACCGACCGGTCATCGTATTCAGGGCCAGCACCACCTCGGCGAGCGCCGGCACGGGGTCGCGGGTCGCCTGCGGTTGGCTGCTGTGTCCGCCGGCCCCGTGGATTGTCAGGTTGAGGTCGGCGAACCCGGCCATGAGCGGCCCGCCTTTCGTCGTGAAGCGACCTCGAACGTCGGCTTCGACGTGGATGCCGAAGGCCGCGACGACCGGGACGCCGGCTGCCTCGAGCACGCCTTCGGCGATCATCGGCTCGGCCCCGCCTTCGACCTCCTCGGCGGGCTGGAACATGAAGATGATCGAACCGGGGATCTCCTCCCGGTGAGCGGCGAGCAGGCGGGCGGCACCGACGAGTCCCGCCGTGTGCAGATCATGCCCGCACGCGTGCATGTTCCCGTTCTCAGACGCGAAGTCCAGGCCGGTGTCCTCGACGACCGGCAGCGCGTCCATGTCCCCGCGCAGCAGCACCGCGGGACCGGGCCTCCCGCCCTTGAGGACGGCCACCACCGAGGTGAGCGACTCCCCCGTGGTGATCTCAAGTCCCAGCCCGGCCAGCTCATCGAGCACCGCCTGCTGCGTGAAGGGAAGGTCGAATCCCAGTTCGGGGTTCGCGTGCAGCTTGCGTCGCAGGGAAACGAGATCGCCGAGGTGGCCCTGAGCTTCGGTGCGGAAATCTGGGATGGTCATGGGGCTCCTCATCGTGTGGGCGGCGTGCGGTTCGGTTCGACCGGTTTCGGTCGGCTGCTGTTACCAATCTATGCCCTCCGGTGGTCGGCGCACCCTTGTTGCTGGTCGACACGGGCAAGTAGCGTTGATTACCCACGTCACTCAACGAGGAGACCGAGCGTGCGCATCATCATCACTCAGAACATCACCCTCGACGGTCGTGTTGAGATGCTCGACGACTGGTTCGATCCGCAGGCCCAGGACGAGGAGCTCTCGGCCGAACTCATGCGGCAGTCCGCGAACGAGGACGTGCTGCTGCTCGGTCGGCAGACCTTCGAGGACTTCCGCGGCTATTGGCCGAACGCCACCGACGACACCACCGGAGTCGCGGACCACCTCAATCAGGTCGACAAATGCGTCGTGTCATCGACGTTGACCGAACCGGGTTGGCAGAACACGCAGATCATCAGCTCCGATCCGCTGCGCGCGGTCGCTGACCTGCGCGAAGCACCGGGCCGTGACGTCATCGTCACCGGCAGCATCACACTGGCGCACGAACTCATCGCGGAGGGACTCGTCGATGAGTATCGGATGTTCACCTATCCGGTGTGGCAGGGTCGCGGACGCGGTTACTTCCACGATGGAGCGCACTCGGCCAGACCGCCGCGCCTCAAGCTCATCGATGCGAAGTCCTTCCCGAGCGGCATCACCTACTCGGCCTACGAGCCGAGCGCCTGACCGGCGGCGAGCTCGCCTCGTGCGTGGCAGCGCGCCGCCCCACCTCACGCCGTGCCGAACATGACCTTCCGGCCATCGGGGTCCTCGACCGTGACGACGACATCGTCGACCGCCACGAGCGGAGTGCCCGCGTGTCTGATCCGTTCGAGGAACTCCGCCTGATCCGGAATCCGGAAGTACAGGTGCGTGAGATTCGACCCGACTACGGGCGGGAACGCGTAGTCGGCGAACGCCTCAGCCGAGTGCAGCGCCACCTGCACTCCCCCGGCCTCGGCAGTGAAATACGTGTACTCCTCATCACCCTCGGTCGTCAGCGGCAGCCCTGCGATCTCGCGATAGAAGGCGGCGGTCGCCTCGGCGTCGGTGCAGGTGAGGAACACCCCGCGAAACGTGGATTCCACGGCCAACTCCCTTCGCTGCGGATAGCACGGACCGTGCTCCGTGCGATTCCGGTAGCCGCAGTGTACCCGCCGAGGCGGCCGATCGTCAGTGCCCCAATGGCGAATCCGAGGCGAACAGAGAACACCCGGGACCTCCCCGAACCTGCCGACCGCAATCGTCCTTGCCAAGTGACGCACATACTCCACACATTCTTCGGGGAGTCGGCCCTGTTAGCCTGGCAGGCTGAAACCAATGAGCAGGAGTGAATGTGCGAACGAAACGGTGGCTGCTGGGCCTGGCCATGTCCGTCTCCGTGGTGGCGTTGGCCGCCTGCGGAAGTCAGGGCGACGAAGCAAAGCCGAAGGAGTCCTCGGCCGCGGCCGAACAGTCCCCCGGCGCCGACTCCACTCAGGACCAACAGGGCAAACCGAACACGAAGGACATTCCGAAGGTCGTCGCCGAAGTCAACGGCGAGAAGATCCTCAAGGACGACTTCGTTCCCCTCTTCGAAACCCAGTATCAGCAGATGCAGATGCAGGCTCAGCAGTCCGGACAGCCGGTCGACGAGAAGGACCTGAAGAAACAGACGGTCGAGAACCTCGTGAGCACCGAAGTGCTCGTCCAGGAAGCCGACAAGCGCAAGATCGACGTCTCGGACAAGGACATCGACAAGGGGCTCAAGGAATCCGCGAAATCGGGACAGATGAGCGAGAAGGACTTCCTCAAGGCCATGAAGGATCAGGGCATGGATGAGGAGAACGTCCGCTCGGAGCTGAAGAACCAGCTGAAGATCGAGGGCCTCGTCGAGGACGAATACGGTGAGTTCGAGGTCAGCGGCGAAGAGATCGGACAGGCCTACGAACAAGCGAAGTCCCAGCAGGAGCAGATGGCTCAGCAGGGCGGCCAGGGCCAGCAGGAGATGCCGCCGATCGAGGACATGCGCCCCCAGCTCAAGGAACAGGTGAAGAACCAGAAGTCTCAGGAAGCAACGCAGAAGTACGCGAAGAAGCTGCGCAAGCAGGCCGACGTCACGATCCACCTCTGAGGCCCGAGAGCCACGGACGACATCCCACTTGGCAAGAAATTGCCGCCTTTTCTCAAGAAAATGCTGAGTGTTCCTCGCATTTCTCTTGTGTGGAACTTACTCTGAGGTGGACTCTCCGGTCGGTCAACTGACCACCGGCCGCACCTGCCGTCCGCTGACCGGTGTCGACGGTGACACGAGTTCCACTGCAGAAAAGGACTTCCCGTGGCTTCCATACTCACGCGCTCGGCGATCGTCGCGCCGAAGAACTTCAACCGGTGGCTGATCCCACCGGCCGCTCTGGCCATCCACCTGTGCATCGGCCAGGTCTACGCATTCAGCGTCTTCAAGATCCCCTTCATGTCGCACTTCGACGCCGGTGAGGTCTCGATCGGCTGGATCTTCTCGATCGCGATCCTCATGCTCGGCATCTCCTCGGCCGTCTTCGGCCCCTGGGTGGAGAAGAACGGCCCCCCGCCTCCATGGTCGCGGCCGGAACCTGCTGGGTCATCGGCTTCTTCATCGCCTCGCTCGGCATCATGACCGGTCAGCTGTGGCTGGTCTACCTCGGCTACGGAGTCATCGGCGGAATCGGTCTGGGCATCGGCTACATCTCCCCAGTCTCGACCCTGATGAAGTGGTTCCCGGATCGTCCGGGCCTGGCTACGGGGCTGGCCATCATGGGCTTCGGCGGAGGTGCCCTCATCGCCAGCCCGATGTCGAACCAGCTCATGGCCCTCTTCGGCGGCGGCTCCGATCCGGAACACCTCGTCGCCGGTCTGACCCCGACCTTCGTCACCCTCGGCATCGTCTATGCCGTCGTCATCGCCGCCGGGGCCTTCGTCATCCGCGTCCCCCACCCCGAATGGACCCCGAAGGGCTTCGACCCCTCGAAGGTCAAGGCGAAGCCGATGCAGACGAAGGGCAACGTCTCGGTCCGCAATGCCATCCGCACACCTCAGTTCTGGCTGCTGTGGGTCGTCCTGTTCCTCAACGTCACCGCGGGCATCGGCATCCTCGAGAACGCCGCCCCGATGATCCAGTCCTACTTCGGCATCACCGCGGCCGCAGCGGCCGGCTTCGTCGGTCTGCTCTCGATCGGCAATATGGGCGGCCGATTCATCTGGTCGACGACCTCGGACTACCTGGGTCGGAAGAACAACTACATGATGTACCTCGGCGTCGGAGCGATCCTCTACCTCGTCGTCGCCCTCTTCGGCGGCGGCTCGATATTCCTCTTCGTGCTCGCCACCCTCATCATCATCTCCTTCTACGGCGGCGGGTTCGCCACGATCCCCGCCTACCTCAAGGACCTCTTCGGCGTCTACCAGGTCGGAGCCATCCACGGTGCCCTGCTCACCGCCTGGTCGGCGGCCGGTGTGGCCGGTCCGCTCATCGTCAACTCCGTCGTCGAGGCCGGCGAGGCGGCAGGCAAGGAAGGCCCCGAGCTCTACACTCCGGGAATGTTCATCATGGTCGGCGCCCTGGTCATCGGCTTCATCGCCAATGTGCTCGTCCGTCCGGTCAGCGAAAAATACTTCGAACGCGAAGAGGACGTCGCCGCCAAGCAGGCCGCCGCCCTCGAAGAGAACTGAAGGAAGGGTCAGATCATGAACGATTCCACCCCCGTAGCCCACGTCCCCGACTCCGGATCGCCGCAGTCCCCCGTCGGCGGCGCTTACAAAGCCGTCGGCTCCGTCCTCACCGTCGTCGTGGTCGGCGGCCTCCTCTGGGGCCTGTCCCTGACCGTGGTCAAGGCCGTCGCGATCTTCACCGGCTGAGACTCCCTCAGACAGGATCCCCGCCGAGGCGGTTCCCCACCCTCACTTCGCCGAGGCGGTCCTGACGTAGCCGACACCCCACCGATTCCCGCGGAGCTTAAGTTCAGCTCCGCGGGAATCGGCGCATTCATGCCCGGGCTCGGCCCTCCCAGCTCCCGCCTGACAAAGTCGAAGCCTCGCTCCAGCTGCGCCACAGCCTGGCCACAGTGGCCAGGTGCTGAATGGGAGTCATCACGCACTCCCACTCAGCAGAGAAAGGCACAGACCATGAACGAGAACAGGCGCACGAGGTCCGGACACACCGGCCACAGCCACCCTCGGCGCCGCCTGGCAATGGCGGTCACCGCCGCAGCAGCGGCAT
This sequence comes from Brevibacterium permense, assembly GCF_013280495.1. GTDB lineage: Bacteria > Actinomycetota > Actinomycetes > Actinomycetales > Brevibacteriaceae > Brevibacterium > Brevibacterium permense. The sequence goes on from NZ_JABSSX010000004.1 coordinate 217,012, forward strand.
TGGCACTGACCGTCGGCACGGCCGCGAGCCTGCCGGCCGCCGCGACGTCCCACGCCTCGACCATCGCGACCTCCCAGTCCGCGATCCCCTTCACCGGACAGCCGGCAGATCCCGGACAGGGCAATGGCGGTCAGGACGGCTCCAACGGCATCACCCCGGGCAACGGCACCGCGCCCGGCGGGAATGCACAGTCGCCGGACACCGTCCGGGGTTCCGACGGCTCGAGTCAGCAAGACTCGTCGCCTGCCAGCACCGAGGAATCCACGGGAGTCGTCCTCATCGACACCCAGCTCGGCTATGAGAACGCCGAGGCGGCCGGCACCGGCATCGTGCTGAGCAAGGACGGTCTCGTGCTGACGAACAACCACGTCATCGCTGATTCGACGAAGATCTCCGTCACCGTAGCCACCACCGGTAAGACCTACGAGGCCTCTGTCGTCGGCTCCGATTCGACGGAGGACGTCGCCGTACTCCAGCTCAAGGGCGCCTCGGACCTGCAGCCGGCCGCGGTCGATGACGACTCGGTCACGGTCGGTGACGACGTCACCGCCGTCGGAAACTCCGAGGGACAGGGACAGCTGCAGGCCGCCGACGGCACGGTCACCGACCTCGGCGCCTCCGTCACCACCACCGCTCAGGGCTCTGAGGATTCGGAGACGCTGAACAATATGATCCAGGTCCAGGCCGATATCGTCTCGGGCGATTCGGGTGGGGCCCTGCTCGATGACGAAGGCGAGGTCGTCGGCATGAATACCGCGGCCTCGTCGGGATCGGCCACCGTCACCGGCTTCGCCATCCCGATCGAGTCGGCGCTGTCCACGGCCGAGTCGATCATCGACGGCGAGCAGACGAGCACGAACACGCTCGGCTATCCGGCGTTCCTCGGCATCGGGGTCCAACAGGATTCGCAGTCGGGTCAGGGCCAGTCGGGCCAGGGCAGCCAGTCGATCCAGCCGGGAGACGGCAGTTCGAACGGACAGTCGGGCCAAGCCGGCCAGTCAGGTCAGTCAAGCCAGTCGGGCTCGTCGTCGCAGGCCGCAGGAGCAGTCGTCGCCGGAGTCTATGAGGACACCCCCGCCGCCGAGGCGGGACTGACCGCCGGAGACACGATCACACGGATGGGCTCGACCCAGATCACCGACGGCACCGCACTGTCGGAGGCCATCTCCGAGCACAAGCCCGGTGACACCGTGTCGCTGAGTTGGACGGACACCGACGGTCAGACCCACAGCGCGAAAGTGACTCTGACCGAGGGGCCCGCGGCCTGAGCCGGAGATTGCCCAACCACCCCGGGCGAGACGTAAGATCGGGCCATGCCCGGACACGAAGACGCCTCGCCCGCGGAGGGGGCGGCCCAGACCCAGCAGAATCACGGACGCGTCGACTGGCCGACGATTCTGCGCAATATCGCTCTCGCCGTCGTCGTTCTGGCGGGAGTGTGGGCGGTCTTCAACGTTCGCCTGCCCTCGGTCGATGTGCTGCAGGCCGATATCGCGGCCGCCGGTTTCTGGGGCTTCGCCGTCTTCGTCCTCATCTACATGGCCGTCGCCGCCACTCCGATCCCCGTGACGATCATGGCCACCGCCGGAGGGCTCATCTACGGGTTGCCGTTCGGCACCATTCTGTCGATGGTCGGAGTCGTCGCAGGCTGCTGGATCGGCTACTGGATCGCCCGCGCCCTCGGCCGGGACACCGTGCTGCGACTGCTCGGCTCCCATGCCGAGACGATCGAATCCAAGCTCACCGGCGGCGGCTTCTACGCAGTTTGCGCCCTGCGCCTCATGCCCGGGTTCCCGTATTGGCCGGTCAACTACGGCAGCGGAGCGCTGGGCATCGACAACCGTACGTTCCTCAGCGCCACCGTCATCTCGTCCCTGCCAGGTCAGCTCTCCCTCGTGGCCGTCGGCGCCTTCATCGGGGAACCGAATGTGCTCAACGGCATCGCAGTGGGCATCTCCTGGGCACTGGTCATCGCGTTGACGATCATCACGATGCGCCGATGGAAGAGCTCGCGGGATGCCGAGAAAACGAAGAACGGGTCGACGGAGAGCCCCGACGATGAGAACCACCGTCGGGCACTGTGAACCGGCGACGCAGTGACCCAGCGACGCACTGAACGAGCGGCTCAGCCGAAGTTCGGCTTTCGACGCTCCTGGAACGCCGTGAACCCTTCGGCGTAGTCCGGGGTCTGCCGGGCCGATTCCTGCAGGGCCGCCTCTTGGGCGAGCACCTCGGCGAGGTTCGGGCGCTCATCGGCGAGTTTCTGCACGAAGCCCTTCTCCATCGCGAAGGCCTCGGCCGGTCCGGTGACGATCTTCTCGAGCTTCGATTCGACGAAGTCGGACAGTTCCGCGGCTGGGACCGCACGGGAGACGATCCCGGTGGCGGCCGCCTCGGCGCCGGTCATGAAATCACCGGTGACGATGAGGTCCATCGTCCGGTGATAGCCGACCCGGTCGAGGAACACGTGGTGAGCGCCGGAATCGAGCATCGCGCCGATCGCGGCGAACGGGGACCCGAACTTCGCATCATCAGCGGCGAAGATGATGTCCGCGGCCGCGGCGACTCCGTACCCGAGCCCGAGCGCGGCCCCTTGGACCTGGGCGATCACCGGGATCGGCAGCGCGCGGATCGCCTGGAACACGGGGGCGAAGATCTCTGCGAGGAACGCGTGGGCGTCATCGGTCTCGACGTCGACGTTCGCAATATCGCGACCGGAGCAGAAGACCTTGCCCTCCCCGCGGATGACGAGCACGCGCACGTTGGGGACCGCCTCGGCGACCTTGGCCACGGCGGCCGCGATATCGCGGAGGTTGTCCGCGTCGAGGGCGTTGCGGGACTCGGGTCCGTCGAGGACGAGTTCGGCGATCGGGCCGCGGTTCTTCAGCTGGATCTCGGTCATGGATGCTCCTTTGCGTGTCCTTGCAGTTGCTGCGCCTGAGGTGGCGGACGCAGTCGCCCCCGTCACCAGGGTGTCACCAGGTGTAGAAACCCTGTCCGGTCTTGCGGCCGAGTTCACCGGCGGCGACCTTGTCCTTGAGGATCTGCGGGGGTGTGAAACGCTCGCCGATCTCAGCGGCGAGGTGCTCGGCGATGCCGAGGCGCACATCGAGGCCGACGATGTCCGTCGTTGTCAGCGGCCCGGCCGGATGCCGGTAGCCCAGGGTCATGGCCCGGTCGATGTCCTCGGCACTGGCAACACCGTCCTCGACCATCCGCATCGCTTCCAAAGCAAGAGCCACGCCGAGGCGGGAGGAGGCGAATCCGGGCGAGTCCTTCACCGTGATCGCCGTCTTCCCCAGTCCGGTCACCCATTCCTTGGCAACATCGACGAGCTTCGCGTCGGTGTGGGTGCCGACGACGACCTCGACGAGTTCGGACACGGGCACCGGGTTGAAGAAGTGCAGCCCGATGAGCGCCTGCGGTCGCGGCAGGGCAGCGGCAAGCTCATCGATGGACAGCGCCGAGGTGTTCGTGCCGATGGATGCTGCAGGAGCATGCTTCGCAATGGTCGCGAGCACTTCCTGCTTGAGTTCGACGATCTCGGGCACGGCTTCGACGACGAGGAGGGCCTCGTCGAGCAGGGTCGGGTCACGGTCGACGACGACGGTGCCGGGCACCTCTATGCCCTTCGACTGCGACTTCTCGATCGAGGCGTCGATGCGCTCCCGGGCCGCCGCCACGGTCTCATCGGTGTTCTCGACGACGATGACGCGGGCGCCGGCAGTGGCGAAGGCATGCGCGATTCCGGCACCCATCCGCCCGCCGCCGTAGACGCCGACGACATCAGGGACACGTGCGGTGGTGGGGGCCGCCTCGGTGGGGGTGTCTGTGTTGGGCTCGCTCATGCGTTGTCGCCCTCTCCTCGGTTTCGCGGCTCGCTCTGCTGGTCGATCGCTTCGGTCGCCACGGCTTCGGCGCGTGCACGCTCGTCCGCTTCCTGCTCGGCTGCCTTCTTCGCCTTCTTGGCCTCGCGCTTGGACAGGAACGCGTCCATGCGGGCGAACTTCTCCTCGGTTTCGAACAGCACGGCCTGGGCCACATCGTCGATGAGCGGATGTGCCTCACGCGGGGCATGGAACGCCGATTTGCTCAGCCGCACGGCCAGGGGTGCGAAGCTCGCAATCCGATCCGCCAGTGCCTGACCGGCCAGTTCGAGGTCCTCGGGATCGACGACGTCATTGAGCAGACCGATCGCCTTCGCTTCGTCGGCCTGCAGGGTCCGTCCGGCGAGCAGGATCTCCTTGGCGCGGGGTTCGCCGACGAGTTCGCGCAGACGCCAGGCGGCTCCGGCGGCGGCGAGGATGCCCAGACCGGTCTCCGGGTTGCCGATCTTCGTCGACGGGGTGCCGATGCGGAAATCCGCGGCGAAGGCGAGCTCGGCCCCGCCGCCGAGGGCGAATCCCTCGATCAGTGCGATGACCGGCATCGGCAGCGCCTGGATGCGGGAGAAGATCTTCGAGTTGATCCCGGCCAGGGCATCATCACGACGACGATTGCGCAGCTGCGAGATATCGGCACCGGCCGCGAAGACACCGGAGGTGCCGGTGAGGATCGCAACCTTCGGTTCGGCCTCGAGTTCGGCACACACGGCATGAAGGGCATCGACCATCGACTGGTCGATGGCATTGCGGACCTTGGGTCGGTTGAGCCGGATGATCGTGCGATCGGAATGGCGTTCGATGAGCAGCGGGGAGGCGGAATCGTTCACACCGGAACCGCTGGGTGCACCGGCTGCCGCACCGTCGTTCATACCCCCGGCGGGGCCGCCGGCGCTCACACGCGCTCCAGCAGCAGTGCCGAACCCTGACCGACGCCCACGCACATGGTCGCCAGTCCCTTCTTCGCCCCGGCCTGTTCCAGCCGGTTGAGCAGGGTCAGGGTGATGCGGGTGCCCGAGCAGCCCAGTGGGTGGCCGAGCGCAATCGCTCCGCCGAATGCGTTGACGGTCTCCGGGTCGAGGCCGAGGTCGCCCATGCAGGCCAGCGACTGGGAGGCAAAGGCCTCATTGAGTTCGACAGCTTCGAGTTCGCCGACCTTCCACCCGGTGCGCTTGAGCACCTTCCGGGTCGCGGGGACGGGGCCGATGCCCATGATCTCCGGGGACACACCGGCATTGGCACCGGCGACGACGCGGGCACGCGGGCTGAGCCCGTGCTTGTTCGCATAGTCCTCGGACACGAGCACGACGACGGCGGCGCCGTCGTTGAGCGAGGAGGAGTTTCCGGCGGTGATGACTCCGCCGGGTCCGTGGATGGGGCGCAGCTTGCCGAGCTTCTCCAACGTCGAATCGCGCGGACCCTCATCTGCGGCGACTTCGCCGATGGGCAGGATCTCCGGGTCGAAGCTGCCGGCGTTCTGCGCGGCGAGCGCCTTCTGATGCGACTGATAGGCGAATTCGTCGAGGGCCTCACGGCTCAGCTGCCACTTCTCAGCGACGCGTTCTGCCGTCTGCGGCATCGACAGGGTCGTGTCCTCACCGAAGGCGGGGTTCGTGAACCGCCAGCCGATCGAGGTGTCCCAGGTCCGGCCCGGCTTCGACCAGGCGCGCGAGGGCTTCTCGCTCACCCACGGGGCTCGAGTCATCGATTCGACTCCGCCGGCCACGACCACATCGGCGTCTCCCGCGGCGATCATCGCCCGTGCCGTCGTGATCGCGGTCATCCCCGAGGCGCACAGACGGTTGACGGTGAACCCGGGCACGGATTCGGGCAGTCCGGCCAGGAGCACGGCCATGCGCGCGATGTTCCGGTTGTCCTCACCGGCCTGGTTCGCCGAGCCGAGGATGACCTCGTCGATATCGGTCGGGTCGATGCCCGCCCGTTCGACGACGGTCTTCATCGTGGTCGCCACGAGGTCGTCGGGCCGCTGGTCGGCCAGTGCACCCCCGTAGCGTCCGATGGGGGTGCGCAGTCCGTCCAGAATGAATGCCTCGGGCATGGGTCTCCTCGCTGAAGAGTTCGGGTAGGTGACATGGTACGGGCTTGCACCCGTTGGTGTGCGGGCCCGCGCCCGCTGGGGTTCGGGACGCTTAGGAGTCGAAGTCGACCGTGACCTCGTCGCTGACGGGGAACGTCTGGCAGGTGAGGACGAAGTTCGCTTCGACCTCGGCGTCCTCGAGGGCGTAGTTGCGGACCATGTTGACTTCGCCGCCGCAGATCTTCGCGCGGCAGGTTCCGCAGACGCCGCCCTTGCAGGCGAACGGCAGATCGGACCGGGATTCCTGTGCGGAATCGAGGATGGTCTTTCCCTGCGACATCGCCGAGGTGGAGCGCTTCCCGTCGAGGATCACCGTGACGTCGCTGGTGGCCCCTTCGACGACCTTGTCCGCGTGGACGACCTCCGGTGGGGGTTCGTCGACGTAGAACAGCTCGAAGTGGATCCTCTCCTTCGGCACATCGAATTCGGCGAGGACCTTGCGGGCGTCTTCGAGCATGCCGAAGGGTCCGCACAGCCACACATGGTCCATGCTGCCGATCGGGACGATGGCGGTGAGCAGATCCCGCAGCTTCTCCGCGTCGAGGCGGCCGGAGAAGAGCTCCACATCGCGGGGTTCGCGGGAGAGGACGTGGACGAGGTCGAGCTGCTGGTTGCGGGCGTCCTTGAGGTCGGCAAGCTCCTCGGCGAACATCACGGTGTTCGTGTGCCGGTTGCCGTAGAGCAGAGTCACCGAGGCGTCGGGATTCGACAGCACGGTCGAGGCGATGGAAAGCATCGGGGTGATTCCCGATCCTGCGGCGATGCACAGGTGCTTGCCGCCAGCCGAAGCATCGGCGCGGAAGCTGCCCGAGGGCGGCTGCACCTCGATGACGTCACCGGCTCGGACCTCGCCCACCAGCCACAGGGAGAAGAGGCCTTCGGGGACTTCGCGGACTCCGATGCGCGGAGCGGTTCCCACCGGCGCGCAGATCGAATAGGTGCGGCGGTGTTCCTGGCCGTCGATGATGCGGCGCAGGGTCAGGGACTGTCCGGCGGCGAAGTCGAAGAGTTCGCTGTATTCGGCCGGCACGTCGAAGGTCACTGCGGCCGAATCCTCGGTGAGGTGGTCGACGGACTTCACGGTCAGCGGGTAGAAAGCCGACCGGGAGCGTCCGTCAGCGGGCTCGGTGGCGGGAGCCGCCTCGGTGGCGGGAGCCGCCTCGGCGGTCTGAACGATCGTCTGTGTCATCAGATCTCCTTCACATGGTCGAACGGTTCGAGGCAGTCGTTGCACTGGTACATCGCCTTGCACGCGGTAGCGCCGAACTCGGAGGACAGGCGGACGTTGTCGGATCCGCACAGCACGCAGGTCACGGCGCGGCGGGTGGGCATGAGGGTCAGCGCCACGGGGCCGGTGCGGACGGGGGCGGACCCGGGTGGGGAGATTCCGGCGTCCTTGAGTGCTTGTCTGCCGCGTTCGGTGATCCAGTCGCTCGTCCACGCGGGTCTCAGGGACACGCGGACGTCGGCGTTGGGGAAACCGGCCTCGAGGAGTTCGCGCTGCAGGTCATCGCGCATCGTCGCCATCGCCGGACATCCCGAATAGGTGGGGGTGATGGTGGTGACGACGTGGCCGTTCTCGATCGTGACGTCGCGCAGAACGCCGAGGTCGAGGAGGGTGAGCATCGGCATCTCAGGGTCGGTCACGCGTTCGGCGGCGGCCCAGGCACGGTCGATCGCCTCGGCGTCGGTGATGACTGCTGGGTGGGTGCCGGCCAAGCCCGCCGGGCGGGCGTCGGTGCGGATGTCGGTCGGGTAAGTCTCGAGCATGGCGGTCACCACTGACCCTCCGGATGCTCCCGGGCGACGACCTGCATCTCGGCGAGCAGCTTCGACAGGGCCTCGGTGTGGAGTCCGTCGCGACCCTTGCCGCCGTGGACGCCGACTCCGGCCAGACCACCGCGTTCGGGCCGATCGATTCCGGCTGCGGCGAACACCTGGTCGAGGATGACGGATGCCTCGTCGGCGACGGTCGCGGGGTCGACGCCGATTCCGGCCTCGGCCACGGCAGTCTCGACCGGGTGGGTCTCGAAGAGCTCGGACCACAGCGGCCACAGGCCGTCGAGTGCCTTCAGCAGGCGGGACTTCGATTCCTCGGTGCCGCGGGCCAGGGTCACGACCCAGCGTCCGGCGAAGTCGCGGTGATAGGACATCTCCTTCACGCCCTTGGCAGCGATGGCTGCGAGCACCGTGTCGCGGCTGTCTGTGAGGCGTTCGAAGATCGACAGGCGCCAGGTGGAGTAGATGAGGATCTTCGCGACCGCCTCGGCGAAGTCGCCGCCCGGCACCTCGGCGAGGCGGACATTGCGGAAGCCCAGGTCGTTGCGGAAGTAGGCGAGCCGGTCCTCATCGGGCACCGGGGAGCCGGCCGGCAGCTCGGGCACGAGCTCCGGATCGGCTGCGGCGGCGCGGGCGAGCAGGAGACGCGCCTGGCCGAGGAGGTCGAGCGCGATGTTCGCCAGCGCGATGTCCTCTTCGAGGTCAGGGGCGTTCGAGCACCATTCGGAGATCCGCTGGCTGAAGACGAGCGCGTCGTCGCCGAGCATGAGACAGTACGCGCCGAGGTCCTTGGCGTCGACGCCGTCGGGCACGGTCGTGTCGACGCCGGCCAGGGGGTCTTCGAAGTCGGTGCCGAAGGCCCAGTTCGCGTCGTTGACGAGCAGACCGGAGTACGCGTTGTCGTGGTCGCCGTGATCGACGTTCGTGCCGGCTTCGTCGTGTTCGACGTGGATAGTGGGTTCGTTGTTCGCAGTCATTTCTCGCCCCTACTCACATATGGGGGACATCGGCGGGGATGTCGTAGAAGGTGGGGTGTCGGTAGACCTTGTCGCCGCTGGGGGCGAACATCGGGTCCTTCTCGTCCGGGCTCGAGGCCGTGATGTCGGAGGCGCGGACGACCCAGATGCTCACGCCTTCGTTGCGTCGGGTGTAGACGTCGCGGGCGTGGTGGACGGCCATCTGGTCGTCGGCGGCGTGCAGGGATCCGACGTGGACGTGGTTGAGTCCGCGCTTGCCGCGCACGAAGACCTCGTACAGCGGCCATTCGCCGCGGGTCGAGCCCACAGCGGATCCGTCCTTCGCCGAGGTGGAGCCGGGGTTGGTCTCGGTCATTTCGCTGTCTCCTCGGGTGTGGTGGTGTCGACTCCGGCGGCGGGGGTCGCATCGGCCGCGGTCGGGGTGGCGGCCGCCTCGGCGGTCTGGTTCTCGGCGAAGGCGAGCGCTGCTTCGCGCACCCACGCTCCTTCGTCCCAGGCGCGCTTGCGGTGGTTGAGCCGCTGTTCGTTGCAGGGTCCGTCCCCCTTGACGACGGCCCAGAACTCGTCCCAGTTCGGGGTGGAGAAGTCGTAGTGTCCGCGCTCTTCGTTCCACTTGAGGTTCTCATCAGGGAACGTCACGCCGAGGGCTTCGGCCTGCGGAACGGACATGTCGACGAACTTCTGGCGCAGCTCATCGTTGGTGTGGGTCTTGATGCCCCAGGCCATCGACTGCTCGGTGTTCGGCGAGTTGTCGTCGGGAGGACCGAACATCATCAGCGCCGGCCACCAGAAGCGGTTGACCGATTCCTGGACCATCTCACGCTGAGCCTCGGTGCCGCGCATCATCGTCATCAGCAGCTCGTAGCCCTGACGCTGGTGGAAGGACTCCTCCTTGCAGATGCGGATCATCGCACGGCCGTAGGGGCCGAAGGAGGTCCGGCACAGCGGGACCTGGTTGCAGATGGCCGCCCCGTCGACGAGCCAGCCGATCGTGCCGACATCGGTGTAGGACAGGGTCGGGTAGTTGAAGATCGAGGAGTACTTCTGTTTGCCGGCGACGAGCTTCTCGGTGAGTTCGTTGCGCGTGACGCCCAGGGTCTCGGCGGCAGAGTAGAGGTAGAGGCCGTGTCCGGCTTCGTCCTGGACCTTCGCCAGCAGGATCGCCTTGCGCCGCAGGGAGGGCGCGCGGGAGATCCAGTTGCCTTCGGGCTGCATGCCGATGATCTCCGAGTGCGCGTGCTGCGCGACCTGGCGGATGAGCGTCTTGCGGTAGGCCTCGGGCATCCAGTCCCGGGGTTCGATCCGATCTTTGGCCTCGATCGTGGCGTCGAACTGCTCCTGCAGCGCCGCCTCGTCGAAGCGATTGTCGTTCACTTGAGTTGTCATGACCACTCCGCCCTTGGATGTGCCCTTGTCAGGACCCGGCTCGGTCAGCGGCTGCCGACCTCCTCATCGGTCCGACCATCGTCAGACCTCTGGCCCGAGGGCATCCATTTACTGACCATTTGTTCTGTATTGTTGCCACCAGTGTCGCATACCCCCGGCCCGGGTGCAATGCCGCCCGCAGTTCTGCGCGCGGAGCCGGTCGCACCTCCCTCAATGACTCCTGGGGGTGGATCCGCCTCGATCCCCGAGCGGATTTCGAGGCGGATCCACCCCCAGGAAGCTCCTCACGAAGACTCTGACGACGCAGACGATTCGACAGCCACGTCCACGCAGAACTTGACACCGGCGACGATCGGAACGATATTTATTGACCAGATGGTCGTTTATTCTCCGACGGGCTGGCCGTCCGGGATCACGGGGAACTCTCACCGTCGTCCACACGCAACGGCGCAGGCACTCCTCGTGCATCGGCGCCTGAACCCGCGACTCGAGGAGGAGCCGACCATGGGACAGCCCACCCACGACACGACGACCGCGGAGTCACAGACCCCGAACACCTCCACCCCCACCGAGGCGGCACCCGAGTCCCCCACCGAGGCGGCACCCGAATCCTCCGCCGAGGCGGCCCCACAGCCAGACCCCACAGCATCCACCGGGGCGTCCACCACCGAGGCGGCCTCCCCGGTCCCAGAGACCACCGAGGCGGCCCCACAGACGGAACCCACCGGTGCGGCCGCGATGTTCGCCAATGACCGCGCTTCCCAACACCTGGGCATCACCGTCGATGATCACGGGCCCGGGTGGGCGCAGTGCTCGATGACGGTCACCGAGATCATGACCAACGGCCACGACATCACCCACGGCGGCTACGTCTTCCTCTTCGCCGACACCACCTTCGCGATGGCCTGCAACTATCCCGGTTCGATCACCGTCGCCTCCGGCGGAGACATCGACTTCCTCAAACCCACGTACCTCGGTGACGAGCTCGTCGCTCGCGGCCATGAGGTCATCAAGCAGGGCCGCTCGGGCATCTACGACGTCACGGTCACCCGCGGCGACGACATCATCGCCACCTACCGCGGCCGCTCCCGCACGCTGCCCGACCGCAAGTAGACCCGGCCAGCCCCACGACCGCCACCCCCACGACTGCCGGCTCCGCGTCCGGTGCCCAGCCGCGCCGGACCACCCCACCGAACCACCCGTCGACGACCGGACACCGAAGAACGGTGGACCACCTCGGCGGTTTTTTGGATCTGACACACAGAAGAGATTCGCAAGGAGACGATGATGACTGAGACCGACCTCGACGCCGGCGAACCGATGAGCCTGGACGAGCTGCGCTCCGACCAGCTGACAAACCTCAAGACAACGGTGACCTCGGTGTACGAACGGGTGCCGTTCTACAGGAAGGCCTTCGACGAACTCGGCGTGACCCCTGCGGACATCACCAGTCTCGATGACATTGCGAAGCTGCCGTTCACGAACAAGCAGGACCTACGCGACAACTACCCGTTCGGACTCTTCGCCGTCCCGCAGGAACAGGTCGCGCGCATCCACGCCTCCTCGGGAACGACGGGCCTGCCGACCGTCGTCGGGTATACGATGGGCGATCTCGATCGGTGGGGCAGCCTCATCGCGCGGTCCATCCTCGGTGCCGGCGGCAAGCGAGGGCAGATGATGCACAACGCCTACGGATACGGCCTGTTCACCGGCGGACTCGGCGTCCACGGGGCGGAGCGTCACGGGTTCACCGTCGTCCCGATCTCCGGCGGTCAGACCCCGCGCCAGGTGCAGCTCATCCAGGACTTCAAGCCGGACATCATCACGGCCACCCCGACCTATCTGCTCACGATCCTCGACGAATTCCACAAGCAGGGCATCGACCCGACCTCGACGAGCCTGAAGACCGCGATCTGCGGCGCCGAGCCGTGGACGGACGAGATGCGCAAGGAGATCGAGAATTCCTTCAGCATCGATGCCGTCGACATCTACGGCCTCTCCGAGGTCATGGGACCGGGTGTGGCCTGCGAATCCGCGGTGACGAAGGACGGCCCGACGATCTGGGAGGACCACTTCTACCCGGAGATCGTCGATCCCTTCACGGGCGAGGTGCTGCCCGACGGCGAGGAGGGCGAACTCGTCTTCACCTCGCTGACGAAGGAAGCGCTGCCGATCATCCGCTACCGCACACACGATCTCGCAACGCTGCTGCCGGGCACCGCGCGCCCGAACTTCCGCCGCATCTCGCGCATCACCGGCCGCTCCGATGACCTCATGATCATCCGCGGCGTCAACGTCTACCCCGCAAACGTCGAGACCGTGCTCTTCGAGTTCGCACCCCTGAGCCCCCACTTCCAGCTCATCCTCACCCGTCCGGGTCGGATGGATGAGATGACCTTCGAGGTCGAGGCCCGCGAAGGCGTCGGCGCCGTCGAACTCGATGGTCTCGACAAGCTCGTGGCCGCCCGCATCAAGGAGCGCCTCGGCGTCTCCTGCACCATCGACATCAAGATGCCCGGGGATCTGCCGCGCTCGGTCGGCAAGATGAAGCGCATCATCGACCGCCGCGAGGGCGTGCGCTGAGATGAGGCGGGGCATACGCGGAAGCGACGCTGCGGACGCGCACCGAGGTGAGTGCTGTGACTTGGATCGCGGCACTCACCGAGGTGGCCGATTAGACTGATGCGCATGCCCGAATCGTCCTCACCTGCGTCGACAGCCCCGGACCCGACGACGTCGTCCGCGGAATCGACGACCGCCGCGTCGAAGTCCCCGACGACCCCCGCCGAGGCGGCCGCCCCCAAACGCTCGCGCCGCGGCCGTCCCGGATACGACCGGGAGACGCTCATCAACAAGGCCACCGAGGTCTTCGTCTCCCGCGGCTATGACGGCACGTCGATGGACACGGTCGCCCGTGAGCTCGGCATCACGAAGTCCGCGATCTACCATCACGTGAAGTCGAAGGAAGAGCTGCTGCACCTGGCGATCAGCCGCGGCATCCGTGCCCTCGATTCCGCCGTCGAGACCGAGAGTCTGCGCGAGAACGTCACCGCGCTCGAACGCCTGCAGCTGGCCGTGCGCGCCAGCGTGGTCATCCTCATCGAGTACCACCATTCGGTGACACTGCTGCTGCGCGTGCGCGGAAACTCGCCCTTGGAACGCGAAGCCCTCGAGGCCCGGCGCAATATCGATGCGAAGGTACGTGCTCTCGTCGAGGCCGCCATCGCCGAGGGCGGTCTGCGCTCGGACTTCACCCCCGGCCTCATCACCCGCCTGCTCTTCGGCATGGTCAACTCGATCACCGAGTGGTACCGCCCCAGCTATCCCGTCGATCCCGACACCATCGCCGAGGCGGTCACAACGATGGCCTTCCAAGGCCTGGAGGCCTGATGGTCGAGCGACCAGGAGGTCCCCCCAGAGCGGCGAAGGATTCGTAGAAGCAGCGGTTGTTCAACCCCGCGGTCTCACAGATCGCTCCGACGGTGGCTGCCCGGTATCCCTACGACCCGAACAGTTCGATCCCCGCGCCCATGATCTGTTCCCACCGAGCACTTTCCCGCGTTTCGCGGCTGGCTCCGGCGTAGGGTCGCCCCTGAATAGTCACAGCGTGGTTTTGACAACACCAGCCGAGGAACTCAAACCAGCACGTTCTGGGGGCGAGCTCAAGCTCTCCGCAGAGACGGCCATCGACGACGGCCTCATCGACGCCGTCCTTTTCAACGAGGCGTTCGTGCCGAAGCTCCCCGTCGAGCTCGTCGCGTTCCTGCCCGGCAGGCACGACCGTCCCCCGAACAGATCGCCCTCAGTACTCCTTGGCCACCAGGGTGAGCACGTCGTAGTTCGCCACGGGTTCGTCGTTCTGGTTGACGACCTGTGCGTCCCAGCGGACCTCACCGTATTCGTCGGTCTCACGCGGGGTGATGCGCTTGGCGGTGAGCGTCACCTTGAGCTTGTCACCTGGGGAGACAGGCGTGATGAAGTTGAGCCCTTCGAGTCCGTAGTTCGCGAGCACCGGGCCCGGGTCCGGCTGGACGAAGAGTCCGGCGGCAAAGGACACGATGAGGTAGCCGTGCGCCACGCGTCCCGGGAAGAACGGGTTCGCGGCGGCCGCCTCCTCCTTCATGTGGGCGTAGAAGGTGTCCCCGGTGAAGTTCGCGAAGTGCTCGATATCGTCGAGCGTGACCTCCCGCCATTCCGAATCGAGGGTGTCGCCGATGCGCAGGTCCGCAAGCGACTTCGTGAACGGATGATCGCCGAGGCGGCGCTCCGATCCGTTGACCCATTCCCCGCCGATCGCGGTGAGCATGTCCGGGGAGGCCTGGATCGCGGTGCGCTGCATGAAGTGTGTGATACCGCGCAGTCCGCCCATCTCCTCACCGCCGCCGGCCCGTCCGGGGCCGCCGTGGATGAGGTTCGGCAGCGGCGAACCATGGCCGGTCGACTCTTCGGCATCGTCACGGTCGAGGACGAGCACACGGCCGTGCCATGGGGCGACCTTCCGGACGAATTCGGTGGCGAACTCACGGTCGTGGGTGACGACGGAGCCGACCAGCGAACCGCGGCCACGGGCGGCCAGACGGACGGCATCCTCGGTGTCGGAATAGGTGATGATCGAGGTCACGGGACCGAAGGCCTCGATGTCGTGGACAGCATCGGACCAGGCGTCATCGGCCTGGAGGACGGTGGCTGCGACATAGGCTCCGCCGTGTTCGACGGCCAGACGATCGGATTCCTCACGCCCGCCGGTGAGCACGCGTGCTCCCCCCGCGATGATCTGGTCGACCGCGTCGAGGACGTCGGTACGCTGCTTGTCGGAGACGACGGGGCCCAGGCGGGTGGACTTCTCGCGCGGATCCCCCACACCTTGGGTGGCGAGTTTCGCGGTGATGGCTTCAGCAACCGCCTCGGCGTGGACCTCGGGGACGAAGGTGCGGCGGATCGCGGTGCACTTCTGTCCGGCCTTGACGGTCATCTCGGCGACGACGCCGGAGACGAAGAGATCGAATTCTTGCGTCCCGGGCCCGGCGTCGGGACCGAGCAGGGAGAAGTTGAGCGAGTCCGCCTCGGCGAAGAAGCGGGTGCCGCGCTGGGTCACGCAGTCGAGTGCGGACAGCGTGCGGGCGGTGTCGGCTGAGCCGGTGAAGGCGATCGCGTCCTGTTCGGCGAGGTGGTCGAAGAGCGGGGTGACGTCACCGGTGACCAGCTGGAGCGCAGCGGCAGGGAGCAGACCGGATTCGATCATATCCGCGACCACGGCATGGGTCAGGTGGGCGGTGTCGGTGGCGGGTTTGACGACGACGGGGACGCCGGCGACGAACATCGGTCCGAACTTCTCGAGCATGCCCCAGACGGGGAAGTTGAATGCGTTGATCTGCAGCGCGAGGCCCTGCCGGGAGGTGAGGATGTGGCGGCCGACGAAGGTGCCGTTCTTCGACAGGCGCTCGACTCCGCCGTCGAGGTGGACAGTCGAGTTCGGCATCTGGCGGCGGGCGACGCCGGAGTATGTGAAGAGTGTGCCGATTCCGCCTTCGATGTCGACGAAGGCGTCGCGCTTCGTGGTGCCGGTGGTGAAGGAGATCTCGTGGTAGTCCTTCGTGCGCTCCATGAGGTAGGTCGCGAGCTTCTTGAGGATCACACCGCGCTGGTGGAAGGTGAGCTTCTGC
Organism: Brevibacterium permense; assembly: GCF_013280495.1. Lineage (GTDB taxonomy): Bacteria > Actinomycetota > Actinomycetes > Actinomycetales > Brevibacteriaceae > Brevibacterium > Brevibacterium permense. The sequence continues at coordinate 232,796 of NZ_JABSSX010000004.1, forward strand.
AGTTCGGCGATGCCGGTGGTCCGGGCGTGGTCGGCGACGGCGGCGAAGTCGACTCCGGCCGAGCTCACCGAGTGCAGGAGTTCCCCGGTGCCGGCGTCGCGGACGGGCCGGGCACCGTCGGCCGAGCCGGGGGTGTGCCAGGTTCCGGCCACATAGGAACTGAGGATTTCGGTCATGCTTTGCTCTCCCTGGTGAAACGACGTCTCCCGGTCCACGGCGGCCGCATTCGGCACCGCTGCCGATTCCCAGATATATACTAACCAAGCGGTCGGTAATTGTCATAAAGAGTTGTCAGAGCAGTTCAGAAACGATCGAGCAGCTCACGCTCCGCTTCGGGATGGATCTCACCGGTGTCCTTGTCCACGACCGGCTCGATGCGCCCCTGCTGCTCCCACTCGGCGGCGATGACACCGAGCTCGGCCTCGATGGCTTTTCGACTGACCCCGAAGTGCTCGGTATCGGAGATCTCAGCCATGACTGTCCTCCATCGGATCCTCGGCCGAATCGCCGGTAATCTTCGCCTTCACCTCATCGCCTACCTTCTTCGATTTCTCACCGACGGCCTTCAGCACCTGTTCCGCCTTGTCCTGGGCGGCCGGAGCCTTCTCCTTGACCGAGTCTTCGACCTCCGAGACACGGGCCCGGACTCTGGGGTCGCCCCACAAGTCCTGGGCGCATCGCGCGAGCGATTCATAGCTCTGTCGACCAGCGCGGGAACCGAGGACGTATCCCACTCCGATGCCGACCGCCAATAGAAGTCTGCCTTTCATCATGCCCCTCTTTCTTCTGTTTCACCCTTTGTCAGACGCTCCTGCACTGCCGCGAGCACCTCTGCACCCGATGCCTTGCCCGAATCGCTGCTCGTATCGATGCGCACGACCGGTCCGACGTCGAGCGGTGCACTTCGCCGCCACAGATCGACATCATTCGGATCGTCCTCGTGTATCCCGTGACGGTCTCGGTTCTCGTATCGCTCGACGGCCTCCTCCAGAGGTGCGTCGCACCATACTTCGACGACCGCCTCAGCCCTGGCGGTTCGCAGGCCCTCCTTGACACTGTCGAGATCACGTTCGAGAGCCCAGAACGACTCGACCACCACTGTGTAATCGACCAGGGATGCCAGCCTCCATGCCACTCTGCCTGCGAGGTCATGGGCTGGACCCCGGGGGAAGCGGTAGTTCACGGAATCGACGAGCCGTTCGAGCACCTCGTCGACAGAGAGCAACGGGATGTCCGCGGCCTCGGCGAGATCAGCGGCCAGCGTGGACTTCCCGGAGGCAGGGAGGCCGTTGACCAGGATCACTGTGCTTGCCATCGTTCGGTCCCTTCCTTGGATTCGCCGCAGAGACGCTCATCGCGCCTGCGCTCTGCTGCACGCGGCAGAGTTGAGCCATTCGGCCACGATAACCTCACCGAGCAACGATTCAGAAGCAGGTCGCTGACTCACCGATCTCCACCGCCAACGAGCAGCAGCGGAGGATCGGGCCGGATTCGGCCTTCACGCAGGTGACATCGACCACCATCTGCAATATAGTCAGAGGCAATTACTGACCAAGCAGTCAGCTGCGACGGGAGCCCACCCGTCCGCCGCCAGACCCGAGGCACCGGCGATCACTCAGAGTCGAGGACCACCGCCTCCGGAGACGGCACCCGGCAAAGTCGCCCAGCAACAGAAGGTTCCGCTCATGTCCGCCACCGCCTCAGGCCCGGTCGCTCCGAATCCGGCCACCCCACATACGACCACCCGCGAGGAGCGTAAGGTCCTCGCCGGCACTCTCGTCGGCACCACCATCGAGTGGTACGACTTCTTCATCTACGCTCAGGCCGCCGGCATCGTCCTCTCCGCCCAGTACTTCGGCCCTTTGGCCGCGGACAATCCGGCGCTCGGTCAGATCATGGCGTGGGCGTCTCTGGGCATCTCGTTCCTCTTCCGCCCCCTGGGTGCGATCATCGCCGGCCACCTCGGCGATCGGATCGGACGGAAGAAGATGCTCGTGCTCACGCTCATCCTCATGGGGGCCGCGACCTCGCTCATCGGACTGCTCCCGAACTACGCGATGATCGGTGTCGGCGCCCCGATCCTGCTCACCCTGCTGCGGATCCTCCAGGGCTTCTCCGCCGGCGGCGAATGGGGTGGGGCCGCGCTGCTGTCGGTCGAGCATGCCCCGATCTCCAAGCGCGGCATCTTCGGTGCGTACCCGCAGATCGGCGTGCCGGTCGGCATGATCCTGGCCACCGGTGTGATCTGGGTGCTCACCACAGTCCTCTCCGCCGAACAGTTCGCGAGCTTCGGCTGGCGGATCCCGTTCCTCTTCTCCGTCGTCCTCGTGTTCGTCGGCTATTACATCCGCCGGCAGGTCGAGGAGTCCCCGGTCTTCGCCGAGCTCGCCGAGCGCAAGGCCGAATCCTCGGCTCCGCTGGGCACCCTGTTCAAGAAGAACACGAAGGAAGTCGTCCTCTCCGCGCTCATCTTCATCGGCAACAACGCCGTGGGCTACATGATCATCGCGTTCTTCGCCGCCTACGCCTCACGCCCCATCGCCGAGGGCGGTTCCGTTGGCCTCGACCGTGCACCCGTACTGTTGGCGACGACGCTCGCGAGCTTCGGTTGGCTGGTGTTCACGATGTGGGGCGGTGCACTGTCGGACAAGCTCGGTCGCGTGCGCACCTTCCAGATCGGGTACGTCCTGCTCATCGTGTGGCTCATCCCGACCTTCCTCATGATCGACATGGCCAACATCTGGATGTACGGCATCGGCATCTTCGTCCTCACCGTCGGCATGGGCCTGTCGTATGGCCCGATGTCGGCGATGTATGCGGAGATGTTCCCTGTCGAGGTCCGCTACTCGGGCGTCTCGATCGGCTACGCGCTCGGTGCGATCCTCGGCGGCGCCTTCGCCCCGACCATCGCCGAGACCCTGCTCGCCGAGACCGGAAAATCGATCTCGATCGCGATCTACATGATCATCGTGTGCATCATCTCGCTCATCGGCGTCAGCCTCGTCAAGGAGACCAAAGGCAACGACCTCGGCCTGACGAAGCACCACTGAGACTGCAGCGAACCCCCGGTTCGTCACCTGCGCCTCGATTTCCTGGTCGATCCACGGTGATTCCTCGGCCTGAAACGCCGTGGATCGACCCAACAATCCACCGAGGCGGCGCACCCACTCAGCAGCTCTCGCATAGGCTGATGAGATGACTGCACCGACCCCTTCTGAGCTGACGTATCCCGACATCGAAGCCGCGGCCGCCCGGATCGCCGGACGGGTGCGGCCGGTCACCGTAGCCTCGGCACAGCCGGGCACCCTCGCCGAGACTGCCTCCCCCACCGCGGCCACGTGGAGCTCCGGTCCTGCCGAGGACCCGAACGCATCCGGCCTGCTCTTCGCCCTCGAGTTCATGCAGTACACGGGCACGTTCAAGGCTCGCGGTGCGCAGAATTTCATCCGCGCTCATCTCGAAGCGGGCACCTTTCCCGAAGCAGGGGTGACGATCGCCTCGGGCGGGAACGCGGGCCTCGCCTGCGCATGGGCGGCCCGTGCCGCCGGCGTGCCCGCCACGGTGTTCCTCCCTGCGAATGCCCCAGAGGTCAAGGTGGAGCGTCTGCGCTCCTATGGCGCCGAGGTGGTGCTGACCGGTCACGAATTCGCCGAGGCGGCCGCAGCCTGCCGCGATTTCGTCGCCTCATCGGGGGCGTTGGCCTCGCACGCGTATGACCATCCGCTCATCGCCGCCGGCGCGGGCACTCTGATGACCGAGATCCTGGCGCAGGTTCCCGACCTCGACACGGTCGTCGTCTCCGTCGGCGGAGGCGGACTGTTCGCTGGGGTCGCGACGGCTGCGACCTATCACGGAGTGCGCACCGTGGCGGTCGAACCGCAGAGCTGTCGCGCCCTCAATGCCGCGATCGAAGCAGACGAGCCCGTTGATGTCACTGTCGATTCGGTGGCATCGGATTCCCTCGGCGCCCGTCGGGCCACACCGCTGGCACTGTCTGCGGCACGGTCGGATCTGGTCACCTCGGTGCTGGTGAGCGATGAGGCGATCGTCGGTGCCCGGCAGCACCTGTGGGACGAACACCGGTTGGCGGTCGAACATGCGGCGGCCACGGCACTGGCGGGAGTTCACGGTTCGGGCGGATATGTGCCGGCCGAGGGCGAAAAGGTCTGCGTCGTCCTCTGCGGGGCGAACACGAGCCTCGGCGATCTCTGAGCCGCACGATCAGCGCGGTCGGTCGCGGTCAGCGCAGTCGAGCGCCGGAAATCAGCGCGTTCGGTCGCGGTCCTTCGACTTCAGCGAGGCCTTGATGAGGCCGAAGATCGCGAGCGCCACGACGACGGTGATGATGGCCTTGACGAGGAACCACGCAATGGAGAACGCGACGTTGACCACCCACCACGCGATGATGATGGCGATGATCGCGCCGATGATGCTCCACACGGTACTCATCTTCATGCCTCAAGCCTAGGCCCGAGTGCTGAACCGTGCAATGACGGCGGTCACCATCTCAGCCGATCTTCAGCCGACCGACGCGACCGACGAACCGGTGGCCCGCACCGCGCGGGCGGACCAGCGGCGGTCAGCGAAGCCCACCTCGATCGGATGGTCGAAGGCGGCGGAGACCTGCTCGGAGGTGAGCACCTCGGCGATGGGGCCCGCCGCTGCCAGCCGTCCGTCGGAGATGAGCGCGGCGTGAGTGGTGGTCTCGGGGATCTCCTCGAGATCATGCGTGACCAGCAGCGTCGACAGCTCCGGCGAGCGCAGCGACAGCGCGTCGATGGTCTCGAGCAGCTGTTCGCGGGCGGCGACGTCGAGGCCTGTCGTCGGTTCGTCGAAGAGCAGCAGCTGCGGATCGGCGACGAGTGCACGCGCCACGAGAGCACGGCCCCGCTCCCCCTGTGACAGCACCTTCCATCCGGCGTCGGCGCGGGAATCCAGGCCCACCACGGCGATGTGGGCATCGGCCTTCGCGATATCGGCAGGTGCGGGCTCCCAGCGCATGGGGCGTTCGACGGTGCCGGTCAGTCCGGTGAGCACGACCTCGCGCACGGTGAGGTTCGAACGCAGCGGATGGCGCGGGTTCACATGCCCGATGAGCTGGCGAAGGGCGGCGAGTTCGACCCGGCCCATGCGAGATCCGAGGATGTCGACGGTGCCCGAGGTCGGAAACACCTGCGCCGAGGCGAAGCTCAGCAGCGTGGACTTCCCCGCCCCGTTCGGCCCGATGAGCACCCAGTGTTCTCCGGCACCGATGCGCAGGTCGATGCCGTGGAGGATCTGCGTCTGCCCACGTCGGAACGTCACATCGGCAATGTCGAGGACGGTCTCGGCCACGTCTAACTCACCTCTCAAGATCGACGGCCCCACCGTCCGATGGGGCCGATCCGATTCTAGGACCCACCTCGCCGAGGCGGCTCCCACCCTGAGATTCCGACGTTTCGCATCGTGGATCAGGAGTTCGACCCTCTGCCGCGGTCTCGTCAGTGCGGTCTCGTCAGTGCAGCGTCGGGCCATAATGGAGACATGCACGATGCCGCCGACCCGAACGAGGACCTCCGCGAAGAATATCGCATCAAGATGCGCGGTCGGCTGCTGCGCCGGTCCGCTTCGTTCAATGTCGCCCACGCCGTCGACAGCCTCGAACCGGGCACCGGCGCTCAGAGCATCCAACGCGCACTGACGCTGCTCAACCTCGTCGGGCTCATCGCCGGGGAGCGGCGCGAGGGCGCGAGCCTGTCCGAGCTCGCCTCGATCAGCGGCCGCCCTAAAGCCAGCGTCCACCGCATGCTGCAGGCGCTCATCGCCATGGGATACGTCGAACGCCTCGAAGAGGGCGGGTATCGCCTCGGCGTGCAATCGCAGATCCTCGGCCAGCTGGCCCAGAAATCAGTGGATCCGCTGGTCACGGAGTCCGAGTCAAGTCTGCTGCGCCTGGCCGAACTCAGCCAGGACACCGTGTTCCTCACTCTGCGCACGGGCAGCTATTCGATCTGCGCCCGCCGTGAGGAGGGCTTCGGTGAGATCTTCAACAACGCCCTGTCCGTGGGCGACCGACACCCGCTGGGCATCGGCGCCGGATCGCTGGCGATCCTCTCCGAGCTCTCCCCCGCCGAGGTGGACGCCCAGTTCGAGGCCAACGCCGAGATACTGGCCGAACGGTACCCGAAGGTCTCGGTCCCGCACCTGCGCGACATCATCGACCAGGCCCGCATCGACGGCTTCGTCCACAACCCGGGCCTCTTCGCCAAGGGGTCGTGGGCGGTCGCGGTTCCGCTGCGCATCCGCGGCTCCCGCCCACGTGCGGCACTGTCGATCGCCTCGATCGCCGACCGTGTCACCGGTTCCCGGGTCGAGCGCCTCGTCGCTCTGCTGCGCCGGGAGGCGAAGGCCATCGCCGAGGCGCTCAGCTCGCAGACCGACCTCACCCCGGACTCCGGCGACCTCTGAGGCGAGCGCCGACGCAATCGGCTGAGGCCTCCTTCACCCCGCCGAGGCCGCTTCGCCCAGCCGGGGCCCCTCTCACCCGGCCGAAGCGGCCCCGCGTTCGGCCGCCACCGAGCTGAGTACCTCGCCCATCCACCCCACGGCCGCCGGGTTCGACCCCGAGCGGGTGACGAACGAGACCCGACGCTGCCCGAGGTCCTGCTTCGCAGGCCGGACGACGACGTCGAAGTCCGTGTCGACGGCGGCTTCGGTGGTCAGCGCACAGCCGAGTCCCTCGGCGACGAGACCGTGGATCATGTAGAGGTCATCGCTGCGCATGACCTCGCGCACCTCTCGGCCGAGGGAGCGGTACAGCCGCCTGAGGACGCGCACGGAGGCCTCGGATTCGCTGTGGCTGCACACCCAGTCGATCTCGCCCATCTGCTCGAAGTCGAGGACCTCGTGGGCGGCGAGTTCGCCGTCGCGGGCGACCATGACCCGGTAGGGCTCGTCAAGGAGGGTGCGCAGGCGCAGTTCGGGCCCGGCGAATTCGGGCAGTTCGGGAATGTCATAGATGAGTCCGGCATGGACCTCGCCGCTGTGAAGCAATCGGATCACTTCGCTGGGTTCGGCCTCGACGACTTCGACCCGGACGTCTCTGCTGTGTCTCAGTTCGGCGATCGCGGCCGGCAGCAGTCGTGAGCCGATCGAGGAGAACGACCCGATCCGCAACGTCACCACACCCGCGTCCCGCTGAGCAGTCACGAGCTGTTCGGCGCGATCGATGCGCGCGAGCACGGGAGCGATCTCCTCGGCAAAGGATTCGCCCAAGGGCGTCAGACGCGTTCCGCTGCGGGACCGGTCGACGAGCCTGATCCGGAGGTGGGATTCGAGGGTGCGCAGATGATGGGTCACGGTCGGGACTCCGTGGTCGAGCACCTCGGCGGCCCGGTTGAGACTCCCCTCGTCACGGATCGCCAGCAGGACCCGGAACTGCTGCAGATTCATCATGGCATAGAGACTATGTCACTGAAGTCGAAATCTTGCTATATCGTAGGTCGACCGGAGTGCCTAGTGTGGGCCGTATGCCCGCCGATTCCACGCTTCACCCGACCATGCCGACCGCCCCTCCTGACACCTCCGCCGAGGTGTCCGTCGGCACACGCATCGACCCTCGTCAGCACACCGCACCCTATGCCGAGGCCCTGCGGTCCCTGGCCTCCGAGGACTGGCTGCGTCTGCATGTTCCCGCCCACCAGGGCAGTGCCGACCACGTCCCGGGACTGGCCGAGATCGTCGGCGAGGCCGGCATGGGCATCGACTTCCCCATGCTCTTCAGCGGCATCGACCAGGAGAACTGGCGGATGATCAACCACGCTCGCATCACCCCGATCGTGGCCGCGCAGCAGCTCGCCGCCGAGGCCTGGGGCGCGTCGCGGACCTGGTTCATCACCAACGGCGCATCCGGCGGCAACCACATCGCCACGACCGTCGTGCGCGGACTCGGCCGCGAGTTCGTCCTGCAGCGCAGCGTCCACTCCTCCGTCATCGACGGCGTCATCCACGCTGATCTGCGCCCGCACTTCGTCCACGGCCGGGTCGACCCGGGACTCCGCTCCTCCCACGGAGTGACCCCCGCCGAAGTCGACTTCGCGCTGACCGAGCATCCGGACTCCGCGGCCGTCTATCTCGTCTCACCCAGCTACTTCGGCGCGGTGGCCGACATCGCCGCGATCGCCGAGGTGGCCCACTCCCACAATGTCCCGCTCATCATCGATGAGGCTTGGGGATCCCACTTCGGGATGCACCCTGACCTGCCGATCAACGCCGTGCGCCTGGGCGCGGATCTCGTCGTCTCGAGCACCCACAAGGGTGCTGGGTCCCTCGCGCAGTCCGCGATGGTCCATCTCGGTCACGGCCCCCAGGCGAAGCGCATCGAGATGCTCGTCGACCGGGTGGTGCAGTCCTACCAGTCGACCTCGAGCAGCGCGATCCTTCTGTCCTCGATCGACGAGGCCCGCCGTCATCTCGTCACCCACCCCGAGGCGATCGTAGCGGCCCTGGACACTGCGGAGGAGATCCGTGATCGGGTGCGAAGCGACTCGCGGTTCCGCGATGGCACTCCCGACATCCTCGGCGGTCATGATGCGATCGCGGCCGATCCGTTCAAGGTCGTCGTCGACACCCGCGGGGCCGGGATCACGGGATCACAGGCGCAGTATCTGCTCATCCGGGATCACCGGATCTACTGCGAGCTCGCGACGCCCTCGGCCCTCGTCCTGCTCGTCGGCGCCACCTCGCCGGTCGACGTCGAGCGCTTCTGGACCGCCCTGCAGGCCCTGCCCCGTTCGGAGTCGGAACCCGAGCGGCCCATCGTTCTTCCCGGCAGCTGCGTGAAGCGCCTCGAGATCAGTGATGCTCACTTCGCCGAGGCCGCCACGGTTCCCTTCGCCGAGGCGATCGGTCGGATCTCCGCGGATTCCCTGGCCGCGTATCCGCCCGGTGTGCCCAATCTCCTGCCCGGCGAGGTGCTCAGTGCCGAGGTCGTCGACTTCCTCCGCACGACCGCCGCGGCACCGTCGGGGTATGTTCGCGGGGCCCAGGATTCGCGGATGGACACCTTCCGCGTCGTGGCCGAAGACTCACCGCCGGTGACTCGCGCATCGAACACTGTGGCTCCCGCATAGAGCGCTGCGACTCCCACATAGAGCGGAGTGTTCCGCCTCCGGTAGCGTGATGAGCATGCCTGAGACTTCCGACTCGACGACCGCGTCCCTGCCGATCACCGAACTGCGGGACCTCTGCGTCTCAGCGATCACCGCGTCCGGCGGGTCACCCGCGCTGGCGCAGTCCTTGGCGGAGGCGACCGTTGCCGCCGAGCGACGGGGCAAGACCCAGGTCGGCACGGCGCACCTCTTCGACTACCTCGACGGCCTCGAGGCCGGCCGCATCAACGGCCACGCCCAGCCGCAAGTGACGAACCGACTCCCGGCCGCGCACCATGTCGATGCCGACCGCGGCACCGCACAGTTCGCCTTCGACGCAGCGTTCGAGGACTTCGCCGCGTCTGCCGCGCGACTCGGCATCTCCATCCTCAACATCGCGAACGCCTTCACCGCCGGCGAGCTCGGCTACTTTACGACCCGGCTCGCCGAGCGGAGACTAGTGGCGTTGGCGGGTGCCAACTCGCCGGCGCTCATGTCGCTGTTCGGTTCACCGGGTTCGACGACCGGAACGAACCCCTTCTCCTTCGCCGTCCCCCACGCCGACGGCCCGCGCATGTTCGATCAGGCCGCCAGCGCGACCGCGTGGGTCAACGTCCGCGATGCCGCCGAACGAGGAGAGGCGATCCCCGAGGGGTGGGCCCAGGACCCGGACGGGGCAGCCACAGTCGACGCCGAGGCCGCCCTCGCCGGTTCCCTGCTGCCCTTCGGCGGGATCAAGGGCAGCAACGTCGCGCTCATGGTCGAACTCCTCGCCGTCCACGGCGGGGGTCGGTTCTCCCTCGACGCACCGGCCTTCGACTCAGAGCAGGAGAGTCCGGGCACCGGGCTGTTCGTCATCGCGATCGCAGCAGACGCCTTCGACCCCGACTACTCGGACCGGGTCGGCGAGCATCTCGAGCGTCTGCACACACAGTTCGGCATCGACTTCGGTCGCAAACGCAATCTCAAGACCATCGAGCTGCCCCGCGAACTCCACTCGGCTCTCCTTAGCCGCGCCTGAGACGCCGACCGCTCGAGTCACCGTCAACCGCGCACCGCATAACTCGGTACAGCGACGGCAACGTGAGCGGTCGATGGAGATGATGTCGAGGCGTGGACGCCTCACCGCAGAACGATCGTCCTCTTGCCCGAGAGGAACACACGCCCGTCACAGTGCCACTTCACGGCGTTGGACAGCGCCTTGCACTCGGCATCGCGGCCGGCGGCGACGAGGTCCTCGGGGGTGAAGGCATGGTCGACCTCGACGAGCTGCTGGGCGATGATCGGGCCCTCGTCGAGTTCGCTGTTGACGAAGTGCGCGGTCGCACCGACGGTCTTCACTCCGCGCTCCCACGCCTGGTGGTAGGGCTTCGCCCCCTTGAACGACGGCAGGAACGAGTGGTGGATGTTGATGGCCCGTCCGGTGAGTTCGCGGGCGAGGTCGTCGGAGAGGATCTGCATATAGCGGGCGAGCACGACGAGGTCGACCTCGAAGCGGTCGACGAGTTCGAGCAGCTTCGCCTCGGCCTCGGGCTTCGTCTCCTTCGTCACGGGGATCCGGAAGAAGGGGATGTGGTGCCATTCGACGAGCTCACGGTGATCGGGATGATTCGACACGACCGCGGCGATCTCGATCGGCAGCTCGCCGACCCGGGCGCGGAAGAGCAGGTCGTTGAGGCAGTGCTCGAACTTCGAGACCATGATGAGCACCCGCCGCTTCTCTCCCTGCGGCCACAGCTGCCAGGTCGCGCCGAACTCCTCGCCGATCGCTTCGAAGTCGGCCCGCAGAGCCTCGACACCATTGCCGGGCTCGTCAGAGACGCTGAAGTCGATGCGCAGGAACAGCTGCTGGGTTGACTGGTCATCGAACTGTTTGAGTTCCTTGATGTCTCCGCCGTGGGTGAGCAGGGCACCGGTCACGGCGTGGGTGATTCCAGGGCGCTCGGCACATTCGAGAGTGAAGATGTAATCCTGCATGTCCGTGTCCTTCTGTCCGTGGGGCAAGGTCGGGGTGGCGCGAGGCCTGTGCGGCCGAGGTGGTGCTCAGCATTCGACGACGTTGACGGCGAGTCCGCCCCGCGAAGTCTCGTTGTACTTCGATTTCATATCGGCTCCAGTCTGCCGCATGGTCTCGATCGCCTGGTCGAGACTCACCCGGTGGGAGCCGTCGCCGTGCATGGCCAACCGGGCCGCATTGATCGCCTTCACCGAGGCGATGGCATTGCGTTCGATACACGGCACCTGCACGAGGCCGCCCACCGGATCGCAGGTCAGCCCGAGGTTGTGCTCGAGACCGATCTCCGCGGCGTTCTCGACCTGTTCGGGAGTTCCTCCGAGCACAGCGCACAGTCCTGCAGCAGCCATAGCGCAGGCCGATCCGACCTCCCCCTGGCAGCCCACCTCGGCGCCGGAGATCGACGCATTGCGCTTGAAGAGAATCCCGATCGCCCCGGCCGTGAGCAGGAACGTCACGGCGGCATCGTCGGCAGCACTCGCACCGGGGGCGCCGGCTCCGTTGTCGGAGCTCGCATTCCCGCCAGCCGTTCGGTCGCCGGTGACGAACCGGTCCATGTAATGGAGCACTGCGGGGATGATGCCTGCCGCCCCGTTCGTCGGGGCGGTGACGATCCGCCCGCCCGAGGCGTTCTCCTCATTGACCGCCAGTGCATAGAGGTTGACCCATTCGAGGGCGTCAAGCGATCCTGATGCCCGGTAGTCCGCAGCTTCGAGCTTCGCCTTCAGTTCCGGGGCCCGGCGGCGTACCTTGAGTCCCCCGGGCAGGGTCGTCTCGGTGCGGGTGCAGCCGTTGTGCACGCATTCGCGCATCACTGCCCAGATCGCGAGCAGCCTGGCTCGCAGGGTCTCATCAGTCTGGCGGGCGCGTTCGTTGACGGCCATGAGCTCGGCGATGCTCAGCCCGCGGATGCGGCACTGCTCGAGCAGCTCATCGGCCGTGGAGAACGGGACGACGTCCCCGTCTCGACCGGCCGCACCAGGACCGTCACCGCCGGATCCCGGCCCGTCCCCGGCTGCGTCGATCGCTTCGGCGGCGTCCTTCTCCGCGGCGAGTTCGTCGGCGGTGACGACGAATCCCCCGCCCACGGAGTAGTACTCGCGCTCGATGAGCTCACCGGCGGCCTCGGCGCTGATGCGCATCCCGTTGGGATGGCCGGGCAGGGATTCCCGCAGGTGCAGGGTGAGATCCGATTGGACGTCGAAGGGCACATCGGTTCGCCCGCCGAGGTGGAGCGACCCTGTCTCACGGATCTCCGCGAGCAGCGGGCCCACGGAATCCGGATCGAGCGTTTCGGGTTCCTTCCCGCTGAGTCCCGCGAGCACAGCGGAGTCCGAACCGTGCCCGATGCCAGTGGCACCGAGGGAGCCGAAGAGGCCGACCCGGACCGCATCGACACGCTCAAGCAGACCCGCCTCGGCGAGTTCGTCGACGAAGCGCACCGCCGCCCGCATCGGTCCCACCGTGTGCGAGGACGAGGGTCCGATGCCGATCGAGAACAGATCGAGGATCCCGAGACTCATCAGCCGGCTCCCTCGGCTTCAGCTCCGGGCGTCTGCCCGTCGGTGAGGAACTCCGCCATTCCGTCGAGCAGCCAACGGACCGTGAAATCCGCGAAGCTCGCCCGCGGACAGATGCGGTAGGTGTCCTCACCACTGTGGTGGAGGATGACCGGCACGGGACCCAGCGCCGTGACGATCGCGGATCCGATGCCGAAAGCGCGAGGATGGAGATCGGCGCGGCAGCTCTTCTCGAGCACTTCGCGGGCCTTCTCCCCCGTCAGTTCGAGGATCGTCCGGTTGGCAGAGAGATCGACGGCCTGTCCGGGCAGTCCCTCGAGTCCCGCCTCGGCGACGATCGTCTCACCGGGCTCCTGGCAGCGGGAGACGTCGACGGCGAGGAACTCGTCGGGGCTCAGCCACAGCACGTGCTGGGCCTCCGGGTCACCGGTGACTTCACCGACGCCGCGGGGCAGGTTGAGACCGAACGTGTCCTCGAGCGACTTCCATGATGCGGAATCCGGCTGTGCCCGCAGGCCGATCTGCACGGTGAAGGGCAGTTCGCGCAAGCCCACGCTGCGGCCGCCCGCCGCGCTCGCCTCGGACATCAGCCCGGCCAGGTGCGCGGCCGGAGAGACCCGCAGATCATCGAGTCCGCTCGACCCGGTGCCCGCGGTGCCGGTTTCTGCCGTGGCAGTCGCGGCGGACGGGGACTGTGCCGTCGAAGGTGTGGAATAGGTGGTGTCAGCCATCGCGGCGGTTTCCTTCCGGATCGTAGAAGACGGGCGAGGTGATCTCGACGTCGACGAGGGTGTCGCCGAAGGGAGACTTGACGATCTCTCCTTCGCGGTTGCGGCCGTTCTCGACGAGTGCGAGTCCGAACGGCCGGTCGAGGCTCGGCGAGATATACGACGAGGTGACATGCCCGATCATCGGCACCGGTCCGTCCTCCGGCGTGACGGGGGTGCCCGCCGCAATGAGCTGGGCGCCCTCGGCCAGACGCGTCGTACCGTCGACCGGCAGGACTCCGACGAGGTGCTTGCGGTCCTCGCGGGCCGTGTCGACCCGGGAGTAGGAGCGTTTGCCGATGAAGTCCTTGACCTTCGAGACGATCCACTCCATGCCCGCATCCTGCGGGGTCACGGTCCCATCGGTGTCCTGCCCGACGATGATGAAGCCCTTCTCGGCACGCAGCACGTGCATGACCTCGGTGCCGTAAGGGGTGATGTCGAACTCGGCACCCGCCTCGGCGACGGCCTCCCACACGGCGAGGCCGTAGAACGTGTCGACGTTGATCTCGAAGGCGAGCTCACCGGAGAACGAGATCCGGCAGATCCGGGCCGGAACCCCATTGGCCAGGGTCGTCTCGCGGAAGCCCATGAACTCGAAGGCGTCGTTCGACACATCGAGGTTCGGGGCGACCTTCGCGATGACGTCACGCGACCGGGGGCCGGCCACGGCGACGGTCGACCACTGTTCGGTCACCGAGGTGAAGACGACGTCGAGGTCGGGCCATTCGGTCTGATGCCATTCCTCGAGCCATTCGAGGACGGTCGCAGCTCCGCCGGTGGTCGTCGTCATGTAGTAGCGGTCCTCGGCCACGCGCAGGGTCACCCCGTCGTCGAAGATCATGCCGTCGGGCTTGCACATCAGCCCGTAGCGACCCTTACCAACCTTCAGCTTCTTGAAGCCGTTCGTGTAGATCTGGCCGAGGAATTCCCCGGCGTCGGCCCCGCGGATCTCGATCTTGCCGAGCGTCGAGGCGTCCTGGAAGCCGACGGATTCGCGCACGGCCTTGCCCTCGCGCAGCACCGCCGCCTCCATGTCCTCACCCGGCTTCGGGTAGTACCAGGGGCGCTTCCACTGCCCGACGTCTTCGAACTCGGCACCGTGAGCGACGTGCCAGGGGTGGATCGAGGTGACCCGAGCCGGGTCGAAGAGTTCACCCTTGCGCCGTCCGGCCAGTGCCGCGAAGGGCACCGGGGCGAAGGGGGCGCGGAAGGTCGTGTGCCCGACCTGACCGAGGTCGTCGGCCTCCCCCAGCACCGAGGCGATCGCGCCGATCGCGTTGACCGCTGAGGTCTTGCCCTGATCGTTCGCCGTCGAGATCGAGGTGTAGCGCTTGATGTGCTCGACCGAGCGCATGCCCGCACCCATCGCCCGCTGCACGTCGGCGACGGTCTGGTCACGCTGGAAGTCGATGAAGTGAGTGGTCAGAGCGTCATGATCGTCCTGCGCCGAGGTGACCAGCCACAATGGGCGCGCCGGGGCGTACGCCATCGGCGAGGCGGCGGGAACGGCGAGGGCGGCCGGGAAACCGGTGCGGTTCGCCGCCTGGCTGCCTGCCTCGGCGCCCTGCCGCAGTGCCGCCTCGAGGGAATAGTCCCCGGTGACGGCGCCGACGGTGAACTGGTCACGCACGGGCGTCGTCGGCACGAAGGCCGCGATGTCGACGTTCCAGTGGATTGCGCCCTTGCGCTGACCGTGCAGGTGGATGACCGGCGAATGTCCGCCGGAGACCGCGAGCAGGTCGACGGCGATCTCCTCGCCCTGGCTCGCAGCGACGGCGTCGTCATCGAGTTCGCCGACAGTGATCGCGCTGATGCGTCCGGCAGGACCTTCACCGGCGGTGCCGGTGACCGCTGAGCCGAGGATCAGCCGTGTGCCCGTGGCTGCGGTGACGGATTCGGCCACCGCCGAGGCGGTCGGGCGGGAGTCGATGACCGCAGGGACGGTGATGCCTGCCGAGTGGAGGTCGGTGACGAGATCATAAGCGGAGTCGTTCGTCGTCGCCACGGCCACGTTCTGCCCTGCGGCGACCCCGTAGCGGCCGAGGTAGGTGCGCACGGCCTCGGCGAGCATGATGCCGGGGCGGTCGTTGTCGGCGAAGACGATCGGACGGTCGTGAGCGCCGGTGGCGAGCACGACCTGACCGGCGCGGATGTGCCAGACCTTCTGGCGCACTCCGTGACCGCCGGCGGCGGCAACCGCGTCGGTGCGGTCTTCGAGGGCGACGAAGTAGTTCGAGTCGTAGCTGCCGAAGACCGTGGTGCTCGGGACATAGGTGAGTTCTTCGTGCTCGGCGAATCCGGCGACGGTGGACTCGACCCACTCCAGGGTGTCGACGCCGTCGATGGTCTCGGCCGTGGCCGGTCCCGCCGCCACCAGCGAGCCGCCGGGCAGCGACTGGTCGTCGAGGAGCAGGGTACGGGCACCGGACTTGCCGGCCTCGCGTGCGGCGGCGAGTCCGGCGGGGCCGGCGCCGACGATGAGGACGTCGGTGTGCACATGCTTGTGCTCGTAGGTCAGTTCGTCCTGGCCAGGGTCGAGGATGCCGAGTCCGGCGAGGTAGTCGGCCTCGAGCCCTTCGGCGATGGCGACGCGGGTGGCGGGCAGCATCGACTCGGAGACGTCTCCGGGGAACCGGGAGTGCACGCGCACGAGCGCATTGGACTCCTCGACGCCGGCACCGAGGATGCCGCGGGCGCGTCCGAGGTAGGTCGAGTTGCCGCAGTCGATGCGGCCGGAGGCGATCAGCGCGCTGGCGATCGTGTCACCGGCGAAGCCCGAGTAGGTCGCTCCGTCGACGGTGAAGTCGATCGGGCGGGTGGTGTCGATGCCGGTGGCGGAGGGCAGACGAGAAGCGGAGTGCAGACGGGTGGTGTTCGTCATCGAACCTCTCCTTGTGTGTCGGGACGGGGCGAGCCGATCGGGTAGATCGCGGTGAAGTCGTAGGTGGCCGTGTCGCGGACGGCGTTGAACCACTTCCGGCAGCCGGCGCTGTGGCTCCACATCTCGGCGAAGGCACCGCGGCTGTTCTCACGGTAGAAGAGGTACTCGGCCCATTCCCTGTCGGTCAGGGCGTACGGGTCTTCGGGGTAGGCAACGTGGGCCTGTCCGCCGTAGTGGAATTCGGTTTCGTCGCGTGGCCCGCAGTTCGGGCAGTGGATGAGCAGCATGTCGGTGTCTCTTTCCTTCCGCTCAGTGGGCCACGGCTGCGGCGCCGTGTTCGTCGATGAGGTGACCGGTTTCGAAGCGGTCGAGGGCGAATGGGGCGTTGAGCGGGTGAGGTTCGTCGTTCGCGATGGTGTGGGCGTAGGTGAAGCCCGCCGCCGGGGTGCCCTTGAAGCCGCCGGTGCCCCAGCCGCAGTTGGCGTAGAGTCCTTGGACTTCCGTCTTCGACACGATCGGTGAGGCGTCGAGGGTGACGTCGACGTTGCCGCCCCAGGTGCGCAGCACATGGGCGCGGGCGAAGATCGGGAACAGCTCGACCGCGGCGGCCAGCTGCTCCTCGATGACGTGGAAGCCGCCTCGTTGACCGTATCCGTTGTAGGAGTCGACGCCGGCGCCCATGACGAGTTCGCCTTTGTGCGCTTGGGAAACATAGACGTGGACGTGGTTGGACATGACCACGGTCGGGTGCACGGGTTCGAAGAGTTCGGAGACCAGGGCCTGCAGCGGGTGGGTCTGGATCGGCAGGCGGATCCCGGCCATGTCGGCGAGCACCGAGGAGTCGCCGGCCACGGCCAGGGCGACCTTCTCGGTGGCGATCGGTCCGCGGTTCGTCTGCACACCGACGACCTGATCGCCGATGCGTTCGATGCCGGTGACTTCGCAGTTCTGGATGATGTCGACGCCCATTTCGTCGGCCTTGCGGGCGAAGGCCCAGGCGACGTGGTCGTGCTTGGCGATGCCGGCGCGCGGCTGATAGGTGCCGCCCATCACAGGGTAGCGGAGGTCGTCGCCGATGTTGATGATCGGGCAGACTTCCTTGACTTGGCTTGCATCGAGCCATTCGGCGTCGACGCCGTTGAGCTTGTTCGCGTTCACCCGGCGCTGGGATTCGCGGACATCCTGGAGGGTGTGGGCGAGGTTGAGCACGCCGCGCTGGGAGAAGAGGAAGTCGTAGTCGAGCTCGTCGGGCAGCTGCTCCCAGAGCTTGAGGGACTTCTCGTAGATCGCGGCGGATTCGTCCCAGAGGTAGTTCGACCGGATGATCGTCGTATTGCGGGCCATGTTGCCCCCGGCGAGCCACCCCCTCTCGAGAATTGCGATGTTCGTCATTCCGTGGTTCTTCGCCAGATAGTAGGCGGTGGCGAGTCCGTGTCCGCCGCCGCCGACGATGACGGCTTCGTAGGACTTCTTCGGCTCCGGATTGCGCCACAGGAAGTCGGGGTGTTCGGGAAGCTGGTCAGCCATCAGCGTGCTCCGATCTCGTTGAGGGTGGGGTACAGGGGGTGATCGTTCGCCAGTCGGGTGACGCGTTCGCTCAGTTCGGCGATGATCTCCGGGCTCGCGCCGTTGTCGTCGGTGCCGGCCTTGAGCACTTGCGCGATGATGTCGGCGACCTCGACGAAGGCTGCGGAGCCGAAGCCGCGGCTGGCCAGTGCCGGTGTGCCGATCCGCAGACCGGAGGTGACCACCGGCGGTCGGGGGTCGTCGGGCACGGCGTTGCGGTTGACGGTGATGCCGATCCGGGCGAGCAGATCTTCCGCCTGGGATCCGTCGAGGGTCGAGTTGCGCAGATCGACGAGGACGAGGTGGACGTCGGTGCCGCCGGTGAGGACGGAGATTCCGCGTTCGGCGACATCGTCTTCGGTCAGGCGGCGGGCGAGTTCGCCGGCCCCGGCCAGGGTCCGCTTCTGCTTGTCGACGAAGGTGTCGGTGGCGGCGAGCCCGAAGGCAACGGCCTTGCCGGCGATGACGTGTTCGAGGGGTCCGCCCTGCTGTCCGGGGAAGACGGCGGAGTTGATCTTCTTCGCGATGTCCGCGTCGTTGGTGAGGATGATGCCGCCTCGGGGACCGCCGAGGGTCTTGTGCGTCGTCGACGACACGACGTGGGCGTGCGGGACCGGTGAGGGGTGGAGTCCGGCGGCGACGAGTCCGGCGAAGTGGGCCATATCGACCATGAGGTAGGCACCGACCGAGTCGGCGATGCGGCGGAACTCGGCGAAGTCGAGCTGCCTAGTGTAGGCCGACCAGCCTGCGACGATGAGCTTCGGCTGGTGCTCGCGGGCGAGGCGTTCGACCTCGGCCATGTCGACGCGTCCGGTCTCGGCGTCGAGGCCGTAGGGGACGATCGAGTAGAGGCGGCCGGAGAAGTTGATCTTCATTCCGTGGGTGAGGTGGCCGCCGTGAGCGAGATTGAGTCCGAGGACGGTGTCGCCAGGACGGATGAGTGCATGCATGACCGAGGCGTTCGCCTGGGCGCCGGAGTGCGGCTGGACGTTTGCGTATTCAGCTCCGAAGAGTGCCTTGACGCGGTCGATGGCGATGCGTTCGATCTCATCGACGTGTTCGCAGCCGCCGTAGTACCGGCGGCCCGGGTAGCCCTCGGCGTACTTGTTCGTGAGCACCGACCCTTGAGCTTCCATGACGGCCGAGGCGGTGTGGTTCTCCGAGGCGATCATCTCCAGACCCTCGCGCTGCCGGGCCAGTTCGGCGTCGATGAAACCGGCGATGGAGGGATCGAGTTCAGCGATCGAGGTGCTCAGTTCGACGGGTTCGCGGCTGGGGAAGGTCCCGGCGGAAGCGCCTGCCGGGGCACTGACCGTGCCGGCTTCGGCGGGATTGGCGAGTTGCTCTGTCATGGATCTCCTTCGACCTGTCGCGATCAGTCTTTCTCAACTGATCGTCAACTAATATATCAGGTGCGTTCCTGTAGTGTAGGCAGAGAATTCCAGCCGGCGCAATACATCTTCCGCAGAGATTATGAGGAGTCCTCTCATGAGCACATCCGCCGACGCGACGTCACCGACGACGTCCTTGGCGAATCACGCCTATGAGATCCTGCGGCACCGGCTCATCATGCTCGACATCGCTCCGGGCGATCCGATCAACGAGGCGGCCCTCAGTGCCGAGCTCGAGGTCGGCCGCACGCCGATCCGCGAGGCCCTCAAGCGACTCGAACGCGATCATCTCGTGGTGTCCTATCCGCGGCGCGGCACCTTCGCCACCAACGTCGACCTCACCGATCTGTCGACGATCTCGGAGATGCGCGAAGCACTCGAGCCCATCGCCGCCAGGCGCGCGGCTCGCAACCTCACGCCGGGCCGTCGCGCGGATTTCACGGCAGCGATCGCCGATCTCAAGGCACTCGAGGCGACCGACGAGCAACGGACACTCATGGAACGCGATCTCGACGTCCACCGCCTCATCTACAGCTCGGTGGACAATCCGCACCTATCGGAGACGCTCATCCGCCTCGATGATCTGGCCACCCGCATCTGGTGCCTCGTCATCCCGGGGATCCCGGATCTCGTCACTCACATCCGCGAGCACATCGATCTGCTCGAGGCGATCCTCGACGGGGACGAACAGACCGTGGCCGCCCGCGCCGCCGAGCACGTCCGCGAGTTCGACAAGACCGTCCGCTCCACCTTGCGCTGAGCCCAGCCAGAACTGGACCCGCGCTTCACGGTCCCGTCATCGCACACAGATTCAGAGTCGCTGCCGGCCTGAACCGCCGAGGCGCAGCGAGACCCGCTCCGCCGCCTGAACGCAGTGGTCGCCGAGCTCGGCGATGCGGGTCGCATCGGTGCGGAACTTTGGTGCGGCGATGAGGACGGCCGCGACCACCTCGCCGCGATGATCGTACACGGGCGCGGCAATGCCGACCTCGTGCGGAGAGGTCTCGGCATCGTTGAGTGCATAGGCGGGACCGTCGGCGCGATCCGGGCCGTCGCCGGCGTCGCGGAACACCTTCACCGAGGCACTTCCCTCCGTCCGATATCGCGACCCCAGACTGGACGTGTGCTTGACCGGCTCGGGACTCGGAACCTGTTCGACGGTGACCGCCTCGGCGCCGTCCCACACCATCAGCGCACTCGTCTCGGAAGTGGCTCGCGTGAGTGCCTGCAGGATGGGATACGCTGCCCTGCGAACATCAAGATCGGCCAACAGAGGGCCCGCGATCGCGATGATTCCCAGACCCAGCCGATACCGCCTGGACGGCGCCTGTTCGACGATCCCCTCCTGCTCGAGCGAGGCGAGAATCCGCGACACCGAACTCTTGTGCAGCCCCACGCGCGGTGCGATCTCGGTGACACCGAGCTCCTGCCGGTCCGGCGCGAAACAGCGCAGGATGGCGACGGTGTTTTCGATGACCGAGGCACCGCGGCGTGGGTTGTCAGGCGATTGTCGGGACATGGTGTGAGTATATTCGGCGGCGAGGCCCTCAGGCCGGAATGATGTTGTGTTCGGCCCCGAACGGGAACTTCGTGATGTCCTCGGACCCGCTCTCCCCGACGACGACGATGTCATGTTCACGGTAGCCGCCGGCACCCGGCTGCCCCTCGGGAATGGTGATCATCGGCTCCATGGAGATGACCATTCCCGGCTCGATGACGGTGTCGATGTCTTCTCTCAGTTCAAGCCCGGCCTCACGCCCGTAGTAGTGGCTGAGCACTCCGAATGAGTGTCCGTACCCGAAGGTGCGGTTTTCGAAGAGTCCGTGCTCGAAGTAGATCTCATTGAGTTCGGCGGCGATGTCCTTGCACACAGCGCCGGGCTTGATGAGTTCGATTCCGCGTTTGTGCACTTCGACGTTGACGTTCCACAGCTCGAGCGACCGAGCGTCGGGCTCTCCGTAGAAGAGCGTGCGCTCCAGCGCGGTGTAATAGCCGGTCGGCATGGCGAAGCAGTTGAGGCTGAGGATGTCACCTTTTCGGATCTTGCGGGTCGTCGCCCAATTGTGCGCGCCATCGGTGTTGATACCCGATTGGAACCACACCCAGGTATCACGGATCTCCTGGTCGGGGAACGTCCTAGCGATCTCATGAGTCATCGCCTCAGTGCCGATGAGCGCGAGTTCGTACTCGCTGATGCCTTCGGTGATGGCGGCCTTGATCGCCTCACCGCCGAGGTCGCCGATTCGAGCGCTGTGCTTGATCACCTCGATCTCCTCGGGTGACTTGATCATCCGCTGGCGCATCGACTCCTTCGAGATGTCGACGAGTTCTGCTGCAGGGAAGGCATCTTGGAGCCTGTAGCGATTCTCGAGGGCCAAGTTGTCGTCTTCGACGCCGAGACGGCGCGGGTTTCCGATTCCGCGCTGACGCAGGCCCTCCTGGATCGCGTAGTAGTAGTTGTCACGACGCCAATCCGTGTACACGATGTTCTCCCCGTAGCTGGTTCGCCACGGCATGCCTGCATCGATATTCGCGGTGATCGTCACCGTGTCGTCGGCCGTGACGACCATGGCATATGAGCGACCGAAGTAGGTGAAGAGGAAGTCCGAGTAGTACTTGATGTTGTGATACGAGGTGAGGACCACTGCGTCGAGCTCTTTCTCGGCCATAATGGCGCGCAGTCCGGTCAGTCTCCGCTCCATCTCCCCATCGGAGAAGGTCAGCGGTGTCTTGGACCCGTTGTGGAGGACCTTGAGCCGCTCAAGGTCAGCGACGGAGGCGTTGTCAGCAAAGGTGGTCATAGGTTTCTCCTATTCGTTCGGCACCGCCGTCTCGGTGCCGCGGCGGTGTGGTGGGGGTTCTGGACGACTTCAGACGTCGCGCAGAGGCTTATGGAAGGTCTCCTTGGCGCAGATGACTGCACCGAGACAGATTGCGGCCGCAGCCATGAGGTACCAACCGGGGGCAAGATGCGAATTGGTCAGGCCGATGAGCAGAGTGGCCATAAAAGGTGCGGTGCCGCCGAACAGGGCGTTCGACACGTTGAAGCTCACGGCAAACCCGGTGTACCGGATACGTGTCGGGAACATCTCGGCAAGGAAGCTCGGCAGAGTGCCGTCGTTGAGGGTGAGCATGGCTCCGAGTCCGATCTCGACGAGGACGACGAGCGTGAAGCTGCCGGCGTCCAGCAACATGAAGGCCGGCACCGTGAGGACGATGAAAGTGACTGAGGCGATGATGAGCATCCTCTTGCGACCGAACCGATCCGAGGCCAGACCGGTGAGCAGGATGAAACCGATATAGGTGACGAGAGAGATGGTGGTGGCGACGAACGATTCAGTAGCCCCATAGCCGAGCTCGGTCGTGAGATAGGTGGGCATATAAGTCAGGACGACATAGAACCCGACGGCGTTGAGCAGCACTGCGCACATCGAGATGAGCAGGGGGCGCCAGTGGTCCCGGAACATGGCGAAGACCGGAGCTTTGATCACTTCATCCTGCTGAGCGAGTTCACGGAATGCCGGCGTGTCCTCGAGTCGGGTCCGGATATAGCGGCCGATCAGCCCCATGGGTGCGGCAAGGAAGAATGGGAGCCTCCAACCCCAGCTCTCCAGCTGTCCATCGCTCAGCGTCGACGAGAGGACTGCGGCGAGCACCGATCCCAATAGCAATCCGGTGGCGGTGCTGGCTGGAACGACGGCTGCGTAGAGACCGCGTCGACGTGGTGGAGCGTATTCGACGAGGAACGCCGAGGCCCCAGCGTACTCGCCGGCGGCGGAGAAGCCCTGCACGAGGCGGACGACGAGCAGCAGCACAGGCGCCAGGAATCCGGCCACCGCGAAGCTCGGCAGCAGACCGATGGCAAACGTCGAGACAGACATGATGAGAATCGAGACGGACAGTGCGGAACGTCGTCCGATCTTGTCTCCGATATGACCCCAGATGAAGCCGCCGATGGGGCGGACGACGAAGGAGACGGCGAAGACCGCAAAGGTGGACAGAAGCGCGAGATTGCCTTCGGACTCAGGGAAGAAGACGATCGCAATGGTCGTCGCAAAATACCCGTAGACGCCGTAGTCGAACCATTCGACGAAGTTGCCGACGAAACTGGCGGAGACGACGCGCCGCAGCGTCCGCTTCTGCTCGATATTCGGCTGCGCGGTCGCCGACGCATCTGATTTCACAGCGTCATTATCCTCTGGAGCGAGGTCGGACTTCATGGTCTTCTCCATCGTTGTGAACGGTGACAACGCCGTGTTGCACTCTTTACAACTGCGTTGCATGTAAGGCTATTGTGTCCCGGCCACCCGGTCAAGAGATTTCTGCTCAGCACTGCGCGCAATCAGAAAGCGGCAGGCGAAAGGCCCTGCCGGGCTGCAGGTCCGACAGTGCCTTGGAACTGTACTCACCGACACAGCGAAGCCCCGCACGACCAATTGATCGTGCGGGGCTTCGCTGATGCGAGCGGCGTCGCCTACCTGCTCGAGACGCGTCCGAAGAGGTTCGCGATCGGAGCGAGCAGCAACGGCCTGGCCGCGAACCAACCGGCCACGACAACGACCATCGCGATGAGGAACCAGACGAGTCCGGCCCAACCGAGCATCTCGGTTCCCGCGAACATGTAGCCGAGGTTGTGCCGCAGTCCGGTCGTGAACACGAGGAACACGTGGACGAGGATGAAGAACACGAAGAACAGCATCGTCGGGAAGTGGATCGCCCGAGCCAGCGGCGCCGGGTAGATCTTGTTCAGCGTCGAAGCGTTCTTCGGCCACCATTCGCTCATCCGCACACCCGTGATCGCGGCCAGCGGGGCGGCGATGAACACGACTATGAAGTACATCAGCTGCTGGAGAGCGTTGTAATTGACCCACGCATCTTCCATCGGCCACTCCATCGTTCCGTACTGCAGCGCCGCCGACAGCGCGTTCGGGAAGACTTCCCAACTGGTCGGCACGATGCGCGCCCAGTGCCCGGAGACGAAGAGCAGCACGACGAAGACCACACCATTGGCCAGCCACAGCAGATCGAGGCTCGTGTGCAGCCAGAGGTTGATGCTGATCTTCTTCCCACCCTTCTTCGGGGTGTAGAACGCCGGCGGCTTCTGCTGGTGACGCACCTGCAGACCCGAACGGATGATGAGCACCATGAAGAAGATGTTGAGGAAGTGCGTCCACCGCACCCAGCCCGGGAAACCGGGATCGACGAATTCCGGGATGTGGTATTCGCCCGGGTAGCGTTCGAGGAACTCAGGCACGCCCGGCAGGGTCGTGACACCGCGAGCGGCGAGGATGAGGATCCCGGCCACGACGATGAGTCCGCCGAGTCCCAGCCCGACGATCTTCGACCACTGTCCCAGCGACTTCGAACCGATCATGACCGGTTCCTTCTTCGCTGCAGGCTTCGCCGAGGCAGTACTGCCCGAACCGGACGATGTGGCCTTGGCGGCCGGTGCCGTCTTCGCGGCAGGCTTGTCCGCGGTCTTGGCCGCAGCCTTGTCGTCGGCCTTCGCGGCGGGCTTGGCCATCGGCTTGCGCTGAGTGGGCTTCTCCGTGGTCTTCGCCGCGGGCTTCGCCATCGGCTTGCGCTGAGCGGGCTTCTTCTCGGCTTCGTCAGATTTCTTCTCCGACGCCGAAGCTGCTCGTGCTGCTGCGGCACCTGCACCGGCGGCGGCTCCCGCACCAGCGACTGCCGCACCGGCACCGACGCCACCGATTCCGGTGCGCCGCCCCTGGGGCTTCTTCTCAGCGGAATCGTCCTCGGCCTTGGCGGCCGGCTTCGATTCCTGCTTCGCGGCTTCGCCGGACTGTGTGGCCTCGGCCGGCTTGCCCGCCTCGGCAGATGCGGCATCGGTCGACTTAGCGTCTGCGGCTTTCTCTTCAGCCGGAGCCGAAGCGGCGGCCGAGCCTGCGGCAGGTTTGGCAGCGCGTGCCGGAGCAAAGCCTTCCGGCGGCCAGGGGTCTCCCCCGGCGGCGCGGGGAAGTCCGCGGCGCAGCGGTACATCGGAGAGTTCTCCGGACCCCGCACCGCCCGCAGGTGCTGCAGCCACACCGGCACCGGCAACGCCAGCTGCGGTGGCCGCCGCAGGAGCAGCGGACGAGGACTCGGAAGCGGAATCGGCTGAAGTATCAGCCGAAGCGGTTTCGGCAGCGTCAGCCTGAGCAGCGGATTCCTCCGCAGTGCCCGAGGCAGGAGCGGATACAGCCACTGCAGGAGCAGCGGCGCCGGCAGTCGAGCCACCTGCAACCTTGACGCCGGCGGGCGCGAAGCCTTCCGGCGGCCAAGGATCTCCACCGGCAACACGCGGCAGACCGCGACGCAGCGGAACCTCGGCAGCGGGGGCAGATTTAGCAGCCGGAGCGGCGGCAGGTTCGTCCGCAGCCGGCTCATCATCAGAGTCAGAGGCGGCGACGGCAGCGCCAACCGCGGCACCGGCACCAGCCGTTGCGGCTGCGGCAGCCGGAGCGGCCGAGGACTCTTCGTCCGACTCGACGGACGCCGATTCCTCGGTCGAATCCTCGACAGAGGCATCCTCTTCGGCAACTGGCTCTTCGGCAGCTGGTACTTCGGTCGACACTGCGGGCGCAGCAGAAGCACCGGTGGCCTTCACTCCGGCCGGAGCAAGACCTTCCGGCGGCCAAGGCTCTCCACCCTCGACGCGCGGCAAACCCCGACGCAGCGGCACCGCGGCCGCAGGAGCAGAGTCGTCACCGGCCGCGGCAACACCCGCAGCGCCAGCGGCGACTCCGGCACCCGCGGCGACAGCAGCACCGGTCGAGGAATCTTCAGCCGGTTCCTCGACGGAATCCCCCGCGCCGGCGGACGCGACGGTCCCCGTCGATTCCTCGGCGTCGGTCACATCGGACTCGGCCGCCTCGGCGGGGGAACCTTCATCCAGTTCCTCCGTCTCGGCAGTCTCCGGCAGCCATGGCGCGCCCTCTTCCAAGGGTTCGCCGATGGTGCCCTCCGGGGGCCAGGGGTCTCCGCCTTCGACCCGGGGCAGACCCGAGCGCAGCGAACTGGAATAGGTTGCCATATCAGGACTTGTTCTCGTTCAGTGATTCGATGGCCTGGGGAACGACCTTGAACAGGTCGCCGACGACGCCGAAATCGGCGATGTCGAAGATCGGGGCTTCGGCGTCCTTGTTGACTGCGACGATGGTTTTCGAGGTCTGCATACCGGCCTTGTGCTGGATCGCGCCGGAGATGCCGAGAGCCACGTAGAGCTGCGGGGACACCGACACACCGGTCTGGCCGACCTGGTGCGACTGGGCGATGTAGCCGGCGTCGACGGCCGCACGGGAGGCACCGACGGCTGCACCGAGGGTGTCGGCGAATTCGCCGACGAGCTCGAAGGACTCCTCCGAACCGACGCCGCGACCACCGGAGACGACCTTCTGCGCACCGCGCAGTTCGGGACGCGAGGAGGTTTCGACGACGGCTTCGAACGAATCGATCGCCGCCGAGCGCTTACCGGAATCGGCGACCTCGAGGGCCTGCGTGTTCGCGGATTGCGCTTCGGCGCGAGCCTCGATCGAGCCCAGGCGCACGGTGACGATGGGGGCACCGAAGGTCGGAGCCGAGGATGCGGTGTAGCCGCCGCCGTAGACGGAGTGGCCCACCACGATGCCTTCGGAGTCGCGTTCGAGTCCGACGGCGTCGACGCACACGGCCGATCCGCTGCGCACGGCGTAGCGACCGGCGATGTCGCGACCGTCGAGGGTGTTGGGCACGAGCACGGCGTCGGGAGCGGTGAGCTCCGCGGCTGCGGCCACGGCGTCGACGGCTGCGGTGCCGAGGTTGCCCTCGGCGGCTGCGGCGGTCAGTGTTGCCACGGCGCCGAGTTCGGCGGCCTTCTCGGCAGCGGCTTCGGCGCTTCCGGCGGCGAGCACGAGGGCGACGGGCGAGCCGATCTCAGCGGCTCCGCCGAGCAGTTCGGCGGCCGGCTTCTCCAGCTGGCCTTCGGCATCGGCGGTGAGGACGACGAGAATGGAGTCCTGCGGGAATTCTGACATGACGATTCTCCTTAGGCCAGACGGTTCTTGGTGAGGTATTCGGCGAGTTCGACGCCGCCATTGCCTTCGTCGACGACCTTCTCGCCGGCTTCGCGCGGCGGCTTCTCGGCGACGGCGACCATGATCGAGCGAGCCACGGACTGGTCCTCGGCATCGATGTCGAGATCGGACAGGCTGATGACCTCGAAGGGCTTCTTCTTCGCCGCCATGATGCCCTTGAAGTTCGGGAACCGAGCCTCGGGAAGCGCCTCGGTGATGGAGATGACGGCGGGCAGTTCGGCCGAGACCTGCTGCTTTCCGCCTTCGACCGCGCGGGTGCCGGAGACCTTGCCATCGCCCAGTTCGACGGTCGTCAGGCCGGTCACGTGCGGGTAGTCGAGGTGCTCGGCGAGCATCGCCGGCATCATGCCGCCGTTGCCGTCGGTGGAGACGTTGCCGGTCACGACGAGGTCGAACTCACCGCGGCGCAGGGCGGCGGCGAGAACCTCGGCGGTCAGGCCCAGATCCGCGCCGCCCAGCGACTCATCGGCCACGTGCACGGCATTGTCGGCACCCATGGCCAGACCCTTGCGGATCGTGGCGGTCGCGGTATCGGGCGCCATCGAGATGACGGTCACCTCGGTGTCGCCGTCGGAGTCCTTCTGCGTCAAGGCGACCTCGAGGGCACGCTCACCGATCTCATCGAGGACGGCTTCCGAGGCGCCGCGATCGGCGAGCCCGGTTTCCAAGTTCAACTTGCGGTCGCCGTACGTATCCGGGACCTCTTTGACCAACACCGCGATCTTCAAGGATGACTCCTTAGGTTCGTGAAGCAGTTCCGCCTGCGTGAGACTTTCGTCTCATAATCTACAGGTGGCTGATTTTCGTCCGTTGACCGGGTCCGGGTTAGAACCGATCATGTCCATCACCCATGGTACGTGGTAGGCACCACAGATATCTCCGTTACTGTACGAACGATCGACAGAATTTGTCCAGTGCGTCGGACTCCGCAACCATGCGGACTTTCCTCGCCGAGGCGGTCCCCCTGTCGTCGACGTCGGGAGCTCGACGCGGGGCCGCCACTCGCCGAGGCGGGCCCTAGAATGGGACGCAGACCGACCATTCCTCCCGGTGGACATCGCCGCCCTCCGCGCGGGCGCATCCGGGCAGGCTGGACGCAGAGGTCGCAGGCAAGACGCAGACATCAACGGTGAAGGAGCGCCCCGTGGCATTCGACCTCGACGACATCGACCGCAGCATCATCGCCGCCCTCGTCGAGGACTCGCGCCTGAGCGTGCGCCAGTTGGCCGAACGCGTCCACATCTCCCGCTCCGCCGCGCACAAGCGCTTCACCACCCTCATCGAATCCGGCGCGATCCGGAAATTCACCGCCGAGGTGGACCGCGAGGCCCTCGGCATGACCGTGACCGCGGTCGTCGTCGTCAAGATCGGCGAGCGCCCCTGGCCGCAGGTCCGCGATGACCTGGCAGCCCTGCCCTTCGTCGAGAAGGTCCAAGCCGTCAGCGGGGACATCGATGCCCTTGTCACCGTGAATGCCCCGGACAACACGGCCCTGTCGCAGGTCATTCTGCGCCGCATCCACGAGGTGGCCGGCGTCGTGTCCTCCCGTTCGCTGCTCATCCTCGACGAGGCGGAGGGCCACCGTCCCGGCGCGGGATGAAGACCTCCCCACTCACATCTGACCCCACTCGCTGCTGACAGAGCGAAGCCCCCGGCGCCGGAATTTGCGCCGAGGGCTTCATGACGTGAAACAGAGAGAACCGCGCACGCCGTATCCAACACTTCAAGCTAGCGTGTCAACTGCCTTTGGAAAGACCCGCGTTGCGTAATTCTCATAGGCTAGCCTAACCCGGGGCTCGGGAGGACACAACAGGTTGATGCCGACTTTTTCGCTGGGCCCTTTATTCGGCCGGTCCCGCAAGCAGCATGAGACCGGCACCGGCAACGATGCGCCGGTACACCGGTTCCACGGAGAAGGTTTCACCGTCGGCGTTGAGGAGTCCGAGCTCGCTGAGCTCCTGCAGCTCGTCGGCCAGCAGTGTGGAGAGCCGATCGGTACGCTCCTCGTCGATGTCGAGTTCGGGACGTTCGGGTGCGGAGTCCGGAGTGATGATCTCGATGAGGCGCTGGGCAATCGTGATCGCCGGGGCTGCAAAGTCTTCCCCGGGGACGAGGTTCACCACGTCGAGCAGCCGCTCGTAGATGAAGGCTCCGATGACCGGCAAAGCGGCATCCGCGCTCACCTCGCCTGAGCGCCACTGGTCGGCAGCGCCGGCGGGTCGGACCTTCGTTCCGGTGATCTCGATGATCTCTGCGCTCTGCAGCACGGCCCACATCGCTTCGAGGACGGGCACCTCATCGGCGCTGCGCGCATAGTTCACGCCGTCTTCGTACCGGGCGTTCGACGCGACTCCGACGGCTTTGATGCCGAACTTTCCGGCCGCCTCGGCGATATCGGCCCGCTTCACCCGTCCCGTACCGGTCAGCGGTCGGGAATCGCCGATCCATTCGAGAATGCCGGCCACACCGGCGACGAGGCGATTGTGCGGCAGGGGCTGCGCGAGCTGCTCCTCGTTCAGGGCATTGGCTTCGACTGCGGCCATCAGGGCCGAGGGCAGCGGGTCGGTGCGCATGCTCGCGGCCTCGGCTCGGGCGCGGGCGGCGTTCCAGCGTTCGGGGTTCTCGTCGGTGTCCATGCGGAAGCGGAGATAGTTGTCGAGAGCTTCGAGGCTGTCGAGGAAGATCACCGTCGACGGCGATTCGCCATCGGTCTTCTCGGCCTCCTCCTGTCCGTCGACTGCGAAGCTTTCAAGGACGTCGAGGAGGTCGTCGATTCCCTCCGGTTCGTCGATATCTGCGCGGGAGGACACGGCGATGCAGAACAGGAGGTGGGCGATGTCGAAGACCTCTGAGTCCTCGTCGACGTCGTCGTAGGTCTCGGCCAGCCAGTCGCGGAAGCGCTGATAGAGCGGCATCTCGTAGACGGTCTTCTCGACCGCGTCCATTCGTTCGTCGACGCCCTGCGGGTCGGCGTGGGGATTCGCCTGTGCGCTCACCTCGGCGCTCGATCCTCCGAGCCACTCAGGCAGGTCCTGTTCTGCGGCAGGGCCGTCCTGGTTGTCCTGGTCGTCCTGGAACACACGGTCGGTGGAACCGTAGGTGCCCGCAACCGGTTCCGGATAGCCGTCGAGCGGCATGAGCTCGTCGACGAATTGCTGCTCCGAGACCTTGTTTCGTTTGGCCAACCGCGCGACCGCGGCGGCTACGGCGAGCATGGAGCCCTCGAGGACTGGACGTCCGCTGTTGCTGGCGATGAGGCGATCGAGGCTGTCGACGACGCGGCCCTTATGTGCCAGGGCCAGGATGTCGCGGGCCACGGCACGGGACTTCTTCGCCGACCACTTCGGTGCCATCACTCCGCCGAGCTTCGGTCCGTGCACGTCGTCGGTGAACCATTCGTCGAGGAGGTCCATCGCTGCCCCGGTCACCTGCCCGACGCTCGGGTTGAAGTCCTTGGGGTCGGACGGCAGGGAGGCCACAACAGCCTCGGCGGTTTTGATGTCGCCTTCGGCAAAGGCCACGGAGAACGACCGCAGCTTCCCCAGAGCCAGTCCGCGGTGGGCACCGACCGGGGTGAACAGGCGGCGGTTGTATTCCTCCTGCGCCTTCTCCATGGCTGCGTGGAATTCGGCCTCGGTGAAGTCCGCATTCGGATCATCGACGTCAATGCCTTCGGCCTTGAGGAACGGCGCCAGCTCCCGCATCATCCGATCGCCCATGCCGGGGTTGTGGCTGATTTTGCCGCCCGCTGCCATTCCGTGGAATTCGGGACCGTCGAAGAAAGTAGACACGCATTGCTCCTGCCGAGGATGAACTGAAGCAATAACGGTAACAAGTCAGACCTCGTCGGCCGCACAACTGCCCCGGCATGGCCCCGCGGCTTCACCGAGATCACATTTCGGGAGTCGGCGGTACCGCACACAGCTCTGCGGGCCCGGTCGGTGTTCACGCCCTGGTCCGCGCTCAGCCTCCCGGAGAAGCGAGGGTCTTCCGCACCGCCCGGATGGTCAGCTCGAGGGATTGGGCGCGCGCGGTCGGATCGTCGACGCCGACACTCACGCTGTAGAGGTGTCCGGAGCCGATGGTGAGGTAGACGAACGCCGCCGCCCATCCGATGGGCACGCCTTCATCGATGGAACCGTCCGCCTGCCCTTTCGCGATGACGGCCTCGAGGGGATCATCCTCGGCATCCGCAGATTCAGCGCACGTGCTGGACTCAGCGCCTGACCGGGACTCGGCGGCCGCCTCGGCGAAGGATTCATCGGTGATGATCGGGTTGTCGGCGAAGAGCAGGGTGAGCACATCGGGCAGAGTGAACAGCTGGGCACAGATCCGTTCGAGTGCAGCCAGCCCGGTCCCTTCGCCGGGACGGGCCTTCATGACCGCCTCACCGAATCGCCGGGCACCGAGCAGGGCCGCCGCACCGACGAGCGCCTCCCGATCACCGAAATGTCGGTAAAGAGTGGTGCGACCGACGCCGACCGACTGTGAAAGTTCGATCATCGACGCCTGCGGGTTCGCGGCAAGGTGGGTCAGTGCCTCGCTGACCAGCGCCTCTCGGCCCAATCGATGCATTCCGTGCACCGGCACAACCCCTCCCTGACTCTGCGAACGATACAGAGCAGTCTACTTGTGGAACAGCGTTGTTCCACTTTGGTATCATTGAGTACCGACGATGCCTTCGAGGATCGAGCACGTGATGGATCAGCCCCAGCAGAAGAACGACTTCGCAACCCAGCAGCCCCACGCCCCCGCGACGTTCGCGCTCAGTCGGAGCGACGTCGTCGTCATCGGCCTCGTCTGCATCGGCATCGGGGTGGCGCTCGGCTTCTTCCTTCCAGCCCTCGGCTCGATTGCCGCGACTTTCCCCATCCCTTTCGGTGACGTCATCGAGAAGCTCAGCCGCTTCGACCAGGCGTGGGTCGTCATCGCCCGACCGATCATCGGCGGGCTGCTCGGACTCATCGCCGCCTTCTTCATCGCCGCCTCGACGACTCCCCTGGTCGTCGATGAACACGGAATCACCATCGGCCGAGACGACGACCACCCGCTGCGCATCTCCCGCGCCTCGTTTTCGACCGCATACTTTGCCGACGGCAAGCTCGTCGTCGTCACCGAAGGCGGGCACCAGGCCTTCAAGGGAGACGTCGAAGGCAAGAAGGCTGCCATCGCCGAAGCCTTCACCTCCCGCGGATACCGGTGGGGAGAGATCTGACCGCGCAGAGCGAGATCTGAGCAGTCCGAGAACCGAGTCTGCGCAACCCCGACCCTCCAGCCAAACGTCCACTCGGCCTGCCGGAACTGGTCCCTTCGTCCCGAGTTCGCGACACGTTTGGCCGCCCGTCCTCACCTGCAGGTCAGCCGTGGAATCGTGACTCGGCTCACGCCACCATGGGGCCATGACCATTGACGTTCCCACCACAGGCCGCTCACTGCCCCAGCTGCAGCCGATCAGCTTCATCGGCGCAGATGGCCGGCTCACCGACACTCCGACCGAAGGGCTGCGGATCCCCAGCGATGCCACCCTCACCGGTCTCTACCGGCAGATGGTCCTCGTCCGCCGGTTCGAAGCGCAGGTCACGCACCTGACCCGGCAGGGTCGGCTCGCGACCTACCCCTCCGCGGCAGGTCAGGAAGCCGCCGAGGTGGGGGCCACCACCGCGCTGGCCCCGAACGATTGGCTCTTCCCCACCTACCGCGACTCGGCAGCGCTGCTGACCCGCGGTGTGCCCGTGGCCGAGATCCTCGCCGCCTTCCGCGGGGACTGGCACTGCGGTTTCGACCCGCACGAATATCACGCCTCACCTGCGGCGACGCCTCTTGCGACGCAGACTCTGCATGCCACAGGATTCGCGATGGCCGCGAAGCTCAAGGGCGAGGACGCAGCGACCCTGACGTTCCTCGGCGACGGCGCAAGCAGCGAAGGCGACACCCACGAGGCATTCAACTTCGCCTCCGTGTGGCAGACCCCGACGGTCTTCGTCCTCCAGAACAACCAGTACGCGATCTCCACTCCCCTGCGGGAGCAGACGAACGCGACGATGCTCGCCGATCGCGCCGCCGGCTACGGAATGCCGGGCCTGCGCGTCGACGGCAATGATGTCGCCGCCGTGTTCGCCGCCGTCGCCGCGGCGCTGGCGCGCGGTCGGAACGGGGACGGTCCGACCCTCATCGAGTGCCTCACCTACCGGATGGAGTCGCACACGAACTCCGACGATCCGACGAAGTACCGTGACGCCGAGGAGGTCGAGCACTGGAAGCAGTTCGATCCCATCGACCGTCTCGAGAGGTATCTGCGGCAAACCGGTGCACTCGACGATTCGACGGTCGCAGAGGTCGCCGAGGCAGCCGAGACCCTGGCCGCGTCCGTCCGCGATGCGATGAACCAAGAGGCTGAGGTCGATCCCCGTGAGCTCTTCGCCCACGTCTATGCGACCCCGCGCGCGGCCCTCGCCGAAGAGCAGCAGGTCCTCGAAGCCGAACTCGCCGCGGCAGGCCACGCATGAGCGTCGAAACGGGCACCGATCCGGTCACTGATTCGACTGAGGTGAACGACGAAACCGCCACGGCCGCCTCGGCGAAGGGCGACACCGCACCCGGCACTGCGCGGGCCCCCGATGCCGGGCCCGCCCCGTCATCGGTGACAATGACGAAGGCCCTCAACCACGCGTTGCGCGATTCCCTGGCCGACGACGACACTGTGCTCGTATTCGGTGAGGACGTCGGCCGCCTCGGCGGGGTCTTCCGTGTCACCGAAGGACTGCGGGCCGAATTCGGGTCGAACCGGGTCTGGGATTCCCCACTTGCGGAGTCCGGCATCATCGGCACCGCAATCGGCATGGCGATGAACGGCATGCGCCCGGTCGTCGAGATGCAGTTCGACGCCTACGCCTATCCCGCGTTCGAGCAGATCGTGTCCCATGTTGCGAAGATGCGGAACCGGACGAAAGGCCGGGTCAGCCTGCCGATCACGATCCGGATTCCCTATGCCGGCGATATCGGCGGGGTCGAGCATCACTCGGATTCGTCCGAGGCCTATTGGACGTCGACGCCGGGTCTGACCGTCATCACGCCGTCGAATCCGGCCGATGCGTATTCGCTGCTGCGGGAGTCGATCGCCTCCGATGATCCGGTCGTGTTCATGGAGCCGAAGTCGCGGTACTGGATGAAGGAGACGCTGAGTCTGCCCGTGTCCACGGCACCGATGAATCGGGCGCAGGTCATCCGCGAGGGCACCGACGCCACCCTGCTCGCCTATGGTCCGACCGTACGGACGGCGCTCGATTCCGCCGAGGCCGGAGCCGAGCACGGACTGTCCATCGAGGTCATCGACCTGCGCACGCTCTCACCGTTCGACGATGAGACCGTGTCTGAGTCCGTGCGCAAGACCTCGCGCGCGGCGATCATCCACGAGGCCGCGCAGTTCGGCGGATACGGCGCCGAGGTGGCCGCCCGCCTCACCGAACGCAACTTCCCTTACCTGTCGGCCCCCATCCTGAGGGTCGCCGGGTTCGATGTGCCCTATCCGTCGCCGAAGCTCGAGGAGTTCTACTTGCCCACCGTCGAACGCGTGCTCGATGCGCTCGAGTCCTGGGATTGGGAGCTGTGATGAGTGCTGATCTGGATACAGGCACGCGCGACACGGGGACGCGTGAGTTCATCCTTCCCGACCTCGGCGAAGGCCTCACCGAGGCGGAGCTGATCTCTTGGAAGGTCGAGATCGGGGACGAGGTCCACGTCGATCAGATGGTCGTCGAGGTCGAGTCCGCGAAGTCCGTCGTCGAACTCCCCTGCCCGTACGCCGGGCGGATCGTCAGCCTTCACGCGAACGCCGGAGACACCGTCAGTGCAGGTCAGACCCTGCTTTCGGTCGCCGAAGAAGGCAGTGAGCCGAGTGCCGATGCGTCGGCGTCGGGTGTCGACGCGGCGGCGAGCGCGAGCGCAGATAGCCGAGTTGGCGGAGATGCCGAGTCGAGCGGTGCGAACCTCATCGGCTACGGCACCGCCGAGCCGAAGGCCCGTTCGACGAAGAAGCGTTCGTTCGGCGGCAACCACGCGGCCGCACCGGACGCGACATCCACCGTGACCCCGGGTGCCGCCCCAACCGTCCCGACGGTTATCCCGGATGCTCCATTGCAGCCGCCGACAGAGGCACAGACCCCCGCCGAAGACTCGTCGAAGACCGCCATCGGAGAGTCGGCGACGGCCGCCGGCGAGCAGGTCTCCCCTGTGTCGTCCCCGCTTGTGCGCAAGCTGGCGAAGGATCACGGCATCAGCGCCAAGCACCTGCCCGGCAGCGGTCCCGGTGGGATCGTGACCAGGGCCGATGTCCTCGCTGCGATCGAGTCGGGCACGGCTGCGAACGTCGAAGCAGCGAGCGCTCACGTGCCCGTCCCCGCGGGGACCCCAAGAGTCGGCGAACCTCAGTCCACCACGCAACGCAGCGCCACCTCGGCGGGGGCACCTTCGCCAGTCGGGCGGACCGACCGCGATACCCGCACCCCGATCACGGGGCTGCGGAAGGTCGTGTCCGAACGTCTGACCCGGTCGCGGCAGGAGATCCCCGAGGCGACCATCTGGCTCGATGTCGATGCCACCGAACTGCTCGGCACGAAGCGCGCGCTCGAGGCGCGCACCGGTGAGAGATATTCGCTGCTCTCACTCGTCGCCCGCTTCGTCGTGGCCGGACTCAAGAAGTATCCGATCATCAACTCGTCGATCGACACGACCGCCGGCGAAATCGTCACCCACGGCGACATCAACCTCGGCTTGGCCGCGCAGACTCCGCGCGGGCTCATGGTTCCTGTCGTTCACGGCGCGGGCGAGATGAGCCTGAGGCAGCTGCGCGACTCCGTGTCCGAGACCGTCGGGAAGGCCGCCTCGGGGAGGTTCGATCCCGCGGAACTCTCCGGCGGCACGTTCACGTTGAACAACTACGGGGTGTTCGGCGTCGACGGTTCGGCCCCGATCATCAACCTCCCCGAGGTGGCCATGCTCGGCCTCGGTCGGATCAAGGACCGACCGTGGGTCGTCGACGGCGAGCTGACCGTGCGCAAGGTGATGTACCTGTCGTTCGTCTTCGACCACCGGGCGTGCGACGGTCAGGAGCCGAGCGAGTTCCTCACCTTCGTCGCCGACTGCATCGAGAACCCGATCTCGCTGCTCCCCGAGCTCTGACGAGCGAGGGCGAACTCACCCGTCGAGCGGCCCAGCGTCGTTCAAGCGTCAGCGCACTTGTCGCGAGGTATACGCCCCGCCAAGTGCGCTGCGCCTTGAACGAGAGGGCCTCGGTTCAGTGTGCTCGGTCCCCGACCGCTGCTCTTCCGATGTCGAGACGCGGCCAGTCCGCGAGATCCGCCAGCATCTGCCGGTCGTGGGTGACGACGATGAGCGCCGCCGAGGCGGTCCCGAAGGACTCCGTGAGTTCGTCGACCAACGAGGCGGACAGGTGGTTCGTCGGCTCGTCGAGGATGAGCACGTCGGGTGCGACCGCCAGACACATCGCTAACTGGAGCCTGCGCTGCTGACCCTGCGAGAGTCGGCGGACCGGTGTCGTCGAGTCATCTGCCGAGAGCAGACCGAGGTCCTGCAGGGTGAGGTCACCGGACAGCGACGCCTTGAGTGAGCAGTCCTCGAACACGCGGGCTGCGGTGTCGTCGGCGTTCCACTCGGGAACCTCCTGGCTGAGCAGCTCCACCCGTGCCTGCGGATGTCGCCGCACCTGACCGGAACTCGGTTCGAGACGACCGGTAAGCACGTCGAGCAGCGTCGACTTGCCGGTGCCGTTCGCCCCGGTGATGAGCAGACGGTCGCCGGGATCGATGTTCAGGGACACCGTCTGCCTCATCCGCCCTTCGACGGTGACCGATTCCGCGGTCAGCAGCGAGCCGCTGTCCGTCTCGAACCCTTCGTCAGCGGTTTCCGGCTCGTCCGGCATGTCCGGCCACTGCAGACGCAGAGGCGGTTCGGGCACTTCCACGGCGTGCCGTTCGAGGTCTTCGACGCGACGGTTGAAGGTCTGCACGACGCCGGCGGTCCTCGTCGCGCGAGTGTGCTTGCCGGTTCCCTTCGGCGGCCGCCATCCGGTGCTCAGTCGGGAACGGGCGTCATCTGCGGCTTCGATGAGACGGGTGTGCTCGGCCACCTCGGCGAGGTAGTCCTGCTCCCACTTCTCACGGTCCCGACGTTTCCCCGCCACCCATCCGCGGTAGCCGCCGGAGTAGTTCCGGGGGCGTCCGTCGCGACTCGGGTCGAGATCGAGGAATTCGTCGGCGACATCGTGAAGCAGTGCTCTGTCGTGGCTGACCAAGGCGAATCCACCGGGTCGGGTGCGCAGCCGCTCGGTGAGGAACGCCAACGACTGCGCGTCGAGGTGGTTCGTCGGCTCGTCGAGAAGCAGAATATCGGTGCTCGAGCCGAGGACGACGGCCAGACGCACTCGGTAGCGCTGGCCGACCGAGAGGCTCGCGAGGCTCCGCCTCCGATCCGAGCACGCGGAGAGCCCTGCCAGTGCCGCGTCGATGCGACGCTCACCGTCCCAAGCGTCGAGGCGGGTCGCCAGGTCGAGGGCATGCGTGAAGGCTTCGTCTGCTCCGGGTTCCTCTCGTGCCAGTGCCTCGCCGGCGGCGTCGAGAGCGGCCAATGCGGCCTTCTCCTGACGCAGGGACTCATTGATGAGATCGCCGACTGTACGGTTGTCGTCGGCGTCGAGCGCCTGTTCGAGCAGGGTGACGGTACCTGATCTCCGCAGCACTCCCTGATCGGGAGGAAGCGTCCCGGCGAGGACATGCAGCAGGGTCGTTTTTCCGCTGCCGTTCTCGCCGACGACGGCCAGTCGCGAACCGGCGGAGACCGTCAGGTCGAGGCCGGTGAGGATTTCGCGGTCGCCGCGCATGATGTGAATGTCGTTGGCGCGGATATGTGCGGCAGATCCTGCGGGCAGAGCGAGTTCAGGGGATGAAGATGTTGATTTCGGCATCGTGGTCTTTCAGCTCGTCATGGAGCCGGACAGCATGAAGCCACCGTCCGGCGAGGGCCAGGACGGCGCACGAGAGAAGTGAAGAGTCTCGCCGCCGTCAGCGGCGGCTGCGGAGCCTTCTGGAGGGCATACCGAAATTCATGGCATCAATTCTATCAGTCACCCGTCGAGCAGCGCTGCCGCGTACATCGGACGTGCCGCATCCGCGCTCGGCGGGTGGAAGAGTCCGGCCGTGGCATCGCGGAAGAGGCGCGAGAGTTCGTGCTTGTTGCCGAACCCGCTGCCGCTCGTGCACATCAGCGCGGTCTCGGCGCTGCGACGGGCCGCCTCGGCGGACTTGATCCTCGCCCCCACCAGGCGCAGCGGCCAACCGGCGCCGTGGTCGATGAGGTCGTCGAAGTCCCGGGAATAGGCGTCGATCATCGCAGTCACCGGCATGAAGTCGAGGTGGGCATCGGCCAGGCGCGTCCGGGCCTCGGGCACCTCGGCGAAGGTGACGCCGGCCTTCGCGGACTTCCGCTTGTGCAGACCGGCGGCGCCCAGCTCGAGTGCCCGGGCCGCGACTCCGGCATATACGGCGGCGATGAGCAGCTGGAAGTTGCTCGTGATCGCAAAGGTGAGCAGATCGGGGTGCTTGCCGGCGGGGATGACGCGTGAGACCCGTTCGGGTTTCATCGGCACGTGGTCGAGGACCGTCGCCCGCGACTGCGAGGCCCGCATTCCCAGCACATCCCACTCGTCCGAGACCGTGATGCCGGGTGCATCGCGTTCGATGAATCCGTAGACAAGCTGTCCCTCGGCGGGCTCGTCCGCATCGGGACCGGCGATCCCGTCGTCGTCGGAGGCCACGGCGCCGTGGACGATGAGCCTGGTCCACACGGGAGACAGCGAGGTGAAGATCTTCACCCCGGTCAGTTCGTAGCCGCCGTCGGCCGTCGGCGCCGCCTCGGTGTTCGACCCCTGCAGCACCCAGTCGTTCGACGGTTCCGAGATGCCGAAGGCGAAGATCTCACCGGCCATGACCTCGTCGAACACCCAGTTCAGCGAGTCGTCGCCGCGGTCAGTCAGCGCCTTGACCACTCCGGTGGTCATGAGGTGCATGTTGATCGCCAACGCCGTGCCGGGCGCCGCAGTTGCCAGCCTCTGCTGCAGTCGGGTGACCTCGAACAGGCTCAAACCGGGCCCGCCGTGGGACTCGGGCACAAAGAGGGTGAGGTAGCCGAGGTCCCCCAGTTCGGCGAGATCCTCGTCGAAGAATCGGTTCTCGCGGTCATAGACGTCGGCTCGTTCGCGGAATCGTTCGAGCACATCATCGGGCAGGTACCGCGCGGCGAGTTCGCTCACGCGTGTCTCACGGTCGGTCATCGTCTCTCCTTCGTCGAGGGGTCGGTCACGCCGGCTGAGGGTGTCGCGGTCTGCGCGGTGCGGCGCAGAATGATCGCGCCGTTGTGCCCGCCGAAGCCGAACGAGGTGGACAGGACGGTGTCCACGGCCGCCGCGGCGAGGTCCTGCCCACCACTCATCTCACGGGCGTGACCGGCGACGATGTCCCAGTCGGGGAACTCGTTGTCGTCGAGGTTGAGCGTCGGGGGCAGCGTCTGATCACGCAACGTCAGGGTCGCGATGATCGCCTCGACGACTCCCGATGCGCCGAGGAGGTGCCCCGTCGTCGATTTCGTGGCCGAGATCGGGATCGTCCGTCCGACCTCCCCCAGGGCTGCGTCGAAGGCGGCGAGTTCGGCGCGGTCGCCGGCCGGTGTGCCCGTCGCGTGAGCGTTGATGTGGTCGATATCGCCGGGTTCCAGCCCGGCGTCGTGCAAAGCCTGGACCACCGCCGAGGCGGCTCCCCGTCCCTGGGGATGTGGGTTCGTCGGGTGGTGGGCATCGCTGGCGGCGCCGAATCCGGCGAGCTCGGCCAGCGGCGTCGCCCCTCGTGAGGTCGCCGAGTCTGCAGATTCGAGGAGGATCGCGGCCGCACCTTGGCTCATGACGAAGCCGTTGCGGGCCTGGTCGAAGGGGCGGCTGGCGGCGGTCGGGTCGTCTTCGTATCCGGCGGCGAGTGCGCGCATATTCGTGTTCGAGGCGAGATTGACCGGACCGAGGCAGTCTTCCATGCCGGTGACGAGGACGGCATCGGCATAGCCGTGGCGGATGCGGCGCAGCGCCTCGCCGAGGCCGATCGCCCCGGAGGCGCACGTCGCCGAGACTCCCTGCCCGGGTCCGCGCAGGTCGAAGCGCTGGCTGATGAGCGCTGCCGCGGAGTCAGGTGCCCCGTGGATGGACAGGGTCAGCGGCACGGACCTCGGACCGTCAGCGTCGAGGCGGCGCGTTGCCTCTTGCATGGCGTCGACTGGTCCTGAGCCGGTGGCGGCGATGACGGCCGTGCGGTCACGGTCCCAGGGCAGATCGTCGGCCGCGGACTCGATGCCGCCTGCGCGCATCGCCTGGTCGGCCGCGGCGATGGCCCAGTGTTGGACGGGGCTGAGGCGGCGGGCGAGCGCCCGGGCCAGAACCGCTTCGGCGTCGAAGTCCTTGATCTGCCCGCCGATTCGCACGGTAAGGTCATCGAACTGCTCACCTGCGAGGACGTCGATGGCGCTGGTGCCGTTGCGGACAGATCGCCAGAGGGTTTCGGGGTCCTGACCGCTTGGGGTGATGGCTCCGAGTCCGGTGATGACGACGTCGCGCACGCCATCTGTCCAGTGCCGATTGCTCCGGGATGCGTTCACAGCCGCTGTGCCTTTCCGCTCATGACCAGATCAACGGTTTCGTGGCGTCGAATCTTCCCACCGACAGTCCGCGGCAGCCGGTCGAGTGAGTAGAACCGTCGCGGCACGAACTGCGGGGCCAGTTCCGCCCGGGCGTGGTCGAGCAGTGCTGCTTTGTCGGGCGCAGTCGAGTCGCCATCCCTGGCATGGCTCCCCGAACCCTGGGCGCCTGGTTCGATGACGAGGGCGACGATGTTGCCGAGACCGTCGTCGGGCAGCGCGATCGCGCAGACCTCGCCGAGGCGGCCCGGCCCCGACCGCGGATCCGCGCGGTCGAATTCTTCGAAGGCGCGTTCGACCTCGGGCAGGGACACCTTGTGTCCTCCGGTGATCGCGATGTCGCCGGCCCGTCCGGCGAGTTGGAGGAGACCGTTTTCTATCCGTCCCTGGTCACCGACCGTGGCCCAGCCGTCGGGGCGCCGCAGCTGAGCATCGGTGGTGCCGGTGACATAGCCGTCCGAGCAGGCGGCGGCTCTGATCCAGACGGTGCCGATCTCTCCGTCGGGCAGTCGGGCACCGGATTCGTCACGGATTTCGACGTCGATGGTGTCGTAGATCGAGATCCAGGTGCCGTCGCCGTCACGGCTGTCGCCGATGAATCCGATCTCGGCGGCACCGTAATAGCTGATGAGCCGAGCACCGGGGAGGACGTCGGCGAGGGCGGAGCGGATGGAGGCTGGCAAATTCGCTCCTCCGGTGACGACGAGATCGAGACCGTGGAAGTTCTCCGGTGTTCTGCGGGCCGCCTCGGCGAGGGCTTTGACAACGGCGGGCACAGCGACGACGCGGGTGATGGCTTCGTCGGCGATGCGGGCACCCATGGTGAAGGGGTCGAAGTCGTCGGCGACGTGGACGCTGCCGCCGGTGGCCAGGCTTTCGACGACGGCGTAGAGGGTGAGGCTGTAGGACACGGGGCCTGGTGCCAGGGTGGCCACGCCGGGGAGGGGTTCGAGGTGGGCCGAGGACACAGCCACGTTGTCACGGTACTGCTGGCGGGTCTTGATGAAGGCCTTCGGATTGCTCGTCGTGCCCGACGAGAAGAGCATGAGGAACGGTTCGGACGCTTCGCGGACGGTCGGCGGTGCTGTATCGGCGGGGTCAATGGCGGC
Source organism: Brevibacterium permense (assembly GCF_013280495.1). GTDB lineage: Bacteria > Actinomycetota > Actinomycetes > Actinomycetales > Brevibacteriaceae > Brevibacterium > Brevibacterium permense. Next base: position 274,993 of record NZ_JABSSX010000004.1, read on the forward strand.
TTCGCGCGCCTGGAAGTCGGTCGCGGTGATGACGGTTCCGGTCCAACCGGCGGCGGCGAGCGCCTCGGCGAGGCGGGTCGAGTCGCTGATGACGAGGCCGATTCCGGTGGTCGTGATGACTCCGACCTGATGGTCGAGCGGCCAGCGGGGGTCGATCGTGGCCGACACCGCGCGGAAGCCGGCGAGGCCCGCGATGATGCGGGAGGTCTCGAACGCCGAGGTGAGGCTCACTGCCGTGATCGGGATGCCGTGGGTCTCGGGCGCGGGAGTCGGCGGGTCGGTCTGGGCACGGTGGAGGGCGTCGACGGCGGCGAACATCGTGGCCGAATCCCGGACGAGCTGCGCATACGTGAGGGAACGTGGGGCTCGTGAGCCCTCGGCGGAGTCGGCGCTCTCGTCCGAGGCACATCCTCCCGAGGGGCTTCCCACCAGCGCCAAACGATCCGGATCGGCGGTCGCCACCTCGAGGATCCTCGACGTGATGGGCATTTCCGTCCTCCTCGAACTCGTTCCTCGCGGGCGCGGACCTGGGCCGTCTTGGGCATGCACCGAGCGCCGATCCCCAGTATAGGAGCGGCGCCGACAACCGCGTCCTCCGGCTGGCGGCTGGCGGCGAGGTTGAGCAGCTCGGGCTGGGCGGTCAGGGCTCCGCGGAGTTCGGCGATGACGCTTTCGAACACGCGATTCCCACTGGCACGGCGGTGACGACGTGGAGGCGGACGAGGTCGGCCTCGGTGCGGCGAGTGGCCGCGAGCTCGGCAGCCGGGACTTCGATGTGCGGGCGGGCCTCGTGGAGGTCTTGGGAGGAGTAGTCGCCGAGGTGCAGTCCGGTCTCCGGCGCGGAGGCGATGACGAAGGTGCCGCTGCCGGTCTTCGTCTCGCGTCGTTTCAGACTCTGAGATTCACGGTCGCTCGCCCCTGCTGCCCGCGAGCGGATGTCTCCTGCGGGCGGATTCACCGCGACATCCGCGCAGAATTCGGGGTGGATCCACCCGCAGAAAACACCCCTGCCCACGCAGAAAGGGCTGGCCCACATTCAAGACAGCGAAAAACGGGTTGGGTGTCGAGAAACGCATGCGCACACGCGTTTCTCGACACCCAACCCGTTTCTCGACGAAGGCTGAGGCCAGCCCTCAGTCAGTCAGCCACGTAGTACATGCGCTTGTTGACGAACTCATCCATGCCGTAGGGCCCGAGCTCGCGACCGAAGCCCGAGCGCTTGGTGCCGCCGAACGGGATCTCCGCGCCCTCACCGGCCGGGGTGTTGACGTTCGACATGCCGACATCGAGGCGCTGAGCGAGCTTCGCGGCACGCTCCTCATCCTTGGCGAACACCGCACCGCCGAGGCCGAAGCGCGAATCATTGGCCAGGGCCAGTGCCTCGTCATCGCTGCTGACCTTGTACACGGTGGCCACGGGGCCGAAGAGCTCCTCGCGGTAGGCGTCCATCTCCGAGGTGACTCCGGTGAGCACGGCCGGCGAGACATACGCGGATCCGTCGGCGGCGAGTTCGCCGCCGACGAGGGTCGCACCCTGCTCGACGGCACGGTCGAGCTGCTTGCGCAGATTCTCGGCAGCCGAACGCGAGGACAGAGGCGAGTACTTGCCGTCGCCCGCCTCGGCGGGAGCGCCCTTCTCCCAGGACTGGGCACGCTCGGTCAGACCGGACACGAAGTCGTCGTAGATGTCGTCCATGACGATCATCCGCTTGTTCGCATTGCAGACCTGGCCGGTGTTGTACAGGCGAGTGCCCCAGGCGGTGTCGACGGCCTCGTTCATGTCGTCGGTGTCGAGGATGATGTACGGGTCGGAGCCGCCGAGCTCGAGCACCGCCTTCTTGAGGTACTTGCCGGCCGTGGCGGCCACGGCCGATCCGGCACGCTCGGAACCGGTCAGGGACACGCCTTCGACGCGGTCGTCGGCGATGATCGTCTCGATCTGCTCGTGCGTGGCGTAGACGTTGGAGTACACGCCTTCGGGGATGCCGGCCTCCTTCATGAGCTCGGCGATCTTCGCCGAGGAGCGGGGGCAGATCTCCGCATGCTTGAGGATGATCGTGTTGCCGAGCACGAGGTTCGGTGCAGCGAAGCGGGCGACCTGGTAGTAGGGGAAGTTCCAGGGCATGATGCCCAGCAGCGTGCCGACGGGGCGGCGCTGGATGAAGGCCTTGCCGCCGGAGAACGATTCGATCGGTTCATCGGCGGCGAACTTCGGGCCGTTGTCGGCGTAGTAGTTGAAGATCGCCTCGCAGAACTCGGCCTCTTCCTCACCTTCGGCGGTGGGCTTGCCCATCTCCTCGGCGATGATCTTCGCGAGCTCTTCCTTGCGCTCGCCGAAGAGAGCGGCGACCTTGTTGACGATCGCGGCGCGTTCCTCAATCGTCTTCTCGCGCCAGCTCAGGTAGCCCTTGTGTGCGGATTCGAGGATCTGCTGGACCTCTTCGTCGGTGGCATTGTCGAACTTCTCGACGACTTCACCGGTGGCCGGGTTCTCGACACGGTAGCCGCCTGCAGCACTGCCTACGTTGCTCATTCCAGACTCCTTTGACTTGTGCGCGCCTGTTGGCGCCGCTGAAGCAATTGCATACCTGTTTGCCGTCCGAATCGACGAAATGCGTATGCCTGCCACCCACGCTATCAATACGTGACCCGCGCAACAAGTGCCGAAACCTGGGGGAATCCTCAGTCCCGGATCGACCGCGATCCCCTCGCCGAGGCGATGCGGATTCCGAATCGTTCACGACGAAATTCGAACCGCGCTCGCAGCGAGGGAATACTGGCCTCGATCGGGGACCACCCACCTCGGCGAGGGGTCCGCCCCGGCCCCAGTTCATCGAACCAGAGGACCGAAACGGTTCACCACGCGGCGGGAACTCACCGCCCCACGAGGTCGAGTCCGGCGCGCACGATGGAGTCCGTGTCGATCCCGTGGATCTCGTGGGCCTCCCCCACCGAGGAGGCCTGACCGAAGTCGGTGACGCCGAGGTTCCGTGTGCGGTCCCCGCGCACTCCAGAGAGGAACGCGAGAGTGTGCGGGTGCCCGTCGAGGACGGTGACCAGCGGTGCCGGATGCTCTGCGGGAAAGAGTTCGTCGGCGATGGCCGAGCGGACACTCGAACGGACCTGAGACCGATCCTGCACCGACCGGAACACCTTCGACGGTGAGCTGAGGCAGACGATTCCGGCCCGCACGCCCAGGGATTCCAGCCGGGCCGCCGCTTCGATCACCTCGGTCATGATGGCCCCAGCACCGACGAGGGTGACCTCGTCCTCGGCGGCCGGTCTGGCCGAAAGCCGGTAGCCGCCGGCGATGACCTGGTCACGGCGGCGTTCCCGCAGCAGCGGATCCTCGGGCACGCTCGCGAGCTCCTGGGCCACGGGCCGCGTCGTCAGTCGGAAGTAGGCGGAGTCGCCGTCCGGGTCGGCGAGTTCGCGCAGCGCTTCGAGCAGGGTCCACTCGAGGTCCTGGGCGAAGGCCGGCTCCCAGCTCGTCAGGCCCGGGATCTCCAGAGTCACCGAGGGTGTGTTGAACGACTGGTGCGCCCCACCTTCCGGCGCGAGCGACACACCCGAGGGCGTGCCGACCATGATCGAACGCCCACCCGCGTAGAGGCTGAAGGTCCAGGGTTCCAGGGCCCGGTTGATGAAGGGATCGTAGATCGTGGCGATCGGCAGCAGCGGCTGTCCCCAGCGCTGCCCGGTGGACCCGAGCTCTCCGGCCAAGGAGACGAGATTGACCTCGGCGATGCCGAGTTCGATGTGCTGTCCGCTCGTGCCCTCCTGCCAGCGCAGCACCCGTTCCCGGTCATCGGAGAACCAGTCATGCCGGCCCGCCGGCGACCAGATTCCGGTCTTGTTGATCCATCCGCCGAGGTTCGTCGACGTCGCGACGTCCGGTGACAGGGTCACGACCCGCTGAGCCACCTCGGGGGCGACGTGCTTGAGATCGGAGAGGAACCGGCCCAGCGCCGCCTGCGTGGAGATCTGCGGTCGCGGGGTGAAGCCCAGTTCGGCCGGCACCTCGGCCACGGCATGGCCGGTCTCCGGCTCTCGTCGCAGCCGCTGCGCGGTTTCGGCACAGAACCGGCCGGCCGGGGTGTCCGGAGCGAAGGCGACCCATGGGTCATCGAGGTCCATCCCCGAGGCGGCCGCGAGCTCGCGCATCTGCGCTTCGGTCAGCTGCGCGGCATGGTTGCCGGGATGGCCCTCCGTGGCCAGCCCCTTGCCCTTGATCGTGTAGGCGAAGACGACCGTCGGCCGGTTGTCGTCGATGGCGTCGAACGTCGACACGAGTTGGCCGAGGTCATGTCCGCCGAGGTCACGGATGAGGGAAGCGAGACCGTCCGCGTCGAAGCCGTCGATGGCCGCGGACAGGGCGGCCGCCTCGGTGTCGGTGAGACCCGCGAGCAGCCGGTCGTGGATCTCGGACGGATGGGCGCGCAGCAGCCGCTGGTATTCGGGGTTGGGCATCTGCACGAGCCGATTCTTGAGCGCCTCACCGCCGGGGGCCGCGAACACGGCTTCGAGTCGGCGACCCCACGGGCAGGTGAGCACCTGCCACCCGGCGGCATCGAACATGCCCTGCAAACGGCGGATCTGGACATCGGGAATGACCCGGTCGAGCGACTGACGGTTGAGATCGACGATCCATACGATCTCGCCGAGGCTGCGCACCTCCGGATCGATGATCGCCTCCCATACCGCCCCTTCGTCCATCTCCGCGTCGCCGAGCAGGGAGTAGAACCGTCCGGCTTCCGGAGTCTCGGGGAACCGGTCGGAGACGTAGCGGTGGGACAGGGCCGCCCAGATGGGAGCGGTCGCGCCGATGCCCACGGAACCGGTGGAGAAGTCCACCGTGTCCGGGTCCTTCGTCCGCGACGGGTAGGGCTGGAGTCCCCCGCGACTGCGCAGGGTGTCGAGGAATTCCTCGCCGAGGTCTCCGAGCAGATAGTTGATCGCGTGGAGGACGGGAGAGGCATGCGGTTTGACCGAGACGCGATCGATGGCGCGCAGGCGGGTGAACCACAGCGCCGTCATGATCCCGGTCATCGAGGCCGACGACGACTGGTGGCCGCCGACCTTGACCCCGTCCGGGTTGATCCGGCCGCGGTTGGCACGGTCGATGATCGAGGTCGCCAGCCACAGCACCCGCTGGGCGATCTCGTCGAGGATCTCATCGTCTCCCGAGGTCGAAGCCCGCAACGGACGGTCGTTCGTCCCGGGCGGGCTGACCTGCAAGGAGGTCTCGAATTGGTGGCGGTCCATGTCCTGAGCGCTCGGTTCCTGTGCGGTGCTCATCGTCAGAAGATCGAGGAGTAGGCGTTGAGTGCGAGCTGTCCGCCGAGGTGGGCGTAGAGAACGGTGGAATCCTTACCGATCGTGCCATCAGCAACGAGGTCGAGGAGCCCGGCCATCGACTTGCCTTCGTAGACGGGGTCGAGGATGACGCCTTCCAGCTGGGCGGTGGTGCGGATCGCGTTCACGGTCGTCTCGTCGGGGATGCCGTAGGCCGGGCCTTCCCAGCCGATGCGGATATCGACGTCGTCGTCGGTGATCTCACGCCCGAGACCGATGAGTTCGGCAGTGGTGTTCGCGATCCTCTTCACCTGGTCACGGGTCTTCTCGATCGTGGCCGAGGCATCGATGCCGATGACCTTGCGCTTCGGTCCGCCGGCGGCTTCGAGGGCGGCGAAGCCGGCGATCATTCCGGCGTGCGTCGAGCCGGTCACGGTGCACACGACGATGGTGTCGAAGAAGACGCCGAGCTCCTTCTCCTGTTCTGCGACCTCATAGGCCCAGTTCGCGAAGCCGAGTCCGCCGAACTTGTGCTCGGAGGCGCCGGCCGGGATCGGGTAGGGCTTGCCGCCTGATTCTTCGACCTCGGCCAGGGCGTTCTCCCAGCTCGAGCGGATGCCGATGTCGAATCCGGCCGAGTCGAGGCGGACGTCGGCTCCCATGATGCGCGAGAGCTCGATATTGCCGACCTTGTCGTTGACCGGGTCCTCCCAGTCGACCCAGCGTTCCTGCACGAGGCGCGCCTTCAGTCCCAGGTGGGCGGCGACCGCGGCGACCTGGCGGGTGTGGTTGGACTGGTAGCCGCCGATGGACACGAGCGTGTCCGCGCCCGAGGCGAGGACGTCGGGAACGATGTACTCGAGCTTGCGGGTCTTGTTGCCGCCGAAGGCGAGTCCTGAGTTGACGTCCTCCCGTTTGGCCCAGACAAGGGCCCCGCCGAGGTGGTCGCTCAGTCGCGGGAGCTCGTGCACGGGGCTCGGCCCGAAAGTGAGTGGGTAGCGTTCGAAGTCAGTGATGGCCATGATGTCCTCTGTTCTCTGAAGCGTTCGCTTCGGGGCGTTCGCTCTCTCGCGCGATGTGTTCTGGATCGCATCCCGCGCGATGTGTTCTGGATCGCATCCAGTGATATGCAATATATTGCATTCTGCTGATCGTTACAATGGGTCAGAGTTCGAGTCCCATCCCGCGGGACGAGACCACCCACTCAGAGACAAGGTGACCGAGCGTGCCGATCCCCACGAATTCCCCCGCCCCGCAGCGCAGCCTGCTGCGCGATGACGTCTATCGGTCGATCCGCGACGCCATCGTCCGCGGCCAGCTCGCCCCGGGGGAACAGCTGCGCGATCAGGAGCTCGGCGCCTGGCTCCAAGTGTCCAGAACTCCCGTGCGCGAGGCGCTCCAACGTTTGGCGCAGGCCGGGCTCGTCGTGGCGGAGCCGGGCCGGATGACGCGCGTGGCCCCTGAGGATCCGGAGCGCATCCTCGCGGCCCGGCAGATCGCCGCAGAACTCCACGGCCTGGCGATCGACCTCGCCTTCCCCGCCCTCGACGAGACGGCGCTGGGTGAGATGGAGCAGGCGAATGGCCGATTGAGTGCGGCCCTCGCGGCCGGCGATGCCGAGGCGGCGATTGCGGCCGACGACGACTTCCACGAGGTGGCCCTCACTCGATCCGGCAATCCCCTCATTCCTGATCACCTCGAGGTCGTCACCGCCACTCTGCGCCGCGCGGAGTTTCTGCACTTCGAATCGGTGAAGGGATCAGCCTCACCGGAGCAGCACACCAAGATCATCGCCGCCGTCCGTGCCGGTGAGCATGCGCATGCCGTCGCACTGACAAAGGCGAACTGGTCGACCATCGAAGGGGATTCGCCGCAGACGGCCTGAGTCGGACACCTTCCGACTGCGGATTCCGGATCGGCAACACCACTACCTCCTCGACGACACTATCGTCATAGCCGACTCATTTAGTCATCTGATGACCTGTGCTAGAGTCCTCACCACGATCACCGACGATCAAAGGACTGACGATGTCATCGACGACGAAACGCATCACTACCGCTCTGCTCGCGACCGCCGCGAGCGCTGCTCTGCTGACGGGCACAGTTGCGACCCCAGGAATGGCCGCCACCGCACAGACCGCACCCGCGCATTCTGACGCCGCCCACACCACCGGCAAGAAGGCATCGACGATACCGGCCGCCCCGTCGGCCGGCTGCGGCACCGAGCAGAAGCCCGGCAATGATGAGAAGGCGATATCGACGGAAGACGGCGAGCGCAGCTACCGCATCAACATCCCGCGCGACTACGAGCTTGACACTCCCCTGCCGCTCGTCCTCGGGTTCCACGGCAACGGGTCCGACGGTGCCGAATTCCAGAACTACACGGGGCTGCCGACCCTGCCCGCGATCACCGTCTTCCCCGACGGAGACGAAGACGACGAAGGCGACGGCAAACGTTCCTGGCAGGGTGCTCCTTACGCCAGCGGTGCCGATGACGTCGCGTTCGTCGCCGAGCTGCTCGATTCGATCGAATCCGAGCACTGCATCGACCTCAATCGGGTCTATGCCACCGGCAAGTCGAACGGCGGCGGCATGGTCTCCGTCCTCGCTTGTCACCTGCGCGATCGCTTCTCCGCGTTCGCTCCCGTCGCCGGCGCCTACTATCCGCAGTCGACAGAGGGCTGCGATTACTCGACACCCACGCCGATGCTCGCGATCCACGGCACCGGGGACGCCACGATGCACTACGAGGGCGGCCACCGCCAGGGCGAGGACTACCCGGGAGTCCGCCAGTGGATCCAGCCGTGGGCGGAGGCCTCGGGCTGCGCGAGAACGAAAGAACGCCAGGTCGGACGCAAGGCCGAAGGCGTTGTGCGCACCCAGTGGACGCGATGCGACGCCTCCGTCGAGTTCTACTCCGTCGCCGACGGCGGCCACGTCTGGCCCGGTGAGGTCGTTTACAGCGGCGGCGGATACGTCACGAAGGACTTCTCGGCCACGAACACGGTCTGGGACTTCTTCCGCAGCCACCCGGGAGCAACGCAGGGGCCCGCCCAGAAGTGACCAACTGGATCCGCCCCAAGAGTGACCGTTGACACACGTCACTCAAAGTGATTAGATGACTTAAACACTTGAAGGAGAGCACCATGACGTCCACCGTCGGACTCGTTGAACGCCTCACTCGCGAAATCGTCGACACCATCCGCTCCGAGAACCTGCAGCCCGGGCAGACCCTGCCCTCGGCGAAGGTCCTCGCCGCACGCTTCGAGGTCACCGTGCCCACCGTCCGGGAGGCCCTGCGCCGGCTCGAGGCCACGGGTTCGGTCGAGCTCAAGCACGGTTCGGGCACCTATGTCCGCGAAGCGATCAACCGCCGCATCCTCGACAACCCGCACTATGTGCCCGTCGACCTCGCGGCGGCCATCGAACTCCTCGACGCCCGCATCGCGATCGAGCCCGGCATCGCCGGGCTCGCCGCGGCTGCTCAGGCACCCGACGCCGTAGCCTCCATGGAATCCGCGCTCGACAATGCCCTCCAGGTCGAGACCGCGGTCCCGGCCGGTCACTTCCACGTCGAACTCGCTCGCGCTTCGGGCAACCGCGCTCTGCACGAGATGCTCGTGTCCCTGTTGGCCATCAATTCGCGAACCCAGCAGGCGGCGCGCACGAGCTACGACCGACTGCGCGACCACGACGAACACGCGGACATCCTCGATGCGATCCGCCGCGGTGACGGCTTCGAAGCCGCCCACCGCACCCGCAAGCACCTCGAGGCGATCAAGGCCGCTGTCCTCGCCGACTGGGCGGACGATACAGACCAGACCGGTGACGCCGCCATCATCGAAGGATCCCAGCGATGAGCCGCCCGACGATCTCCGAGATCCGCCCGCATATCCGCGACTACGCCGAACTCACTTCATTGGAGGTCGAACTCGCGAAGGACCGAAACAGCTTGCTCGTCCTTCCCGTCGGCGCCTGTGAACAGCACGGTGACGGCCTGCCTCTGGGCACCGACAACATCCGAGCCGCCCACGTCGCCCGCGCCGTCGTCGACCGGCTCCGCGACAGCGCCAACCGCGATCAGGTTCGGGCGGCCAGAGCCTTCGTCCTGCCGAGCATCGACTACGGCGTCTCCCCGCATCACCGCTTCCTACCCGGCACGATTAACATCGGCCCGCAGCTGTTCATCGACCTCGTCTCCTCGATCGTGCGCCAGCTCGCCGATGCCGGATTCGACAGGCTCCTCGTCATCACCGGCCACGGCGGCAACCTCGCCGCGCTCGGCGTGATCCAGCAGTCCCTGCTCGCCACCCATCCGGACTTCGTCTTCGCCTATGCTCCGGTCTCCGCCTTGGCCACCGAGGCGACTGCCCAGCTGCCACGCACCGAGGTCAGCGGCCACTGCGGAGAGTCCGAGACCTCGCAGATGCTCGCCATCGACGAATCCCTCGTCGACTCAGGCCACCTCAACCCCGGCGCCACCCGGCTCGACGATCTCGACCCGCGCGCCCGGCTCTCGCGAACGAAATCACCGTCAACAGCGGTGACGTTCGACCGCTACTCCGACAACGGCGTCCTCGGCGATCCTCGGACCGCCACGGCCGCGGCCGGGGAGGACATCCTCGGCGAGGTCGTCGACCGACTCGTCGCCTACTGTCAGGAGCTGCAGAGACTGTGACACCCGCTTCGCACTGACCTTCCGCCTCACCGCACACTCAGCCTTTCCCGCGACAATTCGACCGATGGAGTTCATGGGCCCTGGCGAATCCTGCCCGAAAACTCCGCCTGGACTCTCAGGAGCTCACAATGAAACCGACCCAGACCACCGATACCGTGCAGACCGACGAGCAGGAGAAGCTGCCGCTGGTCATCCGCGCCCTCAACGTCATCGAAGTCGTCGGCAACAAACTGCCGAACCCCTTCTGGCTGTTCTGGATCCTCGCGGCGATCCTCGCCGTATTCAGCCTCGTCCTATCCCTCGCCGGCGCGGGAGTCGAGGATCCCGGCACCGGGGACTGGACCCCGGTGAACAGCCTCCTCAGCGGCGACGGCATCGCCATGGCCGTGAGCACCGCACTCGACGCCTACGAGACCTTCCCCCCGCTCATCACGATCATGGTCGTCATCATGGGCGTGGCGCTGGCCGAGCGCACGGGCCTGCTGTCGACGGCGATGAAGGTCTCGATCGCCCGCGTCCCGGCCGGACTCATCGTCTTCACGGTCGCGTTCATGGGCACGGTCTCCCACGTCGCCTCGGCGGCGGCCTATGTCATCCTCGTCCCGCTCGGCGGAATGGTGTTCAAGGCCGTGGGCCGCTCCCCCGTTCTCGGCGTCATCGTCGCCTACACCTCGATTGCCTCCGGCTACGATGCCAGCCCGATCCCGACGCCCAACGATGCGATCTTCGCGGGCATCACGACTGCCGCAGCGAACATCATCGACCCCGACTACATCGTCACTCCGATCGGCAACTGGTACTTCAACATCGCCAGCTCCATCCTGCTGGCCATCGTCATCACGATCGTCACCGAGCTCGTTCTCATGAAGCGCGACAACCTCGAGGCCGACGAGGATGCCGAACACGAGGATCTCGTCATCTCCGACAAGGAACGCTCGGCTCTCAAATGGTCCATGTTCGCCGTCATCGCCGCGGTCATCGCCATCGTCGTCCTCGTCGTCCCAGACGGTGCGCCCCTGCGCGGCGAAGGACCCTTCGGCGAGTCGCCGTTCCTCACCGGAATCGCCTTCCTCATCGCCATGCTCTTCGGCATCGGCGGCATCGTGTACGGCTTCCGCGAGGGCACGATCGAGACCTGGTCGGACGTCCCGAAGCTCATGGGTCAGGGGCTCGCCTCGATCTCCGGGGTCCTCGTCCTCTTCTTCGCCATCGCCCAGTTCCTCGAGTACTTCGAGTGGACGAACATCGGCATGCTCGTCTCGGTCTCCGTGTCCGAACTCTTCACCGGTCTCGGCCTGCCGACGTGGGTGGTGTTCATCCTCGTCCTGCTCGTGCTCTCCGTCGTGAACGTGCTCATCACCTCCGGCTCGGCGATGTGGGCGATCATGGCCCCGGTCATCGTGCCGCTGCTCATGCTGCTGGAGGTTCCGCCGGAGACCTCGCAGGCGATCTTCCGCATCGCCGACTCGGGTTCGACGGCGATCACCCCGATGAGCCCGTACTTCATCCTCGCGCTCGGCTTCATGCAGAAGTATCAGAAGAGTGCCGGCATCGGCACGCTCGCCTCGCACACCCTGCCCTTGGCCGTATGCATGACGATCAGCTGGAGTCTGCTCTTCTTCCTGTGGTGGGGCCTGGGCATTCCTCTCGGGCCCGACGCCCCGGTGCGCTGACCGCATCCGCCTGCGATCCGGCGCGCAAGCGCCCGGACTTCGCGGATCATCGCCCTGCGTGCGGCTCTCGCCGAAGAGTTTTGAAAGTTTTGTTCACGTACGCCTCTCACGAGGATTCCGCCGCCTGAGACAGATCTGCCGGGGCGCTTGAAGTGATTGAGTTCACACGGAAGACCGTTCCGAGCACGCAACCTGACCTGCAAGGATGATGATCCTCAGGTGCAGACCGGGCCGCCTTTGACCGGCCCGCACGACCGCCTGGACGCTGCCCCGGGAGCGCGCCGCCCACAAAAGGCGTTGACGCTCAAACTTCACCCGCGATACTGTCGGGTAACACCCCGTAGTAACTTACATCACACGCTGATGCCGACTGTGCTGTCGGTGGTCAAGGAGGATCAATGAAGTTCCGCAACCCCAGCCTCATCCGCAGGCTCGTCTCATCTCACGCCGGTCGCATCGCCATGGTCGCGATTCCCACCGGCGTCGTCTCGGCCATGCTCATGGGCGGAGTGGCACAAGGCGCTGTCCCGGTCTCGTTCGCCGTCTCCGGCACTCAGTTCAAGATCACCTCGTCGCAGCTCGAGGGAACCGGCTTCTCCCAGTACAGCGGTGTCGCGAAGGACGCCGAGGGCGGCGAGCACGCCGTCGTCACCGCGAACATCAAGGACGCGACGCTGGAGAACCTCTGCCAGTCGGCCGTCCAGGAGACGCCTCTGGGCAAGGTCGGCATCCTCATCAAGGCCGGCGGCAAGGGCACCCCCGTTTCGGCGAAGGACCTGCAGATCGGCATGACCGGACTCGAGGGCGATGCGGAGTTCAAGAACATCCGCATCGGCGTCGACGCCTCCGATGTCAACACGAAGGCCAAGGGAAGCAAGGGCGACTTCTCCCAGGACGCCGACACCATCAACATCAAGGACCTCAAGCAGGACTCCTGGTCGACCACGGCTTCGGTCTTCACCCTCAAGGACATGTCGCTGAAGCTCACCGACGGATCTGAGACGTGCGGCTGATGAGGGACTCAGCAGCCAACGGGCAACCAGCCGATGAACGGGGGGCCGCCGAACAGGAGGACACCGTGCAGAAGACGAGCCTGCTTGCGCTGTCCCGGCGGAGTCGACGTGCCGATGAGCGGAGCGACCATTCCGAATCCGGCGTCGAGACGGCAGAATTCGCCGTCCCCACGCCGGAGGCGAGGGACGCTGACAGCAGCGAGGGGGCCGAGATGACCGAAGGCGCCGAGAAACGCCGGGGCTTCAGACACTGGCGTCGGCAGCGTCCCTTCATCGGGGGCGTGCTGGCAGTCCTCGGAGGAATCGAACTGTTCTTCTCCGGACAGCTCGACCTCGGCAACATGCAGATCCAGTTCGGCATCGAGGGACTCCAGGCGACTGTCGTCCCGATCGCCATCGTCGCCCTCGCTCTGCTGTCGATCTTCCGACCGACGCACCATCTGTTCTACGGGATCATCTGCCTCGTCCTCGCGGTCTATTCACTCATCGGAGTGAACCTCGGCGGGTTCATCATCGGAATGCTGCTGTCCACCATCGGAGCGATCCTCGTGGTCGCGTGGATGGGACCGCGCGGATCGAAGGAGTCCGAAGCCGCTGAGGGGGAGACTGCATGAGGGTACCCAGCCGCCGCACGGCCTCGATCCTGGCGGCGGCTGTCCTGATCCTCCCGACGACTCTCGGGGCGGGATCGGTGGCAGCCGCCCAGTCGTCACCGCTGTGCTCACTTGTGGGCACATGCGATGACGATGATTCCACCAAATCCAAGGACCGCGCACCTGCGGACGATGTGTCGCCCGGAATGCCGGTGAAGCCCAGTGATCCACCGACCTCGGATCCCACGGAGCCCGCACCGGGCCCCACGGACGAACCGAGCGATGAGCCGACGGAAGAACCTTCCGAAGAACCCACCGATCCGGGCGGTCTGGGCCTCGATGAGCCCAGCGATGATCCGACCGAGGACGAGGATTCGGAGGAAGAGGGCAACGGCGAGTTCCCGTCCGACGCACAGATGGATGAGAACGCGCCGATCTTCACGAAGACTCCGGCCGCAATGGGCTCAGAGGGCCTTTCGTTCAAAGGGCTGAAGAGCATCTCCTTCGTCTCGGTGCCCACCGCCGACGACGGCAGCATCGTGGTGCTGAAGATCCGAGCCGATGAGATCAAGATCACCGGCTTCTCACTCACGGTTCGGCCCCCCAAGGAGCACGAAGGGCTGGTGACGAAGGCCGACACGATGACGCTCAGTGGCGATGTCACTACCTACATCGGTTCGATCACCGCCACGACGAAGGACGGAAAGTCGCTGACCATCGGGCCGGAGACCCCTCCGCCCATGGACGAGGTCGAGCCCGGACTGCTGCGCGTGACGATGGGGCTCGTCGGATCCACCGCCGATTCGATCGCCTACTCGAACACCGATCAGAAGCTCAAGGAAGTCGAAGACTGATCCTCCCTCTCCGAGGCGGCTCCTCCCTCACCATGAAGAGGAACCACCCGACGGGGCCGGGCTCAGCCCAGAAAGGCCAGGCCCGAAGGCCGCGGACTCAGTCCGCGGCCTTCTCGCGTGCCCGCTTCTTCCGACGGAGGGTGTCGCGGACTTCGCGCAGCTTGTCGCGTTTGCGTTTGCGCCCAGCCTCGGCGGCCCTGATCTGCTCCGGGGTGGGCTCGTGGTCGCCCATTCCGACCTGGAGTTCGACGGGGCTGATCTCCCGCATGACGCCGACATCGATCTTCGTGCGCAGACGCAGGATCTCGAGGCGGAGGATGCGGGCCAGGAAGTAGATGCCGAGCAGGTTCGGGAAGGCCATGAGGAAGAAGATCGCATCGGAGAAGGCGATGACCGAATCCAGCGACATCGAGGCGCCGACGATGACGGCGAGGATCCAGAACACCTGGTAGGCCTTGTCTGCGACCTTCGAGTTCTTCGTCAGGTACCCCAGCGCCTGCTGGCCGTAGTATCCGTAGGCGAGGATCGTCGAGAAGGCGAAGAGCACCACCGCGATCGTGAGCAGGATCGGGAACCAGCCCGACACTGAGGCGAACGCCTGCGCAGTCAGGCCGATGCCGTCCTCGGTGCTCTCGGCGTAGAGACCGGTGGTGATGATCGCCAGCGAGGTCAGGGTGCAGATGATGACGGAGTCGATGAGGGGCTCCCACATCGCCACGAATCCTTCCGTTGCCGGCTTCGTCGTCTTCGATGCGGCATGGGCCATGCCTGCCGATCCGATTCCGGCGGCGTTGGAGAACAGCGCGCGCTGGATGCCGACGATCGCCACGCCCACGGCACCTCCGGCGATTCCGCTGGGGCTGAAAGCTCCGGTGAACATGAGCGCGAAGGCGTGTGGGATCTGCCCGGCGTTGAGGATGAGGATGACGATGATCGAGAAGAAGTAGAGGATCGCCATGAGCGGTGTCAGCCTCGACGTCCACTGTCCGATCTTCTTGATCCCACCGAGGATGACCAGGGCGGTGAGGGCAGCGATGATCGCGCCGATGAGCCAGAGTTTGTCGGCGAAGAAGCTGTCCTGGCTGCCGGTGGCCTGAACGATGATCGCGGCCGCCTGGTTCGCCTGGAACAGGTTGCCGGCGCCGATGACGCCGAGCACGGCAGTGAGTGCATAGAACCCGGCGAGGAACTTCCCGAGCTTGGGCCGTCCGATCTCGGCCAGCCCGGCCCGCAGGTAGTACATGGGACCGCCGGAGACGGTGCCGTCTTCGTTGATCTGCCGGTATTTCACGCCGAGGGTCGCCTCGGCCATCTTCACGGTCATGGCGAAGAAGCCGAAGATGATGATCCACAGGGCGGCACCGGGGCCGCCGATGGTGATCGCCACGGCCACGCCCGCGATATTGCCCAGCCCGACGGTGCCGGAGAGTTCGGTGGCGAGCGCTTGGAAGCTCGAGACCTGGCCCGGGTCGGTCTTGCGGGTGAAGCGGCCGCGGATGATGCCGACGGAGTAGCGGAGTCCGGTGATCGGCTGGAAGCGGAGGTAGAAGGTGAGGAAGACGGCCGCGGCCATGAGCCACACGACGATGAGCGGGATCCCGAGCGAGCCGATCTGCAGCTCGAAGAAGACGATATTGCTGAAGGTCTGCGCCGCGGGTCCGAGGAAGGACTCGATGGCCTCGTCGACTCCTGCGGCGGCAAGATCGGGCTCAGCGGCGGTCTGGACGAGATGTTCAGTTATTGAGGTCATATCTGCGGGCGCGAGATTGCGTTTCGTCCGGAGGATTGGTCCGGGACCGGCACCCGTGATCAACGTAACAATCGTTGGACTGATTTTCAGCTTTCGCTCAGGTAAAGCGCCTTTTTCACATGCTTCTCACATATTGAGGGCGCCTCCGGTCTGGACACCTCGGCCGCACGTCGGCCTTCGAGTAATGCGACGAACGACCGAGCCAGCCGCTTCCCATTGTCGACGAGTGCGGAATCGTGAGCCTCGACCTCGGCGATGATCGAGTCCTGGGTCTTGCCGGCCGGCAGGGTCAGGTCATTGCCGTCCAGCCACCGAGAGATCTGCGTGGCATCGGTTTCCGGGTGGAACTGGGTGCCCCACGCGAATTCGCCGAGACGGAAGGCCTGGACCGGAGCGTCGGAACCGGTGATGAGGAGTTCGGCTCCGGGCGGCAGCGCCATCTCCTCCTGATGGAAGAGCACGGAGGGCAGCGACTCCCCTTCAGTCTCCCCAGCACCGGTTGACCCACCACCGGCCAGCGCCCCGAAGACCGGGTCGGATGCCCCAGCCGAAGTGACACCCAGTTCGTAGATCCCGATCTGCGGGTGCGCCCGCCGGGTGATCGGAGCATCGCCTGCCACGGCAAGCATCTCCCCGCCGAGGCAGATGTTGAGGCTAGGGAACTCCCCCGCGATCGACCGGCGAAGCAGATCCCTGACCTCGGGGAACCAGGGATTCTCATCGTCCTCGGTGGGCCCTGCGGATCCGCCGAGGACGATGAGGGCGTCGAACGAACCGAGCTGCGGTATCACCTCGCCGAGGTACGGACGGGCCACGACCACCTCGGCGCCGGCTTCGATCAGCCATTCACCGAACCTCTGCGGTCCGGTGCCACGTTCGTGTTCGATGGCAAGGATTCTCACGGAAGTCATGGCCCCATCTTCTCACCCTCCGTGCGCCTCTATTCGGCGGTGACGTAAGCCGAGGAGATGCCTCCGTCGACCGTGAAGGTCGAGGCGTTGACGAAGGAGGAGTCGTCGCTGCCGAGGAAGGCCACGGCGGCAGCGATCTCCTCAGGTTCGGCGAAGCGCCCACCGGGGCAGTGGACAAGCCTGCGCTGCGCCTGCACGGGGTCCGAGGCGAAGAGCTCACGCAGCAAGGGGGTGTTCACCGGTCCCGGGCACAGTGCGTTGACGCGGATGCCATCCTTCGCGAACTGGACGCCGAGCTCACGGCTCATCGACAGAACTCCGCCTTTCGACGCCGAGTAGGAGATCTGCGAAGTCGCCGCTCCCATGAGCGCGACGAACGACGCCGTATTGATGACCGACCCCGATCCCTGCTTGACCATGTGCTCGAGGGCGTACTTGCTGCAGAGATAGACGGAGGTGAGGTTGACCGTCTGCACCCTCGCCCAAGCCTCGATGTCGGTGGTGAGGATCGAATTGTCGTCGGTCGGGTTGATGCCCGCGTTGTTGAAGGCGACGTCGACGCGTCCGAAGTGCTCGACAGAGTGGGCGAACAGGTTCTTCACCTCCTCCTCATCGGCCACGTTGACTCGCACGAACAGTCCGCCGAGCTCGTCGGCGACCTCGGGTCCACGCACTTCGTCGAGGTCGCCGATGACGACCTTCGCGCCTTCTTCGGTCAGACGGCGGGCACTGGCGAGTCCGATGCCCGAGGCACCGCCGGTGATGACGCAGATCTTGTCCTTGAGTCGGTTTGCCGCAGTGGTCATGATTCTCCTGATGATCGTGGTGATGAGGTGGCAGGTGGATGGGTCAGAGCGCTGGCCGGGTCGCGAAGAAGACGTTCTTGACCTCGGTGAATGCGGACACGGCGTCGGGGCCGAGTTCGCGGCCGAGTCCGGACTGCTTGAATCCGCCGAACGGGGTCGAGTAGCGGACCGAGGAGTGCGAGTTCACCGACAGGTTGCCGGCCTCGACTCCGCGGGAGACCCGCATCGCCCGGTCGAGATCGTTCGTCCAGATTGAGCCGGAGAGTCCGTATTCGGTGTCGTTGGCGATGCGCAGGGCATCCGCTTCGGTATCGAAGGGGACGACAGAGAGAACGGGGCCGAAGATCTCCTCGCGGAAGTCGGCCGTCGCTGTGTCGGGCGGGGTGAGCACTGTCGGCGGAAACCAGAAGCCCGGGCCTTCGGGTGCAGAGCCGGTGAAGGCCACCTCGGCGGCAGCCACATAGCCGGCGACCTTCTCTCGGTGAGCTGCAGTGACCAACGGACCCATGTCCGTGTCCTCGCGGCTCGGATCCGCACAGGCGAAGGACCCGACGGAGGATTCGAGTGCGGCCATGAAGTAGTCGTAGATCCCGCGCTGGACGAGCAGCCGGGACCGGGAGCAGCAATCCTGGCCGGAGTTGTCGAAGACGCCTCCGGGGGCAGCGGCCGCGGCGGCCGCGACATCGGCGTCGTCGAAGACGATGTTCGCGTTCTTCCCGCCGAGTTCGAGAGTGAGGTTCTTCACCTGCGCTGCACAGCCGGCCATGATCCTCTTGCCCACCTCGGTGGATCCGGTGAAGACGACCTTGCGTACGGCCGGGTGGGTGACGAAGCGCTCCCCGACGACGGATCCCTTGCCGGGGATGATCTGCAGAACGCCCTCGGGCAAGCCCGCTTCGAGGGCGAGCTCGCCGATGCGGATCGTGGTCAGCGGCGTGATCTCGGCGGGTTTGAGGACCACGGTGTTCCCGGCTGCCAGGGCAGGGGCGAAGCCCCACCCGGCGATCGGCATCGGGAAGTTCCAGGGGACGATGACGCCGACAACGCCGAGAGGTTCGGCGAAGGTGATGTTCACTCCCCCGTCGACGGGGATCTGCCGACCGAAGAGCCTCTCCGGCACCGCCGCGTAGTATTCGAGGACGTCGCGGACGTTGCCAGCTTCCCATCGGGCGTTCCCGATCGTATGTCCGGCGTTGGCGACCTCGAGCTGGGCGAGCTCTTCGTTGGCCGCGTCGACCTTGTCGGCGAAGCGCCGCAGGAGCCGGGCGCGATCGGCGGGGGCGACGGCGCGCCAGGATTCGAAGGCCCGCGCCGCCTTCTCGATCGCCCGGTCCGTCTGTTCGAGGTCGGCGAGTTCGACGTCGGCGATCGGCTCTTCCGTCGCCGGGTTGATGACCGTGTAGGTGCTCACTTCGGTGCTCTCCTTGTTCCTCTGTCTGTCGCGTGTCGTCGTGCCGCTTGAACGAGGGCACAGACGACTCGGTCGTCATCGGGGTCGTGTTCGGGATGCCATTGGACAGCGAAGAGCCATCCCCCGTCAGCCGGATCTCCTGTCTGATCCGCGGCCGGGTCCGGTTCGATGATCTCGACGAGTCCCTCGGGACTGCGGCCGGTCGCACGCAGACCGGCGCCGAGGCGGTCGATCCCCTGATGGTGATAGCAGGGCGCAGTGGTCGCCTCGCCGAGGATCTCCCTGGCCCGTGACCCTGCTTCCGTGGTCACCGTGACCTCGCCGTAGACGCCGGGGGCCGGCTGATAGTCGGAATGTCCGAGCGACTCGGGCAGATGCTGGATCAAGGTGCCTCCGGCGGCGACGTTGATGACCTGCATCCCGCGGCAGATGCCGAGCACAGGCAGGCGGCGCCGCCGCGCGGACGCCAGGAGCATCATCTCGCCCGAGTCGCGGAACGGGTGAGACACGGTCGTCTCGTGCGGATCTTGACCGTATTCGGACGATCCGACGTCGGCTCCTCCGGCCAACAGCAGGCCGTCGACACGGTCGAGGGCCGCAGGAGCCTGTCCGTGGGGCGGCAGCAGCACGGGGATCGCCCCGGAGGCGGCGACCATGCGCACATAGTCGCCCGGGATGAGAGCCGCCTCGGTATCCCAGACTCCCCACTGGGCCTGCTGCATGTAGCAGCTGATGCCGATGACGGGGTCAGAGGCGTTCGAAGCCACGGAGCCTCTCCCAGTCGGTGACAGTCGCGTTGTATGCCTCGAGTTCGATGTCGGCCGCGTGGACGTAGTGGCGGACGACGTAATCGCCGAACGCGTCCTCGGCGATCTGCGATCCCTCCAACCGGTCGCGGGCACCCTGGAGGGTGGTGGGCAGTCGAGAGGCACCTGCGGTGTAGGCGTTGCCTTCCGTGATCGCGGGCAGTTCGAGGCCTTTCTCGATCCCGTGGAGACCCGCCGCGATGAGAGCCGCGGTGGCGAGGTACGGGTTGAGATCGGCCCCGCCGACTCGGCATTCCACGCGCAGGGAGGGTCCCGAGCCGACGACGCGGAAGGCGCAGGTGCGGTTGTCGAAGCCCCAGGCGACCGCGGTCGGTGCGAACGAACCTTCGACGAAGCGTTTGTACGAGTTGATGTTCGGGGCGAAGAAGTACGTGAAGTCCTCGATGCAGGCGAGCTGACCGGCGATGAACTGCTCCATGAGGGTCGAGAACCCATGCTCGCGGCCTCCGGCCATGACCATATCGCCCTCAGCCGAGCGGAAGCTCAGGTGGATATGGCACGAGGAACCCTCCTTCTGGTCGTATTTGGCCATGAAAGTGATCGATTTCCCGTGCTGGGCGGCGATCTCCTTCGCCCCGTTCTTGTACACCGCGTGGTCGTCGCACGCCTTGAGGGCGGGCTGGTAGCGGAACGTGATCTCGTGTTGGCCGAAGTTGCATTCGCCCTTGGCCCCTTCGACGAAGAGCCCGGCCCCAGCCATAGAATTGCGGATATCGCGCAGCAGAGGTTCGACTCGGGCGGTGCCGAGGAGGGAGTAGTCGACGTTGTACTGGTTCGAGGGCGTAACTTCGGTGTACTTCGAGGCGAAGGCTTCTTCGTAGCTCGAGTCGAAGGTGATGAACTCCAGTTCGGTGCCGACATGAGCGCTCAGCCCATGGTCGGCAAGGCGGGCGAGCTGGCGCTTGAGGATCTGACGTGGGGAGGGCGCCACCTCGGCGCCGGTGGTCGTCAGGAGGTCGCAGTTGACCATCGCACTGCCCGGCTGCCAGGGCAGGAGCCGCAGGGTCGCAAGGTCGGGCTTCATCACCATGTCGCCGTATCCGGTCTCCCAGGAGGAGACCTCGTAGCCGTCGACGGTGTCCATGTCGACGTCGACGGCGAGCAGGTAGTTGCAGCATTCGGAGCCGTGGTCCATGACGTCTTCGAGGAAGAACTGGACGCCGAGCCTCTTGCCCTGCAGGCGACCCATGTGATCGGTGATGGCAACGACCACGGTGTCGATCGTGCCCTCGGCGGCGAATCGGCGGAGTTCGTCGACGGTAAGCGGTTCGGCCTGGATCGACCCTCGGGAGGTCCTCTGCGCCGAGGTGGGCGAGGTGGGTACCGGAATCTCGGTCATGCGGCGTTCCTTTGCTGTGCGGGGTGGTTGAAGGTGGGTCGTGCGGGCTACTTGAGGCCCTTCTCGGCGGCCTCGATCTGTGCGAACTCCTCTTCCGGGGCGCTCGCGACGAGGTGGTGGCGGGAGTAGAACCAGAAGTAAGCGAGCGCGATGAGGAAGACTCCGGCGGCGATGCCGGCGGCGAGGATGTCGACGAAGAAGGTGGCGATGACGGCCACCGAAGCGAGTACGAGGGCGATGGAGGTGGTGACGACGCCACCGGGGGTGCGGTATCCGCGGGGCAGATCGGGTTCTTTGACGCGCAGGCGGATGTGGGAGAGGTTGAGCAGGACGTAGGAGACCGTGGCACCGAAGACCGCGACGTTGAGGAGGACTCCGCCGTTGCCGTCGACGGCGATCGCGAGGATGAAGCCGATGGTGCCGGGAACGATGAGGGCGAGGACCGGGGTCTTGCGTTTGCCCGTCAGGGACAGCCATTTGGGCAGGTAGCCGGCGCGCGAAAGGGCGAAGAGCTGACGAGAGTAGGCGAAGATGATCGAGAAGAAGCTCGCGATGAGTCCCGCCAGCCCGGCCCAGTTGACGAAGGTCGCAAGGACGGAGTTCTCGCCGTAGATCGTGCGCAGGGCTTCGGGCAGCGGATTGTCCGATTCCCCCATCGCCGAGGCGCCTGCGAGTCCGGGGACGAGGAGGAGCATGAGGGCGCCGAAGACGACGAGCACGGCCATTGCCGTGATGATGCCGCGCGGCATGTCCTTCTTCGGGTTCGCCGATTCCTCGGCGGCCAGCGGGACGCCTTCGACGGCGAGGAAGAACCAGATACCGAAGACGAGCGAGGCGAGCAGGCCGGAGACGCCCATCGGCATGAATGCCGATGACCCGAGGGCGCCGGTGGGCTCGATGTCGAAGAGATTGCTCGCATCGAAGTGGCCGACCGCGGCGACCACGAAGACGATGAGGGCGATGACCGCGACAGCGGTGATGACGAACATCAGTCGCAGGGCCTCACCGACTCCCCATAGGTGGATTCCGATGAAGACCGCGTAGGCGACGAGATAGATCGTCCAGGTAGGCACCGATTCGGGCAGAATGCCGAGCGCCTGGACGTAGCCGGCGATGAAGGTCGAGATCGCGGCCGGAGCCATCGTGTACTCGATGAGGATCGCCATGCCGGTGGCGAATCCGCCCAACGGGCCGAGCGCTCGGCGGGCGAAGCCGTAGCCTGCGCCGGCAGTCGGCAGAGTGGAGGAGAGTTCGGCGAGGCCGAAGACCATGCACACGTACATGAGTCCCATGAGGAGGAAGGCGATGAGCAGGCCGCCCCAGCCGCCTTCGGCCAACCCGAGGTTCCAGCCGGAGAAGTCTCCGGAGATGACGTAGGCGACGCCGAGTCCTGCGAGGAGGATCCAGCCGGCCGCGCCCTTCTTCAGCTGTCGCTTCTCGAGGTAGTGCTCATCGACATTGCCGTATTCGATGTTCTTGCTCATGGCTGCCCCTCGGGGTTCTGGTGAGTCTCGATCTAGTCGTGGTCGAACAGTCATCCAATGGATCGTTACCAGACCATTAGACTAAGACGAATGTAATCTGGCTCACAGATGGCTGTCAAGGATTTTCCGCGAGAGTGGAAGAATCGACGAAGATGAGTTGAGCTGCGAGACCAGGAGAGGAGGCAGACGTGGACGGAGCAGAAGAGCCGGGCAGCCCAAGGCCCGCGGTCAGCCCACCCCGCCCGGGAGGTCAGCATGCGCGCGGCGGAAATGTGTTCGAACATACGATTGCGGAGCTGCTGCGCGCGATTCGTCTCGGCAAGTACCTCGTCGGCGACAAGCTGCCGGCCGAGCGCGAACTCGCCGCCCAGATCCGGGTCTCGCGGGCGACCCTGCGGCAGGCGCTCATCGAGCTTCAGACTGCGGGCATCGTCACGTCCCGTCGCGGTCGCTACGGCGGCACCTTTGTGACCCGACTGCCGTCCGCCGACACCGATGAGCGGATCGACCCCGGCGAGCTCGATGATGCCGTCCGGTTTCGCTTGGTTCTCGAGACAGCTGCGGCCCGCATCGTCGCCGAGCAAGACCTCTCCCCGAACGAGGTTGCTGCCCTGACGGCAGCGGAGACGGATTGTCGTACGGTGTTCGCCTCCGCCGAACAGTTCCGCGTGCTCGATGCCAGATTCCACCTCATGATCGCCGAACTCACGCACATGCCATCACTCATCTCCGCCTCGGCGGCCACTCGCGATCGGGTCAACGCTCTGCTCGACCGGATCCCCTTCATCCATACGAACGTCGAACACTCCTGCGATCAGCACCGAGAGATCGTCGACGCCATACTCACCTCTGACCCTGATCGTGCCGCCGATCTCGCCGCACAGCATGCGGAAGGCACTGAGAAGCTGCTGCGCGGATTCCTCGAACAGAGGTGAGACCAGCGGCGAGCGCTCTTGAAGCTGACACCGTGTCAGGTGGTGGACTGTCGATGACGACAACGAGGATCGCACATGAGGATCGGTGAATTCGCGCAGCTGGGGCAGCTGTCGGTGCGCATGCTCCGCCACTATGAGTCGATGGGTCTGTTGGCTCCGGATTCGGTCGACCCGTTCTCCGGACACCGCAGCTATACGGTGGCGCAGCTGCCGCGGCTCAACAGAATCATGGCGCTCAACGCGCTGGGGATCTCGCTGCGGAAGATCGCCGAACTGATTGACGCCGACCTCAGCACGACCGAACTGACCGGCATGCTCAATCTGCGTCGTCATCAACTGCGAGCCGAGCAGTCGGGTGCAGCCGCGAAGCTGGCCGAAGTCGAATTACGGCTGGCACTCATCGAAGGGACTGCTATGAACCATCCGGACTGCATCATCAAAGAACTGCCTGCAGAGAGGGTACTCGGACAGACGGTCGTTCTCGGCGAGCCGCCGTTCGACACTTCTGAGATCGGACCGCTGTTCGGCACCGTTGCCGACCGTCTCGCTGAGGCGGGGATCCGACACGCAGCCGGCGTCGGCATCTACTCCGATGCCGGACACGGGACCGAGGTCACCTGCGGGTATCGCACGGAAGCAGCTCAGGATCTTGCGAATCTGCAGGTCACAGAGCTGGAGGCGTGCACTGCGGCAACTCTCATCCACGAGGGGTCGATGAGCCGCATCGGCGCCAGCTCTCAGCACCTTTCCAAGTGGTGCATCAGTCAGGGGTATTCCCTGACCGGACCGTGCCGCGAGGTCTACCTCGAAACAGATGACGACACCGCAGACACTTCCGGCCAAGCTGGATGGATCGTCGAGCTCCAGCAGACGATCATCCCGTGACGGCGACGCCCGAGGGCGCAGGGTTCCATTCCCTCGTTCAAGGCGAACCGCCTCGGCGACGGTGTCCCGGTCAGCGCGACAGCGAAGTCGCCTCCGCGGCACCGGCCTCAGCCTTATCGGCTACAGCCTTGCCTGTCACGACCTTCTTGCGCAGGGCGAGGAAGAACAGGACGAGGCTGACGGACAGGGCGATGTGGCCGAGGCCGGCGATTCCGGCGATCATGGCGTTCGACTCTTCGCCGAGGACGGTGAACCAGCCGTGCCAGACCATCATTGACGCGGTGAGGATCACGCCGACGTTGTAGAGCCAGAAGAACCACGAGAACAGCTTCGTGCCGGAGAGTCCGAACACCTTGTCGAGGGCGAGGACGATGAGGAGGACGATGAAGCCGAGCGTGAGCAGGTGGGTGTGGACGAGGCCGAGCTGTGTGAACTCACCGGAGGGGAAGTCGTTGGCCTTGGTGAACTCGCGGTAGAACAGTCCCGAGAGGACGCCGATGATCATGTACGTGAAAGCTGCATTGAATATCTTCTTCATGCTTCCACTTCATCAGCACGCGGGCGCGGTTTCCTGACCCACAGGATTGAACTCCATCCCCAACTTTCGATTGATGTTCCATCACACAGGGTTCTGAAGCCCCGAAAATCGGTTCCGGAGCTCGTGATCCCGCTAGCCTGGAGGCATGGCCATGGAGAACTTGCTCGCGAAGATCGACCGCCTCGCCGGCGGCAAGAAGGCCGGCATCATCGTGCCGTCGGACGGCCTCGAGCACCCGAAGACGAAACGCGCCTTCGCGTGGATCACCTGGCTGCTCGTGTTCGAGCTCGTGCTCGGCTTCGGAGCCGTGGTCTACGCGGTGCTCATCGCCAGGGCCGGCGAACCGGTGCCGTTCGCCGTGTGGATGCGCACGATCGTCGTCCTCGGCATGACCGTGACCCTCTTCTACTTCTTCTGGCGCGCAACGAAGGGCTTCTACTGGGGATATCAGCGCCTGCGCCTGTTCACGCAGATCTTCCCCGTCATCACCCTCGTCATGGCCGCGATCCCCGGCCTCTACCCGGTCTGGATGATCACCGAGCAGATCGTGTTCAGCCTGGTCATGATCGGCGTCGGCGACTTCCTCACCGGCGACCACCTGCGCGAGGTGTTCCGCAAGCCCGAGGACTGAGCGGCCGACTGCCTATCTGTGCCCGAGGCCCGGCCGGCCCCGATTCAGGATCGCCGAGGCGACCGCCGCCCCAGTCCTCACCCCGCAACGAGGCGGCGCGCCTCCTCCTGATGTGCGGCGATGAGCGCTTCCTTGTCGAGCGCGAGCCCGTCCGCGCCGATGGCGTGGCCGTCGACGACCCGCCACTGACCGCCGACCATCATGTGATCGGCCTTCTCCGCACCGCAGAGGACGAGCGCGGGGATCGGGTCGTGCGATCCGGAGAAGGCCAGACCGTCGAGGCGGAACATCGCGAGATCGGCCTGTTTGCCGACCTCGATGGTGCCGAGATCGTCGCGGCCGAGTGCCGCCGCCGATCCCTTGGTCGCCCAGTCGAGGACGCGGTCGCAGGTAACCGCCTCGGCGCCGTAGCGCAATCGTTGGATGTAGAGGGCCTGCCGGACCTCACGGATGAGGTTCGAGGCGTCGTTCGACGCGGAGCCGTCGACGCCGAGCCCGACGTTGACTCCGGCGTCCTCGAGTTCGATGGCACGGGCGATGCCCGAGGCCAGCCGCATGTTCGAGGTCGGGCAGTGTGCGATGGAGACCCCGGCCGCGCCGAGGCGGTCGATCTCCGAATCGTCGAAGTGCACACCGTGCGCCAACCAGGTCCGCTCCCCCAGCCAGCCGACGGACTCGAGGTAATCGACGGTGCGCAAGCCGAAGGTCTCGCGACAGAAGTCCTCTTCGTCGATGGTCTCGGCCAGGTGGGTGTGGAGACGGACATCGAGTTCCGCGGCGAGCGCGGCGGACTCGCGCATGAGCTCGGTGGTCACGGAGAACGGAGAGCACGGGGCGAAGCCGATCTGAATCTGGGCGCCTGGGCCCCGCTGGTGATAGGTCTCGACGAGGCGGCGGGAGTCATCGAGGATGACCTGCGAGTCCTGGACGGTCTGCTGCGGGGGCAGTCCTCCGTCGTCCTCGCCCAGGGACATCGACCCGCGGGTGAGCATGGCGCGCATGCCGAGTCTCCGGACGACGTCGACCTGGATGTCGATGGCCTCGTCCATGCCGGTGGGGAACAGGTAGTGGTGGTCGGCGGCGGTCGTGCATCCGGATTCGAGGAGCTCGGCCATCGCCACCGTCGTCGCGAGTTCGAGCGCGCGCGGGGTCAGCCTGGCCCAGACCGGGTAGAGGTTCTGCAGCCACCCGAACAGCGGCAGGTCGGCGACGGGCGCCCATGCACGGGTCAGCGTCTGGTAGAAGTGATGATGCGTATTGATCAGCCCGGGAGTGATGACATGCGCTGAGGCGTCGATGGCCTCGAGGGCAGCCGTGTCACCGACGGTTCCGCCGGCCCCGGATGAGGTGGGTTCGCCCCCAGCGGGAACGAGTTCCACGATAGTTCCCGTGGCCGGGTCAATGACGATTCCCCGCGCCGCCCGGTTCGGATCGACGCCGGCACCGAGGTGGACGGCCAGCGGATCGCGTAGCCACAGTCGCGCTGTCGATGTGTCCCCGGAAGCCGGAGGGTTCCCCGGCAGCGGGGAGTTACCCGGCAGTTGGGAGTTCCTCGATGCACGGTCTCCCGTAGTCAGTGTGCTTGCTGTTGCCGCAAGGCTTCCCGGTGTCGAGAAGCTCCCTGCTGACGGTGTGCCGGTTTCGTTGCTGTCGATCATCGCGTCGCCTTCACTCTTGAACCGTGCGCGTCGAGCGCGCACTATTGGTCAGTAGCGACAGAACTGGGGCTGACGCCACCAGCTCAGGTTTTCCGGCGTCTGCTGCTCCGCCGGTCGGTATCCCATCCGGGATCCCCGACTGTACCCACTGGTCGGCGAGACGGTACGATGATCCAAAACCATCGAATTGAGCGAACGTTCAGTAGATTGTCGAGGGATGAGTACACGACTGCCGTGAACTCTAACATGTGCCGCGGGTCACTAAAATGGCTTGCGGCGAAAATGGTACTCCTTTAGAGTTTTGCGATCAGGAAGTTTCCTTTCGCATAACGGAATCCTGCAACCGATCCCTCGGTCGATCTGATGTCCTCGCACGCTGCACCGGCCACTGAGGTCGGTCAGTCACAGTGAGGTCTTCGCCCGAGGACGCACTCAATGGAGAGATAGATGTCGGTATCCCATCAGTCACCCAGCAACGACCGCAAGTCCGCGGTCGCGAGCAAGCCGGCCCGTCCGGAGGACGAACGGCTTTCAGTCGGCAGCTCGTTCGCATACGGTCTGCAGCACGTGCTCACCATGTACGGCGGAATCATCGCCGTTCCTCTCATCATCGGCAATGCCGCCGGTCTCGACGGCAACGGCATCAGCCTCCTCATCGCCTCCTGTCTGTTCGTCGGTGGTCTCGCCACGATTCTGCAGTCGGTCGGTGTGCCGTTCTTCGGCTCGCAGCTGCCGCTGGTCCAGGGCGTTTCGTTCGCCGGCGTCGCCACGATGACGTCCATTCTGGCCGGCGGCGACGGTCTGCCTGCGGTCTTCGGATCGGTGCTGGTCGCCTCGGTGATCGGTCTGATCGTCGCTCCGGCGTTCGCACTCATCGTGAAGTTCTTCCCGCCGGTGGTCACCGGAACAGTCATCACCACGATCGGTCTGTCACTTATGCCCGTAGCCGCAGGCTGGGCCATGGGCGGGGACGCCGAGGCTGCCGATTACGGCAGCGCGCGCAACATCCTCATCGCCGTGGTCACCCTGGCGATCGTGCTCATCCTCAGCCGGATTCCCGTCGCGATGATCTCCCAGCTGTCGATTCTGCTGGCCATCATCATCGGCACCATCGGCTGCCTCATCTTCGGCTGGGCCGATTTCTCCCATGTGCTCGATCGCGGCATCTTCGCGTTCCCCGAGCCGTTCGCCTTCGGTATGCCGACATTCTCGGCAGCGGCGATCATCTCGATGTTCATCGTCATCATCGTCACCTTCGCCGAGACGACTGCGGACATCATCGCCGTCGGAGAGATCGTCGATACGAAGGTCGACTCCAAGCGCATCGCTTCGGGTCTGCGCGCTGACATGCTGTCGTCGGCGGTCTCGCCGATCTTCAACTCCTTCACGCAGTCGGCTTTTGCGCAGAACGTCGGTCTGGTCGCTATCACGGGAGTGAAGTCGCGCTTCGTCGTCACTGCCGGCGGTGCGATCCTCGTGGTGCTCGGTCTGCTGCCGGTGATGGGCGGGTTGATTGCCGCAGTGCCGACTCCGGTTCTCGGCGGCGCGGGCATCGTGCTGTTCGGCACGGTCGCCGCGTCGGGCATCCGCACGCTGTCGAAAGTCGAGTACGAGGGCAACCTCAATATGATCATCGTGGCGGTTTCGCTGGCCTTCGGCATCATCCCGGTCGTCCAGCCCGACTTCTACAATGCCTTCCCGAATTGGGTCGGCATCATCCTCCATTCGGGCATCTCCTCGGCCACTCTCATGGCGGTGCTGCTCAACCTCGTCTTCAACCACATCGGCGTGAAGACGAAGGACCGCTCCGACCGGTCGGTCTTCGTGGCCGGCACCGGACGAGTCATCCGCAAGGAAGAGCTGCAGCGACTCATCGACAACGAAGCCATCCTCTATGAAGGCGATACCGTCAAGGACGGCAAGATCGTCGATTGCAACGGTGAAGAGGTTCCGGTCGTCACCGAGGAGCAGCACGAGAAGGTCGTCGACGCCGCCCAGAAGGGTGAGGTTCGCACCCAGGAAGACGTCCGCCGCCTCATCGCCGAGGACGGTAACTGAGGCCAGATACGCCAGCTGGACCCGGATACACCGAACTGGCACCGGCCGCCGTCTGCGAAGGCGCGCGTCCGGGGCCTCTTGCGATTTCGGGCCCGCTGTCGGTTCGGGCTGGTCGTCAGAACGGGCGGGTGATCAGAACGGGGGCGGATCTCCGGAGTCCCAATAGTCGTTCCACGGCGGCTCCCGGCCGACGTTCGAGACGGGCTTGGTGCCAGCCGTAGGGGCACACTTGTCCCCTCGTTCACTGGAGCTTGGTTCGGAGTCCCTTGGCTCGGAGGCTGCTGGTTCGGAGCCCCCTGTTGGGGTATGGCCCTCTGGTTCTGGAGGGCGAAATGCATCCGCATTGTCGAGTCGTCCGGCTGGGCCCAGATTTCCGAGGTCGCGAAGCTGCTCCGCGTCGACGGGATTCTGCCGGTCGAGCAGATTCGGCAGTTGGTCATAGTTCTCCAACTGTCGAGCGTGCTCGGCATTGATCGGGTTGTCCGGTGGATACATGGTTGCGATGACTCCGCGGGTGAAGGCGTACTCCACCGCCCCTTCCTCGGTCATTCGGACCGAGAATCTGCGGTCGGTCTTCGCCTGGTGGTCGGGTTTGCACAGCGGATGGAGGTTCTCGAAGATCGTCTGACCGCCTCGGGCTGGATCGGCATGGTCGAAAGGGATGATGTGATCGACTTCCGAGGTCTCCGCTCGCCGGGTGCACCCCGGAGCAGTGCAGGACTGCCATTTGCCAACCAAGGGCGCGCGCACGTCTCCCGGAATGTGGTAGCTGCGTGACCGGGCATCGATCGGTGTCCCGGTGGCGGGATCGGTGAGAATCCGGTGCCAAGTGGGGCTCTCACCTGCGAGAGCCCGCGCCGCGTCGGGCGGCACAGGAGTGCCGTCCGAGAACGTTCCCGGTAGTTCCGACTTTCCCACTGCGGTGAGATACGGAACCGTCACCATCATCTTCGCCTGTTCCCGCACCCACTGTCCGTGGGTGGGCATGACGAGCTTGATGGTGGTCTTCACGTTGACGCCGGTGCTGGCGGCCGCTTCCGCTTCAGTCTGCGCCTCCTGCACTGCACGATCGACCGCGGCTGCCGTGATCGGAGCCGTAGGGTCCGATTCGTCGGCGGCCGAGGAGTCCGAGCCGTCGGCGGCTTCGAGAGCGATCTCGTTGGTGGTGGTCTCACCGGTCGAGGTGTCGTGCGTCGTTACGGCGATGCTCATCTGCGGGGTCGCCCGAGTGGCGATGTCGAACATGAGGGCGGCGATGCTGTCCTGGTCGGCAACCTCGAGGCCGGCGGTGCTAACTTCGGTGAGTGCCGAGATGTTGCCGTTGCGGATCGCTCGGGCGAAGGCCTCGATGCGCAGGTAGAAGGCGTTGAGTTCCACGGCGGGTCCGGACAGGGTCACCGAGGCGGTGCCGTCGGGGTAGTTCATGATGTCAACCCGGCGACGCTTCTTGGCCAGCTCGGCCCGGTCG
The DNA here is from genome assembly GCF_013280495.1 of Brevibacterium permense. Classification (GTDB taxonomy): domain Bacteria; phylum Actinomycetota; class Actinomycetes; order Actinomycetales; family Brevibacteriaceae; genus Brevibacterium; species Brevibacterium permense. The sequence goes on from NZ_JABSSX010000004.1 coordinate 305,799, forward strand.
TCGACAGGCACGATTGCCGCGATCTTGAGATTGAGCGACTTCTTGAAAGTCTCGAGGGTGATATCGGCACGACGGTCGCCCAGGTAGGCATCGAGGCGAGGCAGATACTCGAAGGCGACGTCTTTGACGGCACGGGTCGCGGCAAGCACGTGTTCGATCGTGAACTCACCGGCGAGGCAGCGCTGCAGGAACTTCGGCAGGCCGAACGCCAGTGTGACGGCGTTCGTGATCTCGTTGTAGGCACCGTCGCTTGACGAGCCGAGGACCGTAGTCAATTCGGCGATCTCTTCGCGAGCTGCAAGGTCATGGACCCAGCTGTTGAAGGATTTGTGCAGTCCGAACTTGGGAAAGTTCGGAAGCGGGGCTGCCGGCGGAGCAAGTGGCTGTTCGACGATGCTCTCCTCGGTTGCGCCGTCCTCGGTGGCAGTGCCGGTGGAGGAAGCAGCGTCATCAGACTCGACGACTTCGCGGTCTTCGAGAACGAAGCCGGTGGATGTCCACGGGTCCACGAAGTCGTCCTCCTTGGGCAGCAGTCCGTCACGTGCCGTGATGAAGCGGCCAGCTGTCTCGGTGAACGTTGCATGATAGTAGATCTTGTCGCCCTCGGCGTAACGGAGCTTCTCAATGACATCAGTCAGAAACAGACCCGCGACGGCCTGGAATTCGGCGAGACGAACTCCCGTGCTCAAATGAGCCAGACTGACGACCACGGCCATCGGCGAATCGGGGTCGACGTCGAGACGACGGGGCGAGTCGGGGCCGATCAGAGGAACCTGTGGCGAAGAAGAGGGGTCCGCCGATGTCGCGGGCGAACCGGAGGCTGATTCAGTCGAGGCACGCTCGAGACCGCTGTTGCCCGGATCCTGAGGATCCTTCATCGGTCTCGCCGCCTTTCACGTCGATGTGAATGCCATGACTCTATTTTACTCTCAGAGAGAAGAAATGAATATCACAACTCGATTACAAAGAGAATCTCCATAAGTTTCAATGCCGTTTGTTGTATTTTGATGATATATTTTCGTTCCAGTCGAGGTACAGGCACTCGGCACACGAGGCGCCCTGGATCGCATTGCCCCGGGACGGCGAACACCGGCACCGCCCTCCGTTGTCGGAACAGTCAGCCGGACAGGCACCTACCGATTTCGCTCGCCACTGACCTCGCTATTCGGCCGTTCAGTCATCTGCTCAATCAGATCCAGGCTCCTATTCAGTCAGCAGGCCAGGCAGCTGATCCATCGCGCTGAAGGTCTCGGCCGCACCTGCAGCCAGCAGCGTTTCCGCGCTCTGATGAACCGGAGAATCCGGGCAGAACCCGAGCACATGGGATCCGGCCGCAGCACCGGCGATCACGCCGGTGGGGGAATCTTCGATCACGGCCGCCTCGGCGGGGCCGATCTGCAGAGATTCGGCTGCTGCCAAATAGACGTCGGGTGCAGGCTTCGAATTGGGCTGCTCCATGCCGGAGAAGATCCGACCGTCGAAGGCATCGAACAGACCGATCTTTCGCAGCTGCAATTCGATTTTGGGACGATCCGCTCCCGAAGCGCAGGCGATCCTGCCCGAGTAGACCTCGGCGATGCGGTGAACGGCATCGACGACTCCCGGAATCGCTTGGAGGGATGCCTCGAGCTGGGCATTGCGGCGCCGCCGGAACTCCAGCATCCACTGCTCGTCGATGCGGAATCCGGTGTGCTCCTCGATGACATCAGCCTCGTCGCGGAGCATCTTGCCGACGAATCGCGCAATGCATTCCTCGGCGCTCAGCTGCCAGCCGAGCTCCTGCAGCATCTGGTGGAGCACGCCGTTCGTGATGCTTTCGGAGTCGACGAGGACTCCGTCACAATCGAAGAGGACGGCGGAGAATTTCGGAAGTGGGGCCATACTCCGATTCTGCCACCCGGCACTGACGCGCAATCACGGGCAGCCACGCCGGCTCGTCCCTGGATCTCGCGGACCCGATACAACCGCTGTCGCACTGTGCCGACCGCCACCTCCCCTGCTGTTCCAGCTCAGGAAACTGAGAGAGCCCCGATCACACCGCGCCGAACGACACCGCCGTATACAGCACCCGTGCGGTGGCGAGCGCGCAGACGATGATGACCAGCGCAAACAGCGTCAGCCAGGCACCGGCGGGCAAGGCCGAGCCCTGCGCGAGGATATAGGCATCGGACTGCTGCACGTGGCGCCGGCGCGTATGGACGCGGATGACCTTTACGAGGTCCTTGAGCGACCCGATCGTCAGCGCCGTGCCGAGTGCGGCGACGAAGACCGAGATCCACTCCAACGGCAGGAACACGACGACGAGCTGGGCCGCAATCGCCGTGATCACGGCGATGACCGCGCCCGCGAAGTTCCGGATGAAGATGAGCGCGACCAACAGGATCAGCGCGCCCACTGACAGTGCCAAGGGGGCCCAACCGAAGACCGCCGAGGTGGCCAGAACGAGTCCGAGCACGCCCGGTGCCGGATATCCCCAAAAACCCGCCCATGTGGCTGAGAAGCCGACTCGGCCGAAGGAGTTCATCTGCCCCGAATGATCGAAGTTCAGCGAGATCCCTTTGACCACGCGCCCCGTCATCAGGGCGGCGAATGCGTGGCCGAGCTCGTGGATGAAGGTCACGAACAGTCCGAAGAACCTCCAGATCCCCGGAGTCAGCGTCACGACCAGCGGGATCCCGATGACGAGCACGAGTCCGAGGACGTCGAGCTCGAGCCCGTCCTGCCGCCCGAAGCCCGAGGTGATGGCATCCCACCACGTCGCCGTTGCCTGCTTGAAGTCCATAGCGGCCCAGTGTACGAACCGCTCCTGAGCGGGATCCTCAGGACCTCCTCAGCGATTCGGAAGGTCGCGGTGCCTAGACGGCCAGCGACTCGACATCGACCCAAGAACGTTCGTGTACCGACCGCAGCACGGCCTCCGTCACGAGCACGGCTCGCACCCCGTCTCCCAGAGTCGGCAGCCCCTCCGGTCGCTCGCCGGCGAAGTAGGCATAGGAGTCGGCGACGAAGCCATTGAACGCATCCTGGTATCCCTGCGGATGGCCGGCCGGGACCATACACAGGCGCGCGGCATCGGCGGACAGGGAATCGGGATCGCGGACGAGGAGGCGGCTGTCGGCTCGCTCGCCGAACCACAGCTGTTCGGGCCGCTCCTGCTCGAAGCGCATGCTCGCCTCGGTGCCGGCGATCTCCACGGTCAGTCCGTTCTTGCGTCCGGGAGCCAATTGGGACACCAGCAGTGAACCGATGGCACCACCGGAGAACTCGATCGTCACAGCCACCGTGTCCTCCGTGGTCACCGCGGTGCCGCCTCGGCGAGGGTGAACTGTTCTCGTGGTCGCCACCAGGGACGCTATCCGGTCATCGACGATGAACTCGATGAGATCGACGAGGTGGGAGCCGATATCGGCGAATGCCCGCGAAGGGCCGCCGCGTTCGGAGTCGACCCGCCAGTTCTCGTCGCCGGAGCCGAGCAGCCAGTCCTGGAGGTATCCGGCGTCAACGGTCAGCAGAGTCCCGGCCTGACCCTCGCGGAATCGGGCGCGGGCTTCACGCACCATCGGGTGGTAGCGGTAGACGAATGGAACGGTCCCGCGCAGTCCCGACTCGTCGGCGCGGGCCAGCACGGCATGCGCGGCCGTCGAATCAGTGGCCAAGGGCTTCTCGCAGATGATGTTCGATCCCGCGTCCAGCGCTTGCAGGGACTGTGCCGCGTGGACGTCATTAGGAGTGCAGATGTGGATTGCGTCGAAGGTGCGGCCGAGCAGTTCGTCGGGCGCAGTCGAATTCTCGAAACCGAGCTGGGTCGCCGCTTGTGCCGATCTCTCCGGCCGCGACGATGCGACCGAGTCGAGCACGGCTCCGGCCGACCGTGCGGCTCGACTGTGGACGCGGCCCATGAACCCGCCGCCGAGCATTCCGATGCGAGGACCTCGTCCCCGCGCAGTGTCACCTGAGTGCATGCCTCATTATGCAATCACCGGTCGCACCGAGTCGACCGCATCCATCCGCACCGAGTCGACCGAACCGCCGCCCTCCGCCACTGACACCCCCGCGCCGCCGGGGGCCAATCCACCGGCGCTCCGGCCTGGGCCTTTACACTGTGAGAAGCGCCCGCGCAATCCCCCGCTCGCAGCGTGGTCCGCAACTCGCGAAGGAGTGTCATTGTCACAGCACCGCCGATTCGCCCAGGTCGATGTCTTCTCTGCCGTGCCCTTCCACGGCAACCCCGTCGCGGTCATCGTCGACGCCGATGGCCTCGATGAGGAGCAGATGGCCCGCATCGCGAACTGGACGAACCTGTCCGAGACCACCTTCATCCTCCCGCCCGACGACCCCGCAGCCGACTACCGTCTGCGCATCTTCACCCCGCACCGAGAGCTGCCCTTCGCCGGCCACCCCACGCTCGGTTCGGCCGCGGCCTGGCTCGACGCCGGCGGCGCCCCGAAGCACGCGGACCGCATCGTCCAGGAGTGCGGTGCCGGTCTCGTCGACATCCGCAGATCCCCTCGCCGAGGCGGCCCGACCGACCCAGCGACAGGATCCTCCGAAACCCTCGCCTTCGCCGCGCCCGATCGCCTGCGCTCAGGACCGCTCGACGACGCGTACGTCGACCAGATCGCGGCCGCCCTCGGCGTCGATCGCTCCGAGATCCTCGGACACCAGTGGGCCGACAACGGCCCCGGCTGGGCGGCCGTGCGACTGTCCAGCGCCGACCAGGTGCTCGCGCTGACGCCCGACTTCTCGGCGATCCCCGATGCGAAGCTCGGCGTCCTCGGCGCCCACCCAGAGGGGGCAGACCACGAGTACGAGATCCGCGCCTTCGTGCCGGGAGTCGGCGTCGCCGAGGATCCGGTGACCGGCAGCCTCAACGCCTCCGTCGCCCAATGGCTCATCGGTGAGAACCTGGCCCCGAACAGCTACACCGCGACCCAGGGAACCGCGCTCGGCCGCTCCGGAGTCATCTCCATCAGCGCCGAGGACGACGAGATCTGGGTCGGCGGAGACACATACATCTGCATCCGCGGGACGGTGCACACATGAATCGACATCTCACCGAAGTGAACAAACCGAAGAAACGTCTGCGCATCTTCCACGGCCGCATGTACTTCGCCCTCCAGGCCCTCGCCGGAGCGGCATGGTGGCTGGGCACCGCGATGATTCCCGGGGTGGCGGACGCGACTCTCGGCAGCATCGACCCGCTGCTCATCGCGATCGTCGACATTCCGCTGTTCGTCATCGGTTCTGCCCTGGCCGCACTCAACTTCCGCTGGGCGGTGTGGATCGCCACCGGGTGGACCGTGCTCGTGGCGCTGGGCATGGTCATCTACGCAACCGCCACCACCGAGGCGGGACTCGGCGCCGTCCTCATGATCCTTGCCGCAATCGGCAGCCTCCTTGCCGGTGTGCTCATGATCGTCGGCCGCATCCCGTCCGAGAAGCTCCTGGTCGGACCCTTCGCGTTCCACAGTTCGCACACCCGCATCCGATCCCGCCTGCTGATGCACACCACCATCCAGATCGTCGTGTTCTGGGGCGTCTTCCTCATAATCATCCCGGTCATCATCAATGCCTTCGAAGACCGCTGGAACCTCTCCTACAAGTTCCCGATCCTCCTGGTCGTCGTCGGCTTCGCCCTGCTCGCCGTCTCCAGCGTCATCGGCGTGTGGTCGGCCCGAGCGATCGCGAACTTCGGCTCCGGCACCCCGCTGCCCTCGCAGATGGCCCACCACCTCGTCGCCCGCGGCCCCTACGCCTTCGTCCGCAATCCGATGGCCATCGCCGGCGTCGTCCAAGGCATGGCGATGGGTCTGCTCATCGGCTCGTGGCTCGTCGTCGTGTATGCGCTCATCGGCTCCCTGCTGTGGAACTGGCTCATCCTCCCCCACGAGGAGACCGACCTGATCGAACGCTTCGGCGACGAATACCGCGACTATGCCAAGCGGGTCCGCTGCTGGTGGCCGACCTTCTCGACCGCCGGATCGTCGCCCGACCTTGTCGACGAGGACTGATCGGCCTACGCTCGGTCAAGACCATCCACTCACCGAGGAGGCTGCATGGTCACGTTCACCACTGAACTCCTGGAACTCGGCAACAACGTCGGCATCGAAGTTCCCGAGGACATCGTCACGATCGAAGGCTATTCCTATCCCTCGACGAACGCGGTGATGGGTGGGAAGTACCTGCTCCCGCTCGCCAAGGAACACCGGGAGTAGATCGGTGTCGCCGGCGGTGAGACCCGCGATCGCCGGATCAGGAAGATCGTCGACTCGCTCGGCTGATCACCCTGCGTCGTGCAGGGTCACCGCATAGCCGTCGAGATCCGCGAAGGCGAAGGTCAGCCCGAAGGGGCTGGGAGCGGGCGCCCGGAGGATCTCCACCCCCGCCTCGGCGAGGGAATCATGCAGCGCCTGCGCATCATCGCACCTCAGCCACAGCGCCATCCCGTTTCCCGGACGGTCGCCGGAGTCGAGGTCGACGCCGGGCAGCGGTTCGCGCACGGCGAAGGGGATCGGCGAAGTCGTGAAGACGACCGCTCCGGGAGGAGCAGCCGGGGCACGGGTGAGGCCGAGCCGCGATTCGTAGAACTGTGCGGCCGCCTCCACGTCTCGGACCTGCAAGGCGATGAAGTCCGGACCGGTCGCTCGTGCGACGGTTCCAGCACCGGTCGATTCCGTGGTGGCCGATTCTGTGCCCATCTTCTCTGTGCTCATTGACGTGTTCATGGCGTCCTCCTCATCTCACGGCAGCTCGCCGCCTCGCGGCCGACGCCCCTGTCGGACGATGGTCACCGAGGCGCTCGGCCGGTGCATCGCGGCCCTCGAAGAAGCCGAGGACGGCTGAGGGCCGGGAGACCGGGGCCCCGGACTGACCTGATCGGACCTACACCGGCGCGAGTTCCTTTTCGGATTCCCGCCTCGACGGCCCCTTCGGCCATGCGGCCAGGCAGCACAGGCCGAGGAGCGCGCCGATGCCGGCGCCGAGAGTGTTCGTGACGAGGTCGCTGAGCGTGGCGAAGCGGGACTGAGTGAGCACGGTGCCCTGGAAGATCTCAATGGCGGCGCTGAAACCCGCCCCGAAGAGGAATCCGAGCCACCAGCGTCGCCGTCCGAAGTGCAGGGCCGCGAGGAAGCCGAAGGGAATGAACATCGCCACATTGCCGAGCTTCTCGACCCGTTCATAGGTCAGCCAGGCGGTTTCCCGGTGAGCGGCGAAGAGGTCGAGTGCGTGCCCGATGAGAGTGTCCGGGCCGGTGCCCATCTGCTGCGGGGTCAGCGTGATGGCGGCGATGAAGAGTGTGTAGAGGACGAGAAGGGCCAGCGGCGCACCGACTGTGCGCTGATCACGATCGGTCATCACCGACCAACTTACGACCGATTCCTGGGCACATCCTCAGATGCGGATATGAACCGGCTCACACCGGACCTCAGCCACTCTCACCGAACCTCATGGTCGACGGGGACTCTGTCCATCCTCGGTGGCCAGATCTTCATGACGATGAGTCCGACCACCGATCCGATGCCGGCACCGAGGCTGTTCGTGACGAGATCACTGATCGTGGCGAAGCGCGTGGGTGAGAGCAGGGTCGCCTGAGTTCCCTCGATGAGGCAGGTGAACGCGATGCCTGCGACCCAGCCGACCCACCAGCGGCTGCGGCCGCACTGGAGGGCCACAAGCAGGCCGAAGGGAATGAACATTCCGACGTTCGCGAGCTTCTCGAGGATGTCAAAGCTGATCCATGCGCTCACCCGGTGGGAGGCGAGGAACTCGAGCAGTCCTGCGATGAACGACCCGGGGCCCGTGTCCAGCTGATTCGGCGTGAGCGTGACGAGGCCGATGAAGACCGTGTAGAGGATGAGCAGCGCCAGGGGCACCGTCCGCAGCTGTCGCCTCGTGCCCGTCATCGTTCCCCTGTCCTCGGCCTCCAGTCGCTCGGCCCGGTCTCATTGTGCCCGTCTGCGGCATGAGGGTCGAGGGATTCCCGCATCGATTGCGGGAATCACCCCGACCATTGCGGTCTCACGCCCGGGATTCAGACAAGCAGAATCGGACGAGCTGAATCAGGCGATTGCCTCGACGTCATCGAAGCTCGCGGTGTCGATGACGACGCGGAACTGCACGTCTCCGGCCACGACTCGGTCGTAGGCGGCGTCCGCCTCGGTGACGGGGATCGTCTCGATCTTCGCGGCGATGCCGTGTTCGGCGCAGAAGTCGAGCATCTCCTGGGTCTCGGCGATGCCGCCGATGTTCGATCCGGCGATCGCCTTGGCACCGCCGATGACGGCGCCGAAGGAGAACTCCTGCTTCTCCGGCGGGAGGCCGACGACGGCCATAACCCCGCGCGGCTTGAGCAGCCCCAGGTAACGGTTGACGGGGATGTCGGCGCTGATGGTGTTGAGGATGAGGTCGAACTCGCCGGCGTGGTCGGAGAAGAAGTTCTCGTCGGTGGTGGCGAGCATCCGCTTCGCACCGAGTTCCAGCGCCGCGGCTTCCTTCTTCAGCGTGCGCGAGAGCACGGTGACCTGCGAGCCCATGGCCGCGGCTATCTGGACACCCATGTGGCCGAGTCCACCGAGTCCGAGCACGGCGACCTGCTTGGGAGCGCCGTTCTTCAACTCAGCGGCACCCCAGCGGTTCAGCGGTGCATAGGTGGTGATGCCCGCGCACAGCAGCGGGGCGGCGACGTCGAAGTCGAGCGCATCGGGGATTCGGCAGACGAAGCGTTCGTTGACGACGACCTTCTGCGCGTATCCGCCCTGGGTGATCGTGCCGTCGACGTCTTCGGCGTTGTACGTGCCGACGCTGCCGTTCAGGCAGTTCTGCTCCTGACCGGCCCGGCATTCCTCGCATTCGCCGCAAGAGTTCACCATGCAGCCCACGCCCACGCGGTCGCCGACCTTCCAATCAGTGACATCGGAACCGACTGCCTCGACGACGCCGGCGATCTCGTGGCCGACGGTGAGCGGGAAGTGCGCCTCGCCCCATTCGTTGCGGATGGTGTGGATGTCGCTGTGGCAGATGCCTGCGGCCCTGATGTCGATGACGACGTCATCGGGTCGGGGGTCCCGGCGTTCGATCGAGGCCACGCGGAACGGCTGATCCGCTCCCGTCTTCTGCAGTGCCTTGACGCTGATGCTCATGTGATCTCCTTGGACTTGCGTATCCGTTGCTGGGCCACATCGTCCAGCGCTTGCGGCTCGCAGTCTATTCCATGCACATGGACTTATTCTTCGTGAATCCGCTCAGTCCCTTATTCGGTGCCATCGTCCCGCTCAGTCCCTCGTTCGGCCCCATCGAACGGCTCAGTCCTTGATCGCCCGCTCACCGATGCTCAGATCGAGGGGGAAATCGACGGGGGCAGCTCCGAACATCAGTCGACCCGCCGAGGCGGCCGCCGCCCTGATCGCCTCCGCCGCCGCCTCGGCCTGCTCGGTCGGGGCATGGACGATGACCTCATCGTGGAGGAAGAACACGAGGTGAGCACGGCGGGAGAACACCGGTCCCGAGGCGGCCGCCTCAGATGTGTCCTCGATCTCCGGCAGCCGCGCCAGGCGCAGCCGCAGGTCAGCCAGCCAGGCCAGCGCCCATTCGGCCGCGGTGCCCTGAACGACGAAATTGCGGGTGAATCGTCCCTGGTCACCGGCGGCCCGCCGGGCCCTCTGCTCATCGGCACCGGTGGCATCGAAGCGGTTCGCGGCCCTCTGCAGTCTCTGCCACCCTTCGCCAGGAGGTGGGGAGGTCCGCCCCAACCAGGTGGACACGACTCCTCCCTGTCGTCCCGCCTCGGCGGCGGAATCGACGAGGTGCATGGCGGCGGGGAAGTTCTGCCGCAGACGCGGCACCAGGGCTCCGGCCTCCCCGGTCGTCGACCCGTACATCGCCCCGAGCACCGCGATCTTCGCCTCTTGCCGGGTGGCCACGACGCCGGCGTCGACGAGCCCGGAGTAGAGATCGCGGCCGAATCCGGCCGCGGCCATCGCCCGGTCTCCGGACATGGCGGCGAGCGCACGGGGTTCGAGCTGGGCGACATCGGCGGAGACGAGCCGCCATCCCTCGTCGGCACGCAGGGCCGGACGCAGCTGCCGCGGGATCTGCAGGGCCCCTCCCCCGCTGGCCGCCCACCGTCCGGTGACGACTCCGCCGGGCACATAGACCGGACGGTAGCGGCCTTCATCGACCCATTCATCGAGCCAATGCCACCCGTTGGCACTCAGCAGCCGCGCCATCTTCTTGTACTCGAGCAGGGGCGCGATCGCCGGATGTTCACTCCTCTGCAGCTCCCATTTCGAGGTCGAGGCGACATTGATGCCGGCATTGCGCAGCGACGCGAGCAGCCGGTTCGGCGAATCGAGGTTGACCCGCGGATCCTCGAGGGCCGCGCGGACTTCCTCGGCCTTGGACAGCATCTTCTGAGGCTTCCCGTCGCGGATCGGCCGGGGACCGAGCAGTTCGGTCAGTATCCGATCGTGTTCGGCTTCGTCCCAGGGCACCCCCGCCGCACGCATCTCTGCGGCGACGAGTCCTCCCGCCGATTCCGCGGCCAGCAGCAGCCTCAGGCGTCCCGGATCGCTCGCGGTCTCGATCGCCGCGGTCTGCCGGGCATGTTCAGCCAGGGCCGACTCGAGATCGTGCGGAACCTGTGGGATGAATCCTCGCCCGGCATCGACGTCGAAGAGAGCGGCCGCCTGTTCGGGTGCGGCAGCGTCGGCGGGCGCGGCGTCCCATTCAGAGGCTGTGCGCACCGCCTCCGGTGCGGTGACGAGCTCGGAGCGGGCGAGGATCGCATGAGCCAAGCGCAGATCGTGGCAGCGCTCAAGACTCGCCCGGGCGGCCAACAGCGGCGGGCACCATTTCGCGGTATCGCTGAGGACCCAGCGAGGGCGGGCCCCGCCCGGCTCGCTCGGATCTACCCCGGCCCCGTCCTCACGGTCACGGACGAAATCGGGCAGGTCCGCCTCGGCGAGGTCGATCCGACCGATCTCCCGACCTGCGCTGTCAAGGTCGACGATCCCGATCCGCTGCCCCTCGAACCCGGTTCCGGGCACGGTTCCGAGCACGCAGGCGGTGGGCCGCTGAACGGGGGCGGAGGTCATGGATCCAGCCTACGCCGCAGGCTCGCTCGGACAGCCGCTCAGACGATCTCCCGCTCGCCTGTCCGCACCCTGACCCTGACCGCCTGCGGCGAACGTGATCCTGGTAACGTCGTGAGCGAATTCCGGGTGCCGAACTCCGCTCGAAAGGTCAGACGCAACATGGACGTTGTCTCCTCCCTCATCTCCGCTCTGCCGGCCACGGCCGTCATCACCGATCCCGATTCGATGGACGCCTACCGGTGGGACCGTGCGCACGACCCCGACGCCGGGGTGCCTGCCGCCGTGGTCCGCGCCACCTCCACCGAGGAGGTCCAGACGGTGGTCCGCATCGCCGCCGAGGCGAAGGTCCCGATCGTGCCCCGCGGCGCCGGATCCGGTCTGTCGGGCGGCAGCTCCGCGGTCGCCGGCGGAATCGTGCTGTCCCTGGACAAGATGCGCGAGATCAGCATCGATCCCGTCACCCGCATGGCCACGGTCCAGCCGGGCGCCTTCAACGCCGAGGTCAAGGCCGCCGCGGCCGAACACGGCCTGTGGTATCCGCCGGACCCCTCGTCCTTCGAGTTCTGCTCCATCGGCGGCAACATCGCCACGAACGCCGGCGGCTTGTGCTGCGTCAAATACGGCGTGACCACGGACTATGTGCTCGGAATGACCGTCGTCCTCGCCGACGGTCGGGCCGTGGAACTCGGCGGGCCGCGGCTCAAGGACGTCGCCGGTCTGCCGCTGACGAAGCTGTTCGTCGGCTCGGAGGGGACCTTGGGCGTGATCACCGAGGTGACCCTGCGGCTCATTCCCGCCCAGCTGCCCCCGACGACCGTCGTCGCGATGTTCCCGAAGCTCGCCGATGCCACGAACGCCGTGCTCGAGATCGCGAAGGCCATGCGCCCCTCGATGCTCGAGTTCATGGACAAGCCGTCGATCAACGCCGTCGAGGATGAGCTGAAGATGGGTCTCGACCGTGAGGCCGAGGGCATGCTCGTCATCCAGTCCGACGAGCCCGGCGAGCACTGCACTGTGCAGGCGACGATCATCGAGGAGATCTGCAACAGCAACGACGCCGCCGAGTGCTATCTCACTGCCGACCCCGATGAGGGCGAAGCCTTCGTCACGGCCCGCCGGATCGCGATCCCGGCCGTGGAGAAGAAGGGTGCTCTGCTGCTCGAGGATGTCGGCGTTCCACTGCCGAAGCTCGGCGATCTGGTCCTCGGCATTGAGAAGATCGCGGCCGACCGCGGCGTGACGATCGCCGTCATCGCGCACGCCGGCGACGGCAACACGCACCCGCTGCTCGTCCTCGATCCCAAGGATGAGGAACAGCAGAAGCGCGCGCAGATCGCCTACGGCGAGGTCATGGATCTGGCCACAGGGCTGGGCGGGACGATCACCGGTGAGCACGGCGTCGGCCGACTCAAGGCACCGTGGCTCGCGCCCTACCTCGGCGAGGACGTCATGGAGCTCAACCACCGGATCAAACAGGCCCTCGATCCGGACAACATCTTCAACCCGGGATCGGTCTACACCGGACTCGTCTGAGGCTCCGACCGTCGGGACCGGTTCGGGTGGTTCGGGACCGCCTCGGCGGTCCGGACTGGGGCCACAGCCGCCTCGGCGGAGGGGATTCGTGGAAGAATTCTGCACAGCTGTCGAATCGGCGTCGATTCGATCGTCTTCTCTGTGAGCGACCGAAATTCGGTCGCCGCACACAGAACGGAGCGAACCATGCGCTATTCACTGATCTTCCACGCACCCGAGCCCGGAGCCGACGGCCCCGCCCCCACCGAAGAGGACTTCCAGGAGATGATGCGCCTCATGGACGACTTCGGCCAGGCGCTGACCTCGGCCGGGGTCTTCGTCGCCTGGGAGATGCTCGCACCCCATTCCGAGACGAAGACCGTGACCCGGAGGACCGGGGAGGTCGTCATCGAGGATGGGCCCTTTGCCGCGGCGAAAGAAGCCCTGGCCGGGATCGTCGTCATCGACGTTCCCGACATCGAGGCGGCCCTGGCCTGGGCCGAGAAGTTCCCCGGCACGAGCTACGGCACCATCGAGGTCCGACCCGCGGCGACCTCGTTCGTCGACGGCACCTGGACCCGACCGGGCGACGAGCCGACGCGCCCCGGCGACTGCCCGTCCCGCCCGGACGGCTCCTGATGATCGCTCGCCGATGACCGAGTCCGCCGATCCTGCCGAACGCGCGATGATCCTGTCCCAGGACGGCTGGGGCAGGATCATCGCGCTCATCGCGGCCGCCGATGGTGATATCGCCGGCGCCGAGGATGCGCTGTCCACCGCCCTCGAACGTGCCGTGACCGCGTGGCGGGCCCACGGACCGCCCGCCAATCCCGAGGGCTGGCTCTACCGGGTGGCGCTCAATGCCCGCCGGGACGTGTGGAGATCGGCGGCGGCACGGACCTCGACGCCCCTCGACGAGGAGACGATCGACCGCATCGACGGCGGCACCGACCCCGCCCATCACGACCCTGACGCCCTGCCCGACCGCCGGCTCGAACTCCTCGCCGCCTGCGCCCACCCGGACATCGATCCTCCCGCCCGGCCGCTGCTCATGCTCTCGGCGGTGATGGGGATGACGGCAAAACAGATCGCCGCGGCCATGGCCCTGCCCGTCGCCACCGTCTCTGCCCGTCTGACCAGGGCGAAGAAGCGCATTGCCGGTCTCGGTGTCGCCTTCGGCAGTCCCGACCGTCTCGACCTCGAGTCCCGTCTGCCCGATGTGTTTGAGACGATCTACGGGGCATTCGCCATCGAATGGGCTCAGGCGGCCGCGCAGCCACGGGAGGGCATGATCGGCGAGGCCCTGTACCTGTCCCGCCTCGTGGCCGAACTCTGCCCCGGTGACGGCGAATCCCACGGGCTGGCCGCCCTCATCCACCTCTCCGCCGCCCGGTTCCCCGCTCGTCGCAGCGGCGACGGACGATTCGTCCCCCTGACCGACCAGTACCCGGACCGCTGGGACGGAACACTCACCGAGGCGGGCGAGCGCCACCTCGCCTGGGTCCACCGCTGCGGACACGTCGGCCGATTCGGGCTCGAGGCGGCCATCCAACTCCTCCATATGGCCGGAATCCGCACCGGATCCACGGATTGGCCGATGCTGCTGCGCCTCCACGACGACCTCGCGCAGGTAGCACCAAGCCTCGGCGGGTCGGTCTCACGGGCCGCCATCCTCGCCGAAGTCGAGGGCCCCGAGACGGGACTGGCAGCACTCGACGCGCTCGCTGCCGACTCGCCTCGTCTCTCCGCCTTCCAACCCGCCTGGGTGCTGCGGGCTCACTTGCTCACCCGGCTCGGCCGCACAGACGAGGCGGCCACCGCCCGCCGGCGGGCGCTCGACCTGACCACCGACCCGGCCGAACGCGAGTACCTCTCGGTAGGACTCACCTGAGACGGACGTCACCTCGTCTTCGGGATGGGCGGGGGTACGGCATATGATGGTGAAATCAATCCACAGACTCCGAAACCATTCTGCATGCACAATTCCTCTCAGACCGAACCCGCCCAGGGCACGTCCCAGGGCTTCGCCCACGCAAAGGCGATCCTGTTCGGCGAACACGCGGTTGTCTACGGCTCTCCGGCCGTCGCAGTGCCACTGCACGGGCTCGGAGTCCAGACCGACATCCGCCGGTCCCCGCATCAGGAGACCCGGATCGAGAGCCAGCTGTTCTCCGGAAATGCGCAGACCGCTCCGGAGCCGATGGGCCCCGTCGTCGCCGGTCTCAACGCCGCATTGAAGGCCGTGGGAAATCCCGATGCCGAGGTGGAGCTGCTCATCCGTTCGGCGATCCCCCACAGTCGCGGCCTGGGTTCGAGTGCAGCCGTGGCCACCTCCGTGGCCCGCGCGGTCGCGAACCTGCATGCGACGGTCTTCGACGAGAACACCCTCCACGAGATCGTGCAGGCAGCCGAAACCGTCGCCCATGGCCGACCCAGCGGAATCGATGCCTGGGCCGTGGCCAAACCCGCCCCCATCCGCTTCCAGACCGGGTGCGCCCAGACCATCGACGTCGGTCAGCGCCTCGTCTTCGTCCTCGCGGACTCCGGTCATCACGGGTCCACCGCCGAGGCGGTCGGCGGGGTCCGTGCCCGCCGTGACGCCGATCCTGTGCGCATCGGGGGGATGATCGACCGTCTGGCCGAAATCACCGATTCCGCCGTCGACAACATCCGCTCCGGTGATCGTGGGGCGATCGGCACGCTGATGAACGAAGCCCATGGACTGCTCGGCAGCCTCGGCGTGTCGACCCCGACTCTCGATTCCCTCGTGGATGCCGCCACGGCGGCCGGAGCCTGGGGTGCCAAACTCACCGGCGGCGGACTCGGCGGCTGCGTGCTGGCCCTGGCCGAGGACGATGATTCGGCCGAGGAGCTCGCCGAGGCCCTGCGGAAGGCGGGAGCACCCCGCACCTGGACGACGGAGGTCAGACCGACATGAGAACGACGACGGCGCGGGCCTACCCGAACATCGCCCTGGTCAAGTACTGGGGCAAGGCCGATGAGGAGCTCATCCTGCCCGCTGCGGGCAGTCTGTCGCTGACGCTGAACCATTTCGAGACCACGACCACCGTGGTGCCCGCCCCGGACGCCGAGAACGATGTCCTCGAACTCGACGGCGCACTCGCCGATGCCGGTCAGACGGACCGCATCTCCACTTTCCTCGACCATGTCCGTGGCCTGGCCGGACGCGATGATCGGGTCCTCGTCCGGTCCCGCAACTCCGTGCCCACGGGGGCGGGGCTCGCCTCCTCGGCGTCGGGCTTCGCCGCTCTGGCAATGGCCGCCGCCGCGGCTTTCGACCTCGACCTCGACGCCGAAGATCTCAGCCGGCTGGCCCGTCGCGGTTCGGGGTCGGCATGCCGCTCGATTCCCGACGGCATCGCCGTCTGGCACGCCGGCGACGACGCCTCCTCCTTCGCCGAGACCGTTCCCGCGCCGGATATGCGGATGATCATCGTCACCGTCAACCGAGCCAGGAAGGCCGTGTCCTCCCGCGAGGCGATGCGCCTG
This sequence comes from Brevibacterium permense, assembly GCF_013280495.1. Classification (GTDB taxonomy): domain Bacteria; phylum Actinomycetota; class Actinomycetes; order Actinomycetales; family Brevibacteriaceae; genus Brevibacterium; species Brevibacterium permense. The sequence goes on from NZ_JABSSX010000004.1 coordinate 321,914, forward strand.
ACCGCCGCCACCTCCCCGTTCTACTCCGGCTGGGTGTCCTCGACCGAGGACTACCTCGAGCAGATGGTCGCCGCGTGTGCGGCCGGGGACTTCACCCGCATCGGGGAGATCACCGAATCCCACGCCCTGCGCATGCACGGACTCATCCAGTCCACGGTGCCGCCGATCCGGTTCCTCAATCCGACCAGCCATGCGATCTTCGACGCCGTGGCCGAGGCCCGCGAGTCGGGGATCGAAGCCTATTCGACCGCCGACGCCGGCCCGAACGTCGCCGTCATCGTCCGTCCCCATGACGCCGAGGCGCTGGCCGAGAAGCTCTCCGGCTTCGGCGACGTCCGCGTCGTCGGACCGGGACCGGGAGCCCACCTGCTCACCGACGCTGACGCAGTCCCGCCCGCAGACGCAGTGAACCAGGCTGCGGGTGAGGGCAACCGGGCATGATCGAGACCCGGGCACCCGGCAAGCTGTTCATCGCCGGCGAGTACGCCGTCGTCGAGCCCGGACAGCCCGCCGTGCTCATTGCCGTCGACCGGTGCATCACCGTCCGGCTGACCGAGAGCGAAGGCGCCGGCCGCATCCATTCGAGCGAATACGGTCAGGCTCCCGTCGTGTGGCGGCGCGAAGACGATGGTGAGCACATCATCGTCGATGAGCGTCCCTTCGACTATGTGCTCTCGGCGATCTCCACCCTTGAAGAGCTGCGCTCCGACCGGGGTGCCAGCCCCCGCTACTTCGATCTCGAGATCTCCAGCGAACTCAATGACTCAGATGGCCGGAAGTTCGGACTCGGCTCCTCGGCGGCGGTGACGGTGGCGACGATCGCCGCTCTCGATGAGTTCTATCGCCTCGGGCTGACCCTGACCGAACGCTTCAAACTCGCCGTCCTGGCGACCATCGCGATCTCCACGAAGGCCTCCGGGGGCGATCTTGCCGCGAGCACCTTCGGCGGCTGGATCCGCTACTCCTCCCCTGACCGTGCAGCCCTGCACGCTCATCGCGAGGCCCACGGGGTCGTCTCCGCCATGAGCTGCTCGGAATGGGCCGGCTGCTCGGCCAGACGGGTCACACCACCGAGCTCGCTCGACCTCCTCGTCGGCTGGACCGGATCACCGGCGTCGACCGAACACCTCGTCACACGTGTCCACACCCCGCGCGAGCAGGCATCCGAATCCTCTGCCGGATCGACCGCGGCAGCGCAGAAAGCGCGCCCGCTCGTGTCCTTCGCCGCAGAGTCCCACACGCTCGTCGACGACCTGGTGGCGGCCTTCGACGCCGACGATGCCGAGGCGAGCCTGACCACGATCCGCTCCGTGCGTACCCTGCTGCGGCGACTGAGCGACTCCACGGGCAGCCTCATCGAAACCGAGGCCCTGCACGATCTGTGCGAGATCGCTGAAACCCACGGTGCCGCAGCGAAGCCCTCGGGGGCCGGCGGCGGTGACTGCGGAATCGCCCTCGCCCACTCGCACACCGAAGCACAGACCATTCTCAGCGGCTGGGAAGCCGCCGGAATCCGACCCCTGGACCTCGGTGCCCACCGAGAGGAAGGCGAGATCGATGAGTTCTGAGACCCCGGCATCCGTCGAGACACCGGAGACCAAGGCCTCACGGGCCTCCCGCAAGGACGACCACGTACGCCTCGCCTCGGCGCAGCAGACGGAAGGCCCCCGACGCACCGACTTCGACGACCTCGAATTCGTCCACCATGCGCTCTCCGGCACGAACCCCGAACTTGTCGACCTCAGCGTCGAACTGGGCGAGTGGACCTGGCCGACGCCTTTCTACGTCAACGGCATGACCGGCGGAACGGAGACCACGGCGAAGATCAACCGGGACCTGGCCATCGCCGCCGCCGAGACCGGCCTGCCCATGGCCTGCGGATCGATGAGCGTGGCCCTCGAAGACGCCGAGGCGGCGAAGGGCTTCACCGTCATCCGCGAGGAGAACCCGGACGGCTTCGTCATGGGCAACCTCGGTGCCGGTCGCAGCGCCGATGATGCCCGCCGGGCCGTCGAGCTGCTGAACGCCGATGCCCTCCAGCTGCACATCAATCCGGTGCAGGAGACCGCGATGCCCGAAGGCACCCGCGACTTCTCCACCTGGCTGTCCGGCCTCGAGGACATCGTCGCCGCCTGCCCCGTTCCCGTCGTCGTCAAGGAGGTCGGATTCGGCCTCAGCCGCCGGACGCTGCAGCTGCTCGCCGATATCGGAGTCCAGTACGCCGACGTCTCCGGCGCCGGGGGCACGGACTTCCTGCGCATCGAGAACGATCGCTCACCGGCCGAGGACTTCTCCATGCTCACCGGCTTCGGTCAGTCGGCCCTGGCCTGCCTGCTCGACGCCCCATCCGAGTGGACCACCGAGACGACGATGGACGACGGCGTCTCGAACCGCGTGCTGCTGGCCTCCGGCGGCGTGCGGAACCCCTATGATGTCGTGAAAGCACTGGCCTGCGGTGCTCGCGCCGTCGGCGTCGCCGGCACTTTCCTGCAGACCGTGCTCGACCACGGTCCGGGGGGACTGGTCGAACTCGTGCGCACCTGGCAGACTCAGACCTCGGCTCTGTTCGCCCTGCTCGGGGCGCAGCGGTCCACGGACCTCACGGCCACGGACCTGCTCACGCGGGGCCGCCTCGGCGAGTTCGCCCGCCTGCGCGGAATCGACGTCACCGCGCTCTCGCACCGATCCGACGTCCTTTCGAGGAGGAATCAGCTGTGAATCAGCAGACCACGATCACCGGGATCCCCACTACGTGGGTCGGTCCCCTGCGGGTCAGCGGCGAAGCGCTGGCGCCGAGTGGCATCCACACCGAGGTGGCCGTGCCCCTGGCGACGTACGAGACCCCGCTGTGGCCCTCCGTCGGCCGCGGGGCGTCGATCTCCCGTGAGATCGAGGGTGGGATCCGCACCGTCATCGTCGATGAGCGGATGACCCGGTCCGTGCTGTTCGTGGCCGAATCCGCGATCGGCGCTTCAGCCGCCGCGCAGGCCATCCGTCACCGCACCCGCGAACTCGAATCCGTCGTCGAGGCCGGGTCCAGCCACTGCCGGCTCATCGAGATCCACCCCGAGATCGTCGGGAACCTGCTCTTCGTCCGCTTCGCCTTCCGCACGAACGACGCCTCGGGGCACAATATGGTCACCCAGGCCTCGGATTCGCTCATGGACACCATCCTGTCCTGGCAGCTGGGCCTCGACTACGGCTCGGTGTCCGGCAACTACTGCTCGGACAAGAAGGCCACCGCGGTCAACGGGATCCTCGGACGCGGACGCAATGTCGTCGCTGAGATCGTCCTGCCCCACGAGGTCGTCGAACGTCGCCTGCGTACGAGCGCTGAGAAGATGGTCGAACTCGTCGTGCGCAAGAACCTCGTCGGATCGACGATCGCCGGCGCCCTGCGTTCGGCGAACGCCCACTATGCGAACATGCTGCTCGCCTTCTACCTGGCCACCGGTCAGGATGCGGCGAACATCGTCGAAGGCTCGCAGGGCATCACCTATGCGGAGAACCGCCCCGAGGGCCTGTACTTCTCGACGACGCTGCCGCACCTCATCGTCGGCACCGTCGGCAACGGCAAGGATCTGCCGCATGTCGACGAGGCGCTGGAGCGTCTCGGCTGCCGTGAGGATCGTGAGCCGGGAGCGAATTCGCGTCGTCTGGCCGCGCTCATGGCCGCGACCGTGCTCTGCGGTGAGCTCTCACTGCTCGCCGCTCAGACGAACCCCGGTGAGCTGATGGACACTCACCGCCAGATGGAACGCAAGGCTGATGAGCAGCGCGCTGCCGAGACTCAGCGAGAGGACGGCGAGGCCGCATGACATCACAAACTGCTGCGGGCACTGCACCGATCGGCATCGACGACATCGAACTGGCCACCAGCCATCATGTCGTCAGACTCGATGACTTCGCCGAGGCGAACGGCACCGATCCGAACAAGTTCCGCCTCGGCCTCGGCCAGGACGAGTTCAGCTTCCCGGCACCCGATGAGGATGTTGTGACCATGGCCGCCGCGGCCGCCGCACCCATCATTCAGCGCAGCGGGACCGAGGGCATCCGTACTCTGCTGTTCGCCACCGAATCGGGCACCGACCAGTCGAAGGCCGCCGGCATGGCCGTGCACTCGCTGCTCGACCTGCCGTCGCAGATGCGCGTGGTCGAGGTCAAGGAAGCGTGCTATTCGGCGACTGCGGCTCTGCAGGCCGCCGTCGGCATCGTCACGCGCTCTCCCGGCCAGCGGGTGCTCGTCATCGCCTCGGATGTCGCCCGCTACGAGCTCGACACCCCCGGCGAGCCCACGCAGGGTGCCGGTGCGGTGGCGATGCTCGTGTCCGCGGATCCGAAGCTGCTAGAGATCGAACCGGTCTCGGGTCTGAACTCGGCAGATGTCGACGACTTCTGGCGCCCGAACGACTCAACGACCGCGATCGTCGACGGGGCCCTCTCGGTCACCGCCTACCTCGATGCGCTCACCGGCGCATGGTCCGATCTGGCCGCGCAGGGCGGACCGGCCATCGCCGAGATCGACCGCGTGCTCTACCACCAGCCGTTCACGAAGATGGCGAAGAAAGCACAGGTCCACCTCGCCGGACTCACGGGTGAGGATCTCGATACGGAGATCGTCGCGGGCGCCGATGCCGGCTCTGCCGGTGCTGGCACGGCTGCCGCCAACTCGGCCGCTGCCTCGGGCCCGGCCGCTGCCGCCGGTGCCGATAACTCCGTTGCCACCGGTCCACGCGATACGGGGCTGGCCACAAGCACTCTGTACAACCGGCGCCTCGGCAATTCCTACACCGCTTCGCTCTATGCCGGACTGTGCTCACTGCTCGATCACGATGAGGATCTTGCCGGCAAGCGCATCGGACTGTTCAGCTACGGATCGGGCAGCGTCGGCGAGTTCTTCACCGCCCGCGTCGTCCCCGGCTACGAACAGCATTCGCACCGACTAACCGTCATCGAGGCCCTTGACGCGCGGGTTCCGCTCTCCATCGACGCCTATCGCGCGCTCCACGCCGCCGAGCTCTCCAGCGCCGAGGACGTCACGACCCCGAAGGTGACCGCGGGACCGTTCCGCTTCGCCGGGATCAAGGGCCGCGCCCGCCACTACGAGCGCGCCTAGCTCCCGATCCCAGCTCCTGAAGCTGGGTCCATGCCGGCTCTGCGCCGCAAATGGTACTGGTTTCTCTGAGCTGCCCACGTTCTTCCGTGTGCATCTCAGAGAAACCAGTACCATATTCGCGTTCGGCCCAGTTTGGGGCGAACAGCCCATGTTTGAAACTGGGCTGCTCAACTCAAACTGGGCCCTTCGCGAGTTTTCAACCGACAGCAGGCACGAAGAAGCCCCTCACCTCGACCCTGTCGGGACCCGGTGAGGGGCTTCTCGTTCGCTGTGCGCGAGGGGGGACTTGAACCCCCACGACCTTGCGGCCACTGGCACCTGAAGCCAGCGCGTCTACCAATTCCGCCACTCGCGCGAACAAGGTAAAACTCTAGCATCGGAGTCGTCGAAACTGAAAACCGAGGAAGCCGAATCGACGCAAACGTGTCCACCTTCACATTTTGGCCCCGCGCGGTCACTCACGCTGTGTCGCCGGCGCGGACCACGTGCATTCCGCACGGTCACTCGTCTTCGCCCTTTGCAGCCATACACCCTCGCCCCTCGCAGCCCCACGCCCTCAGCCTTCCCAGCGCCCGCCCTCGCCCCGCGCGGCCGCCCGCTCTCACCCCGCGCGGCCGCACCCGCTCGCCCCGCGCACGGGCCCACCTGCACCGCGCGCACTGCCTCGTTCTTCCCTGGACGCGCGCAGGGAATCCCGGCACAGCTTGGCCCCGCAAACACGCGTGACGTGAGTTGAGAGCCTCACCGCGTTAGGATTGGGTGTTGATGTGCCCAGAGTGCACGTGATCAGGACCACCTGGTCAGAGCGCTCAAAGATGCTAGGCGAAGAGTTCGTTCGGCAACGGCAACACCTGATGAGGAGGTGCCATGGGGTTACTCGATCGCTTCGAGAAGGGGCTGGAGAACGTCGTCAACGGCGCCTTCGCCAAGGCTTTCCGATCCCAGGTCGAACCCGTCGAGCTCGCCGGAGCCCTGCGCCGTGAGGCCGACAACAAGGCCGCCGTGGTCTCCCGCGGTCGCACCCTGACGGCCAACCACTACGTCATCGAGCTCTCGCAGACCGACTACGACCGACTCTCCGGACTCGAGTCCGAGCTGCGCTCCGATCTGCGCCAGGTCGTCGGTGACCACGCCGTCGAACAGGCCTACAGCTTCGTCGGTCCAGTCTCCGTCGAATTCGCTCTCGCCGACGACCTCGACACGGGAATGTACCGCGTCGTGTCCTCGACCCAGCGTCCCGACGGATCTCCCGCCGCTCAACCGGCCAACCGCGGCGGCTACGACCCGATCTCACGGGCGAATCCGATCGTCGGCGAGTCCCCGAACTCCGGTTCCCGACCCGCGACCCCGCGCCGCACCCCCGAACCCGCCCGTTCGGCTCCGCCCCCCGCCGCGACCTCGCGACCGAACACTGCCTCCCGGCCAGCACCGGCGCCGACACCTGCTCGCACCATCGAAGCGAGCGTCACCATCGACGGTCGCACACAAATGCTGCGCCAGGGCACGAACACCTTCGGTCGATCCTCGTCGAGCTCGGACTTCGTCATCGACGATCCCGGCGTCTCACGTCGTCATTTCGAGATCGTCGTCGAAGGCGATCGGGCCGTGGCCAATGACCTCGGTTCGACGAACGGCACTCTGCTGCACGGACGCAAACTGACATCGGCGACCCTGTCCGACGGCGATGTCCTCCTCGCCGGAGAGGCCGAGGTCCACTACGACGAGCGGGATGCCAAGTGAGCGAATTCACCGTCACCGTCTTCCGGTTGGCATTCTTCGTCATCCTCTGGCTCTTCGTCCTCGGAGTCGCCGGAGTCCTCCGCCGCGACATCTTCGGCCCCCGGAAGGCCCGCGCCGGAAAGAAGTCTCGCCGAGGCGGCTCCCAGTCCGCACCGCCGCCACCGTCGCGGCCGGCTCCCGCACCTCGTCCGGCGGCCGCCCCGGTCGCCCACGCCCATCCGGGCACCATCCGCATCACCGACGGCCCCTTGGCCGGGCAGACGCTGATGCTCTCGGGAGCGCCCGTGACCTTCGGACGAGCTCCCGACAACACGATCATCATCAACGACGACTTCGCCTCCAGCCATCATGCTCGGATCTCGGCGAAGAACGGCGCCTGGATGCTCGAAGACCTCGGGTCGACGAACGGCACCATCGTCGACGGCGCACGCATGACCGGACCCATCCAGCTGGCCATCGGCACCCGGATCACCATCGGACATACGACCCTGGAGACCCAATCGTGACGACCGGCGGTACCATCACTCTCCGTTCGGCAGCCCGGTCTCACACCGGGCTGGTGCGTAAGAACAACCAGGACTCCGGCTATGCGGGACCCAATCTCCTGCTCATCGCCGACGGAATGGGCGGTCACGCCGGCGGAGATGTCGCCTCGGCGATCACCGTGTCCCGCCTGGCCGAACTCGACCGCGAACCCGGAGGCGAGGACGCCCTCGAACTCCTCCGCACCTCGATCCTCGAAGCCAATGACCGCATCTGCCGTGGTGTCGGCGAACAGCCCGAACTCGCCGGAATGGGTACCACCGTCACCGCTGTTCTGCGCGCGACCGGCAACCGCTTCGCTCTCGCCCATATCGGCGACTCGCGCGGCTATGTGTTGCGCGACGACAAGCTCCAGCCGATCACCCACGACCACACGTTCGTGCAGATGCTCGTCGACGAGGGCCGGATCACCCCCGAGGAGGCCGAGACCCATCCCCAGCGCTCGGTGGTGATGAAGGTCCTCGGCGATGTCGGGGCCTCTCCCGACCTCGATCTGTCCCTCCGCGAGGCCCAGGTCGGCGACCGCTGGATGCTGTGCTCGGACGGTCTGACCGGATTCGCCGATATCGACGACATCACCCGCGTGCTCAAAGAGGTGGCCGACCCCGACGAGGCCTGCCGTCAGCTCATCGACCTGGCATTGGCAGGAGGCGGCGCAGACAATGTCACCGTCGTCGTCGGCGATGTCCTCGAAGGCGAAGTCGAGACCACCGAAGGCGTGTCCGTCGGTTCCGTCCACCTCAATCCGCGCTACGCCGCGATCGGTGCGAATCCCGACACCGAGGCGGCCGTCGACACCGAAGCCCATGAGACGTTCCCCGACGGCGATGTCTCCGCCGACACCGCACCGATCCACACCCTCGACGGCGAGGACCGCGAAGCTCGGGACGGCACCACTCAGCCGCTGCGGACCAACACCGCTGCCGAGGCAGAAGAGGAGGCCGACCTCGATGATGAGGTCGAGAAAAGGTCCTACCTCGGATGGATCATCACCGCCATCGTGATCGTCGCGCTGGCTGTCGGCGGATTCTTCGCCTTCAACTACGTCAGCCACCAGTACTATGTCGCCGACGACGACGGCAAAGTCTCCCTTTACCGCGGTCTCGACACGACGCTCGGGCCCATCGAACTCAGCCGCCTCGTCGACACCACCGATATCGACGTCGGCAACCTCAACAGCTACTCCCAGGACCGGCTCCGCGGTTCGATTCCCGCCGGGTCACGCGACGAGGCCGATCGCATCATCGACAATCTGCGCAAGGAATCCGATCGCTCCTCCGGCATGTCCGGCGATGTCGAGGACTCGACGAGTCCGAGCGACCCCGCTCCCTCACCTCCGGATTCGAAGTCTGCCGACCCCAGCGACGCCATCACCCGGGAGTCGCAGTGATGAACCAGTCTCCCTCGCAGACCGCGCGCCCCAGAACCTACCGGTTGGCCGAGCTCGGTCTCCTGGTCCTGGCTATTGCCGTCGCCACCAGTGCCTACGCCCTGGTCGGCCTCGGCGTCGAAGACACCATCCCGGCCAATGTCTACGGCTATGCCGCATGGCTGGCGGCCCTCGGCGTCATCCTCCACATCATCGTGTGGATCAAGGCGAAATACGCCGATCCCGTGCTCGTGCCGATCGCGGTGCTGCTCAACGGCCTCGGCCTTGCCATGATCTACCGCGTCGACCTCGGCCGCAAGGAATACCTCGGTTCGGCGATGACCCAGCTGGTGTGGATGACACTGGGGGTGGGCTTGGCCATCGCGGTGATCTTCGTCATCCGCGACCACCGCTGGCTGCGCCGCTACACCTACGTCTCCGGCTTCGGCGCTCTGGTCTTCCTCCTGCTTCCGCTCATCCCGGGCATCGGCAAGACGATCAACGGTGCGCGCATCTGGATCGGCGTCGGCCCCCTGTCCTTCCAGCCCGGCGAGATCGCGAAGATCCTGCTCGCCATCTTCTTCGCCGGCTACCTCGTCACCTACAAGGACCAGCTCGTCGCCGCCGGGCCGAAGATCCTCGGCATCCGGTTCCCCCGCCTGCGCGACTTCGGGCCCATCGTCGTCGCCTGGGTCGCAAGCGTCGGCGTCCTCGTCTTCGAACGCGACCTCGGCACCTCCCTGCTCTTCTTCGGCCTCTTCGTCGCCATGCTCTACGTGGCCACGTCGAAGGTCTCGTGGATCATCCTGGGCCTCGGATTCTTCTCTGCCGGCGCGGTTGCGGCGACCTTCCTCTTCTCCCACGTGGGACAGCGTGTGTCCGGTTGGCTCAATGCGCTGACCGCCGAGGAGTACAACAAGACTCCCGGCGGTTCCTACCAACTCGTGCAGGGCCTGTTCGGCATGTCCAACGGCGGACTCATCGGCACCGGCTTCGGCGAGGGCCGACCGAACATGGTTCCCTACGCCGAATCCGACTTCATCTACGCCAGCTTCGGTGAGGAGATCGGCCTGGCCGGGCTCTTCGTCATCCTGCTGTGCTACCTGTTCATCTTCCAGCGCGGAATCCGCACCGCTCAGCAGCTGCGTGACGGCTTCGGCACTCTGCTGGCCACGGGCCTGTCGTTCACGATCGCCCTGCAGGTCTTCGTCGTCGTCGGCGGCGTCACGCGCCTCATCCCGCTGACGGGTCTGACCACGCCGTTCCTCGCACAGGGCGGTTCCTCGCTCATCGCGAACTGGATGATCATCGGCCTGCTGCTGCGGATCTCGGACAATGCCAGGCGCCCCGTAGAGGAATTCCACACCGGAGTGCTCAGAATCACCGAGGATCCCGAGCCCGTTCCCGCGGGTGCTCGCGCCAACGACACGGCCGCCTCGGCGCTCACCGTCGACGAGGATGCCCCCACGACGAACCTGCCGCCGGCGGACTCCCGCGTGTTCGACGACGAAGCCCCGACCACGAATCTGCCGCCCGCGGGCGAACGGGCCCGCGGCCAGGCACCGAACGACACCGATGCCACCGACCAACGACCCACCGGAGGTGAACGATGAAGAAGCCATTGACGCATATCGCCGTCGTCGGATTCGTCATGTTCGCGCTCCTGTTCGGGTCGACGAGCTGGGTGCAGTACGTAACTGCGGATTCGCTGAACAACAATCCGCTGAACAACCGGCGGATCCTCGACCAGCTGGCCCGTGATCGCGGTCCGATCCTCGTCGACGGCACCCCGATCGCCTATTCGGAGCCCGTCGACGACAAGTACAAGTACCAGCGCAAATACGGTTCGGACAACCTCGATCCGCGCGCCTACGCCTCGCTGACCGGCTACTATTCCGTCGTGTCCGGGGCCTCGGGGATGGAACGTGCCTCCGGCGACTACCTCTCCGGCGATTCCGACGCCCTGTTCTACGACAAGGTCGGCAGCTTCTTCACCGGTGAGCAGCCCCGCGGCGCCGCCGTCGAGCTGACGATCGACCCGAAGGTGCAGCAGGCGGCGTGGGACGGGCTGGGCAACCAGAACGGCGCCGCCGTGGCTCTCGACCCGAAGACCGGGAAGATCCTGGCCATGGCCTCGACCCCGGGCTGGGATCCCAATGCACTGGCCAGCCACGACGCGACCGAAGCCAGCCAGGCCTATAAGAACCTCGAAGCCGCCGACGGCAAACCCGCCTACAACCGCGCTATCGGCGGCAACCTGTACCCGCCCGGCTCGACATTCAAGGTCCTCGTCGCAGCGGCCGCCCTGGAATCCGGGGACTACGAGCCCGATTCGCAGCTCAACGGACCCGCCACGCTCGATCTGCCGCAGACGACGGCGACGATCGGCAACTCGCATCCCGGTGCCTGCCGCAACGGGGGCAAGCCGACCCTGGCCGATTCGCTCGCCGAATCCTGCAACACCTCATTCGCCTCCCTGGGCATGGACCTCGGAGAAGACGCAATCGCGAAGCAGGCCGAGAAGTTCGGCTTCGGCGAGGATCTCGAGATCCCTCTCAATGTCACCCCGTCCTCCTTCCCGTCCGACCTCAATCCGCCGCAGCTGGCTCAGTCCTCGCTCGGTCAGTACGAGGTCAGGTCGACTCCGCTGCAGATGGCGATGATGACCGCGGGAATCGCCAACGGCGGCAAGATGATGAAGCCCCAGCTCGTCGACAGGGTGCTCAATGCGAACACCCTCGAGCCGATCTCCGAGACCCGATCGAGCCAGATGTCCCGCCCCGTGTCCGGAGATACGGCCGACAAGCTCACCGACATGATGACCGGTGTGGTCGAGAACGGCACCGCCTCGGTGGCGAAGATGGGCGATACGAAGGTCGCAGCGAAGACCGGCACCGCCCAGCACGCCACGGGCGCGGCACCCCATGCCTGGTTCATCTCCTTCGCCCCCGCCGACGACCCTCAGGTCGCGGTCGCGGTCGTAGTCGAGAACGGCGGAAACGCGGGCAACGAAGCTTATGGCGCGACGGTCGCAGGACCGATCGCGAAGAACATGATGGAAGCGGTGGTCGAGAAATGAGACCCGTCGAAGGCACCCTGTTGGGCAACCGTTACAAACTCACCTCCCGCATCGCCGTCGGCGGCATGGGAGAGGTCTGGAAGGGTGTGGACTCCGTGCTCGGCCGCGAGGTCGCGGCGAAGATCCTCAAGGACGAGTACCTCTCCGAATCGACCTTCCTCGCCCGCTTCCGTGCCGAAGCCCAGAACATGGGCCGAGTCTCCGACCCGGGAATCGCCGGCGTCTACGACTACGGTGACGAGCAGGGGTCGCCCTACCTCGTCATGGAATACGTCCCCGGTGAGGCTCTGTCGGCCATCATCGAGCGCAGTGCACCCCTGTCCGAGACCGACACGCTCTCCATCGTCACACAGGCCGCTCAGGCCCTTGGCGCCGCACACAAGGTCGGTGTCATCCACCGTGACATCAAGCCCGGCAACATCCTCATGACCCCGGACTTCCGGGTCAAGATCACGGACTTCGGCATCGCCCGAGTCACCGATCAGGCACCGCTGACGAAGACCGGGCAGGTCATGGGCACCGCCCAGTACCTCGCCCCCGAACAAGCCACCGGAAAGGGTTCGGGACCCGGTTCCGACCTCTATGCACTGGGCATCATCGCCTATGAGGCCCTGGCCGGTCAGCGTCCTTTCACCGGAGACTCGCAGGTGGCAATCGCCATCGCCCAGGTCAATCAGCAGCATCCGCCGCTGCCGGACACGGTCTCCGAACCGCTGCGCCGTTTCGTCGACTGCCTGCTGGAGAAGAAGCCCGAACGCCGTCCCTCGGATGCCTTCAAGGTCGCCAAGGCCGCCGAGGCGCTCTCGGCCGGGGACATCGCCGGCGCGGAGGAGCTCGTGCCGCAGATGCGCCACGGAGCCGCGGCGTCCGAAGCCCTGACCCAGGTCTTCAACAACCCGGAACCGGCGGCCACGACGAAGACCCTGCCCGTCACCGCCTCGAACGATGCGACCCAGGTGTACCCGAACGGTGCCGCCGCCGGAGTCGTCGGCGCCGGTGCGGCCGGTGCCGGAGCCGACGCGGCGGCGAATACGGGACAGATCGATCCCAACGATTCGCAGAATCAGGATCTGGAGAAGGACAAGCAGTCGAACAAGGGCCGCGTCCTCATCTGGATCCTTGCGATCATCGCCCTCATCGCGGTCGGTTCCCTGCTGTGGTTCTTCCTCGGCGGAGGCAATGCCGAACCCGAACCGGAACCGTCGACCTCGGCGCCCACTTCGGAGGCGGCGAAGACGATCGAGATCGATAAGAACGATTACATCGGACTCACGGAATCCTCGGCGACGCAGAACCTCGAGAACAAGGGACTCGAGGTCGAGACGACCGACATCAACTCGGATCGGGCGGCCGGAACCGTCGCCGACGTCGGCGAGGGCGACAACGGTTACACCTTCGAAGAGGGTGACACCGTCACCCTCTACATCTCCGCCGGTCCCGCCGAGCAGCCCGAAGAGCCCGCCTCGGACTCCGGATCCGATTCGGGTCTGGGCAATGACTCGGAGTCGAGCTCGGATTCCGGTTCCTCATCCGGTTCCTCATCCGATTCGCAGGATCAGGGTTCGGACTCCGGTGACAACGGCTCGTCCTCCGACCAGGACTCCTCGAGCTCGTCGAGTTCGTCGTCGGACTCCGAGACCTCGAGCGAATCGGACTCGTCATCCTCGACGGACACGTCCGGAGAGTCGGATTCCTCGAGCTCCGGCGATTCGGCCGACACCTCCGGCGGCTCCAACCCGAACAGCGGCAATGACGGGGCGGGCAGCAATCAAGGCTCGTCGAGCGGTTCGAGCGCGGAGGCTGGCGGCAACCCGAACGGAAACAACGGCAATGAATAGACATTGAGCGATTCAGAGCAGCGATCAGCAGAAACGAAGAGTTTGAGATACTGAAACTCGACCCGGTTCAGGTGAGAATGAACCGAGAGACCGGGTGAGACAAGCGGAGGACATACATGAGTGAACCCAAGGTGCTGTCGGGGCGTTACGAAGTTCGTGCGCTCCTCGGCCGTGGGGGCATGGCAGAGGTGCATGAGGGCGTCGACAACCGTCTCGGGCGTCGCGTAGCCATCAAACTTCTGCGCTCCGATCTCGCCCGCGATCCGTCTTTCCACACGCGACTCAAGCGCGAGGCCCAGTCTGCGGCCGGTCTCAACCATCCCGGAATCGTCTCCGTCTACGATTCGGGTGAAGAGGAATTCGTCGAATCCGGCGGATCCTCCGTGTCCGTGCCGTTCATCGTCATGGAATACGTCGAGGGCCAGACCCTGCGCGAAGTCCTCAATGAACACGGCACACTCACCGTCGACGAGGCGCTCAACGTCATCGCCGGAGTTCTCGCTCCGCTCGAGTACTCCCACCGCAACGGCATCGTCCACCGCGACATCAAACCCGCGAACGTCATGCTCACCCCCGAAGGTGACATCAAGGTCATGGACTTCGGGATCGCGCGAGCGCTCAAGGACAATTCGGGACTGACGCAGACGCAGTCGGTGGTCGGCACCGCCCAGTACCTCTCCCCCGAGCAGGCCCGCGGCGAGGTCGTCGACGCTCGCTCCGACCTCTATTCGACCGCCTGCCTGCTCTATGAGCTCCTGGCCGGCCGTCCCCCGTTCGTCGGCGACTCCCAGCTGGCCGTGGCCTACCAGCACGTCGGCGAGACCCCGCAGCCGGCGAGCTTCTATAACCAGAACATCCCGCCGGCCGTCGACCGGCTCCTCCTCCACGCTCTGCTCAAGGACCGCGACGCCCGCTATCAGGACGCCTACACCTTCCGCGAGGACGTGCTCGCCGCCCGCGACGGTCGTCCAATGAGCTTCGAGGACGATGTCGAGGCCACGCAGGCGTATCCGATGATGGCCCCGCCCATGACCGCTCCGATGGCTCATGCCAACGAGGCCGAGCCCACTCCCGAAACCGGGCCCGTATCGGCGATCATGACCAATCAGGAGGAGCGTCCGCCGCAGAAGCGCTCCCGCGCCTGGATCTGGATCGGCAGCATCTTCGTCCTCCTCGCCCTGGCCGCCGTGGCCCTGTGGGTGTACGAGATCAACAAACCCGAACCGATCGTTGAGGTCCAGGTCACGGATGTGGCGAACATGGATGCCGATGAGGCCGAGTCCGCGCTCATCAAACAGGGCCTGAGAGTCGACCGCGACGAGAAGTACAGTGCGGAGGTCGATGAGGGCAAGGCGATCGAAACCGACCCGCCGGGCGGTCAGAGCGTAGAGAAGGACAGCGTGGTCAAGCTGGTCATCTCGTCGGGCCCCGAGTCAGTGAAGGTCCCCGGTGTCTCCGGCAAGACCGAGGAAGAGGCGCGGAAGATCATCAACGACGCAGGCCTCCAAGCCGGCACCCACATCTCCCAGAATTCCCCGGACGTGGAGAAGGGCGTCGTCATCGAGACCAAGCCCGGTGACGGTCAGGAAGTCGACGTCGATTCGAATGTCGATCTCGTCGTGTCCTCGGGCATGGTCGAGGTCCCCGATGTCGCGGGCAAGACCGCGGAGGAAGCCTGCAAGATCCTCGAGGGCGATGACTACCAGCTCGGCTGCAAGACAGAAGAGGTCGAAACCGCCGATCACGACGAGAAGAAGGTCTTCGAACAGTCTGCCACTGCGGGAAGCGAGATCAAGCAGGGCAGTGAGATCACGGTGAAGGTGGCCAAGAAGCCGCCGGAGCCGTCGCCGTCAATCCCGTCCGTCCCGGGTGGCATCCCGACCGCTCCCGGCGACGATGACGGCGGAAACGAAGACGACAAGGATGATAAGGACAATGATTCGATGGGCGGAGGGCTCTTCGACGACTGGTCCGAAGGCATCATCGGCAACTGAGATCGCAGCGCACAGCGGCCGGGTCAGTCATCGACTGGCCCGGCCGCTGTCGTCTCCGAAGAGAGTCTGTGGGCGTCGGTGACGCTGGTCCTCATTCCAGGGTGAGGAACAGGTCGGTGCGAATGTCGGCGGGATCCGCCTCGGGGCTGGGTTCGGTGACATAGAGTTCGATGAACGGCAGTCCCGGTCGATGCCCGGCCGCCATCGCGTCCTTGAGCAGCTGCGCCCAGGACTCTCCGAGCCCGTCGTATCCGCCGAGGTGGCTGCGCACGGCCATGGAGCCGCCGGGCAGCTCCGCGGGGATGACGATATGGCCGCCGGCGATCGGCTGCGCATTCGTCAGCCCCGCCGACGTGGGGATCCCGACCTGCAGATCCACCGTTTCGCTCGGCTGTCGAGTGTAGAGGGCGAAGGCCGGTCCCGCGGGTTCGAGTCCCGCCTCGGAGAGCACCGGGAAGAGTCCGGAGAACGTGGCGTCGAAGAGTTCCGGCAGGTCTGACATGTGCACTTCGCGCGCCTCGACGACAGCCGCCGGGGTGGCCGGGACCTCGATGACGGTCAGTTCGGTGAACGGTTCGTCGCGCAGATAGGTCGGTTCTGACATCGTCGGTGTCTCCTGTTCGTCGGCAGTGCACGGCTCCTGAGGCCATGCACGGATCCCGGCGCGGGTTCGGATCATCTGAGCACAGGGATCACTGTGCTCACGATCATAACGATGGGCCGCCTCGGCGAGAACCCTGAGAACAGGGATCGGCGGGAATTCTCAGGCGATCGCGGTCGCCAGCGGCGACATGCCCGCCGCCGCCTGGGCGGCACCTTCGAGACCGCACACCTCGAGCCAGTTGCCGAGCATGAGGTATCCGTGTTCTGTGAGCACGGACTCGGGGTGGAACTGGACGCCGAACAGGGGCTTCTCCCGGTGTTCGATGGCCATGACGATGCCGTCGTCGGTGCGGGCGGTGACGGCGAACTTCTCGAGGTCGAGGGTCTCGTCGACGATCGCCAGCGAATGGTAGCGGGTGACGGTCAGCGGGCTCGGGCAGCCGAAGAAGATGCCTTCGCCGTCGTGGGTGATGACCGAGGTCTTGCCGTGCATGAGCACGGGAGAATGGGTGACCTCGGCGCCGAACACCTCGCCGAGTGCCTGATGGCCCAGGCAGACGCCGAACACGGGCATGCCGGCCGTCTCCGCCCAGGACAGCAGGGGCGGGCAGACCCCGGATTCTGCGGGCACGCCGGGCCCCGGGGACAGGAGCACGCCGTCGTAGGCGCTCACGGTCTCCGCGATCGCAGAGGCGGGGATGTCGTCATTGCGGACGACGTCGACGTCCGCTCCGAGCTCGCGCAGATAGGACACGAGCGTGTAGACGAAGCTGTCGTAGTTGTCGATGACGAGGATCTTTGTCATTGCTCTCCGTTGCGTCATTGTCCGCCTTCGGTCACTGTGGCGTTGTTGAAGGGCATGTACGGGGCGATCACGGGGAAGACGTACTGCATGAGCAGCAACACGACAGCCGCGATGAGGATGAGGGCGAGGATGAGCTTGACCACCCAGTTGCCCGGGAGGATCCGCCAGATGAATGCGTACATATCAGGCACCGCCGTTCTTGCTGACCTTGTCATAGGCCTTCGAGTCCTTGATATTGTCCGGTGCTCCGTCACTGGCCGGCGTCCAGTCCGTGAGTTCGGCGTAGGCGACGTAGCGTTCCCGGGCGGAGAACATCGGGTTGCAGGCCGTCATCGTCAGGATCCGGTCCTTGCCCTTGAAGTCGGGGGCGTCGGGCACGGGCGAGAGCACTTCGACGGCATCGGGGAGGATGATGTCGAAGTTGCGGAAGGTGTAGGTGTAGAAGCCGTCCTTCGTCTGGACGATGATCTCATCGCCTGGGCGCAGGTTCGCGATCTGGTTGAGCGGCTTGCCGTAGGTCACGCGGTGGCCGGCGATGGAGAAGTTCCCGACTTCGCCCGGCATCGCCGAGTTCGGGTAGCGGCCCACGCCCATCCGGTTGAGCACGGGTTCGAGGTCGACGCCCTCGGCGACGGTGCGGTAGTAGTCGTCGCCGAAGCGCGGGATGTAGAAGATCCCGAAGGCCTCGTTCTTGCCCACGGGATCGGAGACCACGGGTTCGTCCGGGTCGTCAGGCAGCTCGTTCGGATCCTGGTTCGCCCAGTCTTGGGTGAGTTCGTCGGCGAGCACTTCGTTGTCGCGGTTGGCCTGGATGTCCGTCCACCACAGCTGCCAGACGACGAAGAGGATGAGGACGAGACCGGCCGTGATGCACAGTTCGCCGAAGGTGCGCACGGTCCCGCGGATCGGGCCCAGCGGTTCCTTCTCCACGGGCTGACGTCGGCGCTGGCGGCGGGTCTGAGGCCGGCCATGAGGTTGGGGTGCGGCCTGCGGTTGCGGTACGGCCTGCGGTTGGGGTTGATCCTCGCCGAGGCGGCCGTGCGTCTGCGATCCACCGTGACCCTGCGGCGCCGCGGGCATGGCCTGTGTGGCCTGCACGTGGGTCGGCTGGGGCTGGTCGTAGACGGGCGGGGCGTCGGAGTAGACGGCGGTCGGTTCGCCCTGGGCCGCAGCGGCTTCGGCTTCCCTGCGTCGCAGCTCGCGTCGGCTGGGCAGCGGCTGATCGCCGGAAGCACGGGAACCGTCCGCAGGCGGACCGGCGGAGTGACCCAGCTGTTGGTCACCGTAGTCAGATGGAGCCTGCCGTCTCTGAGCAGGACGGATAGTGGGTCGCGAGGGCGGATTCACGCCCGGCTCGTTACCCGAGGAGGAACTATTCACCACTTCTGCTCCGTGACTGTCACTGCATTGTCGGGGGCCGTCGAAGAAGACAGGCGGGGACACCCCTATGCACTTTATCGTATGGGAATCATCGTTCGGGGCGCGCTCGGGGCGCTTTCAGGGTAGTCGGAGTTTTTCACTGTGACCCCCGCCCCGAGTAGACTGGTCTGCGATCGTCCCCAACCATTCATTCGGCGACCCCAACGACGGTCGGCCGACAAAGGAGTACTTGTGGCCAAGTCCAAAGGACGCCCCCAGCGCACTTCTCGCACTTCGTCGGCGGCCAAGGCGAAGCAGGCCGAATCCGCAGAAGCGGTCGAAGCGACCGAGATCGAGGAGCTCGAGACCGAATCGCTCGACACCGATGTCGCCGAGGCTGCTGACACCGAGTCGGACGCGACGGAGTCTGCTGCGGATGATCTGAAGGACGATTCCGCGGATGAGGACGCAGAGGACTCCGAGAAGGCTTCCGCGAAGGACTCAGCGACCGCGGCCGCCGGGAAGAAGACCAAGGCGTCGAGGGACGAGAAGTCGTCGAAGACCTCCGACTCGAAGGCCTCTGATTCCAAATCATCGGCCTCCAAGACAACCGGCTCGAAAGGTGCGGCCGCCAAGCGCACGTCCCGTTCGGGCAATCCCGCCAAGCGCCCGCAGGGTCGCAAGACCGCGAGCTACACCTCGACCTCGGGCCAGCAGACCATCAAGCCGAACCCGAGCTGGTTCCTGCCGGTCCTCATCGGCCTGCTGCTCATCGGCCTGATCTGGCTCGTCACCTTCTACATCACCCAGGGTGCTTTCCCCGTCGAAGCGTGGGGCAACTGGAACATCCTCATCGGCTTCGCCTTCTTCGTGGCGGGTCTGATCATGTCCACACGCTGGCGGTAGCCGACCCCGGCCGCACACGCTGACGATTGTCTGGTCGTTCCGCGGTGATTCCGAGCTCGGAATCACCGCGGAACGACCAGACAATCTGCATTCACCGGTCCACGTTCGCACCAGCAGCGGCGCTCCACTCGCTCCGACAGCCGCGCCACGGCATCAACAATCCACAAGCGCCGAGTTATACCCAAGCCGGGTGCGTCACTTGTGGAAAACTTATTTTAGGCCTCTGACCAGTCTAAACACACGGGTGTAAGTTATCCACCTTGTGGATAGAGCTTGTGGACAGAGAATTTTCCACTGCAGAGTGCACACAAAACGGCTTTTGTCTGGTAACAGTCTGATAGCACCTGTGCGACTTCGCCCAGCCGACGAAAACGTCGCACTCTGCGACTGAGTCCAGGGCCTCAGCCGAGCTTCGAGCTCCGAGCTCCAAGCTCAGGGCAGAGCTGAGAGGCCGGCCAACTTCCACGCTCCGCCGGCCGCCATGAGCACCACCAGACCGACCGAGGTCGACGTGAACACAAGCGTCCGTGGGCGCTGCGGCCCGAGCAGCCCCGCACACCCGAGTACGAATCCGGTGATCAGACCGCCGAGGTGGGACTCCCACGACACCCCCGCGACGAGGAATCCATAGCCGAAGTTGAGCGCGACGAAGACGAGCACCCCGGTGATATTCCGGTCGAGGTGACGGGTCGGGGCCAGGAGAACACCGACGAGCGCAAACACCGCACCCGAGGCACCGATGTGGTTCGTCACCCAATCGACGCTGAAGGGGTCGGCCAGCAGGAGCACCATGGCCGAACCACCAGCGGTCCCGATGATGTAGACGGCTAGGAATTTCGAGTGCCCTAACGCCCTTTCAACGAAGGATCCGAAGAAGAACAGTCCGATCATGTTCGCCAGCAGATGGAACGGGGAGGGCTCTTCGTGGACGAGGGCGACCGTGAGCGCCCGCCACGGCTGTTCGAGCGTGAGTGCGGGAACGAAGCTCAGTCGGCGCAGCAGGTCGAGGCCGGGAATGAGCTCCGCGAGGAACGCCACGATGGTGACGATGAGGAGAGTGCGGGTGATCAGCGGCGGGGCTGCAGAGAGGGCCCGGCCGGTTTCCCGTGCCGAGCCCTCTTCAGGTGTGTCCATCACACCATGGTACTCAGTGGTCCTTCAAGGACCGTGACTCACTTCGCGGTGACGTCGACCTTCTCGATGACGACCGGCTCGACCGGCTTGTCCATCGCCGCGGTGCGCACACCCTCGATCTCGTCGACGACCCGCTGCGAGGCTTCGTCGGCAACCTCACCGAAGATGGTGTGCTTGCCGTTGAGCCAAGGGGTCTCGGCGGTGGTGATGAAGAACTGCGAGCCGTTGGTGCCGCGTCCCATCTGCTTGCCGGCGTTGGCCATGGCCAGCAGGTACTTGCGGTCGAACTGCAGTTCGGGGTGGATCTCATCATCGAAGGTGTAGCCGGGTCCGCCGGTGCCTGTGCCCAGCGGGCAGCCGCCCTGGATCATGAAGTTCGAGATGATGCGGTGGAAGCCGAGGCCGTCGTAGAAGGGGCGCTTGGTCGGCTCGCCGGTCGAGGGATCGGTGAACTCACGCTCCCCCTGGGCGAGTTCGACGAAGTTGGCCACGGTCTTCGGAGCATGATTGCCGAAGAGGTTGATGGTGATGTCACCGTGGTTGGTGTGCAGGACTGCGGTATGTGTCGAAGCTGTAGTCATGGCTTCATTCTTCCACGCCGAGGCGGCGAATGCAGTTTCGCATCAGGTCCATTGCCCAACCTGTCAGGCGATCCGCAGACAATTCGATGACATCCGCTGTCCACAGGGTTGCCCCTAGGCCGTAGACTGGTCAGTGATCACCTGACCACCGACATCTAAGGATTGGGAACTGTTTATGTCGAAGAAGCCCACTCGAGATCAGCTCACTTCGAAGCTCGATTCCGCGAAGCAGACGTCGCTCCGAGTCCTGGCAGATGCCAGCGAGAACGCGGCCCCGAAGCTGCGTGAGGCCGCAGACAGGGCTCGCCCCCAGGTCGAGGCGCTTGCCGGCAAGGCCGAAGAGTTCGCTGAGAAGGCGCGTCCGCAGGTCGAAGCTCTCGCCGACAAGGCCAATGATCGAGTCCACGACTGGGCCGACAGGCTCGAGGCCTACCGACCAGAAGCCACCGAACGCGCCGGCAAGTTCGCATCGAACGCCGCGACTTCGCTGTCCGCTGCCGAGACCCCGAAGCTCATCGATGACCTGGCTGTCCGCCTCACCGGCGACAAGAAGGCCATGAAGAAGGCCCGCAAGGCTCTCGCCAACGCTGGCAAGCGCATCGAGAAGGACACCGCTCGCAAGTCCGGTGGCGGAAAGGCCGCACTTGTGTGGACCCTCGTCATCGGTTCGGCCGCCGGAATCGGCTACTACGTGTGGAAGAAGGCCCAGCCGGTCGAAGATCCCTGGTCGACCCCGCTGCCGAACAACCGTCCCGCCGATGCCCGTCCGGTCGGTTCCACCCCAGCTTCGCGCCAGGCCGCGGCCACCGAGGTCTCGCAGACTGCTGTGCCCTCGACCAAGGCTGAGGCCGCGGACGAGGTCCCCGCTCCGAAGCCGGCTTCGCAGTCGGCTGAGGGCTCCGACGCCAAGCACTGAGTCACTCAGGCGAATCATCGTCACCGAGGCGGCCCACCATCGTGGTGGGCCGCCTCGGTGTTTATGTGCGTGTCGACTCCTTCTTGCTACCTGACGGCGGCCCAGCAACCTGGCGCGAGGTTGCTGGGCCGCCGTCAGGTAGCAAGAGCCTATTCGGGGTCGAGGACCTCGCGCCCGCCGCGGGGGAAGCCTCCAGCTCGGCGGGCGGCCACGAGTCCGGTGATCGTGAACACGAGGGTAGCGGTGAGGATGAGCAGCAGCGGTGCCGTCCACCCGCCGGTCGCGGTGTGGAGCCAACCGGCGAACGGCGGGGCCAAGGTCGCTGCGAGGTAGCCGCCGAATTGGACGCGTGCCGATGCTGACGCGGTCTGGGCGTCGCTGCCGGCGGTGCGGGCGATGATCGAGAAGATCGCGGTGAACCCGCCGCCCTGGGCGATGCCGCCGGTGGTCGCCCACAGCCAGTACGAACCGGGGGCTGCCAGCAGGCCCACGGGCAGGGACAGCCAGAGGACTGCGACGATCGCCACGGGCACCCACGGCTTCGTCTTCACTGCCAGCAGCGGCACTCCGAAGGCGCCGGGGATCGCCGCGATCTGGAACAGAGACGCCGTGCCTCCGGCGGCAGTGGGGGCGAGCCCGATGGTGTCGCCGAGGTAGCTCGGCAGCCAGGTCGTCGTCACGTAGTAAGCAGTCGACTGCCCGGAGAACGTGATGATGAGCAGGGCGATGATCACTCGGAAGGAGGCGGGAGCTTCGGCCCACGACTGCTTCGCAGCGGGGGCGGCCGCCTCGGCGAGTGAAGGGTCAGTCGAATCGACGGCCTCCGCGGCGGCAGCGCGGGCAGCCTCCCCCTCGCGGCGCACGCGCACGCGGATGAGCACCATCCAGAAACCGAGCCCAGCGAGGGCGAGAACACCCCATGCGGCCAGCGCCCAGCGCCAGCCGAAGGCTGCGGCCAGCGGGCCGGTGCCGATGAGGGTGGCCATCGACCCGACGTTCATCATCGCCGAGTACAGGCCGGTGACCATCGACACCTGTTCCCACGGGACCTCGCGGCGGATGATGACGGGGACGACGATATTGCCCAGGGTGATCGCGAGGCCGATGATTCCGGTGCCCACGAGCACGAGCCAGGACGGACCGACCGACCGCAGAACTGTGCCCAGCAGGACACCGGACAGACAGGCGAGAACCGTGGCTTCGGCCCCGAGGCGGGTGATGAACTTCCCCGCCAGCGGCGTGGCCAGCGCAAACAGCAGAACCGGCAGACCAGTGAGGAGACCGAGTCCGGCGGCGCTGAATCCCGTGCCCTCCTGGATGTCGGGCAGGATCGCCGTCGGCGCGATGATCGGGGTGCGCAGGTTGAGGGCGAGGATGACGATGCCCAGAACGATCCAGGGCAGCATCCTCTTGGCAGAAGGCCGCTGAGGCGAACTCACATCCGCTCGGGAACGCGGATGCCGAGCACCCCTAGACCGGCCTGGAGGACCTCGAGCACGATCGCCGAGAGCCGCAGACGGGAGTCGCGCAGCTCTTCGGTCTTGGCGATGAGCACCGGGCACTGCTCGTAGAACGAGGTGAATGCCTGGGCGAGATCGAACAGGTAGGTGCACAGGCGGTGGGGCGTCGACCCGGCGGCCACCTCGGCGACCACATCGGCGAAGCCGAGGATCGACAGGGCCAGCTCACGTTCGGCCGTCTCGCCGAGGCTGATCGCCGCGTTCGCGACCTGGGAGGCATCGACGCCTTCGGCCTCAGCTTTGCGTCCGATCGAACGGATCCGGGCACCGGCGTACTGGAGGTACGGGGCGGTGTTGCCGATGGGGGCGAGCATCCGGTCGAGGTCGAAGGTGTACGAGGTGTCGTGGGCGACGGAGAGGTCGGCGTACTTGACCGCACCGATGCCGACGATGCGCGCGACCTCGTCGGCCTCCTCGGGACCGAAGTCCACGTGTGATTCTGCCAGGGTCGTCTTCGCTCGGGTCACGGCCTCTTCGAGGAGTTCGGCCAGGCGCAGCGGGGCACCCGAACGGGTGCGCAGGATCTTGCCGTCGGATCCGAGCACATTGCCGATCTTCACGTGCTCGGCGCTGAAGGTCTCCGGCAGCCAGCCGGCCGCGCGGGCGACGGTGAAGACCATCTCGAAGTGCATGGCCTGCGGGGTGCCGACGACGTAGAGCGCCCGGTTGACACCGAGGTTGATCGCCCGGTTGCGGACGGCCGCGAGGTCGGTCGTGGCGTAGCCGTAGCCGCCATCGGACTTGCGGATGATGAGCGGCAGGGGTTCGCCCTCACGACCGGTGAAGCCTTCGGGGAACACGCACAGCGCTCCATCGGAGATCGTGGCCAGGCCCTTCGCCTCGAGCTCGTCGCAGACCTCGGCGAGCATGTCATTGTAGGTGGACTCTCCGGCAAGATCGGCGTCGGTGAGGGTGACGTCGAGGAGGGAGTAGATGCGGTTGAAGTACTCGCGGGAGTAGCCGACGAGCGTCGTCCACAGGCCCAGGGTCTCTTCGTCGCCGCTCTGGAGTTTGACGACGCGGGACCGGGAGCGGGTGGCGAAGGCTTCATCTGAGTCGAACTTCGCCCGAGCCGCCTGGTAGAAGGCGTTCGGGTTCTCGGACACTTCGGAGGCCTCGTCGGAGTCGACTCCCACATCGAGGAGGTGCTCGATGAGCATGCCGAAGGGGGTTCCCCAGTCGCCGATGTGGTTCTGGCGGATGACCGTGTTGCCGACGAATTCGTGGGTGCGGGCCAGGGCGTCGCCGACGACGGTGGTGCGCAGGTGCCCGACGTGCATCTCCTTGGCCACGTTCGGGGCCGAGTAGTCGATGGCGATCTTCTGCGGGGCATCGTTTGCCGGTGCCGCTGCGGCATCCCCAGCCTCGAGGGTGGAGGCGAGGAAGTCGGGGGTGAAGGTGAGGTTGATGAACCCGGGTCCGGAGATCTCCGGGGTCTCGCACACACCCTCGAGGTCGAGGTTCTCGACGATCTGTGCGGCGATGTCGCGCGGCTTCGACTTCAGCTCCTTGGCCAGCGGCAGAGCCACATTGGCCTGGAAGTCTGCGAACTGGCTGCTGCGGATGACGGGGTCACGTCCGGCGAAGTCCTCACCGAAGGCCTGGGTGAGGGCGGCGGCGAAACGGTCCGTGAGCACAGAAGTCAGAGATGGCATGTGCCCATTCTATTGCCGCGTGCAAGTTGCCTGGGCATCGGTTCCGGCCCGCGGTCGCCGCACAGTCGAGCTTGTAATGTGGGTCACGTGACTTATCTTCGCTATCCCCATATCCAGTCCGATCTCATCACCTTCACCGCCGACGACGATGTCTGGCTCGTTCCCTCCTCCGGCGGCCGCGCCTGGCGGCTGACCTCCGATCATGCGCCCGTCCGGTCACCGAGGATCTCCCCCGATGCAGCGCACGTCGCGTTCGTATCCTTCCGCACCGGACAGGCGGAGCTCATGGTCGCCGAGGTGGCCACCGGAGCCCTGCGTCGGCTCACCTGGTTGGGGTCGAGCGCGATGACGATGCTCGGGTGGGCCGATGCCGCCCATCTCCTCGTCGGTGCGAATGCCGGGGAGTTCGAGGTCCGCAACCATGTCGTGAAGTCCGTGAGCCTCGACGGTGAGGTCGATCGGCTGTCGTTCGGTCGTGCCTCGGGTCTGGCCCGGCACCACACGGGAGTGACCGCTCTGTCGACGCCGTTCTCCCGTCCGCCCGCGCACTGGAAGCGCTACCGGGGAGGCACTGCGCCGAGGCTGTGGCTCGATCGGGCCGGCACCACGAACGCTGCCGGCATCGGAGATGGAACCGGAGCCCGGTGGCAGCGGCTGCTGCGCGAGGACGAGGCCTCTCTGACCGACCCGCTGTGGGTCGGCGATTCGCTCGTGTTCACCTCGGACCGGGCCGCGACCTTCCCTCACCATGCCGATGAGCAGGCGAACCTGTGGATCATCGACGGACTGGCCACCTCGGCGATTTCGGGTGATGACTCGGTCGAACCACGGCAGCTCACGCACCAGACCGAGGCCACCGGCTATGTCCGTGACGCCACGACCGACGGCACCCGCATCGTCTGGCACTCCCGTGGGGAGATCAAGATCCTCGACAGCCTCGACGCCGAGGTCCGCACCCTCGCAGTGACTCTGCCGGGCACCCAGGTGCAGCCGCTGAGCCTCGATCCGAAGACCGGGCTCAACCACATCAGCCCCGACAGAGAAGGCAATGCCTCGGTGGTGGAATGGCGGGGCAAGACGTTCTGGCTCGCCCACCGCGAGGGCCCGGCCCGGGCGCTGTGCGCGGATTCGTCGATCCGCACCCGCGAGCCCCTCGTCCTCGGGGACACCGGGTTTGCCGCGTACATCACCGACGTCGAAGGGGAGGACGCGATCGAGGTCGCGTCCGTGACTGGGGACAAGCCGCCTCGGCGAATCGGGGTTGGAGCCCTGGGACGGGTCCTGCACCTGAAGGCGGATCCGGCGGGGAAGATGCTCGCCACGATCTCCCACGACGGATCGATCCGGACCGTCGAGGTGGGCAATGGTCGGACGCGTCTGGTCGGGCATTCGGGACACGGCGAGGCGCGCGATCCTCGGTTCTCACCCGATGGGAAGTACCTCGTGTGGTCCCAGCCGACGCAGGGTGAGGAGCTGCTCGCGCAGCTGATGATCGCCGAGGTGAAATCGGATCGTCAGGCCCAGCCGCTGACGACCGGCAAGTTCAATGATTTCTCGCCGACGTTCACCCGGGACGGGAAGTTCGTCGCCTTCCTCTCCGATCGCACCTTCGATCCTTCGTACAACCAGCATTCCTTCGATCTGTCGTTCAACGGCGTCACCCGACCGTGGCTGCTGCCCCTGGCCGCCGATGAACCTGCGCCCTTCGGACCGAGCGCCGGCGGATGGGCGATCAGCGAGGTCACCGAGGAGGCGAAGTCCGAGCGCGGTCGCGGGGACAAACCGGCCGCCACCGTCGAGGTCGAACTCGAGGGAGCCGAGGAGCGCATCGTGCCGTTCCCGGTCGCCTCGGGGGTCTTCCGCGATCTCGAATCCGCCGAGGGAGGACCCGTCTGGCTGCGCACCGGCGACGTCGAAGCCGGTGAGCTCGGCACCGGGCGGGCCGGAGATGCCGGTGACAAACCCGCCGAGGTCATCCAGTACTTCGATTTCGCCAAGCGGAAGGTCACCACCGTCGTCGACAAGGCCGACGAGTATGAGATCTCCGGAGACGGCAAACTGCTCGTCGTGCGCAGCGACGATGCGATCAGCGTGGTTCCGGCGAACCGGAAGGTCGAGGCCGACGATGACGAGTTCGTCCCCGTCGACATCTCGCGTCTGCGATTCGAGCTCGACCGTCGGGCCGAATGGCTGCAGATGTTCGAGGAGAACTCCCGGATCATGCGAGACCACTATTGGCGCGAGGACATGAACGGGGTCGATTGGGAGTCGGTGACGCTGCGCTGGCGTGCCGTGGCTGCTAAGGCCCTGACCCATGACGATCTCGTCGACGTGCTGTGGGAGACCGTGGGCGAGCTCAACACCTCGCATGCCTATGTCAGTCCGCCGTCTGGGCTCGGCGATGGGTCGAAGAAGCTCGGATTCCTCGGTGCGGATCTTGAGCGGAGCGCTGAGGGTTGGACGATCTCTCGCATCCTTCCCGGTGAGAGCAGTGAACCGGAGGCAAGGTCGCCGCTGCGCCAGGCCGGAGTCGGAGCTGCCGTCGGCGATATCATCGTGGCTGTCAACGGTCAGCCCGTCGACGAGGCGGCCGGTCCCGCCACTCATCTGCAGGGGGCCGCGGACACGATCGTCGAGCTGACTCTGCGCCGCGGTCGCAAGGACCGCACGGTCGCCGTCATTCCGCTGCCCACCGAGGAGAAGCTGCGCTATCAGGATTGGGTGCGCTCCCGCCGGGAGTATGTGGCCGAGAAGTCCGGCGGCCGCATCGGCTACGTCCATGTGCCGGACATGACCTCGTACGGCTGGGCACAGCTGCACCGGGATCTGCGACAGGCCACGGCCTGTGAAGGCGTCATCGCCGATGTGCGATTCAACCGAGGCGGTCACACGAGTGCTCTGGTGGCCGAACGCTTCGCCGACCAAGTGGTCGCGTGGGGTGCGGCTCGCAACTATGACCAGATGGACCGGGACCCCGAGGATGCTCCGCGCGGGCCTGTGGTCTTCGTGGCCAATGAGTTCTCCGGCTCCGACGGCGACATCATCAACGCGCGCGTGCAGGCCAAGGGCATCGGCCCGGTCGTCGGCGTGCGCACGTGGGGCGGAGTCGTCGGCATCGACGGTCGCTACGATCTCGTCGACGGCACCGGAGTGACGCAGCCGCGCTATGCCTTCTGGATCGAGGGCAAGGGCTGGAGTGTGGAGAACTACGGCGTCGAGCCCGATATCGAGGTCGAGCACGATCCCGGTCAGCTCTTCGCCGCCGACGATCCACAGCTCGACCGTGCCATCGCCGAGGTGTTCGCGGGGCTGGAGGCCCGGCCCGCCGCTCAGGCGCCGGAGTTCCCGCCCCCGCGCGTACAGCCGCTGAAGAAGAACGGAGCCGGGGCCCCCGAAGCCCCCGCCGAGGACTGACCCACGCCCCGCCACCTGCCGGGCGCCCGCCGAGTGGCCACGAGCGCACGCGAAGCGACGTGAGGGGCCTCCGGCCCGGCCACCTCGTGGGGAGTCATCGACTTTTGATCCAGTCATCGAGAGAAAACTCGATGACCGTATCAGAACCCGATGACGAACCGAACGAAACTCGATGCGTGCCGGGCTCTACCGCTCGGTCGGGATGAGGGCCCACATGGCGAAGGCGAGCAGCACGAAGCCTGAGATGACGCCGCTGATGACGGGGATGAACGCCGGAGCCGCCGCGAAGAAGGCAATGAACCCGCCGATTCCGCAGAGTGTGACGACGGTGGCGAGCACATGGAAGCGGTCGAGCCCGAACACCCAGCCGAGCGCGAAGAAATGAGTGCCGACGACAACGGCCACCCACGCCACTCCGAGCTCCGGATGGCCGAGGCTCGCCAACAGGCGGGTTCCGGCGAACAACAGGACCGCCTCGATGAGCACGATGATCCAGTAAGCGCGCCAGGACGTCCGTTCCCGACGACCGCGTTCCCCAGATTCGCCGAGGCGGCCGCCACCACCACGTCTCCGCAGCAGTCCGCGAACCGCGAGGACCGCGATGCCGACGAACACGATGACGCCGACCGCGATGACGAGTGTGCGCCCCAGGATCGAGAACTGGACGGTGTTGAGGACGAGGAACAGCAGTCCGAAGCCGGCGCCGATGAGCGCCCCGATCTCAGCACCGGCGGCTGTCTGCCTGCCCCTCGGTGACATCGAGCTGTTCGGCCCAGGTTCTACCGTGGTCATCGTCGTCCGTCTCTCGTCGTCATCGGCACCCTTGCGGGCAACATTCTTCCACCGGTGCACCGACGCTCCGATGCGGACTGACGAAACTCGGCGAACTCACAAGAATCTTCCGGCAACGCGATTCTTGACCGCGGTCATAACCTGATGTTCACCAGGCGTGAACCTAGAATCATTCTTCGTTCGAGGAGGCAACGATGCCAACATCCACCAGCCCGACTCAGCATGCCGCACCCACGGATTTCGTCGACATCCTCTACGTCGTGGAAGTGACCTGCGCAGTGACACCAAGGCGACCTACGTCTCGGACGCCTACGCTTCAGCGGGCGCCATCGGCCGCGGTGTTCACACCGACAGCCGTCAAGTGCAGCTGTCGTCAGGAACAGCTGTCGACAAGAGCGGCAGAGGAAGAGAGCACTGCCGCTGTATTCGCGTCGTAGACTCGAAGGGAAGCGACCGAAAGGAGCGTCAGCGGATGTCCGAGAAGAAGAGCTCAGCCAAGAGCAGCGCACACGAGGTCCGGGTCCGCCGCATCTACGACGAAGCGCAGACGTCCGATGGGACCCGAGTTCTGGTCGATCGGGTCTGGCCGCGCGGGGTGAGCAAAGACAAGGCCCAGCTCGACGAATGGGTCAAGGACATCGCGCCCTCGACCGAGCTGCGCAAGTGGTACTCCCACGACCCGGAGAAGTTCGACGAGTTCGCTCGCCGCTTCCGCGAGGAACTGAAGAACGATGATGCCGCGCAGGCCCTCGATGAGCTGCGGGAGCTCGCACAGAAGGGGACTCTCACCCTGCTCACCGCGGCCAAGCGCGACGACATCAGTCAGGCCACCGTGCTCGCCGAGATCCTCAATGACGGTAAGAAGACGAGTGGAAAGAAATCCGGAAGGAAGACGACCGGGACCACCAAGTCCGGAAGCAAGAAGTCGAGCTCCAAAAAGGGCGGCGAATGAGCGAGATCAGCCCTGACACCTGCGACTGGACTGATGTCCTCGCCGGCGGCTGCTCCGAATGCGGCTACACCCTGGGCGCCGGCGGTTTCTCCATCGCCGGGGGGCCCAATGCCCGGGTCTTCCAGATCGCGATCAAGCACCGACCATGGCCGCCAGCGGCCTGCTAGTCCCGGCGAAACTCAGCTCAGAGTCCCGGCCGGCTGCAGCCGTTCGCGCGCGTGCTTCCACGGTTTGTCCCAGGACATGTCCTCCGGCAACAACACTTGACCGCAGGCGCTGCACACCTCGCCCTGAGTCGTCTCCTGCCCGCAGGCGTCGTGGATGAGTGCCATATGGCCTCCACCGGCAGGCAGTGCGGTGTGCTTCTCTGCCCACAGCGACAGCTGCTGCAGGATCGGCAGCAGATCGGCGGCGGCCTCGGTGGCCGCATAGCCCTGCCGGATCCGGGCCCCATCGGCGTAGTCGACCTTCGTCAGCAGCCCGGCCTCGATCATCCCGGTCAACCGCCGGCTGAGCACGGCTTCGGAGATTCCGAGATTCTCACGCAGCTGATCGAAACGCCCCCGACCATGGAGGACGTCGCGGACGATGAGCAGCACCCACGGATCGCCGAGCACGTCGAGGGACCGCTTCACCGGGCAGAACTCCTGCGACCAATCCGAACGCAAAGCCATATCGACTACCTTTCTTCGACGAAGTCTGCCTATACTTCCTCCAGTGTAACTTCCTTGAAGAAAGCCCGAGGGATCGATGTCGACCACTCCACCCGCGCAGCGGAGGCACCGCCGCATCCACCCCGCCTGGTGGGTCGCTGCCGTCGCCTTCATCGCCCTGCTCGCCGCCGCCGGATTCCGGGCTGCTCCCGGAGCGCTCATGGTCCCGCTCCATGCGGACTTCGGGTGGTCGATGAGCAGCATGTCCCTGGCCGTGAGCGTGAACCTGCTGCTCTACGGGCTCACCGCCCCCTTCGCCGCGGCACTCATGGATCGCTTCGGCATCCGCCAGGTCGTGGCCGCGGCTCTGGCTCTCGTCGCCCTCGGCGCCGGAGGCAGCGTGCTCATGACCGCATCGTGGCAGCTGCTCATCTTCTGGGGAGTGCTCATCGGGCTGGGCACCGGTTCGATGGCCCTCGTCTTCGCCGCCACCGTCGCCGACCGCTGGTTCCTCGCCCGTCGCGGGCTGGTCATGGGCATCCTCACTGCCGGATCGGCCACCGGTCAGCTGATCTTCCTGCCGCCGGTCGCCACGATCGCCGAATCCACCGGATGGAAGCCGGCATCCCTGCTCATCGGCATCGCGGCGATGGCCGCCGTGCCGCTGGTCTGGTTCTTCCTCCGTGATCATCCCTCGGACCTGGGCGTCCTGCCCTACGGTGCGCCTGATGCGAGCACGGATCGCCCGACCGACCTCGACGACGCGACCGAACCTGAGGTCGACACCCCGACCACGGCGGAGTCCGGCCCGACCACGTCCGCCGAACGCCGCGGCACCGGCGCCGCCCGACGCGCCTTCACAGGTCTCTTCTTCGCCGCCCGTCATCGCTCGTTCTGGGCTCTGGCCATTGCCTTCGCGATCTGCGGCGCGACGACGAACGGACTCATCGGCATCCACTTCATCCCCTCGGCCCACGACCATGGAATGCCGGCATCGACGGCGGCCGGCCTGCTCGCGGTCGTCGGGATCTTCGACATCGTGGGCACCGTCTTCTCCGGCTGGCTGACCGACAGATTCGATCCCCGGATCCTCCTCGTCGCGTACTACACCTTCCGCGGGGTCGGCCTGCTGCTTCTGCCCTGGCTGCTCTCGGACACGGTCCACCCGAGCATGATCCTCTTCATCGTCGTCTACGGCCTCGACTGGGTCGCGACGGTCCCACCGACGGCCGCACTGTGCCGGGAGATCTTCGGCGACAACGGCACCATCGTCTTCGGCTGGGTCTTCGCCGCCCATCAGATCGGGGCCGCCGCCGCTGCCTTCGCCGCCGGCGCCGTCCGTGACGCCTTCGGTGAGTACACCTACGCCTGGTGGGGCGGGGCGGCCATGTGCGTCATCGCCGCGGTCCTGTCGTTCGCGGTCAAGCGCCGTCTGATCGGTGATCCCAGGGAACCCGCCACCGCCGAGGCGGCCGCGTAGCCCAGCTCAACCGAGGTTCAGTCCCGTTCCTCCGGTTCCCACAGCTCGATCCGATTCCCTTCGGGATCGGTGACCCAACCGAAGCGTCCGATTCCGTCCATCTGCTGGGTCTCGTCGTCCACCTCGGCGTCGGCAACGCGGAGCTGCGCGATCATCGCGTCGAGGTCGACGACACGGAAGTTCAGCATCGTCTGCTGCCGGTCCTGGCCCCCCGGTCGCGTCCCGAAGTAGTCGGTGTCGGCTCCGAACATCGCCATCACGGTCGGTCCGGCCGGCTGCTGCCACAATCCGTGATCACCGAAGTCGACGCCGAGGACGTCGCGGTACCAGGCCGTCATCGCCTCGGGATCGGCCGCCCGCAGGAAGTATCCGCCGATTCCGTTCACTCTCTCTATAGATGAATGGTAGTCCCAGGGATGGACTCAAGTGTCGCGGAATGTCGGGAGACTGTAGTTTGTTACAGGGCACAGATCGTCAATCCGTGAAAGGACGTTCCATGAGCAAGTTCGCTGTCACCAATGCCAACACCGGCGAGGTCGAGGAAGAGTTCGCCTCGGTTCCCAAAGAGGAGATTCCCGCCTACATCGATCGTGCCCACGAGGCACATCTGGCGTGGAAGGAGACGCCACTGCATGAGCGCGGGGCGATCCTGCGCAAGTTCGCCGATCTCGTCGATGAGAATGCCGATGAGATGACCGACATCATCGGCCGTGAGATGGGCAAGATCAAGAAGCAGGGTCTCGGCGAGGTCGACAAGGTCGCCCGCACCGCCCGCTGGATGGCCGACAACGCCGCCACCCACCTGTCCACGACCCACCTGGCCGCCGCCGGTGCGGCCAAAAGCTATGTCGAGCACCAGCCGCTGGGCGTGCTGCTGGGCATCATGCCGTGGAACTTCCCGTACAACCAGATCGCCCGCTTCGTGCTGCCCAACCTCATGGTCGGCAACACGATCATCATGAAGCAGGCGTCGATCTGCCCGAAGTCCTCGCAGTACTTCGAGGACCTCCTCATCGAGGCGGGACTGCCGAGGGGCGTGTACCAGAACATCTACCTCGATTCCTCCCACGCCGAGGAGGTCCTCAAGGACTTCCGCGTCAAGGGCTTCTCGCTCACCGGTTCCGAGGGTGCCGGTGCGTCGGTGGCCGCGATCGCCGCGAAGTACTACAAGCGCGCGGTCCTCGAGCTCGGCGGAAACGACCCGGCCGTCGTCCTCGACTCGAAGGACGTCGCCTCGCTCGCGCAGAAGCTCGTCGGGATTCGTCTGGCGAACGCCGGCCAGGTCTGCACCTCGCCGAAGCGCATGATCGTCGTCGATGACCTCTACGACGAGTTCGTGGCGGAGGCTGTCAAGGCCGCCGAGGCTACGAAGGTTTCGGACTTCGACGACCCCGAGGCCGGCATGGGACCCGTGTCCTCCGAAGGCGCCCTCGAAGAGATCATCGAGGCGATCGAGAAGGGTGTTGCCGATGGCGCGACCCTGCACACCGGGGGCAAAAAGCTCGACCGTCCCGGCTGGTTCATGTCCCCGGCCGTGCTCACCGACATCGACCCGAAGTCGGACCTGGGCTGCAACGAGCTCTTCGGACCGGCCGTGATGATCTACCGCGCCAAGGACGAAGAGGATGCTCTGCGCCTGGCAAATGACACCGAATACGGCCTCATGTCCTCGGTGTGGACCGATGACCTCGAGAAGGGTCAGGAGTTCGGCAAGAAGATCAACGCCGGCATGACCCTGATCAACAGCCACATGGAGTCCGGACCGGAGTACCCCTTCGGCGGCATCAACCGCTCCGGCTATGGCCGCGAGAACGCTCAGTGGGCGTTCCAGGCGTTCACCAACGAACACCTCATCCGCGTCCACGTCTGATCAGTCGCACCTGGTCTCAGGTTGATCTGATCGGCTGAGTCCTGTGCCCTAGCGCAGGATCACCATCGCCGAGGCGACCGAAAAGGCCCGATCGACAGCGAACTTCCGCTGTCGATCGGGCCTTTTCGGTTGGGTCGGTTCTGCCTTTGAGGTCAGAACGAGTCAACTCAGGATGTAACTTCAGACGACCGACTCGGCATAGAGCGCCGAGTCCAGAGGCGCGAGTTCCGGCGTTTCCCGAGCTTCGGCGAGAGCGGCTCTGTCTGCCTCAGCCGAGAGCGGGTCCGACGCGGATCGCGTCGGCGGCGTTGAGGGCGAGTTCGATGCTCTCGTCGCCGACGCTGACCGCGATGGCCGAGGCGGCCGAGCTGATCGATCTCACCTGCAGCTTCGTGCCGATGACGATTCCACGATCGGTGAGGTAACGCAGCAGTTCAGGCGACCGGTCGGAGACGCGCACGACCTCGACCTCGACGCCCGGGGCGGTCTCCTGCAGCTGCCGGCTCGGGAAATCGGCTGTATGCCCGTCGGCATCGGGGATCGGATCACCGTGCGGGTCTCGCTGCGGATTTCCCAACGCGGCGTTCATCCGTGCGAGCACGAGATCGGAGACGGCATGTTCGAGCCGATCCGCCTCGTCATGGACCTGATCCCAGCTCAGCCCGAGGGCCTCGACGAGGTAGGACTCGACGATGCGGTGGCGTCTGACGATCGCGACGGCGACCTGCCGGCCGGCGTCGGTGAGCACGATCTGCCCGTAGGGTTCGTAGTCGATGTAGCCGTCGCGGGCGAGCTTCTTCAGGTTCGCCGAAACCGTTGAGGCGGTCACTCCCAGCTGTTCGGCCATCTCCGTGGTGGCGGGGCGACCGCCAGGCCATTCGTAGGCCTTCCAGATGAGGGTGACGTAGTCCTCGACCATGCGGGTGACAGCGGGGCGCGGCATGATGCTCATTCTACGCGCGGGCCTTAGCCGGGTCCGTCTCATCCGCAATGCCGACGATCGATTCGCGCTGCGGTTCGGCCGCCTCGGCGGGTTCCACCTCATCGGGATCGGCCTGCGGCCGACGGAACGGGGCGGCGAGCGTCGGCAGGATGTCCTTGCGATGAAGGAAGAGGAAGACGATCGCCAGGATCGCCTGGACCGCGGAGAGGATGTAGCGACCGGACGTGTCCGTGACGAAGAACTGCAGCCCGAAGAGCGCGGCCAGTCCCAGCGCGGGTGCCCAGTGGAAGCGCAGAGCAAGGATGATCGCCACGCCGAGGATGGTCTGCGTAGCCGTTAGCGTGAACTCCTCGATCTGCCGCCCATCCAGGGGCAGCCCGGGGCCGCCTCCACCGGCGAGGTGGGCGATCGGCAGGGATCCGACGAGCAGGCTCCACTGGTTGACCTTCGAAGCGATGAGCGTGCCGATGGCGGCCCCGCCCATGCCGCGCAGAGCGAACATCGCGGCGATGATGAACTCCGGAGCCTCCGAGGCCAACGGCGCCAGCCACTGGACGAGGAAGTAGCTGTCGATGCCCAGGGCCGAACCCGAATCCACTAGCGCCTCGGCGAAGGGTTCGGCCGAGGCCAGGATGATCGCGGCGGAGACGACGAACATCGTGACCACCGTGATCCGGCGGGCCTTCTTGGGCATGGCGACGATGAGGGCGGCGGCGCCGACGAACTCCTCCTCGTCATCGCCGGTGGCCTGGCCGGCACGCCACAGGTAGGCGACGAAGATGAGGACGAGTGCGACGCCGAACCAGATGGGGATGCTGCCGAGCAGGGGGATGGCGAAGGCGATGACACCGAGGATGACGAGGAATCCGATGTCCATCCGGCTGCCCGAATCCAGGCGCAGGGAGGTCTGGACGGGTGATTTCGTGCGCTTCGCGATGCGACGGGCGACGAGGAGGGCGATGATGACGACGAGCGGCCAGCCGAAGCCGAGCAGCAGTCGGTTCGATCCGGTCATATTCGCCGCCGCGAAGTGCAGATAGTCCGGATCCGAGCCGGACCGGAACGCGTAGTAGAGGTCCACGGCGTATTCGGGGAGGACCGCGATGAGGGCCAGCAGGGCGATCGCCAGGGCACCCGAGATGTCCTTCTGCGCCGCCTCGGCGGCCCAGGCGAGGAGGAATGCGGCCGCGACGATGGCGGCACCGAAGGCGAGGAGTCCGAGAACCGGTGCGAGTTCGATGCCGGTGATGCGCAGCACCACGGCGGGTGCGGCGATGAGCAGGCAGATCGCGAAACGGCGAAGGATTGCGGCGGGCATGACTCCAGACTTCCGCCCGCGAATCGGGTGTGTCTACGCACAACTGAGACTTAGACGCCTCCAACAATTTGGGCAGGGCTCTGTGGCCGCGGAATTCCGGGGTTCCGGCGGCGTGAGTCTCAGGTGTATGTGCCGGAGATCACCGGGTGAAGGTGCGGAGCCTCGGCTCAGGCGCATTTGGAGCGCATGGCTTTGAGCTGCTTCACCGTGGGGTCGGCGGCGAGCGTCTGGTACTCGTCGGAGCCGAGCGGCACGAGTGCGACACGGCAAGAAGTCGCCCTCGCGACGCGACCGACCGAGGAACTGGCCGTGATCGCTGCCGACCTCGGCTACACCGACCAATCCCACCTCATCCGCGTCTTCCGCACAGCCACCGGCATCACCCCCGACGCCTACCGCCGCACCATCAGCAGTCTGACCGCCTGATCCGGGTCCAGGTCTCGGACCGGACTACTCAGCCTCGAGCGCTGCGGCCAGGTAGGGCGCCGATGGGGTGTTACCGGCCGAGGCGATCTGCTCCGGGGTGCCCACGGCGATGACCTGTCCGCCGTCGTCGCCGGCGCCGGGACCGAGTTCGATGACGTGGTCCGCGGCGGTGATGATCCGCATGTCGAGTTCGACCATGACGACGGTGTTGCCCGCGTCGACGAGGGTCTGCAGATGAGTGATGAGCCTGTCGGAATCCGCGCAGTGCAACCCGGAGGTGGGTTCGTCGAGCACGTAGAGGGTGTCCCCGCGCTGGGACCGCTGCAGTTCGCTGGCGAGTTTGACCCGCTGCGCCTCACCGCCGGAGAGCTCGGTCGCCGGCTGGCCGAGGCGCAGATAACCGAGACCGACGTCGATGAGCGCAGTGAGCGAGCGCATGATGTCGAACTCCTCGGTGAAGAAGTCGTGGGCTTCCTCCACACTCATGGCCAGCACCTCGGCGATGGTGCGTCCGCGCCAGAGGATCTCGAGCGTGCTCGACTGGTACCGGGTGCCGTGGCAGTCCGGGCATTCTGTATAGACCGAGGGCAGGAAGAGCAGCTCGACCATGACGGAGCCTTCGCCCTCACAGGTCGGACAGCGACCGCCGGCGACGTTGAAGGAGAACCGACCGGGCTTGTAGCCGCGCTCACGCGCCTCCGGGGTCTCGGCGAAGCGGCGGCGCACATGATCGAACAATCCCGTGTAGGTCGCGACGTTCGACCGCGGTGTGCGACCGATGGGTCGCTGGTCGATGCTCACGACACGGCGGATGCCGGTGAGCTCGCCCGACACCGAGCCGTCGAGCTCCTCGGGTTCGTCGGTCAGGAGCAGCTCATCGCCCTCGGGTGCGGGTTCGTCCTCC
This sequence comes from Brevibacterium permense, assembly GCF_013280495.1. Taxonomy (GTDB): domain Bacteria; phylum Actinomycetota; class Actinomycetes; order Actinomycetales; family Brevibacteriaceae; genus Brevibacterium; species Brevibacterium permense. Next base: position 359,824 of record NZ_JABSSX010000004.1, read on the forward strand.
TGAGCCGGTCGCCCGAGGCGGTCGCCGACGAGCGCCGGCAGCACCTGGCTGACGAGGCTGGACTTGCCGGACCCGGACACTCCTGTGACCGCGGTCAGGGCACCCAGGGGCAGCTCGACACTGGCATCGCGCAGGTTGTTGCGGCGGATGCCCTCCACCCGCATCCATTCGCGCGCCTGCCGCGGTTCGTGGGATTCGAGGCCGCGACCGCCGAAGACGTAGCCGCGAGTGATCGACTCCTCGACCTCGGCGAGACCGTCGGTGGGGCCGCTGTAGAGGACCTGCCCGCCGCGTTCGCCGGCGCCGGGACCGATGTCGACGAGCCAGTCGGCGTGGCGCATGAGGTCGACGGAGTGTTCGACGACGAAGAGGCTGTTGCCGCGATCCTTCAGCCCGTCGAGGATCTCCATCAGCGCAGTGACGTCCTGCGGGTGCAGACCCGCGGAGGGTTCATCGAGGACGTAGACGACGCCGAAGAGCTCCGAGGTCAGCTGGGTGGCCAGCCGCAGCCGCTGCAGCTCCCCGCCCGACAGGGTCGGGGTGCTGCGGTCGAGGGAGAGGTAGCCGAGTCCCAGATCGACGATGGGTCGGAGACGATCGATGAGACCCCCGCCGAGGCGGACCGTCGTGGCCAGCTTCTCCGCAGAGATCTCCTCGCCGGGCGCCCCGTCGGGGGCAGCGGGTGTGCCGTCCGCTTCGGCGGACTTCTCAGCCGAGGCGACGGTCTCCTCGAGCAGGGTCATCAGCTCGTGCAGGGGCAGAGCGGAGAACTCGGCGATGTCGAGACCGGCGATCGTCACGGACAGGGCCTCGGGTTTGAGCTTCTTGCCGTGGCAGACCGGGCAGGGGGCGGCGGTGAGGAACTCGGCGACGCGACGCTTCATCCCAGCACTCTTCGTGTTTGCGAACGTGTCGAGCACGTACTTCCGGGCACCGACGAAGGTTCCCGAATAAGTCGGTTCGGTGCCTGCTGCGATCGCTTCGCGCGCTTCGGCCAGCGTCAGCCGGGAATGGACGGGAAGGTGCGGGGTCTCCTCGGTGTAGAGGAGCCAGTCGCGTTCGGCCTTCGGCAGGTCCTGCCACGGGACGTCGACGTCGAAGCCGAGGGCTACGGCGGTATCGCGCAGCTGGTGGCCGTGCCAGGCGGTCGGCCAGGCAGCGATGGCGCGCTCCCGGATCGTCAGCGTCGGATCCGGGACCATCTTGTCCTCGGGCACCTCGTAGACGCGGCCGATTCCGTGGCATTCCGGGCAGGCTCCCTCGACGGTGTTCGTCGAAAAATCCTCGGCCAACAGCATCGACTGCCCCTCCGGGTACTGCCCCGCCCGTGAGTAGAGCATGCGCACGAGGCTGGACACCGTGGTGACGCTGCCGACGCTCGAACGTGCGCTGCGCCCGCCGCGCTGCTGCTGCAGGGCGACCGCCGGCGGCATTCCGGTGATCGAATCGACGTCGGGGACCCCTGCCTGGTCGATGAGCCTGCGGGCATACGGTGCCACGGATTCGAGGTAGCGGCGTTGGGACTCGGCAAAGAGGGTGCCGAAGGCCAGGGACGACTTGCCGGATCCGGACACTCCGGTGAAGACGACGAGCGCATCCCGAGGCACAGTGAGATCGAGGTTGCGCAGGTTGTGTTCCCTGGCGCCGCGGACCCTCACGTCCGACTGGATCTCGGTCGAGGATGTCGGAGCCGAGGGCACAGAGGAGGTCATGAGGCCACCGTACCAAGGTCGGGACCTCCGATCACCTAGGCGACCGACGACAGAACCCCTCGTTCCGGGAATTTCGGAACGAGGGGTTCGATGTGCCTCAGTCGGCCGCTGTCATTGGCTGGCCATCATTCGGCGAGGCTGGCCTCGGTCGGTTCGACCACCTCGGCGGGGTGCTCATCCTGGTCTTCGGGCTTGCGGATGAAGAACGCGAGGACGATTGGGACGATCGCGATGACCGTCGCCAACAGGAACGCGGCGTGGCCGCCGGGGGCGCCCGCCTCGGGGACGGACTTGCCCTCCGCCTGGCCCGAGTGCAGGGCCGCGGAATAGATCGAGATGAGCAGCGCGGTGCCGGCAGCTCCCGCGACCTGCTGCAGGGTGTTGAGTGCTGCCGAACCATGGGAGTACAGGTGGCGCTCCAGCGATCCCAGCGAGGCGGAGAACAGCGGAGTGAACGATGCGGCCAGGCCCAATGACATGACGATCTGGACGATGATGAGCAGCCAGATCGGCGTTCCCACACCGGCCGTCGAATACGCGAACATCGAGGACGCGATCATGATCGTGCCGGGCACCAGCAGCGTCTTCGGTCCGCGGGCGTCGTAGATCCGACCCATCACCGGCCCGAGCAGACCCATGATCACCGAACCGGGCAGAAGCACGAGACCGGACTGGGTGGCACCGAGTCCGACGACGCTCTGCAGGTACAGCGGCAACAGGGAGAACGTGCCGAACATGGACAGGGCGACGACGGCCATGATGATGACCGAGAAGACGTAGTTCCGCGAATTGAAAACACGCAGGTCGAGCAGGGCGCGATCGCCCTTCTGCAGGACGAGCTGACGCCACACGAAGAGAGCAAGAAACACGACTCCGCCGCCGATCGTCGCCCAGGCCAGGGTGCTCGTCGATCCGCCGCCTGCCTCACCGCCGTGGCCGCCGCCGAACTGGCTGAGGCCGTAGACGATGCCGCCGAAGGCGAACACGGACAGGATGATGGAGATGACATCGATGGGGGCGTGCGTCGACTCGCCGAGGTTGGTCATCCATTTCGCACCCAGGGCCAGAGCGATGAGCGCGATGGGCAGGATGATTCCGAAGAGCCAGCGCCAGCCGAGCGAATCGAGGACGATGCCCGACATCGTCGGTCCGATGGCCGGTGCCAATGAGATGACAAGGCCGACTCGACCCATCATCCGACCGCGCGAATGTGCCGGGACCACGTTCATCATCGTGGTCATCAGCAGGGGCATCATGATGCCGGTTCCTGCGGCTTGGACGATCCGTCCGATGAGGAGCAGGATGAACCCCTGCGAGACGAGGCAGATGAGCGTGCCCGCAGAGAACAGGATCATCGCGGCCAGGAAGATCTGGCGGGTGGTGAAACGCTGCAGGAGGAAACCGGTCGTCGGAATGACGACAGCCATGGTGAGCATGAAAGCACTGGTCAGCCACTGGCCGAGCTCCGGAGGGATGCCGAGGGCCTTGTTGAGCTCGGGGATGGCGATAGCCATCGTCGTCTCATTGAGAATGGCCACGAAGGCAGCGACCAGCAGCAGCCAGATGACCTTCATACCGGCGGGGTCGATGGTGTCGTTATGCAGTGTCTGCGCGTGTGCGGGTGAGCTGTCGCTGGACAAGACGGTGCTCCGTTCGGATGTGTCTGAAGGGCCCGGGGTGTGGGCGGAGGTCGCACGCAGATGCCGAATCGACGCGCAGACGAAAGTGTCAACAGCATCTCAGACTAACGTATTCCCGTTTCTCGCCGACAGTGGGGAGAACCGGAAACTCCGGCGATCTTCGTCACTGCTCGCTCGGTCTCCTCAGCAGGTGCCGTATCGGTAGCCACGATCGCCGGCTGCGACGAGATCGCGGTCGCGCAGGATCATCAGCGGCGGGCGATCGCGAACGGTGCAGGCGTCCGCGAAATCCAGCCCCGCCTCGGCGAGGGTGTCGGGATATTCGATGCCGAGGACACGGTCGCCGTAGATCTCGGTGTACGCGGCGCATTCGTCGAAGGCGACGCACTCCTCGGCCACGGCGAAGTCGAAGCCGAGCTGAGAATGAGCGGTGTCGGCGAGCTCAGCGGCGTTCTTCTGTGCGACCGACAGACCATGGGCGTGGGCACGGTCGACATACGCGGCCGCGAGTTCCAGGGCACCGGTTCGGTCGATGTCGGGGAATCGGTCGGCCGTGTCGAGATTGTCAATCTCCACGGCGTCGAATCCGGATTCGGCGCAGCCGTCGATGACGGGGCCGATGACATCGAGGATCTGGGATCGTCGGTCTGCGGTCGAGGGATCGAGGATGTGTTCTTCCGGCCAATCGGGGTCGACGACCAGGTCACCGGCGGCATCGTGGAGCAGCAGGTCAGCGTGGTCGCGCCAGTCCGCAGCCTCGTCAGGTTGGGTCTGGAAGCCGTTGACGTAGCAGACGGAGTAGGCCTCGGTCAGCGGTGCGGCACCCGCGTCCCGGACGACGATATCGATGCGGCCCTGCGAATCCGGCAGCGAGTCATAGATTCCGCCGAGCTGGTAGTCGAAGGTTCCTGACGTCGGCAGCGAGGACGCTTCTGAGGTCGGCGTGGTCGATCGCGGCGAAGCGTTCGCTGAACAGCCGTCCATCGCCACCGCAATACCGATGGCGACAGCGGCCGCCATCCACCGCGGTGGGATCGGGCTCAGCGGAGGTCTCATGGACACACTGTAGACGGACGCGGCCGGCATCGATGTCGCAGCGGAGTTCATACTCTCTTCGACTCGACGTATCGGATGTTCACCTCGGCGCTGTTAACGTCGGCAGAGGAGACGACCCGTCACCGAGGCGGATCGTCTCATGAAAAGTCAGAACCAGTCACACAGTCAAGCGGAACGAACGGAAGAGAATGACTCTGAAGAACGTCACCACGAAGACCATGACAGCAGCGATGATCGCCGGAGCCGCCGTGCTCGGCTCCAGTTCGATCGCCTCCGCCGCCCAGCCGGCGGCACCGCCCGCCGCATCCGCGGGAGCGGAGAACTCGGCTGCGGCCTCCGGCACCGCCTCGGCGAGCCCGGAGGCGGAGAAGAAGTTCTCGAACATCGGAGACTTCCTCAAGCACTACAAGGGCCAGTCGCTGGCGAACTCGCAGGGCGGCTACCAGGGAGAATGCGTCAGCCTCATCTCCCGGGCGCTCGAAGAAGTCCACGGCGTCGACCACGGAGCGTGGGGCAACGCCGTCGACTATCAGGCAGGCGGCTCCGGCGGGGACAAGATGAAGGCGAACGGCTTCACCTGGCACACCGACCAGAAGTTCGAGAACGGCGACATCCTCGTCTGGGGCGACGGCGACAACACCACCGCCTACGGTCACATCGGCATCTACTACGAAGGCCAGGTGTGGCACCAGAACTTCAACGGCGACCGCAGCCTGCACACCTATGACGGGCTCATCGACGGCTACCTCGGCTACTGGCGCGCATGATAGGTTTTCGCAACGACGAAGGCTCCGAACCATATTGGTTCGGAGCCTTCGTTTTACGAGTGGTGTCTCAAAACTACTCGAGTGGAGGTAAGGGGACTCGAACCCCTAACCCTCTGCTTGCAAAGCAGATGCGCTACCAATTGCGCCATACCCCCGAATCGGGTTCACACCCTCACACCGAGTCGGTGTGTTCGGACCATTCGGCTTGGGCACTCTGGTTCTGGTGCCGCCACCCGAAGAACACTCCCAGTCCCACCAGCGTGAGACCGCTGAGAATCCATCTTCTCATGATCCTCCTCGAAAGGAAATCCTGTTGTGACAGGACGTGGGCCTACCTGGACTTGAACCAGGGACCTCTTCGTTATCAGCGAAGCGCTCTAACCGCCTGAGCTATAGGCCCTCATCGGGTGAACCCGAAGTAAAACAATACCCATCGACCGCAGCTAAACACAAATCGACGCCCAGTGACCCCTCTCACACCCTCCCAGAACTACTGTGAGTATTGATGGTGGCTGGTCTGGGACTGGCTGGCAGAGTAGGAACTGACCGTCCCATTGATCATCATGACCCTCAGAACTACTGACTCGAACGATGTCCTCGTCGGGATCTG
>NZ_JABSSX010000005.1 GCF_013280495.1 Brevibacterium permense
CTCAACCGGCGGCCTCGTAAGGTTCTGGAGTACGCGACTCCTGCTGAGGTGCTCGCCGGCATCGTGATGGAAAACGTAGGATAAACGCACCACGGTGTTGCACTAGAACCCTGAGCCCGCCCGCCGGAAAGTATCCGATGTCGACCTACATTCAGGCGCAAATGTCCGATTGCGACCTACTGTTTCGCCTGATGCCAGCCGCGTGGGCAGATGCAGCGGGAGGAGGCGAGATGACAGCAAACCGGGAGAGCGCCGCCCCCGGGTCACCGCGTGCGGCGGTCAGGCAACGGGGTGGCCACGCTCTCCCCTGACCGGCCGCGGGTCAGACCCCGAATTCGGGGGCGAAGGCCAGGGCGCCCGCAGGCACTTCGCCGGCCAGCGGCATAGCCATGAGCGCCTCATCGGGGACGTCGACGTGCAGGGTGATGCCGAAGCCTGGAGCAGGGGTGAACCCGAAGCGCGGATAGTACTCAGCGTGACCGACGACGACGGCGAATGCCTCACCACGGCGGGCCGCCTCGGCGAGGAGCGCTTCGATCACCGCGGTGCCTGCGCCGGTCCGTTGGTGCTCGGGTCACACGGAACAGGGCGCCAGGCAGACGCCTGGGGCCTCACCGACGAAGCATCGGGAAAGCATGGCGTGGGCGATGACCTCACCGTCGAGGACGCCGACGAACGACAGACCTTCGATCCCACTGCCTGATGCGCGGAGGGCGTCGACGAGTTCTGCCTCGTCAACCTGGCCGAAAGCTGCCGCGGTCAGCGCGTGGATCGCGTCGATATCACCGGAAGCCTCTGGGCGGACGGTGAACTGAGGTGCGGGAGGATTCGTCACCGTCTCACGATAGCAATCGGCGTGGCTGCCTCGGCGAGATTCGAGCGCCTCACACACCTCATTCACATAAAAATACATTCCTATGTATAACAATTCGACAATCGTCAGAGACTCACGTTACGCTGGTGTCATGTCGAAAGTACTGTCTTCGCTCCCAGTCGGTGAGCACGTTGGAATCGCCTTCTCCGGCGGACTGGACACCTCCTGCGCGGTCGCGTGGATGCGCCACAAGGGTGCCGTCCCCTGCACGTACACGGCCGACATCGGCCAGTACGACGAGCCCGACCTCGAGTCGGTGACCGATCGCGCCAAGGAATACGGTGCCGAGATCGCTCGCTTCGTCGATGCCAAGCGCCTGCTCGTCGAAGAAGGCTTCGTCGCCCTCCAGTGCGGTGCGTTCAACGTCCGCTCCGGCGGCAAGACCTACTTCAATACGACACCGCTGGGCCGCGCCGTCACCGGAACCATGCTGGTCCGCGCCATGAAGGAAGACGGCGTCGATATCTGGGGCGACGGCTCGACCTACAAGGGCAACGACATCGAGCGGTTCTACCGCTACGGTCTCATGGCCAACCCGAAGCTGCGCATCTACAAGCCCTGGCTGGACTCGGACTTCGTCGAGGAGCTCGGCGGCCGTCGGGAGATGAGCGAATGGCTCGTCGAACACGGCTACCCCTACCGCGACTCGGCCGAGAAGGCCTACTCCACGGATGCGAACATCTGGGGCGCCACCCATGAGGCGAAGACCCTCGAATTCCTCGACGCCGGACTCGACATCGTCGAACCGATCATGGGCGTCGCCGCTTGGCGTGACGACGTCGAGGTCAAGTCCGAAGAGGTCTCGGTCCGCTTCGAGGCCGGCCGCCCAGTCGCCATCAACGGAGAAGTCTTCGACGATCCCGTTGCCCTGGTCTTCAAGGCCAACGAGATCGGCGGCCGCCACGGACTCGGCGTCTCCGACCAGATCGAGAACCGCATCATCGAGGCGAAGTCCCGCGGCATCTACGAGGCTCCCGGCATGGCGCTGCTGCACGTGACCTATGAGCGCCTGCTCAACGCCATCCACAACGAGGACACCATCGCCCTCTACCACGAAGAGGGCCGCCGCCTCGGCCGCCGGATGTATGAGGGACGCTGGCTCGACCCGCAGTCGCTCATGCTGCGCGAGTCCATGCAGCGGTGGGTCGCCTCGGCGATCACCGGCGAGGTCACCCTACGACTGCGCCGCGGCGACGACTACACGATCGTCAACACCGAAGGCCCGAACCTGTCCTACCACCCGGAGAAGCTGTCGATGGAGCGCGTGGGCGACTCCGCCTTCGGCCCCGAGGACCGCATCGGCCAGATGACCATGCGCAACCTCGACATCGCCGACTCGCGTGCCCGCCTCGAGCAGTACGCGGCCATGGGCATCGTCTCCGGTCCGACTTCGGAGCTCGTGGGCTCCCTTGAAGCCGGAGGCGCCGAGGAGATCGCGAACTCCAACGCCGAGGTGGACGAAGCCGGCGACCTTGCCGGGCTCTCCGCCGCATTCGACGCCGGCACGGACTGAGGTCAGCCCAAACCGAAGGTCCCCAGAACTTCCGGAGACACTGCGCAGCATGAGACTCGCGGCCTCCGGTTGAGAACAGAGAACGGCCGGCAGGCGCACTCCCCGATCATCGTGATCGACGGAGTCCGCCTGCCGGCCGTTTCGCATTCACCGCAAACTGCGGTACCTGTACCCGCAGGCGGCGGGGCCGTGGAAAGATTCATTCCATGACTTCCGATTCCCGGAACCGGACCCACACCATCGCCGAGGCGGTCGACCGAGATCTGCGCGCCCGTGGCGGCAGCGAACGCGCCCAGAAGGAAAGGGCCTACCTCAAGAGCGAACTCCTCCATTACGGGGTGAGCGTGCCCGACACTCGTGCCGTCGTTCGGGCGGCACTGCGCACGGCGAAGCTCAGCCACGATGAGGTCATCGATCTCACCCGAACCCTCTGGGCCGCGCCGACTTCCTCGGACGACTCGGCCGGCAACGGCAACTCAACAGTCGCCGGGCCAGCAGGGCGCCCCACTCCCGTCCATGAACGGCGCGCCGCGGCCACGATGGTGCTCATACAGTCGAAGGACCGCCTCGGCGGCGGAGATGCGGATTTCATCGAGGGCCGGCTCCGCGAGGCGAAGACCTGGGCGCTCATCGACCCTCTGGCCGGGGATCTCATCGGGCCGTTGAGCGAACGGGATGCCGCTTTCGGCCCCGTCCTGGAGCGCTGAGCGAGCGATGAGGATTTCTGGATTCGCCTCGGCCCTGTTGGCGCACCTGGTCCCACTGCGACACGGCCGCGGCGACTTCGACAGGTTCTCCCGATTCGCCGATGCGATGCTCGAGGAGAAGAAGTTCTTCATCCGCAAGGCCATCGGCTGGGTTCCACGCGATGACGTGTCTCACAGCTACCACCGACGGGCACCGAACGCCAGGTGATATTTCCCTCGACCGAGGACGCTCTCAACGGCCGTTCTCGGGTCTACTCTTAGATCGGACCGCGAAGGATGGACAGGCCGACCACGGGCAGAGCGCCCGCCGCAGGAGAGCTGTCCTCCGTGGTCCCGCCGAACGCCGACGCCGTCGCTGATGCCGACCGCGAACGCCTCCGGCAGAACGCGAATTCCGACGGCGCTGGCGCATGCCGAACGAGAATCGAGGAACTCCAATGCCCAGCAAGTCCAGCACGAAGACGCTGGAGACGGCCACGCCGAACCGCACTCGCGTGACGATGGTGTGGAAGATCGCAGCGATTCTGGCCCTCACGCTGATCATCTACTTCCTCCCGACTCCCGAGGGCGTCGACCCACGCGGAATGCACATGGCCGGAATCTTCGCCGGAACCATCCTCGGCCTCATCCTGCAGCCTCTGCCGACGGCATCGGTCGCGCTCATCGGGCTGGCCGCGGCCATGATCACCGGAACCATGGACACCAAGACCGAGGCGCTGCAGGGATTCGGAAACTCAACGATCTGGCTCATCGTGGCGGCCTTCTTCATCGCTGACGGCTTCCTGCTCACGGGCCTGGGACGCCGCATCGCGCTGCTGTTCGTCTCCCTGCTCGGCAAGTCCTCCCTCGGCCTCTCCTACGGTATGGCCCTGACCGACTTGGTCCTCTCCCCCGCAACGCCGTCGAACACGGCCCGAGCGGGCGGAGTCGTCTACCCCATCGTCAAATCACTGGCGACCGTCAACGATTCGCACCCGGCCAGCGACGAATCGCGGAAGAAGCTCGGCGCATATCTCTCGCTGACCTCGGTCCAGGTCAACACCATCACCTCGGCGATGTTCGTCACCGCCATGGCCGGCAACCCGCTGGCCGTGGGCTTCGCGGCCGACGCCGGCGTCAAGATCTCCTGGGGCACCTGGGCGCTGGCCGCGATCGTGCCCGGACTCGTCGCGCTCATCGTCATGCCGTGGGTCATGTCGAAGATCTACCGGCCGGGCCTGTCACAGACCCCCGATGCTCCCGCCCACGCACGGCAGGAGCTGAAGGCGATCGGACCCATGAGCCGCGGTGAGTGGACCATGCTGACGACCTTCGTCCTCCTGCTCATCCTGTGGGTGCTCGGCAGCACAATCGGAGTCGACGCGACCGCGGCAGCCTTCGTCGGCGTCGCGATCCTGCTCATCAGCAGGGTACTGACCTGGAAGGACATGGCGGCAAACAGCGGCGCCTGGTCGACGCTGATCTTCTTCTCGGTCCTGGTGGGCATGGCCACCCATCTCAACACCCTCGGCGTGATCGGGTGGATCGGCGACGAGGTCGCGGGGCTGGTCGGCGGGATGCCGTGGATCCTCGCCTTCGCCGTCCTCAGCCTCGTCTACTTCTACGTCCACTACCTCTTCGCGTCGAACACCGCCCAGATCGTCGCGATGTACTCCGTGTTCCTCGGCGCCGCGATCGCCACCGGCGCTCCCCCGCTGTTCGCGGCACTGGCATTGGGCTTCATCGGCAACCTCATCGGCGGGCTCTCGCACTACGCCTCGGGACCTGCGGGCGTGATCTACGGCTCCGGCTACGTCACGACAGCCGAGTGGTTCAAGGTCGGCTTCCTCGCCTCCGTCGTCAACATTCTCATCTGGAGCCTCATCGGCGGCGGGTGGATGTCACTGCTCGGCATGTGGGGCTGATCACCTCGCCGAGGCGGCCTCCCGCCCGCTCTGGCAGCCGAGTAGGCCGGTGTTCGCTGACGCTCAGTCAGTGTGCCAGCTACCGCACCCCGCCACTGCGGACCGGCGGATGGCCGGGCAGCTGGTTGGCCGCATCCTCGGGGTTGCCAGTGAGCTCGACGACGCCTCGTGCAACGGCCGCCTCGGCCAGCTGCGGATATCCCGCCGCCGAGGCGGTCCTGGCGATGGCATCGATCGCCGACTTCGCGGGCTGCCGCCCGGTCCCGGCGAACCAGATCCAACGGCCGTCGATCGACCGCGGAATCGGGTCGAGCGCAAGAGTGAAGCGCCTGCGTCCACGTCTGGCATCCTCGGCCGAGCAGGCGACGAAGTGGACACCGCTCTTCGTCCACCAGGACGCTCGCAGCGTCGACTGCGCTATTTGCCCCTGCAGTCCGACCTCTTTGAGATATCTGTTCGCACCAGCGACCCCGGCAATGCTGCCGGGCGTGATCTGCTGATAGGGAATGGCGTAGGGACGAATGCCAGGAGCAGTGGATCCGACAAGTATCCCGCGCTCACAGACGATGAGTCGCTCACCCGAGAGATAGAGAAGGATCAGACCGAACATCACCGCGAAGATGATGCCCGGAGCAACCGCCAGCATTGGCGTCTCCCCCGGGTTGATGAATGTCAGAGCTGTGAAGAGCACCCACCCGAGGACGAATGCCGTCACGGTCTTCGGCCCCGGGCGGTCGGCGAAGACGTCGATGACCTCACCGAGCTCCTCACGGTGGCGACGGGCCCTTCTCATCTCAGCACCCAACAGAATCCAACCTTCGGATCAACGCCCGGATAATCCTGACTCCGGGGCACACGAAAAAGTCCCTCACCAGCAATCCTGCCAGGTGAGGGACTCTCGTTCTGTGCGCCACGAGGGATTCGAACCCCCAACCTTCTGATCCGTAGTCAGATGCTCTATCCGTTGAGCTAGTGGCGCATGTCGCTCGGACTCTCGCCCTGCAACTCGAACAACTATACACACCAGATTCGCCGAAGCTCAAATCGCACCCACGTGCGCTTCGCCACATTCGCACTCACGGTCAGAGCCGCCTCGGCGAACGGGGATGAAATCGCAGATTTCAGCCGTCGCTCATTGGTGAAACAAACCGTCAATCACTTGAAACAACACGGCATTCACTTGCTGTGTTTGCGTCAATCACCCTCTGGCTGTGATCCAATGCACATCTTCGAGTGACCGAAACCAGGGATTTCAGCGCATGCCCCCATCCTACGGTGGATATGTACCAACCGCTCGACGGACGCCAGCCGCCTGAGACGAGACCCCACACACACACGACCCACCAGGAGACCACTCATGACTGTCCTCGACCATGATGTCGTCGCTGACCAGCTGAAGAACGCACCGACCGAGAACAAGTCAGTGCTCTCGTTCGTCAGCCGGATCGCAGCCCTGACCACCCCGGACGACATCGTCTGGATCGATGGTTCCGACGCACAGAAGAACGAGATCGCTGAGAAGCTCGTCGAAGCCGGCACCATCCAGCGCGTCAACGGGACCAAGGACTCCTACTACGCGGCCTCCGACCCCGAGGACGTCGCCCGCGTCGAGGGCCGGACCTACATCTGCTCCGAAGACGAGAAGGATGCCGGTCCACTCAACAACTGGGTCGCTCCCGCGGAGATGAAGGAAACGCTCAACGGTCTGTTCGAGGGTTCGATGCGCGGACGCACCATGTACGTCATCCCCTTCGTCATGGGCCACGCCGAGGCGGACCAGCCGATGTTCGGCATCGAGGTCACCGATTCGGCCTACGTCGTCCTCTCCATGCTCGTCATGGCTCGCTCGGGCAAGTACGCCCTCGATGCGATCGACGCACAGGACGCGAAGTTCGTCGAGTGCGTCCACTCCGTCGGCGCTCCGCTGGAAGAGGGACAGGAAGACGTCGCCTGGCCCTGCAACACCACCAAGTACATCACCCACTTCCCCGAGGATCGCGCCATCTGGTCCTTCGGCTCCGGCTACGGCGGCAACGCGCTGCTGGGCAAGAAGTGCTACGCACTGCGCATCGCCTCCGCAATCGCCCGGGACGAAGGCTGGCTGGCCGAGCACATGCTCATCCTCAAGCTGACGAACCCCGAAGGAGTCGTCAAGTACGTCGCCGCCGCATTCCCCTCGGCCTGCGGCAAGACGAACCTCGCCATGATCGAACCGACCATCCCCGGCTGGAAAGCCGAGACCCTCGGTGACGACATCGCATGGATGCGCTTCGGCGAAGACGGCCAGCTCTACGCCGTCAACCCCGAATTCGGACTCTTCGGAGTCGCCCCGGGCACCGGTTACACCACGAACCCGACCGCGATGCGCGCCATCGAGGCAGGCGGCAACATCTTCACCAACGTCGCGCTGACCGACGACGGTGACGTGTGGTGGGAAGGCAAGACCGATGAGACACCTGCCCACCTCACCGACTGGAGGGGCAACGACTGGACTCCCGAGTCCGACACCCCCGCGGCTCACCCGAACTCGCGTTTCTGCACCCCGATCGCGAACGTGCCGACCCTGGCTCCCGAGTGGACCAACCCGAACGGTGTGCCGATCTCGGCCATCCTCTTCGGCGGTCGCCGCAAGACCACGATGCCGCTCGTGACCGAGACCCAGGACTGGACCCATGGTGTGTTCATGGGTTCGGTGCTCTCCTCGGAGACCACCGCGGCTGCCACGGGTGCCGTCGGCGTCGTCCGCCGTGATCCCATGGCGATGCGTCCGTTCATCGGCTACAACGTCGGTGACTACCTGCAGCACTGGATCAACATCGGCAACACCGAGGGCGCTCAGCTGCCGAAGATCTTCTACGTCAACTGGTTCCGCCGCGACGACGACAACTCGTTCCTGTGGCCCGGATTCTCCGAGAACTCACGTGTTCTCAAGTGGGTCTTCGAGCGCGTCACCGGCACCGCCGATGCTCAGGAATCCCCGCTCGGCCTCACCCCGGTCGAAGGCGGCCTGGACACCGAGGGCCTCGACTTCACCGACGAGCAGCTCCGCAAGGCTCTCGCCATCAAGCCCGAAGAGTGGGAGACCGAACTCGGCCTCATCGAGGAATGGTACGCCGAGCTCGGCGATTCGGTTCCGGCCGAACTCCGCGCCGAGGTCGACAACCTCCGCGAGCGCCTCGGCCTCGCCTGAGCCGTTCGGCTGAGTTGCTCGGCTGTGTGGCTAGCCTGAGCTGCCTGGCTTCATCGCTGACTGTCTGAGCCGTCCGTTCATCGACAATCCCCCAACCGCCGCCGAGGTGGTTGGGGGATTGTCGTATTTCGTTGCGGGTGCGCGTTCGACCGTTTGGGCCCGCCGCTGATCCGTCAGTGCCTCCGGGATGTAGGGCCGAAGCCGCGCAGACTCAGCGATGCGCCGTCTGCGCCACATGAACCTCACGAAGAAATACCAAGACATCACGCGGTTTCGCTTTGAGCTCCCTCAACACGCGATAGGTGACTTCCTCAGGCTTCCTTGGCTTGCCGATCAGTGCGTTCTGATGAACGGTCGCCCCGCGGGCGGTGATCGTCACGAACAGGGCGTCCGGAAGCGGGTACTTCCTCCACTCGAACTCTCCCCCGATGTCGACGACGCCTGACCACGGCGTTGGGAACTGCCTGACCCGCCCGCCAGGCTTCCACCATGAGGACTCCACGCCCCATCTCGACACGACGAACTGTGGTCGCACAAAGGGAAAGACAAAAGTCCACAACAGCGCTCCGACGCCGAACAACGCCAAACCGATGGCGAAGACCACAAGGAAGAAGAACACCAGCCACCCGCCGAAGCCAGGGGACATCGGGTTCCACGTCGAGGCGGGGGTGACGGCGAAGGTGAGGATGATCGCTCCGACGAACAGCCAACAGACGAGCGCGAGAGCGAATATCTTGAACAGGTTCGTCTTCAGCACGACGCATCCATCGCGCCGCATCGCCGCATGCCATTGGTCGATACGGCGGCGGTCGGCTTTGGCGACCTCCTTCTGCAGATCGGCGAAGTATCGAGTGTTGCGCGCCGGAGTTCTCACACCACGAGTCTAAGCTGAGGCGCAAGAGTCTTAGGAAAGCCACCCGCAGCTGCTTTCACTGAGCCGCCCCCCGTTTCCAACGCTCGGGTATCCCGCACCGTCGGCGGCACAGCCATCTGGCAGTGGCGCTTCCTCTCGTGACGCAGGGATGCTCCATGCACATGGCCTGGAGCATCCCTCACCGTTGCAGTCGCTAAGCACCGGTGGGAGCAAAACACCGTCGCGGCGGCACGTTGCACCGTTGCAGCTGTAGGCACAGCCACTAAGGGCGAGGGATGGTGCGCTAGAGGTTGTACGTGACGCTACCGGTGAGTGATGGTCGCCCAAAAGCAGCTGCCGACGGCAAGCGATCGCCGCCCGAGCCGTCACGCGGGGATCAGCCAGAGAGCTCAGGCGAATACTTCAGACACGACACATGGCCCGCAGCACGGAGGCGTCAGGCGGTCGTCGCCCGAGGCGTCAAGCGGCGTCGGAAGCGCCAGGCGGTCGGCGCCCGAAGTGTCAGGCGCCGTGGAGGGCCGGGACGATGAGGTAGACGCCGAGCAGCACGACTGCTCCGCAGATTCCGAAGACCGTCCAGTAGGCGACCGGCAGCCCTGCGCTGCTGCGGCCCTCGTCGACCCGATCGAGATGTGTCGCGCGCATCCTCACTCCGACGGAGAACAGCGTGATGACGATGATGGCCGAGACCCAGGTCGCGGCCGCAACGATGGCGAACGAACTCCACTCGATCATTTCGCGTCTCCCTTATCGCTCGCATCTGCTCGGCCAGCGTCTGCCCGGCCCGCATCTGCCCCATTGCTCGAGCCATGGCCAGCATCAGATCCGTTTGCTGAAGTCTCTGCCGACGAACCGGCACCCGAGGGGATGTCGACGGCAACCGCCCCGTTCTTCTTCGCATCGCGGTGGGCACGGCGCTTCTCTTTCGCCGCCTGCTTCTCCGCCCAGGCCTCGTAGCGGGCTGCCCGCTTCTCCTGAGCACGTTTGCGGTTGCGGTCCTTGCGCAGCTTGCGCTTGCGGCCGCGGATGTTGACGGCCTCGCCGACGGTGTCGAAGTTCGAGATGTCAGTCTCCTCGACCCGTCGGGAGCTGAGGTAGATCCACAGCACCACGACGACTGCGATGACCGTATCGACGACGACGCCGACCGTTCCCAAGTGGGCGATGCCGGCGGCGATCCCGCCGACGATCGCGGCGGCCGGAATCGTCAGCAGCCAACCGGAAGCGATCCGTCCGGCCGTCGACCACTGGACATCGGCGCCCTTGCGACCCAGTCCCGAACCGAGCACGGAACCGGAGGCGACCTGAGTCGTCGACAGAGCGAAGCCGAGGTGGGAGGAGGCGAGGATAGCCGCGGCCGTCGAGGTCTCGGCCGACAGCCCCTGAGCGGGCTTGACCGTCGTCAGCTTCGTGCCGAGGGTGTCGATGATGCGCCAACCGCCGACATAGGTGCCCAGCGCAATCGCCAGAGCACAGGCGGTGATCACCCAGATATGCGGGCCGGTGCCGTGCTCCTGCAGGTTTGCGGAGACGAGCACGAGGGTGATGACGCCCATCGTCTTCTGCGCATCATTCGTTCCGTGGGCGAGCGCCACCAGCGAGGACGAGAAGATCTGCCCGTACTTGAACGGTGCACGGCGAGCGGTCTTGCCCTCCTCGTTGCGGCGAGTGATCGCGTAGGCGATCTTCGTGCACAGATAGGCGCTGAACCCGGCGATGAGCGGGGCGGCCAGAGCCGGGATGACGACCTTGGACAGGAACACTCCGTAGTCGACGGAGTTGAGTCCGGCACCGACGATGGCCGCACCGATGAGGCCGCCGAAGAGTGCGTGGGACGAGGAGGAAGGGAGGCCGAAGCGCCATGTCGCCATGTTCCAGATGATGGCGCCGATGAGGCCGGCGAGGATGAAGTCGGGAGTGATCTGCACTCCCCCGCCGCCTTCCTTGATGATGCCGCCCGAGATGGTCTTGGCCACCTCGGTGGAGAGGAAGGCACCGACGAGGTTGAGAATCGCGGCAAGCGTTACCGCTGTCTTCGGTTTGATGGCCCCGGTTGCGATCGGTGTGGCCATGGCGTTGGCCGTATCGTGAAAGCCATTGGTGAAGTCGAAGAACAGTGCCAGTGCGATGACTAGCACGACGACGAAGATGATTTCCACTAATCGACCTTGGGTGTAGACACTATTCGGACCGTGGATGATGCAGCTGACGGCCAGCAATCACTATCCCGCAGAAGTCTACCCACAGATTCAACCGCTCTTCACCCGCAATTCGACCCTACTCCACCTCGTTCACCTTTTGTTCACTTCTGACGTGCGCAAACGGGCCCCGACCGGCTGAGAGTGCAATAGCACTCACATCCGAACGTGGCCTGAAACCAGCAGTCCCTCGCCGAGGCGGCTCCCCGCCTCACGCAGTCATCCGCGGAAATCGTGGCCGACCCACCCGCGGAAACCGCGGCGGGACATCACCGAGGCGACTCCTCCTTCACGCGTGACGAATCTGCTCCGTGACGTGCCGATCCGCGACGTCGAGAGCCCGGTCGAGGGCGGCGAGTCCGAACCTGACGTCCTCATCCGGGGTGTTCAGCGGCGGGACGACGTGGATTCGATTGAAGTTTGCGAACGGCAGCACGCCTTCGGCCTTGAGCGCTGCGATGACCTCGTTCATCTCCGGCGAGCTGCCGCCGTACGCCGCCAGCGGCTCCTTCGTCGTCCGGTCCTTCACGAGCTCGATGGCCCAGAAGCAGCCGAGACCCCGGACATCACCGACCGAAGGGTGACGATGCGCCATCTCCCGCAGAGCCGGGCCGATGATGTCCTCGCCGAGGCGGTCGGCGTTGGCGATCATCCCCTCATCCTCCATGGCGGTGATCGTCGCGACCGCTGCCGCACAGGCGAGCGGATGTCCCGAATAGGTCAGTCCGCCCGGGTAGGCCCGATCGCGGAAGGTCTCGAAGATCGCCTCCGAGATGGCGACCCCGCCGAGCGGGACGTATCCGGAGTTCACGCCCTTGGCGAAGGTGATGAGATCCGGGGTGACATCCCAGTGGTCGAGGGCGAACCAGCGACCGGTGCGACCGAAGCCGGCCATCACCTCATCGGCGATGAAGACGATCCCGTACTTCGCCGTCAGCTCGCGCACGCCGGCGAGGTAGCCGGCCGGCGGGGCGTAGATCCCTGCGGTGCCCGGCACGGTCTCGAGGACGAGTGCGGCGATATTGCCGGGCCCTTCGAGAGTGATCAGGTCTTCGAGGTGGGCCAGCGCCCGCTGTGTCTCCTCGGTCTCGGACGTCGAGTTGAAGTACGACCGATAAGGGTAGGCGGGCATGAAGTGGACGATGCCCTCAGCGGAGTAGTCGTTGGCGAACCGGCGCGGATCACCGGTGACGTTGACGGCCAGCTGCGTGCCGCCGTGGTAGCTGCGGTAGGCCGAAAGCACCTTCGTCCGCCCCGTGTGCAGCCGGGCCATCCGGATCGCGTGCTCGTTGGCGTCGGCTCCCCCGTTCGTGAAGAACACGTGGTCGAGGTCGCCCGGGGTGCGTTCGGTGATGAGTCGGGCCGCCTCGGAGCGGGCGTCGTTGACGTGCTGCGGCGCGATCGTGCACAGCCGGCCGGCCTGCTCCTGGATGGCCGCGACGACGGCCGGGTGCTGGTGGCCGATATTCGTGTTGACCAGCTGCGATGACATGTCGAGCAGCTTTCGCCCCTCACCGTCCCAGACATAGGAGCCTTCGGCGTCGATGACCGTCATCGGGTCGAACAGTCCCTGTGCCTGCCAGGAGTGGAAGACGTGCGCCTGGTCGAGTTCGTGGGCACGTCGCCCGGCCTCGATACGGTCGGGGCCGATCCTGTAGGCGCTGGTGCGATCAGCGTCGAGGTGCGATTCGGTGAGCGGGGAATCCGCGGTAGTGGTCATGGCTGCTCCTTCGCCGAGGTGGTTCGTCATTGCGTGAGCGTCCGCCCCGTGATCGGGGCGGACGTCCGAGGGGTCTGTTCAGTCGTTGGTCGGGAACCCGAGGTTGAGTCCGCCGTGGCTGGGATCGAGCCAGCGGGAGGTGACGACCTTCCCACGGGTGAAGAAGTGGACGCCTTCGTCACCGTAGGCGTGGGTGTCACCGAACAGCGAGTTCTTCCACCCGCCGAAGGAGTAGTAGCCCACGGGCACGGGGATCGGGACGTTGATGCCGACCATGCCGACCTCGACTTCATTCTCGTAGCGGCGAGCCGCTCCCCCGTCGTTGGTGAAGATCGCGGTGCCGTTGCCGTACGGGTTGGCGTTGATGAGGTCGAGGCCCTCGTCGTAGCCGGGGACGCGGACGACGCAGAGCACGGGGCCGAAGATCTCATCGCGATAGATCGACATGTCGGTGGTCACGTCGTCGAACAGTGTCGGGTTGAGGAAGAACCCGTCGGCCGGGACGTTCTCCCGACCGTCGAGGACGACCGTTGCTCCCGCCTCGGCGCCGGCATCGATGTAGCCGGCGACCTTATCGCGGTGGGCGGCGGTGACGAGCGGTCCCATGTCCGGCTCGGTTGCCCCGTCGCCCACGCGCAGGGTCGTGGTGCGTTCGGCGATCTTCGCCACGAGCTCCTCGGCGATGGAGTCGACGGCGACGACCACGGAGATCGCCATGCAGCGCTCACCGGCTGCCCCGTAGCCGGCGTTGACGGCGGCGTCGGCGGCGAGGTCGAGGTCCGCGTCGGGCAGGACGAGCATGTGGTTCTTCGCTCCGCCGAGTGCCTGGACGCGTTTGCCGGCGGCCGTGCCGTTCTCGTAGACGTATTTTGCGATCGGGGTCGATCCGACGAAGGACACCGAGGCGACGTCGGGGCTCTCAAGGATCGTGTCGACGGCTTCCTTGTCGCCGTGGACGACGTTGAACACGCCGTCGGGCAGGCCCGCTTCCTTCCACAGCTCGGCGAGCCAGTTCGCGGCCGTCGGGTCCTTCTCGGAGGGCTTGAGCACGACGGTGTTGCCGGTCGCGATGGCGACGGGGAAGAACCACATCGGGACCATGGCCGGGAAGTTGAAGGGCGAGATGATCGCGGAGACGCCGATCGGCTGGCGCAGGGAGTGGACGTCGATGTTCGTCGAGGCGTTCTCCGTGTGACCGCCGCGCAGGTGGCCGGCGATGCCGCAGGCGAATTCGACGACCTCCTGACCGCGGGCGACCTCGCCGAGGGCGTCGGAGACGACCTTGCCGTGTTCGGCGGTGATGATCTCGGCCAGCTCATGCTTGCGTGCATTGAGCAGCTCCCGGAAGTTGAAGAGGACAGCGGTCCGCTTGGCCAGGGATGTGTCGCGCCAGGCAGGGAAGGCGGCCGAGGCCGCGGCGATCGCCGATTCCACGGTCGCCTTCGAGCCCAGTGCCACCTGGCCGCTGACGACTGCGGTGGCGGGGTTCGTGATGTCGCCGAGGCGGGTGTCGGTGTCCGCGGTGACGGTCTGTCCGTTGATCCAATGGGTCAGCGTTGCCATGTGGTGTCCTTCTGCGTCGTCGGTGCGTCGGTTGAGTCCATCCTCGGTCCGCTCTGCCGATCTCAGAAGTGTCAGGGTGTCAGAATCTTCGCCCTCGGCTTTACACTGTGTCAATGGACACTGCACGGGAGTCGAGCGGGGCATCGCTGAGCATCGCCGGTCTGCTCGAGTTCGAGGAGATCAAGGCTGCAGAGCCCGCGGTGCTTGCCGGCGAAGCAGGCCTCGACCGGGCGATCCGCTGGGTCCACATCGCCGATTCCGAGCATGTCGAGCGCTTCCTCGAAGGTGGGGAGCTCGTGCTCACCACGGCCACGGCGTTTCGACACCGCCCCGAGGCGATGTCAGAGTTCCTCGACCAGCTCGAGCGGGCAGGTGCCGCTGGGACGATCATCGAACTCGTCGATGAGAACTCGACACACGATGAGGAAGCGCGCGAGATCGCGGCCGCGGCCGCCTCGGCGAGGGAACTGCCTGTCATCGTCCTGCCGCGACGGGTGAAGTTCGTCAGGATCACCGAGCTCGCGCACCGCAGCCTTCTCGCGCAGCAGATCTCGCGGCTCGAACATGCCCGGGAGATCCACGAGACGTACACGCAGCTGAGCCTCGATCGGGCCGAGGCACAGACGATCGTCGATCGTACGGCCGAGCTGTTGGGCACGGCGGTGGTCCTCGAGGATGTGTCCCATCGGGTTCTCGCACATTCCGGCCGCGGTTCGCAGGCTCTCGCGCAGAAGTGGGTCGACCTCGTCAGCGGGGCGAGTACGACACCCGGCGGTCACGCGCCGTCGCAGTGGCGGCAGACGCCGGTGGGGCTGCGCTCTCGCCGGTGGGGCCGGCTCGTCGTGCCCGGCGCCGCCGAGTCCGTCGCCGATCTCGAGCAGGTCATCGAACGCGCGGGTGAAGCCCTGACGCTGACTCGAATGGCCGATCGCGATGAGCAGGATCTGCTGCTGCAGGCCCAAAGCGGCCTGATCCGAGAGATCACCGACTCAGAGGGCATCGACGAGCGTTCGGCACGGGAGCGCGCCCGCTCTCTGGGATTCACTCCTGCGGAAGGGGCCGAGCTCACCCCGGTTGTCGTCCGCATCGATCGTGAGGCCGACACCGATCCGACTCGGGTGCAGCTGCAGGAGCGCGGTCTCACGCAGGAGATCGCCTCTGCCGCCTCGCGCCTCAATCTGTGTCTGCTCATGACGAGTCTGCAGTCGGGTGCGTTCGGGTTCGTTCTGGGGCCTGGTCGCGGAAGAAACCGACGGTCACAGCCGAGTCCGCGTGGTACTGCGGAGGCCGACGACCGCCTCAACCGCCTTCTCGCCGAGCTCGAGGGGCTTGTTGCGAGTTGGGTGGTTGGGGTCGGCCGCGGCAGCACTACTCTGCTTCGCGCTGTCGCCGGTCTCGAAGCGGCTTCGCACGTCGCGGAGGTTGCGGCGACGCTCGATGTGCGTGAGCGTGCGTTCTACCGCTCCTCGGACGTGCGCATCCGCGGGCTGCTGTCTCTGCTGGCCGAGGACTCGCGGCTGCGTGCCTTCGCTGAGGGAGAGCTGGGGCCGCTGCTCGGCGAATCGACGGGTGATGACCGGCGGGGAGACGGCGTTCTGCCATCCGCTGCGGACGCCGCAGACGACGGACTGCTCGACTTCCTCGAGCTCTATCTCTCCCATGGCGGCAACAAGTCGGCGATGGCGCGGGCCGGGCACCTGTCCCGGCCCGCGCTCTACGCACGGATCACGCGTCTGCAGGACCGCCTCGGCGTCTCACTCGACGATGCGGAGTCGCGCACGGCACTGCACGTGGCGCTGCTGTGGTGGCGGATGTACGGCTGAGGCCCGTACTCGACGGAGTCGACGACTCCTGCCAGCGGGGTCGTGTGCCGTTCGGGACAGAGCAGGCTTCGGTCGGTCGACGGCCATTCAATCGAACAGGGAGCGAATCAAGTCGGTGATTGGGATTCCGCGTTCGGCCGCCGCTGCGCGATTGGCGTAGCGACGGTCACCGGGCTGACGATCCATACCTGCGTCGCGGAGCATGTCGACGAATTCGCGGACTCGCCCCAGGTAGGCGTCGTTGCCGCCGCGCTCTGGGTCGATGACGATGAAGAGCTGGCCGGTGCGGAAGGTGTGGGCACCGTCTGGAGCCTCCGCGTCGATCTCATAGGTGAAAGCGCCGCCGGTCAGTCCTGCAGCCAGTGTTTCGATCATAAATGACAGCAGCGCACCTTTGTGACCGCCAATGGGACGGATGCCGCCGCCATCGAGGATCGCATTCGGGTCCGTGGTGTCCGCGCCGGTCGAATCGACTCCGGTTCCGACCGCAACCTCCCGCCCCTCGGCCCGCAGCAGCTGCAGATCTCCATGGGACATCGACGAGGTGGAGAAGTCGAAGACGATCGGGTCCCCGTCAGCCACAGGTGTGGCGAAACCGAACGGATTGGTACTGAAGACCGGACGGGTGGCTCCCTCGGGGACGACGGCGAGCTTACCGCTGGCAATCATCCCCATCGCCACCCGGCCGTCGCGCGCAAAGGCCTCGAGGTCGGGCCACAGGGCACTGAAGTGATGGGTATTGCGCAGAGCGATGACGGCGACACCGGTGTCGTCGAGCGCCTGGTCGACCACCGACCCCGCTTCGGCGAGTGCGGGTTGGGCGAAGCCGTTGTGACCGTCGATGCGGATATAGGAAGGGCCGACTACGTCGACGCTCGCTTCTGCTGTCCCATCTGCCCAACCGCGGGTCAGCGAATCGAGGTATCCGGCCACGCGAAAGACTCCGTGGCTGAGAGTGCCGTCGCGTTCACAAGTGGCGCAGTTGGTCGCCAGCACTTTCGCAACTGCCGAGGAGGCTCCTGCGGCGGTGAGCTTGGCTTCGATCGCCGAGACAAGATCATCGAAAGAGATGCAGTCGGGTTCGTTCGTCATTGTGCGCTCCTCCTCTGCGGCCGATCGTGTCGGCGTCGACCATTGCCCGTAATCAGCAGACTACCGCTCGATCAGTCATCGGCCCTGCAGTTCCTTGACCGTCCCTCCGTTCTCGTCTGCGGGTTCTCAGTTCTCATCTGCGGGTACAGCAGCGCTCGTGCCGCCGCTCCCGGGTGTCACCGACGGTGGAGCCTGCAGGGAACGGATCGTCGGGCTGGGGACGGGCTCAGTCTTCGTAGCGGATTTCGACGCGGCGGTTCTTCGCCCGTCCCTCGGGGTCGTCCTTACCGTTCTTCTCATTCGACTCGACGGGCTCGGACTCGCCGAAACCCTTTGCTGTCACGTCAAGGTCCGAGTTCTCCGAGGTGAGCACCTCGGCGACGGCCTTCGCGCGGTCTTCGGAGAGCTTCTTGTTGTAGTCGTCTTCGCCCTTGGAGTCCGTATGCCCGCCGACAGTGATCTCGGAGTCGGTCGGCAGATCCGTGACGAGCTCTTTGATCTTGTTCTTCGCCGTGTCACTCAGTTCGGACGAGTCGAAGTCGAAGAGGATATCGGTGTCGAGCGTGACCACGGTGTTGCCGCCGCTGGCCTTCGTCGTTTCGACATCCTCGATGCCTTTATCCAGATCATAGATCTCCGGTTCGAGTTCGACGATGCTCTCGTCGATCTTCGACTGGTCGGGATCGGTGAAGTCATCCGGCGTCGGGTCATCTCGATTGGCGATGTCCTGCGAAGTCACGGAGTCTGCGAGAGCGAGTGCGGGCGGGCCGGCGATGACAAGTCCAGCTGCCAGAATCACCGTTGCAGGACCGGCGGCTGCCGGCTTCACGAGATCTTCACTCCGGTGGCGAGGTTCATACCGTCGACGACCGCGACCTCGACCTCGTCTACATCCGGCGGCGGGGCCGCGAAGACAGCGAAGGCGTAGTGGGTCTGGCCGGGTTTGAACTTCGTACTCTGGTAGGAAGTCTGCGCTCGCTGCGGGAACTTATCCAACACGTTGTGCTTGCGCAGGTTCCGCGAGTCGACGAGGAAAGGATTCCAACTTGCATCGCCGAGGTATCCGTAGAGATCGTCGCCGTCGTCCTCGTCGGTCTTCTCCGAGTTCACGGTGAACGCGAACTGTGCCACGACCGTCTCACCCTGACGCTTCAGAGGAAACAGTTCGACAGTCATCGTTGCCTTGTCATCGCCGTCAACGGCGGCGGGGATCTCCTGGGAGGCGACAGAATCGGGCAGATCATTCGGGTCGAGGCCGGCCGCCTCGGCGGATCCGGATTCACCCTTCGAACCTGCATCCTCACCGGACTCCTGCGCGGCACCTTGGGTTTCGGCGCCCTCGGCGTTCGGCTCCTCTGCGTCACTCCCGGACGAGCAGGCGGTCAGGGTCAGAGCCAGGGCGGCGGCAACGGACAGAGCTGTCCTGCGGATCAGGGGCATAGCGATGGGAGTTCTCCTCAGTACTCGCCGGAGCGGCATCTCTGCTGGTGAGCTCCGGTGGCGCGGGCGGACGCGGACCAACTTACCCCGGACAGGTGAACTTTCACTACATCGAACGTAAGTCGAGACGAACAGAAAAGCAGAACCCCTGCGACCTGATCCAGATCGCAGGGGTCCTGCCAAACGCGGAGCCGGTGGGATTTGAACCCACGGTCCCCCTATTGGAGGACTTCACCTTAGCAGGGTGACGCTTTCGGCCGCTCAGCCACGACTCCATCCGCAATGCTGCGATCCGCTTCGGAGAAATGCACACCGACAGACCCTCCAGCACTACGGGATACAGCCTAAGGGAAAGGAGCCACCCAGGGCAAAGTGCAACCGTGGAGAGTGGGCTTCGTCATAGTCGAGTCGACCCGTGACGGGCGCGAATTCGGGCCGAACGCCCCCTTTGTACCGCTCCCCCACACCGGAATTCCAGCATTCATCAATGTGCAGGCGTAAAATCGGCGTGATGTGCTTTGCGGTCTGGTCTCAGATCCTCGCAGAAACACCGGTCGGAAATCCGATGGCCGTGGTGTGCCCTGCGCCGGAGACGAGAACGGCGAGCGGGCCGTATTGCACGAGCAGACAGTTTTTGAGGAGTAGACAACTTGCCAGAGTTTCCCCCTGACAAGCACGGACCGCATGGGAGCGACCCCGATTCCCAGACAACAGGTCGTCGGCTCCGGGCCTCCGCTCGCCCTCGGTTCCGCGGCGACACTGCCGCCAGCGAAAGCGACTCGACACCGCAGTCGAGCTCGCCGCAGCAGAATTCTCGACCGTCTGAGCCTCGCCGCTCGGGATCCGAGCGCCGTGACTCGCAACAGCAGCCGACGTCGGCAGTGAACCCTCGCCGGTCCCACACGAGCTCCGATCAGAATCCCGGTCGGGACTCCAAACGGTCCGCCGATGCCCGATCCGACTATTCGTTCCGCACAAGCTCCCGCTCATCCGGCGAGGCGTCGGACAACCGACCCGGCGACAGCAACCGTGACGCAGGATCATCGTCCCGCTCCCCGCATGCTCCGCCTCCACGGCCGGTCGCCCCGCGCACTCGCCGCGAAGCCCGCATGCTGCGCGCAGCCGCAGCCAGCGGAGCCTCTGCGGCCGGAGTTGCCGCGGCAGCAAGCTCGAATACACCGGATGATCCGGGCGCCGGCTCACGGCGCGGTCCTGCCCACGATGCCCCGCGCACGTTCGCACGGGACGAATCGGCCGCCTCGGCGAGGGATTCCCGCGGTTTCGACCGCACGGACGACGACGCCGAGCCGGACTCTGCCCCGACCACACGCCGCGACGCCCGTGAACGGCACGCAGCCGAATCCCGCGGCCGGGGCCGCAAGAAGTCATCCGCCGCACGAGGCGCGCGCAGCGCCGCGGCCGCAGCAGCGGTGGGCGCGGGCGGCACGGCGGCCGCGGGCGGCGCATCGTCTGCCGCAAGAGGAGCTGACGACAACGGCTCCGCCCACGACGAGAAGTCCACCGGTCACGAACCGGGACGTGCCCGTCGCCATTCCTCCCGCCTCGGCGAATCGTTCCCCAGCCTCATCGGCTGGACCTCTCTGAGCACCCTTCTGCCCGGTGTCGGACTGCTGCGCACACGCTTCCGGCCCGCCGGGCTCATCGTCTTCGGTCTCTTCGTCATCACTCTGCTCGTCGGGCTCGTCTACCTGCTGGTCAAGGGACCGGTGCGTGCGGTCGCCACGATCGTCGCCAGCCCCTCGCTGCTGAACTTCCTCGCCATCGCCGCCGTGCTCGTGGCCGTGATCTGGATTCTCGTGATGGTCGTATCCCACCTCGGGCTGCGCCGCGGGCACCGATACCGGCCCTGGCAGAACAAGATGGCCGGCGTCCTCGTCGTCTCCCTCGCCCTCATCATCGGCATCCCGCTGGGCGTCGGCTCGGTCTTCGCCCGCGTGCAGTCCGACACGGTGGCCAGCCTCTTCGGCGACAGCACCGGCAAAGCCCACAGCGCCGAGGAGCTCTGGGCGGACAAGCCCTATATCAACGTCTTCCTCATGGGCCGCGACAACGGCGACGACCGTGAAGGCACCCGTCCGGACACGATGCTCGTGGCCTCCATCGACACGAAGACCGGCAACGCCGCGCTCATCTCCGTGCCCCGCAACCTCGCGTTCCCGGTCTTCCCCGAAGGCAGCGAACTCGAAAAGGCCTGGCCAGACGGATTCCGCCCCTCCGGTGACTCGTCTCAGGACCTCATCAACGCCGTGTGGCAGTGGGGTGAGCAGAACCCCGACCAGATCGGCAATGCGCACGGGCTCGAACCGGGCATGTGGACGACGATGCAGGCCGTCGAAGGCTCCTTGGGCCTCAACCTCGACTATTGGGCATCGGTCGACATGGCCGGATTCGAAGACGTCGTCGACGCCATCGGCGGAGTGAAGATCGACGTCGAACGCCCGATTCCGATGGGCGGCGGCAAGTCGATGTCGGGTGTGAAGAACGAGGTCTACGGCTGGGTCGATCCGGGCCCGCAGACGCTCAAGGGCAAGGACGCACTCTGGTACGTCCGCTCCCGCGAAGGCAGCGACAACTACGACCGCATGTGCCGTCAGCAGCGGATGCTCAAGACCACGCTCGAGCAGATCGACCCGCAGGAGATCGCCACGGCCTATCCGAAGCTCGCGAACTCCGCGACACGGAACATCGCCACGTCGATCCCACAGAACGAGATCCCGGCCTTCATCGAACTCGCCATGATGATGCAGAAGGGCGACGTCACCACAGTCCAGATCAACAATGACGTCACCCCGACCTACGACCCCGATTACGATGTGCTCCACAAGTGGATCCTCGGCGAAGTCAAGGGTGCGTCCGACGGAGAGGAGACACCGAAGCCGACGAACGACGGCAGCAAGTCCCAGGAATCCGAGGACAGCACCGGCTCGTCCGAGGACAGCACCGAAGACACCGCCACCGAGGAACCGGCCGATTCCGCGGATGGATCCACGGAGGAGGCCGGCGCCGAGGCGGACGCCACCGAAACGACGACGCCGGGTGAGCCCAACGCCGAAGGCAAGTGCTACCCGAAGGGCTACAAGCCCGGTGACGACTTCCCCGGCTACCCCGGACCCAACGGCGGAACCGGCGAGCAGGGGTGAGTCAGGACCGACAGACTCCCGTCCCCGCGGTCGCGATCATCGGTGTCGGACCGCGGGGTCTCACGGTCCTTGAGAGGCTCGTGGCTCTGGCGGCGAAGCGCTTCGCCGGCGCCACCGAGACCGCGCTGACCATCCACCTCATCGACCCGTACCCGCCCGGTGCGGGAATCGTGTGGCGCACCGACCAGCCCGAGTCTCTGCTGATGAACACCACCATCGCCGAACAGACCGTCTTCCCCGACTCCAGCTGCAGCTTCCTCGGCCCCGACGAAGAGGCGCCCGGTCCGTCCATGGCCGAGTGGTACCTCGCCAACGGCGGCACCGAACCGCTGCACTCGACGTTTCCCAGCCGCAGCCTCTACGGCCGCTACCTCCGCGACGCCTACCGGCGCATCCGCGAGGGCGCACCGGACTTCATCGAGATCGTCGAACACCCGACGAAGGCCGAATCCGTCATCGACCTGCCCGCGATGGACCTCCCCCAATCGGCTGCTGAAGGATCACGAGCCGCTGTCCCCGAACAGCTCGTACGTTGCCAGAACGGCACGACGATCGTCGCCAGCGCCGTCGTGCTCGCCGTCGGACACATCCCCAGCGCCCAGCCGGAGGAGCGCGCCCGCCTCGCCGCTTTCGCCGAACTGGGCGGCGGACTGTACCTGCCGCAGGGTCTGCCCGCGGAAACCCCTGTCGCCGAGGTGGCTCCCGGTGAGCGGGTCATCGTCCGTGGCATGGGGCTCAACTACTTCGACCTGCAGACTCTGTTCACTCATGAGCGCGGCGGTCGCTATGAGACACAGCCCGGCGGACTGCTGCGGTATGTGCCCAGCGGTGACGAACCGCGGCTGGCGCTGGGATCACGACGTGGAATCCCGTACCGCAGCAAACCCATCTGCCGTGAACATCCTCGGCGGGACTGGCCCCTGCGGTATTTCACGAAGGACAATATCGCTCTGCTCGCCGGGATCGAGGACCTCGACGGGGAGCGCAAGGCCGGTGCCCGGTTCAATGATCAGCTGTGGCCGCTCATCCTCGCCGACCTGCGTCTGGCGTACTATCACACGCTCTCCCAGGTCCGTCCCGAAGCGTTCGCCGATGACCCCGGACAGCTGCGCGAGGCCATCGGCGAAGCCGTCTCACGCCACCTGACCCGACGCACCTGGCAGGAGACCCACCCGCAGTCGGGCGAAGCCGGTGCTGACGAGGCTCGGACGGCTGCGCCCGCTCGTACCGCGGCCAGCGCCACGACCACGACCAGCGCTGCA
The DNA here is from genome assembly GCF_013280495.1 of Brevibacterium permense. GTDB lineage: Bacteria > Actinomycetota > Actinomycetes > Actinomycetales > Brevibacteriaceae > Brevibacterium > Brevibacterium permense. The sequence continues at coordinate 23,322 of NZ_JABSSX010000005.1, forward strand.
CGAACAGCCAGCGCCACGACCGCCGAGGATGCCGCCCGGCAGGGTCGCGTCACCCGCGAGGCCTTCGCCTGGTCGGAGATCGAAGAGGCACTCGTACCCGATCCCGCCGACCGCATGTCACTGCACACCCTGCTCAACCCGCTCGAAGGTGAGCTCTTCACCAGCCGCGAGCCGGGCGAGGCCGGCTCTCTGCACGAGTGGATGCTCGACTTCCTGCGCACCGACCTGCGCAGCTCTCTGGCAGGTCCGACCGGCAGCCCGGAGAAGGCGCTCTTCACCGTGCTGTGGCAGTCCCGCCTGCTGCTCAAGGAGCTCATCGTCGCAGGCCATATCGACCGTGTGAGCATCGACATGGAGATCCTCGGCTGGTTCGAGGGCTTCGTCTCGGGTATCTGCGATGGTCCTCCCCCGCAGCGGATCGCCGAACTCATCGCCCTCGCCGAGGCGGGAATCGTGTCCTTCATCGGCCCCGATATGCGCATCGAAGAGAACCCTGACGCTCTCCGCGAGTTTGAGGAGGCGCCCGAAGCTGAGGCAGAGAACGCAAGTTCCGGCATCGCTGCACCCCCGGAAGGGGTCGAGAGTCCCACCGCCGAAGCGCTGAGGCTCACGGATGAGGCGCAGCGGCCGCGGCCGGAGATCTTCACGGTGACCTCGGCGCAGGCCGCCGGAGCGATCACGGGCAGCGTCGTCATCGATGCCGCGTCCCCGACGAACTCCGTCTCACGTGCAGCCGATGTCCTGCTGTACGGGATGCTCGAGCGCGGTCAGCTCACCGCGGCCCGACTGACTTTGGACGACGGCCGAGAGAAATTCCTCAATGGACTCGCGCTCACGTCTCGCCCGTACCGCACGATCGATGTCGAGGGCAACGTCCACCCGCGCAGGTTCGCTCTGTCGATCCAGCTGTCGTCGAAGCAGTGGGGGCTGGCGATCGCAGCGAACCCGGGCACGAACGCGGCCACGCTCAACGACTCGCACGCAGCCGCCGAGGCGATTCTCGACCTTCTCTGAGGCCGCGTAGTCGTCCTCCTCTGAGACCCAGCAGGCTCTCCCCGGAGGACAGTCGCCGCGAACTCTCGGCCCGCCCATCCCCACCCGCGGCCCCACGGGCGCCAACGGCCCAGTTCCGCCAGCGCCGCACACCACCCGCGGCAGTTGCCGACCTCCACACCGCACAATGCACGAGGCCAGGTTCGATACACCCAGCTCTGTAATGCACAGGGAGGAAAGTGAGCATTTCAGAAATGGATGTCCCGAAACGGACTCGGGGGCCGAGCACCGAACGCGAACAGCCCAGTCTAGAGTGAATGGCCCAGATTCAAACATGGGCTATTCAACTCAGACTGGGCTGTTCGCAGAGGCGACGAGAGGCGACGCGTTGCGCTGGGCCGTTTGCACGCGGGCGAGGCGCTCCCGGGCAAGGGAGCGCCAGGCGCCGCGGCCACGAAGCGCGGCTACGCCATTTCGAGGGCGGCTTCGGGCTTCGTAGTCCGTGCCCGGACGATGGCCAGCAACGACATCACGATGCCGATGACCGCCCAGGCCAGCAGTCCGCCGTACGCGGCAGCCTGTCCGGTGGTGCCCGCGGCGATCGCGGCGAAGCCGTTCATCGACGGAGTCAGCGGCAGGATCGGCGCCACGAAGTCGAAGAACTGCGGCACCGCCCCGATCGTCCGGCCCGCCACGGCCAGCACCACGGCGATGACCGACAGGAACCGGCCCACTCCTCCGAACCACGCCACGAGCGCGAAGTTCAGGATCATGAACACGATCGCTGAGACGAACGTGAGCACCGCGATGTCGAAGCTTTGGATCGCGTCGATGTCCATCACGGTGACCGCGAGGATCGAGAGCACGAGCGCCTGCAGCACCCCGACGACGAGGCCGGGCAGCAGTCCGCGCGCCCACACGGCGAACGAGGACTTCGTCGAAAGCAGAGCCCACGCCGGGATCGGCTTGAGCACCGTGTAGGTCACCAGTCCGCCGATCCACAGGGCGAGCATGATGAGCAGCGCGATCGTCGATCCCGCCAGCACATCCGTGACGCTGTCCGTGTCCGGGGAATCGATATTCGCCGAGGCGACCTTGGCCAAGCGGTCACGTTCCGGAGCCGTGTAGGACGGCACTTCGTCCGCACCGTCCTTGACGCCGTCAGAGAACTTGCTCACGCCCTTCGCGTACTTGCCCGTGCCCTCATCGAGCTTGTCGAGGCCGGCCGCGAGTTCGGACGTGCCGGTCGCGGCCTCGGAGACGCCGTCGGTGTACTTGCCGACACCGGTGCTGTATTCGCTCAGGCCATCACTGAGCTGCCCGGCACCGTCGGAGAGCTCCGAGGAGCCGTCGGCGACCTTGCCGATGCCCTTGGACAGGGCCGGCATGCCGTCGGCGAGCTGCTGGTTGCCGTCGGCGACCCCGGCAGCTCCGTCACGCAGTCCCTTCGAGGCCTCGAGGAGCTTCGGAGCGTTCTTCGAGATATCCTCCATGCCCTTCGTCAGCTCACCGAGGCCGTCCTCAAGTCCCCTGACGAACTTGGTCATGCCTTTGCTCTGTGCTTTCGCACCCGATTTCAGCTCGTCGGCTGCGCTGAGGAGGGACTTCTCGGTCTTCGAGTCCTCCTGCTCGAGCCCGTCGGCCGCGCCTTTCATCCCACCAGAGAGTCCTTGTGCATAAGCGGTCTCCATTGCCTTGCATGACTGCTCCGGAGTACCGGCGGGACAGAGACCGGCGCGGATCTTCTTCGCATCATCGTCGGTAATGACCTTGTCCGAGACCAGGTCGTCAAGACTTATGGCGCTGCTCGCGGCGGTGGACTTTGCATTCAGCCCGTCACGATACTGGTGCAGTCCATCGGAGAGCCCTGAGACGCCCGTGGAGAGGTCCTTCGCGCCTTCCTCGAGCTCCTTGCCGCCCTTGGTGATGTCACCGAGGCCGCCTTCACCCGAGTCTCCGGATCCGGCGAAGCCCTTGATGATCTCGTCGATGGACTTCGTGTACTCGTCGACGCCGTCGGAGAGCTCACCGGAGCCGTCGGCCAGCTTCTGCGTGCTCTCGGGCAGCTTCGAGGTCTTCTTGTCGAGTTCGTTCAGACCCCCGGACATCTCCGAGGCGCCCTTGGACAGTTCGCCGGCGCCCTTCGACAGCTCCGTGGCTCCGGACTTGAGCTCGCCGCCGTTGTCACTGAGCTGCTTCATGCCCGTAGACAGTTCGCCGGCGCCTTCGGCCGATTGTCCGGTGCCTTCCTTGAGGCCTTCGGCACCCTTGTCGAGTTCCCCGGCGGCGTCGCCGAGGTCCTTCATCTGGTCACCCATCTTGTTGAAGCCGACGTAGATGTTGTCGAGGTAGTTCTCGGTCATCTGCGTGTTGAAGGTCGTCCGCGCCACCTCGGCGACGGATCGGGAGATCTGCGTATCGAGCGCGGGAGCGGTCCCGGAGACGTCGACGTCGAGCTGCGTCTGCGTCGCCGACTTCGCATCATCGACCGAGGTCACGGCGCGGGAGAAGCCTTCGGGGATCGTCAGCTTCGCGGCGTATGTGCCGTCGGACAGCCCGTTCTGCGCATCCTCTTCGTCGGTGATCACCCAGTGGATGTTGTTATCGTCCTCACCCACCAGACCGCTGGTCAGCTGACGGCCGATCGGCACGGTCTTGCCGTCGACCTTCGCCCCGTCGTCGTTGTTGACGATGGCCGCCTCAATGGTCTCGAGACGATCGCCGCTCTTCCACGTGGCGAGGATGAATCCGGCCGCCACGATGATCGGGATGAGGACAAGGCCGAGGAGGGAGAGCCAGTTCACCGGCTTCTTCGAGTTCGCACGTTCGAGTCTCACGACTGCACACCTTCCATGTTGGTGCTGTCGACGGCGTGGGTGTGTTCGCCGTCTGATTCGCTGTCGGTTCCGCCCCGCTCATCGGGTCGAGCCTCGTCGAGGTCGAGGTGGAAGTAGTTCGTTTCGGGATCGAAGATCCCTGTCACATCCCCGTCGGGCAGGCCGAGGATGACGGTGGTGCCTTCGGCGACGAGCTGCGGCAGCAGATCGCGCAGGTCCCGTGCCGGTCCGGCCGATTCCCGTGCCCCGGCCGCGAGCTTCTCCGCCCCGTCGATGACGAGCAGATCCGGCGCCGAGGCGGCCATCCGAGAGATGTCGCGCGGACTGATCATCCGGTCGGCTTCACCCCGGTTGAGGTCGAGGTAGGGAACCTGTCGGCGGACCCGTCCGGCGTGTTCGGGCAGAACGTTCTGGTCGATCTTCATCTCCCCGGCCGTGAGTCCGACGCGGCCGGACACAGCGAGCAGGAGAGCCCGGCGGGCATCGCCGCTGGCGACGAGGATCTGGCCCGGCAGCAGGGAGATGTCGACGCGGGCGAAGCCGCGGTCCCCGGAGTACACGCCGATTCCGCGTCCGTAGACCCGGTAGTCCGAGTTCGGCTCCGGCCAGTCGCGCAGGGCCACTTCGTGGGCGAGGCCCTCGCCTTCGACGTCGAGGCGCGGCAGGATCCGATCGAGCCACTTCGGCAGCCACCAGGCCTTGTCGCCGAGCAGCTGCATGATCGCGGGCACCAGCGACATGCGCACGAGGAAGGCGTCGACGAAGATGCCGGAGGCCAAGGCGAGCGCGATCGACTTGATGATCGGTTCGCCGGCGGGCACGAAAGCCGCGAAGACGGAGAACATGATGATCGCCGCAGCCGAGACGACGCGGGCGGAGGAGGCGAACCCGGCCCTGATGGCGTCCTTGGCCGAGGAGCCGTGGACATAGGCTTCGCGCATGCCCGAGACGAGGAACACCTCGTAGTCCATCGCGAGGCCGAAGAGGATGCCCATGACGATGATCGGCAGGAAGCTGATGACCGGTCCGGTACCGTCGATGCCCAGGGGGCCGGCGAAGAGTCCGTCGTGGAAGACGAGGACGACCGTGCCGAAGGAGGCGAAGACGGAGAGGAGGAACCCGCCGGTGGCCTTGATCGGCACCGCCACGGAGCGGAAGACCATCATGAGCAGGATGATGGAGAGTCCGACGACGAAGATGCCGAAGGGCACGAGAGCCTTGCCGAGCTGGTCCGAGACGTCGATCTGGATCGCGGTGGCACCGGTGACGGCGGTGTCGAAGTCGAAGTCGTCCTCGATCTCCGTGCTCAGGTCCCGCAGCCGATCCACAGTGTCGAGGGTCGCCGGATCGTCGGAGGCGGTGGTCGGAATGATCTGGAAGAGCCCGACGGTCGCGTCCCGGTTCGGGGTGGCCATGATGACCTGCTCGACGCCGTCGACCTTCTCGATGCGCTTCTCGATCTCCTCGACGTCTCCGAGCGGATCGTCGCTGGTCACGATCTGGCTGGTCATGACCAGGGGTCCGTTGTAGCCGGGCCCGAAGTGCTCGTCGATGAGGTCGTAGGTCGCCCGCGCCGGGGTGCCCTGCTCCTGGTCGCCCGCGGTGGGCAGGGACAGCTGGAGCTGAGTGGCGGGGATCGCGAAGAGCGCGAGCCCGCCGACGATGACGACGATCGTCAGCAGCGGGATCTTCGTGACGACCTTGAGCCACCCGGCGAAGAACTTGTTCATGATCGTCGGCGGGTACGGGTCGCCGCCCTCGGCGCGCGCCTCGTCGGCGATCCTCTCCCGCAGTGCCGGGTCGGCCGCCTCGGCGGGGGTTCCTGTGGATCCGTCGCCCGCCTCGGTGCCGGTCGATGATCCCTTCGCCGAGGCGGTCGTGCCCGTCGTCGCCCGCTGAGCGGCCGCGGCGTAGGCCTTCCGATAGCGCTTCGTCGGCTTCGGAGTGATCTTGGATTTGGCGAGTCCCAGCAGGGCGGGGACCATCGTCAGGGAGATCATCACGGCCACGGCAACGGAGCCGGAGGCGCCGATGCCCATGATCGTGAGGAAGGGGATTCCGGCCAGGGACAGGCCGAAAAGTGCGATCATCACGGTCATGCCCGCGAAGACGACTGCGGATCCGGCGGTCGCGACGGCGCGTCCGGTCGCCTCGAGGGGGTCGTGGCCCTCGGCGAGGAGGTCGCGGGCACGGGAGACGATGAAGAGGGCGTAGTCGATGCCCACGGCCAGACCGAGCATGAGCGCGAGCATGATCGACGAGGAGTTGATCGTCGCGAACGCGGTGGCCCCGACGATGAGGAGCACAGAGATGCCGACGCCGATGAGCGCGGTGATCAGCGGCATTCCCGCGGCGCGGAAGGAACCGAGGGTGAGCAGGAGGACGATGAAGGCGATGACGACGCCGACGCCTTCGACCCAGGAGATCTCGACACCGGTGATCTGGAAGAGCTCACCGCCGCCTTCGATCTGCGCTCCGGGCAGGGCGTCGCGCAGCGGGTCGAGCGCCTCGATGAGGTTGTCGCCGGCGTCCTCCCCGACGTCCTGCTGAGTGCCGTCGTACTGGACGGAGATCATCGCCGCCGTCTCGTCCTTGCTGATGGCACCTTCGACGAGGTCGGAGTACGGAGAGGTCACCGTGTCGACGTGCGGGAGGTCTTCGATGCGGTCGATCTCGTCTTCGATCGCGTCCTTGTACTTCGCATCCTCGACCGAATCGCCGTCGTCGGCGACGACGATCACCGAGGCGGAGACACCGGCGGCTTCGGGGAACGTCGACTTCATCGAGTCGAGAGCGGTCTGCGCCTCCGAACCCGGGAGTGTGAAGTCATCGTCGAAGTCTTTGGAGAAGGCGGCGACTCCGGCTCCGACCAGGACGAAGATCAGCAGCCACGCGGCGATGAAGCGCCACGGGGTCCGATACGCACGACGGCCCAGGGCGTAGAGGAAAGTTGACACGAAAACCTCGATACGAAAGTGTATTGGATACAGTGTTGTATTGTTGTGCAATACCCACCCTCCATGCAAATGGATCCCAGGTTGAGCGGGGATTCCCATGAGATGCTCAGGCGCCTCGCTCTCCGCCCCGCCGTTGCTGCCGGCTCCGATCCGGCACAGAGAACTGCACCACCTTGGCCGTCGCCGACCCCACCGCAGCGAAATGACGATGAACACAGACGAACTCAGCCCACGCAGACGCCAGACCCGATCCACCCTCGTCCAGGCCGGCACCTCGGTCTTCGCCGTCCGCGGCATCGACGGCGCCTCGATCGAGGAGATCTGCGAGGCCGGAGGCCTGACCCGCGGGGCGTTCTATTCGAACTTCTCCAGCCGTGACGATCTGGTACTCGCGATCATCGAGATGCGCACCTCGGAGAACCTCGATCGCCTCGACGACACAGTCCGGCGGTGGTCTGAGCAGCTCATGGCCACTGCCGAGGTGCCTGAGATCAAAGCTCTGATGACGCAGTTCATCGACGATGTCTTCAATGAGAAGAAGCAGACCGTGGCCGAGACGCTCACGGAACAGGAGATCGAGCTCTACTGCCTGCGGATCCCGCATCTCCACGCCCGCTATGTCGAACTCAACGCCCCTCAGCTCGACCGACTGGCCGCACTCGTGACCACGGCCCTCGACGTCGCCGGCGCCACGACGAAGCAGCCGATCGGCGACTTCCTCACGGTCATCATCTCCGTGTTCAACCGGATCGCCCTGACTGCGGCAGCCGGGAAGAAGATGGACGAGCACGTCGCCATCGATCCGAGCCTCATCGTCGAGGTCCTCATGCACCTCATCGACTTCTGTCCCGACAGCGATGGCTGAACGAGTCTGCCCCGACAGCGATGACTGGAGGCGATCGCCCCTATAACAAGGTCTGAACGCACTCGACGAACCGGTTCGAGGCACTAAGGTGGTGCCCGTGAACGAACTCCAACGCGAATTCTCTGCTTTCATCAATAATATGGACGTCCGCCTCGGCGCGTTCGTCCTCGCCGACCTCCCGGAGACCTTCGAGAAGGAGGACGGGGAGACCGTGAAGTTCCCGAAGGACTTCGGGCCGAAATCACTGCCGATGCTCGAACTCTTCGTGCTCTCGAAGTTCCCGAACACCGAAGAGATCCTCAAGCCGGAGAACCGCCGCTTCTTCGAAGGACTCATCCGCTACCTCGGCGAAACCTATCTGCGTGCGATCGGCGGGATCTGGGACCACGACGAGTCGACAGGCAACGGGATGCCGTTCATCCGCCCCGACAATGCCGACGGCCCTGCCGCCGGTGAGCCGATCCCGCTGGTGGGGATCGTGCTGGCTGCCGTCGATCAGCGCAGCGCCGAGGTGTTCACCGCAGTGCTCGACAAGGCCAGGGAGCTCCTCGGCGGGGACGGACAGCCGCGGCGCAAGTGCACTGGGCTCTCCCTCGGCGTGCTCAACGCCGAGAACTCGAGCGAGGAGGAGGTCGAATTCCTCACCCGCTTCATCGGCACCGTCGAACCTGGCATCGCCGCCTGGACTCAGGAGCAGGCCGACCCGAGTTCGTGGGGCTTCGACCGAGAGAGCCTCGCCCGTCTGGGCAAGCAGGTCGCGGTCCGCTACGACGGCCCCGACGACATGATCGCCGAGGACGAGACCCCCTTCACCGCCGGCGCCATGCGCTTCATCGGTGAGACGGTGCGCCGCATCGCCTTCGGCCAGTGGCGCTACGGCGCCGAACTCGAAGCCGATGATCCTCGCAGCAAGCAGCCGTTCATCCGCTTCGTCATCGGCGATCAGAATCTCGACCTCGTGCCGTGGCGGCTCATCCAGGCAGCACTGGAGAACGACGATGCGATCGCGTCTGCCCTCGACGCGGTCATCGAGATGCGCGAGCAGGAAGCCGCCGAGGCGGACGAGAGTTCCGATGATTCCGCCAGTGCGGCGGACGGAGCAGACGAGGACTGAGCGACCGCCGCAGGTTCAGAGTTGGAAGCGGCGGTTTCCGTGCAGACCGTCGGCCGGTGAGCCGGGTGCGAGGTCGATCTGTTTGCGCGCGGGATCGATGCGCACGCTCACCAGGGTCGCCGAACGATCCCCGTAGGCGGCGCCGGGCGCCGGAGTGCAGCACACAGGCGCGTCTCCCGGCCCTGTCGTCACCAGCTTCGTGAGATCTGCGACCGTGACGGCCCTGCCGCCGCGCGCCAGCGCACGTTCGGCTTCGAAGCGCACGACCGCCTCGGCGAGGTGACGGTAACGTTCCTGCGAGGTCGAATCGGGACGCAGCTCGAGCGCACCGTCGAGCAGATCCGGGTGCAGGAAATGGTTCGTGTGGATGAGGAACCCGGACTCCCCCGTCTCCCCGTCGGCCCCGTGCACCGCGCGGGCCCGTCGCTCGCGCTTGTGTGCACCGGCGATCTCGACCTGGACGGCCGCCTCGGCGGTGATGACGGTGATGATCGACGACGATGAGGTTGGGGCTGAGTCGATGATCTCGAGCGCCTCGGCGAGGGTGCCTGCTTCGGCCAGGACCCGGGCGAGGATCATGTGGATGGGCACTCCCCCGTCCGTGTCGCGGGTGTGCTTGAGGATGTTGAGCAGCACGCCGACGCCGGCCTCGTTGAGACCGATCTTGCCGAGCATTCCGAACTCGGCGATGCCCACATGCCGGTGCTGCCCGGGCACGGCACCAACATCGTTGAAGTGCCACAGAGTGGAGAAGTCCGCCGCCCAATCCCAGTTCTGCGCGGCCACGGAGGTGCCCGGGCTGGTGTGGCTCACGGTCGAGCATTCGGTCGGCGCGGCCGGTGCCTGGGTCATGATCTCGGTCCGGGCGACGATCTCCATGAGCTCGGTGACGTCGATGCCGGCGCCTGCGGCCACGGCAACGACTTCCTCAGCCCCGGTCGGCCACCATTCCTGCAACCGCTGCCAACTCGACGCGGCCGAGGATTCCACGGCCGCCTCGGTGATGGACAGGTGCGCGAAGTAGCGCCGATACGCCTCCAGGGTGGAGGCGATTCCCGTGCGCAGCTCCTCGCCACGGCGGTGACCACGTTCGACGTGGTCGCTCGCATGGACGGCGAAGGTCACGGGCCGCACCTCGGCGGCGGGAACGAATTCGGTGCTCATGCTGGTTCCTCCTTGCTTTCCCTCTTCTTCCGGCCGGGCGCGGTTCAGCTTCCTTTGGCCGGACCCGGTTCAGTTTCTTGCGGCCGGGCCCGGCTCAGTCCTTGCCGACGAGAGAGCCGACGCCGATGTCGATACCGAGATAATGCATGTGCGCGGCGGTTTCGGCAAGGGCGGCGAAGAGGTTGAAGTTGTGCAGGCTCTCGAAGCCGCGGGACCAATGCAGGCCCGCCGCGATCGAGTAGACGCTGTGGTCGTCGGTGGCCTCCATGCGGGCGCGGATCTCGCCGAGGCGCTCGTGATGGTGTTCGACGAGTTCGACCTTGCGATCATGGAGTCCGGTGAAGCGGAAGCCGTGGGCCGGCAGCACCGCTACGTCCTCGTCGAGCTCGCCGATCTTCTCCAGCGAGCGCAGATAGTCGCCGAGGCTGTGCGTGATCGCCCCGGAATCGAGGCCGATGTTCGGGGTGATCGTCGGCAACACGTGGTCACCGGAGAAGAACAGTTTGTCCTCGTCGCGGACGAACGCCGAGTGTCCGTAGGTGTGCCCCGGAGTCCACATGGCCGTCACCCGACCCTCGTCGAGCGGGAGCTCTGTGCCGTCATCGAGGACGTGGATGTTCTCCGGCAGCTGGCTCATCGCCTGTCTGTACAGGCTCATCGAGTCGCTCTTCGACCCGCCCTTGCTCGATCCGACCTGGAGGCTTTCGACTTCGGCCCAGCGATCTTCGGGGACTCCGTAGGCGCGAGCGATGTTGAGATTGGGATCGATGCCGGTGCCGAGGTCGACGGCGTTGGTGTAGAAGCGCTTGATCGCGCGCAGGTCCTCGCCGTGCATGGCGACCCAGGCGTCGGGGTTCTTCGCGAGCAGTGCGGGCACGAGCCCGATGTGGTCCCGATGATAGTGGGTGATCGCGATTCCGTGGATGTCGGCGACCGTGAAGCCGAGGTCGTTAAGCGCCGAGGTGAGCGCCAGGTACTGGTCCTTGCCGTCCCAGCCCGGGTCGATGAGGACGACGCCGGAGCCGTCTGCGAGGGCATAGCAGTAGGTGTAGACGAGAGGGTTGTTGGGGATCGGGACCGGCAGGGCCCAGACGCCTTCGGCCACCTCTTCGACCGGAGGCAGGACTCGGTCTCTCCATGCCGTCGACTGCTGGGAACTGAGCGTTTCGATCGCCATACTGCTCTCACACCTCTCGTGGGGCCACATTGTCCGTTGACTGCAATCTACTCTGTTTCGAGTCGGCGCTGACGGTTCGTTCGATAACTGGTCATCGTGATGACCGCCGGCACTACCGATATCGTTGCTGATTTTGACGATTTTCATCGGAAAGGTCACGATTTCACACTGATACCCGTCCCGATCCTCGGCGATGGTTTCGTTTTCAGTACCTTGGGCGTTAAGATCATGACGCACATCACTTCCGGGCCGGTCATCGATGGCAACGTCGACGGCCCGGTGGGCGGCATGACCCATCGGGGAGGATAGATATGGCTGCCTCTGGCTCACTGAAGCGCAACCTCGGACTGTGGTCCATCGTCGGACTTGGACTCGGCTATATGACGCCGACGGTCGTCTTCGACACCTTCGGAATCGTCTCCGAACAGACGAACGGAGCGGTTCCGGCGGCGTACCTCGCGGCTCTCATCGTCATGATCTTCACGGCCTTCAGCTACGGCAAGATGGTCAGGGTCTTCCCGACCGCGGGGTCGGCCTACACCTATACGCGGGAGACGATGTCACCGGGGCTCGGCTTCCTCGTCGGGTGGACCTCTCTCCTGGACTATCTGCTGCTGCCGATGGTCAACTGCCTCATCATCCGGCTCTACATGGAGTCGATGGTCCCCGATGCTCCCCCGTGGGTGTGGGTCATCGTCTATACGATCGTCACGACCGGCATCGTTCTGTCCTCGATGCGGGGGACAGCCAACATCAACGGCGTCCTCCTCGTCTTCGCGGTCGTGCTCGTCGCCACGTTCTGCGTGCTCGCCGTCATGCAGCTCAACGCCGGCGAAGGGGCCGGAGTCGTCTTCAGTCCGGAGCCGTTCATCCATGAGGGCGTCCACCTCGGCGCGGTTCTCACCGGTGCGACCGTCGTGTGCTTCTCGTTCATCGGCTTCGATGCGGTGACGATGTACACGAACGAGGCGAAGCACGTCAGCCTCATGCCGAAGGCGATCATGCTCACCGTTCTCGCCGGCGGTCTCATCTTCCTCGTCGCCGGCTATTTCGCGCAGCTGCTCTTCCCCGACAATTCGCAGTTCACCATCGTCGACGATCCGCTGCCGGAGATCGGCATGATCACCGGCGGCCACGTGTTCCAGCTGTTCTTCGTGGCTGCGGCATTCGCTGCGACCGCCGCCTCGGGGTTGGCCTCGCATGCGTCGGTGTCGCGGATGATGCTCGTGATGGGCCGCAACGGGGTGCTGCCGCGCAGGGCCTTCGGATACATCAACCCGAAGACGCACACTCCGGTGTTCAATATCGTGCTCGTCGGTGCGGTGTGCCTGCTGGCGATGTCGTTCAGCCTCGAACTCATCTCGGCGCTCATCAACTTCGGTGCGCTCATCGCCTTCACGTTCGTCAACCTCACGGTCATTGCGCACTACGCCTTCCGGACCAAGCAGGTCAAGGACTTCAAATCGGCGTTCACCTACGTCGTGATGCCGGCCATCGGCGCGATCCTCACAGGAATCCTGTGGGTGAGCCTGCACGGGACCGCGCTCATCGGCGGCCTCGTGTGGCTGGCGATCGGGATCGTGTACCTGGCCGTGCTGACCCGCGGATTCAAGCGCTCGGTGCGCAGCTTCGACGACCCCGAGGCCGACGCCGAGATGTCCGAACCCGAGGCACCAGCCCAACCCTGACCCTTCTTACTACCTGACGGCGGCCCAGCAACCACGCGCGCGGTTGCTGGGCCGCCGTCAGGTAGTAATTGGGAAGGCAAAAGCCCCCGAACTCTTCGCTGTTGACGAAGAGCTCGGGGGCTTTTCACGGGGCGGAAGCGGTGGGATTCGAACCCGCGAGTTATGACACTTGGCGCTGGGCGTGCCGTTCAAGCGCTGCATCGCTGAAATCCCGTCGTTCAAGGCGAAGCGCGGTTATCGGTAGGTCTACCTAGCGAAAAGCGCGCTCAGCCTTGAACGAGCGGAAGCGGAGTCTCTGTCGCGGGGCTGGTCGCATGGGAGAATCAGTTCCATGGTGTCCTCGGTTAGCGCAGTCCACTCCAGCCCTACGCATGACTTCAGCAAAGAGCCGATGCCCTCGATCACGCTCGTCGAAGGTATCGGCGTCTCCGGTGACGCTCATGCAGGCACGACCGTTCAGCATCGCAGCAGAGTGGCCAGGGACCCGAGCGCACCTAACCTCCGACAGGTCCACCTCATCCACGGCGAACTCTTCGAGCACCTCGACGAGGTCGGGTTCAACGTGGAGCCGGGCAGCCTCGGGGACAACATCACCACGCGCGGAGTTGATCTGCTCGAACTGCCGGTCGGCACTCGGCTGAGAATCGGTGAGGCGACAGTGATCGTCACCGGTCTGCGCAACCCGTGCCGTCAGATCGATGACCTGCAGCCTGGCCTGATGAAGCGCCTCGTGTCCAAGGACGACGACGGCCATGTTCGCCGGCTTGCCGGAGTCATGGGCATCGTCGCCCGAGGCGGAGTGGTTCGTCCGGGCGACCCGATCGCCGTCGAGCTTCCACCCTTGCCGCATCATCCGCTCACCACCGTCTGACAAACTCGCTGAAGGCACTTGGACACCCGGCGTTTCCGGCGGTCCTGGTCAAGAAGGACTCTTGCGCGACCGAGTCTGCGCGACACGGTCTGCAGCAGCGGCAGCGCGAGGACCGTCGTTCAAGCGCTGCACCGCGAGAATCCCGTCGTTCAAGGCCAAGCGCGGTTATCGGTAGGTCTGCCCAGCGAAAAGCGCGCTCAGCCTTGAACGAGCGGAAGCAGAGGATTCGCCGCGCGTGGTGAAGCGCCGTGGTGAGCATGTGAAAGCCCCCGAACTCTTCGCTGTTGACGAAGAGCTCGGGGGCTTTTCACGGGGCGGAAGCGGTGGGATTCGAACCCACGGTGCGGGGTTGCCGCACAACGGTTTTCAAGACCGTCTCCTTCGGCCGCTCGGACACGCTTCCCTCGGTTCTTCCAAGCCTGTGACGGAAATGGAGCGAACCCGGCCTGCTCGACGCGAGGTCGAGCCACCATAGTTTCTCACAACCGCAACAGCATCTGCCAATTGGCGGCTGCGTGGACGGACGTCACCGCCTCGGGGCTCAGCCGAGGCCGAGGCGAAGAGTCAGCGGAGGCGGTCAGTCCTTCTTGCGCTTCTTCATCCGGTTCCGCTTACGGTCAGTGCCCAGGAGGTCATCGAACACAGACCCGCCGGCAGGCTTCGAATCGTCCCGGGATTTGTCCGCTGATTCGTCGGGCCGTGCCGCGGAGTCGTCGCGACTCTTGTCCGGCCGCTCGGATATCTGCTCGCCGAATGTTCCGCGGTCGCTGCCGGAGTTCTGCGAACGCTCGCTCCACGTGTGGCCGAGCTTCGGTGCGTCCTTCGGCTTGGCCGGCTGCGATTCGAGTCCAATGCTGTCAGCGTCCTCCGAGGTGGCGCCGCGCGCCGCGAACGAAGCCGGGACTCGGCGGACCGGAGCTTCCGGTTCTTCCTCGTCTACGAATTCTTCGACTTCAGCAGGAGCCGGAGCTGGAGCCGCTTCGGGTGCATCGGCCTGGGGCGGGACCACGGTGGAGTCCTCGACATCATCGATGTCGGGATCCGCGACCGCGTCAACGGTGTTCTCCGCGGTATCGGCGACTTCGACCTCGTCGGCACCGGGGGCACCGGCTTCGGACTCATTGGTCACGGAACCGTCGGCTTCGGTTTCACCGGCTTCGGATTTGTTGGCTGCCAAGTCCTCGGCGTCCGGGGCATCGGCATCTGAGTTCGCGATCGCGGCCGCGACGGCGCCAGAGGTGCCGCGGGGTGCGGCAGCGACCGATTCCGAATCGGCGACGGTCGCCTCGTCGGCTGCAGGTGCCACGGCGAACGAGTCACTCGACTCAGCATCCGGATCCGAGGCCGAGCCTTCGCCGCCCGAAGCGCCAGCAGCACCGGCTGCGCCTCCGGATGCAGTTAAGCCCTCGGCTGCTTCGGACCCCGCTTCGGCGGATTCAGCCCAGGTGGGGCGGGTCTCAGCAGCCTCCTCGGTACGGGCGGGCTTGCCCTTGAGGACGAGGGTGAGCGTGGCCAACGGCACGGACAGCCAGTTCGGGCGGTTGCGCAGCTCGGTGACGACCTCGACGAGAAGCCGGTCGACCAGCGCCGCGCGCAGCACGGGATCGCTCAGACCGATGCTGTCGCCCCGCACCCGAGAATAGCCGGACAGCAACGAGTTCTGCACTTGAGAGGCCCACAGATATTCGGGCGAATCGAAGATCGCGCGCAGCGCTCCCGGATCATTGCCGAAACCGCTGACGACCAGCGAGCCGTCCTCGGAGTCGAGCGCATCGGTGCGCTGCAGGCGGGCGAATCCGGCGGCGTAGTCGATGCTGCGCAGCAGAGCCACGAGGTCGAAGGCAGCGGGCTTAGGGTCCGAGTCCGTCGAGTCCGTGAACTTCACGACCGAATAACCGTCGGTGGATGAGCTGACCACATGGTCGAGCGTCAGCTCGCCGTGGATCTTCTGCAGGGTGCCGATGGTCTCGAGGCTCTGCAGCCTGGCACGGTGGCCGCGCAGCTCCGGCACCAGCGAATCCAGGGCCAGCGGCGCCCGACCCAGTGCCCAGTCGATGCGTTCGACCCACTTCTGCACCAGCTGCTTCGTCGGCGCACCAGCGCCTTCGACGACACCGAACTCGGCGGCCATGTCCGTGTGGAGTTCGCCGATGCGCCGCCCCATCTCTGCGGCGTGGGCGTTGTAGGCCCCGATCGAACCGGAGTCGACGGCGCACACCGTGTTCACGGCCTCCCGCCATGCAGGTTCGGCGTCGACATCGACGTGGGAGAGCAGCGCCATCGGTGCCTCCATCTCCTGGACCTCGAACATGTCGTACCAGCGGCCCGAACCCCAGCCGATGACCTCGGGCACGCTGCGCGAACCCGCCTCGGTGAGCAGAACCGGAATCGTCAGCGACGACGGCATTCCGTTCTCGAGGACGCGGAAGAACGAGAGCTCCAGCGGCTCGTATTCGTCGTGGATGATGACGGTCGATTTGTGCTGCCCGGAGTCCGAGACCTCGATCGGGCGGATCTCGACGGGCATGACGTCCTCCGCCCCCACCGTGAGGTCACCGATCGACGGCTTCGGTGGGACCGCCTCGGCGGCGGTGTTCGTCGATCCATTCGCCGAGGCGGCCGCCCCGTTCGCGGTCACCGGGAACGGCATCGGCGCACGGTCCCAGGCTTCGGTCTTCTCCTGGCTGTGGCGCAGGGATTCGGTGGACAGCTGCCCGCCGTCGAAGACCTTACGCTTCGTGATCGCATCGGCCATGAGATTGACGAAGACGGGATCGGCGGCGCCGTCGTAGACGTAGACGGTGCCGAGTGCGAGGTCGTCGACGCGGCCGATGAGGGCATGGCGCAGGTGCATGTCCTCGGCGCCGCGCAGGGTCAGAGGGATGTTGAGGCGACGCAGGGTGGGTCCATCGCCGACGGAGATGACAGTCACGAGACCGGCGAAACCGCCGAGCTCCTCGGCGGTGTAAGTGAACGCGCGGGCCACCGACATGGGGGTGATGTCGGGGTCGGTCCCGAAATCTGCTGCGAGCTTGGGGAACCACGGCTGTCGGGGTATCCAGCTGGCTAACAGTTGTTCGAGCTCACTGCTGATGGCCATGACGTCTCCTAGAAGGGATTACGGGCATCCTCCATCCAATCATGATATGGGGTATTCGGGGTCCAGGGCGCACCCGAAACCCCGAAGTCGCAAGACGAATCACGGGGTTCGGGTAGTTGTGAGGCGAGTACGGGAGGGACGCGGGACGCTCATTGCGGGGCGGGCCGGGGCGGGTTCTCAGCGGCCCCGCGGCTGTCCTCATGTCGATACGAGTTGCCAGATGGCAAGACAAAGGGCGCACAATAGTCAGGTGGTTGAAACAGATATGGCACCCCAGAAGCTCACACTCGCCGGCGAGGTCGAGGCGGCTGCGCTGCGAATTTCCGATTCCGTCATCCTGTCGCCACTTCAGATCTGCGAGCGGCTGACGGCCGCAACCGGTTCCACGGTCTACCTCAAGCGTGAGGACCTGCAGATGGTGCGGTCCTACAAGATCCGCGGCGCCTTCAACTTCATGCTCCAGCTCGATGCCGACGAACGCGCCCGCGGTGTCGTCTGCGCCTCGGCGGGCAATCATGCCCAGGGCTTCGCCCGCGCCTGTAAGGAACTGGGTATCCAGGGCACGATCTTCGTGCCGAAGACGACGCCGAAGCAGAAGATCGAACGCGTCCGCCACTTCGGCGGGGAGCAGGTGACGATCGAGATCGCCGGCTCCACCTACGATGACGCCTCGGCGCTGGCGCACCGGTTCGCCGAACGCAATGAGGCACTCCTGGTTTCGGCCTTCGACGATATGCGCACGATCGCCGGGCAGGGCACCGTGGCCGCGGAGATCCACGCTCAGCTCGAAACCGATCCCGACTACATCATCGTGCCCGTCGGCGGCGGCGGAGTGCTCGCGGGAATCGCCGCCTATGCTGCCGAACGGATGCCGCACACGAAGGTCGTCGGCGCCGAACCCGCCGGAGCCGCCTCGATGATCGCAGCACTCAAGGCCGGCCACCCCGTGACCTTGGAGAACATCGACCGTTTCGCCGACGGTACCGCCGTGCGCCGGGCCGGCAACATCACCTATGACGTCATCGCCGACCTCGGCCTCGACATCCGCCCCGTCGCCGAGGGCGCGGTGGCCACCGAGATGCTCGATATGTACCAGGTCGACGGCATCATCGCCGAACCCTCCGGCGCCCTGGCCTCGGCCGGAATTGGCGGCCCGGACTCGGACAAGCCCATCACGATCGAACCCGGGTCGACCGTGGTGTGCCTGGTCTCCGGCGGCAACAACGACATCTCCCGCTACCCGGAGATCCTCGAACGCTCACTCGTCCACGAAGGCCTCAAGCACTACTTCATCGTCGACTTCCCGCAGGAACCCGGTGCCCTGCGCCGATTCCTCAACGAGGTGCTCGGGCCCGAGGACGATATCGCCATGTTCGAGTACGTCAAACGCTCCGACCGGGAGACCGGACCGGCGTTCGTCGGCATCCAGCTCGGCTATGCCGAAGACCTGCCGAACCTGCTCGAGAGGATGGAGGCCTCGAATATCGAGGTCGAGCGAGTCCACCAGAACTCGCCGATGTTCCGGCTCTTCGCCTGAGTGGCTTCGCTGCCGAATGTAGGTCGCTATCGGATACTTCTGAGCTCCAGAAGTATCCGATAGCGACCTACATTCGAGGGCCAGTATCCGATAGCGACCCCAATTCGAGCCGTGCAGCATCCTGTGCCGCCCTGCCTCATCCCGAGTGGCCCTCCGCCGAACCCCACCTCGCGAATGCCCCTGCCCACTCGCGTACCCAGCTACTAGAGTGGATGTATGCGCGCTATCACGATCTCCTCCCCCGGTGAGCCCGAGGTCCTGCAGGTCACCGACGAACCCACACCTGACATCGCCGCCGATGAAGTCCTCGTCCGCGTCCATGCCGCCGGCGTCAACAGGGCCGACCTGCTGCAGCGCCGCGGATTCTACGATCCCCCACCCGGGGCCACCCTGATTCCCGGGCTCGAGGTCTCCGGCACGATCGAAAAGCTCGGCGCCGACGTCACCGGCTGGTCGGTCGGCGACCGGGTGGCGGCCCTGCTCTCTGGCGGCGGCTATGCCGAGTACGTGCCCGTTCCCGCCGGTCAGCTGCTTCCCGTCCCCGATGACTTCGACCTCACCGAGGCGGCCGCCCTGCCCGAGGTGCTATCGACCGTCTGGTCGAACATCGTCGGCCGCGCACAAGTGCAGGCCGGTGAGTGGCTGCTCGTCCACGGCGGCGGCTCCGGCATCGGCACGGCCGCGATCCAGATTGCGCGCCACCTCGGCGTGAAGATCGTTGTGACCGTCGGCACCGATAAAAAAGCCGAATTCTGCCGCGAACTCGGTGCCGATGCCGTCATCAACTACCGCGAAGAGGACTTCGTCGAACGGGTCCGCGAGATCTGCAACCACGACGACGGATCGACCGGCGCCGATGTCATCCTCGACATCATCGGCGCGAAGTACCTCGAGCGCAATATCAAGGCGCTGGGCACCGACGGCCGTCTCGTCATCATCGGCATGCAGGGCGGAACGAAGACCGAGATCAACCTCGGCTGGCTCATGCAGCCGCGCAAGTCAGTCTCCGCCACGACCCTGCGGGCACGACCGAAAGAACAGAAGATCGCCATCGTCGCCGAGGTGGCCGACCGTCTCTGGCCAGCCGTGATCTCGGGCGACATCCGCCCCATCATCCACGAAGCCATGCCGTTGCCCGACGTCGTCCGTGCTCATCAGACGCTGGAGGACGGGGCGAACATCGGCAAGGTTCTGCTCATCGTCGATGAGGAAGGTGCATGACCAATGACTGAGAATCCCGAGTCCGCGGACGGCGTCCAGAACTCCTCGGGTGAGACGAGCGCCGCGAACACAGACGAGGCTGGGAACGCACACGGTGTGCCGAACGCCGACGGAGCGCAGGCCGGCCTCGCCAAGGCGCAGCACGATCAGGCGGATGTCTCGTCACCGGCGAAGGTGATGCGCATCGGCACCATGGTCAAGCAGCTGCTCGAGGAGGTCCGCGGCACCGAGCTCGATGAGAAGGGACGGCAGCGACTCGCGGAGATCCATCGCCGTTCCATCGACGAACTCGAAGATGGGCTGTCGAAGGACCTCATCGAGGAGCTCGAGCGCCTCGATCTGCCCTTCGACTCGGCCGACGGTCCCCCGACGACCTCGGAGCTGCGGATCGCACAGGCTCAGCTCGTCGGTTGGTTAGAGGGTCTCTTCCACGGCATCCAGACCGCGATCGTGGCACAGCAGGCCATGGCCCAGCAGATGGCCGGACGCGGCCAACTGCCTCCGGGAATAGTTCCGCCGGGGATGACGCCGGCCGACGGGCAGCCCGGCGAAAAGCAGGAGTCGGACCGCGACAATCGCGGCACCGGCAACTATCTGTGAAGCGCTTCTTCTCCGGTCTGCGCAAGAAGGCGATTCCGACCGCGGTCAAGGACGATGACCGGTTCGGCACCGGTCTGTGGCGCCACAACCGCGACCGCTTCATCCGCGCAGTCGACCGGTACTACACCACCGCGGTGGCCCTCCACGAGTCACGGGACTCCGGTGGCAGCGCCATCTCGGGAACCGCCTCGGGAGCCATCTCGGGAACCGCCTCGGCGGGGTCATCCGACGGCTCGGTCACGGCCGCCCCGGCGAAGGATCCGATCGACGTCATCGTCGACGGCACCCACCGGCTCAACGCACTCGTCGACGTCGTCGACGACCTCACCGCGACCCTCCACGCCCGCCACCCAGTCACCGGTCAGGTGGTGCCCGGACCCACTCGGCAAGCCGTCGGCGACTCACCGGAGCTGCTGACGAAGGCCTCATCGAAGGTCGGCGAGGCAGTGCTCGCGGCATCGATGGCACGGGCGGACGAGTCATCGGGACGGTCGATCGACTCGAGCGCGGAGGCCACGGTTCGGTTCATCACGGATGCCGAGGAGCTGCTGGGGCGGGCGCGGGAGATTCTCGCTAAGGTGGAGGCACAATGAGAACTCCGATCAGCCCCGATATCCTGCCGCCCGATGACTTCGACCTCGGCCTCGTCGCCAGCGATATCGACGGCACTCTGCTGCTGAATTGGAAGCCGATCTCGACGGCCACGATCGATGCGATCCACCGCTGCCAGGACGCGGGAATCCCGTTCGTGCTCGTGACCGGACGGCCCATGCGATGGTTGGCGCCGATCGCCGACCAGATCCCCGACCTCGGTCGGGTCGTCTGCCTCAACGGGGCGGTCGTCTACGACATCGCCACTCGGTCCGTCGTCGATGCGCACACTATCGACTCACAGACGCTGGCGGAGATCACCGCGGCGGTCCGCGTCGATCATCCCGAGGCCAGGTTCGCCTACGAGACGCTCAACGGCGGTTTCATCGACCGGGAGTTCGTCACCGGCCGACCGCGTGAGGCCAGGATCATCGGCGATGTCTCCGAACTCGCCGGCGAGGACGTCGTCAAGGTGCTCGTGCGTCTGGAGACGAGCGATTCGCAGGCGATGCACGACCTCATCGATCCGCTCGTCGACGGCACCTGTCATGCGTCGTTCTCCGAACCGGACAACGGCCTCGTCGAACTGGCACCGCATGGGATCACGAAGGCGAAGACGCTGTCCGACCTGTGCGACCACCTCGGAGTGGCGCGGGCTCAGGTGATGGCGTTCGGGGATATGCCCAATGACATCGAGATGCTGTCGTGGGCCGGGCACGGGGTCGCGATGGGCAATGCGCTGGGATCGGTCAAGGCGATCGCCGCGGCCGTCACCGACGAGGTCGACGACGACGGCGTCGCACGCTACCTCGACGCCGTCCTAGACACCCACCCAAACTAGTCCTAATTGCTACCTGACGGCGGCCCAGCTACCTCGCGCGAGGTTGCTGGGCCGCCGTCAGGTAGTAATCAGGGGCGGGTGTTGGTGGTGCCCTCTGCTTCGAGGAGAGTCGTGTCGAGGCTGAAGTAATCGACCAGTGCTACTGCCAGTCCGTCGTCGTCGACCGAATCGGTGACCACGCTCGCGAGCACCTTGAGTTCGTCCTTCGACTGCCCCATGACGATTCCGTGTTCGACCCATTCGATCATCTCGAGGTCGTTGAGTCCGTCTCCGGCTCCCACGGTGTGGGCGTGCTTGACTCCGAGTTCCTCGGCCACGATCTCCAGACCGCTGGCCTTCGAGACCCCGTCCGGGGCGATGTCGAGCCAGTTGCTCCAGCCCACCGAATAGCTGACCTCATGCAGTCCGAGCGAGTCCACGGCGGCGGCGAATTCCTCGGCGGTGCCGTTGACCTCGCGCATGACGATACGGGTAGCCTGCTTGGTCAGCAGCTCGTCGAAGTCGACGATGTCGAGGGTGTCGGATTCGGCGAGTTCGCCGACCGGGAACGGTCCGGACGCCCATCGGTGGAGGTCCGGATCCTCGACGAGGAACAGCGCCGTCGGCAGTGCCGCGTGCATCTGCTCGAGCGCATCCTTCGGGTCGAAGGACACGACGTGGTGCAGCTCCCATCCCAACGGCAGCTCCGGGTCGAGGCGCACGACCACGGATCCGTTCGAGCACACGATGAAGCCGTGCTTGAGGTCGAGCGCGTGGACGACCTCAAGCGCTCCCGGCAGGGCTCGGCCGGTGGAGACCACGAGGTGGTGGCCATCCTCGGCGAGCCGATCGAGCACCTGCTTCACCGACTCCGACAGGGATCCGTCGTATCCGACGATCGTGCCGTCGACATCGAGTGCGATGAGGTGCGGGGTCAATGTGTCTCCCAACGTATGCGTATATCTTCTTGTCGTCGTTCTTCCCGGCGCCGAGGCGACCGTACCCAACCGAGTCCCGCTGAGTTCCGCCGTACGGTCAGTGCCCCGCGTCCCGGCACAGGCTCAGTAGCGCGGTCCTTCCGGTCCCTGTGCGGTCATCCCGCCGAGGTAGGGCCGCAGTGCCGCAGGAACCGTGACCGAGCCGTCGGCCTGCTGATGGTTCTCGAGGATCGGCACCAGCCAGCGGGTGTTGGCCATGGTTCCGTTGAGGGTGGCGACGGGGCGGGTCGATCCGTCGCGGCGTTCGCGGATCTGCAGGCGGCGGGCCTGGAACGTCGTGCAGTTCGATGTCGAGGTCAGCTCGCGGTAGGTGCCCTGAGTCGGCACCCAGGCTTCGCAGTCGAATTTGCGGGCGGCCGAATCGCCGAGGTCGCCGGCAGCTGTGTCGATGACCCGGTAGGGCAGCTCGCACAGTCCGAGCATCTTCTCCTGCAGCGACAGCATCCGCTCGTGTTCGGCTTCGGCGTCCTCGACCGGGACGTAGGCGAACATCTCGACCTTCTGGAACTGGTGGACGCGGATGATCCCGCGGGTGTCCTTGCCGTAGGAGCCGGCCTCGCGGCGGTAGCAGGAGGAGATGCCGGCGTAGCGCAGCGGACCGTCGGAGAGGTCGATGATCTCGTCCATGTGGTAGCCGGCCAGGGGCACCTCGGAGGTGCCGACGAGGAACAGGTCGTCGGCTTCGAGACGGTACACCTCGTCGGCGTGCTCACCGAGGAACCCGGTGCCGCGCATGACCTCGGGACGGACCAAGGTCGGGGTGATGGTCGGGCTGAACCCGGCCTCCTCGGCGACGTCGCGGGCGAGGTTGAGCAGGGCCATCTCCAGCTTCGCGCCGAAGCCGGTGAGGTAGTGGAACCGCGACCCGGAGACCTTCGTTCCCCGCTGTGTGTCGATGGCCTTCAGCCTCTCGCCGATCTCGAGGTGGTCGAGCGGTTCGAAGCCTTCAGGGGCGAAGTCACGGGGTTCGCCCACGGTTTTGAGCGTCACGAAGTTCTCTTCGCCGCCGGCAGGGATGCCGTCGATGATGAGGTTCGGGACCTTCGACACGAGTTGGTCGAAGGCGAAAGTGGCTTCTTCGGATTCGGCCGCCAGTGACTTCACTGCCTCGGACTTCGCCTTGCCCTCGGCGATGAGCGCCGGCTTGTCCTCCTTCGACGCCTTCGCGATCTGGGAGGAGAACGACTTCTGATCCGCACGAGCGTCTTCGAAGGCGGTGATGGCCGCACGACGAGCGGAATCGGCGGCGATGACTTCGTCGATGAGCTCGACGGATGCCCCGCGAGCCTCCTGCGATGCCTTGAACAGGGCCGGGTTGTCTCTGAGAAGCGCTAGATCGATCACCCTCTCAGCTTAACGGGCCGGGCGTGTTTTCGACATTCGGCGCTCAGCCTGCACACGACTTCGACGCGGTAGATTTGGGGCATGATCATCGAGTTGGACCCCCTGATGACCTGGGTCATCGTCATCGGTGCCCTCGCCGTGCTCGCGGCCGCGTTCCTCATCGGCCGCCGCTGCGGCGTGCGACGCACGCTCAATACGATGAGACGCTACGCCCACCCGCCGAACCTCTCCGACGAGGCGGTCGATGATGCGGCCCGATACCGTGCCGCGCTCATCGTCAATCCCACGAAGACCGATGTGCGCAAATTGGCCGCCACCGCCGAGGCGATCTGCCGTTTCGAGGGGTGGAACCCTCCGCTCGTGCTCGAGACGACCCCCGAGGATTCCGGTGAGGGGGCCACGGCCCGTGCCCTCGACGAGGGAGTCGACGTCGTCATCGCCGCCGGCGGGGACGGCACCATCCGCGCGGTCGCCTCGGCGCTGGCCGGAACCTCCACTCCGCTGGGGATCGTGCCGTTGGGGACCGGGAACCTGCTCGCCCGCAATATCGACCTCGTCCTCGACAAGACGGAATGGGCGCTGCGGATCGCGCTGTGGGGACGCAACCGGGAGATCGACGTTGGGACGGCGAAGATCGCCCCCGACGGCGATACCCATGTCTTCACCGTGATGACCGGACTCGGTTTCGACGCCGCGGTCATGGCCGATACCAACGACGATCTCAAGGCCCGTCTCGGATGGCTCGCCTACGTCGAAGCGGGATCGCGGAAGCTCACCGGCAAACCCAGTCATGTCAAGGTCACGTTCGACGACGAATATCGGATCTCGGCAAGGGTGCGTTCGGTGCTCGGCGGCAACTGCGGCCGATTGCAGGGAGGCATCCAGCTGCTTCCGCAGGCCGTCATCGACGACGGCATGCTCGACGTGCTCATCGTCAGCCCGAAGAACCTCGGCCAATGGGTCGGCGTGCTCGCTTCGATCGCCGGCCGCCGAGCCTCACGCGGGTTGCACACGAACATCCGGAAGTGCCGAAAGGTCGTCATCGAAGCCGGCGAGGAGGTCGATATCCAGATCGACGGAGACCCGCTGGGTCAGTCGTCCTACCTCGAGATGGAGGTCGACCCCTCCGCCCTGACCGTCCGCGTGCCCACCGTCGAACAGCGCAAGCAGATCCGCGCCGAGGCGTGGCCGGTCTAGCTCAGAAGCGCTGAATTCGCGCGGCCGACACGTCCCCGCGCCGAGGCGGCACTGACGGTCATTCTTTTACCGACGAGTAGGTCACGAAACGATCAAAGGAATTCACCTAAGTGTTACCGCTTTTAAACCTGAACAAAACGTACAGAAATAGTTTGGAAAATCCTCAGAACCTAAGATGAGTGCCGTATCACACCCCTCGCCACAGAGATTGAAGGCACTCAAATGAAGAAGATCATCCTCGCGCCGGCAGTCGCGCTCGCGTTCACCGGTCTCGTCGCGAGCCCGGTCGCTGCCGCGGAATCGACGTCCGCACAGTCGACCTCATCGCAGACCGCTGAGCAGAAGAAGGTCGAAGCACACAAGGCCAAGAAGGCCGAAGCCAAGAAGAAGGCTGATGCGGAAGCGGCCGCCAAGAAGGCCGAAGCCGATAAGAAGGCCAAGGAGAAGGCTGCGGCAGAGAAGAAGGCTGCCGCGGACAAGAAGGCCAAGGACGCCAAGGCCGCTGCAAAGAAGAAGGCGGATGAGAAGAAGGCCGCCGAGGACAAGGCGGACAAGAAGGACGACGCCAAGAAGCCGCCGAAGAAGGTCGCCCCGAAGCCCGCACCTGCCCCCAAAGATGAGGACAAGGACGCCAAGGACGACGACAATTCCGAGGACAAGGTCAATCCGATCAATGCTTCGGTGCAGGTCGTCTCCGGCGATGTCACCGCCGAGGAGCTCCACGAAGATGGCGTGACCGTCAAGGTCACTGGCCTGGAGAAGGGCGATAAGGTCTCGGCGAAGTCCGGCCTGACCGGTCCGGCAGTCACCGCTCAGGGTTCGACCGCGACAATGAAGCTGCGTTCCGCGAAAGAACTCAGCCAGGAATCCGTTGCTTACGCTGTCCAGGTGCAGCGGGCAGGCACCTCCCCTGATACGGTCGCCGACACTTTGAACCTCAAAAGGCAGGGGCCGGCGCCCGGCAATATCTCCCTCCCCACCAACGAAATTTCCATTGAGGATTTCGAGAAGAACGGAATCGACTACAGCGGAGCTGGTTTTACACCCGAGGCTCAGATCAAAGTCTATGGCGGCCACGGCAAGGGGGTCTGGCACGGCGGCGAAGATACGGCCACCGCAGATGCCGAAGGAAACATCTCAGGCCACCTCAACGCGCCTGCAGCCGAATACCTCGAAGCCGGCACGTACCTCGTATACGCTGTCGATCCCAAGACCGGTTCCACAAAGTCCGTCGAGTTCACTGTGACCGACGATTCCGTGACCCCGATCGACGCATCCATCAAGGTCGACCCCAAGGAGATCGCCGCCGAGGATCTCGCCAACAAGGACAAGGGCGTGACCGTCACCGTCACGGGCGTGAAGAAGGGCGACAAGATCACCGACTCCCTCACCGGAAAGACCGAGACCGCCGATGCCGACGGCGACTACAAGCTCCACCTCTGGTACGAGGGCAAGGCTTCAGATCTCGAAGTCGGCAAACTTCCGTTCACCGTCAATGTCGAGCGCGAAGGCACCGAGTCGGAGACTCTCAACGGTGAAATCAACGTCGTCGATGAAGACGAGGCCGTCGATGCGATCGACGCATCCCTCAAGGTCGATCCAAAGGAGATCACCGCCGAGGATCTCGCCAACAAGGACAAGGGCGTGACCGTCACCGTCACGGGCGTGAAGAAGGGCGATAAGATCAAGGACTCCCTCACCGGGAAGACCGAGATCGCCGACGCCGACGGAGACTACAAGCTCCACCTCTGGTACGAGGGCAACCCCGACAGCCTCGAAGCAGGCAAGGTTCCCTTCACCGTCACCATCGACCGCGAAGGCACCGAGTCGGAGACCCTCAACGGCAACATCAACATCGTCGCCGAGGACAGTGACGACGATGGAGACAACCCGGAGGCGCCCGCCGAGGCGACCTTCAAGGTTTCTCCGAAGACGATCGAGGCGGCGGACTTCGCCAACGAGAAGAAGGGAGTCACCCTCGCTGTCGAGAACTGCGAACCCGGCGCGGATGTCCACTTCGAGGTCAACCCGAAGGGCATCAACGTCACCGCCTACGAGAACAGCGTCAAGGCTGATGACGAAGGCAATGCATCGGTCAACGTCTTCGGCACCTCGTCGGATGTCTCGGCTTACGTCGGCGCTTACACCGCGACTGCGACCTGCGGCGATGACACCATGAAGGACTCCTTCATGGTCACCGAAGGCGCAAACGGCGGCGGCTCCGGAGGCGGCGACAACGGCAACGCCGGCAACGGTGGAGACGACGGCAGCCAGCTGCCGCGCACCGGTGCCGACCTCGGCGGGCTGACGACGGGCGCCCTGCTCCTCCTCGTCGGTGGTGCCGCGATCGCGCTGACCGGCCGCAAGAACAAGATCGGACAGACTCCGACGAGCTTCTGATCCGAGCCAGGCGGATGACCTGAATCCAGAAGGAGGGGCGGCTCAGCACACGCTGAGCCGCCCCTCCTTCTGTTCTGCAGTCTGCGACGAACCGGGCGGTCAGGATGAATGGAGAATGAACTCTGCGCCAGAACCGAACTCAGAGCTGAACAAAACGACCACAACTATGTGTGTGGTGAATGTTGCATTACTGTTACATTCGTAATACTTCACACCCAGCTGTAATTTTCTAAGGAAATACATGAAGAAGCTCGCCCTCGCCCCCGCGGTGGCCATCGCCATCACCGGCCTGGCCGCATCCCCAGTCATCGCTGCTCCCGAGGCCCCCGCCTCGGCCGACACTCAGCCCGCCAAGAGTGCCTCGGCGGAGTTCGCTAAAGCAAGCGTCGCCAAGGGCACCGGGGTAGCTCAAGGAGCCCTTGAAGACGTCAAGGCCAGCGTTTCGCCCCAGAAGGTCTCGCAGGAAGATCTCGCAAACCGGGAAAAGGGTGTCCAGGTCACCGTCACCGGCCTCGAGGCAGGCGACAAGGTTTCTGACAACATCTCCTACAAGGAGGGTCAGTCCGACACCGCAGAAGGCGACACTCTGACCTACACCATCTACAACACCACCGGGGATCCCAGCGCAATCGACCCCGATGAGGTCAACTTCACGGTCATCGTCGAACGCGATGGCGAAAAGCAGGAGATCCCGGCGAGCTTCACCGTCACCGAAGGTGATTCCGACGAGCCCGAAGCTCCTGAGACCGACCCGAAGGTCTCGCTCAACGCCGACAAGTTCACGGAGAGCGAGTTTGCGGAGAACGGTGTCAAGGTCACCGGTGAAGGATTCGCTCCGGATACCGCAATCAACGTCGTCGGCGGAAACGCACAGTCGCCCTTCGCCACTAAGGAAGTCACGACTGACGGCGAAGGAAAGTTCTCCACAACACTGAAGTTCGAAGGCGATGGCAACCTCCCCGCCGGCGACTACTCAGTCTGGGCGTTCGACCCCGAAGCCGAGACCAGGTCCCCGGCTCAGGACTTCACCATCACCGAAGACGAGACCGAAGAACCCACCGCTCCGGCTGAAGAAGCCAAGCTGACCGTCTCCCCCGAGTCGATCACGCTTGCTGACTTCGTCAAGAAAGAAAAGGGCGTCACCCTCGCCGTCGAGAACTGCGAACCCGGTGAAGATGTCCGCTTCCTCGTCAACCCCAAGGGCGAGTCGAGCGTCACCGCCTTCGACAAGCCCGTCCAAGCAGACGACGAAGGCAAGGCCAGCGTCAACGTCTTCGGCGAAGACGCTTCGCAAGCTTCGGCCTACATCGGCGACTACGATGTGACCGTCACCTGCGGTGATGAGGAACTGACCGGTGACTTCTCGGTCGAGAAGGATGCCAACGCCGGTGGCGAAGACGATGACGGCAACGGCGGAAACGACGACGGCGACAACGGAGATGCCGGCAACGGCGGCGACCTGCCCCGCACCGGTACCGAGCTGACCGGCCTCGTCGGCGGCGCGGGCCTCCTCCTCATCGGTGGAGTCGCAGTCGCTCTGACCATGCGTCGCAAGAAGACTGCTCAGGATCCTGCAGAGATCTGATTGCGACTGGCTTGAGAGCGTGCCGGCTCGACTGAGCTGGGCGTGAGTCGAAGAAGGGCGCGAACCCACCCGGGTTCGCGCCCTTCTTATCTGCGCCGCAGCGAAGCAGATGAAGCAGATGAAGCAGATGAAGCAGAATACTGCTCAATCCATGCGGTCGTACCTCGAGCGCAGGGCGAGGAAGACTCCGTAGAGGACCAGGCCCAAGCCCACCGCCAACAGCAGGTACGGCCCGAACGGCTGATCGCGCATGCCCTTGAGCGCACCGTCGATACCAGTGAACTCCTCCGGATCACCGGTCGCCGCAGACACCACGATGAGGGTGCCCACCGACAGCAGCGTCGCACCTTTGCCCAGATACCCGACAACACCGGTGAAACCGACGAGGAAGCGGGTGAACGCGCTGCGCGGCCGACGAAGCTTATCTTTCCACTTCCGGCGCAGACCATTGATACAGAACACGATGCCGATGATCGCAATCACGGCGCCGACAGCCATGAGGATATACAGTCCGCCCGGAGCCTTCGCCACGGTCATCGAGGCCTGAGAGCTCGCCTTGCCAGAGTCGGATCCTCCGCCAACGACGAACTGGGAGAAAGTCGCGGCCACCACCACATAGGCAATGGCAGAACCGACCATCGAGAAGAAGTCGATCCACTGCTTCCTCCCCTGCTTCTCCTGCGGGTCCCGAGTTCCGGCTCCGCGCAGCGAGGATGAGCCGAAGAACGCGTTGACCAAGCACCACAACGCCATCAGCGCACAGCCGAGGAAGCAGATGACGATCAGCACCATACCGAAGGGCTGTGAAGCGATCTGGCCGACCGCTCCCGCCTGGTCGGCTTCGCCGCCGCCCTGCCCCAGCCCGATGGTCACAGCCGTCGCACCGAGGATCGCGTGGACCAACCCGTTGGCAATGAAACCCGCACGCGCCACCCGCTCGAACCAGCGGCTGTCCGCGGCTTCCTGAGCCGCCGAATCAGCGCCATCGGCGACCTGACGAACCTTCTCGTTCTCGTTCACAGAGTCAGTGTCGCACAGCACCTGTACTTTTACATGCCGCAATGAACTGGATTCGTCGAGTAACGCGAAAAGGCGGAGTGCGAACCGAAAGTTCGGTTCGCACTCCGCCTCGGCGCTGTTCTCAGCGTCCCAGCCAGTCCCCGTCAGGCTCAGCCGCGTCGGTATCGGTTGTACAGCACCAAGGCTCCCGGTTCAGGACGACCCTGTGGGCGTCGTCCCCTCGAGATCGAGACGACGTCTCCGCCCACGGTGCCGGCTGCGAAGACGCGCGCATCGCGTTCCTGCGCCGACCGGCGTGCCCGAACCTCGTCCTCGAGCTCCTCGTTGCGGCTCTTGAGCGCATCGACCTGATTCTGCAGGTCGATGATCTTCTTGATCCCGACGAGGTTGACTCCCTCGTCCTGCGACAGCTGCTGGATCAGTCGCAGCTTGGCGATGTCCCTTCCGGAATAACGCCGGCCCCGGCTCGCAGTGCGATCCGGAGTGACGAGACCCAGTCGGTCATACTGCCGCAGCGTCTGCGGGTGCATGCCCGCCAGATCCGCGGCCACCGAGATGACATACACCGCCGCACTCGATGAAATGTGCATTGTGATTAACCACCTCAGCTGGCCTTGGCTTTGTCCAGCAAACCGGCGCGTGGATCCTCACCTTCGGTGGCGGCCTTGAAGGACTCGACCGCTTGTTTGGCTTCCTTGGACAGATTCTTCGGCACCACGATCTGGACTGTCGCCAGCAGATCGCCGGTGCCTTTCTTCGTCTTCACACCTTTGCCCCGCACGCGCAAGGTCCGTCCCGAGGGTGTCCCCGGTGCGACCTTGACCTTGACGGGCGTTCCGCCCAGGGTCGGCACCTTGACCTCGGCGCCGAGGGCCGCCTCGTCGAAGCTGATCGGCAGCTCAATCCGCAGGTTGTCACCATCGCGGGTGAAGACCGGGTGCGGGCGTACGTGCACGGTGAGGATGACGTCACCGGGCTCGCCGCCGTTGGGGCTGGCCTTGCCCTTGCCGGCCAGGCGGATCTTCTGCCCGTCCTTGACCCCGATCGGTGTCCGCACGGTCAGCGGCTTCCCACCCGGCATGTTCAGCTTCACCGAGGCACCGTTGATCGCTTCGGTGAACGACAGCGTCGTACTCGACTTGATGTCGCCGCCCTTGACCGGAGGCTGGTAGCCGCCGTAACCGCCACCGCCGAAACCTCCGCCGAATCCGCCGAGCAGATCCGCCAGGTCCGGGGGAACGTCTCCCCCACCGGTGTAGGTCGTGCGGGTCCTGGTGCGTCCGCCGCCTCCGAAGAGGTCGGAGAACACATCGTCGAATCCGCCGCCGGCAGCCCCGCCCGGTCCACCGGAACCGGCGCTGAACCTGGCACCGCCGCCCATGGCGCGGACCTGATCGTACTGGGCCCGGGATTCCTTGTCGGAGAGCACCTGGTGGGCCTGGCCGATCTCCTTGAACTTCTCTTCGGCCTTCTCATCACCGGGGTTGGCGTCCGGGTGATACTTGCGCGCGAGCTTGCGATAAGCCTTCTTGATCTCAGCGTCGGAAGCATCCTTGGAGACGCCGAGGGTTTTGTAGAAGTCCTTATCGAACCAATCATTCTGAGGTCCGGTATTCACCTGGCACCTCCTTTCCTTCCAATCAATCCTGTCATCACGGTATTCACTTGTCCTCTCACAATCCGCATCCCCGGGGCACTGCCCCGAAGATCCGGACCGCCGCCGAGGCGGTTCCCCGGCCCCGTACGTCGGTGAACCGGCGTAAGGGGCGGGCGGCCGCCTCGGCGATCATGGTCGTCGCTCAGTCCTCCGGCTGCTGGACACCGACACGGGCGGCGCGGATGATGCGCTCCCCGATCCGGTAGCCCGGCTGCATGACCAGGAAGAGCGTCGGATTCTCGACCTCATCCGAAGGCTGCTGCATGAGCGCCTCGTGGATGTTCGGGTCGAACTCGTCGCCGACCTCTCCGTACTGTTCGACGCCGATCTTGTTCAGCGATTCGACGAGCTTGTTCACGTGGGTCTCGAAAGGCCCGCTGACATCGCCGTTGTCGCGAGCGAGCTTGACCTCGTCGAGCACGGGGATCAGGGCCTCGACGACCTTGATCGTGCCGCCGAGCGCCGCACGCTCACGTTCGCGGTCGGCGCGCATCCGATACGCCGCATATTCGGCGTTGATGCGCTTGAGGTCGGCCAGGTACCCCGCTGCCTCCGAGCCCGGTTCGGGCTCGGCTTCCGGCTCGATGTCCTCGAGACCCGAGGCATCGGACGGGATGTCCGCCCCGAGGTCGCTGGCATCGGCCGCGGCAGCCTGTTCGGCATTCGCGTCCGCGCTCGGCTCCTCGCCGGCCCCGGCCGAGGCCGACTGGGCGTCGGCCTCGGGACGGACCTCACCGCTGTTCGGATCGACCCGGCGCTTGTCGCTGAAGGTGAAGCCTGGCTCCTCGGACGACTTGTCGTTGCCCTCGGCAGTCATTACTTCTTCTCCTCATCGTCATCGTCGACAACTTCGGCGTCGACGACATCGTCGTCTGCGCCTGCATCGGCGGCACCTTCACCGGCAGCTTCGGCGCCTTCGGCACCGCCCTGCTGGCTGTAGATGGCTTCGCCGATCTTCTGCTGGTTCTCCACGAGTTTGTCGTAGGCGCTCTTCACGGCGTCGTCGTCTTCACCCTTGAGGGCTTCCTTGACGGCGTCGACATCGCCCTGCATCTCGGTCTTGAGCTCTTCCGGCAGCTTGTCGGCATTGTCGGTCAGCAGCTTCTCGGTCTGGTAGGCGAGATTCTCCGCATTGTTGCGGACGTCGGCAGCCTCACGGCGCTTCTTGTCCTCTTCTGCGTGCTCCTCGGCCTCACGGACCATGCGGTCGATGTCTTCCTTCGGCAGCGCGGAACCGCCGGTGATCGTCATCGACTGCTCGGTGCCGGTGCCCTTGTCGGTGGCAGACACGTGGACGATGCCGTTGGCGTCGATGTCGAAGGCGACCTCGATCTGCGGCACACCGCGCGGAGCCGGAGCGATACCGGTCAGCTCGAAAGTGCCGAGGTTCTTGTTGTCGCGAGTGAACTCCCGCTCACCCTGGAAGACCTGGATCGACACGGAGGGCTGGTTGTCCTCTGCGGTGGTGAAGGTCTCCGAACGCTTGGTCGGGATCGGGGTGTTGCGCTCGATGAGCTTCGTCATCACGCCGCCCTTGGTCTCGAGTCCAAGCGAGAGCGGGGTGACGTCGATGAGCAGAACGTCCTTGCGCTCACCCACGAGGACACCGGCCTGCACGGCGGCGCCGATCGCGACGACCTCATCGGGGTTGACACCCTTGTTGGGTTCCTTGCCTCCGGTGAGTTCGGTGACGACCCGGGTCACGCTGGGCATGCGGGTCGATCCGCCGACGAGGACGACGTGGTCGATGTCCTTAACGGATACGCCGGCATCCTTCATCACAGCGTGGAACGGAGCCTTGGTGCGCTCGAGGAGATCCTTGGTCAGGTCCTCGAACTTCGCCCGGGTGAGGGTCTCATCCAGGTGGATGGGTCCGTTCTCACTCATCGACAGGTACTGCAGCGAGATGTTCGTGCTGGTAGCCGAGGACAGTTCCTTCTTGGCCTGCTCAGCGGCTTCCTTGAGGCGCTGCAGAGCGGTGGCGTCCTTGGTCAGGTCGACACCGTAGTTGTTCTTGATCTGCTCAACCAGCCAGTCGACGATCCGCTGATCCCAGTCGTCACCGCCGAGGCGGTTGTCACCTGAGGTCGCACGGACCTGAATGGTGGAGAAGTCGTCTTCGTCCTTGCCGACTTCGAGCAGCGAGACGTCGAACGTTCCGCCACCGAGGTCGAAGACGAGGATGAGTTCGTCTTCCTTGCCACGCTCGAGGCCGTAGGCCAGAGCGGCAGCGGTGGGCTCGTTGATGATGCGCGAGACGTTGAGTCCGGCGATCTCACCAGCGTCCTTCGTGGCCTGTCGCTCGGCGTCGTTGAAGTAGGCAGGGACGGTGATCACCGCGTCGGTGACCTTCTCCTGCAGGTACTCCTCGGCGTCGTGCTTGAGCTTCTGGAGGATGCGGGCCGAGATCTCGGGAGCCGTCATCTTCTTGCCGCCGATTTCGGTGGACCAGTCGGTGCCCATGTGGCGCTTAACCGATGCGACGGTGTTCTTGACGTTCGTGACGGCCTGGCGCTTGGCGATCTCGCCGACGAGCCAGTCGCCGTTCTTGTTGACTGCGACGACGGACGGGGTCGTGCGACCGCCTTCGGCGTTCGCGATGACCTTCGGCTCGCCGCCTTCGAGGACTGCAACGACGGAGTTCGTGGTTCCGAGGTCGATTCCAACTGCACGTGCCATAGTTTTCTCTCCTTAGTTCGTGAGTTCCTTCGACTCGAATGTGTGCGATCGGGCGGCTCCGGCCCTTGGGTCAGAACCACTCGACCGCACACATTGAGCCAACTGGACTCAAGTATTCTCTCCGAGGTTCCGACGGTCAAGTCGACCTCATCAAAGTTGCGTACACCAGACTCAACTTTGCTGAGGATGGTTTTATTCCGGCGGGAGAGAATTTCTTTTCAGACGACTGTTGTAGGTTCTCGTTTAAGTTGTCACTTTCTCACTTTGGATCCCGACTCTGGTACCAAGGAACAGCATGGACCGTCGTTGAGCTTAATGGTTTTGCGGTGATACTGCGTTCGGCGGATCAGTTCAAAAGGGCCCGTGCTCCGGCGCCAGCTGCCGCGGACACCGGCGACGAAAGCAGAATGGATGAAAGCCGCTCCGAGTTGATCAAACCCTACAGGCAATACATCTACGTATGATTGGCGCGATCACCGTGGCGTGCTCCCGAGGCTTTCGAGCCTGCGGCGCCGCTCACGTTCAGTTCGGTTGTAACATTGCTGAGATTCCGTACGCAGGCACCCACCGCTAACCTTGCATTATGTCGAATCATCCTAGGAATCCAGTACCGTTCCCGTACGAACGCGATCGCGTCGCGGTGGAGCCGAGCCTCGTTTCAACTGGAGACCTCCCTGCGCCGGCAATCGTCGAGAAGATGATGGAGAAGACCCACTCGATGTACGCAGGCCTCGAGGAGGGAAACGTTGCAAGTTACATTCCGAAGCTCGCAGAGGCAGACCCTCGATGGTTCGGCCTCACTTTGGCGTCAACAAATGGCAGCACCTTCAGCGCCGGTGATTCGAGACAAGAGTTCTCCATCCAGTCGATCTCAAAGGCGTTCGTCTATGCGCTCGTGTGCGACTCAGTCGGCCACGATGAGGTCCGTGAGCGGATCGGTGTAAATAACACGGGTCTGCCATTCAACTCCGTCATGGCGATCGAGCTGAATGCGGGACATACCATGAACCCTATGGTCAATGCCGGGGCTTTGGCGACGACGTCGCTCGTGCCGGGGGAATCATGGGACCAGAAGTGGGAATTCATCCATGCGGGACTGTCCGCCTTCGCTGGGCGTGACCTGGTACTTGATGACGATGTGTATCAGTCGGAAATGGAGACGAATCTGCGCAACCTGAGCATCGCTCGACTGTTGCAGAGCTACGGCCACATCGCCGTGGACCCAGCCTGTGTCACTGAGCTGTACACACGTCAGTGCTCACTTCGCGTAACGACCGAAGATCTTGCGATCATGGGAGCTACGCTGGCGAACGGTGGCGCCCATCCGGTGACCGGAGCATCAGTAGTCAGTCCCGCTGTCAGCCAAGACGTCCTCTCGGTGATGGCAACCACCGGAATGTACGAAGCGAGTGGGGACTGGCTCTACGAGATCGGCATGCCAGGAAAGAGCGGAGTCGCCGGCGGCGTCGTCACAGTCGCACCGGGCAAAGGAAGCCTTGCCATATTCTCTCCGCCCCTCGACGCGGCCGGGAACAGTGTGCGCGGAATACACGCGACTGCCCATCTCTCCCGAAAGCTTGGTCTCAACCTCTTTTCCTCGACACCGCGATAGCGAGGCTGAACAAGGAGAGCCAGCGACGCCTTTGTCATCAGCGAACTCTCAAGGCTGCTGACCAGGGCGCAGCGGACAGGATGCATGTACGAGGTGGTGTTAAAAGACATGACTACACGAGCACGAACATTCAGGAAACGATAGTTTCCGCTGCGGAAACGGCGGCGGCACCGTGCCGAAGCGCTCTGAGACGATGTAGAGACCTCTGCCGGAGTGCCGGTCGCAACGACTTGTCCACCGTTGCCCCCGGCACCCGGGCCGAGATCGATGACGTGATCAGCCTCGGCGATCACGCGCATGTCGAGCTCGACCATGACAACTGTGTTCCCAGCGTCGCCGAGTGTTTGCATGCGAGTGACGAGCCTGTCCGCATCAGCGCAGTGCAATCCTGAGGTGGGCTTATCGAGGACGTAGAGC
This sequence comes from Brevibacterium permense, assembly GCF_013280495.1. GTDB lineage: Bacteria > Actinomycetota > Actinomycetes > Actinomycetales > Brevibacteriaceae > Brevibacterium > Brevibacterium permense. Next base: position 59,766 of record NZ_JABSSX010000005.1, read on the forward strand.
GTGTCGCCGCGTAGGGCCCGCTGGAGCTCGCTGGCAAACTTGACCCGCTGGGCCTTACCGCCGGAGAGCTCAGTTGCCGGTTGGCCGAGACGCAAGTAGCCGAGTCCGACGTCGATGAGAGCGGTGAGTGAGCGCATGATGTCGAATTCTCCCTCGAAGAACGCGTGTGCTTCCTCGACGCTCATAGCGAGGATTTCTGCGATGTTGCGTCCGTGCCAGAGGATCTCGAGAGTGCTCGCCTGGTAACGGGCGCCATGGCAGTCCGGGCACTCTGTATATACGGACGGGAGGAAGACCATGGCTGATCCCTCTCCCTCGCAGGTCGGGCACCGGCCGTTGGCAACGTTGAATGAGAATCGGCCTGGTTTGTAGCCGCGTGCAAGAGCTTCCGGGGTTTCGGCGAATCGGCGCCGTATATGTTCGAACAGGCCAGTGTAAGTTGCGACATTCGACCGGGGCGTGCGTCCGATGGGTTTTTGGTCGATGCTCACGACCCGGCGGACTCCGGTGAGGCCTCCTGCGACGGAACCCTGCAACTCCTCGGGCTCGTCGGAGAACAGCATTTCATCACCGTCGGGCATTGGCTCATCCGCTTGATTGGGGCGCCCGAGGTGCTCACCGACCAAGGTTGGGAGAACCTGGCTGACGAGGCTGGATTCACCTGACCCCGATACTCCGGTCACAGCTGTGAACGCTCGCAAGGGGATTATGGCAGAGACGTTCTGAAGGTTGTCGCGCGCAATATTTTCAAGTTGCAACCACTCATGTGACGTCCTTGGCTCACGCGGAGGGAGTCCACTGCCGCCGAGGAGGTAACCTCGCGTGGCGGATTCTTCGATTTCGGCCAAGCCATGGTCGGGCCGCTGTAGATGACCCGACCTCCTCGTTCACCGGCAGCGGGGCCGATGTCGACTAGCCAATCCGCATGCCGCATCACGTCAACGGAATGCTCGACAATGTACAGGCTGTTTCCACGTTTTTCGAGGCCGTCGAGGATGGCTAACAGCGCGCTGACATCTTGCGGGTGGAGCCCGGCGGAGGGTTCGTCCATCACGTAAACGACGCCGAAGAGCGAAGCGACCCAACCGTCATTTCGATGAGGATTCCGACGAAATAACGAGACGCGTAGCAGCTTGCCACAGTGTCACATCGCAGGTCAGCCGGGCATGCCGCTGACAAGTTCGGCGAGATCCTACACCTGTCGGCCCCGGAAACTCGAGGCCGACAGGTCAGCTGGCTATCTTTGCTCCGGCAGGTTCGGAACACAACATACGCTCAGAGCACCGACGCGAGGAACTCCTTCGTTCTCGGGTGCCGGGGATTGGTGATCAGCTCAGCCGCGGGACCCTCCTCAACGATCACCCCACCGTCCATGAACACCACACGATCGGCCATCTCGCGAGCAAAGTTCATTTCGTGCGTGACAACGACCATCGTCATTCCCGTTCGAGCGAGATCCTTCATCACTTTCAAGACCTCACCGACCAGTTCGGGGTCCAGCGCACTTGTCGGCTCGTCGAAGAGCATGAGTGAGGGCTCCATGCACAGAGCTCTGGCAATAGCGACACGCTGCTGCTGACCCCCTGAGAGTTGGCGCGGATAGTGTTGCGCCTTCTCCGCGAGTCCGACCTGCTCAAGTAAACGCATCGCTCGCTCACGCACCACAGACTTCTTCTGCCGCAGGGCGACGGTCGGAGCTTCCATAATGTTTTCAAGAACGGTCATATGCGGGAACAGATTGAAGTGTTGGAAGACCATTCCGATCTTCGTCCGGCTCCTGCAGACCTGTGCGTAGGACTGTTCGCGCAGCCTGTCGCCCTTCATCTCATAGCCGACTACCCGACCAGCGACCCACATGATTCCGTCGTCTACAGTCTCCAAGTGATTCATACACCGCAGGAATGTGCTCTTCCCGGAGCCGGACGGCCCAATTAGGCAGACCACTTCACCGGCGGCGACTTCGAGGTCGATGCCTTTGAGTACATCATTTCGGCCATAGCTTTTGTGGATGGCATCGGCCCAGATCATCCGGTTCGATCCCGAGGCAGCCTGAGCCTCTGCAGGTTCCGCTTGCATCGTCATCGGCTGTTCTCCTGATCGGTTTTGGTGGAAACGGGCAGACGTCGGTCGTGAACTCGAAAGAGATACGCAATCTTCTGCAACGGAGTCGGCGGCAACTCGCGCTGTGAACCGCGGGCGAAGTGCCGTTCGAGGTAGTACTGCCCTATCGACAAGACCGTCGTCACGACGATGTACCAGAGGCTCGCGACGATGAGCAGCGGGATCGTATCGAATGTACGTGCATAGATCACCTGCGCCGAATAGAGCACTTCGGGCACGGCCAAGACGCTGACCAGCGAGGTGGTCTTGAGCATTCCGATCGTCTCATTGCCAGTCGGCGGGATGATGACACGCATCGCTTGCGGCAACACGATCCGACGCAGTGTGTGGAATCGGTTGATCCCCAACGCCCCAGCGGCTTCGACTTGGCCGCTGTCGACTGACAACAGGCCTGCCCGTACGATTTCAGACATGTAGGCTCCCTGGTTGAGGCCCAGCCCGAGAATAGCAGCGAACATCGGGGTAATGACGGCGTTAGCGTCGAACTGAAGGCCGAGAATCCCCAGATTGATGGTCGGATACAGAGCCGCAAGGTTGTACCAGAACAGAAGCTGGACGAGCACAGGTGTTCCCCGGAAGAAGTACACGTAGGCGGCGGCGGCCATACGCACGACGGGGTTGGGCGAGAGACGCATGACCGCCAGGATCACTCCCAGCGCCATACCTATAACCATGCTGATAACGGTCAGTTCGAGCGTGATCAGGAGCCCCCGCGCAGTGGAGAAGTCCGTGAAGTAGTAGGCCACCACCGGCCAGCCGAAGCGATCGTTGGTGAATACCGAATAGAGGACGAGGGCGACGAGGGCCAGCAGCACTCCAGCCGCGATCCAGCGCCCCGGATGCTTGGCCTTGACGATCGTGAAACCGTCAGAGGACCGACTGCTCTTGCCAAATGTTGAAGTGGTCAGAGTTGACATCTTTGCTCCGTAATTCCGAGATCGGACACCGTGCCGTCTCAGTCAGTGATGGCCGAATGGTCTAGCACCTCTTCGGGTGAGATCTTCGCGCTGTCAGGAATGTGCCATTTGGCATTGATCTGGTCATAGACAGGACTGTCGATCACCTGCTTGGCAGCTTCGGCGACCGGCGCGGTCAGCGCACCGCCCTTTGGCAGGGCGATCGCAGTGGGCTGAGGGTCGTATTCTGGGCCGGGGGCCAGTTCGAATTCGTTGTTCGCAAGCAGTCCCTGGTAGGTCAGCGAGATGCTGTCCGCGCAGGTTCCGTCGACGCGACCTGCGGTGAGCGCGAGATTCGCGTCCGACTGAGTCGGATACATGTGGACATCGATCTCCGGCTTGCCCGCCTCTTCGCATTCAGCGGACAGGTCGGGCAGTTGGGTGAGAGCCTGCAGTGTGCCCATCTGGACCGCGACCTTCTTTCCGCAGACGGACTGGTCGGTCAACGACAGCTCCTCAGGGTTCCCTGCCGCAACCGCCAACCCGCTGCCACCTGCGAGGTAGCTGGCGAAGTCGACTTTCTCCAGTCGTTCAGCAGTGACCCCGTAAGCCGAGATACTGAGGTCGTACTTGCCCGACGAAAGGCCAGGGAGCGTTGTGTCGAAGTTCGCAGCGATGAAACGAGGCTCTGCGCCGAGGACCTGTGCGACCGCCGTTGCGAAATCGATGTCCCACCCGATGATCGTCGTGTTGTCGTCGTTATAGTACTCAAAAGGCGGGTAGGTGGGATCAGTGCCGATGAGCAGCCGACCGTTCTGCTGATACTTATCCGGAAGCGCAGCCTGCAGGCGGGGGTCAGCGGGCATATCGACGACGGTGACCGACATATCCATCGGCGCCTCAGGGACATTCCCATGGTGCCCTTGCAGACCACATCCGGTGACGCCCAGCAGCGCAAATGCAACGATGGACCTGCCGATCGACCGCCTCGCGAATCTCATTTCAACCCCTCGGGCGCATCGATTCGACGAGCGATGTGCATGACGAAGCTACCGCGCGTTACGAGTGTCGGGTGACGAACCACCGCGACCACACCGTCGACTTCGGCACGATGCTCGACCGGTGTTCGATGCGGATCGTCAACCGAGTACACCAGAGCGACGATATCGCCCTGGAGTACCTCGTCGCCGAGGCCGACGAGCGGTTCGACGAGACCCGGGATCTCAGCCGGTATCCCCGATTCAGAGACAAGCTCGAGCCACTGCTGAGCCGGCCGATCGACTTCACCGACTCGAGGCGACGCGATGCCGGCGAGCGCCGCGAGCTCGACGTCCTCAGACAGGATTCCCTGATCAGTCAAAAACTGGCGCAGACCCCTGCGGATGTCAGCGAGAGTCCGGCGGTCGACTGTGCCTCCCCCGGCGAGCTCCGTGGCGACGACGGGAATCCCCGCGTCGTCCCCCGCCGAGTTGATCGATCCCGGTTCGAATTTCTCTGCCACGACGATGACATACGGAAGGTTCAGACGGCGAGCGATCTGCGATTTGGTCTGCCACAACTCTTTCGTCGGCCCCCGATAGACGAAAGCCGCATCGACATAGACGGAATTGCTGCCTCCGGAGTGCAGATCCAATGCCGCATCGGCTCTTGGAAGCAGCTGTCGACTGATGAATTCCGCAACCTGGCAGGTCGGAGCACCTTCGGCCGAACCGGGGTAAGAACGATTGAGATTGGCACCGTCGAGCGGCGAAACCCTGGTTCCGGCTCGGACCGCCGGCGCATTGGCCGCAGGGACGATGATCACCGTTCCGCTGATGTGTTCAGGCGTCAGTTCCCGGGCAAGCGCTTGCAGTGCCACCTGCCCCTCGTATTCGTCGCCATGGGTGCCCGCGACCAGGAGCGCAGTAGGACCTGCCCCTGACGAGACAACAGTGACCGGGACTGGGATCAGAGCAGAATCGTTGACATTATCCGACTGAGTGAGTCCGATATATCCGTGTTGGACTCCGAATTCTTCGAAATCGATGCCTCGAATGACCGTCATAACGCTCCTTTTGCGCGGTAGTGGCATCGCTCGAATTCCTGGCGGGAATGTTCTCACCGTATTGATAGAACCCGAGCCTCTCCAGTGTTGGACACACTGTATACAGAAACGTTTCAGTCGGCAACATCGCGCCGGAGGCGAATCGTATCGGCGGCGGTCATTCCACGATGGGGCCTCCACGTTCGTCCGCGGGATCGTGGCAGATCCGCAGAATCTCCGTGGCCTTCGCCAGATCGTGCGCCTCCAAGGCGTCTATGATCCGTTCATGATCGGAAGCGACCCGCTCCACATGCTCCTGCCCCGGCTTGTACGTCAGTGCGATGCGTCGCTGCACAGGGTGGCTCCAGACCGAGCCCAGGAGCTCGAGCATGTAGCCATTGGGGCACGGCTCAACCAATCGACGATGGAACCGGAGAGAGACGTCGAAAACCTCCATACCATCCGTCGGGCTGCACAGCCTCGCCTCAGCAGCAAGGGTTCGCAGATGAAGCAGGTCCTTGGGTGTATGCCGGCCGAAAGCCGATCGGAGCGCGAGTTCTTCGAGAGCCGCGCGCACCTCGAAGACATCTTCGACCTGATTTCGCGAGAGATCCGTGACGAAGTACCCGCGCGAGGCCACCAAGGTCGCCAGACCATCGGTCGTCAGCTGAGTCAGCGCGTCGCGCACAGGAGTCCGGGACACGTCGAACTGCGCCGCGATCTTCTCTTGCACCAGAGGCTCACCGGCGGCCAGTTCCCCGCTCACGATCAATCGACTGACGTTCTCATAGACCTGCTCGGCCAACGGCTTGCCTGCCGCGTCTTCCGTGCCCATCGTTTCCTCCCGGCGATCTCAGCGTCCGTGCTCGATCCGCCGACCACGATCCTCGTGATCCGCGCTGCTGCTACCTCTACTCTTCCGCGATTGCCTCGGATTGCAAAATCATGTCGACACAGTACACACTGTATACAGTAGACTGAAGAAGTTCTGCTTACTCAAGCAAGGAGGCTCCCCCATGGCTGATTACATCCTTAACACCTGGTACGTTGCTGCATGGTCGGATGAAGTGACGAACAAACCCATCCGGAAAATGATCTGCGAACAATCCATCGTTCTCTACCGCATTTCCGATGATCAGGCCAAGGCGCTTGCCGACCGTTGCGCCCATCGGGCGTTCCCCTTGTCCAAAGGTCGAATGCTGGGTGACTCCATCGAATGCGGTTACCACGGCTTCATCTACGGACCTGATGGGCGGTGCACGAAGGTTCCCGGCCAGACGACGCTGCCAGAGCGGGCAGTCGTCCGTTCCTACCCCCTTCACGAGAAGGACGGCTGGATCTGGGTATGGATGGGGGACGACCCTGCGGATGCCGATCCCAGCGATATTCCGGACACCCATTGGATGAATGATCCCAACTGGGCCTCCGTCGAGCACTCCCTCCAAGTCGACTGTCGAGCCGAACTCGTGCACGACAATCTGCTCGACCTCACCCACGAGTCCTTCCTCCACAAGACGACTGTCGGCGACGACTACATCTACGAATACGGCATCACAGTCGAAGTCGACGACAATGTGGTGCTGGTGGACAGACTCATGCCCTCCGTACCCGCACCGCCACTGTACGCAGATACGATGGGAATCGACGGAAACTGGGATCGCTTCCACGCCACCGAATTCTTTGTCCCCAACAATCTCACACTTCACTCGGGCATCACGGCAGAGGGCGCGCCACGAGACGAGGGCTACCTCATCAAAGTGCTCAACGCCATCACCCCGATCGATGCTCATACCTGCTGGTACTACTATTCATTCGCCCGCAACTTCGCCGTCGACAATGTCGAAGCCACCGAGCAGCTTCGTGAGGGTCTGGGTCTGGTGCTCGAAGAGGACAAGGACGCGCTCGAGGCGCAGGAGCTGGGAATGCAGACACGCCCCGGTCAGGAGTTCGACGTCCTCATTGCCCAGGACGGCGGCGTCGCCAAGGCCCGTCGCATCCACCAGGCGCTATTGAAGAAGGAAGCCAAGGAACGCGAGGCGAAGGAACCTCGCCGACCCGGCGCGCCGGCGAATACAAAGCCCATCGGTGCAGCAGCTCGCCGACAAGCGCAGAAAGCGGCGGCAGCCGGGGCGGGAAGGTCCGCAGCCGAGTCGACCACCTCGGCGGAAGCCATGGGCACCGCAGCCGGCGGGAGGTGATCGGGGATGTGGATGCTCGAGCGCGCGAACTCCCTCAGCGCCGCACCGACCATGCCCGATGGCAGCCGCGTCCTGGCCGCCAACCCTGACAGCGCCGAACGCGGCGACCCGTGGCGCTGGTCGATCACTCTTCATACGTCACCGGACGGGGTAAGCACCTCTGTGAAGACTGATGAGTCCTTCGTCGTCCACACGGTCGAGCTTCTCGACGAAATCCACTGCTCGACTGTGCTCACACGATGCACCGGCGATGTCATCGTCGTCGCTGTCAAGACGGGGGACGCGCTCATCACGGTGCCCGATGGTCCCTGGCAGCGGCGAATCCATCCCGGTGACTCCTTCGTCCTCGAGGGCGAAGTGAACGAGACCATTCGTGTCGAGCTCACCGACACGCAATCGACCGCAACCGTCTACTGCCTCACCCCCACCAGGACCGCTGCTCTTCGCTGGGTCCCCTGAAGCGCACAAGGAGTTGAGAATGCCATCAACAGTCGAGACGCCCACCGCCGCAGCAGAACTTCGCGATGGAGCCGGCGCCGGCGCCGAATCCAACACCCCCGCCGAGGCAGGCCCCCGGTCGCGCACACGGCTGTCGTTCTTCGACGCATACGTCACGCAGATGCGAGTGGAAGCCGATGGCGTGCTGTCCGTCGAGTTCACGCCGAGCGAGAGCGAAGCCGGGACACCATCACTTGTGGACCTCCACCGCTGGGAGCCCGGAGCGCACCTTGACGTCCTCATGGGCGAGAGACTGGTGCGCCAGTTCTCCTTGTGCTCCCGACCGGGGGAGCCTCTGAAGGTGGCCGTGCTGCGCGAACCCGAATCGCGCGGCGGATCAGCTCACGTTCATGAGGTTCTTCGGCCGGGTTCTCAGGTTAGGCTGCGTGGCCCCAAGAACACTTTCCCACTCGAGCCCGCCGAGCACTATCGATTCATCGCCGCGGGGATCGGAATCACGCCCATCATCGCCATGGTGCGCGAGGCCCATCGACGGGGCATCTCCTGGACGCTCGACTACCTCGGAAGATCGCGTGAGACAATGGCCTTCGTCGCTGAGCTCGAAGATTTCGGCGACTGCGTGTACATCCATGAAAGCGGCGCGGACGGTCGCTTCAATCTCGGGGCACATCTCATCGAACCGGACGCCGGGGAGCTGGCATACGCCTGTGGACCGGCGGGGCTGCTCAATGAGCTGGCCGAAGCAGCGGAGTCATGGGAAAACCCCGATCTGCTACGCACCGAACTGTTCCTGGCTCAGCCCTCCGACGGTTCAACCACTGCCGGTGTCGGCTCAGATGGCACCGGGCCGAGCAGTGCCGAATCGGGAGCTTCGCTCTTCGACGGCCCCGACGACAGCAGATCGACCGGCGATGCTCCTTTTACTGTCACGCTGACCACAGGCGAGTCGGTCGAGGTACCCGCTGACAGGTCGGTTCTCGAATCACTGGAAGACGCAGGGTTTGCACCCCTGAGCTCGTGCCGCGAAGGAATCTGCGGCACTTGCGAGACCGCGGTGATCAACGGCGAGGTCGATCACCGCGACAGCCTCCTGTCCGAGGAGGAGAGGACGGACAGTGAGACGATGATGATCTGCGTCTCGCGTTCGTGTGGAACTTCCGGCCTCACTCTCGAACTCGAATGACCGGTTTCAGGCATCTGCTGCCGTAGCAGCCACCGGGGCACTGCCCAGCACGTTTACTTAGTCAGGTACTCGTCGAGATCGTCGAGGATGAGCCCAGCGCCTGTGGGTCCGAGGCCGAGGAACCACACATCGTCCTCGACACGAATCGCCTTGCCGTCCTTTACCGTGTCAAGACCCTTCCACTGACTCGATTTGAGGGCCTTGTCCTCGCCTGTGGCCCTGGGATCACCGTAGCTCGTGTAGAAGATATAGTCACCGCCGGCCTGGTCGAGGTTCTCCGGTGAGATCTCAACGGCGAGCTCGTCGACGTCCTGCTTCTCCGGGCGTTTGAAGCCGGCATCGCCGAGGATGACTCCGATGAGTGACTGATTCGCATAGAGGCGCAGCTTCTCGGGCATGAACCGTACGAGAGAGATCGTCGGGTCGCCGTCGACGGACTTCTTCAGCGTCTTCGCTTCCTCCGCATATTCCTCGAGGTCCGCGGTGGCCTCTTTCTCCATTCCCAAGGCGTCGCCGACGAGGCGGAAGTTCTCCTTCCACGGGAACCCAGGTCGGATCGAGAATACGGTCGGGGCGATCGAGTCGAGCTCATCGTAGAGCTTGTCTGCCCGCAGCTGGCTGCCGAGAATGAGGTCGGGTTCGAGCGAGGCGATCTTCTCGAGATCGAGCTCATTGATCGTACCGACGGTCTCGACACCGTCGACCTTGTCTTCAAGGTAGCTCGGCACCGGGTTTGCCCCTTCGGTGGTCACCATTCCGACAGGCTTGATGCCCAGCGAGAGGACGTCGTCGAGTTCGCCGGTGTCGAGGACGACGACCCGTTCAGGCTTCTTTTCAATCTCCGTCGACCCGTTCGCGTGCTTGATCGTGCGTGGGAACTCCCCCGCCTCGGCGTCGGTGCCGAGCTTCGCAGTCTCCTCATCCGCGGTTCCGAAGGCCTCACCACCAGTGGCGACATCTTTGTTGCCCGATTCGCTGCTACCTCCCTGGTCACCATCGGCGGCGCAGCCGCTTGCGAGGAGGGCAATGGTCAAGGTTGCTGCAGCAAGCGCCGCGGCGCTCCGAGGAAAAGAAATCGTCATAAGGGCAGTCTAACCTGACCAGCCTCTCAGTTCTTAGGTTAGGCTCACATAGCCTAAATGTGATGAAGACCCCACCTGCTACTGAGCACACGAAATAGAACCGATGACACCGATTTCGAACTTCCACCAGGGCCGATAACGTCATTCGGTACTGGCAGCCACCTTCGCGAGCATCGCTTGGCGCTCAATTCCTGGCGATCACTTCTTCGCGGGATGGGAGCTGATGATCTCCGCGCGCTCGTCGCGGTTGAACTGACGCAGCTGGGTCACGTGTGAGGGGTTGAGCTCGGAGACATCGGCGACCTGGAGCAAGCGCATGGTGCGCTCGACCTGCTCGACGAGGATCTCGATCGTCCGGTCCACTCCGGCCCGACCGCCGGCCATGAGGCCGAAGAGGTAGGCGCGGCCGATGAGCGTGAAGTCAGCACCCAATGCGAGCGACGCGACGATGTCGGCGCCGTTGCGGATTCCAGTGTCGATGATGATCTCCACGTCCTTGCCGATCTCACGAGCCACCTCGGGGAGAAGTTCGAAGGGAACGGGCGCACGATCGAGCTGACGTCCGCCGTGGTTGGACAGGACGATTGAATCGACGCCGAGGTCGGCGAGCTTCTTCGCGTCCTCGAGCGTCTGCACGCCCTTGACGGAGAACTTGCCCGGCCACATAGCGCGGATCTCCGCGAGATCATCGAAATTGATCGAGGGGTCCATCGCCGAATCGAGGAGCTCGCCGACGGTGCCGCCGGTCTCCGACAGGGAGGCGAACTCGAGCTTCGGGGTGGTCAGGAAGTCCCACCACCACCAGGGACGCGGGATGGCATTGAGGATCGTCTGCGGGGTCAGCTGCGGCGGGATGGAGAAGCCGTTGCGGGTATCGCGCAGTCGGGCACCGGCGACGGGAGCGTCGACGGTGAAGAACAGGGTGTCGAATCCGGCGTTCTTCGCGCGCTCGACGAGGCCATAGGAGATGTCGCGCTGCTTCATCACATAGAGCTGGAACCAGTTGCGCCCGTGCGGGTTGGTCTTCTTCACGTCCTCGATCGAGGTCGTGCCCAGCGTCGAGAGCGTGAACGGGATTCCCGCGGCACCGGCGGCTCCGGCACCGGCGGTCTCACCCTCGGTCTGCATGAGCCGGGTGAAGCCGGTCGGCGCAATGCCGAAGGGCATGGCCGAGCTGCCGCCCATGATCTGGGTCGAGATGTCGACGTTCGTGACGTCCTTGAGGATCGAGGGGTGGAATTCGATGTCGCGGAAGGACTGGACCGAGCGCTCCATCGAGATCTCGCCCTCGGCGGCCCCATCCGTGTAGTCGAAGGCCGCGGCCGGGGTCCGGCGTTTGGCGATCGTGCGCAGGTCCTCGATCGTCAGCGCATTCTCCAGGCGGCGCTTCTTCGGGTCGAGTTCGAACTTCTTGAACTTCATCAGTTCGAAGATCTCGGCCGGCTGAGGAATCTGCCTCTTGACCATGTTTATCGCTCCTTCTTAAGCGGGGTTGGTTATTGGAAGCGGCCGGGGGTTCGTCGAGTGCAAGCGGCCCGGTCACCGTGTCGGCGGCGCCGAGCCGATCTCAGTGCCCGGGAACCATCCAGGACAGCACCGTCGACTGGAGTCCGACCAGCAGACACATGGCGACGAGCATGCCCAGGGACCAGCCGATGACGCGGCGGAGGATCGAGGCCTCCTTGCCGAGCAGTCCGACGGCGGTGGCCGCGATAGTGAGGTTCTGCGGGCTGACCATCTTGCCGAGGACGCCGCCGGAGCTGTTGGCGCCGACGAGCAGCAGCGGATTGAGCCCGGCCTCGTGTGCGGCGGTCTGCTGCAGGGTCGCGAACAGTGCGTTCGCCGAGGTGTCCGAACCGGTCACAGCAGTGCCCAGCCAGCCGAGGATCGGCGAGAGGAAGGCGAAGAAGGCTCCGGTGCCGGCGATCCAGGTGCCGATGGTGATCGTCTGGCCCGAGAGGTTCATGACATAGGCCAGCGCGAGAACGGAGCCGACGGTGAGGATCGAGAACTTCATCTTCACGACGTTGACGATGAAGACATCGACGGCGTCCTTCGCCGACATCTTGTACACGATCGCGACAATGATGCCGGAGATGAGCAGCAGAGTGCCCGGCGAGGACAGCCATTGCAAGTTGTAGACCGTGCTGGTCGAGACTTCGCCGGCGGCGCTGAGGATGTTCCCGTGCAGTCCGGGCCACGGAATCTTCACATCGGTCGATGCCAGCCAGTTGTTGAGTACCGGCACGAGCTTGGCCACGGAGAAGATGACGATCACGAGCAGGTACGGGAAGAGCGCGAGGAAGACCCGGGACCCGGTCAGCGGCGCGGTCTCCTTATTGACGTCGGTGGCCACGGCCGCGGAGGCACCGCCGGCATCGGGAACGTCGGCGCCTTCGTGCTTGCGCTCGTCGGCCATACGATCGAGTGCGTCCTGACCGCCCTTCGGCTTCCAGAAGCGCAGCATGATGACGACCGCGGCGAGGCCGACGAGGGAGGCGATGATGTCGGTGAGTTCGACGGAGAGGAACGTGGCGGAGACCCACTGGGCGAGGCCGAAGGCGATGCCCACAACGAGGGCCAGCGGCCAGATCTGCTTCAGCCCGCGACGCCCATCGACGAGCAGGACGAGGAAGAGCGGCACGGCTGCGGCGAGGAACGGGGTCTGGTGACCGACCATGGCACCGATGTCCTGGTAGTCGATTCCCGTCAGAGTGCCGGCGGTGATGATCGGGATGGCGATGGCGCCGAAGGCCACGGGGGCGGTGTTGGCAACGAGGACGACGACGGCAGCTCGCATAGCGGTGAAGCCGACGGCGACGAGCATGACACCGGTGATCGCTACCGGGGCGCCGAATCCGGCGAGCGCTTCGAGGAGGCCGCCGAAGCAGAAGGCGACGATGATGGCCTGAATGCGAGGGTCATCGGAGATGACGTTGATGACCAACCGCAGGTCCTCGAAGTGCCCCGAGCGCACAGTGAGTTCGTAGAGCCAGATCGCGGTGATGACGATCCACATGATCGGGAACAGTCCGAAGGCGAACCCCTGCGTCGCCGAGAGTGCGGCGAGCCCGACCGGCATCCCGTAGGCGGCGATCGCGACGATGAGAGCGACGCCGACGGCGGTCAGTCCGGCCCAGTGAGCCTTCCATTTGAGTGCGCCGAGGGTGACGAAGATCGTCAGCAGCGGCAGGATCGCCAGCAGGGACGACCACAGCAGGCTGTCGGACACCGGTGCGATTTCAGGTGTGTACATGGCTTCTCCAAATCGGCCGGGCATGCCCACATCGGGTCCGTTCCCCTGTGAACGCGCTCCGAACTCGAAAGATCAAAATGTTCAGTATGGCCTTTGTGAGGTCAGACCATTAATCTGAGCATAGGTCGAGGGTGTGATCTGCGTCAAATGTTCTCCGGCGGCGGTTCGGGTCGCATCCCCACGGGCAGGACGATGAGCAATGAGAGGCATGACATGATGGCGCGGTGGAGACGACCATGAATGATGATACGAACGAGGTCCGCCCGGATCAGGCATGCGGCGCCGAGGCGGCTGCGGGCCCCAATTGGAAACCCGTGAACCGTGCGAGCACCTATGAGCTCGTCATCGATGCCGTCGAAGAGCAGATCATGACCGGTTCGCTGGGGGTCGGAGACCCTCTTCCTGCCGAACGCGACCTGGCGACGAAGCTCGGCGTCAGTCGCGCCAGTGTGCGCGAGGCGCTGCGCGTCCTCGACAGCCTCGGAGTCGTCCGGTCCTCGGGCGGGTCCGGCCGCGGGGCAGGCACGTTCATCGCCGCCATGCCCTCGGCCGCGCTCACCCGGTTCCTCCGTCTTCATGTGGCGCTCACGAACTTCAGCATCGATGACGTGACGGAGACGCGCATCCAGCTCGAACGCTCGAGCGCGATCCTCGCGGCGACCCGTGCCGATAAGGACGCACTGGCAGAGGTGAATGCGCAGCTGGCGATGATGGACACTCCCGGGATCAGCCTGGAGACCTTCAACGACGCGGACACCGCGTTCCACGTCGCCATCGCGCAGGCGGCGGGCAATCAGCTGTTCTCCGACCTCACCGGGGCCATCCGCACTTCTCTGCGGAAGTCGATCTTCTCCTCGTTCAGCCGCGTCGACGACCAGCAGGCGCTGATGGCGAAGCTGCAGTCCCAACACCACGGGATCATGGACGCCGTCACCGCCGGTCGCGCCGAGGAGGCTGCAGCCTTGACCGAGGAACACATCCGCTTCGCCGCCTCACGCCTACCCGGCCTCTCCGACACCTAACCCACACCTAATTGCTACCTGACGGCGGCCTAGCAACCTGGCGCCAGGTTGCTAGGCCGCCGTCAGGTAGCAATTAGGTGTGGAGGCGGACGTGGTGGAGGAAGCGTTCGGTGCGGTCGGGTCGGTCTGTGGCAACGCCGTTGAGCGCGGCGGTCAGAGTGGCTTCGGCCGCCTCGGTGTCGAAGTCCTCTCCGATGGCGACGAGGACGCTGTCGGCATCCGACCGATCACCATTCCCTGCACTCGAGGACGGAGCCTCCGGGACAGGTCGGGCCGCCTCGGCGACGTAGACGTTCGGGCCCACTGCCTGCACGTCGAAGCTGCGCCGGCGGGATCCCACAGCCGCGAGCACGGTGCCCTTCACCCGGTATACCCCGGGCGGGAGGTCTTCGACGAAATCCATCACCGCATCCGAATCGACAGGACCGTGGCCGGCTACGGTCACCGACTGGGCGTGGCGGTGGGGCATGGTTTCCGCCTCGACCTCGTCGTCGCCGATCTCGTCGGCCGCCGCCTCGGCGTAGGCCTGACGCAGCAGTTCCCGGATCGGCAGCTCAGGTTGGATCGGGTCGTCACCGGCGTCGGAGCCGCTTCGGCGACGGTCCTGCTCTCCAACGCCTGGATCGAAGATCAGCGTGGGGTCGAGGCGGGCGTGATGGGTGTCGATGACGATGACGCGCGGATTGCGTTCGTGGACGCGGGCGCGCACGGCGTCGACCGTGGCGTCACGGTCGGCGGCCGGCACCTGATCGAGCTTGTTGACCAGCGCCAATGTCGTCGCGGCGAAACGCAGAGGCGGCAGATTCGAGGTATCGACGGTGTCGAAGTACATGGTCGCGTCGACGACGTCGATGACCCCGCCGAGGTGGAATCGGTGGTGGCCCATGCGGGTGATCATGCGGGCCAGGGTCAGGGGCTCGGCGAATCCGCTGGCTTCGACGATGATCGCGTCGAGGCGCAGCTTGGGGTTCGTCATCGCCACAAGCGCGTCTTCGAGCTCGGAGTCATCTGTCAGGCAGCACACGCATCCGCCCGAGATCGACAGCGGTTCGTCGACTTGGCCGACGACGAGTCCGGCGTCGATGTTGAGGTCGCCGAAGTCGTTGACGATGACGCCGATGCGGGCATCGGGGTGGCGCAGCAGGTGGTTGAGCAGGCTCGTCTTTCCGGCCCCGAGGTAGCCGGTGAGGAGAATGACCGGGATCGCAGGTTTGCGTTGGGGTCCGCTCATAGTGCCTCCTCGGTGGTCGTGCTCGGTGGTTCGGCAGCGCGGGCTCTGCTGTGCGTACGTGGTCCATCGTAGGGGTGGGAGTGAACCTCACCGCAGTGGGGTGAACCGCCCGTTAATGGTAACGTGTTTCATTATTTCTCTCGCATATGCACGTTCACGCATATGCGCTCGGGCCAAGACGCTCAGTTCGGCAGAGACGACCGAGGAGGACTCACCATGGCAGCTCCACAGAAGAAGACGCGCAGCACCACGCAGAAGGCGCTCATCCGCTCTGCTCTGGAATCCGAGACCCGCTTCGTCTCCGCCAAGCAGCTCCACCGCCGCCTCGAAGACGAAGGTGCCAGTGTCGGCCTCGCCACCGTCTACCGACAGCTCAATGCGCTCGCGCACAGCGGTGATGCCGATACCATCACCATCGCCGAGACCCAGCTCTTCCGTGCCTGCGCACAGAGCGAGCACCATCACCACCTCGTCTGCGAGCGCTGCGGCACCGCCGTCGAGATCGACCCGCCGAGCGAGGATTGGATGCGTCAGATCGCGGCGTCGAACGGCTTCGAGATCACACATCACATCTTCGAGATCTTCGGCCTGTGCGCCGACTGCCGGGCGGCCGGCTGACCTCAAGTTCGGCTATCAGCCTGGCGAACCTGCATCAGCTTGGCGCAGGGGCCGAGCTGATGCAGGTTCACCAAGCAGGCATTTCGCCACCGAGCCGGTGAGAGGTCAGCCTCGGTGCGCGGAATCCCATGCGGGGAACTCGTCGTGGTACTCCAGCCAGGCCATCGGGCCTGCCAGCAGCTCGGCATCTGTGAGGACGGCCCGGTCGAGCGCTTCACGCAGTCCCGCCTCGTCGAGGTCGATGCCGATGAATGCGAGTTCCTGACCGAGAGCCAACAGTTCTGCGCCTGGAAGAGGATCGACGGACAGCGGTGAGAGCGCGAGCAGCGTGCCCATCTGGTCCCAGTGTGCGGTCACGTAGGGCCGGGAAGCGAGCTTCGCGAAGCCAGCAGATCGTACGATGCGCCCCCAGCAGCCTTCGCCGAGTGCGGCATTCAGCACTGCCTGCAGTCGCTGCGGATGAAAGGGGCGCACCTATTCGAACCGGCAGGCCCGGACACTGCCCGATCGGGCCGGGGGCTGAAACTCCGAGTTGAGTATCGCCGTCCACCCCTGCGGCTGGAGGTCGGTGCCCGAACTGCCAGCACACGGGCTCATGAACCACACCGTCGCGCAGAAGACAGTGCTCGGCCTCGGGCGCCAAGTGCGAGATCAGCCCGATGGCCACATCGACCTCGCCCGAATCCGCACCATCGGGGGCCAACAGGACCAGGGTAGAAGCGAATTCGATCTGCGCAACGAGCGCTCCGGCACGTGTCTCCGAATCGAGATCGCGGTGCAGGCACGCGAGGTCGAGCACGCAGACGAGGTCGGTGAGGACAGCCCGCGCCTCGGGGTTGCTCAGGCCCCCGATGATCTCCGCGCAGTCCGCGCCTTCCCCGTATTCGAGAATGAACCCCTGCACCCCGGAAGTCATTCCGACCAGATCGACGAGGCGGTCGATCGCATCGATGCCCTGGACGGTCTGCTCCGCAGGCACGAAGACATAACCACGGTCACGGACCGGACCCATCGCGTAGCGTCTGCGCTCGGCCGCGCAGAGTCCGACGACGGCGATCGCTTCGATTCCGTCGGCGACAGGGCCCTGCCCTCGCGTAACTGATCCCTGCATTCGCTTCCCTTCGCTCGAGAACATAGTATTGACGCTAATGATACTCATTCTCATTAAGGAGTCACGCTCATGAAGGTTCGTCGTTCGCTGCGTTCGCTGAAGTCCCAGCCCGGTTCGCAGGTGGTCCGCCGCCGCGGTCGCGTCTACGTCATCAACAAGAAGAATCCTCGGTTCAAGGCCCGCCAGGGCTGACGTCGGCTATTCCAGCCGGGCACGAATCACTTCGAGCTCGGCTGCAGTGTCGAAGTCGCTCACTACCTCCGGGTCCACAGCGACCGCGACCGGCTCGAGTCCCGCGAAGAGCAGCTTCACCGCCCCATCCGTCGGGTCGCCGATCTCCGCAAGACGGGCACGCAGCAGCCGAGTCGGCCAAGCCGCGCAGAGGAACTGCGCCTTCCCTCGATCGTCTGTGCCCGTGACCGGACGCCCGGTGGCACGACACGCAGAGATGAGCTCACCGAGGTGGCCCGCCGTGATCATCGGCATGTCCCCGGCCAGGACAAGGGTGACATCGGCCGTCTCGGTAGGGAACGCCGTCTCCGTCGGCATCGCTGCGACTGCGGCCGCGATCCCGGCCAACGGGCCCGCGAACTCGGGTTCTTCCCGCACGACGCGGACGCCTTTCTGCTCCGCCTCCGTGAGCCCGTCTGCGGGTCCGGCCACCCACACCTCGGCGTCGGCTGCCGCACCGCGGACGCTCTGGAGGATCCGGGAGATCGTCGACCGTCCGTCGACCTCGACGCCGGGTTTGTGAACACCGTCGAAGCGTCGCGAGCGACCGCCGGTGAGAATGATCGCGTTGACCGTCATGCCTCGATCGTACAGACCGCGAATACCGCACTCAGCACCTAGAAGACAACAAAATCCGCAGCCCATCCTCGGCGAATCGGCGCTACTCTGGGCTGGAACACACCCACATCGCGCAGGCACCGTCGAGTGCCCGGAGGAAGATCATGTCGAAGTTCGATGTCGTCGAAGCGTCCGTCGCCGATCTGCGAGCCGCCCTCGAGGACGGCCGCACCACCTCGGTGGAGCTCGTCGAGGCCTATCTGGACCGGATCGCCGCGTTCGACGGTCCCGACACCGACACGAAGCTCAACTCCGTGATCGTGAAGAACCCGCAAGCCCTCGCCGAGGCGGCCGCCTCCGACGAACGGCGCGCCGCGGGACAGACGCTCGGCCCCCTCGACGGGATTCCGTACACCGCGAAGGACAGTTATATGGTCGCGGGCCTCACCGTGGCCTCTGGATCACCGGCCTTCACCGATCTCGTGGCACAGAAAGATGCGTTCACGATCGAACGGCTGCGCGCCGGCGGCGCCATCTGCTTGGGTCTGACGAACATGCCGCCGATGGCCAACGGCGGCATGCAGCGCGGACTCTACGGCCGCGCCGAAAGCCCCTATAACGCCGACTGGCTGACCAGCGCCTTCGCCTCCGGATCGTCCAACGGTTCGGGCACGGCCACCTCGGCGAGCTTCGCTGCCTTCGGTCTCGGCGAGGAGACCTGGTCATCCGGCCGCGCCCCGGCCTCGCACAACGCCCTCATCGCGTACACACCCTCGCGCGGGGTCATCAGCGTGCGCGGGAACTGGCCGCTCGTGCCGACCATGGACGTCGTCGTCCCCCACACTCGCACGATGGCCGACCTGGCTGAGGTTCTCGACGTCATCGTCGCCGACGACGAGCAGACTCGCGGAGATTTCTGGCGCGTCCAACCCTGGGTGGAGATCCCGAAGACGAGCGCGGTGCGCCCTGACTCCTATGCTGCGCTGCTGCCGGAATCGCTCGCAGCGGCACAGACGGTGTTGGCCGGCAAACGCCTCGCCGTTCCGCGGATGTACATCAACGCCGATGACGGGGCCGGAACGAACCCGGACGGTGGTATCGGCGGGCCCACGGGACAACGCGTCGAGACTCGCGCCTCGGTGATGGGAGCCTGGCAGGCGGCGCGAGCCGATCTCGAATCCGCAGGCGCCGAGGTGGTCGAGACCGACTTCCCGGTCGTGAGCAATTACGAGGGCGACCGTCCCGGTGCCCCGTCGATCGCGACGCGGGGGTTCGTCACCGCCGACTATCTCGACCGGGAGATCAATGACCTCTCCTCGTGGGCCTGGGATGATTTCCTCGCCGCGAACGGCGATCCGAAGCTTTCCACCCTCGCCGAGGTGGACGGATCCTTGATCTTCCCCCGCCCAGCTGGTGCATTGCCGGATCGCTACGTTGGGTTCGACGATGACATCGCAACCTACCCGGAGCAGGTGCGCACAAATCGCTACGCCTCGGTCACGGAGATCCCCGAGCTCGAATCCGGTGTGCGCGGGCTCGAGGACACGAGGCGGGTCGACCTCGAGGAATGGATGGATGAGCGGGGCCTCGACGCGGTGATCTTCCCGGCAATGGCCGATGTGGGACCGGCCGATATGGACGTCAACGAAGCGTCTGCCGACCTCGGTTGGCGCAACGGCACATGGGTGGCCAACGGCAACCTCGTCCCCAGGCATCTGGGCATCCCCTCGGTGACGGTGCCGATGGGCACCATGTCCGATACCGGGATTCCCGTGGGCCTGACGATCGCCGGACGGGGTTGGGACGATTCTGCGCTCATCGAGATCGCCGCAGCGTTCGAGGCGACGGGCGACCGTCGCCAGGTGCCGCCGCGGACTCCGCGGCTGTAGAGCCTCAACGCCCGGAAGCGAGTTCGCGCTTTCGCCTGGAGGCGTCACGCAGCTGCATCCATCCGGCGACGATGAACCAGATGAGGAACGGGTAGGACGCGGCTCTCTCGACGATGCCGATGGGCAGGTTCCAGGTCTCGGGAGCGGCCAAGAACAGTACCCCGGCGAGACCGAAAGCGCCCAGCCCGAGCGTGAGCCCGCCGAATTCGACGGGGCCGATCCAGCGCTTCTCGGGCCAACGCCTCAAGGCGATGCCGGCGGCGAGCAGACCGAGATTCTGGATTGCGGATCCGCCGAAACCGAAGACAGTATGCAGAGTCGGATCGATGTCGGCGGGGACCATCCCGGTTCCGGCCAACAGCATTCCGCCGGCGGCGAGCAGGAAGGACCCGCACCTGCCCCAGCGACTCGGGGCGATCCAGTCATGCCAGATGAAGGCGATGATCGCGGGCATCGATCCGGCGATGATGGAAACACCGTTGACGAAGGGATGAGCTGGCGAGCAGACCTCGATCGGAGTTCCGACGTCTCCCCAGTCCCCACATCCGGTCATCCCCAGATGACTGATGGGTTGCCGAGTGAACGAATAGCCGGATTCGGACATCAGCGCCGCGGGAATCTCGATGAGGATCGTGGCCATGCCGGCAAGCACGGCGAGGAGTGCCCATACCCGCTCGGGTTTGGGCGAAACGCGGATGGTGCCCGAACCGGCCACCTCTGCTCCTCCGTACGACGACATCGGATGTTGTTCACGCTATCACTGCGCCTGCCTGAAACCTTCTGGTGAACCAGTCCGACCCCTGGCGTGTCGAGGCACAACAGTGGAAAAGTATTGACCATGGTCGATTACACGGTTCTCGCTGAACGCGCTTTCACCCTCCTGCAGGGACATCACCAGGACGAACCTCTCGTGCTGCCGACTGTCTGGGATGCCTGGTCGGCTCGTGCGATGGTCGATGTCGGTTTCAACGCTCTGAGCATCGGGTCACACCCGCTCGCCGATTCGCTCGGCCACGGCGACGGTGAGCAGATGACGCTCGAGCAAGCGCTCGAGGGGATCTCACGGATCACCTCGGCGGTGGACGTTCCCGTCACCGCGGATCTCGAGTCCGGATACGACACCCCCGCTCCCGAGCTCATCGCCGGCCTCCTCGATGCCGGAGCGGTCGGTGTGAACATCGAGGACACGGTGCACAGCCGGGGCAGCATGCGCAGCCCCGAGGAGCATGCCGAATACATCTGGAGCCTGCGCCAAGCCGCGGAAGCACAGCGGGTCCATGTTGTCATCAACGCCCGGACGGATGTGTTCAAATATCCAGGCGACTTCGAGGATCCCACCGCCGAGGTGGTCCGACGTCTGCGTCTGTGCACCGACGCCGGCGCGGACTCCGCCTACCCCGTCCGTCTGCCCGATGTGGGCACACTCAAGTCGATCCTCGCGCAGATCACTCTGCCGCTCAATGTCACCGCGCACCCGATCAAGGGCGCGGTGCCCGAAGAACTCGACCTCGCTCAGCTCACTGAGCTCGGGGTCGGGCGCGTGACCTTCGGTCCGCTTCTGCAAGCGGCGCTGACCGACTGCTTCGCGGACTTCACGCGCGCTTGGCAGTAGGATCATCCCCCTGCCGTCGGCACCATTAGCTGCAACTCACCTCCACCCATCACAAGAGGAGACGCAATGCCTGCCAACCCCCGCGAAGGCCAGCCCATCTGGATCGACTATGTCTGTCAGGACTTCGAGGCCGCCCAGAACTTCTACAATCAGCTCTTCGGCTGGGAATTCACCGACATGGGTGAGGACTTCGGCCACTACAACATGATTACGAAGGACGGAGGCAACGTCGGCGGCGCCATGCGAGCCATGAACATGGACGGCACCCCGAGCCCGGAGATGCCCACGGCTTGGTCGACCTACCTGCACACCGGGGACATCGCCGGAACCCACCAAGCAGCTCTGGCCGCTGAGGCGGCCGATGTCGTCGGCCCCATGCCGGTCGGCCCGCTCGGCCAAATGGCTGTCGTCGTCGATCCGACAGGATCACCTATCGGCATGTGGCAGCCCGGCGAGTTCTCCGGCTTCGATACTCCGCTCACCCCGGGAACCCCCGTGTGGTTCGAACTCATGACAACGAACTACCAGGCTGCGAACGAGTTCTACGGCAACGTCTTCTCATTCGACATCACCCCGATGGAGGGCTTCCCGTATTCGACGCACGGCGACGGCGACGAGGCCGTGGCCGGAATCTGCGATGCCAGCGAGTGGGCACAGAATTCCTTTTGGCGCACCTACTTCAACGTCGAAGACGCCGATGCCTCTGCCGCGAAGGTGACCGAGCTCGGCGGCAAGGTGCTCGCTGGTCCGGAAGACTCCCCGTACGGACGCATCGTCACGGTCACCGATCCGGAAGGCGCGACGTTCCAGCTCCAGCAGAATCTGTGACTGTCACGGAGGCGGCTCGGTTCAGTTCCGGTCGGCCGCATTGCGGCAGTCGCTGAACCGCCCGTGACCGCTGCCGACCGCTTTGAACCTCTGCTCTTCATCCTCGTCCAAGCCGGAGTCTATTGGCTGGTCGCTCGGCATCATCTGCCGGCCCCGATTCCAAGACCTTGATGGTGAGCTTTGAAATCATGCGGTCACTGAATAGTCTCAGAATGAACATCGCGACAGTCTCTGTATTTATGGCATCTTCATTCCCGACGATTAAGCTCGAAACCAACAAGCCGACGGCCGAGAGTGTCGCACGTCTGGAAGTCAAAGAGGGCGGATCCATTTGGACATCAGCACGGAACTGAATGGCAGGCTCGAATATATAGTAATTCCAGCGATTCAGAAGCTGCTTACTGATGCCGAATTCGAACAACTTACTATCGAATCTGAGGGGCCTAGGCTCGATCGATTCGTAGCGTCTATTCAGGCATGCGGAGAGACCCTCAGCGTCATCGTTTCAGATTGTTATATGCACGAAAGCATGGATGAGGCGCGAGATCGATTCTTCGAAGATCTTCGAGATGAAATATCGGAGACCGAATTCGGCTGGGGTCAGCTCCGGGACGGCTCGTCGAATTGACCTCAGGCCCGGAGTGCAAGGGCGAATGGCAGCACCGAGGTGGCTCCCGCCCGCCGCAGCAATCGTGCACAGACCGTCATCGTCCACCGCGAGACGACCTCGTCGTCGACGAGCAGCACGGACTTCCCCGCCACTGCCCCCTCGACCTCGGGAGGAACAACGAACGCTTCATAGAGGTCCTTGACGCGGAAGGCACTGTTGACATCAGGTGTGCCATGGTCGCCGACCTGCAGCAGTTCGCCACCGTCGACGAGGCGGCCGACCGAAGCGAGATTCGCGGCTAAGGACCGCACCGTCACGGGTCGACGATTGCTCGGGATCGATACGACCACCTCGGGCCGTGTTTTCCAATCCCACTGTGCCAGGACTTCAAGACACCACTTGCCGATCTGACCGGGCACTTCTAAATCGGGAGCGTCAGGGGCGAGGAACGACCGGAGGGTCTGCCCCTGACCAAGGTCGGACAGGCGGGCGATGGCACGTCCTTCATCGGCGAGCTCCTCTGCCGGGATCCGGCCCTTGAGCGGGACGCCGATGTTGGCCAGGCCGCTGGGCCAGGTGCTGCGCGGCTCGATCGGCAAACCGATCTTGTGCAGGTTTCCGGCCGCCGCTTGGCGCTGTTCGTCGGAGACCTCGGCAGAGAACCACACTCCCGCACAGTTGTCGCAGCGGCCGCACGGCCGCGGGTCGGGATCGTCGAGCTGACGGATGAGGAACTCCATCCGGCACTGCCCGGTCGCCTCATAATCGAGCATGGCCTGGGCCTCTTCGGCCCGGACGGCTGCGACCTTCTCATAGCGTTCCCGGTCATAGGTCCACCCCAGCCCCGTTGAGACGTATCCGCCCTTGATCTTCGATACTGCGTCTTCGACTTCGAGGGTCTTGAGCAGCAGGTTGAGACGGGAGCGTTTGGTTCCGACCAAGGTCTCCAAGCGGGCCACGGACAGGGGGCCGTCCGCCGCGGCGAGGGCTGCGAGCACGGCGTTCGCATCATCCTGGTTGGGCATCGACGCGGTCGCGAAGTACTCCCAGATCTGTTCGTCTTCTGGGCCGGGCAACAGGAGGACGTCTGCGGAGTCTGTGGCGCGCCCGGCGCGACCGACCTGCTGGTAGTACGCCACAGCTGAGGAGGGCGCGCCGATGTGGATGACGAATCCTAGGTCGGGTTTGTCGAATCCCATGCCCAACGCCGAGGTGGCCACCAGCGCCTTGAGCCGATTGTCCTTGAGCTGCTGCTCGAGTTCCGCCCGCTCTTCGGCATCGGTGCGGCCTGTATAAGCGCGGACCTCGTGGCCTTGTTCGCGCAGCATTCGGGTGATGTCCTCGGCGGCGGAGACTGTAAGCGTGTAGACGATTCCGGACCCGGTGAAGTCGTTGAGATGGGAGGCCAGCCAGGCGATGCGGGCACTGGCGTCGAGCCCGGGCAGGACGCCGAGACGCAGGGAATCTCGGGCGAGTTCACCGCGGACGACGGTGGTGTCGTCGCCGAGCTGTTCGGCGACGTCGGCGACGACGCGGGAGTTCGCGGTCGCTGTCGTCGCGAGCACCGGGGTGTCACGTGGCAGTTCGGACAGGATCCGGCCGATGCGGCGGTAGTCGGGACGGAAATCGTGGCCCCAATCGGAGATGCAGTGGGCTTCGTCAACGACGATGAGGCCAAGGAAGGCCAGCAGCTGCGGCAGCACCTCGTCGCGGAACTGCGGATTGTTCAGCCTCTCCGGGGACACGAGGAGGACGTCGAGGCTGCCGGCTTTGAGGTCCTCGAGCACCGAGTCCCATTCGGTGACGTTCGAGGAGTTGAGGCTGGCGGCACGGACTCCGGCGCGTTCGGCCGCGGCGATCTGGTCGCGCATGAGCGCCAGCAGCGGGGAAATGATGAGGCTCGGCCCGGTCCCGGAGGCCCGGAGCATCCGAGTAGCCACGAAGTACACCGCGGACTTGCCCCACCCGGTGCGCTGGACGACGAGGACGCGTTTCTTCGCCTGCACGAGGTCGCGGATGGACTCGAGCTGGCCGTCGCGGAACTGCGCGTTCGGATTCGCGGTGAGCTCGGCGAGGATGCGCTGCGCCTCGATCGCGAAGCCGTCAGGGGTTTCGGGCGACTCGGCAACGGGTGGGGATGTCGGGGTGGATTCCGTCATGGGGCCAGTCTAGGTGGAGGGTGTGACACGACTGTCTGCACGGGCAGTTGACGGTCGGCCGCCTCGGGGAAGGGCTACCTGCCCTTGACCGAAACACCGCCCGCGAGGATCACAACCGTCTGACCATCCTCGTCCATGCAGTCGATGACCTCCTCCACATGCACAGCCAGCAGCCTCCAGGCTGCCACGTCAGACGTCAGCCCAAGCTGGCCCCAGATCTGCTCCGGGTGCCCGCTGGCTAGGTCGGTGAGCCGCAACTCGAGATCCGCCTGAGTTGTTTCCACGATCGCCGACCTGGGCAGCACCGGATCAGCAGTGCGGACAGCAAAGGATGTCTCACTGATGCGGTCGACATGACCGATCGACGTCAGTTTCTGTGCGAGGTCATCCAGGGCGGGGTTCATCGTCTCTCCGAAATTGACCAATCAGCGCAGCGCCAGCTCGATGCCCAAGGTGGCGAGCACTCCGAAGAGGACACCCCAGAGGATGATCGAGATGACCTGCCAGAAGGCCACAACATTGCGGTTGGCACCGAAACCGACCATCGCGGACGAGGTGATCTGCGAAGGCAGAAGCGTCTGGCCCAGCAGCGAGACTCCCGGCACGCCGAACTTGTCGAACATGCGCTTGAGCCGCTGTCGTTTCGGCTTCCCCTCGCCCTCTTTGTTCTTCGTCGCCTTGTCCCGGATCGCACCGGCCCCGTAGACGAAGCCGAGCATTGAGATGACGTTGCCGATGATGGCCATGAGGATGGCGACCACGGGGTGGAGCCCAATCGCGACGCCGATGACAGCGCCGAAGTACGACTCGACGAAGGGGATGGCCGAGACGAGCAGAATGCCTGCCCACTGCAGCCAGTCGGGGATGTTTCCGGCGAATTCCTGCAGACTGTCGATCATGAGGGCTCTCTCTTCTTCCGTTCGGGTCCTCTGGTCGGGTCAGCACACTGTTCCTGCCGCGCCGTTTCGACGCCTTGGCACACCGTACTAGTACAACGTACTATACACTGAACGAAACTATCGTTGTCAATGAAGCGAGGAGTCACGGTTGTCGAAGCGAGACGAGATCGTCGCCGCAGCCATCCGCCTGGCTGAGGGGTCGCAGCCTGGGCATGCGAACCTCAGTGTGCGCGCCGTGGCCAAGGAAGCAGGGGTCGGACCATCGACGCTGCGCCATTACTTCCCCACCCAGGCAGACCTCCACGAAGCAGTCGCGAGGCGCTCCATCGACACCGTCGTCAAGGACTTCTCCATCGCTGATGCGAACCGCGACCCGACCGACCGGCTCTATGAGTGCTGCGCTCAGTTCCTGCCGACCCATGAGCATCGTGACGTGCAGCTTGAAACCTGGTTCTCCATGCACCTGCATGCCCTCGGGGCGGAGAAGAGGGCAGTCTCTCGGCGCCTCCTCGAACACGGTCACCGTGTCACCTATGACAGCCTGCATCGCTGGCTGAATCTGCTCGCCGAGGAGGGGCATCTGGACCCCACCGAGGTGGTTCCGACCGCTACAGCGCTCTTCACCACCGTCGACGGCATCGCCCTGCACTCGATAATCTCGCCCGAGACCATGACCGTCGACGCCGCACATGAGCAGGTCAAGTGGACGATCAGCAAGCTCCTCAGCTCCTGAGCGGACCAACAGAGGGCAGTTCAGCTCCGCCGCCGAATCACCGCATGTCGGCGGCAGCGCGGCGCAGCGCGCCAGTCAGGCGAGAGAGCTTGTCCGAGGCCAGAGTCCAGTGGTGCCAGTACAGCGGGACGTCGATATGCGGCTCGGAACCGATCTCGACGAGGTCGGATTCGAGACCGTCGCGCTGCATGACCGGAACCATCCCCCAACCGAGGCCAACCTCCACTGCGGCTGCGAACTCCGCCGATCCCGGCACGACCGACATCGGCGGCCGACCGTCGACACCGCAGCGGCTGAGGAACTCGAATTGCAGGTCGTCGTCCTGTCCGAAATTCACCATAGGCAACCTGGTCAGATCCGCATCGGCGCCGATGGAATGCCGCTCGAGCAGGGAGCGTTCGGCCACGGCGGTGTAGCGCATCGTCCCGAGCTCGGCGACCGTCGTCCCGTACCCGCCGGTCGCCGTCGAGGTGATCGTGCCGAGCACCTCCCCCGAGGCCAAGAGCGGCAGCGCTTTGTCCTGGTCGACCATCTCGATGCGGAGGACGACGTCGTCCCAGCTGGCCGCCTCGGCGAAGATCGGGCGGAACCACGTCGCCATCGAATCGGCGTTCACACCCACCCGAAGTACGGTGGGCTCGCTCCGCCCCGCACCGGATCCGCCCGCACCGAGGGAGTCGGCGTCGATGCCGTGCAGCCGGTCGAGCGCTTCGGACTCGAGCAGCTCGACCTGCCGGGCGTAGCGGAGGATCGCCTGCCCTGCCTCGGTGACAGTGATCGGATTCGTTCGTCGGATGAGCACCTGCCCGAGGCGGGACTCGAGTGTGCGGATGCGCTGACTCGCCGCCGAGGCAGTGATGCCGAGGACGAAGGCCGCACCCTCGACGGTGCCTTCGTCGACAGCGGCGGCGAGCGCTTTGACGTGATCGATGTTCATGAAGCAATTGTGCATCAGATGCATATTCTGTTGTTTTTCTTCTGATCAGTCGGTCTCTAATGTTGAGCCCGTGCTCACTCATCTCGTCATCGGACTCCTCACCGGCTGGTCCCTCATCATCGCCGTCGGCCCGCAGAACGCACTCCTGCTGCGGCAGGGGATCCGGCGCGAGCACCTCGGTGTCGTCGTCGCCATCTGCATCGTCGCCGACGTACTGCTCATCGCAGCAGGCACGGTGGGGATCGGGGCGATCGTTCTGCTCGCGCCGTGGGCGCTCGAGGTCCTGCGCTGGTTAGGCGTGGCCTACCTGCTGTGGTTCGCGTGGACGAGCCTGAAATCGGCGCGCGAAGCCACCGGGCTGAAGGCTGACACTCATCAGCGGTCCCTCAAGTCCATCATCGTCACCACTCTGGCGCTGACGTTCCTCAACCCCGGCGTCTACATCGACACCGTCGTCATGCTCGGCAATCTCGCGAATCAGCAGGGTCCGGGCGGGGTGTGGCCGTTCACATTCGGGGCAATGCTCGGCTCGATCAGCTGGTTCCTCGTCATCGGTTACGGCGCCCGTGGGCTCTCCCGTTACTTGGGGCGGCCGCGAGTCTGGCAGGTCCTCGACGTCATCATCGCCGTCGTGCTCGTGTTGCTGGCCGCGCGGCTGGCAATGGAGTAGCGGGAAGTCGCCCCGGTGGGAGCTGGCACTCGGGTCGGCATGCAGACGGAGGCTCCGCGATCGTGTCGGAGCCGAGCGATACCGTCCCAGACATGGATCCCCGCGTCGACCTGCCACTGCGTACTGTGGCCGAGCATGCCCTGTCCCCTCGGGAGCTGAGCCCTTGGCTGCGCGAACTGCCGGCCGTCCGCGACATTCTGACCCACTCCTTGCTCTGCTGACACGCGCAGTTTGCACCTGAGAGATCCCCAAACACCTCGGCGGCGCCTGCTCAACCACTTCCCCACAGGGTTTCGCTGGATTGTTGGGTCGATCCGCGGCGTTTCACGCCGTAGAAACACCGCGGATCGACCCAACAATGCGCCGACAGCGTCTGGCGCCAGCCGCTGGCAGCGCCCTGGCACCCCAGTACCCGCTCGGCTGCGGGCCGTGGACAATCCCGCCCCACGCCCTGCACCCGGCCCCGCCTACAGCTGCAGGCTCGGGTGGAGCTGAGTGAGAGTGACCATACGCTTGCGACTGCAGACCACGGTTGTGGCGACCAGGCAGATTGCAGTCATCAGCAGCAGGACCACTGACGCCTGCGCGGCGATGAACATGTCACCGCCGGCGACCAGGGTCCGCAGGCCCTTGACCGCGTGCGTCATCGGCAGGAACGGCGAGATGATCTGGAAGATCTTCGGCGCCGTCTCCACCGGATAGGTCCCGCCTGCCGATGCGATCTGCAGCATCAGCAGAACGAGGGCAATCAGCCTGCCGACACCGCCCAAGGCCGCGACACACAACTGGTGCACGGAGTGGAAACACGCCGCCGCGAGCATCGAGAACAGCAGCGTCCACAGCCACGCTCCGGCCGAGAAGTCCAAGGTGAATGCGAGGATCGCATAGAGAACTGCGACTTGAGCGATACCGAAGAGGAGCCCGGGAACGTAGCCGGCCCATGCGATGCGCGACGAAGTCGCCGATGAGAACAGTGCTCGGTATGGGATGGCGTTGATGACCATATAGGTGATCATTCCGCCGATCCACAGGGCCAAGGAGACGAAGAACGCGGACAGTCCCTCGCCGTAGGCGTCGACCGCGTTGTCCTTGACCTTGTCTGCATCGACGGGAACAGCCACGACCTCCGAACGGTTCTCCCGGTCCTTCTTGTCATAGGTCGGGATCTGCTCGAGTCCTTTCTCCAGCCCGTCGGCGAGTTCGCCGGAGCCGTCATCGAGTTTGCCCGCGCCCTTGTCGAGTTCGGTCGACCCGTCAACGAGCTGTTCCGAACCGTCCTTGAGATCACCGGCTCCGTCCTTAGCCTTCGCCGTGCCGTCCTTGAGCTGGACGGCACCATCATGGAGGTCACCGGCTCCCTTGGCGAGCTTTCCCGCACCTGCGTCGAGCTTGATCAGCCCGGAGTGGAGGTCGTCGGCACCGGTCGCGACCTTCTGCGCTCCGTCGTCGAGCTGACCGATCTTCTTATCCGCCGTGCGGATCTTGTCCATCACCCCGTCGACCGCGTCGGTCAGCTTGTCCTCGAGGCTCTTGGCTTCATCCTTGGCATCGGAGGCGCGCTTGTGCGCGGAATCGAGGTCCTCGCCGAGGCCGTTGGCATCCTCGGCGAGTTTCTTGACGTTCGGGTCGTCCGGATAGTCCTCCTGCAGCTGCTTGATCCGGTCGTCCATGTCCCCTCGCACGGTGGTTCGGGCATCGTCGAAGTCCCCTTCGGCGCGCTCGAGCTTGGGGCGGGCCCCATCGACGACGTCATCGGCCTTGCGTTTGACGTCCTCGGCCTTCCTCGTGGCCTCGTCGGCGGTATCACGCAGCTCCGAGGTGCCGTCGGCGACCTGCCCTGCGCCGTCGGCGAGTTTCTTCGAACCGTTCTTCGCCTCTGTAGTGGATTCGGCCAGGGTGTCGGCACCGTCGGCAAGGTCGCCGCTGCCTTTCTTCAGCTCACCTGCGCCCTTATCGAGGTCGATGAGCCCTGTCTGCAGGGTTCCGATGCCCTTGTCGAGCTTCGTCGTCCCACCGACGAGTTCGCCGGTACCGTCGTGGAGTTGGCCCGCTCCGTCGTGCAGTTCGGCCGCACCGTCCGCGGCCTTCTCCGTCTCGGAGTGGATATCGTTGAATCCGAGATACACCTGGTTGACGTACTCGGCGGTCGTCGTCTTACTCAGTCCGTCCTTGATCTCGGAGAGGATGGTCCCGGCCATCTGCCCGACGATGAAGTTGTGGGCGTCGTCGGTGCGCAGCCGCAGCCCTGCCTGCTCCGGATCGTCACCGCCGGTCGACACGAGCATCTCGGAGAAGTCCGAGGGGATCTCGAGGACCGCGAAGTACTTCCCTTCAGCCAGCCCCTCGTCGGCTTCTTTCCGGCTGGTCTCCTGCCAGTCGAATCCGCCTTCGCCCTTCGGCGTGATCTCGTCAACGAGTTCCTGACCGGCGTCGAGCCTCTCTCCGTCCGAGTCGGGCTTCTCGGCGCCGGTATCCTCGTTGACGATCGCTGCCTGCAGCTTGTCGAGGTGCCCGGCCGGATCCCAATTCGAGGCGAGGTAGAGCCCACCGTAGATCGACGGGATGACGATGATGACGATCATCGCCAAGCGCGTGATCGTGTGGCGTTTGAATCGTGAGAGTTCTAACCAGGGCAGGGAGAACATTCGGGAATCTCCTCGGATTCGTATACGTGGGGCAGGCGGTTCAGTGTTTGGACCCGCGATGAGCGGGAGGGTGGGGCGGCAGTTCGAGTTCGACAATCGATGGCTCCGCGCGGGAGCCGAGCGACCTGGTGGCGATGTCGAGTTCGCTCGAGTCCTCGCAGGAGACGATGACCGTGAGCAGGTCCTCGGGATCCCGTGATCTGCGCAGCTGCTGGTAGATGAGGATCCCGGCCCAAGCACGGGCTCGGTCGGCGGATTCGCGCAGGTAGTCGATGTTGTCGATGACGACGACAGGTGGGCGGCTGAGGCTTGCCAGCCCGAATTCGAGGAAGAATTTCTGCAGCTCGCTCAGCTCGGAGACGAATACCTCTCCGTCATCGTCGATGAGGAAGTCCGCGCGCTGGGCGTCCTGCTTCGAGAACGTCCCCGGCGGGAGTTCGTCAATGATCTCCGTGGCCGTGGTGAAGGTGTCCCGAATGAGACCGATGACCTCACGCAAGGTCGATTTCGACGCCCACGGCTTGTACCAGGGCTGGAGCATGATCTGTCGTTCTGCGACGTGCTGCGCAACCGTGAAATCGTCCTCAAGGTCCGTCAGCCCGCCGATATGTCCGACCGCAACCTGTCCGCGCACGGTGCGGGCCTGCTTGCGGATATCGATATCGCCGAGGCGGCCCTCCCCATCGGAGACCCGCATCCTTCCTGCCAAGGACAGGAGGAGAGAGGTCTTCCCGCTGCCAGCGGGACCACGGACGACAGCGATGGCACCGGTCGGCACCTCGAGGTCGATATCGGTGAACACATCGCCCTGTTTGCCGGACAGCGACCAACCGTGCAGCGCGACCGCTGGCGCGTCGATGTCGGTGCCCTCGGCGAGAGTGTTCGTTGTGCTCTCCATAGCCATCGCTCCCAATCGTCTGTGCCCTCGTCGATCCGGCCAGTGCCGGAGAATTCTGAACCGCGCAGGTGACTGCAGACTACGCCATCACCGGCACGTGGGGATGTGAAGCGGGCGACTCCACATGAAGTTACTTGTTGGTAACACCAGTGAATTCTCTCATGGAAATGCTGGGAGAGTGACTTGGGAAGACCCAGATGTCACGAATTGCACATCGATTCTCTGTACAGAGGCTATCGGGCGGTCTTTCGATGGGACCGCGGCACCCTCTAGACAGCCGGGGCTGCAACGCGGTTTCAGGGGTGGGGTCGTACTATCGAAGACGTCGATGTCCCCTGACACACGGCGACGAGAATGAGAAGCGAATGAGCACGGCCGATCGCAACCTCACCGGACTGCGCAGACGGTGGGGGCTGAGCCCGTCGACGCTGGCACCCGGATGTTTCGCCTCGGTGATGGCGACCGGCGTCATGTCGATCGGTGCCGAGCTCAAAGGGCTGCCTACGCTGTCAGTCGGTCTGTTCTCTATCGGCGACTCTTCCCTGCTCGAGGCGACACGTGTGCTGGTCGGCGCCTCCTCGGCGAGGGGATTGCAGTCGCGCATCGGGCACCGCCGTGCTCAATTCGCACCACACGTCGCACCTCGCCCTGGTCCTCGCAGTGCGCCCTCCCAGCAGCACAACGCCCCGCCGGTGTCATCTCGCACCTTTGCAACGGTGCGAGATGACACTGACGGGGCGTGATGACCGCGCAGCTGTGTTACGTGTCAGCAACCAGACGTGATGCTCCGTCTGAGCGCAGGCGCCGCAGTCAGACCTCGAAATCAGACGTCGAAGCGCTGACCCTCGGGCTTAGGCGGCATGATCTCCATGACGAGCACAACGATTCCGCCGATAGAGGTCAGGTTGAGCAGGTAGAAGAGGCCGGAGAAGCCTGCATCATGGAGTCGGCGCCAGGAGACAGCGATCGACGGCACGATCGTGGCCAGGACAAACACGCCGAGAAGGACTCCGCCGATGCCCATCAGTGCAACGCCGCCGCCTGAGGGCGCCCCGCCCCCGTAGGGATCGGCGGAAGCAGACGCCGCCATCATCACGGCTCCGATGACGACGAGGATGTAGGGCACCAGCGCAACGAGAACGCAGAACAGCGTCGCCCACCAGAACTCACTGCGCGAGGCCCGCCCGCTGAACTTCGCGTAGTTCTTGAAGAAGCGCTTGACGGCTTGGCCGAAGGATGCGCCGTAGAGCGGCAGCGAGAGGTCATCGGGGCTGGCGGCGCCGCGTGGCGCTCCACCGAAGACCCGCCCTCCGTAGCCCTGGCCGGCGGCACCGGGAGCTCCTTGACCGGGTGTGCCGGAGTTGTATGCTGCATTCGCGTCGTAGGACATGATGACCTTCATCTGTAGGTGACGTTTCTGGTCGCATTCCGTCGTCGATAAGCAGAGTTCTCTCAGTCGATCTTCAGATTGCGCGAATTCTATTCTGCCCTAGGCTCTGCGTCGATCATTTGTCGAAGCGGTTTCAGATCTGCAACACAGCGCATGATTCACTCATTTGTCATGGTCCGGACACGGAAACGGCGTCCGCACAGATCAACTGTCTGCGCGGGCGCCGCACTCCACATCGGGTTCAGTCCCGGGTGCCCAGCCTCGAAACGGACGTGAGACTCAGGCGTCGCCTCCGGTGAGGGCATAAGCCTCGTCGACCGGCGACTCATCGATGTGCCCGTCGACGCGGCGCAGCGCCTTCCACCCTAGTGAGATGACGAGGACCGACAGCAGCACGGCCCCCGCACCGAAGAGGTACGGAGATCCTGCACTGATCGATTCCGACACCGCACCAGCGACGATCGGCGCCACCGCACCGCCGATGAAGCGCACACCCGAATACGTGCCAGATGCGACCGGACGAGGCAGGTCGCTGACCTCCATCGCCGATTCCGTGAACACCGTGTTGAGCACGCCCAGAAGCATGCCCGCCACGATGATGCAGACGATGATCCCGGCCAGCGACTCGACAAGGAAGGACATCACGCCAAGCAGCACGGCCAGTGCGACCAGGGTGACGATGAGGCTGCGACGACGCCCGATCCGCTTGGTCAGCACGGGAGCGCCGAACACCGAGGTGATCGCCACGCAGATGCCCCAACCGAAGAAGACGTAGCCGAGGCCCATGGCGCCGAAGTCCTCCATGCCCAGCTTCGCGGCGGCAGCCTCGACGGGGAATGGGCTGTAGGCCAGCAGGATGAAGAAGCCGAAGTTGTACAGCAGAGCGGAGACGCCGAGGATGGCCACACCCGGGCGAGCCAGCGCACGGAAGGTGGCGCTGAGCCTGATCGGCTCCGCCGACGCTCCGTTCGAGCTCGTGCCGCTGGGCAGCAGCACGATGATCGCGATGAAGCCGATAGCCATGAGGACGGCGGTGCCGAAGAACGGCCCCCGCCAGGAGATTCCGCCGAGGAGCCCGCCGAGCAGCGGGCCGGTGGCGATGCCGACGCCGAGAGCCGCCTCGTAGAGGATGATCGCCTTCTCAGCACCACCGGACGCAGCACCGACGATCGTCGACAGAGCGGTGGAGATGAACAGCGCGTTGCCGAGACCCCAACCGGCACGGAAGCCGATGATCTGGTCGACGGAACCGGAGAATCCGGCCAGAGCCGCGAACGCGACGATGAGGACGAGACCGATGAGCAGCGTGGTCTTCGCACCGATGCGGGATGACAGGAAGCTCGTGAAGAACATCATTCCACCGGTGATGAACAGGTAGCTGGTGAACAGCAGCATCGATTGGGCGGGGGTGGCGTCGAGCTCGGCCGAGATGGCCGGCAGGATCGGATCGACCAGGCCGATGCCCATGAAGGCGATGACCGCGGCGAACGCGACCGCCCAGACGGCACGCGGCTGGCGAAGGATCGACGCTCCCGCCCCGGAATCGCCGGGTGTTTCGTCCCCTGTTGTTTCGTTGTCTGCTGACGCTCTCATCTGCTGGTCGCGTCCCCTTTCCTATGGTGCGTTCCGCTTGCGAAGTCCGCTTCGGAAACGTGATTGAAAAACTGAGATGTGCTCGACGGCTAGCCCGTGGCCGAGTCGAAGTCCGATTCGTCGTCGGGTTCGTCGACGCCGTCGACCGGGTGACGGTCCTTGAGGAAGTCCGAGACCAGTCCGAGCGCACGATCGACGCTCTGCCGCTCCTCGACGCTCAGCGACTCGAAGTAGGGCTGCATCTGCTCGATCATGATCGAGCGGTTCTCCGCCAGCCTCTCCCGCCCGGCTTCGGTGAGCGAGAACTGCGACGCGCGCCCGTCCGTCGGACTGGGCTCACGCACGACGAGCCCGGCTTCCTCGAGCTTGGCGAGAAGCTTTGTCGCCGCGGGCTGAGAACTCAAATATCCTTGCGCGAAATGACCGACACGAACGGGTTGATACTGCTCGACTACGGCGAGCGCACGCAGCGCCGCCAAAGAATTCTCGTTGCCGATCACTCGTCGAAACGCTCTGGTCAGGCGCGACGAGACGACAACGAGCCGCGACACGAGTTCGGCCGAATCCACATCATCCATAACTTCTTTATATACCCAGGTTATGCATTTTGGCAAATCACGGTCATCGCGAGCGCAGCCCCGCCCTGATGTCACTATGTGACAGACCTCGCGGACGACTCGGTGATGGTCATGCTACTCTGGCCTCACATGTTCCGGGGACGGTGAAATTCCGTACCGGCGGTCACAGTCCGCGAGCCGCTCGCATTCGTGCAGGCGGTTGATTCGGTGAAATTCCGAAACCGACAGTCAGAGTCTGGATGGGAGGAGCATGGTGGCCTCGGCCGCTGTGTTTGGTGCATTCGACCGCACCGTCGCACGCGACTGAGACGCCCTGATGGTTGCACCCGCAATATCCTCCCTCCCGGCGAAGGCTCGGGAGGTTTTTTCATGGGCGCGCGGCCAGGCGACGCAGCGGAATTCACGGATCTCGAATCCGCGGCGATGACCGCCG
The DNA here is from genome assembly GCF_013280495.1 of Brevibacterium permense. GTDB lineage: Bacteria > Actinomycetota > Actinomycetes > Actinomycetales > Brevibacteriaceae > Brevibacterium > Brevibacterium permense. Next base: position 95,629 of record NZ_JABSSX010000005.1, read on the forward strand.
CTCTCAACGCGGCCCGCGAAGGTGTTCGCGGAGCGAATCCGCTGGTGGGCGCGGCAATCCTAACAGCCGATGGGCAGATCGTGACCGGTCACCATGGAGGAACGGGAACACCCCACGCCGAGGTGGACGCGATCACCACCGCTCACGACCTCGACATCGATCTGACCACCGCGACGCTGCTCGTCACGCTCGAGCCCTGCGACCACCACGGCCGGACCGGGCCCTGCACCGAGGCGATCCTCGCCGCTGAGATCCCCTCCGTCGTCTTCGCCTCCCCCGATCCGAATCCCTTGGCAGCGGGCGGTGGAAAGACCCTAGCCGAGGCGGGGCTGACGGTCCGCTCGGGACTGTGCGAAGAGGACTCCCGCGCACTCAATGCGCGGTGGGTGCGCTCCCTGACCGAGGCCCGCCCGTTCGTCACGGCCAAGATCGCGCAGAGCCTCGACGGTGCCGTCGCCGCCGCGGACGCGACCAGTCAGTGGATCACCTCGGCGGAGTCTCGCGCACACGCTCACGAGGTCCGCTCACGCGTCGACGCCATCCTCGTCGGCACCGGCACCGCCGCGGCCGACGATCCGCGTCTCAACGCCCGCGGCCCGGACGGAATCGCACTCGACGACCAGCCGCGGCCTGTCGTGCTCGGCACCTCGGAGCTGCCGGTCACATCGTTCCTCGCCCTCAATCCCAACACTCTGCATCTGCGCACCCACGATGTCCGTGAGGCCCTGGACGAGCTGTACGCCGCCGGAGCGCGCCACCTCCTCGTCGAAGGCGGGCCGACAGTGCTGGGCGCGTTCTTCTCCGCAGGGGTCGTCGACGAGGTCTTCTGCTATCAGGCTCCGCTGCTCATCGGACCCGGCCGCGGCAGCGTCGACGGCTTGGACATCGGCACCCTGTCCGAGGCGCTGCAGCTGATCCCCGACGACACGGAGACACCGGCGGTGTCACGGCTCGGCCCGGACTTCCTGCTGCACTTCGCAACTGCGGATCCGGGACCTGACTCAACCGGCTTACCCGAATCAGTCACCTAGCCGCCGCACTCCTACAGCCACCACCGACCACCGCTTGAGAATCGGGAGTCACATGTTCACCGGAATCATCGAAGGGCTCGGCACCGTCGAGTCCATCGAGCACACGAACGATTCGGCCGCGATCGCCATCGACGCCGGCGCCCTCGTCGCCGACCTCGAACTCGGCGGCTCGCTGGCCGTCAACGGCGTCTGCCTGACCTCGACGAGGCGGCCCACCGAGCAGCACCCCGGCCTCTTCACCGCCGAGGCCATGGGCGAGACCCTCCGCCTGACCGGACTCGGCACTCTGGGCACGGGCGACCGAGTCAATCTGGAGCGCTGCACACCCGCCTCGGGGCGCTTCGACGGCCATGTCGTCCAAGGACACGTCGACGGCCGGGGCGAACTCCTCGACCGCACCGACCGTCCCGACTGGTCGACCCTGCGCATCGGGATCCCGAGCGAGCTCGCTCCACTGACCGCGGTCAAAGGCTCGATCGCTCTCAACGGGGTGTCACTGACCGTGACGGCCGTGTCCGAGCCGAGCGTATCCTCCGCGTGGGTGGAGGTCGGACTCATCCCGGCCACGCTCACGCACACGACGTTCGGACAGATGCCGGTCGGCGCGGCCGTGAACATCGAGGTCGATGTGCTCGCGAAGTACACCGCGCGTCTCCTGTCCTTCCGCACCAACACCCAGCAAGGAGTCGATCATGACTGATCCCATCGCTCACGCCAGCCGCCTCGATCCCATCGATGCGGCCATCGCAGCCGTCGCCGCCGGCCGGCCCATCCTCGTCGTCGACGATGAGGACCGGGAGAACGAGGGCGACCTCATCATGGCCGCCGAGTTCGCCGACGCCACGACGATGGGCTTCTTGGTCCGCCACACCTCGGGCGTCATCTGTGCACCGATGACCGCCGCCAGGGCCGACGCCCTGCGCCTGCCGCCGATGGTCAGCGACAACGAGGACCCGAAGGGCACGGCCTACACGGTCAGCTGCGATGCGGTGGGGGTGACCACGGGAATCAGCGCCGCCGAACGCGCCGAGACCGGTCGGGTCCTCGCCGCCGCCCGCCCTGATCCGGCGGCGATCTCGCGGCCCGGCCATGTCTTCCCGCTCATCGCGAAGGACGGCGGTGTCCGGGAGCGCCCCGGCCACACCGAGGCCGGGGTGGAGTTCGCGCTTTTGGCCGGTGCGCAGCCGGTGGCGATGATCGCCGAGGTGGTCCACGACGACGGGTCGATGATGCGCTTCGACGCCGTCCGTGAGTTCGCCGATGACCACGACCTCGTCATGGTCTCGATCGAACAGCTCATCGCCTACCTCGAGCTGCGTGACGCGGATGCGTCGAACGACTCCCCGGCGGCCCTCTCGTCGGCGGCGGATGATTCCCGCACTGAGGCGACCGCCTCGGTGACGGCTGCCGGTGCCCTTGGCGGTAACGAGTCGGTTGAGGCGACCGCGGAGGTGGCTCTGCCGTCGAAGCACGGCAGCCTGCGGGCCCGCGCGTTCACGATCAACGGGCATGACCACCTCGGCGTTCTTGCGGGACCCCCGGATTCCGGCACGGAGGGTCCGGCGCCTCTCGTGCGGCTGCATTCGGAGTGCCTGACCGGGGACGTCTTCGGTTCGCACCGGTGCGACTGCGGTGAGCAGCTCGACCTGGCGCTCGACCTCATCGCCGAACACGGCGGGGCGGTGCTCTACCTGACCGGACACGAGGGTCGCGGAATCGGGCTGCGCAACAAGCTGCGCGCCTACGCTCTGCAGGATCAGGGGCGGGACACCGTAGATGCGAACCGGGACCTCGGGTTCACCGACGACGCCCGCGACTACCGTGCCGCGGCGACCATCCTGCACTCGGTCGGGCTGACTCGCATCCGCCTGCTCACGAACAACCCGGCGAAGACCTCGGCTCTCGAAGAGCTGGGCATCACGGTCGAAGCTGTGGTTCCGCTCGAGGTCGCGGCGCGGCCGGAGAACACGCACTACCTGGCCACGAAGCGCGAACGCATGCACCATGTGCTCTCACTGCCGGAGGTCACGGGCACATCCGGTACTGGCGCAGGTACTGTCGGCACGGGCGCGGGCAACGGTGCAGGTGCCGCCGGGGCCGTCGCCAGCTGAAACCCGCGCACCCACTCAGAACACGAACCAGGCTCTTCGGAGCCTTCGAACAAAGGACACAATCATGGCTCATTCCGGAGCACCAGAACTCACCGTCGACGCCGCTGACCTGCGCGTCGCTATTGTCGCCGCCTCCTGGCACACCCAGATCATGGACGGGCTCGTCGACGGGGCCCAGCGCGCCGCCGCCGAGGCCGAAGCCGAAGCCACGCTCATCCGTGTGCCCGGCAGCTTCGAACTGCCCGTCGCCGCGGCCCGCCTGGCACCGCACTTCGACGCGGTCGTCGCCCTCGGAGTCGTCATCCGCGGCGGCACCCCGCACTTCGACTACGTCTGCCAAGCCGCCACCGACGGCCTCAACCGGGTCGCCATCGACTCCGGCAAGCCCGTCGGATTCGGCGTCCTGACCTGCGACACCGAACAGCAGGGGCTCGACCGTGCCGGGCTCGAAGGGTCTGTCGAGGACAAGGGGCATGAGGCGATGACCGCCGCCCTCGTCACCGCTCAGGCACTGGTGTCTTACTCGCTGGGTTGAGTGGCGGGGCCTCCACGGGTGAGTGGGTCGGCCGCCCCTGCCTTCCTCAGACCGATCGGACCGCAGAGCCTGCTTCCCCCAAGGATAAGTGTGCGCAGATTGCCCGTTTGGGTGTCCCAAGTGGCAATCTGCGCACACTTATCGTGGTCTGCGCCAGTTTGCGCCGGCGGCGCAGGACCTGCGACCTTACTCAGCTCAGAAGAGCTGGCGGATGTTCGTCCGGGCGAGATCGATGAGTTCGTCGCCCTTGCCCGAGAGCACCGTGCGGATCGCGTAGAGCGCGAAGCCCTTGGCTTGCTCGACGGTGATCGACGGCGGCATCGACAGCTCCTGGCGTTCGGTGACGACATCGAGGACAGCCGGCCCCGGGTAGGCGAGGAATTCCTTGACGACCTTCGGCAGGTCCTTGGACTTCTCGACCCGGAAGCCTTTGATCCCGACCGCCTCGGCGATGGTGGAGAAGTCGGGATCGTCGAGGTCGGTGCCGAACGTGACAAAACCGGCCGCCTTCATCTCGAGCTCGACGAAGTTGAGTGAGGAGTTGTTGTACACGACCGTCTTCACCGGCAGCTTGTTCTGGGTGAGCGTGATGAGCTCACCGAGCAGCATGGACAGGCCGCCGTCGCCGGCGAGCGCAATGGTCTGCCGGCTGTCGAACGCCGACTGGACGCCGACGCTCTGCGACAGTGCGTTGGCCATCGAGCCGTGGCTGAAGGAGCCGATGAGGCGGCGCTTGCCGTTCATCGTCAGGTATCGGGCCGCCCACACCACCGGCGATCCGACGTCGGGAACGAAGACCGCATCGTCATCGGCCATCTCGTCGATGAGCCGGGTGAGGTACTGCGGGTGGATGCTCCGCTTCGACGGGGTCGCGAGCTCGTCGAGATCCTTGCGGGTCTTCGCATAGTGCTTGGTCATCGCCTTGAGATGTGTGCTGCTGCGGTTGGGCTTGAGCTGCGGCAGCAGGGCCTCGACGGTGTCGGCAACCGTTCCGACGAGCGGGATGTCGACTTTCGTGCGCCGCCCGATCTGCGAACCGCGCACATCGACCTGGATAACAGTCGCGTCCTCGGGGTAGAACTGCTGGTAGGGCAGGTCGGTGCCGAGCATGAGCAGGGTGTCGCAGTCCTTGAGCGCAGCGTAACCGGAGGAGAATCCGAGCAGTCCGGTCATGCCCACGTCGTAGGGGTTATCGTATTCGACGAATTCCTTACCACGCAGCGAATGGACGATCGGAGCCTGGAGCTTCTCGGCGATCGCGAGCAGCTCATCATGGGCACCCTCGGTGCCGGCACCGGCGAGGATCGTCGTCTTCTTGCCCTTATTGAGCGCCTTGACAGCGGCCTCGATTTGGGATTCGGCCGGGATCATGTGCGATTGGTAGCCTTTGACCACCTCGGCGGCGGCGTCGATTTCGGACAGACCGATGTCACCGGGGATTACGAGGACAGCGACACCGCGCTTCTCGATCGCTTCGCGCATGGCGATGCGCAGCAGTCGGGGCATCTGCTCGGCCGAGGAGACGTTCTCGACGTAGACGCTGCAGTCACGGAACAGCTCGGTCGGGTGGGTCTCCTGGAAGTAGTTCGAGCCGATCTCGTCGCTGGGGATCTGGGCGGCGATGGCCAGCACGGGAACCCGCGAACGCTGGGCATCGAAGAGCCCGTTGATGAGATGGAGATTGCCGGGTCCGCAGCTGCCGGCGCAGACAGCGAGTTCACCGGTCAGGGCGGCCTCGCCGCTGGCGGCGAAGGAAGCGGCCTCCTCGTGGCGGACGTGAACCCATTCGAGCTGCGGGTTCACGCGGAGGGCATCCGTGAATCCGTTGAGCGAATCTCCCGGGATGCCGTAGACGCGCTTGACTCCGCTGGCGACGAGGGTATCGACGATGTTTCTGGCGACGGTGGGCATTGACTTCCTTCCGTTGAACCATGGCACCGGGGGTGCATTCACAGCCCCGGCAGGGGCGGCCCCGTGATCGAGACCTTGACAGCACTTTCAGTCTAGCCCCGAAGTCCAGCAGGGCGGCTGTCCGATTCCTCACCCCCGAATGCGGGAATATCTCCCGTATCGGTCTGGGAACGGCCTCGCCGAGGCGGAGAGGACGACCGTCCGCGACCGTGTCGACGAGTGCCGTTCAAGGCTTGGGTACCTGAATCGGCCGGCCACCTGACCGAAGCCGACGAGGCCGAGGGAGATGGCCGCCAGACCGTAGTCGGCACCGCGTTCGATGATGAGCGGGATGATGTTGATCGTCACCGCGAAGAGGGTGAAGGTCGCGATCACGATCTGGAGGGTGATGAACCGCGGGTGACGTGGAGCAGTTCGGCCCGGCTCGGGCGTTCGGTGCGGTCGGCCGCCTCGTCGGTCCAGGTGCGGTTGAGGACCGTCACCGTCGTGTGGCTCCAACCCATATCGTCAGAGATCGGGGTGACCGCCACCGGCAGGGAGTAGTAGAGCAGGCCCCAGCACACCAGTTCGGCGACGCAGAGGGCGGCCAGTCCCCCGCGCGGCTTATCGGTCGTCGTCAAGGCACTCGCCGAGGCGGTGCTCCGTTCCCACGCCAGGTCCCGTTCCTTCGATGAGGTGACCCGAGGTCTACACCTCGACCGCGGTCCGCAGGCGGTTCAGAGCCGTATCCCACGGGATGCGTTCCTGTTCGAGCCGGACGCCTCCTTCAGCATGTAGTCGTTCGAGGGCTCGTGCCTCGGTGCCGGTGAGATGCGCGAAAGTGCCGGTGCTCGGCTTCGGTTCCGGTACCCAGAGATCCTGGTGCGCGAGCAGTGTTGCTTCGTCCATGAGCACGGATTCGACCTCCGGCAGGTGGCTGCGCAAACGGTTGAGGATCGCGAAACCATGGGAGTCGAGGTCGCCCCAATAGATCACACGCGCACCGACGATCCAGTCCAATCGAGCGACCCCGTCGACGCCATAGACGGAGCCGTGTACGGCCACGGCGCCCGGCCAATCCGGCATGGCGAGCACGGATTCGAGGTTCTCGAAGACGAAGACCACCCTAGGCTTTATGGGCAGTCGACCGAGCTGGGAGATCAGAGCGGTCACATCGTCGAGGGGCGCGGCGGCTGCTCTGACCGAGGTGCGATCGACGGTGACCTCATGATCCGCGGCGCCGATCAGGGTCCCGTCGAGGATACGCAGCCGCAGTCGCGGTTCGGCGTCGAGGACGGTCACCGCATGGGCGTGGCCGATCCCTCCGAGCAGGGCGGTGACGAGGCTGCGGTGGGTCTCGAACCATTTCGAGTCCACCCCGCGGATGGGCAGCTGTCTGGGTCGCAGCGATCCGAGCGGATGGGTGCACAGCCAGTCGACGACGTCGATGACAGTAACGAACGCAGCGTCGGACAGGGAGAGGATCCGTTTCGACTGGGAACGTATCGCCGCGGCAAGGGAGTCCTCCTCCGAGCTGACCTCTGCGTCCGCGTCGCGAGTCGCCGCGATGCCGTTCGGCACGGACCCGAGTCGCTGCCGGATGCCGACGGCACGGTCTCGCAGTCTCCGCCATTCTCGAGCGGTGTCGCCGCCGACGAAAGCGGCCACTGCATCAGGGGTCAACAGTCGCAGTCGGACCGGCACGCGTTGACTTCCGACGCGAGCCCAGCTGCGTTCTTCCCAATCGACCTCGAGCTCTGCAGGTGCGCCCGCGGCTGCCGCCCCCGCACGCTCCCGGACCGCCCGCCAACTGCCGGCCCAGTCGGCGGCAGCAGCCTGATCGGAGAGCACCTGCTTCTCCGTCGGTGGTTGGAGGGCGATCTCAACACGCACCTGACCTGTTGCCTCCGCCGCCCACGAGGCCATGGACGAACTCAGGCGAGTACGTGCCTTCGTCCGAGCCTCGGCGACGGAGAGCATCGTCATCGGGCGTCCGACTCCTCGAACTCAAGCTCGACTTCACCGGTCACACGGACACTCTCTGAACTGTCCGAACCCTTGGAAACACCTAACCCACCAGGCCCAGCGGACTCCTCGCCCGCGCGATCAGCCGATTCTGACTCCGTGCCCGGCTCCGCGCCAGCTCCGTCCCCGCGCACGGACTCGTCCCACACCATCGTCGAGGTCAGGGTCTTCTGCCTGCTCGGATTCTCGATCGAGGTCGCCGCACCCACATAGGGTTCGATCGTCTGCAGCAGCTTCTGCGGAGTCGCCAGCACCATGTGGAACCCGAACTCGATGAAGATGTCCAAGGCCATACGGGTATACCGCGTATCCGCTTTGTCGAAGGCCTCGTCGAGGATGATCGTGCCGTACTTCGAGATCGCCTCATCCGGGTCGGCGAGCTGATAGCGCAGCGCTGCCGCCAGGCAGAAGATCACGAGCTTCTGCTGCTGACCGCCGGACATCGCCGCACCCGAATCGTAGGTCGCGTGCGCGCGCCCGTGGTCGTCGATCTCCTCGGCGAGGAAGCTCACGTGCAGGCGTGTGTCCAGACATTGGTTCTTCCAGACCTTGTCGACGTGTTCGCTGGACGCGAATCGGCGCATCACCTCGGCGAGGGTGTCGTACTTCCTCTCCGCAGTCTCCATATCGTCCTCACCCCAGCTGCCGCTCGCCACGAGGCGGAGATCGGCGATGAAGGCATTGACGGTCTCGGGCCGACGGGTCTTGACCTTCAGCCGCAGGTACCGGTCCTCGTCGAACTGCGAGCGCAGCAAGGAGGAGTTGATCGGCGCGACCCGGTCCTCGATCTCCCGGGGAGCCGCATGGATCTCGTTGAGGAGTTCGCCGATGAGATCCCGGGACCGCTGCTGCAGCAGATCCCGGAACCGGTTCTCATGATCAGGCAAGCCGTGCGCGAGGATCTCATCGAGCATCGATAGATAGGCGCGACGATCATCGACTTCCGCGGTGAGCTGGGACGATACCGACGGCCATGCGGCCTTGAACTCGGCAGCCAACCGAGTCACGGACTGCCCCGACCGACTTGCATCGGCTTGCGCCCGGTCCTTCTCCTCCTGCAGCACCTGCGAGACCTGCTGGCCCACCTCGGCGAGGTTCTCCCGCTTGATGCTGCGTTGGATCTTCCGGAACCGTTCGTCCAATTGTTCGCCGAGGTGGCCCTCGACTTCCGCGACCCGACCGGAATTGACGTCGTCTTCGATCCGGGTCATGTTCGAGCGCAGACCCGTCGATTCCTCGTTCGCTCGGCGAAGAGCATAGTCGGCGTCGTTCTTCGCCTTCTCGGCTTCGTCCTTGACCGCCTTGGCTTCGCGTTCGGCGCCGATCGCCTGCTGCAGGTCGCCGTCGGCATCTTCGAGTTCGGCCAGCTGCCGCTCGAGAGTCGCAACCTTCTCGGCCGCTCCGTCTCGGTCGACGTCGCGCCAGGACTGTTCGCGAATACCGGCGAGGATGCCGCGGCGACGGTGAGCCTGTGCGGTTTCGGCATCAGCAGCCGCGACCACCTGTTCGGCCGCGGCCAGTTCCGACTGAGCCTCCTTGAGGGATTCGACGAGGGCTTCGAGTTTCGCTTCGCGGTCGCCGAGGACCCATTGGCTGCGATCGTCGATGGCCCGCCGGTCGTCCTTCTCGTACCGGGTGCGTGAGGTCTTGACCTGGCCCTTGACGGTGACGGCGCGCGGATGGTCGTCGAGTTCGTCCGGGTGGTCGACACAGGCGAAGTCGAAGCGTTCGGACAAGGTCGTCCGGACCCAGTCGCCGAAGCCGGTGTCGCTGACATTCACCTTGCTGACCAGCGACTTCTCACTGCCCACGGGGCGGGGGCTCGGCACTGAGCGCGGGATCTCCTCGAAGACGAGGCGACCGCGGATGCGGTGGGAATCCACCCACGTGCGCACGGCCGAGAGGTTCTCAGAACGGACGAGGACAGTCAGTGCCATGGGCCGCAGCACCCTCTCGACGGCACCCGTCCACCGGGCCTCGGCGGGGTCGACTTCGATGAGTTCGGCCGCGAACGGCAGCGCTTTCTCGCTCAGTCCGGTGCCGGCGGCGAGCTCGGACCTGATGGTCATGAGGTTGTTCGGCACGGTCGATCCGGACCGCCGCAGGGAGTCGATCTCCCCTTCGAGTTCGCGGACCTTCGCCCTTGCCTGGGAGAACCGGTCGTGATCGGCGTGGCTGGGTCCGGCGACCTGCGTGGCGTCGTCGAGGCTGGAGACGATCTGAGCCTGCAGTTCGGCGAACTCGGCGGCCGTGGTCGGGGCGTGCTCGATGCCGGCCTGCTCAAGCTGGCGAGCCAGCCCAGACCAGCGTTCGGCGATGGCGCGGCGTTCGGTTTCGGCGGTGTCGATGCGCTGCTGAAGGTGCTCGGCCTCGGAACCACCGAGTTCCAAAGTGGCCCGTCGGGCCAAGTCGTATTCGTCGACTGCGGCGTCGAAGTCACGTTTGGCGCGGTCGGCGGTGACTTCGAGTTCGACGATCTGCCTGGTCAGCGCCGAGAGGTCGGCGCGGAGGATATCGAGCTCGCGCCGCTTCTGGTACGGCAGCAGAGCTTCGCTGAGCGCGATCGACTTCGCGGCGATGTCATTGGCGGTCTCGAAACGGGAGGCGGCTTCGCGCAGCTGCAGCAGATGATCTCGCTGTTTGCGCAGTTCGACGACATGGTCATGAGCGTCCTTGAGGTCACCGAACTGGGCGACGGCGGTCTCAGCGAGGTCGAAGGTCACCGGACTTTCGAGCATATGGTCTCGGAAGAGCCGGTCGAGGCTGTCCAGGCTCTTCGCCGACTGTGTCTTGTGCAGCAGCTGGAGTGCGGACTCGTCGGCCATGCCGAAGGTCTTGCGCATCCGTGCATAGAACTTCCCGTGGTGGCCGTTCGACGTGACCACCGCATCAGGATGGTCGGCCTTGAGTTTGCGGGTCTCGAGTCCGGAGCGCGCATAGTGCTGCAGGTCGGAGAGGTCGAGGTCCGCGCGCTCGAGGACACAGGCGTCGGAGAGGTCCGTCGTTTTCGTGCCCGAACCCTTGATGAAGAAGAGTCGGGCCAACGACAGGGGCTTGTCGCTGCCGTTGTCGTAGCGGAGGATGATTCCGCTCCAGGTGGCGCGCGGACGCAGATATTTGCTGACGACCCGGTCCTCTTCGGAATCCGCGGTGCGAGTCCAGGCCCCGCGGACGTAGCTGACGAGGCTGCGCTGGTCGAGGCGCGCGCCCGCGGTCTGAGCGGCGACGTTGAAGCGCAGCCACTTGTCCGGGGTGAGCACTGCGGCGATTCCGTCGAGGAGGGAGGACTTGCCCGAGCCCGAGGGACCGGTGATGAGGTGGCCCTTGTGGGAGACGGGGATGCGGTGGATGTCGGCGTCGAAGGTGCCCCAGTTCGCGATCTGGATCTCGCTCAGGCGCCACTGGCTGCCGACGTCGGGTCGGTTCGCTCCGCGAGCACGCGCCTGGTCGGCGACGAACGCCGCGTCGAGCGGGAAGAGTGCCTCTGTCACGCTTCGTCCTCCTCGGTGTCGGCGTCGATTTCTCCAGCATCGGTCTCACCAGCGGCAATGCGTTCGTAGACCGCGATGAGCTCGCGCACGCGGTCCTCGTCGATGAGGAACTTCACCATGGGAGAGATCTCGAAGCGGTCTTCACCGGCTTTGTGGAGCACACGCAGTCGGTTGCTCATCCGCGACCACGCGCCGTTGAGATTGCGCTGGAAGGTCGATTCGTCCCCTGTGCGGTAGATCGCGAGGCGTTCATAGACCTCTTCGCGATCGACGATCACGCGCTTCTCCCCCGGCGCGGCCAACAGGAGCTGCCGGAGCACCAGCAGCATTGCCGTGTCGAGGAAGGTGAGTCGTTCGCTGCGCACCGCGGCGGGCGCGTCGATCTCGTCGGTGACGATCTTGCGGGTGAATGCGAATTCGTCGACCCGGTCGATGACGAGGTCCAGGAACAGATCGTGCAGGCGCGAACGGACGAGGCTCTCGTCCGCGACGAGAGCTGCCCACAGCTGCGGGGCCTGCGTCCCGGACACATACGGCCCTTTGAGCAGTTCGAGCAGCACTCGGCGGGTGCGCTCCCCCAGCGTTCCGGTGTCACCGAACCACAGACCGCTGGGGTTGTGGCTGAGGTCGTCCGCAGAATCGGTGGATTCCATCGCCGAGGCGGCCCCCACCTCGGCGGGGGCTGTGTCGTTGTCGTGGTGGGTGGGGCTCATAGGGTGATGCCTTCGGTGAAGTAGTGGCGGCGGATCGCGGCGGTGCGGACGATGCCGTCGATGCCGGCCCAGGTGAGGATTTCACGGTTGCCGACATCGACGTGGCCATAGGTGCTGGCCAGGGACAACAGGCCGACGACGCTGGCCAGGCCCTGTGTGGCGGGGAAGGTTTCGAGCACCTCCGCGACGGAGGCCTCGTGGGTGGAGGTGACGACGGAGTTGATGTTCTCGGTGAGTTCGGCGAAATCGATCTCGGATTCGCGGGCGACTGCGATGAGTTCGGCGAAGTCGATCTCGGAGTCCGTGGCCTCGCCGAGTTCCGCTCCGGCGTCGAACTCCTCGGGGTCGTGGAGGATGACCTCGCCGACGCTGCCGAGTGAGACGCTGGAGAGTTCGAGGTCGATGCCGATCTCGTCGTAGGGTTTGAGCTCCTGCGACACGGGCGCGGCCGCGGCGAGACCCTCCTGGAGGAGAGTGCGCATGACGCGGTCACGTTGGAATTCGTGGGAGTGAACGTAGCGGCGCAGTCCACGGGCGAACTCGGTGAGGATGTCCGAAACCTCATGAGACCCGTCCTTCATCTGGCGCATCAGGGTGCGCAGGGAACGGCGGGTGGCCAAAGAGAGGGTGGCGGAGAAGTCCCGGTCGAGGATGGCGGCGATGTCGTCGTCGAAGGCCGCGGACTGTTCGGGGTCGCGGACGAGGGCGGAGAACGCCGAGAACGTCCGACCTTCGTCAGAGGACTCGATGAGGTCGACGCCGCGGAACACTTCGTCGAGTACTTGGGACTGGGAGTCCTCGGCGGCGAGGATCGAGACCCGCAGTTCCTGATTGAGTTCTTCGAAGCGGGAGCGCACGCGGGCGAAGTCAGCGGGCAGCCCCTGCGCCTGCTGGAGGATGTCGGAGACGCGTTCGTTCGCGCGGCGCCTGTCGAGGACGACTGAGCGCGGATCGCCGCGGCGCACACGGGCGATCTCGGCGTCGATGCGGTCGCGTTCGGCGCGCAAGGAGGCGAGGCGGCGAGAGCTGTCCGGGTCGGTGTCGATGGCCAGCTGTCGCACGGATTGGGCGAGGCTGACCAGCCGGGATTCGGTGGCGGTCTGTGGTGGGGTGCGCAGCTGTTCGAGCATGCGGATGGCATCGAAGCCGGCGGCGGAGAGTTCGTAGGTTTCGCCTCTGGCGGCGGTGGCAGGACGGCGGACGAGGATTTCGGCGCGACGCCAGTCATCGCAGTAGGCCTTCGCTGTCCGCAGCGAAAGGTCGAAGTGGTCGCGGAGCTCCTCGAGGTCGGCATCGATGCTTTCGTGCAGATCCTCAGTGTTCATCCTGGTGCCGGGCTTGCCGAGATGCGCGTCGAGGGTTCCGGCCATGACCGCGAGGTTGTCGGCCCGGAGCATGCGCAGGGTGGCATTCGATTCGAGCAGTCGCCGGTAGGCGAGCGCGGATGACAGGGCGGACATAGGAACTATTCTCTGCGCCTAGGCGGGTGCGCGCCAATTCGCGAGTCGAGTGAGGTCAACGGCTGTCGTTCCTCCCTCCGAAGGTGTCAGGGTCAACAGGTCGGTCCTTCTTGGGCATCTTGGCCACGACAAGACAATAGGACTCGAGCACGAGGTCGTGGAGAAGATCGGGATCGAGACGCTCGCCGGCAGTTGCAACGCCGGGGTCGCCGACTCCACCCTCCTCCCCTGCAACGGTGATCCAGTGCTTCTTGTTCATGTGATAGCCGGGTGAGATCTCCGCATAGGCGTCGCTCAGCACCTCACCGTCGAGGGGATCGATCTTGAGGTTGAGACTCGGAACTCCCCGCAGCTCGTATGCCATCATGAACATCTTTCCGCGCACTTTGTACACGGCATTGTCAGGCCCGAACGGGTGGTCGAGCTCGACCGAGGGGTACTGCATGGCTTGGTCGTTGGCCAAGCGGAGCACGGTGGCGGGGTCCATGCGTGGAGACTAGCAAAGGCCACTGACGCGGGAGATGACGATAGACTCGAATCATGCCTGAGACCTCACTCCACACCGCCCCTCACCTGCTCTTGGCCGCTCTCGGCGGGACCATCGCGTCGACCGCCAATGCATCAGGTGGGGTTGCTCCAGCCCTCAGCGGCGCGGAGATCGCTGCAGCATCGGGACTCGATCAGGTCTGGCCGGATCTGCAGGCCGATTTCACTCAGGTCGCTCAGGTCTCGAGCGCCAATGTCACCCTCGAGATGCTCTTCGATGTCGTCGAGCTCGCCCGCTCAACCGAGGCCGACGGCATCGTCCTCACCCAAGGCACCGACACTCTTGAAGAGTCCGCGTTCGGGCTCTGGCTGCTCAATGACTCGGGCACGCATATCTCTGTCACCGGGGCCATGCGCAACCCGACCTTGCCCGGAGCCGACGGACCGGCCAACGTCCGTTCCGCCGCCCTCACTGCTCTGTCCGACCAGGTCAGCCAACTGCCGTCATCATTGGTCTTCAACGACGAAGTCCACGATCCGAGGTTCGTTTCGAAGTCGCACACGACCTCGACGGCCGCGTTCTCCTCCGGGCCCATCCTCGGCGCGATCGGATGGCTGAGCGAGGACGACCTCCACCTCCCCCACGCGCCCCAGGCTCCGAAATCCCCGTTCGCCGGACTTCCCCGTCCGTCTCAGCTGAGCAAGGTCGCCCTCGCCGAGGTGGGGATGGGCGAACCGGAAGAGACCCTTGATCTCATCGCCGGTTCCGGCCTCGACGGCGCCGTGGTCTCCGGGGTCGGCGGGGGCCACGTCCCCGAGGAGTTGCTACCCGCTGTGGCTCGACTGGCGGAGAGGATGCCCGTGGTGCTGGCCTCACGCACCGGTTCGGGTGCGAGCCTGCACCGCACCTACGGCTATCCGGGAGGAGAGATCGGCCTGCTCGAAGCGGGCCTCGTGCCCGCTGGCATCCTCGATGCCCGCAAGGCTCGCATCGTGCTCAACCTGGCGCTGAGCTTCGGCCTTGACCCCGCCGAGGTGTTCGCTCACTTCGCGTGAGTTCGCCGAGGCACATGCCCGTCTGAACGGCAATACCGACTTCACCAACAAAGAAAGGCGGCGTCGGCCAGAACTGGCCGACGCCGCCTCCTCGTTTCCGATTCAGGGATGAACCGACAGCCTCAGCTCTCGGCACCCACGGCGACGACCATCTTGCCGAAGTTTCCGCCGGTGAGCAGATCGTTGAAGTATTCGGGAGCCTTCTCGAGACCGGGGCGGATGTCCTCGCGGAAGCGAACCTTGCCCTCCTTGAGCCAGCCGCTCATGTCCTCAAGGAACTGCGGGGTCAGACGCTCGGCGAACTCGGTCTGGATGAATCCGCGCACGAGCAGCGACTTCGACAGGATGTTGCCCATGAGCGCTCCCGAACGGTCCGGCCCCTCGGGCAGCGAGGTGAGGTTGTAGTTGGCGACGAGACCGCACACGGGCACGCGAGCGAACGTATTGAGCCGCGGCAGCACAGCATCGAAGACCTCCCCGCCGACGTTCTCAAAGTAGACGTCGATGCCCTGCGGCACCGCCTCCTTCAGCTCCTGCCGCAGGTTCCCCGTGCGGTGGTCAAGTGCCACGTCGAACCCGAGCTCACGCAGGTGAGCGACCTTGTCCGGCCCGCCGGCGATGCCGACGGCTGTCGCTCCCTTGATCTTCGCGATCTGACCGACGACGGATCCGACGGGACCGGTCGCAGCGGCCACGGCCACAGTCTCGCCGGCCTTGGGCTGACCGATCTCGAGCAGACCCGCGTACGCAGTGAACCCGGGCATGCCGAGCACACCGAGGTGGGTGGAGATCGGTGCGATCTCCGGGTCGATCTTGCGCAAGTGTCCGGTCGACTCGACCGAATACTCCTGCCAACCGCCGTAGCCGAGCACGATCTCACCGGCGGTGAAGCCCTCGGCATTGGACTCGACGACCTCGGACACGGTGGCGCCGACCATCACATCGCCGACCTCGACGGGCTTGGCGTAGGACTTCGCGTCCGACATCCGACCGCGCATATACGGATCGAGCGAGAGATAGAGGGTGCGCAGCAGCACCTGCCCCTCGCCCGGCGTCGGCACAGGCACCTCGTCGAGCAGGTAGTTCTCTGCAGTGGGAGCGCCCACGGGGCGCGAGTTCAGGCGAATCCGATGGTTGGTCGTCATGGAGACGGTTCCTTTCAGCAGCAGATCATTCTTCACTTGTGTGCTTCTTTGCGGTGACAGGCGCATCCGCGGCGATCACCGATGCTGTCGGTCATAACAACCATTCGGGATCACCCGATGTTCCTGATCGAACGATTTTTCTGACGCCGAGGCGGCACCAAGTCGGGCCTTCCCAACCAGATCGCGGGCCACCGTCTCCCATTCGAGTTCGAAGGCCCACCCGAAATCGCCGAGGTGGTCGAGCAGATGGCTGCCATTGTCCCGGATGGTCTCCGACCATTCCTTCGGCCACGCGCCGTAATTCGCCGCCGCAGCGAGTTCGTCGACGTCCTTGAACACGGCGCCGGTCGGGTCGAGCCGGCCGTCCTCTGCGTGCAGAGGAATAGACGCGATCGGGAAGGTGATGTCGAGGATGTGATCGCTGGTGAACAGCGCATCATCGGTGCGTCGGTGCGTGGACTCAAGATTGATGTACCACTCGACCCGCACGCCGCCAGACTCTGGACGATCGACATCATCCCCAGCATCTTTGAGCAGCACCCACACGGAGAACGGAACCTCGGGCGGGACGATCTTGAGCACACCACGGCCCCGCCACGTGCCCTCGACATTGATCCTTGTCGGCGCCTCGGCCAGTGGTCGGAACCGTGCCTTCAACGGCACATCGTGGGCGTTCGTGTCCTCCCACCCGACGATGCGGGTCTCCTGCGTCGGCGTACCCCCGGCCAACCACAGAACAGAGCCGGACGGCCCGTCGGCGATGACACGCATCGGGCGGGCCACCTCGGCGAGGTCGCGGTCAAAATCGAAACGCCGGAAGGTCCAGGCCACGGTCTGCCCCGGAGTCCAGTACGGCGCCTTCCCCACGGGTCTGACCTGGGACGGAGTGGGGATCGTGAACGGATCGCGCAGGCTCATGCGGGCAGTCTATGCGTCGGGCATGGGCGAGCGCTGAATACCGACCACCCGTGAAGACCTGGGCGGCGAGGCCATAGAGTGGGGCCATGAACGACTCCGATGACGCAGCGACTCAGACCCCCTCGGCAGCCCAGACCGCACCCACTCCCCCGACCGCGAACCCTGCCCCGGAGACGACGATCGGTCGGACTTTCGAGGTCCCGGAGACGATGACCGCTCCCCCGCGCACTGATGCCGATGTCCCCGACTACGTCCGCGCCCTCGGCCTGCCGGGCCTCGCCGACATCCACGTCCACTTCCTTCCGCAGAACGTGCTCGACAAGGTGTGGGAGTACTTCGACAATGCCGCGGACAACTACGGCCGCGACTGGCCGATCACCTACCGGTACGACACGGACACCCGCCTGGATATCGTCCGCGAGCTCGGCCTGCGCGCGATCCCGGCCCTGACTTACCCGCACAAACCCGGAATGGCCGCGTGGCTCAACGAATGGAATGCCGAGTTCGCCGGCGCCCACGACGATGTCATCCACTGCGGCACCCTCTATGCCGAACCCGAATCAGCCGACTACGTCCCGGCCGCGATTGCCGCCGGTGCGAAGCTGTTCAAGGTCCACGTCCAGGTCGGTGTGTTCTCCCCCGACGATGAGGTCCTCGGCCCCGCGTGGAAGGCGCTCGAAGAAGCCCGAGTGCCGATCGTCATCCACGCCGGATCCGCTCCCCTGCCGGGCACGTACACCGGGCCGCAGGCGGTGGCGAACGTCCTGGCCAAGTTCCCGCAGCTGACGTTCGTCATCGCCCATATGGGCATGCCCGAGTACGGCGAGTTCGCCGATCTCGCAGAGAGATTCGACAACGTCTATCTCGATACGACGATGTTCGCCACCGGGTATTTCTCCACCCCCGCCGAGGTGACCCCCGCCTACCGCGAACGCCTGGCCAAGCTTGAGGGCAAGGTCATCCTCGGCTCTGATTTCCCGAACATTCCCTACCCCTACGTCGACCAGATCGCAGGCCTGACCGCCCTGGGCCTCGGCGATGATTGGATGCGCTCGGTGCTGTGGACCAACGGCGCGAAGGTGCTCGGGCTCGACTGAGTCTCAGCCGTCGCGGGGCACTCGGTCGGCGCCGACGACCCCGGTGAGCATCTCCTCGGCGATGGGTGCGCCGCGTCGGATGACGCTGATCTGACCGGTCGATTCGAGGATCACGCACGCCACCTCGTCGCGGTTGCGGATGCCGGCCGATCGCAGTTTGGCGATGAGTTCGTCATGGTCGACGTGGCTCTTCGACAGGTTGTCCGTGAGGATCTCAGGGCCGGCCATGAGCACCACCGCCGGGGAGTTGACGACGCTGCGCACGAATCCGAAGCGTCGGCCGAATCCGCTGAGCGCCTGCAGGATCAGCAGGGTCGCCAGACCCAGGATGCCCGCGGCCAGGGTCGGGGTATCACCGAGGATGGACCGCCCGATGATCGCTCCCATCGCGATGATCGCGGCCACGTCGAAGCTCGACAGGCTCGCCAGAGTGCGCTGACCGAAGATGCGCAAGAGCAGAATGATCCCCAAGTAGAAGGCCACGCATGAGACGACGATCCTGACCGCATCGACCCAGTTGAGCCCGTATTCCATCCAATCCATGACAACCTCCGGAACGGATAATACGCCGTTCCCCGAGATCGGGGTTGTGCATTGTGCCTGGAGTTCAGCGCCTCGCACCCGGTTCAGCGCCTCATCTGGGACTCAGACCGACCGCAGCCATTCGTCGACGGTCTTATCGGATATTCTCGGTGACGGTGGGATGAGGCCGTCACGGGCCATCGGTCCGGGCAGGGGAATGCCCACGACCCTCGAACGCCTGGTCCCATCTCTCCGGGCACGTGCCATGGCAAGTCGGCGGGCGATCTCGGCGAAGTCGCTGATCTCAGGACCGGCGACCTCGATGGTGCCGCGCTCGCGTGCGTCGATGGCTTCGGCCATCATGCGGGCCGCCTCGGTGACGGCCAGGGCCTGCACGCGCATCTTCGGCACGAAGCGCAGCGGCCCGGCCTTGACCGTCATCGTGTCGACGAGTTCGAACCACTGAGCCGACCGGAACATCAGCAGCCGCTTGTCCGGGACGAGCCGGCGAAATATCCGCTCCTGCATGGCTTTGCCCTGGTAATAGCCCATCAGCCGCGACTCGGCGGCCTCGGGGCGGAACGCGATCGACAGGACGGCCACGGAGGTGCCGGGCTGCTCGGCCGCCGCCTCGGCGATCGAACGGGAGCTGCGTGAGAAGAAGTCGATGGCTTTCTGGGCGTTCATCGTCAGCTGGTTGACGCAGTCGACGAGCACGTCGCTGCCCTCGGCCGCCTCGGCGACTCCCTGACCGGTCACCGTGTCGACCCCGCTCCCGCGATGAGCGGCGATGACTCTGTGACCGCGTTCCCGCAGCTGGGGCACCAACTGCGCGCCGAAGGTTCCGGTGGCTCCATAGACGGTGATCTGCATGATCGTCGACCCCTCAGACGCCGCACGGGCGGCCCGAATTCGAACCCGCCCGTGCGCCGGTCGTTTCTCAGTTCTGGTTGACTGTGACGGTACCAGTATCGGCTGTGGCCGAGATCGGAACGAGGATCTTGCCCTTGGCTTCCTTCGGGTCGTCCGCCACATCGTACTTCTTCAGATCGGAAGCGAGGTCGACGGTGCCGTCATTGGACTTCGCGTTGATCCGGTAGAAGAAGTCCTTATCAAGCTCTTCTGAGGTGAGCTTGAGATTCGGCACTCGCATGTCGATCGAGCCTTCTTCTGTCTTCGCGATGATTCCGCCGGTGGGCATCGCCTGATCGGTGAAGTCGAGGTCGACGGTTCCCGTCGAACTGACCACGTCGATGCGGTCGCTGACGGTGAGGTTCTCGCCTTCGATGGCACCGACCCCGGTCTTGGCCGACACCGTCCCGAAGTCTCCGTCCAGGTAGGTGGCACCCCAATCGCTCGTGGTCCGCACCTTCTCTGCCGAACCGGTCACGTTCGCGGTTCCACCGCCGGTATCGGCGTTGATCTCGGCGAAGTCGCCGGTGACATCGAACCGGCCGTAGTTGCCGTCGAAGTCCAGCGCAAGGTCTTTCGCCTCACTGGTCGGGATGGTGACGGTCAACCGGGTGTTCTCGAGTTTCCCGCCGTTCTTCACGGCCACCTCGGCGGTATCGGCTCGACTGTCGACCTCAAGGTCCGCGGAGCTGTCACGGGGACCGGTGCCGGTGAGCTTCACGGTCGCCTCGGCGACGTCGGCGGTCTTGATGTCGACGGCACCACCGGAGTCGAGGCCGATCTTGAGTTCCTTCATCGCCTTCGGCAGCGGTTCGGACGATTCGATCCGCCCGTAGTCGAGGCGGGAAGCGGCTTGGGCGGTGCTGACGATGACGGGGACGAGGAGGACGACGGCGGCGAGGACGACGAGGACCGCGCGCAGACCGACGCGGGCGGATTCGCTGATGCGCACTGTGGCAGGCATTCTAGGCTCCGAGGAATGTGAGGACGGCGAGGACCCGGCGGTTCTCCGAGGTGTCGGCGGTGAGGCCGAACTTCGTGAACACCGAGGAGATGTGCTTTTCTACGGCACCGGCACTGAGGTACAGGGTGCGGGCGATCGCGGCATTGGACTTGCCCTCTGCCATGAGCTGGAGGACTTCGAGTTCCCGAGGACTCAGAGTCGAGAGTCCGTCTTTCTTGCGCGTGCGCACCAGGATCTGGGACACGACCTCCGGGTCGAGGACGGTGCCGCCTCCGGCGACCTCGTCGACGGCGGTGAGGAAGTCTTCGACATCGGCGACTCGGTCTTTGAGCAGGTAGCCGAAGCCGCCGGTGTTCTCGGCGATGAGTTCGGACGCGTACTGCTCCTCCACGTACTGGCTGAACACGAGGACCTTGACGTCCGGGTTCTGCTTGCGGATGAGGACGGCGGCGCGGATGCCTTCGTCGGTGAACGTCGGGGGCATGCGCACGTCGATGACGGCGAGGTCCGGCGGATCGTTGTGGACGACCGCGAGGAGTTCACTGGCGTCGGGCACGGCGGCGATGACTTCGTGCCCGGCGTCGGCGAGCAGCCTTTCGAGTCCGGCCCGCAGGACGGCGGAGTCTTCAGCGATTACGATGCGCATGGCACCTCCACAACTACAGTCGTTGGCCCACCTGCGGGGCTGGTCAGGTTCAGTGTGCCACGGGCGGCTTCGACCCGGTCGATGAGACCGGCGATCCCGGTGTGACGCCCGGTGCGGTCGACACGAGCACCGCCGTGGCCGTTGTCGGTGACGACGATCTGCACACCGCTCTCGGTCGGTGCGATGAACACGCTGGCGCGGGTGGCGCCGGAGTGCTTGGCGATGTTCGTCAGGCATTCGGCGACGACGAAGTAGGACACGGCCTCGGCTTCGCGTCCGATCCGCCCCTCGAGGCGGACATCGACGTCGATGGGGATCGTCGACCGTCCGGCCAGGGCGGAGACTGCGGCGTCGAGTCCGCGGTCGGTGAGGACAGCGGGGTGGATTCCGCGGGCCAGCTGGCGGAGTTCGTTGACGATGCCCTTTGCTTCGGTATGGGCTTCGGCCACGAGTTCCTTCGCCTTCTCCGGATCGGAGTCGATCTTCGTCTTCGCCATTCCCAGAGTCATGGTCAGGGCGACGAGGCGGGGCTGGGCTCCGTCGTGGAGGTCGCGTTCGATGCGCAGACGTTCCGCCGCGGCCGCCTCGAGGCCGGCCATTCGGGCCCGATCGAGTTCCGTGACTTCGGCCTGCAGCGCCACGGTGCGGGCCGGGGCGAGCAGCGCCCGGTCGAGGGCGCGATCGAGCAGCGGGGCGAACCACAGGATGGCCAGGGAGCTGGCGAGGACGATGACGGAGCCGATGGCCACACCGATGCGGGCCGGACCGTCGATGGTTTCGCCGATGAAGAAGGTGTTGACTCCATGGGGGTTGATGGCGGCGAAGATGCCGAAGATCGATCCGCAGATTGCGGCGATGGTGCCGGCGA
This sequence comes from Brevibacterium permense, assembly GCF_013280495.1. Taxonomy (GTDB): domain Bacteria; phylum Actinomycetota; class Actinomycetes; order Actinomycetales; family Brevibacteriaceae; genus Brevibacterium; species Brevibacterium permense. The sequence continues at coordinate 117,499 of NZ_JABSSX010000005.1, forward strand.
CGACGATCAGGCCGAGGAGCATCTTGATGTAGTGGTGGGCGGTCGAGCGCCAGAAGGCACCGGATTTCACCTGCAGCCAGCGGTTGTGGAGGAAGCGGCCCATGCCGGGATCGCGATTGCTGCTTTCGATCTTCGGGACGGGGATCTTATCGGAGTAGATGAGTTCGGCCCGGTAGCGTTCGGCGTTGTTCACGCCCTGCTGAACGAGGACCCAGACGAGGAGGGCGAGAACGCCGAGCCCGAGGGCGAAGATTCCGCCGATTCCGGTGAACAGCAGTCCCAGCGGGATCCACGCCCAGATCAGGGCGAGGACGGCGGAGAGCACGAGGTTCGCGACGCCGATGATTCCGGTGGGGCGTTTGGGCCAGGTGATGGGCCCGTCGGCGGGGATCTCGGTGACCTCGTCCCGGCTCAGCGGCAGTGAGCCGGTGACCGGGGCGGGTTCGGTGCGTTGCCTCCCTCGCCGAGGTGGTCGTGGGGGTGGCATCGGAGGCGGCCCCTGGCGGGGTGGTCGCTGTTGGCGCGGTTGCTGGGGCTGCCGCGGTTGCTGGGGTTGCTGTCCGGCGGGGCCATAGGAGGCCGGGGCCGAGGGGTAGGTGCGAGGAGCGGAGTGGCTGGGTGCTGAGGCGCGGTTCGGGGATGCGAGGTGGGCCGCCGGAGCCTGTCCGGGCGGCGGAGTCTGCCCGGTTTGCGGAGTCTGTGGGGCCTGCGGCCCTTGCTCACAGACGCGGGGCGGCGCTTGTGCGCACTGCCTGGTCGGCTGCTGGGGATCCTGCGACTGTCCATAAGCCTGCGACTGCTGCGGGCACTGGCGAGTCGAACCGGAAGCGAACGGCACGTCGAGATCGAGCGGCTTGGTCCGGAACTCTCCGGCCTGGCTGGCCGTCGGCTCATCTATCTCTGTGGTCGGCGGGGCGTTGACGATCGCCTCGGCGCTGATGGATTCTTCGCGCCCACCGGCGCTGGGGGCCGCCTCGGCGTCGGGGATCTGAGGCTCCACCGGATCGGTGCCATGCGGCTCCTGATCCTGCGGGTTCTCGGGGGTCTTCTCACTCATAGCAATAACGCTACGGGAGTGACGTCGCGGCCAACAGCACGAAGACCTCCGACCCCACATCGGGTTTTCCCCCGCGGCAGTGACCGGACCCACCATTCGCCACCGTCAGCGACAGAACACCCCGGTGACGGCTGATTGCGCCGTTACCGACGCATCACACCGCTGCAACGGCAGGACGAGTCTCTGACGATGCCTCGCGGTCCGAGTCGCCCGCGGCACCGTTGGCCGAAGCCGCACCTCCACCGACAGCTCCCGCCGTCGCGTCGAGGGCCTGCGCGAGGTCGGCGAGGATGTCGTCGATGTCCTCGATGCCGACCGAGAGGCGGATGAACGCCCCGTCGATGCTCAGCTCGCAGTCGGCCACGGCCAGGTGCGTCATCGTCGCGGGATGATCGATGAGGGACTCGACTCCGCCGAGCGACTCGGCCAGGGTGATCAGCTTCGTGCTCTTCACGAGCGCCAGCGCACGCTCCTCGGTGTCGGTGCGCAGGGAGACCACTCCCCCGAACCCGTTCATCTGCGCCTTCGCGACCTCATGCCCCGGGTGGGAAGGCAGTCCGGGGTAGAGCACCTCGGCGATCTCATCGCGTGTCTCCAGCCATTCGGCCACGGCCTGCGCGTTCTCGCAGTGGGCCTTCATCCGCACCGGCAGGGTCTTGATCCCGCGCCGGGTCAGCCACGCGTCGAAGGGGGCGATCCCCAGGCTCACGGAGGCCAGGTGGCTCTCGAGACGCCCGACCACCTCGGCGGCGCGGGCGCAGGTGGTGCCGTCACCGGCGAGCACGGCACCGCCGATGACATCGGAATGGCCGTTGATGAACTTCGTCGTCGAGTGGATGACGAGATCGGCGCCGAGGTCGAGCGGGCGCTGCAGGATCGGGGTCGCGAACGTCGAATCGACGGCCAGCAGCGCGTTCGCCTCGTGCGCGAGCAGAGCGGTCTCGGCGATGTCGACGATGTCGAGGCCGGGGTTGCTCGGCGTCTCGACCCACACGATCGCGGTCTTCTCGCTGATTGCGGCCGCCAGCGCAGTCGTATCAGTGAGGTCGACGGTGCGGATGCCCACGCCCCACCGTTCGTATTCGTTCTTCAGCAGGCGGTACGTGCCGCCGTAGACGTCGCGGGGAATGATGATCTCATCACCGGGTCCCAGCAGCGCGGAGAACACCGCCACTTCTGCGGACGTGCCTGAGTTGACCGCGGCTGCGAACGTCGCATTCTCGAGTTCGCACAGTGCCTCTTCGAGGTCGCTGCGGTTCGGGGTGCCGGTGCGCGCGTAGTCGAAGCCTGCGCGAGTGTCGCCCGGGGTGTCCATCATGAAGGTCGAGGTCTGGAAGATCGGAGCCACAACCGAACCGGTGTGCGCTTCGGGCGTAGCTCCCGAGTGCACCGATCGGGTCGAGATTCCGGCGGGTGTTGTGGGCTCGGTGGCAAATGAACTCACGGCGGATCCTTCCTTCGCTGATGGTGACCGCTGCTTCTGCGGTCACCATCAGTCTGATCTGCCGCGGACCCCACGCGCGCGCTCCATGACGCGCGCGGTCATTCCACGTCATAATGTCCGTCATCTTTCGACGCAGAACGTCATCATCACCCGCCTAGTCAGCTCGCCGTCCCATGTGACCGTGGCCCTACCGACGCCCGTTCTTCGCCGAGGCGGCTCACTGTCCCGGGTGAGAACGTCGACGGCAATGCCGGCACCGGCGAGGACTGCCGGGGACAGTCTCTGCCCCGCCGACCGATACTTCCGAGGGATACCGTCCAGCGGTCACCTCATACTCGCCGCGGCCGATCGTGTGAGAATGGCGATGAGCACGCCCGACCACGCGGCCGCCTCGCTCGGCGACTGACGCCGAGCCCGGGCCAGCCGGTAAAAGGAGAGAACCGTGACGATCGCCTTCGCGAAGACCTCACTGCCCATCATCGGTGCCCCCATGGCCGGTGGGACGACGACGCCCGAACTCACCGAGGCTGTCGCCCGGGCCGGCGGATTCCCATTCGTCGCGGGCGGCTATCTCACCGTCGAGGCCCTCGCTCCGCTTATCACACGGATGCGTGAGACGACCTCGAACTTCGGCGTCAACCTCTTCGCTCCGAATCCCGTCCCCGTCGATCGCGAGGCTTTCGACGACTTCGTCAGTGCGCTCGAACCAGCCGCGGCAGCCCGCGGGATCACGCTCGATCACGAGCCGGTCGAGGATGACGACCATTTCGACGACAAGCTCGACTGGCTCACCGAGCACCCTGTTCCTCTGGTATCGCTGACGTTCAATCTGCCCACCGCCGAGGCGGTCGACCGCCTCCACGCCGTCGGCACTCAGGTCGTCGCCACCGTCACCTCGGTTCCCGAGGCTCGTGCGGCCGCCGAAGTCGGGGTCGACGGGCTCATCGTCCAGGGGCCGCGTGCCGGCGGACATTCGGGTACGGCCGATCCGACGCGGACCATCGAGGACCGCGCGACCGTCGATCTCGTCCATGACATCCTCGCCGAGGTGGACCTGCCCGTGGCAGCCGGAGGCGGAGTCGACGGTGAAGCAATGGTGGGTGACCTCCTCGGTGCTGGGGCGAGCGCCGTCCTCGTCGGCACCCTGCTGCTGCGCTCCGACGAGGCGGGCACAGCACCGACGCATCGGGCCGCACTCGCCGCCGACGAGTTCACGGAGACGCGGCTGACCAGGGCGTTCACGGGACGGCCGGCGCGGGCACTGGTCAATGACTTCGTGCGGACGTTCGACTCGATCGCCGTCGACGCCTACCCGGCGGTGCACCATGTGACCAAGGAATTCCGGGCCGCGGCGAAGAAGGCCGATGACCCGCACGGCCTGCACCTGTGGGCCGGGACCGGCTACCGCAGCGCCCAGGAAGGATCGGCGGAGACCATCGTCAAGAACCTCGGCGCCGGATTCGCCCGCGAGTAGTCAACGAGCCGGCGTCCCCCGCACACGCCCCTCTCCGAACCGCGCCGCTCAGCTCCCGGCGACGACCAACCCGGAGTCGTCGGCGGCGACGACGATCTGGGTACGGTCGCACAGTCCCAGCTTCGACAAGATCCTCGAGACGTGAGTGTTCACGGGGACGGACGCGGGTGTGCACGGCCACCTCGGCGGAGGTTTCGGCATCAGGGGATGCGCGAACGCGTCGAAGCCTTGGACGGGAGCCTGCAGGTGGGGCCGACTCAACACCGCCTCAGGTACGTGTCGAGCATCCGGTGCCATACTGGAAGTCCCCTCCTGCTTTCCCTTCTGGAAGGACTGTCGCCCCATGTCACAGCCGCCTCCCGCCGCTTCTGCACCTCCGCCCTCGTCGGCGACCGCCTCGGCGTCGGATCCGAAGGCACCGAGACAATCGGTGCGTATCCTGCGGCGCACGATCGCCATCGTCATCGTCGTGGCCTTCAGCCTGGCTGCGGCCGGCGGGATCATCGTCCTCCTCGGCGACATCGAGTCCGAAGCGACGTATAAAGTCATCGGCACCACGGCTCTGACCGGCGCCGTCAGTGTCGCAGCGTTCTGCGGAGCCACGCTCATCGGTCGCCGGGTCCAGTGGTTCGGGATCGTCACGATCGGCATGGCTGCAGTCACGATGGCGCTGAGTCTGTGGTTCCTCTGGGGCGATCCATTTGGTGGACCGGATAACTACGATGTCTGGGACTTCCTGTTCAAAACCCTGTCCTCGTTCGCACTCCTCACCGCTGTCGCCTCGATATCCGCGCTCATTCTGCTGTTGGTGCCCCGGTCCTGGATGGTGCGGATCGGGCTGCCGATCACGCTCGGCCTGCTTGGCCTCGGCACGAGCCTGGTTCTCGTCACGATCTGGGTGGAGTCGGCGTGGGAACTCGAGTGGCTGACCCGCCTCAACGGGATCGTGTGGATCCTCGCCGCACTCGGGGTCGTCGTCGTGCCGCTGACCTCGCTGCTGCTCAGGGCCGGGTCGAAGCCTGCGCGCGCCGACCGCGTCGGCGAGACGTCAGCCCGATCGACTCAACCGTCGTCGTCCGAGCCGTCGTCCCAACCGGCGCCGGCCCTGTCGCCTTCGACGCTCGATCGCATCGACGCCGCTGCGCGGGCCGAGGGCATCACTGCAGACGAGCTCATCGATCGGCTTCTGACCGCGGAGCCTCGAACCCCTTCGGCAGACGAGAGTCGATGAAACCTGCGACGAACGCGCCGAGGACGAGCAGGACGAGGAGCGCGATCATGCCGGCGAAGTTCGACAGCACGGGGTTCTTGAAATCGAACAGTCCCGGCCAGATGGCGTAGACGACCACACAGCACACGCCCACGAATCCGAACACGTTGAGCGTCGTCTGGCCCGTGGACCGCGCGCGCTTCCCGCTGTGCTTTGAGGCCTTCTCTTCGGGGGTGCCGAACTCGGCCTCGGGTGTCGTCCCTGCCGCCTCCGCTCTGTCTTTGACCTCGTGGAGAACGGTGAGGACCTGGTCTTCTTCACACCCGCGCTTGCGCAGGTTCTGGGCGAGCTCGCTGTAGTAGCTCATGACAGGTTCGCTTTCATTTCGGTGTCCGCATTCACGTCGCTGTCCACCGCGGTTTCCTCGTTCTCTGGGCTGTCCCCGCAGGGACGGATCGGTTCACGGTCGGTCGGGCCGCCTCGGCGAAAGGACGATCCGCTTCGGCGGCGATGATCGAGGACGACGACGGTGCCGAAGACGATCGGAGCCGCGATCGACATGACGACCTTCATCGTCGGTGCGCTCGTCGCATTGAGGTCGGCACCGGCGAGCACACCCAGACCGAAAGCGAAGACGTTGTTGACGATGTGGAAGGCGATTCCGGCCTCGAGACCGCCGGTGATGATGGTCAGGGTGCCGACGATGACGGCGAAGATGCCGACGTCGATGAGTCCCGGCAGGTCGTAAAGGTGGCCGGCGACGAACATCGGCACGGGGATGAGCACGGCCCACGCGGGGTGGCGCAGCCATGAGCCGATGATGTTCATGGCCAGGCCACGGAAGACGATCTCCTCGGCCGTCGCCTGGAAGGGAACGAGGAGGATGATTGCGATGAGCATGGCGAGCACTTGGCTGTTCCATACGATTCCCGAGGTCAGGTTGCCCATCGCTCCGTCGGAGAAGATGACCATGACGATCGCGCAGACCACCCATACGGCCGCGCCGACCAGCAGATAACGGCCGAGCCGCCCCCATCGCATGCCCCCGCGGAGCGAGAACATCGAGGAGAACAAGCGCCGGTAGATGCATAGGGTCGCGAGCTCGGCGGCCGGCCACATGAGGATCACGCTGATGAGTCCGAAGAGGACGCCGGTGGTCGTGTTCATGTCGATGAGCTGGTCCGACCACGCGTTGAAGTCGCTGTCGGCGCCGAGGGCGAACAGTGCCCAGAAGAAGAAGCCGACGAAGAGGACGACTATTGCGATGAGGTAGAACACCGCGGCCAGGACGGCCACGAGGAGCGGTTTGTACCACCGGTTGCCCGGCAATGCGGCGAACTGACGATGATAGTGCAGTGTGTGGGGTTGAGTTCTCATGTCTCCACCCTTTCGAAACCGGCGGCCGCCCACCATCGGTCAAGGGCATGATTCATGTCATCCGATCGGATGAATACGCACGTCAGATGGCCGTCGGCCGGATGCCTGCGACTGCGAGCCCGCACCGGTTTCATCCTTTTGGGCGACAGACCATCCACCGTCTCACCGGTAGGCTCGAAGGGTGACCCCTCGCCCCGCCCGCCGCCCGCTCGCTCGTGCCCTCCTTTGGACCGGCATCGCCGCTGTCGCAGGTGTGCTCCTGCTCCTCATCGTCATCGGAACCGAATGGCCAGACCTTGACAGCGCAGAAGCCCAGGATGACGCTCTCTTCTTCGAATTCCTCGTCCACCTCGTCTTCGGGCTCATCGCCCTCGTCTGCCTGCCTATCGTCCTCATCTACGATGGACGACAGGTTCCGCACACACAGCTGCGGCCGAAGGTCCTTGCCGCAGAGAAGCTGCGCGAGTTCCTTACCGTTACTGGCCGCGGAGGCGAGGAGTACCTCGCCGCCGACGGGTCCGTCGAATCGCTTCAGCGCCGCCCCGGAGGCTGGATTCCCGTCACCGTCGGAATCATCGGCATCCTCCTCGGCACGGTCAGCGCCCTCGGCGCCTTCGCCGCTTCGATCATGCTTGTGTCTCTGTCGGCCCGACGCAGCTGGGCCCTCGACTTCGGCGCACTGGCGACGGCAGTTATCGCTCAGACTGCGGCCTACTTCCTGACCCCACGGGCTGCTGGCGCCTTCGAAGTCCCGCTTTTCGTCACCAACGGCGTCGTCTTCGCCGTCATCGTCATCGTCGGCGTCATCCGCGGCGCCCGCGAGCAGGGCTTCATCGACTCCGCTGCGCAGACCCTGCTGCGCGAACGCTCCCGGCAGGACCGCGCCATCGCCGAGGTGCGACGCGGCATCGCCCGCGACATGCACGATTCCCTGTCCCACCATCTCTCCGTCATCGCAATGTACTCCGGTGCTCTGTCCGTGCGGCAGGACCTCGACCCCGACGAGGTCCGCGAAAGCGCCCGACTCATCGCCGATGCGGCCCGTCGCTCCGGTGTCGAACTGCGTGAGGTGCTCACCATGCTGCGCAGTGATGACCAGGGCACGGTCATCGACCCCGACATCGACCGCCTCGTCGCGGCCAGGGGCGACACCGCCGAACTGCGCTACCTCGAACCGGTGACCGACGAGGCGCTCCACCGGTGCGGGGCACTCGAGCAGACGACGATCTACCGCTTCGTCCAGGAGGCGATCACGAACGCGGTCAAGCACGCCCCGGGCCAGACGGTGACGATCAAGGTCGGCTTCGATGAGGCCGACGGTCATCTGGTGCTCGTCGCCAGCAATCCGCACACGGGTCTGGCCCCGGCTTTCCGCGCGGGAGCGCAGCAGCTCGTCTCCGGATCCGGGTTGGGACTGCTCGGCCTGCGGGAGAGAATGGAGGCCATGGGAGGCGATCTCACGGTGACGACGACCCCGGAGTTCACCCTCCGTGCCCGCATCCCCGTCGATGCCGACATCTTCACGGACGGCGACGCCCGGGGAACTGCCGGTGCGATCGACTCCCCCGACGAGCAGGAGACGCAGCCATGAGCATTCGGGTAATCATCGCCGACGACGAATCGCTCATGCGCTCGGGCCTCAAGCTCCTCCTCGGCGCGGCGGCCGATATCGAGGTCGTCGCCGAGGCGGTCGACGGTGTCGAAGCCATCGACCTCGCCCGTCGGCTGAGTCCCGACCTCGTGCTCATGGACATCCGGATGCCCCGACTCGACGGGCTCGAGGCCGCGCAGACGCTGCTGTCCGATCCCGAACATCCGCAGGTGCTCATGCTCACGGCCTTCGGGACCGACGATTTCATCCACCGCGCTCTGCAGTCCGGGGCGGCTGGCTACATCCTCAAGGACACCCCGCCGGAAGAGCTCATCACCGCCGTTCGGGCGGCAGCCGACGGCACCCGCACCCTGTCGGCGACCGCCTTGGCCACATTGATGTCGTCCCGTCCGTCCGCCTCGGCGTCGGGTCAGGATCCGCTGGCAAATCTGTCGACCAGAGAACGGGAGATCGCCGAGGCGGTCGCCCAGGGTTTGACGAACGCGCAGGTGGCCAGGGCACTGTTCGTCTCGACGGCGACGGTGAAGACCCACCTGGCGCGCATCTTCGACAAGCTCGAGGTGACCTCTCGGGTGCAGCTGGCGCTGCTCGTCAACGCCCGCCGCTGAGCCTCCCTAGTCGATCATTTCGGAGCCATGCGGATGGCGCCGTCGAGGCGGATCGTCTCCCCGTTGAGCATTGGGTTGGCGACGATCGATTCGACGAGCTGCGCGTACTCGGCGGGCTTGCCCAGTCGGGCCGGGTGCGGCACGGACTTGCCGAGGGATTCCTGCGCCTCGGCGGGCAGACCGGCCATCATCGGGGTCTCGAAGATGCCGGGGGCGATGGTGACGACACGGATGAGAGAGGCGGCGAGTTCGCGAGCCATTGGCAATGTCACGGCGGCCACGGCGCCCTTGGACGCCGAGTAGGCGATCTGGCCGATCTGGCCGTCGAAGGCCGCGACGGAGGCGGTGTTGACGATGACTCCGCGCTCTTCGCCGTCCGGCTCCTGCTGCTGCATGGCCGCAGCGGCGAGGCGGCAGACGTTGACGGTTCCGACGATGTTGATGTTCAACACCTTCTGGAATGCCTCGAGCGGCAGCGGCCCCTTGCGGGAGACGAGCTTGCCGGGGGTCGCGACGCCCGCGCAGTTGACGACGACGCGCAGAGCGCCGAGCCCGGTCGCGGTGTCGACGGCGGCCTGAACCTGCTCTTCATTCGTCACGTCAGCGGTGACGAAGTGAGCGGAGTCGCCGAGTTCGGCGGCGACCTGCTGCCCCACCTCGGCGTTGAGGTCGACCATGACGACCTGGGCGCCGGCAGCCAGGAGGCGTTCGGTGGTGGCGCGGCCGAGACCGGAGGCTCCGCCGGTGACGAGGGCGACGGTGTTCGTGAGATCCATGAGTGTCCTTTGCATCGCTGAGCGAACAGTTGATCACTGCGACTCTAACGCAGATGTGGGGACGGTCACTGTGCACGGTCGGGTGGGGCCGCCTCGGTGAGGGATCATCCTGCCGGGGGTGCCGGTCGCGACGGGGACGGTTTCGGTCGCGACGGCGACGGTTTCGGTCGACGCGGGGACGACGAAGCCCGCCGGTCGGGTGACCGGCGGGCCTGTCTCAGCTCAGCTGCGAGAGTGGACTCAGGCGGCCTGCTCCTCGGCGTCGGCTTCGCGCACGTACTTCAGGGCCTCGCCCCAGGCGACGATGTCGTCGACCATGGAGGCGAACGGGGCGGCCGAGACCTCGGTCGGGGCGAACGTGCCGTCGGCGACGTCGGTGAAGATCGAGAACGACGCCTGGTCGCGGACGACGGCGAGCTTGTAGTTCGCGAGGATATGGCGCAGGTGCTCAGCGGCGCGCACTCCCTTGTCGGCGCCGTAGTTCACGATGCCGGCGACCTTGTGGTTGAACTCGGTCGCGACGAAGTCGAGGGCGTTCTTCAGCGAGCCGGAGATCGAGTGGTTGTACTCAGGGGTGACGAAGATGAAGGCGTCGAACTCTTCGAGCTTCGCGCCCCAGGCCTTCGTGTGGTCGTTGGCGTACATCTTCGCACCGGCGGGGATCACCTCGTCGAGGAGGGGCAGGTCGAAGCTGCCGAAGTCAACGACCTCGGCTCGGACGTCATCATTGGAAGCCAGCTGCTGCTCGACCCAGCTCACGATCTGCGGGTTGAGCGCCTGCGGGCGGGAAGTTCCGGGAATGATGGCAATGTTGAGCATATGCGTCCTCAAATCGTTGAGCGGTGCCCACCGGCCGGGCGGCCATGGCGGTCGAGTTCACGGGCCGAGCCTGCGACCTCGGCGAACCGGGTCGGCTGCAACTCCACCGTGACCAACATCGTTGAACACTCAATCATTCCCAGATAGAGAGTGACGCTGGTCACCGGTTGAGGCTGGGTCAGGTCACTGACCAGGCACTGCTCGATCACTATTCCGGTGACGGGGCCATACGAAGTCCGCGACCGGTCGCAACGGACGCCGAACACGGCGATACCGTAATTCCGCGCGAAATCAGGCCCGCAGAGACCACCTGTCGTGTATGGTCGTTGGGCAAGTGAAAGACTGTTCGTTAAAAAGTCGGCTTCAACGGAAAACAAGGCAAGGAGTCCGGTCATCGTGCGCTCAACCAACGGCCGCAACAATATTCTCCGCTCGGCCCGGGACACTTTCGCGGACAAAGGATTCGACGGCGCGTCCATCCGCGATATCGCCCAGACAGCAGGTCTGAGCCTCTCCGCGCTCTACTACTACTTCCCGTCCAAGCAGGAAGCTCTCTACGAGCTCGTCCACACAGCGTATACCTGGTACGTCGAGCACTGCCGAGCGGTCATCGCCGACGTCGATGATGATGTCGTCGATCAGCTGGCCGTGGCGGTGCGCTATCTCGCCCGCTATCGCATGGAGAACGTCTCGGTCTCCACCGTGCTGCTGCGCGATACCGAACGGCTCACCGGCGACAACGCCGTCCGCGTGAAAGAACTCCAGCGGGAGGCCCGCGAGATCATGGGCGATATCGTCCAGGCCGGCATCGACGCTGGGAAGTTCCGCGTCAGCAGTGCGGCTCTGGCCACCCGAGCCATCCACTCGATCTGCAACTCACTCTCGCTGTGGTACCGGCCGACGGGAGACCTGACGCCTGACATGATCGAGCGCGACTTCACTCAGTACTCGATGCGCATCCTCGGCATCGACCCCGACGAGGCCGAACTCGACCGCCTGCTGGCCCTGCCGGTCAATCAGGCCGGAATGCTCGACTTCATCGCCGACACCCACTGACCCCCTTACTACCTGACGGCGGCCCAGCTACCTCGCGCGAGGTTGCTGCGCCGCCGTCAGGTAGTAATTAGGGGGTTGGGCGGAGGGTTCTTGCCAGCTCGCGGCGCTTCGCCTGCTCCTTCGGGTCCGGGACCGGCAGCGAGGCGATGAGGCGTTTGGTGTAGTCCTCCTGCGGCGCACCGAGAACCTGCTCACCTGCGCCCTCTTCGAGCAGCTCGCCGTGGAAGAGCACCCCGATACGGTCGGAGAGCATGTCGACCACGGCGAGGTCGTGGCTGATGAACAGCGCCGCGAAGTCGAAGCGGTTCTGCAGCTCGACGAAGAGCTCGAGCACCTTCGCCTGCACGGACACATCGAGCGCCGAGGTCGGCTCATCGGCGATGAGCAGCTCCGGATCGAGCGCCAGTCCGCGCGCCAGCGACGCCCTCTGCCGCTGACCGCCGGAGAGCTCATGCGGATACCGCGCCGCATACGCTTTCGGCAGCTGCACGGAATCGAGGAGTTCGAGCACTCGCTGCGACCGGTCGTTCGCGCTCATCTCCCGACGGTGGATCGCGAACGGTTCGGCGATGCACTCCCCGATCGACAGATGCGGATTGAACGAGGCCGCCGGGTCCTGGAACACGAACCCGATCCGTCGCCGGATCTTCGAGAACTCACGCTCCTTGAACCCGACCATCTCGTGCCCGAGCACCGACAGACTCCCGCCGCTGGCCCTGGTCAGGCCCGCGATCGCGCGTCCGATCGTCGTCTTGCCCGACCCCGACTCACCGACGAGCCCGTAGACCTCGCCGGCCTTGATGTCGAAGCTGACCTTCTTCACCGCGTGGAAGTCCGACTTGCCGATGCCGCCCGGATAGACGATGTCGAGCTCGCGCGCGGTCACGATCGATTCTCGCGCGTCCCCGTTCTTCGCCGAGGCGGCTCCCTCCCTCGCCGAGGCAGGCCCGTCCGACGTCTCCCCCGCCGAGGCGACCCCACCCGAGGCCTCTCCCGTCGAGTCAGTGCGCGCTGAGGCGGCGGCCGCCTTGCGACTGCCGGCCACGGTGGATCCGATCCGCGGCACAGCGGCGAGGAGTTCGCGCGTGTACTGTTCCTGCGGATCGTTGAAGAGCTGTTCGACGGACGACACCTCGACGAGGTCGCCGCGCAGCATCACGGCCACGCGATCGGCGAGGTCGGCGACGACGCCCATGTTGTGGGTGATGAGCACGATAGCAGTGCCCGTCTCGTCGCGCAGCTCGCGCAGCAGGTCGAGGATCTCCGCCTGCACGGTGACGTCGAGTGCGGTGGTCGGCTCGTCGGCGACGATGAGCTTCGCCCCGAGTGCCAGGGCCATGGCAATGACGATGCGCTGCTTCTGCCCGCCCGAGAACTGGTGCGGGTAGTAGTCGAAACGGCTTTCGGCATCGGGGATTCCGACCTGCCGCATGGCCTTGACGACGCGCGCCTTGAGGTCGGCCTTGCTCGCCTTCTTATCGTGCGCGCGCAGACCTTCGGCGATCTGCCACCCGACCGTGAAGACGGGGTTGAGCGCCGTCGACGGCTCCTGGAAGACCATCGCCACATCTCGGCCGCGCATGGCCCGCAGCTCATCGGCGGAGACGCTGAGTACGTTCTGCCCGGAGATGACGATGGCCCCGGTTCGCTGCGCCGTCTCGGGCAGCAGCCCCAGGATCGACCGGGCTGTCACGGTCTTACCGGACCCCGACTCACCCACGATCGCCAGCACCTCCCCGGGCGAGACGCTCAGCGACACGTCCTTGACGGCGTGGACGTCCCCGCCGTCGGTGGAGAAGGTGACGTCGAGACTGTCGACATCGAGGATGCTGTCCGTCGCCGAGGCGGTCCGCTCGTGTTTCTGCTTGCTCATGCCGTGACCTCCGCGGGCTTGACGTTCTTGACCTTGGCTTTGCGCCTCACACGCAGACGCGGGTCGTTGAGGTCGTTCATCGACTCACCGACCAGGGTGATTCCCAGCACCGTGAGCACGATGGCCACGCCCGGGAACACCGCCGTCCACCACACGCCGGAGGTGACATCCGGCAGTGCCTTGTTGAGGTCATATCCCCATTCCGACGCCGAGGTGGGTTCGATGCCGAATCCCAGGAACCCGAGTCCGGCCAAGGTCAGGATCGCCTCGGAGGAGTTGAGTGTGAAGATCAGCGGCAGGGTCCGCGTGGCATTGCGGAAGATGTGCTTGGAGATGATCCGCGTCTTCGAGGCGCCGAGGACGATCGCCGATTCGACGAACGGTTCGGCCTTCAACCGCAGAGTCTCGGCACGGACGACGCGGAAGTACTGCGGGATGAAGACGACCGTGATCGAGAATGCGGCCGCGGCGATGCCGCCCCACGCGCTCGACTGACCGCCGGAGATCGCAATCGACATGACCAGCGCCAGCAGCAGGGTCGGGAAGGCGTAGACGGCATCGGCGATGACGACGAGGATGCGGTCGAGCCATCCGCCGATGTAGCCGGAGACGAGACCGAGGATGACACCGGCGAAGATCGACATGACCACGGCCACGACGATGACGGCCACTGCGGTCTGGGCACCCCAGACGACACGGGAGAACACATCGTAGCCGCCGACGGTAGTGCCCCAGATATGGGTGCCGCCGGGCGGCAGCTTCGACCCGAAGTTGCCCTCGGAGGTGCCCAGCTGGTTGAAGCCGTACGGGGCGATGAGCGGTGCGAAGATCGCGCAGATGAGCACGATTCCGCACAGCACGAGGCCGGTGATGAGCATTCCGCGCTGCAGCCCCACGGACTGGCGCAGATGCGAGATGATCGGCAGGCGGGACAACCAGGACTTCTTGGCCCGGTCGTCGAACGCCACTGCCGGTACTCCGGAGCCGGGAGCCTCCTCGGCGAAGGTCTGGGCCTCTTCAGCCGGGCCCTGGTTCTGCGGGTTGTCTGGAGTGGACATCAGTACCTCACTCTCGGGTCGATGAACGCGGCGATGACGTCGACGAGGAAGTTCGTGACCGCGACGATGACGGCGAGGAACACGACGATTCCCTGCACAGCCACGAAGTCACGGGCGGTCAGGTACTCGGCGAGTTTGAAGCCGAGCCCCTTCCACTCGAACGTCGTCTCGGTGAGCACGGCGCCGGCGAGCATGAGCGCGATCTGCATACCCATGACCGTGATGATCGGGATCAGCGCTGGACGGTACGCGTGCTTGGTGACCAGGCGGTATTCGGAGATTCCGCGGGATCGACCGGAGTCGACGTACTGCTGCTCGAGCGTGCCGATGAGGTTCGTGCGCACGAGCCGGAGGAACACTCCCGCGGTGAGCACGCCGAGCGCGATCGCCGGCAGCACCGCATGGGCGAGCACATCGCCGAGGACGGAGAAGTTGCCGATGCGCAGGGCGTCGATGAGGTAGAACCTGGTCGGGCCGACGACACCGGACATGATGTATTCGGTCTCTGTGGTGCCGCGGCCGGCGACGGGCAGGATCGGCAGGAAGACGCCGAAGACGAGTTTGAGGACCATGCCCGCGAAGAACACCGGGGTCGCATAGCCGAGGATCGCGAGCACACGCAGTGCCGCATCGGGGGCCTTGTCGCGGTGGTAGGCGGCGAGCATGCCCAGCGGGATGCCGAGGATGAACGCGACGATGAGCGCGTAGAAGACGAGTTCGACGGTCGCTGCTCCGTAGTTGAGCAGGATCGACGAGACCGGCTGCCCGTCGGAGACCGCGGTACCGAAGTCGCCCTTGAGCAGATTGCCCAGGTATTCGAAGTACTGGACGAGGATGGGCCGGTCGTAGCCGGCGGCGTGGACGCGCTCGGCCAGCTGGGCCTTCGTCAGGCGTCCGCCCAGCGCTGCGGTGATCGGGTCACCGGTGATGCGCATGAGGAAGAACACCAGAGTGGTGAGAATGAAGATGGTGGGAATGATGAGCAGGAAGCGGATGAGGACATAACGTCCCAGACCGCCTCCCGAGGGCTTCTTGACCGCGACCGAAGTCTCGGCGGCCTCAGCCCCTGGTTCGCTGATGGCAGCAGACATGTGTTCCTTATGGGATGTGTTTCGATGCGCGAGCGGCAAGGGACGGCTCGGCGGGGGTCACTGCAGGTGTACGCACCTCGCCGCGGACGCGCCACGAGGTGCAGGCGGCCTGATCGGCTCACCTGCACCTCGGGTGGGTGATCACTTGCTCAGCAGTGCCAGACGGAACTGGAACGCGGGGTCGAGTGTGTCGTCGACGCCCTTGACGTCCTTGCCGGACACGGCGATCTGGTTGCCCTGCAGCAGCGGCAGGGTCGGCAGTTCGTCGGCCAGCTCACCCTGGATCTTCTTCAGGGCATCTTCGCGCTTGCCCTTATCAGCGATCGAGGACTGAGCGTTGAGCTCCTTGTTCATCGCCTCGTCACGGTAGTGGTTGGCGAGGAACGACGGAGTCTCATCCGTGTCGTAGAAGAACGGCATGAGGTAGTTGTCGGCATCCGAGTAGTCCGGGAACCAACCCAGCTGGTACATCGGGTAGACGTCGTCAGTGCGGTCCTTCGAGTACTGCACCCACTCGGTCGACTGCAGCTTGACGTTGAACAGCCCGGTCTTGTCCAGTTGGTCCTTCACCAGGGCGTATTCATCACCCGAGGAGGGACCGTAGTGGTCAGGGTTGTACTGGAGCTTCAGCTCCACCGGGGTCTTGACTCCGGCGTCCTTGAGCGCCTTCTTCGCCTTCTCGACGTCGGCGCCGCCCTTGCCGTCGCCGTATTCGGACTTCAGCGGTTCGTCGGAGCCGGGAAGCCCGTCGGGCACGTGCGAGTACAGCGGTGTGAAGGTGTCCTTGTAGACCTGGCTGGCGATCGCCTGACGGTCGACGGAGTCGGCCATCGCCTTGCGGACAGCGAGCGCCTTCTTCTCGTCGGCGTCGTCGGTCTTCGCACCGAAGGGCATCGTGTCGTAGTTGAACACGATGTAGCGGATCTCCCCGCCGGGCCCCTTGTGGACCTTGAGGTCCTCGTTCTTGCCGAGGTCCTCGACGTCGGTGGCCGAGAGCGAACGCCATGCCACGTCGATGGTGTTCTCCTGGACGTCGAGCTTCATGTTGTTCGCGTCCGAGTAGTACTTCATCTGCACGGTCTCGGTCTTCGCCGGCTCGACGAAGCCCTTGTAGTCCGGGTTGGCCTTGTAGGTGATCAGCTCGTTGAACTTGAAGCCGTCGATCGTATACGGGCCCGCGAAGGCCTTGCCGTCGACGATCTCCTGGTCCTTCGTGACCTTGTCGGCCGAGAACACATCTTCATCGACGATCGGTCCGGCGGCACTGGCCAGCACACCCGGCCAGGTCTGGTCGTTCTTGCGCTTGAGGTTGAAGATGACGGTCTTCTCATCCGGGGTCTCCACGGACTTCAAGCCGCCGAGCAGCGAGGAGGGCCCGTTGGGGTCCTGGATCTTCAGCTGCCGATCGAAGGAGAACTTCACGTCGGAGGAGGTCAGTTCGTTGCCATTGGCATACTTGAGCCCGTCCTTGAGCTTGACCTCGTACTTCGTCGGCTCGGTGAAGTCAGCCGATTCCGCGATCGAGGGGTTGAGCTCGGCCGTGCCCGGCTTGTAGGCGAGGATGTACGGGTAGATCTGCTGTTCGACGAGGGAGCTTCCGTTGTCATACGCAGCAGCCGGGTCGAGAGCCACGACCTTGTCCGTGGTTCCGACCGTGAGCATTCCACCTTTGTCATCCCCGCCGCCGCCTCCGGTCGTCGAGGTCGAGCAGGCGGAGAGGAGCAGAGCGCCGGCCGCGGCGATGGCCGCAGCCTTTGCACCGGTTCGTCGTTTCATGGTGTTCCTGTCTTTCACAAGTGCTCTTCGTGTCTTCTTTGCTCGAAGAGATCCGCACCACATAATACGGTTCCCGTCCCAAATAGTGAACTGACCCACATGAAGTGATCCAGTTCGCAATGACTTCGCAACAATTCGCCGAGGCGACTCAACCAACACAGCGGAAATTCCCTTGCCGCAATGGCCGAGATCCCTTTCGGCGTCGCCCGCATTGCGCCCGCGCCTGCCGCGGTACGCCCCCGGCCCCGTGAAATCACACGACCGCGTCGACGGCAGCGCCACGGGGGGCCGCCTCGGCGAATGCGATTTGCGTCACCGATGACAATCGGCTTGACTTATGAGGTGCATCACAGAGAACGCTAGGGAAACTCTCGTGAAACTGGCCGGTCCCCGCTGGCCGGTGCTCTGGGACAGATGCTAGATAAGCAACACCGTGTCGGCGATCCCGGCGCGGAAGAACGAATGGAGAAGCGTGTCCGCTTTCATCGACTGGCTCAACGGGGTTGTGTGGTCATCCGCCCTCGTCTATCTGTGCCTCGGCGCAGGTGTCTATTTCACGATCCGCTCCCGCGCGGTTCAGATCCGTCAGATCCCCGCCATCTTCAGGCAGATGTTCACGGGAAAGAGCTCCAATGAGGGCGTCTCGTCCTTCCAGGCGCTGGCGATCTCTCTGGCCGGACGCGTCGGCGTCGGCAATATCGCCGGTGTCGCCACCGCCATCGGCTTCGGCGGCCCCGGTGCCGTCGTCTGGATGTGGATCTCAGCCCTCCTCGGCGCCTCGACGTCCTACGTCGAATCCACCCTGGGACAGATCTTCAAGGAACAGGATCCCCGCACCGGTGAGTACCGCGGCGGCCCGGCCTTCTACCTCGAGAAGGCCTACCGCCACACCAAGGCCCGCGGCCTGTTCAAGGTCTACGGCATGGTCTTCGCGGCCGTGACCGTCATCGCCATGTCCTTCATGCTGCCGGGCATCCAGTCCAATGCGATCTCCGGCGCCGTCGAGAACGCCTGGAGCGTTCCCACCTGGGGCACCGCAATCGCGCTCGTCATCGTCATGGGCTTCATCGTCGTCGGCGGAATCAAGCGCATCGCTCACTTCGCTTCGCTGGCGGTTCCGTTCATGGCAGTCATCTACATCATCGCGGCCATCGCCGTGACCATCATCAACGCCGACCAGATCGTTCCGGTCTTCGAGCTGATGTTCACCTCGGCCTTCGGCATCGACGCCGGACCGGAAGCGGCCTTCGGCGGCATCATCGGCATGGCGGTCCAGTGGGGCGTCCAGCGCGGCATCTACTCGAACGAGGCCGGGCAGGGAACCGGACCGCACGCCGCATCGGCCGCCGAGGTCTCGCACCCCTCGAAGCAGGGACTCGTGCAGGCCGGATCGGTCTACATCGACACCCTGTTTGTGTGCTCGGCGACCGCGTTCATGATCCTCTCGACCGGTATGTACAAGGTCTTCGACGCAGACGAGACGACGATCATCGGCACCGGTCGCGGTCAGATGGCCGAGGAGATCGCTGCGACTCCGGGCGAAAAGTGGCCGCAGGCGGGACTCGACTCGATGATCCACGGCTTCGGTGCCGGCTTCATCGCGATCTCGATCTTCCTCTTCGCTCTGACCACGATCGTCGCGTACTACTACATGGCCGAGACGAACCTCGTGTACCTGCTGGGCAAGGTCAAGAACACCCTGGTGCTCGCCGTCGGCAAGCGCGTGCTGCAGCTGCTCATCCTCGTCGCCGTCGCCGTCGGTGCGATGTCGACGGCCGGCAGCGCCTGGGCGCTCGGCGACATCGGCGTGGGCCTTATGGCCTGGCTGAACATCATCGGCATCCTCATCCTGCAGCAGCCGGCGTTCAAGCTCCTGCGCGACTTCGAACGCCAGACCAAGCACGGCCTGGACCCGGTGTTCGAGCCCGAGAAGATCGGCGTGCGCAATGCCGACTTCTGGGATCAGCGGGTGGCTCGCCTCAAGGCCGGCGAGGCGGTGCCGAAAGGCTGATGCCCCACGCGGTCGGCTGCCTGCCACCCGGCAGGCGGCCGATCGGCAGGCAGGCCATTCGGCAGACTACTCGTCCGCCGATGCGGGGGACAGACTGCGAGGCCCGGGACAATGGCGTCCCGGGCCTCGTGCCAATCACAGCGACGCACAGAGCAGCGACCGCCGCCCGACCCTGAGACCTACGGCTCATGCCTTAACCTCGGCGCAAATGTAGGTCACTATCGGATAGTTTTCGCGCTCGAAAGTATCCGATGGCGACCTAGATTCCGGCGAAAGTATCCGAAGGTGACCACAATTCGCCCGCCGGACGATCCACATGCGCATAACTGCAGCGGCCGCCGCCCGGAATCGGGCGACGGCCGCTGTCGGTTCGCGGGGCAGAGGCTGCTGCCCTCCGGCTCACCAGCCGAGCCTGCTCACCAGCCGAGCCGGCTGAGCTGGCTGTCCCAACTGAGCCGGCTGAGCCTCACTTCTTCAGGCTGGTGCCTGCCGAGCCGAGATTCTGGCAGGCTTCGACTATGCGCTCGGCCATGCCCTTCTCCGCGGCCTTGCCGTAGGAGCGCGGGTCGTAGAGCTTCTTGTCGCCGACCTCGCCGTCGATCTTGAGCACTCCGTCGTAGTTGCGGAACATGTGCTCGACGATGGGACGGGTGAAGGCGTACTGGGTATCCGTGTCGATGTTCATCTTCACGACTCCGTGGCGGACCGCCTCGGCGATCTCTTCTGCGCTCGAGCCCGAGCCGCCGTGGAAGACGAGATCGAAGGGAGCCTTCTTGCCGAACTCGGCACCGACCTTCTCCTGAATCTCGCCGAGGAGTTCGGGGCGCAGCTTCACATTGCCGGGCTTGTACACGCCGTGGACGTTTCCGAAGGTCAGAGCCGTGAGGTAGCGGCCCTTCTCGCCGGTGCCCAGCGCGCGGGCGGTGGCCAGCCCGTCCTCGACGGAGGTGTAGAGCTTCTCGTTGATCTCGTTCTCGACGCCGTCCTCTTCGCCGCCGACGACGCCGACCTCGATCTCGAGGATCGAGTGAGCTGCCGCCGAGAGCTCGAGCAGCTCCTCGGCGAGGGTGAGGTTCTCGTCGAGGGGAACGGCCGAGCCGTCCCACATGTGCGACTGGAAGTAGGGCTCGCCGCCGTTCTTCACTCGCTCGGTCGACTCGGCCAACAGCGGCTTGACCCACGCTTCGACGGCGTCCTTCGGGGCGTGGTCGGTGTGCAGCGCGATGTTGACGTCATAGCTCTTGGCCACCTCGGCGGCGAAGACGGAGAACGCGATCGCACCGCGCACGCGGTCCTTGACCGTCGGGCCGGACATGTATTCGGCACCGCCCGTGGAGATCTGCACGATGCCGTCGGAGCCGGCCTCGGCGAAGCCGCGGATGGCGGCGTTGATCGTCTGCGAGGAGGTGCAGTTGATCGCGGGGTAGGCGAAGCCCTGGGTCTTCGCGCGGTCGATCATCTCGGCATACACTTCGGGGCTGGCGATGGGCATACATGCTCCTTGGTCGGGGTCGGCCGTTTCTGCTGCCACCAGCCTACTCGTTCCGTCCCGCCCATGGCAGGGAGGCCCGGAGCGCGGCTTCCCTCGCCGAGGCGGCCCTCCCTTGGCATCGGCCGTGAACGAATCCCGGAACGCGATTTCGGATCCTGTCGCCGAGGATGCCCTCCCCTGGCATCGGCCGTGAACGACGCAACCGCCCGACCGGATGGTCGAGCGGTTGCGTCGGAGGTGAGCCGCCTCGGTGCGGGACCGTGCCTCGCCGTGGAGGGCAGGCAGCGTTCCCGGACCGAGACGCCTCGGTGCGGGTCAGGACTCCGTGTCCGGAGGTGTCTCCGTCTCCCGGGTCGGAACCTCACGCACACCGCGCTTGCTGTCTCGGGAAGATGACTTCGCGCGCTGCTTGCCGAGCAGGCCCTGGGAGCTCTTGAGCCGATAGTCGATGCGTTCGTCGACCTTCTCGCCGAGGTATTCGTCGAAGTCATCGGCCAAGTGCTCACCGACCGCACGGAACCGTGCGGCTCGTTCGAT
The DNA here is from genome assembly GCF_013280495.1 of Brevibacterium permense. Classification (GTDB taxonomy): domain Bacteria; phylum Actinomycetota; class Actinomycetes; order Actinomycetales; family Brevibacteriaceae; genus Brevibacterium; species Brevibacterium permense. Next base: position 138,770 of record NZ_JABSSX010000005.1, read on the forward strand.
GGCTGCCGTCCTCTTGGCCTCCATGCTGAAGGCCTTGAGAGTCGAGACGCAGACAAGCAGCAGTACGATCGAGAACGGCAACGCTGTGACCAGCGATCCCGCCTGCAGGGCGGTGAGTCCGCCGGCCATGAGCAGCGCGATGGCGATCGCGCCCTCCATCAGCGCCCACAGCACGCGCGACCAGATCGGCGGGTTCGGGTGACCGCCCGAGGCGAGCATGTCGACGACGAGGGAGCCCGAGTCCGAGGAGGTGATGAAGAAGATCGCCACGAGGATGATCGCGATGACCGAGAGGATCGAGCCCAGCGGCAGGTCTCCGAGCACGTCGAAGAGGACACGCTCGGCGACGACTCCTTCGTCCGGGTCGACGAGGTCGCCGGAGCCGAAGATCTGACGGTAGATACCGGTTCCGCCGAGGACGGAGAACCAGAAGAAGCCGACGATCGAAGGGACGAGCAGGACGCCTGCGATGAACTCGCGGACGGTGCGCCCGCGGGAGATGCGGGCGATGAAGACACCGACGAAGGGTGCCCAGGAGATCCACCAGCCCCAGTAGAAGAGGGTCCAACTCGAGTTCCATTCGGCGCCTTCCTTGCCGGAGTAGGCACCGATGTCGAAAGTCATGTTGAGGACGTTCGCCAGCCAGACGCCGAGTGATTCGACGAAGTTCTGGAACAGGAACAGAGTCGGGCCGAAGACGAGGACCGTGACCAGCAGGACGCCGGCCATCGTGAGGTTGATGTTCGACAGCCACTTGATTCCTGCGCCCACACCCGAGACCACTGAGGCAGTGGCCAGCAAGGTGATGATGACGATGAGGATGATGAGGAATGTGTTGTCGTAGTCGCCGACGACGCCGATGTGCTTGAGTCCTGCGGAGATCTGCTTGACGCCGAGACCCAGCGAGGTGGCGATGCCGAAGACGGTGCCGAAGATCGCGATGATGTCGATGACGTCACCGGCCCAGCCTTTGACCTTGTTGCCGAGCAGCGGTTCGAGTGCCCATCGGATCGACAGCGGGCGACCGCGGCGGTGGATGGCGTAGGCCAAAGCCATACCGAGCACGGCATAGAGAGCCCAGGGGTGCAGACCCCAGTGGACGAAGGTCTGTGCCATGCCCATCTGGGCGTTCTCGACCTCACCGCCGGGCCAGCCGGGCTTCGGTCCGGTCGTCGCATAGGTCAGAGGTTCGGCCACACCGTAGAAGACGAGACCGATGCCCATGCCCGCAGCGAAGAGCATGGCGAACCAGGACATGACGCCGAATTCGGGTTCGTCGTCGTCCTTGCCGAGTTTGATCTTGCCGAACTTCGAGAAGCCGACGACGATCGCGAAGCCGACGAACAGCCCGACGACGAGCATGTAGTACCAGCCGAGCTGAGTGACGATCCAGTTCTGGATGTTCGAGATGACATTGCCGGTGCCCTCGGGCAGTGCCACGGAGAATACGACGATGCCGACGATGATGATCAGCGCCGGCCAGAATACGCGCGGGGCGATCATGCCCTTGCCGATGCGCACTCCCTGGCGCTGCAGCTTCTGAGTGATTGCGTCATCGGAGTCGGATTCGCCGATGTGGAGTTTCTCGGGCAGATGAAGTTCTACGGGGTCTGGTTCGCCGAAGAGCAGCTGCTCTTCGGGGCCCGGACCCAACCCGTTTCCCTCTTGGGAACTCGTGTCGGGGTCGCTCATGTCGCCCTCCTGATCGAATGAATGGATTACCGCTTCACTCTGCCGTATTCCCCAGCCTCCTTCAAGGCAACTTTCAGTCCGAACCCACACAACAGGGGTGATATCCCTGGTCACGGCGGGAATCCACTCTGCACCGCAACAGGAAAGACGACTTGCGAGAAGAGCGGCCCGAGCCGGGAAATTGCCCCACGGCTCACTCCACGTTTCGGTCCCGGCATTCAGTACAGTGGCCTCATGGCCACGTTGAATCCGCCCAGTTCGGGCATTGGTTCGGGCAATCGCCTGCGCATCTTCAATTGGGCCCTGTGGGATTGGGGGTCGGCGTCCTTCAACGCCGTGATCATCACCTTCGTCTTCGCCCCGTATCTGACGAAGTCCGTCGCCTCCACCGAGGAGGCCGGATCCTCGGCGTTGGGCTGGTCGATGGCCGCGGCCGGTTTCGTCATCGCCGTCGTCGCCCCGGCCGCCGGCACCCGGGCCGATGCCGGTGGTCGGCATCGCCTGTGGCTGGGTGTGCACACCGGAATCGTCGTGCTCACGATGTTCGGCCTGTTCTTCGTCCGCGACTCCCCCGACTACCTGTGGCTGGGTCTTCTGCTCTTGGCCGTCGGCAGCGTCTTCTTCGAATTCGCCGAGGTGTCCTACAACGGGATCATGGTCCGCATCACCAACCCCGACAACGTCGGCAAGGTCTCCGGATTCGGCTGGGGAATGGGCTATGTCGGAGGGCTGGTCCTCCTCGTCATCCTCCTCGTCCTCGTCATCCAACCCGAAGTCGGCCTCCTCGGCGCCAGCGACGAGGAAGGACTGCGGTTCCGTATTGTCGCAGTCCTCTCCGCCGTGTGGTTCGCGATCTTCGCGATCCCCGCTCTGATCTCGGCACCGGGGGCGAAGGTCAAGGGCACCTCGGGAGGACACCCGATCAGAGCATTCATCGCCGACTACGCGGGCCTCGTCCGCCGTCTGATCCGGATGTGGTCGACCGAGCATCAGACGCTGCGGTTCTTCATCGCCTCGGCGGTCTTCCGGGACGGCCTGGCCGCGATCTTCTCCTTCGCGGGCGTCCTCGCCGCCGGTGGCTACGGGTTCTCCGCGTCGGAGATCATCATCCTCGGCGTGGCCGCGAACGTCGCCGCCGGCGCCGGGGCGATGATCGCCGGGTGGTTCGACGATCGACTCGGGCCGAAACCCGTCATCATCACCGGTCTCATCGTCATCATCCTCGGCGGGCTGCCGATCCTCTTCAGCGCCGAGGCGGCCGTGTTCTGGGCCTGTGCCCTGATCTTGAGCTTCTGCGTCGGTCCGGTTCAGGCCTCGAGCCGGTCGTTCCTCGCCCGCATCACTCCACCGGAATCGGCTGGGGAGAACTTCGGACTCTACGCCACGACCGGACGGGCTGTGAGCTTCCTCGGACCGGCGATGTTCGCCTTGTCGATTCAGATCTTCGGCTTCGAGCGGGCGGGGACGCTGGGCATCCTCATCGTCCTCGCGGTCGGCTTGGCGCTCATCATTCCCGTCCGACCCGACGCCCCGGCCCACTCCATGCAGGCCCGCGTCGAGAGCTGAGCCATTGCGGCGAGGTCGGGCGCCGGCCGCGCCGGCTCACTGCCGGGCGAGCAGATCGTCGATCTGGTTGATCGCTCCGGTCGAGCCTTCGATGACACCCATCTCCAGCACGGTGCGCAGCCCCTCGGTCGAGTCGAACACCGATTCGTAGGTGGCACGAGTCCCGGTCTCGGTCGTCTCGAAGCGGTAGATGCAGCTGCTTCCGGGCATCGATTCGACGACGGTGAAGTCCTCATCGGCGAAGTAGTCGCGGAATTCCAAGCGCGTGGGGCGGTCGACGGCGGTCAGTTCCCACAGCCCGCAGAACTTCTCACCCTCCGGGCTCGTCATGAAATAGGTGACTCTGCCACCGGGTTCGAGCGCATGGTCGACGACCGTGGCCGGGTACGTCGGTGGACCCCAGATCTGCTCGAGTTGGCGGGGATCGGCATAGACCTCCCACACTCGCTCGAGCGGCGCCGCGAACTCGGCGACGATCGTCAGGGTCAGTGTCTCTTCGTCATGGTATGTGTCGATGACCGGCATGGCTGCTCCTCAAGCATTGCGGTGGTTTGCCTCACGACCCGGCCTGCTCGTCCCCGGCCAGAAGGTCGTCGATTCTCTGCACTCGTTCGACCCACTGGTCTTCGAGCTCGGCGAGCATGCTTCTGATGGTGCGAAGCGGACCCACCTCTGCGTGCGCAATCTGCCGCTTGCCGACTCGGCGCTTCGTCACGAGTCCTGCACGTTCGAGGACTGCAACGTGCTTCTGCACTGCGGCGAAGCTCATGTCGTAGTCGGCGGCCAGATCGGACACCGAAAGCCCTTCTCCAGCGACTCGGCGCACGATATCGCGCCGAGTGCGGTCGGCCAATGCCTGGAACAGCGCATCCGCCTCATCGTCGAGAAGTCCTTTCATGCCATTAATCATACAACCGGTTGGTTGTATGTAAATAGGCGGAACGAGATTTCTCAGAACAGACTGCTTCACCCGACACTCAGGAGAAGCACCTGCTGCCCCTCGATCAATACCGCAAGTCAGGTGCGGGAATCCGCACGTGCACACAACTTCCGCCCCCTGGCGACCATCCGAACAATACGGTTTCTCTATGACTACGATCCGAGCCATGACACCCGACGCATTCCTCACCAGCCTGCAGAGATTCGGTGATGTCAGCTACCAACAGACTCCATTCTGGGCGGAGGCACGGCGAGTCGATTGGCCCGATTACGTGCCGGTGGGCTGGTATGCCGACGGCGCAGATCCGATCTCGGTCGCAATCATCCGTTACCGCCGGATCCCCGGAACGAAGAAGCGCTTCGCTTTCATTCCCTACGGCCCACTGATCGATTGGGACAATGCGGACATAAGCGAGCAGCTCTCAACGTTGCGTTCATTTCTCGAAGCAAACGATGTCATCGGCGTCCGCATGCTCCCGTACCTCAGCCTCCGACGGTGGGACAATGCAACGGTACGAGCAGGACTCCGCGAGCCGATCGCCAGGCACTTCCGTGACCTCGCTCCCGATTACACCAACCCCACAGCTCTGCAGCTGAGGGCGATCATGCGCGACTCCGGATGGATCGAAAAGTCTGCCCCCCAGGAGACGCATATCGATTACGGCCGCTTCAACTTCCTGCTGAATCTCGAAGACCGCACCGAAGATGACATCCTTGCCGGAATGCACAAGACCTGGCGATACAACGCGAAGAAGGCCTCCCGTGAAGGCGTCAAGATCGAATTGGCATCCATTGCCGACGTCGATGATTTCCAGCTCCTGTACACCTCAACCGGGAATAGAAACGGATTCGCAACCCTGTCCACCGACTTCTTCAGGACCATGTGGACCCATCTCACTCAAGGACTGCCAGGCCGCTTCACCACGCATTTCGCCCGCTTCAACGGCGAAGTACTCGGAGCCACGACCACAGCTCGGGTGTCTTCGACCGCTGAATGCATCCACACCGCGACCGACACGACCAACCCACGAATGAAGCCCTCGAATGCCCTGTATCTCGCCTTGATTCGACAGCTTCTTTCCGAAGGCGCTAAATCCTACGACCTGGGTGGAGTCAAGGACTGCCTCGGCCTCGATATGGGCGGTAGCGGTCTGGTCCGCTTCAAGACTGAAATGGGCGCTGACGCCCACGAATACATGGGGGCGTGGGAACTGCCCATCACCCCTCGAACCTACGCCGCATTCTCGCACGCCGTCCCCGCCTATAACGCTGCCCGCTCGCGCATAGATCCTCTGCTCGCCTCCGCAACTCGACTGCACTCCCGGTTACCAGCACTCGCACGACGCGACCCCTCCTGACCGCGGCCAGCTCAGCACGGTTCACACCATCTATTGACACCTTGATTGAACGCGCGTTTAATATTAAACATGCGTTCAACGACTTCCGACTCCAACTCGCGCCGCTCTCCCAACACCTCGCCGGAGACGGCGCAGAGGATCCTCTCGGCCGCCGTCGCCGAGTTCGCCCGCCACGGGTTCACGAAGACCACAGTCCGCGGAATCGCCGCTGCCGCCGATGTCTCCCCAGGCTTGGTCATCCACCACTTCGGCTCCAAAGACGGACTGCGCAGCGCCTGCGACGACCATGTATTCGAACTGATCACCAGCGCAAAGGCGCGCAACGCCGAATACGCCACGATGGCTGTGCAGATGATGTTCGGCGACCCCGAGATGTCCACCGCTGTGGACTACCTCGTCAAGTCCCTGCTCGACCCCAGCGAGCACGGTCAGCGCTACTTCGATCACTACGTCGACCTCGTCGAGTCGTATATCACCGACGGTTTCGCCGGCTACACCTTTCGTCAGAGTGAGGACCCGCACGGCCAGGCGGCGACCATCGCGGTCATGGCCCTGGCACCTGCAATGCTCGAACACCGCCTGCATTCGGTCCTCGGCACCGACGACACCGCGGAGACCATGACCCGACTCGCCCCACACCTGCTCGATCTCTACCTGCACGGAGCGCTCGAGTCCGTCCCTGACAACTCTGGACTGAGAGATGAGGAACCATGAGCACGTTGACCGGCGCCCGCCGAACCGACGGCAGCCGAGCATCCGCCTCGGCGGCGATCTCGATGCGCGAAGTCGTGAAATCATACGGACGCGTCCGCGCCCTCGACGGTCTCGACCTCGAGGTCGCCCGCGGCGAGGTCCACGGCTTCCTCGGCCCCAACGGCGCCGGCAAGTCGACGACGATCCGGATTCTGCTCGGAATCCTGCGACATAACTCGGGTACGGTGCGCCTCCTCGGCGAGGATCCTTGGTCGAAGGCGGTCCCCCTGCACCGCCGCCTGGCCTATGTTCCCGGCGATGTGGAACTGTGGCCAGGGCTGACCGGCGGCGAGGCGATCGACCTGTTCGCCAGGCTGCGCGGAGGTGTGGACAGACGTCGTCGCGATGAGCTCATCGAACGCTTCGACCTCGATCCGCGGAAGAAGGGACGGACCTATTCGAAGGGCAACCGGCAGAAGGTCGCGCTCATCTCAGCTCTGGCCTCGGATGTCGAACTGCTGCTCCTCGACGAGCCGACGGCCGGGCTCGACCCGCTCATGGAAGCGGTGTTCCAGGACTGCATTCGCGAGGCGAAGGACGCCGGGCGCACGGTGCTGCTCTCCAGCCACATCCTCGCCCAGGTCGAGGCCCTGGCCGATCGGGTGTCGATCATCCGGTCGGGTCGCATCGTCGAGACGGGGACCCTGTCCGAGCTGCGGCACCTGTCACGGACGACGATCACCGTCGGGCTCGAACACGATGTGCCCGCCCTGTCCGAAACGACCGGAGTCCACGACCTCGTCCGCGAAGGTTCGCGATTGCATTTCAGCGCCGATACGGCGCAGCTGCCCCGTATCATGCGGGCGCTCGGCGAACACGATGTCGAATCGCTCACCGCGACCCCGCCGACCCTCGAACAGCTGCTGCTGCGTCACTACGGCAAGGAGGAGTCATGAATCTGCTGGCCGCATACACGGACGACGGGGATCGCACTGTCCACGGAGGTCCCGGGAACTCACCGCAAACCGGGCATCATCATGGTGCACATGAACGTGTTCGGCGTGGCCGCCTCGGCGAGGGAAACCTGGCAGGGTTGGGTCACCTGCTGAGGTTCATGCTGCGGCGGGATCGACTGTGGCTGCCGATCTGGGTGATTGCGCTGTCTGCGCTCACCGCGTATTTCGCGAATGCAATCGCGGTGGTCATGGATTCGGATTCGCTGCAGGCGATGACGGCGTTCTCGAAGAATCCGGTGATGGCGCTCATCACGGGGCCGGGTTACGGGCTCGACCAAGTGACGATCCCGCGGTTCATCGTCGGCATGTACGGGGTGTTCCTCATGATCGGGGCGGCTCTGATGTCGATCCTCACCGTCTCCCGGCATACGCGTGCCGAGGAGCAGACCGGGCGAGCTGAACTCGTCCGCGCCGGCGTCACCGGTCGGCACACTCAGCTGATCGCCGCCCTTGCGCTCACGGTCTTCATGAATCTCCTGCTCAGCGCGGGTATGGCGGCGGCGTTCGGCTTCTCTCAGGCCGAGCCGGATTCGTGGTCGGCGACGGTGCTGTTCACGGTCGGAATCGGCGCGGTGGGGTGTGTCTTCGCCGCCGTCACCGCGGTCACGGTGCAGCTGAGCGCGTTCGCCAGGGCCGCCTCGTCGATGGCCGGAGCAGTGCTTGCACTCAGCTTCGTCCTCCGCGGGATCGGCGATATGTCGCACGTGTCGGGGGGGGGTTCGCTCGATTGGCTGTCGTGGCTCTCACCGTTGGGATGGTCGCAGCAGACGGCGTCGTTCACCCTCGATCGCTGGTGGCCGCTGCTGTACTCGGTCGGATTGTTCGCGGTCCTCGTCGTCGTGGCCGTCGTCTTGCAGTCACGCCGTGACCTGGGAGCCGGGATCGTCGCCGAACGGTTGGGCCGGTCGCAGGCGGGACCGCTGCTGTCGACGTCGTTCGGTCTGGCACTGCGCCTGCAGGCATCGAGCCTGATCTGGTGGTCGATGAGCATGTTGGTCATGGGTGTGGTGTTCGGTTCGTTCACCGGGCCCATGGACGAAGGAGCGGCTGGAATGCCGCCGGAGATCCTGTCGATCATGGGCGGACGGTCCGGAGTCGTCGACGGCTACCTCGGATACATGGCCCTGTACTTCGCGATCATCGTCGCCGCGTATGCGGTCATCGCCGCTGGTGGGCTGCGTTCCGAGGAGTCCTCCTTCCACACCGAACCTGTGCTCGCGACCGCGGTCTCCCGTGCTGGCTGGTTGGCTTCGTGGGCTGTGGTGACGCTGTTCGGGGCGGGATGGCTGATGGCCATGGCCGGCCTCGGCGAGGGTGTGGGAGCGGCGATGTCAATGGATGATTGGTCTCTGCTGTGGCCGACCCTGCTCGGGCATCTCGCTCAGGCGCCGTCGATCTGGGCGCTGCTCGGGTTCGCCTACCTGCTATACGGCTTCGCCCCACGGCTGATGAGCCTGAGCTGGATCGTCTTCGGTGCCTCGGCGGTGCTCGCGCTCTTCGGCGGGCTGATGCAGCTCGACGATGCGATCCTCGACCTGTCCCTGTTCACCCATATCGGCCAATATCCGGCACAGGATCTCTCCGCCGAGGCGGTGCTGTGGTTGGTCGGCATCGCTGTGGTCCTCGTCGGGGCTGGGATGGTCGGGTTCCGGAGGCGGGATCTCGTCACTGCGTGAGGTACCCCAAGGACCGAGCGCGGCTGAGGACGTCCGCCCGGTTCGAGACTCCGAATTTGCGGTAGAGAGCGGAGAGACGGTTCTTCACGGTTCCGGTAACCTGCTGCAGTTCGCCGGCGATCTCGGCGACTGACAGACCCCGTGCCAGCAGGTCGATGAGTTGGGCTTCGCCGGCGTTGAGCTGCGGCGCTTCTGCCAGGTCCACGGAGACCGGGCCGATACGGCGCAGCCGCTCCCTCAGCTGCGCCGGTGAAGCGAAGGTCGCGGCGAACTCACTTGCAGCTTCCGCCCATACGGGCGAGTCGGCCGTGAGGTCGACGAGTCGGCTGCGATCGGTCAGCGGCAGCAGTGCAAGCGGCAGCAGCGAGCTCACCCAGGTCGAGAGACTCACAGCCATCATGAAGTCACTCTGCGCCGCGGCCTCGTCCCCCGTGCGCAGTTTGGCTGCGGCTCTGATAGCGGCGAGTTCTGCGCGGCTGCGCGGACTGAGCGAGCGGTGATAGAACCAGGTATCGGCGCACGCTATCGCCTCGTCGTTGCGACCGGCCACGAGCTTTGAGCGGACGTCGAGGACGATGCGCGCATCACACGCTGGCGAGAGCCTCTCTCGGTCGAGCTCGGCCCACCGCAGCTGGCCGAGTGCGATGAAGACCGTGCTACGACCGAACGCAAGCAGATCCTTCTCAGCGGCGGAGAGGACTCCGGAATCGCGATATCGCTCGGCATCATCGTTGACGAAGAGCAACCCGGATTCGGACTTTGCGGACAGCACTGCCAAGGTCCGGGCGATGAGAGGCAGATAGACCCACAACGTTCGCAGCTCGGGGTAAGCGGACAACGCATCGAACTCCGCCTGGGCTCGTTCCAGGTCGAGTCGGTCGAGAGCCCTCAGTGCCGCTGCGATACGCAGCGGCGGAGTGACGTGTTCGTCGATGATGACGCTCGGCGGTGTCTCTGAACGACCTGCGACAGAGCCGGTTCCGGCACCGACTCGGCTGGTCTCGGACGGCTCTGCCGCCGATGCGAGATGGGCATCGGCGCGTTCACAGTCGCCGCTGACGGCCGAGATGAGAGCCGTCCACGCGATGATTGCCGGCAGCAGGAAATCACCGTCGATGTGACCGGCCCGGGCTGGCCCCTCGATCTCATTGAGCAGGGACAGTGCCCGGCGAGACTGGGCTGCATGGTGGAGTGCGATCGCAGTGAGGAGTCGGACGACGGAACGCCCACGCACACTGGGCATCTTCGCCGCGGCACGGATGCCCAATTCTGCGGCGTCACCGTGCCGGCCGGAATCGGCGAGACCGATCATCTGACGAACGGTGCCGACGACGTCCACCGGCAATCCGTCCGGCCGGATCTCTCCGCTCTCATCTTCTCCCGGTGCCGAGGCACCGAGGATCCCCGGCAGTCGTGACCTCAGGAGTCCCGGGCCGGTATGCCTGATCGCGGCGGCACGGATGCGTGCTGGATCGGCGGCCGCGGAATCAGCGTCGATATCCTCGGCGAGGGTTCCGAAGAATTCGAGTCCGGGCCAGTTCGCACGAGTCTTGGGCGGCAGAAGCCGAAACGCGGTGCAGGCGGTCCGCGGCGTGAGCAGGAACATCGGAATGCCCACCGCCTCGGTCACTCGCAGCAGCTGGGTCCAGTAGCCGCCGTGTCGGGCCACGATCAAAACGTCGCTGAGGAGCTCCGGCTCGACGGTGCCTGCCGATTCCATATGCTCGATGAGCACTTCGAGCAGGGCTGCGACCGCGGATCCCCCACCGGCTGTGGTGGCGAGCTCATGGCGCAGCTTGGCGGCGATGAGGGAGGGCACCTGCAGCAGTGACCCCCTCACCTGGTCCTCCGCACAAGTGAGTATCCCGCTGGAGTGGAGTCGGACCAGCACGCCTTCAGGGTCATTGACCCCTATTCCGCCGAGGAGGTCGTCGGCCACCGCTGTCAGCGCCCGCAAGGCGGTCGTCTCTGACACAGCGCTGAGTTGAGCGAGTACCGAGGCGGCTGCTGTGTCACCGGCTCCCAGCTCGAGGGACAGTCGTGGACACAGTTCGACGACCCAATCGGCGAAGGCCGCAGATCCAGGATCCACCGTGACCCCTGCGGTGGCAGCGGCGCGGAGGACCGCCTCGGCGAAGCGAGCACGACCGGCGCATTCCGTCCACAGCAGGTGGCAGAGCTCGGAGTCAACCGGACCCACCCCTGAGGATTCGAGTTCGACGATGAAGTCTCCCAGGCTGAGGCGAGGATCGTACGCTTTCCCTTCAGCTTTCGAGCTCATGGTCGCCCATCCTTCATCTCGGCGGATCACACCCGCGTCACGCTCATCGACGTACACGTGAGCTCCCCTCTTAGACGTCCGGTCTTCGATGCCGGTCTGCCAGCACACTGCCCGCGCGTTGGTTCCGATTTCCAATCTGCCCGGAATCAATCACTAGGCACGTCCTGCGGCAGGCGATGTGCGGTAGTCCGCCACCACCATGCGGCAATTCGACTGCGTCGGAACCGATCCGCCGACCGAGTCACCAGCAATAGCACCCGAGTCTTCGCTAGGCGCGAAGAAGCGTCACAGCCTCTCAGACTTGCCCCGTCACCCGAATACTCTCGTATTTGGCGGACACAACACCCAACTCGTATTTGTTCCAGCACTCATCGACCTCGATATCGAATGCCTGAGAAAGGTAGTACAGCGGCACATCTGCACCGGCAAGGTGGACGAATGGATACCCACCACCGAAGCGAGGGTTGATGTCGATCACGGAAGCCTCGCCGAAGTCATCGACGAACACGTCGACGTCGATGAGCCCCGTCAGATCTGAAGCTCCGGCAATCAGCTCAGAGATTCGAGCGAAGGGTGCGGCGTCGACAGTCACGGCTTTGTCCGTCTCTCCGGCTCTCATGCGAACCTTGCGGCGCGCCAGCACGCCGCTGAGCATTCCGCCGTCTGTCAGACTCCCGATGATGTCGACACCGTATTCAGCCCCCGGGAGCTTCGGCTGCACCACAACATCATCCCGGGTACCCGGATGCCCGCCTGCCGCCGGGGCAGAAAGTGCGGCTTCTGTCACCGCCTGGCGAACCTGATCCGCTGAGACCACTCTCAGGCCCGAGGACCCGCTGCCGAATCTGTGCTTGACGACGAATTCGTCGGCCCGAGCGCTCAACTCATCGATTCCTTGGTCATCCGCGCCGCTGACGGTCGCCGGCGTCGGTACCTCAATGGCGGCGAGCAACTGCGCCATCTGCAGCTTGTCGGCGCAGCCGGCCTGCCAGGCCGCCGATACTCCCGGCACCAGCACACCAGTCTCCCGAAGAGAGTTCGCCAGTCCGCTATTCACATGGACATGAATGAGCTCGTAGTCATTCGCCGAAATGAGGATCTTGGCGTCGAATTCGGCAACCAGGCTCATCAGCTCTCGACCATAGTCTGGATCATCGTATTTCGGCAGACTCCGGCCGACGTCGCCGTAGGAAGCGGAGGAGCTTGTCGGATCGTTTTCCGCAACGACCACTCGCCCTTCGATGTCAAGAGCCTCGAAAGCCTCGCGAAACCAGTCGATGAGATACAGGCGTCTCCCCGCTGAGCTGATGATGATCGTCTCTGGTTTTGCTGTCATACCATCCTCCTCGATCTGGTCTGAGTCCCCCGGGCCGGAAGGCGTCGGGGAGTGCAGGCGGCGCCCCCTTCGGTTGGACACGAATGCAATCAGCTGCCGTTTCAAACGCGAATGAGACAACACGAGTCAGCACGCTCACCGATCACATCAAGCGAATTCTGTATAGATGGATTTCGCCTGGACCGAAATCATGAATTACAGAATTCAAACATCACGACGCAGACGATTACTGCGAAACAGAGATTCAGATCTGTCTACGCCGACTTGATTCTATTTCTATCATCGGACACCTCGATTGCAGCATGCGGTTCTCCGCAATAAACAGCGGAATGTCCCCGCACCCCAGATGCTCTCCGTAGACTGCTTGAATACACGACATGAAACACAGAAGAGAGTGATTGAAGTGGCGCAGCACGGGACCCGGCAGCACGAGCCCCAAACGCCGGCTTTTGTCTTGGACTCATCAGTCCTCGAAGAATTCATCGATCGATTTCGCCAAGCACTTCTGAATCAATGGCCGAATTCAGTGCTGTCATATTCTTTCAAAACGAATGCGCTGCCATGGCTTCTGTCTTTCATGAATACGCAAGGCATCTGGGCAGAGGTGGTATCGGATGCCGAGTACCAACTTGCACTGTCCGTGGGATATCGCCCGGATCGCATCGTGTTCAACGGCCCGGTCAAGAGTCGGCAGCGATTGCGCCAAGCTCTCGCCCACGGGTCAGTCGTCAACCTGGATTCAAAGAGAGAGGTCAGGTGGGCCGCCGAATTTGCCAAGGAACAGACCGAGCAGACGCTTTCGGTGGGATTGCGAGTCAATTGGAATCTTGAAGACAGATGTCCCGGGGAGAGCACGACGTCGGGACAGCACAGCCGTTTCGGGTTCAATGCGGAGAATGGTGAACTCGGCGCGGCGATGTCCATGCTGACGGCCGCAGGGGTGAGGGTGGCTGGTCTCCATATGCACCGGAATTCGCTCACACAGAGTTTGGGAGTCTATAAGGCGTCGGCAGAACTCGCTGCCGAGCTCATCTCCGAGTTCGACCTCGATCTCGAATGGATCGATATCGGCGGCGGGTTCTTCGGCAGTCCTGCCGGGACTCCGACATTCGACCAATATGTGTCGACGATTCGCAGAGGACTTGAGGGAGCGGTCGACATCGATCGAACTCAATTGATCGTCGAGCCGGGCGGTTCGCTGATTGCGGTGCCTGTGGAATTCCATTCACAAGTAGTCGACGTCAAAGACGTCGGAGATCACCGGTACGTTGTCACTGATGCCAGTCGCACCAATATCGATCCCCTCTTTCGGAGACAGAGGGAGTTCGATGTGCGAATCGATGCCGCTTCCGAGGAAGCGATTCCCGAACAGGTGATCTGCGGCTTCACCTGTATGGAGGACGATCGCCTAACAGTCCTGAGAGACGCGCCGCGGCTATCGGAAGGTGACCGGATCGTCTTCTACCGGGTCGGTGCCTACACGATGTCCTACCAGTCTTCCTTCATCGAATTCCCTCCAGCTGTCTTCGTCCGGAACGACGATTCTCTGAAATTGGTGAGGCGGAGGGGCTCGGTGGACGACTATCTGGGCGGACATACGTGGCTCGATGCCACGGCATCGGTACCCGCCGCGGTCGCAGCTGGTTCGTGACAGAACCTCAGGCAAAGTCCTGGCACTCCAAGGCGACTCACGTCGGCCGTTGGACGGCGCTATAGACGGAGAACGGAGAATTCGTCTCTTCTCGCCGTCGTCATCCCGATCTCATAGTCCAACAGTGATGGAGCATCGGCCAGTCCCGCCAATTCACGGACCAGGTAGGCGGGAACATCCGCTCCTGCAAGGTGGCAGAACGGGTACCCTCCACCGAACCGCGGATTGATATCGATGATCTGCGGGGAGCCTTCGGCGTCTTCTCTGAAGTCGACATCGATCGGCCCAACAGGCTTGAGGAGGTCTCCGAGTTCGGCCAGTGCCCAGGTGAAGCCGTTCGCTGCGACTGTTGTGGCGACATCGGTGTCTCCGCCTCTCATCCGGTCTTTGCGCCGCGCAAGTGCCCCATTCAGACGACCGGTCCCATCGAGAGCGAACACTCCATCGACGCCGAACTCCGCTCCGGGCAAGAGGGTCTGGATGATGACGGCGTCCTCGCCGCGAGTTGTCGGTTGTCCGCCGGCGTCTCTTGCCGTCTTCGCCGATTCGATGACCATTTCCAGCAGAGTCTCACCCGTGGCAGTGCGAAGCCCATCTGATCCGCTTCCGAAACGATGCTTGACGATGAATCTCCCGCCCGATTTCGCCGCCTGCGCCGTGTCAGCCTCACTGCCGAGCCAGGTTGCGGGGGTAGGAAGTCCTCGATCACGCAACCTCGAAGCCATCAGGTGTTTGTCGAGGACGATGTTCTGCGCATCGGCGTCGAGTGCTGCGACTGTGCAACCGAACCTACGCAGCTCGTCTGCCAGGCCGCCTGCCAATACCTGAAGCTCGTAGTCATTCACCGAGACAAAGAGGGCAGGTGACTCTCGCCGAACCCAGTTCAATACCTCTTCGCGATACTCAGGAGAGTTGTATGCCGGCATCACCACGCCACGGTCTGCCAAAGAAAGGGTCGGAGCCGTGCCTCGGTACTCGAACGCGATGACTTCGCCGTGGATTCCTTCGGATCTCAAGGCCGCTTTGAACCACTCCACATAATGTGCCCGGTGGGCGGCAGAGGCAATGACAACCTTGAACCCGTTCGAATTCTTCATACTAGGTCCTCCCTCGAATGCATTTCGAACTTCTCACTGAGCACTCGAATCACTGTATCGAAGCAGGCAGCACTGGCTGGGAACGAAAACAGCAGCAAGCGCCGACGCACTTGCACATTGCCCTGTGCAGCCGAGGTCGGGCCGATGTCGAGAATCATTGCGGTTCCGAGACAGCTGAGAATTTCACGTACTGGGCCGTCCGCCGGCGTCGGTGGTCGAGGGAGTCGGCGAATGAGTCTTCTTTGTCAGCACGTCGCTCCGGCTCCCCCTGCTGGAAGGAGACGAATTGCGGGATGATTCGGCGTGGAACGTAGAAGGTGAGCAGCCAGAGGACGACGAGTGCTGCAATTCGTGCGTACATTCGCACTATCCATGTGTGGAATCCGGACCAGACGATGTCCCCGACTCCGCCCAATAGGGCTGCGAAGAACACCAAGAGCAGAAGGTCGCGTGGCCCCTGGACAGCACGTCTGTAGCTGCGGATCGTCCATGAGTCGATGCGATCAAGCATCACGGCGAGAAGCGGAACCCCGATCACCAGGCCCAGCGCTCCGAAATTCCACCAGAGATCGCCATAGACGGTTGCCACCGTGGAGAACCCGGTTCCATACAGCTGCGGATCTGTCAGAGCAGCGAGTTGATAGCCGATAGCGTCGGGTATCCAGTCGGGCGCGAAGCCATCGGGCAGCGCTGCCCGCAATGGTGACAGAAGCGATGCTCCGAGAGTCGGGAGACCTCCGAGGTCGAAGTCATGTATCAGAGACCCGAAGTTGCCGATGCCGACGAACATCGACGAGAGGCCCGTATCGTTCCCGTGCTCGCCGCTCAACGAGGCTTCGTATTCCCTGCGCCATACACCCAACACCACAAGAATCATCGGGGCGAGGAATACTCCGACCACTTTCAGCCATTGACGCCCGTATCTGAGGAAGAAGATGTAGACAGCGGCCAAGATGAGCGCAATGGCTCGCAAACGGCCTGTCCCCGAGATGATGGCGGTCGGATACACCAGGAGTGCTCCGGCGATGGTCACGGTATTCCAAGGGTTCCTCAGACCGCGCGGGCTGAGCAGAATCGCAATGCAGATGAGCAGAATCGCCGATGACCCGAATCCGTCCGACAGCACCCCCAGCCGATCTCCCAGAAGAACTGTGGCCGCGAGCGTAACGACTCCGGCGCCGAGGGCCCACTGCACGCAGCGGACAGGCAGCACCACCTCATGAGGACGTCCTATTGAATCGGATCTCAGGCAGAGCATTCCGATCCCGATCTGAGTCAGCGTACTGCCGAACAAAGCCGTATTGAGGTAGACCTCGGGGTGGGAGCCGACGATGAAAGTCGGATCTGGGATGACGAGCAATCCGCTGACCCCGACGATTGCTGCACTCGATGCCATGAACAGTCCCGGCATAGTGATCCGATCACGTCCGAGTAACACGAAAAGCGTCATGCCGTGGGCAAAGGAAATTGCGGCGATGACCCCGCTCGAGTATGCGGCTGCTTCGACATCCGTGGAGAACCACAGGCGAGCAATGACGACGATCAGCACACAGACTGCGCTCAGTGATGCCACAAAGATCGGAGAATGAGCAGGGTCCTTGAGGGCACCTCTCCGGGCCTCGGACGAGTCCCTGTGAGGGCGGACAGGCGGCAGCACGTCACTCACCCTGCCCGAGCTCAATCATTGCTGATCGCCCATTCCCCGGGGAAGACAGATCCACGACCTGAAGCCTGACGCAGAGAGCTGTCAGAAGCTGAGAGGGGGATCTCACGGTCGGAGTCTGGAGGAGCCTCCGCCTGCCGGACCGCCACTTGCTTCGAATAGACGGGCTCCGGCTCAGCACGGTGCGCCCAAGTGTCGGGATCTTTCCGAGTTGAATGCGCGGCATAGCTGCTGCCATAACTCTGCGAATATGTTGTGCCTGTGGTCCGGGGTACCCCATTGAGCACGAGTCCGAGAAGGCGCGCCCGCACAAGTTGGATCTTTCGCAGCGCCTGAGTGATCTGCGTTCGACGCACAACCCCGTTTCGAGCGACGAAGACGGTTCCAGACACTCGAGTAGCCATCGCTATTGCGTCTGTCGCAGCAAGCACTGGCGCAGAGTCCAGGACAACGGCGTCGTACTGCTTGGTGGCTTCTTCGAGGAAGACTGTCATCTGCTCGCTGTCCAGCAGTTCAGCCGGGTTCGGGGGTATCGGCCCGCTCGCAAGAACGGCGAGGTTGACGAGTTCCATAGGTTGGACGACGTCTTTCAACTCGGTATCCCCGATCAGCACTGTCGACAGGCCTGCGCCCCCTTCTATTCCGAGATACCGGTGCACAGAGGGATCGCGTAGGTCAGCATCGACAAGAAGCACGCGGTCCCCGCCGCGGGCGAGGGCGGAAGCGAGGTTGATGGAGGTCACCGATTTTCCTTCGCCTTTCACAGAAGAAGTCACGAGCAGAGAGCGGCTCCTGCCCCGCGGCTCAAGGAAGCGGAGATTCGACCGCAGCTCCCTGTACGGTTCAGCCTGAACGTTCTGCGATCCGTGCTCTGAAACGAAGACGTGGTTCTCTCCTGCAGTGATCAGCGGGACCGTCCCGATCACCGCGGCGTCGGTCAGCTGCTCAATGTGATCTGCTTTCCGCACCTTGTTGTCCAGTCGATCTCTGAGCACGGCAGCCAACATCCCTGCGAGTATCGCGGCGATCAATCCGAGCACGAAGTTCTGTGTGAGGTTCGGCGAGGACGGCGCTTTCGGCGCCGTCGCCGGAGTGACGACCGTCAGTTGGACTGTCGCCTTTCCGCTGGTGGTTTCGAGGTCTGCGACCTGCTCTTGCAGGCTTTCAGCCACCGCATTCGCAAGTTTCGCCGACGCTTCGGAACCGTCTGCTCTTGCGGTGATCGAGATGAGGAGGGTGTCTTCGGGCACTTCTGCTGAGACCCTGTCAGAGATCTGTCCGGCGTCGGCATCCAAGTCGAGGGATCTGATGGCGGGATCAAGCACGATAGGAGTGGTAACGAGATCCGCATAGGTGTCGATCTGCTGCCGCGCGTAATCAGCCGCGGCCGAGCGGTCGGTGACCGAATTGCCGGGATCGGTACGGACGAAGACGTTTGCGGACGACTCGTACACAGGGGGCTGCCGCGCCGTGATCCCGGCTACCGCAGCTATCACGACGAAGGCGGTCGACAGTGCGTAGACCCACCGTTCGCGGAGGATCGTCAGATAGTGCTGAACAATCATGATCGTTCACTTCCTACGCGGCAGTGTTCAGTTGACTGAGAGGTGTGAGAAAGAAGTGCGCGGCGCTGCCCCTGTGGGTGGACATGACCACCCAGGGAGCCTCCACGATCAATGTGCATCGAGGACCACCCCTCCGAGGCGTTCGTACGTCTTTGACCGGTCGAAATGGTCTTCGGCCATTCGTCTGGATCCTCGGCCGCGTTCTGCCAGTCGACGGTCATCGGCCATCTTCTTCAGGGCCTCGGCAAATGCGGCCGGAGTCGATTCGCAATTGATACCCGCTCCATACTCGGTGAGGAGATCTTGGTACTCGGCGCACTGCTGAGAGTTGACGACAGGGAGTCCTGCGGCTGCATAATCGCAGACTTTGTTGATGATGCTGGCCGCCGAGTTCGCAACAATGGGATTGATGGCGATATCGCACCCGCGCAGACGCGAAACCATCTCCGGGTATTCGAGCTTGCCGTAGAACACCACGTCCTCATCCAGATCCCCTGCTTCATCACGCCAGCGATCTTCGAAGGGACCCGTACCCATGACGTGCAGGCGCATGCGGATGCCTTCCTTTCTCAGTTCGCGCAGAGCCCCGAACACCGAAGGCAGGTCGTAGCTGTGTCCCAGAGTTCCGATATATGCGAGCTCCGCGATTCCTGTTCGGAGAGGACGCAGAACCGGATAGGTGTCGAATCTCGCCAGATCCGACCCGAGGTACACGGTGGAGACAGTCGAGCCGTCCCTGCGTGCCGAACTCACTCGTTCTGAATAGGTTTCGGAGACGGTCACCACTGCATCCGCAACTCGGTAGATCGCCTCGGCACGCCTACGGATGGGGATCAGAGCCTGGCGCACCATCCAGCGTGGTCGCAAGACCATTTCAAAGGCCTCTGGCCATAGGTCCTGCACGTCGAGGATGAATCTCACATCGTTCTTCTCCGCGAATTCGGCTGCGGCATGCGCCACCTCGAGAGAAGGCATGGAACAGTAGATGATGTCCGGGACCTTCCGCCGCCGCAGGTATTCAGCAAGGTTCCTGCCGAGGGCTCGGTGGCTGCGCAGACGACCGGCAGAGACGTTGCTCCGATACGACGGTTCATGCACATAGGTGGTCGAGTACAGCGGGTTCCGTTCCACCGAAGTGTCGCGTTGCGTCTTGAACGCGTGCAGGAACGAGGATGTGACCAGCTCGACTTCTGCACCGCGGCGAGCAAGAATGCTCGCCAAGCTGTCGAAGCGATCGTTCGGCAGCCATCCAGTTGCTGTGTAATGAGCGATCATCAATACGTCCATGACTTCACTTCCTTGTCCGGTCCGGATATCGGTCTATGAGCTCGATGTCAGATCCTGCAGGCTGTGCAGCCGTCGGTGCGGTGTCTGACAATTCCACGCCACCATCGGCAACGTCAGCGCTCGGCCCATCTGCATACGACGGCCTTGCTTTGCGCCTGATCACCCGCGCGAGCGTGAAGGCTCCGGCAGCGGCGCAGACGGCATATCCGATGATCGACCCGTAGGCCGCGCCGAACATTCCGTAGTGCGGTATCAGGGTGATGTATGCAATGAGCGAGGCCACGGTGCCGATGATTTCGACGACCGACACCGTTCCCGGGGAGTCCGCAGCGATGAGGAGGCCCTGTTGGACGCGTGTTACTCCGAAGATGACGGCGGATACAGCCAATGGGATGATTGCGGCCGCCGCCGGCGCATAGGAGTCCGGCAGAACAAAGACGATCATGGCGTATGCTGCAGCTGCGAGTACCGCGGCAGAAGCCACCAGCAGCAGAACGCTTCGGGCGATTATTCGCACCGCTGGGAAGGAATGGGAAGAGAAGCCCTGAGACCAATTCCGTAATGAGGCATCAACCCACTGCTGCACCGGCCAGGTGGCCATCTCGAGAACAGTGGCTACTGTGACGTACAGGCCCAGCGCAGCTGAATTGCTCAAGATCGGCAGAAGCAGTCGATCGGATCGAAGCATGGCGGAATTGCTGAATTCGGATGGGAGCAGCACCCAGCCCCGCCGGCGAAGTCCTCGCTTCTCGGTTCGGGTGGGTTCCAAGTGCTTCGAGGGGCGGGGTGCGACGAACAGGAGGATCGCTGTCGGTACCGCGGAGGCCGCATAGGCCCACATCCACACCACCGGGTCATTCACACCGATCAGCACCAGCAATACCGCTCCGACGACGATGATCAGCTGGGTGACGATCGCATTGACGGCAAACCATTTCCACTCACGGCTGCACACATAGGCGACGCGCAGAGCATGCACCAATGAATTGAGCGCAACGTAGGCGGCAATCGCAATCACACCCATCCACATCCATCTGGTGCTGAACGGCGACAGCGCTGCTGCGATGAAGGCGATGGGCAGAACGCAGAGCGTGCCAGGCGTCACCATGCGTGCAAAGACACGATATTCGGTGCCGAATCCTCCAGAACGCGAAGCGATGAAGGGCCGTTCGAGCCCCATGACCGCGAACACGGAAAGAAAGTATGCCAATTGCAGTGCAAAAGCCAGGTCTCCGCGCCCCGCCGGACTCAACACGACAGCGGCAAGCAGATTGACTGCCACTGCACCACCGGCCGCCAAGATCTGGGCTGCCACCAAAACTGCTGCGGCGATCTTCGTGCCCCTCTGCCCGTCACTGGCTGACATCACTGGAGTTCTCCCATCCAGTGAACACAGGCATGGTGTCGTGCCCGTGTTTGCTGATTCCCCGCCGACCGACGACTGTTCGCACCGTCTGCAGAACGATGGAGATGTCGATTCGCAGACATCTGCCGTCGACGTATTCCACGTCGAGGCGGAAACGGTCTGCCCACTCAAGATCGTTGCGACCCCTGACCTGTGCCAATCCGGTGATGCCCGGACGAACCTCATGCCGTCGAGCCTGCTCAGGCGTATAGAGATCGAGATATTCGACAATCAATGGTCGCGGACCGACAAAGCTCATATCACCGCATACGACATTCCACAGCGAAGGGAGTTCGTCGAGGCTCGAAGCGCGTAGGAACCGGCCGAGTCGCGTCAGGCGCTGTCCGTCAGTCACACGCTCTTCGTCGGGCTCCACCATGGTTCGGAACTTCAGAATGTCGAAGACCTTGCCACCCAGCCCTGGCCGAGACTGCCGGAAAAGCACCGGTCGACCGTGGACGGCCAGGACAACCAGGGCCACTCCGGCGATCACAGGGGACGCCAAGATGAGTCCGATCACGCTGAAACAGATATCGGCAATGCGTTTCACATTGTCATAAGAGGTCCGTCCGTCCGAAGTGTGCGCACGTCGCGTACTCATTGCCGCCGGCCGTCGTCTGCCTTTCAACATCATTCCCCCTCGCCGAGGTTCAGCGCTCTTTGAAACAGAACCGATACCCCTTCGACAGCAGGGGCGAGCTGGAGGGCCGAAAGTGCATAGATGTCCCGAGAGCAGCCGTAGGGGTCAACGACATCGTCGTGCGCCGGAAGTGTGAGGTTCCGCCTCCTGCTCCGGCGCCGACCAGCTGCTTCGACTGCAGCACGCAAGCGGGTTGCGCGGTCAGCTGTCGGAACTGCACCTTCAGTCACAATATCCTCATCTCGGGTGACTGCCGCGAGACTCGAAATCTCTCGGATTGTGAAGGTTCTGCGAACGATGCGAGGGTTGAGCTCGACGACCTCACGCCTTTGATCGCGTGTCATCGTAAGCACGAGGTCAGCAGCGCCGAGCAGATCTTCGTCCACTTGCCGAGCGTGTACGGCCCGCCCTTCGATGACCCCCATGAACCCGGCGATCTCCCACACTTCTTCCGGCGTCCGATGCCCCAAGGCCGCATGAGTGCCGGCTGAATGAACGCGGATCTCGCAGACTTCGGCAAATCGCTGCGCAAGCGCGAGCTCTGCCAGGGGCGACCGGCAGAGATTGCCCGTACACACCGTGAGGACATTGAATTCTTCCGACATCAGTTCTTGACCGTCCGCCTGCAACTTATATACGCGACCGCAGATTCCACCCGACCGGTGTTCTCCATGCCTGTACCCTCCTTGACCATGGAATCCGTGCGACAGATCCGAACTGAAGCGCGCGATTCCCTTGCGGCGGCTCACAGAACGACGCCGCACTGCCCGCCCATTGATCGAAGCCCGGAGGCGAGTTCGAACTCACGCTATCTTCGATATTTCCTGCCCGGCCCATTCCGATCCTTGCCCTGCGGAGGCCCGCAAATGGAGTGCGGATATCCACTCTCGCTATGCCGTCTACACAAGAAGTGGGCGCTGAACTGTTGGCTTGGCAGTTCGACACACATCGCGGGGCTCAACGAGCTCGCCGGTCGAGGAATACTTCGACGGTCGCGATAACTCGCTCGATATCGGCGTCGCTCATCGTTGATCCGCTCGGCAGGTTGAGACCGGAGGCGAAGATGCCTTCGGAGACCTCACCGCCGTACATCTGTGCTCCTGCGAAGACCGGTTGCAGATGCATCGGGTTCCACAGCGGACGGGTCTCGATATCGTGCTCGGCCAGCCACGCACCGAGCTCGCCGGCGTTGAAGCCCGTACGACTGTGATCGACGAGGATCGCCGACAGCCAGGCGTTGTCACGGTGTTCGTTGTCGTCACCGAAGAGAGTGATCCCGTCAGTCACCGCGACGATCGAGTCGCGATAACGGCGGCGGATCTCCCGACGCCGTTCGACCAGACCATCGAGTCGTGCCAACTGCGCCCGCCCGAGCGCGGCGAGCAGATTGCTCAGACGGTAGTTGAACCCGATCTCTCTGTGTTCGTAGTGCGCCACAGGCTCTCTGGCCTGGGTCGACAGATACCTGGCGTACTC
Source organism: Brevibacterium permense (assembly GCF_013280495.1). Lineage (GTDB taxonomy): Bacteria > Actinomycetota > Actinomycetes > Actinomycetales > Brevibacteriaceae > Brevibacterium > Brevibacterium permense. The sequence goes on from NZ_JABSSX010000005.1 coordinate 162,111, forward strand.
AGCCAAGCGCTCATCATTCGTCAGTAGAGCACCCCCACCCGAGGTGGTCATGATCTTGTTCCCGTTGAAGGACACCACCGCAGCTTGGCCGAGGCTGCCGCAGGCTCGGTCGCGAAAGCGAGATCCCAGCGATTCCGCCGCATCAACGAGGACGGGAACGTCGAATTCGGCAGCGATCGGAAGGATCCGATCATAGTCCGCAGGCCGACCCAGAAGATCAACCGGGACGACAGCCGCTGGCTTCGTTCCGCCCACGATCGAGTCCTTCAGCGCCCGATGGAGCTGAATCGGATCCATGTTCCCGTCGTCGACACAGTCGACGAACACCGGTTCGGCACCGCAATAGGTGATGGCGTTCGCCGTCGCAGCGAAGGTCATCGTCGACGTGATCACCCGGTCTCCCGGTCTCACTCCCAGACCCAGCAGCCCGAGATGGAGGGCGGCCGTCCCCGAGGAAAGTCCGACCGCGTAAGCGACTCCGACCTTGTCTGCCAGTTCCTTCTCGAAGGCGTCGAGGTCGGGGCCGACGGGAGCGATCCATCCGCTGCGGAAAGCACGGAGCAGGTATTCTTCTTCGAGTTCTCCGACATCCGGACCTGACAGCAGAATCCGCTTGGCAGCCGGGACAGTCTGAGGCGGAGCAGCTGTCTGAGGCTTCGACGGCACCGCGTCCGAAATCGTCATTGCCTGACCTCATCCTTCACCAGCTTGACCGGCTCCGGCAGATAGACGGGCCCACCGACCGGGTCTCGACGGCCGACTTCCGGTTGGGGCCTGCAGGAGCGGTCACAGAAGTCGTCGATGATGCCGCGGTCGGCCGTGAAATCCGGCAGATCGACGGGCGAGAGCACCGGAGCCTCAACGCGGCTGATCTTGTCATGGATGCGAATGACAGTGCCTTCGTAGTCGCCGAAGAGCTCCTCGTCGAGCTTCTCACCTTCACGCAGCCCGGTATAGACGATCTCGGTATTCTGATTCGACATCGCAACCAGACTCCGGGCGATGTCGACGATTCGCACGGGTTCACCCATGTCGAGAACCATGACGTAACCGTCTTCGCCGATCGTCGCCGCCTGCAGCACCAACTGACACGCCTCCGGAATCGTCATGAAGAACCGTCGGACCTCCGGGTCAGTGACTGTGATCGGACCACCCTGTCGGATCTGTTCCTGGAACGACAGGAGCACAGATCCGCGGGAGCCCAGAACATTGCCGAAGCGAACCGAGAGGTAGGTGCCGGGCGACTTCGCCGCGAATCCGCTGACGAGTCTTTCGGCGATCCGTTTGCTCCGGCCGAGCTCGCTCGTCGGTGCGGCGGCCTTATCCGTCGAGATGTTGACGAAGGTTTCGACTCCGACCGCGCGTGCTGCTTCGAGGACGTTGAGGGTGCCGTGGACATTCGTCTTCCACGCCTCCTCGGGGAACCGCTGCAACATCGGCAGATGTTTGAGCGCCGCTGCGTGGAACACGATCTGCGGCTTCGCCTCGGCGAAGATATGATCAAGTGCAGCCCGGTCTCGGATGTCTGCAAGCACGGTGTTCGGCGACATCAGCAGTGCAGAACCGTAGAGCGTGAGTTCGACTCCATGCAGCGCGGTCTCATCCCGGTCGAGCATGACGAGACTCTCTGGGTGGAGAGCGAACAGCTGTCGGCAGAGCTCGCTGCCGATCGATCCTCCGGCTCCGGTGACGAGCACCCTCTTGCCGGCCACCTTCTTCGCGATCTCCGCCAGATCGGTGTGCACCGGAGCACGACCGATGAGGTCTTCGACCTTGATATCGCGGATATCGCCGATCTCGACCTTCCGATTGACCATTTCTGCCAGGGGCGGGATCGTCCTCAGCCATTTCCCCGTCGGCTGCAGACGATCACGGCAGGTCTGCAGGAAATCCGCCTCGGAATCGGCGATCGCAACGATAACTCCGGAGACATTGAGCCATCCGGCCACCTCGGCGATTTCCTCACTCGTGCCCCGAACACGGACCCCATGGATGCTCAGTTGCCGTTTGTGCGGATCGTCGTCGATGAGACCGACGGGAAGATACGCACCGTAGGGGTCGGAGAGCATCTGCCGGATGAGGGACTCAGCCGCGGCACCGGCGCCGACGACGAGCACTCGCTCCCCTTGCAGCGGACGGGTCGCGATCTGGTGGGACCAGCGGACGAGGTACCGGCTGCCGGTCATGAAGATGACGGCGGAGAACACGGTGAGCAGAACGAATGGGGAATCCCCCAAGGTGACAGCCATCAGACCGCACGCGATGATCAGGGCGATGATCGCGATGCCGCCGTATTCGGCGAAGCTGCCGTAGTGGTAGCGACTGCGGTAGAGCCCGATGAGCAGACCGAGGAGCAGCTGCAGGACCACTGCGGTCGTTGCTGCGGAGGCAAGTTCAGCTGCGCCGACGACACCCGCACCCATGACCGCCGATGCGAGCAGTCCGGCAACAGCCCATGCTCCGACGTCGAAGACCAGCTGAAATCTGGTCTTGTTCCTCCAGATCTGCATCGCCAGCCGCGCCGACCGGGGTGCACCGGCAGTCACCGGGGTCGGCGGAGCCGCGCCCACCGCGCCTGTCCGGGTGAGTGGATTCGGATGTTCTGACACAGTCATCGTGATCTCCCATGTTCGACTCTTCCGGCCCCGTCGCTGTGGCGGCCGGGCATCGTCGGTGAGAGCCGGCGATGCTGCGTTTCCAACTGCGGAATGCGTCGACTTCACGCTAGGAGTGCGATGACTCTGTTCTGGTGGTTGCGGAGGAGAGACTGCGGTCATCCGCGACTGCGGTGCGGGTCTCCGCGGGGCGTTCTGCCGCAGACGGCGCGAACCGTCTGCGGCTCACGCTCCGCACGGACGCCAGCTCAGACCGCGGCGAGTCGCGGGTTGCCTGCCAAACGAGACACGAGTTCTGTTCGCGACCCGACATCGAGCTTGCGGTAGACAGCCGTGAGGCGGAGTTCGACGGTGCGCAGGGAGACGAAGATCCGCTCGGAGATTTCCCTGTTCTTCAGCCCGGCACGGACCAGCTCGACGACTTTGAGCTCCTCATCGCTGAGTTCGCCGAGGCGCGGAATCTCAGGCATCGTCGGCGCCTCCGGCTCGTCGACGATCTGACCGGTGCGGAGATGGTCGGCAAAACGATCGGCCCCGACTTCGCGAAACAGCGCGGCAGCGGCGAGCCTCTGTTCGCGTGCTCTCAGCTTCGACCCGTTGTCGGTCAGTCTCGAGGCGAATGCCGCATGAGCGACCGCCTTCTCGAAGACGAATTCAGTGCTGCCGGACTGCCGCAGCGCTCTCCCGAACAGTTCGGTGGCTGTCTCCCCGGCGGCCAGGAGCGCTTCGCTCCGGCTGACCACCAGATCGGTCCACCGAGATGGGCACGCCTTCGCGCGGTCACGCAGCTTCTGCAGCAGAAGAGTCGCATGCTCGCGTCTGCCCACACCCACCAACGCTTCGATGAGGTCGCCGTCGATTCGACGCACGTTCGGGTTGGCCTCGTCCATTGACAGCTGTTCGCAGCGTCGAAGGTGCCCGAGCGCTTCGGCCGGACAGTCGGTGCGCAGCAGGTATCTGCCCTGAAGCGCATTGAGCTCGGCCAGCAGGCGGTGGTTGTTCGTCGCCGAAGCCCAGGCCGCCGTCTGTTCCTCGACGAGCCCTGCTTCGCCGGTGCGTCCGGTCAGCAGCAGCTTCCAGGAGTGCAGCAGCAGGATCCGATCCTGCCGAACGACGACGAGTCCTCTGCGCTTCTCGGCCTCCGATTCCGCGATGACCTTGTCGATGACCTCGACGGCCTGACTGATCCGGCCGAGGCGCATGTTCAGATCAGCACGGACACAATCCACCTGCCGCTTCCAGACCCTGGTCGCGGCACAGGTCTCACCGATGTGATCGAGTACGGCGGTCACGGCTTCATAGTGCTCGGTGAGCACCAGCCCCTGGGCCACGGCGAGTCCGAAGCTCGGTCTGATCGAATCCTGATGTTCCTGCAGGTTCGCGAATCCCGCGAGCGCCGACCTGTCGTCCCCGCTGTTGCTGTCGAGCAGGATGCGCACGGCGCGGACAAGCTGCTCGTCGCTGTCACGGACGTGCTCAGCGGCGGTTTCGGCAAGTGTCAGAAGTTCCTGCGCTCGGGCGAATTCGCCCCGTTCACAATGGCAGAGCGCCAGAGTCAGCTGCAGGCGCGCCACTTCGGCGGGCGCCTGCTCCGATTCGCATCTGCTCCACGATGTGAACAGGGGGGACGGCAGCGTCTGCGTCTCGAGGAAGACGTTGCGGACCTCGAGCGTCCGAGCGCGGACGACGACCGCGGCCCGGTTCGACCGGGAGGCGATCCGCACATAGCGGTGAGAGAAGGCGAACTGCCCGTGATCGGACAGTGTCTCGGCGATCTCGACCAACTGACCGCGCAGCTCCTCGATGTCGTCGCAGACTCGGATGGCCCGTTCGGCGAATTCGGCACCTCCGGCAGTGAGTCCGCGGCGCACCAGGCTGAGAGCGTGCGCCGCCAGCTGCTGCGCGGTCTCCTCACCCGGGTCGATGAACGAGACATGCCATGCCTCGATCTGCGGCCATGTGTCGGCACAGTCCTCGGCCAGGACGAGGTGGGTCCGGCGTCGCTCGCTCGCTCCCATCGACTGCTGCACCATGGCACGGACGAATCCGTGCGGTATCCGCAGAAAGGCTCCCCGACGTTCGATCGTGCCGCGCGATTCCAACTCGTCGACGGCTTCCCAGAACCCGGGCAGCCTCCTGGCCAGGGGCCGCAGCGGAGTCAGCGGGGACAGCGACAGGCATCTGAGAAGCGCATCGGCGCCATCGCTCAGCCCCTCGACGTAGTCGGCGATCATCGGTCGGCTGGCCGGTCCCACTCGCACCGGGATCGACAGCGCGATCTCCCCGCGCATCTCGCTGGGCGCCATCTCCTCGAGGATGTGGCTGACGGCCAAGGGACGACCAGCTGCGGCGTGGGCGGCGACCTGGGCCGCCTCCTCGGCGATGCGCGTGTGTCCGAAGCGGGCCAACGCGAGGTCGCGGGCGAGCTCGATGAGCTCGGCGATGCTGAGATCCGCAAGTTCGATCTCCGGCACCGAGGCGAACGGACCGTCATCGTCGATCGACCGAACCGTGATGACGATGTGCAGACGTCCCGACTTCAACCGGCGCAGCGCCTGACCGAGCACCCGCTGCGAGTCCATGTCCATGTCATCGGCATTGGGCACGAGGATGAGCGTGTCCTCCTCTCCGGGGATCGATCGGAGAGCCGCCATCATGCTCGGCACGACCTCATCGGCAGCGAGCTCCGACGGATCGGAGGGTCCGTTCGCGGATGCGCTGACTGCAGCGAGCAGACCGCCTAACCCGGACAAGGGCGTGTCCTCGTCGAGCGGACTCGATGCGGCCCTGATGACCGTCCCGTCCCACTCCGACTCCAGTGCCCGCAGAATCGAACGCCTTCCGGACCCGAAGCCGCCGGTGAGAGCAGCGGCACGGTGTCGGGAGAGGAGGGAGCGGAGGTCGCCGACTTCCTTGCGACGAATCACCTGACGCATGATCCGCCTCCCGCCGTCTCGTCCGGGGAGATCGTCCGCACAAGGGTGACCGGCCCGGGGATGGCCGCTGCCGTTCGCACGGCGCGGGGAACGGTTCGCTGAGGAGGCTGAGGTGTGATGTCCATACTCAGATACTGCTCGCCGGCGGCCGTCCCGGACCAGGTGGTCGATACGGGAGTCCCCGTCAGGTCACTACTCAGTCACCGCAGGGTCACCACTAGAGCATCACTGCGAGTACTCACTCGTGTCCGAAATCCCGCAGTCGCGCATACTCGGTTCGAGCTCAGGCGCGCAGTCGGCCTTCGGTATCCCGCATCGCCTCGGCGACCTGTTCTCTGCGCTCGATGCCGAGTTTTCGGAACAGCCGGTACGTGTGTCCCTCGACCGTTCGCACCCGCACGCCCAGTTCCGCAGCGATCTCCGCATTCGTCCGACCGGCGACGATGAGCGCACTGATCTGCTTCTCCCGGGCAGTCAGCCCCGTGACCTGCCCACCCGGTCCGCGGCTCTGGCCGGCTCCGAATCGTGCGGCCAGTGCGACACATCTGCCCGCCAGGTCCGGCATCGACGGGCCGTATTCCTCCGCAAGCGAGGTCAAAGCAGCACGATCATGATCGCACAGAGCAGTGCCGAGGCGGCCGACGATGTCGAACTCACGCCCGGTTCCGTTCGCGGCCGCTTCGCACATCGCCTCGGGTGCGATCTCATCGAAATGCAGGAAGAGATGCAGGCGGATGAGGACGACGATCGCCGCTGCCCCATCGGCTTCGGCTTCGTCCAACTTGCGGCGCAGCTCGTGTTCGTACCTGGGCTCCCCTGTGCGAATCGCACGTGCAGTCGTCCGCAGCACGAGAGCCCGCCGATATTCATGGTAAGGAGCCGTCACGGGCAGCTCGTCGAAGCGGGCATGCAGATCATCGGCCTCAGCCGCAGTTCCCACCCGAGACACCGCATATTCGGCCTCGGCCAATGCGATGGGAAGCTGCGTGCCCAAATTCCAATAGGTCAGTGATTCGATCGCGGCTCGCAGCGCCTTCATCGCTCCCGGAAGGTTGCCCTCAAGCAGGTGGGTCTGCGCCCACAGCAGGTCGATCGGACCCGAACGGGCTGACAGATACGCGATGTCGTGGGTCGGCAGCGCTGTCATCAGCTGCTTCGCTTCGCCTGCCCGTCCCAGCTGCAGGAGGGTGCGCCCCCGCAGCATGACCACATGGAGCGTTGCCGTGCTTTCGAAGTGGAATTCGGCCTGCAGGGACTCGAGGAGGGCGAGCGCTTCCACAGTGAGGCCCGCGTCGAGCATGTCCGTTGCGCGCAGCATCGTGTCGAACAGATGGAAGCTGCCCGACGCGACGCTCTCGTGGGAGAGTCCCTCTAGGACATCCACCGTGATCGGTCGTTCGTCGGCCACGACCGCAGCGACTCGGTCGAACAGCTTGAGCCCGAACTCTGCATCCACTCCCTCTCCGGGGTGTCCGTCACCGTCGTCCTGCAGCCGTTCCAGTGCGGTGCGGAAATCCGCAAGCCGCAGAGCGGGGGACATGGAGCTGAGAGCGCGATTCAACCACACCACGAGTGAGTCCACGACCAGCTGTGCGCAACAGGCCGTGCGAACGCCGTGGGCCAGGAAGTCGAGGCCGAGCGGAGCTTTATTGCATCCGCAGTAGAGCAGGGCGACCGAGAGCAGTTCGTGCGGACTCAATCGTTCTGTCGGGATTTCCCCCATCAGCCGCATGGCCCGATGCCAGTCTCCGAGGCGGGCGGCCGCCAGTGCGGCTCCGATGGTCTTCGATTCGCTGACCTCAGCTCCGCAGTTCAGCCCCCATTCGGCCCTGACCACCTGCGACCGTTCCGAAGGCGTATCTCCGCAAGCGTCGATGAAGTCGAACCACTCTCTGCTCCGACCAGTCGGGGTTGTGAACCTGATCGTGTCCGAGGCGTGGTTCTCGACCGCCTCATAGACATGAGATCTCTGCGCATCGATCTTCAGATCGCCGGCGGCCACGAGCGCATCCGCGGCTTCCCCGAGTCCTGCCTCGAGCAGTGTCGCAAGTTCCACTTCGCCCGCAAGGACGACCAGTTCGAGGGCTTCCGTCTCCTGCGGCGAATGGTCGGCAAGACCGATCCGTGCATAGTCGCGGGCACGAGCATCGAAGTCGGTGTCGAACCCGTCGAGGATCCACACTCCTCGGCGCATGAGGAATCGCGAACGCCGCTCGGTGTACTCGAGGAGTTCGAGCAGCTTGCCCGGATTGCGCTTCGAATGGAAATCGACGATGTCGACCACTGCTTGGGACACGATGTGCCCGAGGCGATCTTCGATCATCAGACGGTAGTCCTCACGCGGCAGCGGACCGACGACGAGATGCTGGAGCACACGGTCTTCGACCAGAGTCGAGAACGGCATGACCCCGCTCTCGGGGTTGGACCGCGTCATCGCGACGAGTCTGATCGAGCCGACACTGGCCAAGTCGGTCAGGATCTCCTGCGAGCGGGAGTCCAGCAGGTGGGCATCGTCGACGAAGACCGCCTGGGGAGTTCGAGTCGCGGTGAGCCGGGACACGATTCGCCCCAGCAGCGCGGAAGAGTCGCCATCGAGGTCGACGAGCAGACCGAAGACGCCGAACTCGGTGTTCTGGTGCACCCGGTCCCCGCGGATCCAGATTCCGTCGTTCTCATCCGCGAAGGCCGTTCTCGCCAGGAGGGTCTTGCCGACGCCGATCTCACCTTCGATGAGGATGCCGGAGCATTCCGAACAGCGCAATGACTGACGGATCAGGTCGAGTTCGCCTCTGCGTCCGAAGATCTCAGTTCCGTCAGGAGCACTCGAGGCGGCTGCTGTGGTCAGTTCCTCAGCCATTCCGTCACCACCTCTCGCAGCTCCTGCCGATTGGCCACGTGAACTCGGCGGTAGAGACGGCCGAGGTGCCATTCGACGGTTCGGGCCGACAGGTGCAGCTCCACTCCGATCCCGGCGCTCGTCCGGCCGTCGACGACACCGGTGATGATTGCTTCTTCGAGCTCGGTCAAGTTCTCATGGAACAGCTTTCCATCACTGCCGAAGTCGAGCTCGCGCCGACTCCGCCCCAGCAGGATCCGGGCTTCTTTGGTGGCTGTGGCATCGCCTTCGGCGACGGCGCGCTGTCGGGCCTCGCCGGACAGTTGGGCGCAGAGCACGACGGCGCCGAAGAGCAGCGCCTCACGGGCCGCGGTGATGAGCGCCTGCAGATCGCCTGTGCTGAAGGCATGAGACACAGCACGCAGCAGGCGACCGAGGGCACCATCGACCCTGCCGGCCGACGCCGCCAGGCAGCCGATGGCCTGCTCATGCCCGAGCCGGCCGGCTTCGAGCCAGGCGAGGCAGGCAAGAGTGTGCGCGCCGTGCTCGTCCGCCCAGGCCCCGAGCTCGTACAGTTGCGGGCCTGCGGGCCCGGGCGACGTCTGCGCCAATGCCTGAAGGTCGAAGAGTCTGGCTTCGAAGGACGCCCACCACGAGTGCCGACTGGCGTCGGAGCCCTCGTCGACGGCGATCGGGACGACTTCGCTCCGCTGATGTGTCAGCACCGCGGAGAAAGACAGCGCCGACCTGGCCATTCCCGCTATATCGACGGTGTCGCAGGGGTCGGCACCGAGGTTGAGTTCGCTGAAGATGTGGTGAGCCTTCGCCGCGTTGCCGGTACGCAGGTCGATGAGCGCGTTCGTCAGTCTGGTCAGCCGTCGGCTGGACGTCAGTTCATCCATTGCCGTTCGCGCCTCGGCCCAGTTGCCGGCGATGAAGTTCGCCACGAAGAACTGCGGGACGGCATCTTCCCGTTCGAACGATTCGGGCCCGGGAAGTCCGAACATGAGCCGGGCTTGGGCGATATAGCTCAGCCCCAGTTCGATGTGCCCGGCCATCACTTCTGCCACGCCGAGGAACGCACACGCCCTGAGACGGTGGCGCACCGAACACGCGTGGTTGAGATAGACGCTTTCGGCCAGAGCGCAGGCAGCGGCGATCCGACCTCCTTTGAGTTCGAATCGAGCACGCGTCGCGTCCAGGCGGCCGATGTCGATCGGCAGCGAAAGCGTGTCCCGGACCCAGTCGAGCCGCAGATCCTCGGGCCTCCGTGGGTCCACCAGCCTCAGTTCCATGGAGGCGAGTCGGGACAGGTACTCGTGCTTTGAGGCATCCGGATTCAGACATGCTTCGGAGACGAGCGGGACCATGATCTCCCTGGCCTGCCTGAGACGGCCTGCTCCCCACTCGCAGCGGGCGAGCTCGAGGTCGATTTCGGAGCCGCGGTAGCCGCTGGTCCGGACGATCTCCGCGGCTTCGAGGTACCTGCCCTGTGCGTTCCCCCAGCCCGCGGCCTCCCGCACCTGTTCGGGAGGCGGCACTCGCCCCAAGGAGATCGACCACGCGGCGCAGCCGAAGAGCGCCCGACCATGGAGAGCCGAACGGTCGACCACGGAATCGAACCGAGTGAGCAGTTCGAGACTGCGAGACGGAGGGACCGCGGCGCGGACATTCTCAGCCGTGACGGGTTCGTGCATGCTCACCTCTCCCCCTCGCCCTTTCGAGATCGAGAGCAGACCGTCCTCCGCCAGAGCGTCGATCGTCTGCGGACTGGTGAGTCCGACGAGCACGTCATAGGGCACCGCTTCGATGAGAGAGACGGTTTCGATGACCTCTCGACTGGACTGATCGACCCGGGCGATCGCGGTTTCGACCCCGCTGGTCCGGCTCCGTCCGAACAGCAGCCTCTCGAGCAGCCGCGGATTGCCATGGGCCAGGGCGGTCAGCTCCGAGACCGATCTCGTCTCGGTCTCCATGAGTCCGATGCTGGTGATCATCGCCACCGCATCCGCCTCGTCGATACCGTCCAGATCGATCCTGACGACGTTCCCGGCCAGCCACAGGCCGGCGATGAGATCGACCGGCGGGCGTGCGGATTCGGCGGCGATGACGAGCGTGATCCTGCGTGCATCCGTCAGCTGAGCCAGCACTGCTAGGGAATGATCGTCGACGAGATCGGCATTGTCGACGACGACCAGAGAGCGCCCGCCCGCGGCTCTGCGTTCGAACAGGTCACCGATCACCGACAGCGCTCGACCGGGTGGGAGGTCCGTGTCGATGCCCTCCCGTGACAGCAGGATTCCGAAGATTCCGAGGTTTCTGGCCCGCGCATTCTCCGAGCCGCGCAGACGGGTGACCGACAGATCGGGGTCGAGACGAGAGAGTGCGGTGTTGACCAACGCGGTCTTCCCGACGCCCGCCGCGCCGATGATGAGTGCACCGAGATGACGCTGCCCGGAGAGCGCGTCGACGAGCGTCGAGAGTTCGGACTCATATCCGTAGAGCCGGCGCGAGGGTGCGACCGGGGGGATGTGTGTGGTCCTGCCTGACACGTCACTCAGCTTTCCGTACCCCTGGGGATCTTCTGCGGCGGGGAATGCGGAGCCCCAGCGGCACGGGGTTCGGTCCGGAGAGGCTCACGTCTGGGAATCACCGAAGAAATTCCACAAACAGTATTACCACTTGCGATAGCTGTAGTAATACATTTTCGAAATAAAGTTAGGCGATTGTGACATCAACGTCCGCCCCCGCTGGGGGCCGCCTCGGCGAGGATATCCCTCATCGCCCACTTGTGAGGCCGAACACCGGACCGTACCATTGAAGGAAAGTTACTGAACGATCTATAAGGAGTTCGCATGGACACCCTACTGAATGCAGAAGAGCGCGAGTTCGCGCAGCAGATGCGTCAGTTCTACCGCACGGAGATCCCTGAGGAACTCCGCCTCAAGGTCGCCACCGGCCAGGAGCTGAGCAAGGAAGACATGGTCACCTCGCAGCGGATCCTCAACGAGCACGGCTACGCCGTGCCGAACTGGCCGGTCGAATGGGGCGGCCAGGACTGGACCCCCGTGCAGCGTCACATCTGGCTCGAAGAGATGCAGCTAGCCTGCGTTCCGCAGCCGCTGCCGTTCAACGTCTCCATGGTCGGCCCCGTCATCGCCACCTTCGGCTCGCAGGAGATCAAGGAGCGCTTCCTGCCCGCCACCGCGAACATCGACATCTGGTGGTCGCAGGGGTTCTCCGAGCCCAACGCCGGCTCGGACCTCGCCTCGCTCAAGACCACCGCAGTGCGCCAGGGCGACAAGTACATCGTCAACGGCCAGAAGACCTGGACGACCCTGGGCCAGTACGGCGACTGGATCTTCAACCTCGTGCGCACCGACCCGGATGTGAAGAAGCAGGCCGGCATCTCCTTCCTGCTCATCGACATGAAGACCCCCGGCGTCACCGTCCGTCCGATCCAGCTCATCGACGGCGGCCACGAGGTCAACGAGATCTTCTTCGACAATGTCGAGGTGCCCGTCGAGAACCTCGTCGGCGAAGAGAACAAGGGTTGGACCTACGCGAAGTTCCTCCTCGGCAACGAGCGCACCGGAATCGCCCGCATCGGCGGTTCGAAGGTCAACCTCGCCCGTGCCAAGGCCTATGCCGCGGTGACGAAGACCGCTCGCGGCACTCTGCTCGACGATCCCCTGTTCTCCGCTCGTCTGACGAAGATCGAAGCCGAACTCACCGCGCTCGAGATGACCCAGCTTCGGATCCTCTCGACCCAGGCCGCCGGGTCCGACAAGCCGGATCCGCGCTCCTCGGTGCTCAAACTCAAGGGCTCCCAGCTGCAGGAGGACATCTCCGAACTCCTCGTCGACGTGCTCGGTCCGCAGGGTCTCGACTTCGTCTCCGACCGCGTGCAGGGCCAGGGTCTGTCCGACCTGCCCAACGGAGCTGTCGATGCCCTGCCCGGCTACTTCAACACCCGCAAGGTCACCATCTACGGCGGTTCGTCCGAGGTGCAGCGCGGAATCATCTCGAAGGCACTGCTCGGTCTCTGAGATACCGACGCTCACTCGATCTCCCAAGAAGGACAACAATGGATCTTGAACTCAACGACATTCAGCAAGAACTCGCCAGCACTCTGAACAAGTACCTGCGCAGCGAGTACGACATCGCAAAGCGCGAAGAGATCCTTCGCAGCGACGAGGGCATCTCCCGCGAGAAGTGGCAGGCCTTCGCAGAGATGGGACTGCTCGGGCTTGCGATCCCCGAGTCCTACGGCGGCGCGGACATGACCTTCAACGAGGTGGCCGTGGTCGCCGAGGCGTTCGGTCGCTCTCTCGTCCTCGAACCGTTCCTGGCCACCGCAGTCCTCGGCGCCAATGCCGTTCTGCTCGGCGGCAGTGAGGAGCAGAAGCAGGCCATCCTGCCCGGTGTGGCAGAGGGCCAGACCTTCCTCGCTCTCGCAACGCTCGAGCCCGGACTGCGTTACGCAGTCGACGCTCCGCAGACTCAGGCTTCCGGTGCCGACGGCAGCTTCACCCTCACCGGTGAGAAGAACAACGTGCTCGGCGGAGACGTCGCCGACCACTTCGTCGTCACCGCCACGCAGAATGGCGAACTCGGCCTCTACCTCGTCGCCGCCGATGCCGAAGGTCTGACCCGTGTGGCTCAGCGCCAGGCCGATGGTCTGGGCAGCGCGAACCTCAAGCTCGAGGGTGTCGCCGCCCAGCGCCTCGATGCCGCCGATGCCAACGCCGTGCTGTCCGAGGTCCTCGACCTGGGCAACGCCGCGATCATGGCTGAGGCCGTCGGTGCGCTCGAAGCCTCGCTGACGATGACCGCCGAGTACCTGAAGACCCGTGAGCAGTTCGGTGCTCCGATCGGTGCGAACCAGGCTCTGCAGCATCGCGCCGCCGACCTCTACGCCGAACTCGAGTACGCGCGCAGCATGGCTCTGTACTCTCGCCTGGCCGTGACCTCCGAGGTCCCGGGCGCCGAGAAGGACCGCCACCGCGACGTCATCGCCGCGAAGATCATCGTCGACCGGGCCGCTCGCAACATCAGCCAGGAGTCGATCCAGATGCACGGCGGCATCGGCATGACCATGGAATACCCCATCGGTCACTACGCCAAGCGCCTGACGGTCATGACCCGCACCTTCGACGACTCGGATTCGCTGACCGCGGAGCTCGCCGAACTCGGCGGACTCATCGAACCCCACGCCGCCGACCTCAGCTGAGGCAGCGGCACTTCAGCGCCGCACGTTCGACCCCGAGCGTGCGGCGCTGCGTCGTCGGAGCCTATCAACGCCCACCGAGGCGGCCGGATCCCGGCAGCACGGAAGCGCCGAGGCGGCACGCCCATCGTCGTGCCGCCTCGGCGCTTCTTCGTCTCCACGCATTGCGTAACTTCGCAGCGTCCGTGTCTGCTTTGCTCAACCCCGGCGAGGGTACGGCGCCCTCGGCACTTCATGGGCAGATACGCTGCAGCTCCCGGCGGAATCGGTTTGTTGGGTCGATCCGCGGTGTTTTCAGTACGGGAAACACCGTGGATCGCCCCAACAATGCCGTCAACCGCATCTGCGCAAGGAGGACAGGGCATCCTCGGCGAGACCGCGGCCTCCTGTACGAGGAGGACGGGAGAATTCCTCAGGGAGACCAAGTCCCCCGATGCGAGGCCGCCGCTGCAGGCAGAGAAGTCAGTTCACGGGCTGGTCGTACACGTGCCGGCGGATCCAGGAGTGCATGGTGATCGCGGCGGCGGCTGCGGCGTTCATCGACCGCGTCGAACCGTACTGCGCGATCGAGAGCACGTCGCGGCTCGCCTGGTGCGCTTCCTCGCTCAGTCCCGGTCCTTCCTGGCCGAACAGCAGCAGGCAGCGCCGAGGCAGGTCGTAGGTCTCAAGCGGCACAGAATCCGGGAAGTTGTCGATGCCCAACAGCGGCACGTCGTTCTCGGCGCACCAGCTGAGCAGGTCGTCCACGCTCGGATGGTGGATGACGTGCTGGTACTTGTCGGTGACCATCGCTCCGCGCCGGTTCCATCGGCGTTTGCCGACGATGTGCACGGCTGCGGCGTTGAAGGCGTTGGCGGTGCGCACGACCGAACCGATGTTGAGGTCGTGTTGCCAGTTCTCGACTCCGACGTGGAAGTCGTGACGCGAGTCATCGAGGTCGGCCACGATCGCATCATGCTTCCAGTACCGATACTTGTCGACGACATTGCGCCGATCGCCATCAGCCAGCAGCTCCGGATCGAAGTGCTCGCCCACAGGCCAGGGGCCGGTCCATGGACCGACCCCCACCTGCGGTTCAACGCTTTCGGTCACTTGTCGTCGCGGGAATCATCCGCCGACTTCGCGTCCTTTTCGTCTGCTCCGCCGGACTTCACGTCTGACTTCTTCGTGCCGGATTCCTTCGCCGAGGCAGCCGCCGACTTCTCGTCGTCCGCCGACTTCTCGTCGTCTGCGGCGTCCGAATCGGCATCCTCCGCGTCGTCGGCGCTCGAGTCCGCCTTCGCAGGGCCCTTAGCCGAGGTGGTGGCACCGACCTTCTGCGCGCGCTTGCTCATCTTCACGGTCTTGCCGCCGCGTCCGCCACCGGACAGCACCGAGCGCACGTACGCGCCCGAGGCCAGAGCATGGAGGATGACGGCGAGGATTAGGGCGATGCCGGCGGCGACGAGGCCTTCCCACCACTCGGCCTGACCGGCGAAGGAGCGGCCGGCGATGCCCAGCGGCGAGGTGAACGGCGTCCACGAAAGCACCTTCGCAACGGTGCCCGAGGGTCCGATGATGACCGGGGCGAAGAAGCCCGCCACGGTGATGACGCCGATGATCGTTAGGAAGGCGGCGCGCGCCTTGGAGCCGACGACGGTCGACGCCCAGACAAGCAGCGCGAACACCGACCAGGCAGTGAGCAGCAGGGCCAGCGCGAACCAGCCCAGGCCCGGCAGCATGGCGAATGCCAGGGACGTCTTGCCCGACAGCGAGAGTCCGAGCTCGGTGACGACGGCAGCCGCAACGAGGTGAACGACGACCAGGGTCAGCATGCCCGTGATTCGTCCCGAGGCCGAGGCGCGCGGTGGAATCGTGGCCGCGATGATCTCGGTGATCCGGTTGCGCTTCTCCAAGCGCAGGTTCTGATACAGCGCAGTGCCCAAAGTGGCGACGACGAGCAGCGACAGTACGACCATTCCCCACAGCAGCGGGGTGGCCACATCGCTGTCGACGGCCGGCGTCTCGAGCAGCGTCGCTTCGGTCTTCGGCGCGAGCTTCTCGAGCAGTGCGTCGGGCTGTTTGTCCAGTGCGATGATCGTCGGCTGTCCCTGACCGCTCGGGTCCTGGATGAATGCGGCGTCGACCTTGCCCTCACGCACGAGCTTCTCGGCCGCCTGCGCGTCGTCGACGTCGGTGATCTTCACACCCAGCTGCTGCTCATACATCGCCGCCTGCTCGCCGACTCCGACCATCGCCATGGTCGGAGTGCCCGAGTCCTTCTGCACGTCGGCGACGATTCCGGAGATGATCGCGGCCAGCACGCCGAGGATGATCACGCCGGCCGTGACCAGGAAGTACGGGCTGCGCATGGCCGTGGTGGACTCACGATTCGACACGAGCCACGCGGCCTGGCGGTTGCCGACATCGACGAACTCCGAGACCAGTCCGGTCTCCGGCAGTTCGTCGGGATCGGGGGTGTCCTCGGCGAGCTCGAAGGGAACGTCGTCGAGACCGGCAGTCGCGCCGGATTCGTCCGAACCCTTCGCGTCCGAGTCTTTCTTCCCTGAGGCGGCCGACCCCTTAGCCGCACCGGTCACGGTCGCCTCGGCGTCCGAGTCGACCTCCTCGGCTGTGGTCTCGTCTTCGATCACATCGTCATCGACGGGCACACCGAGGTCGTCGATGCCTTCGCCGGCCGTGCCCTTGGACACGAGCGGTTCCGGGGACTCGTCATTCGCACCATTGTCTTTGCGCGCCATTACAGAGCCTCCTTGTACTGCTCGGCCAGTGTCGGGCGGACACTTTCGAAGTTCTTCACATTCTTCAGCTCAGCCACGGCAGCGGCGGCTGACTTCGCATCATTCGCGCGGAAGCTCACGCCCTCGCGTCCGACGGTCTTCACATCGCTGATTCCCGTTCGGGATTTCAGCACCGAGGCGTCCGCCTCGGTGTCCGCCGTCTCGACGCGGTAGTGCGGGTCACCGAGCAGCTTCTCGACGCTGCCCGAGGCGGTCACCTTGCCCTGGTTCAGGATGATGACATCATCGGCGAACGTCTGTGCGGCCTCCCAGTCGTCGGTGGCCAGGATGACAGGCACGCCCGAGGATGCGTGGGCCCGCAGCAGGGACGTGACCAGGCGCAGCGAGGCGGCGTCAAGGCCGGCGAAGGCATCGTCGATGACGACGACGTCCGGGTCGGCGGCCAGCGTCGCGGCGATGTCGACGCGGGCGATCTCGGCGCCGGAGAGGTTCTTCAACGGTGCGTAGCCGCGGTCGGCGAGCTCGAGGTGGCCGAGCAGGGTCAGCGCATTCCGTTCGGCCGCGCCCAGGGTGATCCCGTGCAGGCGGGCGAGGTAGACGATCTGGTCGAGCACGCGCATGTTCGGGTATCCCCCGCGCTCGGCGGGCAGATACCCGAAGTTCTGTCGATCACCGAAGTCGAGCTCGAAGTCCTCGAGTTCGACGCTGCCCACGTCGGCGGAGATCAGGCCCATGATGATGCGCACGAGTTCGGTGCGGCCCGCCGAGCGGGTTCCCACGATCGCGGTGATCCGGCCCGCCTCGGCGGTGAAACTCACCTCGTCCAGATATGTCCGCTTCCCTTTGCGCAGGGAAACCTCTTTCAGTGTGAGCACGCGTCATCCTTACTGTTGCATCAGGCAATACTGTGGGAGTGTCTCATCTATCGTGTTGAAATCAGAGACGTGTTTCAAACCGGGCCTGTGATTTCGACCGAATTGCCAGTCGAGTCCCAGGTCGTGTTCGGTGGGTTCGTTCTCGCCGAGGCGGTCGTGGCTAAGCATCAACCCGCCGAGGCGGTCCCCCGTCAGTCGAGTTCGAGGTCAGTCGAGGCCGAGGTCCGCGGTCGTCAGCGCGGTCAGGTACGGAATTCCCGTCGCTTCGACCCGTTCCTTGGCGCCGGTGTCGCGGTCCATGACCACGGCCACGGCGACCACCTCGGCGCCGGCTTCCTTGAGCGCTTCGACGGCGGTGAGCACGGAACCTCCCGTGGTCGACGTGTCCTCGACGGCGACGACGCGCTTGCCGGCGACGTCGGGGCCTTCGACGCGACGGGACATTCCGTGCTTCTTCGCCTCTTTGCGCACGACGAAGGAATCGAGCGGGGTGCCGCGCACCACAGACCGGTGCATGACGGCGGTGCCGACCGGGTCGGCACCCATCGTCAGGCCGCCGACGGCGTCGACCTTGTCGAGCAGATCATGAGCCTCGAGGAGGTCGAGGACGACATCGCCGACGAGCGGTGCCGAGCGGTGATCGAGAGTGACCCGACGCAGATCGAGGTAGTAGTCGGCCTCCTTGCCGGAGGAGAGGGTCACCCTGCCGCGCACCACGGCGAGTTCGTCGATGAGGTCGAGCAGTTGTCGGCGAGTGTCAGCGCTGTCGGTCATGGTCTCCAGTCTAATGCGCGGGTTTCGGGCGATCGCTCAGCGCCGTCTCAGCGACGGCGGCGGATGCGGACGTGACAGACGGCACAGATCTGGAGCGTAAGGATTTCGTCGCGCCTGCGTCTGTACCGATGCTATAAAGAATCAACACACCTTTGGACTTTCGACTACAGTGAGTTGTAGAGTGTCAACAACACCGCGCAGCCCAGCCGGTCAAGTGCCTTCAGGAAGGACGTGAGCAACATGGGTTTCATCGCATATCTCATCCTCGGACTCATCGCCGGAGCCATCGCTAAGGCGATCCTGCCCGGTAAACAGGGCGGCGGCTTCTTCGCCACACTGATCCTCGGCGTGATCGGAGCCATGGTCGGCGGCTGGCTCGGCGGCATGATCTTCGGCGCGCAGATGGATAAGTTCTTCTCGCTGTCGTCGTGGCTCTGCGCGATCGGCGGTTCGCTGATCGTGCTCATCATCTGGGGCCTCATCACCGGACGCTCGAAGAGCAAGGCCGACTGAGCGACTGCAGCACAGAAAGAGGTGGCCAGCCCAAGTTTGAAACTGGGCTGTCCACCTCTTTCTGTGCCCGCAGCAAGTGAACCCGCTTCAGTCACGGCCGAGGCGAGTTTGTGGAACACCCTTCTCTGAAATGCACAGTTTCCTCATTGGGCAATTGAGATTGGCAATTGAGAGCAAGGTGCATCGAAAGCGGAATTCGCTGGGTTTCGGGGCCTTCCGCAGGACCACGACCGACCCGCACCGCCACTGACCGTGCAACCGCAGACGGCGCCGTGGATGTCGATCTCCCCGATGGGACCGTCGACCGCAGCTTGCAGGTTGACGGCGATGACGACGAAGAGCTCATCGACGATCTCGGACACGGGCCGACTGTCGTCGAGATGCGCATCGATCCGGACGTTGAGGCCCTCACTGGTTCGTCAGACCTCGACGGCGCTGCCTCCGGCTCGCCCGCAGGAGTCAGATTCACGCTGCGGGCGCGGATACCGGACACTGCGTCGACGGCCTCGCGGATGATTCCGCAACCGCCATCGCCGAGGGCGTGGAAGCATGGGTATATGCTCGAGCGCCGGCGCGCCTCGACGGACCGTTCGACCGGGGCAGCACCGTCGACGCGATGACCCAGATCCTCCGGCACTATCGGGTGCGGCCGCCGAACATAGGCACTATCGGATACCTTCCACGCGCAGAAGTATCCGATAGCGACCTGGATGTGAGTTCGGATGTCCGAAAGTGACCTGAAGTCAGGCAGGCGTTCGCGAAATTCTCTGTGAATGACAAGAACCCCGGGGCGCGTGATCGCGACATCCCGGGGTCCTCGCAGCACTCCCCTCGAGTACCCGGACGCATCCCCATACGTCCGTTATGTCCACCCGATCCCCACCGGGCGAACACATTAATTTGACCACACTTTCATATCGCTTGTAAAGAATCTCACGCACCGTCTTGAATCCTGTCGGGCTTTATAGCATAGAAGCGATCAGAATAAAACCCCTGGTCACAGGCTCAACTCCAGATAGTTCAATCCTCAACTCATTTGTGCCGCTCCTGCAGAAAATTGCATATAGGTCACATTTCGCGACGCGCATACGACCACGATTCGATGATCGCCGACACGTCTTGCGAGACCCGACTCAGCGAACGGGGTGCCAAGCGATCACCGCTGGCGCGCGTCATGCCGACGAGGCCACGTGACGAATCCCGACTCAGCGATCGCGGGTGCGGGCGAAGGAGAATCCGGTCGAGCCCCAGCGCATGAGCGGACGCGGCACCAGGGGAGCCACGAGCGAGGCCATGCGGTACCCCCATCCCGGCACCGAGACGACCTTGGCCGCCCGCGCATCGCGAAGCGACTGCCGCACCACCTGATCGACGCTGAGCCAGATCAGGCCGGGCCCCGGACGCTCCACACCGAGGCGGCTGTGGAATTCCGTCCGGATGAACCCGGGCAGAACGGCGGTGACCGTCACCGGGCTGTCTCTGAGCTCCCCGGCGAGCGCCTCGGTGAACACCAGGGTCGCGGCCTTCGAAGCGGCATACTGTCCCATCGTCGTCACCGCTGCCAGCGAGGAGACGTTGATGATCCCTCCGCGACCGCGGGCCTGCATGCGCCGGGCCGCCGCCAGCGACAGCTCCCTCACCGCCCCGGCGAGCACCCGATCGAGCGCATCGAGCTCAGCAGAATCGGTATCCAGCAGTGTCCCGCGCAGACCGAAGCCGGCATTGTTGATGAGCACGTCGATCGGCTGCGTCGCGATGATCTCGTTGACCGCGTCGATACCGTCACGGATCGACAGATCGGCCATGGCCACCTCGGCGTGGATATTCTGCATGGTTCGCAGCTGCTCGGCCAGCTCACTCAGCCGGACCTCGTCCCGGGCGACGAGGACGAGGTCGTAGCCCTCGGCGGCCAGGGTGCGGGCATAGCCGCGTCCCAGCCCGGAGCTCGCCCCGGTGATGAGGGCACGCGGCCGCGGATTCATACCGCGCCTTGGCCTCGGCGCACGGTCAGGGACTGCACTGCTGTGCCGATGGGACCCTCGACGTCGCTGAGCACGCTCGTCGTCTCGCCCAGGCCGGTCGGCCCGAAGGCCACCTTGGTGTCGAAGCCGACCCAGCCGGGCTCGGGCACGCGGGTGAGGTGGATGGAGAGGTCGACGTTCGGGAAGAACGTCGTCTTCGGATCCTCACGGACGGCCAGACCATTGGCGGTGTCGACGAACTTGACGAAAGCCGCAGTCGGCGGGTCGATCTCACCGTCGACGAGAGGATAGGGACTGCGCACCCAGGACCGTGCGTAGCCGGGGCGGGCGTCCACTCCCTGGCGCCCCTCGAGGGACGCGATGTAGCCGCCGCCCCAGCGGTTGGTGAATGGGATCTCGGGCACTTCGGACACGGGCGGCATCGCGGACCATTCGTCGCCGGCGACCGCCTCGGTGTCGGAGGCCTGCAGTCTCCACACCCGAGCGGTCACGCTGGCGCGCTCACCGTGGCGCATCTGCGCTTCGACGAGTTCGATGGTGCGGCCGGGGCGGACGACGTCGACATCGATGGTGAACTCGCCGGAGTGGATGACACCGAGGACGTCGAAGGTCACCCGGGAGATGAGCTTGTCGCTGGGCAGTCGACGTTCGATCTCGGCGAGCACTATCCCCGAGGCAGGCGCGAGGTGCTGATCGCCGGGCTGCCAAGCGCCCTGGCTGTGCAGAGTTGAGATGAGGCGGTCCTCGGACAGCCGCACATAGTAGGAGTCCGGGTAGGCGGCACCGTCGTGGCCGAGGTGATCATTGGGAGCTTCAGGCATGGGCCCAATCCTATCGAGCCGTCGACACCGCGATCGGCGCAGGGGCGAAGCGCATACCCGTCCCGTGCGGCTCCGGCAGATCATCGCCGAGGCGGCCCACCCGAGCCGTCGACACCCTGTTTTCACCTCCGGCGCGGACGGCTTAGGGTGGGAGGGTGAGAATCGCTACGTGGAATGTGAACTCGATCCGTGCCCGCCACGACCGCATCGGGGCCTGGCTGGATCGATCGGATGTCGATGTCCTGGCCATCCAGGAACTCAAGTGCAAGGACTCGCAGTTTCCCGAGGAGCTGTTCACCGAGCGCGGCTACGAGGTCAGCTATCACGGCCTCAACCAGTGGAACGGTGTCGCCATCGCCTCGCGCGTCGGACTGGCCGACACCGAGATCGGGTTCAAGGACATCCCTGCCTTCGGTTCGGAAGAACCCGTCGTCGAAGCCCGGTCGCTGTCGGTGACCTGCAACGACGTACGCGTCTATTCGCTCTACGTGCCCAACGGCCGCGAACTCGACGACCCGCACTATGGCTACAAGCTGGAGTGGTACAAGGCGCTGACGGCCGATATCGCCGCCCAGCTGAGCGCCGAACCGCAGAAGAAGCTCGTGCTCTGCGGTGACTTCAACGTCGCTCCTCTCGACGAGGACGTCTGGGACATGGCCGAATTCGACGGCGCCACCCACGTCTCCGATGCCGAACGCGCCGCTTTCGATGATCTCCTCGGCGCGGGCCTGAGCGAAGTGACCCGCCAGTTCACGCCCGGACCCGGCGTCTACACCTTCTGGGACTACCAGAAGCTGCGGTTCCCGAAGAAGCAGGGCATGCGCATCGACTTCCAGCTCGCCTCGCAGGCGCTGGCGAAGACAGCGACCGCAGGCGAGATCGACCGTGAGGAACGCAAGGGCAAAGGCGCGTCCGATCACGCTCCCGTCATCGTCGACTACGACGTCTGAACGGCTCCGGTATTGCTGTTCCGAGCTCCGTGAATCGGTCCCCGCGCCTCCCCCAGCGGCAGGCTCGTTCCGCTTTCTATGCCAGAGACGAACTTCTGAATCATCGACACTGCGATCTCTTGGGCCGGCTTTGCCCCCCGAGTCGAGTCCGAACGGGGCACGGAGTCGCTCATACCGCTAGTCAGTCGTTCGTCGAGACCCCATCGCACCAATGAAACCCTCGTCTGATCGCAGAGCACGCTCCAGGAGCGGAACATCGAACTTCGAATCATGGGCATGAGCTCGCAGATCACGGTACGCCGATTGGCCGAAACTTCATCGAGATACCTGTGCGGCCCCTGATTACGAGTTCGTTCGCATCGGGAAACCGTTCCCGAGTGGCGAAAGTCGCTTGCGCGTCGCAGACGGTGACGTGATACCCGGTCAGCTTTCCGACTCTCACCAGCGCAACCGCGAGCGAGCTGGCGCCCAAGACGATCATCTTGGCCGGAGTGCCACAGTTTCGTATGGAATATCTGGTTTCCGCACTAAGCGAAACATTCAGGTCGGTGCGGCAACAGCGTGAGCGATCCACATCGACAGGGTGTCCACGAAAAGTCTCCTTCCCACCGCATCATGGAAATTCGTCTAAGGCATGTCTCCTTTATTGGCTGATCTATGTCAGGATCGCGCTGATCACAATGGCCGCTCGATGGGTAGCGGCGGCGGCGTTTCCATACGGACTGCCAGGGTCCGAAGCGCTCGCGTGGCAGGTCGCGCCAGGCAATGCCGTACCGGTATCGGTAGACGGTTCCTTCGACCATTCGACGGGTACTCTCAAATGTTCGGTCTCTTTTGCTGACGTTCGAGGGCAGCAATGGTTCCGTTGTCTCCAACTGCCCATCAGTCAATTCACGGAGTGGTTGTTTTGTCGTCACGAACCCACCGGGTCAATCCTGGAAACGCCAACAGTAGGGAACACACCCTAGCGACCGTCAGAGGGAATTTGACAGTCAACATCGAAAGGAAAGGGCGCAAAGATGGCTATGGGAAAATGAGTCCAATTCTCATACTTTCTCATTGGTGGCGGCACCCATATGATCCTCGATCTCTTCGGTGAGGTCCGCCCAGAAGTGTAGGGCAGCGCGTTCCATAGCCAAGCCGAGGCGGAGTGGGACCAACCGGGGCGCGATGTCGTCGTTACTTGCGAACCGAGACTGCATGGATTCGTAGGTATCAATCCGATTCTTGTGTTGAAGGACCTGTTCCTGAGCCAGCGCGAGGACATCTTCCTCCGTCGTGAGCTCGGCGAAGAACAGCTTCAATTCAGCGATGTCACGGACCTGCATCTGTTCGGTCGTTGGCTCGGCGAGCCAACGCTGCAGAGCTTCTCGACCGTTGTCCGTAAGCTCGAAGGTCTGCCGCCGCCGCCCACCCTTCTCCGTCGTGACGTCCAGCAAACCAATTTCCGATAGGCGTTTGGGCTCCGAATACAACTGCGCGTGGGGAAAGGGCCAGAAGAACCCGACCGAATGCCTCACCGCACGCTTGAGATCGTAGGACGTCGAGGGGCCACGTAAGCCAATGAGCCCCAGAACAACGTATGACGTAACGCTTAGCCGATCTGTTGACATGACCCCAACCATATCCTACGCTGATGATCAAGCTCATACGGTCCAATATGGACGGTATGGTACGGACTATAGGGAACTATAGGGAGAGGATCGCATGGACGCGACCGCCAAGGGCCCGGGCCGTCAGGTCACCCAACCGCTTACCAAAATCCCCGCGACATCTGATGGGCGCATAACCGGCTCACGAATCGAGGATCCGCCGCTTGTGACCGGGCAAGGCCGGTTTCTCGATGATCTCGATCCGCTACCTGGCACATTGGTCGCCGCGATCGTCCGCAGTCCTCATGCGCATGCCAAAATCCGGAAAGTTGACCTAACCCGCGCCAGGTCTCATCCGGGCGTCGCCGCCGTCATCGGACCAGAAGAGGTTCTTGAGACCCTCAAACCCTTTCCGTTGTCTCTACGCACGAATATGCCTTACTACCCGACTGGGACGGATAAAGTCCGCTATGTCGGTGAGCCAGTGGCGGTTGTCGTTGCCACAGACCGCTACACCGCGGAAGACGCCGCGGAGCTCGTTCGAGTCGATTACGATGTCCTCCCCGCAGTCGTTGATACCAAAAAGGCGGCCAATCCCGACAGCGCTGTCCTTCACGAAGGTGCGGACAGCAATATCGCCAGCGACCGGAGCTTCACTTTCGGTTCGGTTGATGACGCCTTTGCCCGCGCCGCACACGTAGTCAGCGAGGAGTACAAGTTCCCGCGCTATTCCTCCACGCCCATGGAATGCTACTCCGTCATCGCCGAATGGCGTGATGAATCCACCGGGCCCCAGATCACCGCCTATGCGAACTTCCACGGCCCCTTCTCCATCGTTCCCATTCTGGCCGGCGCACTCGGAATCTCGACTGCCCAACTGCGGATCATCGTCCCGGCGGATAACGGTGGAAGCTTCGGTATCAAATCCGGGGTCTACCCCTATATCGCCCTCATGGCCCTTGCCAGTCGACATGCTGGCAGACCGGTGCGATGGACCGAGGACCGTATCGAACACCTGCTTTCTAGCTCAGCAGGTTCAGATCGAATCATGCGTTTCAAGGCTGCTGTATCCGCAACAGGCACTGTTGAGGCGTTGGACGTGGACTTCCAGGAGAACGTCGGCGCTTACCTCCGTCCGCCAGAACCTGCCACGCTGTACCGCTGTTTCGGCAACATCACCGGCCCCTATGGAATTGACGCTGTGCGCATGAGGGCACGGGCCGTCGTCACCAACAAGGTGCCCACAGGCCTCAACCGTGGATTTGGCGGGCAGCAACTCTACTTTGGGCTGGAACGATTGATGGACAAAATCGCTGTCACGGTAGGCAAAGACCCCCTGGAACTCCGGCGAACCAATGCCATCCCGACATCAGCGTTCCCCTATGCCACTCCCACAGGAGGGATTTACGACTCGGGCGATTATGAAAAGGCCTTCGCAATGCTCACTGAGAGCGCTCAATATGAGAAGTTGCGGGCCGAACAGCAAGCAGCGCGGGAACGCGGTGAGATCATGGGCATTGGCATAGCCGCTATCGTCGAGCCCTCAGCGACGAACATCGGTTACATCGCTCTCGCCACCCCGCAGGACGAGCGGGTTCGCGGCCGGGACAAGTCTGGTTCCACCGAACACGTACGAGTCAGCGTTGACCCCCAAGGCGTCGTTTCGGTGCTGCTAGGCACCGTCCCGCAGGGGCAAGGGCACGCGACCGTCGCGCGCGAGATTGTAGCCAACCAGCTCGGTCTATCTGTCGAACAGGTGGTTCCCAAGATCGACATGGATACCGCGACTACGCCGTGGACGATCACGACCGGCAGCTACTCCTCGCGATTCTCGCCACTGCTCACGTCAGCGCTCGTAGAAGCGACCGACCGAATCGCGGCAACCATCAAAGTGGCGGCCTCCGTCCTCCTTGCCGAAGACCCGACGGAACTGGAACTTGCCGATGGCGAGGTACGAGTCACAGCGGATCCTCAACGATCCGTCCTGTTCCGCCATGCTGCCGGCCTCATCCATTGGGACCCGGGATCGCTTCCTGATACCTTCGAGGCCCAGCTCAATGCAGAAGCTGCCTTCACCCCACCGGAATCAACTGCGGCCTCAAAAACAGACCAAATCAACTCCTCGCTGTGCTACGGCTTCGTCCTCGAGCTAGCCGTTGTGCGCATCGATCCGGAGACGTTGGAGATCGCAATTGAAAAAGTCTTCTCCGTTCACGACCCCGGCACCGTACTCAACCCAGTCCTTCTCGAGGGTCAGATACACGGCGCCATGGTGCATGGGCTCGGCGGGGCGATGTATGAGGAGATGTTCTACAGCGAGTCAGGACAGCCTACCTCCACTTTCATGGACTACCTCGTCCCTACCTCGGCAGAGGCCGCCTTCCCGTTGACGAGCGAAACCTTCGAGACCCCGTCGCCGCTGAGTCGACTTGGCGCAAAGGGCGCGGGTGAAGGGAGCAGCATGAGCTTTCCAGCGGTAGTCGCCAACGCAGTATCGGATGCGCTGGCTCCCCATGGCGTGCAAATTACCTCACTTCCTTTGCACGGCAATGTCATCCACGAACTCTTGTCCAACAGCTAACCCGACTACAAAAAGGAATCACAGACCATGGCACTTACTGGTGGAGAAATTCGACTGGACCGCAGCCACGACGGACGCGTTGCGAACTTGACGCTTTCACACGGTCGCTACAACATCGTCACGATGGAGATGCGCAGCGTGATGAGCGAGCGTTTCGCGGAAATCAATGCGGATCCGCAGATTCAAGTGGTAGTAATTCGTGGGGAGGGTGATCACTTCACCTCCGGCGGCGACATTAGTGGGTTCATAGAAGTTGAGCCCTATGAGCTGACTGATCTTGGTCAGGACATCACTGCACCGGCGCGTTCTCCCAAACCAGTGATTGCGGCGGTGGATGGATACTGTTTCGGCGTCGGTTTTGAGCTGGCTTTGGCAACCGACATTCGGCTGGTCACTGATCGCACACAGTTTGCACTACCGGAGATGCGGCTCGGCATGATGCCAGGAAGCGGCGGCACCCAGCGTTTGGCCCGCCTCGTCGGGCTTTCGCGCGCGAAATACCACGTGCTCACTGCCGCCCGGATCAACGCGCAACAGGCACTCGACTGGGGCCTTGCCCCCTCGATCTCGGCAGGTGCTGAGGCGTTGGCTGAAGAAGTGGAACGGGTCGTCCAGACCCTGCTTGGTTACTCACCAATCGCACTGCGCACGGCTAAGGAAGTTCTCGACCGAGGCGTCGACGGCCCACTGGCTACCGGCGTAGAGCTCGAGCGCAAATCGTACGCGATGCTGCGCTCGACCCACGACTTTGCCGAGGGAGTTGCTTCGTTCAACGAAAAGCGCACTCCCACCTTCGAGGGCCGCTAACGTGAAGGCCGCACCCTTCGCCTACGTTCGTCCGACCCGGTTGCAGGACGCCGTCACGGAACTTGGTTCCGCCCAGCACGGTGGCGGCAAGGTCATCGCCGGCGGCCAATCCCTGGTACCCGTACTGGCTATGCGGCTGGGCCGCCCAAGTACCTTGGTGGACATTACCCGAGTGGAGGAACTCACTCACATGACAGTGGATGACCAGTGCCTGCGCGTGGCGGCAGCAGTTCGCCAACGCCGGGTCCAGAGAGAGGCATCACAGCTGGTGCCTTTGCTTGGGCTGGCGCTACCGTGGGTCGGCCATCGCGAGATCCGGAGCAGGGGCACAGTGTGTGGCAGTCTTGCCCACGCAGATCCTTCCGCCGAAATGCCCGCGGTGGCCATGTCACTTAATGCCACGGTTGAAGTCACCGGTCCCAACGGCCGGCGACAGGTGAGCGCGGCTGATTTCTTCACTGGCGCGATGGCCACGGTCACCGAGCCAACCGAAATCGTCACATCCGTGTCGTTCCCGATCGCGTCGTCCGACGAGGGATACGGATTTGCCGAGATTGCTCGTCGGCATGGGGACTATGCCATCGCCGGGGTTGCTGCGCGCGTGCGGTCGACATCTGGCGCAGTGGTAGAGGCCCCTATAACCTCTTTTGGAGTCTCTGATAAGCCACAACTACGCGACATGAGCGGTGCATTACAAAGGGCCGTCGACTCCCTGGGCGACCCAGCCGCTCCCACCTCGGAAATTACCAACGCATTGGAAGAACCTGCCCACGCGATGGCCGAAGACGTCGTCACCACGGCTGGCGACTCACACGGCTCCACGGCATACCGAAAACGGCTCGTTCGCGTCCTCGCCGCCAGAGAACTCGCGCGGGCCTATCGGTCGAGTCTGAAAGGTGCCTAGCCATGACCATCAGATCCATCGCTTCATCCCTAGGACACACGATCGCTCCCAGCCGGAAGCCTCGCGCGGAGGACGTACCATTGCGGGTCGCCGCCGACGAGGCAGTAACCGTAAGCTTTACGGTTAACGGCCGTCCGGCCACCGTCCAAGTGGCACCGCGGGTGACTCTTTCCGACGCGTTGCGCGATCATCTCGGCCTCACGGGAACGCACATCGGCTGCGAACACGGTGTCTGCGGTATGTGCACGGTGATCGTCGACGGTGACGCTGCCCGCGCGTGCCTACTGCTGGCCTGCCAACTAGAAGGTTCTGAGATTATCACCGTCGAAGGGTTGGGGAAGCCTGATGACCTCCATCCGCTTCAGGCATCCTTTTCGGATCACCACGCTCTCCAGTGCGGATTTTGCACGCCTGGAATGCTCATGAGCTCCTATGACCTACTCAAGCATAAGCCCGGGATTTCGGCAGAGGATCTGCCCGACCAAATGTCCGGAGTGCTATGCCGGTGCACGGGGTATCGCCACATCATGGATGCAGTCGCTGACGTCTCCGAAAGCTACCCCGGTGGAATTCCAGGGCCCCGCAACTGCGGCCACGCCGCGCTGTTGCCGCGCACGTCGACCGGCGGCGGCTCAGCCGGCGACGGTGGACATGAAATCGCCGCCGCTGAGGGTCCGAAAGAAATTCATGTTCCTCAGAGTGAGCCAACCGTGACGATCGACGTCGCGAGTGAAGTCGCCGCAAGTGTCGACGAACTTTGGGTGGTAATCGACGACACCGAACGGATGGCCCGTTGCCTACCCGGAGCAGAGCTGGTCGACGACTTTGGAGACGACAAGTATCTGGGGCGCATTCAGGTTGCCCTCGGGCCCGTCAAGCTCTCCTTCGTCGGCGACATACACGTTACTGAGCGTGACCCGGATTCTCATTCGCTACGCGCTCTCGCTGAGGCGAACGATCCCAGCGGCGGCACCGTACAAGGTGTCGTCCAGCTTGAGATCGATCCGTCGGGAGAAGGAAGCATCATCAATGCGCACGCCGAGATGCATATGACCGGTCGGATCGCCCAGTTCGGCAGATCGTTGGCGGACGACGTCAGCAACGACATGTTCAACCAATTCACTGCCGCCCTTGACGCCACCGCGCGGGGCGAAGAACCGGAGGTAGGCGGCGCTCCCCCAAGCGCAGTCAAGATGGCTACCAGGCTCGTATTGGCCCGGGCACGGGCTCTCGTACAGCGCATCAAGAGAAAGGAATGATCAATGGAGATCGGCCGAACACTAACATGGGCAGCGGAAAGATTCCCCGATCGGATTGCCTTCGCGGGTTCTCGTCGGATGACTTATCCCGAGTGGGACGAGCGTACCAATCGAATTGCCAATTCGATGCTCGCCTTGGGGGTGAAGCCAGGGGACCGTGTTGCGACCTTTCTGAGCAACTCCGAGGTGATGGCTTCGACACACCTGGCATTGCAAAAGCTGGGCGCAATGTCCACGCCCTTCAACATCCGGCTCTCGGCACCAGAGTTGGCCTACTGTCTCGAAAATGCCGAACCAACTGTCATCGTCTGCGACGATCTGGCCTCCGGCATCACGCAGGACGCCCTAAAGAAGTCTACTCCTAGTGCCACGATGCTCCACGCCGGGACCAGCCCGATCGAGGGTGCTGCAGATTTCGAAGCCACCGTGGCAGAGGCCGACACTGCACCTCCCGGTATCAACGTGAGTGAATCAGACGCCAGTGTCATGCTTTACACGTCAGGGACCACAGGCAAACCGAAAGGCGTCCCACGAACTCAGCGCAACGAGTTCGCAGCCTCAGTTGCTCACATCATGCAGGCTCAGTACGCGTCCGGTGAGTCCACGCTGGGAGCTATGCCGATGTACCATACCATGGGTCTGCGCTCCCTCCTGTCGATGGTCATCGTCGGAGGAAAGTTCGTCGAGATGCCAGTGTACGACCCGGAACGTGCCATCGAACTGATCGAGGCAGAGCGAATCTCGGCACTATATCTCGTACCAACTGCCTTTTGGGCTCTCGCTCAGACCGGAAAGTTGAAGCACGTAGCCTCCACTGTACGCAAACTAGCTTTCGCCGGCGCCGCCATGACCTCGACTCTGTGCCAAAAGCTCGAGAAAGAAATCGTGCCCGAGGTATTCGTCAACCACTACGGGTCGAGCGAAATATATACCTTCGCCGTCGAGGACAAAGCCTCCAGAAAGCCAGGCAGCGCCGGACGAGCCGGAATGCTGTCCCAGCTGCGGGTAGTTGACCCAGAGCCTGCAGCTTCGCATACTCCTCTTCCGACGGACGTCGTTGGCGAGATCGTTGTTTCATTAGACTCCGACGAAGCATTTTCCGGCTATTGGCGTCGGCCTGACGCAAATGCAAAAGCGATACGCGGTGAACGTTGGTACCACACAGGCGACCTCGGTCACTTCGACGAAGACGGAGATCTCTGGGTGGACGGTCGTGTCGACGACATGATTATCACCGGGGGAGAGAACGTCCATCCCATTGAAGTCGAGGACATCCTAAGTCGCCACCCCGACATCGCTGAGGTGTCGGTCGTCGGGCTCAAGGACGAGAAATGGGGACAGGCGGTGACCGCATTCGTCGTTCCTGAAGAGGAGAACGAGGATCCGCAGGTCTTTGCTGAACGTATCCTCGAATGGACTCGCACCGAGGCCCCCCTCTCCCAGTACAAACGTCCCAAACGTGTTCTCGTGATTGCCTCGATCCCGAAGAGCCCGGTGGGCAAGATTCTTCGCCGGGAGTTGGTCGCTGGCGCTTATATCCTCAAGGGCGGTACCGGCAGTGATGCCAGTCCTGGCCATCCACCCGTTGAGACCGTCTAGCAGGGAGACATCATGTCCACGCCCCACAACCAAGACGCACCATCGTCTGTTGCGAGAAACCGGCTCATCGAGCGTGGCCCCGGTTTCAGGTCCGGTCTTCGCAGCTTACCCAAGCACCTCAACCTCGCCACGTTCGGTGCTGCCATCGTAGCGGCTATCTTCGGTTGCACAGGTCCCGCGCTCGTCGTGATCAAAGGCGCCCAGGACGGAGGTCTCACACCTGCCCAGAGCGCATCGTGGATCTTCGGGATCTATGTTTTCGGTGGTCTGATCAGTCTGGTGATGGCCCTTTACTACAAACAGCCGATCACAGGCGCGTACAGCATTCCGGGAGCGGTCCTCGTCGTCGGGGCGTTGCAGGAGTACACGTTCGCAGAAATGATAGGAGCATATCTTGCGGCTGGCCTGATCGTCCTTATCCTTGGATTGACGGGTGCCATTCGAAAGGTCATTACTTGGATCCCCTTCCCTATAGTGATGGCCATGATAGCTGGGGCCCTCATCCGATTCGGCACCGCCGTCGTCGACTCGCTCCTGACCGCGCCCATTGTTGTTGGTGCGGCTATCGTGGGCTACTTCCTCCTGTCTCGCTTCATCAAAGCGATTCCTGGTGTGCTGGGGGCTCTGGTGTTCGGAAGTATCGCAGCAGCAGTCACCGGCTCCTACGGGTCTCTTGAAGGCGGCGTCGGACTCACGTCACCGGAACTGGTAGCCCCGGCGTTCAATATCGGAGCGATCCTTGCAGTGGGAGTGCCACTGGCGCTCCTGGTCATCGGTGCGGAGAACACCCAGGCGATGGGTGTGATGATGGCTGAACGATACCGCCCGCCGTTCAATGCCATGACCATAATCAGCGGCATCGGCGGTCTCCTCGCGCCGCTCTTTGGAGGGCACAACGCAAACATCGCCGGCCCGATGACCGCAATATGCTCCTCCGAGCAAGCCGGCGAGAATAGGGACGGACGCTACGTGGCCTCCGTGCTGAATGGCATTCTCTTTTGCCTCTTCGGTGTCTTCGCAGGCGTTGCTTTAGCCCTAGTCACTGCTTTGCCACCGGAGTTGACCGCTACGCTGGCCGGCCTCGCCATGATTGGCGTGCTATTGTCAGCGTTCCAATCAAGTTTCGCTGAGAAGCGATTCCAACTCGGCGCGTTCGTAGCCCTCGTTATAGCGATGAGCGGTGTGACCTTGTTCGAGATCTCCGCTCCCTTCTGGGCGCTGATCGGTGGGGTGCTGACCTCATTGATACTGGAAACAAACGACTTCCGTGTTCGTGACAAAACGGATGCTGCGGACATGAGCCACGTTCCTCCAGCTACCGAGGAAGCGCGCTGAACAGAGAAGGCTCGTGAATGGTCAGACCCCGGTGGGGTCACGTTGGCAAGGTACAGAGCAACTCCATGCTTCAAAGTAGAACGGAGTGACGCATTGCGTGAAATCTTGAACGATATCCGTGCTTGGACGGAGCCGTTCGCTGTTGCGACTGTCATCCGGACTTGGAAGTCGTCACCACGTGCACCCGGGGCGGCGATGGCAGTCAACAGCGCGGGAGAAGTGGTTGGCAGTGTGTCCGGAGGTTGCGTAGAAGGAGACTTGTATCTTCGTTGCCAAGAGGCACTGGCCACAGGAACCCCAGCAGTAGTCCGCTACGGTGTGAGCGACGACGAGGCCTTCGAGATTGGGCTCACCTGCGGAGGCGTTCTCGAAGTGTTCATTCACAGGATCGATCCCAACCTGCACCCGATAGAGAAACTGGCGGCGGCCGTCGACGTACGTGAACCGGCGGCGGTTGCCACGGTTGTCGTAGGCCCCAACGTTGGGTCCCAAGTGTTGATCGTTGGAGGCGAATGCTACGGCTCAACCGGACACGCGCCTCTGGATGAAGCCGTGGTGGCAGACGCATTGGGACTCCTAGAGCAGGGAGCAAACAGCCTGCTTCACCTCGGCTTCGAGGGGGAGCGACGCAAAGAAGACGTGTCGGTTTTCGTCGAGTCTTTTGCAACGCCACCACGCATGCTGATTTTCGGAGCGATCGATTTCGCTGCCGCGTTGACCGAGCTTGGATCGTTTCTCGGATATCATGTCACGGTGTGCGACGCTCGGCCGATATTCACAACGGCTGCACGGTTTCCAGCAGCAGATAATGTAGTCGTGGAGTGGCCACATAGGTACCTCAACCAGGTCCAAGTTGACCGTCGAACGGCCATCTGTGTCCTCACCCATGATCCGAAGTTCGACGTGCCCGTTCTGGAAGAGGCTCTAAAGACGCACGCTGGATACATCGGGGTGATGGGCAGTCGGCGTACTCACGCCGACCGCGATAAGCGGTTGCGCGAACGGGGTATCACCGAGGCACAGCGTGACCGCCTGTCGTCTCCTATCGGACTGGACCTTGGGACCTGCACCCCCGAGGAAACGGCGATCTCTATCTGCGCAGAAATCATTGCTCAACGTACAGGGGCAACTGGTAGGCCCCTTTCAGAGTTGACTACCTCGATCCATCGACCGAAGCCGAGCAGATCAAATCCGATATCTGGCCTAGCTCAACATCAACCATGAACGGGGACGGACCCTGGGCACCTGGGTCAAACCCGAGAGAAACCGACGCCGCGTCGACGGTGACCCCACGGGCCCGTTGAACGAGGACGAACGGGCTGGACTGCCCCGATTGAGGCGGGAGAACTTCGATCTGAGACTGGACAACGAGTTCCTGGGAAAAGCGGCCGCCTTCCTCGCGTCGAAGCCGCAAAACAAGAGAAATTCGAACTGATGGATTCGGGGGAAGGCTCGGTACGCGATTCACCGGATGGCATAACTCCTTCAGGTGACGAAATCCGGGTACTACGCGTGGAAGAAGCGCCGGCAAGCCGGACCAGCGAAACGCGGCAGTGTGCAACGGAGCTTTGATAGGCAAGGCGGGGCGGTCTACGCGGAGTCTGGTGGCGTCTACGCCGCACCGCAGGCGGCAGCGCAACTGGCTGGACAAAACGTGTGCGTGGATGAGACGACGGTCACGACATCGCTACGTGGGCAGGGCCTCGAAGAGATCAGCCCGCGCAGGTTCAAGCCAGCTACGACGCTGCCGGTAGTGGTGACTCATCACATCCCGGACCTCGTGAAACGGGTCTGGGATGTGATGGGTTGGATGCCCCGCGGGTTAGCGACATTACGTATTGGCGCACGTGGGATGGGTTCGTGTATTTGTGCGTCATCCGCGATGGGCGCTCAGGCCGAGTGTTTGGGCGGACGATGGTTGCCAGACAGCATTCTGACCTCGTGGAACGGCCGTTGACGATGGCTCATAAGCTACGAGAAATGGCTCCAGATGACGTCACTTTCTATGCCGACAAAGGAGCGCAGTACACGTCAGCGCAGTTGCATCAGGCGTCGGTCGAGCTGGCCCCAAGCAATCGGCGCGCCGGACTGGGGTGTGTTGGGATAGCGCAATGTCGGAGCCGCTTTGGTCGTTGTTGAAACCGGAGTTCTTCGAGCGGCGAGTCTGGCAAACTCGGGCTGAGGCGATGCGGGAAGTCGCTCCCTGGATCGAGGTGGTCTACGACCGGCGGGGTGAGCTACTGCCGCATCGGTTTGCGGGGCGCCAAAGTTGTGGAACTCAGGTCTGATGCCCGGTCTTCGATTTCTCCCCCGGCAAAAGGTGGCGCAGTCGACGTCCATCACCGGCAGGTGTACCGGCTCGGCGGTACCCTCACGCGACATACAGATTTGCCTAATGGAGGAAGGGCGGGCGCCTGCCAATTGAGAAACTCATCAGTTCACATATCGGACTCGAATCAATCAACGAAGCTATGGATTCGCGCGCTGATAGCAAAACAATTCTTCAGATCATCCGCTTGTGAGACAGATCCGAGGGAACACAGGGCGCGCGGAGCAATGAGAGCTTATGGGCGGCCGTCGTTCCGTTCGGGAAGATTAATCCCTCGTGCCGCAGCCTGAGCCGGCGTATCCACATCGAAAGGTCCGTTCGCGCCTGGCGTCAGAAGGTCTCCGCCTTCGATCAGTGTGACAGAATCGGAAGCCTCTCTGAATAATCGTTTAGCTCCCGAATCGCCGCCACACGCATCGATCGCTCGAGATATCCAATTACGACCGAACATTACCGGGTGGCCCGGAACCGAGCCCCATGTGCAGCGTGCTAACACACCGTCGGTAGCGTTCTCTATCAGCCGGGGGTAGATCTCCGCTGGAGTGTCTGTCAGGTCCACCAATGTCACTACGGCAACGTTCGAGTGCGGATCAACTGCCCGCAATCCGGTCTGCAGAGACCGGCCCATTGCCATCGCATGGTCGAGGTTAAGTATCGTCTTAACGCCTTCCGGAATCAGAGATTGCGCTTGGTGGGCTCCCGCGCCGAGAACCACGAGGATCTCAGCTGGATCTACTGCAGCCAGCGCCCTGAGGTGATGAGAAAGCAGCGACGTGCCATCATTCACCCTCCGCAGCACCTTCGGAGTCCCCATACGGGACCCCTTCCCTGCTGCCACACGATCATGCTGACGCGAGTTTCGAAATCCGTCACATCAGTCACCATAGATCGTCTCACCCTGTGGCACTGCCGCGGCAATATTAGCCGCCCAGCCATAGACATCCTCGGCGTCTTCTGGTGAAGTTGAATCAGGAGCTAGGAAGGTGACGAGGATGTCAGCAACTGTCCGCGAATTGGTCGACGAAGCCTACGACCGGCGTGAGTCCACCTGGAGGGCCGCTCTCGAGACGGTCAATGACTGGGTCGAGTCCGTCCGCGCTCCGTCCGCCCTGCTCTCCGGGGATCGAGTGCGCGTCGTCGACGGTCGGATCAAGGATCGGCTGCGCACGGGCGAGAAGCTGCGCCGCAAGCTCGCCGATGCCAACGACGAGATCCACGAATCCGTCGAGGTCGAGAACCAGGTCATCGATGTCGTCGGCGCCCGCGTCATCTGCCGCACCGAACGCGAACAGTCGGCCCTGTGGGGCTTGCTCACCGAGGTGAGCGACGATACGAACCTCTCCATCGCCGAGGTGCGCGACTATTCCGCAGCCCCGAAACCGTCCGGATACCGCGGCCGCCACCTCATCGTCGAGGTTCCCTTCGATTCCGAGCCCTCCGTCCTCGTCGAACTCCAGCTGCGCACGATCATGCAGGACGCGTGGTGCGTGCTCGCCGAGGAGCACCTCTTCAAACCCGGGCAGGCCCTGAAATCCGATGCCCAGCAGGAACGGCTGTCGGTGATCCTCGCAGGTCTGATGGCGCAAGCCGACTCCGTGGCCGGCTACATCGCCGATGACGTCGGCGCGTATCTGGGCATGGGCAATTCCGCCCCGCCCCGAGCCTTCGCCGAGGCGGACGAACCGACCGATCCGGCCATCGAGGTCACGATCCGCGAACTCAACCACTCCTATGTCCTCGCCGCCGACGAGGTGGGCCGCCACGGCATCATCCGCTTGGAGACGCTCGGGCTGACTCCCGACAATCCGGAGCGCTCCGCCTTCCCCCACCCGGGCGACAAGCTGCAGGTGCGCATGGACGAGTCGAACAACACGCGCTACTTCATTCCCGTCGGCCACGACGGCTGAACGGCGGCGCATCAGGCCCGGACAGTCTGCGCTCAGCAGCGGTCGGCCTCTCTGCGCCCGGTCGCGGACTACGCATCTGCGCCCGCCGCCACAGGCACGCCTGCGAACCCAACAGCCTGGCACACGCTCCACCGACTAGACTTGCGTCCCATGGGAAAGAAGTCGAAGCGCTCCAAGGAAGAACTCATCGCCAAACGCCTCGCCAGGGCGCAGGCCACGGCATTCGTCGCGCGTCCGTTCGCGGACCTGCCGTTCGAAGCCGACCTCATCTGCCTGCGTGAACTCGTGCCCGCGGCCACCGCGACCGCGAAGCTCACCGAGGAGTACGGCGGTCATGAGGTCACGATCACCTCGCTGCTGCCTGCCGCGTGGCAGGCGTGGCGCCGCGACGACGGTGAGATCCTGGCCGGCATGCAGGTACCCGTGTCATCGACCGATGCCTCCCGCGATGTCGCCCGCGGCATCCTCGCCGCCGCCGAAGCGGAACCCGGCACCTCCATCGAGGCGACCACCGAACCCGGTGAGGGCCCGCGTCTGCAGGACATCCTCGACACCTCGCACCCGTTCGACGTCCGCGTGCTCGAGAACTTCGACTACTGGGCCCTGCCCGAAGCCGAGTCCGATGCCGACGTCGCCGCCGCCCTTCAGCAGGCCAACGACTCCGTGGCCCCGACCGAGAAGCTCGCCTCCGTCGACTCCGCCTACTGGACCGAGATGTCCGGCCGCACCTACGTCCGCTGGGCCCGCCCCGAAGGTGAGGACCGCGTCGTCGATGCGTTGGCCCGCCTGCAGGCCGAGAACGCCAACGACCTCGGCGGAATCGGCACCTTCCTCGGCTACTTCCGCGCCCACGGCATCATCGTCCCCGTCTGGGAACTCGAGTTCGGCACCCAGGTCGACGACGTCGAAGAGCCCATCGCCGCGTTCGGCAAGCGCCTCGACGAAGCGCTGAACACGACCGAGCCGATGAGCACCGAGGCCCGCCGCGTCCGCTCGGGCATCGTGTCCCGCCAGCTGACCATCCACTGACATCCGCCACCACCCCATCACCGAGGCGGGACCCGAAAAGGGTGCCCCGCCTCGGTGCCGGTGACGGACAGGAGAACCGACATGAGCGCACAGCCGCACCCCGCCCCCGAGGCGGTCGCCGCCATCATCCCCGCGATGAACGAATCCCAGCGGATCGGTGCCACCGTCGCTGCGGCCAAGCGGATCCCCGGGGTCGACATGGTCCTCGTCGTCGACGACGGGTCGGCTGACGATACGGGGACCCGGGCCCGCCGGGCCGGCGCCGAGGTGATCACCCACCCAAAGAACAAGGGCAAGGCTGCGGCCATGATGACCGGGGCCTTCGCTCTGCGCAATCGGGAGATCTCCGACGCCGATCCGGGCGTCGACCCGCACCACCGGGCGCTGCTGTTCATCGACGGCGACCTCGAAGACTCAGCCGTCAACACCGCTCCCCTGGCCGAGCCCGTGCTCGCGGGTCGAGCGGACATGACGATCGCGATCCTGCCCGCGCAGAAACGCAAGGGCGGGGGCTTCGGCTTCGTCGTCGGACTGGCGAAGAAAGGCATCGCCGAACTCTCCGGATTCGACGCCACCCAGCCGCTGTCGGGCATGCGCTGTCTGTCGCGAGAGGCCTTCGACGCGGCCCTGCCGTTCGCCGCCGGATGGGGCGTCGAGGCGGCCATGACCATCGACGTCGTCAACGCCGGACTGCGCGTGGAAGAGGTCGAATGCGACCTCCACCACCGCGTCACCGGTCGCGATCTGAAAGCCCAGCTGCACCGTGCTGCCCAGTACCGCGACGTCGCCCGCGCGATCCTCGTCCGCCGCCTCCGCGCGAAGCGGAATGGCGGGACGCCGGCCCTCGGTGCCTCCTCCGCCCCCGCCGATTCCGGGTCTTCCGATTCCACGCAGAACTCCCCCGATCCACACAAGGAGACCGGCAAGTGAGCCTCAACCGTTTCGCGTACCTCGGCCCTGAGGCCACTTTCACCGAGGCGGCCCTGCTCAGCTTCCTCGACTCCCGGAACCTGCGCGCCGAGGCCACGACTCATCCGATGCGCAACGCCCCTTCGGCGCTCGACGCGGTGCTCGAGGGCGACTGTGATGCCGCTGTCGTGCCGATCGAGAACTCACTGGAAGGCGGAGTGCCCGCCACGATCGATGCGCTCACCGAGAACGGGCGGCTGCAGATCATCGCCGAGGTGGTCGTGCCCGTCCGCTTCGTCCTCGCCGTCAAACCCGGCACCACCAGGGAGGAGATCTCCTCCTTCGGTTCGCACCCGCACGGCGAGGCACAGGTGCGGGCGTTTATGAACGAGAACTTCCCCGAAGCCGTCTACCTGCCGACGTCCTCGACTGCCGCGGCCGCCAGGGATCTGGCCAATGACGCCGGTGACCATATGGCTGCCGTCTGCCCGGCCCTGGCCGCTCAGCGCTACGGACTCGAGATCGTCGCCGAGGACATCGGCGACCGCAAAGACGCCGTCACCCGATTCGTCGTGGTCACCCGCCCGGGTCCTCTGCCCGCTCCGACAGGGGCCGACAAGACGACCATCGTCGCGGCCCTGCGCTCGGACCGTGCGGGTTCGCTGCTCGAACTGCTCGAACAGTTCTCCAGCCGCGGGATCAATATGTCCCGCATCGAATCCCGGCCGACCGGTGACGGGCTGGGCCTCTACCAGTTCTCGATCGACCTGCTCGGACATATCCACGAGGCACGCATGGCCGAGGCCCTGCAGGGTGTCCACCGAGCGGCCCTCAAGCTGCACTTCCTCGGCAGCTACCCGAGCTCCGACGGAGCAGTGGTGCCGGTCGACCCGACGACGACGGACGAGTCATTCGCCGCAGCCGCCGATTGGCTGGAGCGCACCCTCGAAGGCTGATGGACGTTGGGCGAAATTGCGCCTGACTTCGGACCGCCTGTGCCTCTTCACACCGGGAACGTCTGCAATACTGAGGTCTACTGGTAAGTAAGTGTGCACAGATCGTCGGAATCCGGCCCGTTCCGGACAATCTGCGCACACTTAACGTCGGTTCAACGGCCGACAGATGCGACAGAGGAGTCGACGATGAGTTCTTTCGACAGCACGGACCCGTCCCGCTCACCCGGTGATGGCGGCAACAGCTCCGCGATGGGAGATTCTTTCGCCCAGGGCCGCCCATCTCCCGATGCGATCATCGTCGGAGCCGGTCTCGCCGGACTCGTCGCCGCCCATGAGCTCACCCAGGCCGGCAAGCGGGTACTCATCCTCGATCAGGAGAACCGCGCCAACCTCGGCGGACAGGCGTTCTGGTCCCTCGGCGGGCTCTTCCTCATCGACTCCCCCGAACAGCGGCGACTGCGCATCCACGATTCACTCGAGCTCGCCAAGGACGACTGGGCCACCTCGGCGGGCTTCGACCGCGACGAGGATCATTGGCCCCGGAAATGGGCGGAGGCCTACCTCGAGTTCGCCGCCGGCGAGAAGCGCCAGTACCTGCGTGACCTCGGCTTACGTCTGACCCCGATTGTCGGTTGGGCCGAACGCGGTGGGTCCGGGGCAGGCGAGCACGGCAATTCCGTGCCCCGGTTCCACCTCACCTGGGGCACCGGCCCCGAGGTGGTCCGAGTCTTCCGTGAGCCTGTCGAGACCGCGGAGGCCGCCGGAGGCGTCGAGTTCGCCTTCCGTCACCGCGTGGACGAACTCATCACCGAGGCTGGAGCCGTCGTCGGTGTCCGTGGGCGGACGCTCGTCCCCAGCCACACCGCCCGCGGAGTCGAATCGAACCGCGACGAACTCGCCGACTTCGAACTCCGGGCACCCGCCGTCATCGTCACCACCGGCGGCATCGGACACAATTTCGAACTGATGAAGAAGTACTGGCCGGTCGACCGCCTCGGCGAGTTCCCGGATACGATGCTCGCCGGAGTGCCCGCTCATGTGGACGGGCGGATGCTGCAGATCGCCGAGGATGCCGGAGCCAGCCTCATCAACCGGGACCGGATCTGGGCGTATACGGAGGGCATCGAGAACTGGAACCCGATCTGGCCGGGGCACGGGATCCGCATCATTCCGGGGCCGTCGTCGATGTGGTTCGATGCCGAGGGCAATCGGTTCCCTGCGCCGAACTATCCCGGCTTCGATACGAATCGGACGATGCGCACGATCCTTGAGACCGGGCACGACTATTCGTGGTTCGTGCTCAACGAGTCGATCATCCGCAAGGAATTCGCGCTCTCCGGTTCGGAGCAGAACCCGGACCTCACGGAGAAGGACATTCGGATCACGCTCGATCGGGTGCGCTCCTCCGATGCGCCGGGGCCGATCGAGGCCTTCAAGAAGTACGGCTCCGATTTCGTCGTGGCCGAGACCACCGAGGAACTGGTGGCGGGAATGAACGAACGCTCCCGCGGGCCGGTCATCGATCACGACCACCTCGTTGAGCAGATCCGGCAGCGGGACCGGCAGACCGAGCACGCTTTTTCGAAGGACGCGCAGGTCCAGGCCATCCACAATGCGCGGTCCTATCTGGGCGACAAGATCGTGCGTGCGGTCAAACCGCACAAGATCCTCGACTCGACGCACGGTCCGCTCATTGCTGTGCGTCTGAGCCTGCTTTCACGCAAGACCCTCGGCGGGCTGGAGACGAACCTCGACGGGCAGGTGCTCGCGGGATCCGGCAAGACTATCCCGGGCCTCTACGCCGCCGGCGAGGTCACCGGTTTCGGGGGCGGCGGAATGCACGGGTACAACGCGCTCGAGGGAACGTTCCTCGGCGGGTGCATCTTCTCCGGCCTCCGCGCCGGACGCGCTGCCGCCGAGCAGGCGGGCCGTGCGGTGACATCTGTGCGACCGGAAAACGGGTCTGCACGAGGCGAAGCAGCGCACTCGTGACCGGCAGCGCGCGTACAGCCCTCACCGTCTTAGTCACCGGCGGCACCTCGGGAATCGGTCGAGCCGTCGCCGAGGCGCTGGCGGCGAAAGGCTGCACGGTGCTGGCAACCAGCCGGAACCCGGACCGCATCCCCCCTGCCGATCGGATCCCCGGTGTCAGATATCTTCCGCTGGACCTCGCCGACCCGGATGGCCCCAACCGGCTGGCCGCGGAGCTCGAGGAACTCGGCCTGTTCGACGGCATCGACGTGCTCGTCAACAATGCCGGTGAGAGCCAGTCGGGTCCGTTCGAAGAGCTGCCGGCCGGTGCCGTCGAACGGCTCTTCCGTACGAACGTGTTCGGACCGGTTCGACTGAGCCAACTCGTCCTGCCCGGGATGCGTGCGCGGCGGGCGGGACGCATCATCATGGTCGGGTCGATGCTCGCCAGCTTCCCTTTGGCCCACCGCAGTTCGTATTCTGCGGCGAAGGCGGCTCTGCGCGCTTTCGCCACGGCGGCTCGGCAGGAGCTCTCGCCCTTCGGCGTCTGGGTGACCACCGTCGAACCGGGATCGATCGCCACGGGTATCGGGCTGCGGCGGACGAAGTACCTCGAAGCGGGGTCGACCTATACGCGGGACGTGACGACGATGCTCGAGCACCTCGACGCCAACGAACGCGGCGGCATTCCGGCCGACAAAGTCGCGGCCACGATCGTCGCTGCGATCGTCGCGCCGAGACCGCGGGAGTTCTACGCCGTCGGCAGCAGAGCACCGCTGCCGTTCCTGCTGGGGCGTGCGCTTCCGCGCGAGCTTGTATCGAAAATCGTCGCCGCCCAGCACGGGCTCAAGCGGTAAGCGTCTCAGCCGCCGGGTCCGGCGGATTGGTGTACCGCTGATCTCCGGCTGTACCGCTGAACCTGGTCGCCGGGGCCCAGCGTCCTACTGCAGGCGGGACGGGATGAGGTGTTGGGTGGTCGAGATGCCGAGCACCCGCTGCTGCCGGGACAGGTTGTACGTCCGATCCGACTGCAGGTATCTGACGAGGAAGAGCTTCGCCCGGTCCCCGCGCTTGAACACGCCCTTGATCTTGAGTCCCAGCTTCGCCGACACCAGCGCCTTGTCCTTCGCGACACCCTCGATGACGACCTGGTCATAGCCCATCCGAGCGAAGTGAGTGACCACAGCCTCTTTGAGCCGGTACGGAATCGGATCACCGATATTGAAGGGACCCGCCGCCGAAGGCACGTCGAGGCAGGCGAGCGCGGCCCGCACGACATTGTCGACGTGGGTCAGGGTGACCTTCTGCCTGCCCCCGCCGGGCAGCCGCAGCACACCCTTCTTCGACATCCGCGACAGGAACGGCATGAGCATCGTCTCCCCCGGACCGTAGACAGCCGCGGGACGCAGGATAGCAGCATCGGGACGGAGCCTCATGACGAGCTGCTCGGCGAGAGCATGGGTGCGAGAATATGCGTCGGCGAAGTCGTTGGGGTCCTTCGGACCGGCTTCCTCCCACAGCTCGGCGTGGGGTTCGGACTCGGAGTACACCGTCGTCGAGGAGACGTGCACGATGCGGGCCTTCGGAAACGCATCGAGGACATGACGTGTGCCCGTCACCTTCACGTTGTAGAGAGCGTCGTCATCGGCACTGACCGAGGCGATTCCGGCACAGTGGAAGACCGCGGTCACATTCTTGGCCAGGGAGGTCACCGACGCGGACGCAGGTTCGGTGATGTCCCAGTGTTGGAAGTTCACCCCGGGGATCTCGGGATCTCGCCGGGACAGCGCGTAGACCGTTTCGTCCCTTTCGGCGAGCGCCCGTGCAATGGCACCACCGATGAAGCCGCTGGCTCCGGTCACTATCACCGCCACAACGTTCCCTCTCTCATCTTCGCGCCCACCGCCTCAGCGGCGGTGCTGCCACTGCGGCTCCCTCTTCGTCAGAAAGGCGTCGATCCCTTCCTGCGCATCGGCCGCGACGGCATTGTCCGCCATCACCTGCGACATCCGCGCATAGGCGTCGGCCACAGGCAGCTCCCGCTGTTCGTAGAACGCGGCCTTTCCTAGGGCAACTGTAGCCGACGAGGCGGACGCGACCTTGAGAGCCAATTCCAAGGTGGCGGACTCGAGGTCGGCGTCGGCGACGACATCGGAGACGAGACCGAACTTCAGCGCATCCTCGGCGGTCACGAAATCACCGGTCAGCAGCATCCGCATCGCCTGCTTCGCCGGCACCGCACGGGAGAGGGCCACCATCGGAGTCGAACAGAACAGACCGATCTTCACTCCCGGAGTTGCGAATCTGGCGGACTCGGCGGCAACGGCCAGATCGCAGGTCGCCACCAGCTGGCAGCCGGCCGCCGTGGCCACACCCTGCACCTGCGCGATGACCGGCTGTGGGATGGATTGGATGAGCTGCATCAGTCGGGCACAGGCGTCGAACGTGGTCTGCTGCGTCTCCAGATCCGCCCCGCGGATCTCGGTGAGATCATGACCGGAGCTGAACACATGACCGGCGGTGATGAGGATGACCGCGCGCACATCGGTACGCTGCCCCACCTCGGTGAGGGTGTCGATGAGGTCTTCCATGACCTCACGCGACAGTGCGTTGCGCGTGGACGGCCGGTTGATCGTCACGGACGCGACTCCGTCGTCGAACTGCGCGAATACAATTGATTCCGACATAGCCTCATTCTGCCAAAGGTCGCCGGGCCCGGCGCGGAATCTGCGCAGACGATTTCCGCCCGCCTCCGGACACATCTGCCTCGGTGGGAGCGATTCGGAGGGACTGGCATGACCACACTGCTGATGATCATCGGATTCGGTGCCGCCACCTCGGTGGTGGTCGGATTGGGGCAGAAGCTCAAGCTTCCGTGGCCGGCGCTCATGGTCCTCATCGGCATCGCCGGTGCGTTCATCCCCACCTTCGCCGAGGTGGCCATCGATCCGGAGCTCGTCCTCCCTCTCTTCCTGCCGCCCCTGCTCTTCGCCGCCGCACAGAAGACATCGTGGGCGCTGTTCGCGATCCGGTGGCGCACGATCCTCGGCATGTCCGTGGCCCTCGTCGGTGTCACCGTGGCCGCCGTCACCGGGTCCGCTGTC
This sequence comes from Brevibacterium permense, assembly GCF_013280495.1. Lineage (GTDB taxonomy): Bacteria > Actinomycetota > Actinomycetes > Actinomycetales > Brevibacteriaceae > Brevibacterium > Brevibacterium permense. The sequence goes on from NZ_JABSSX010000005.1 coordinate 206,666, forward strand.
TTCCTCATCCCCGGAATCACCATCGCCGCGGCCATCGCACTCGGCGCGATGCTCGCCCCACCCGACCCGGTCGCTGTCGAAGCCGTGGCCAGCACCGTGTCGATCCCCCGCCGCATCATGTCGACCCTGCAGAGCGAAGGCCTGTTCAACGATGCCGCCTCGCTGGTCATCTTCCAGACCGCGATGGCCGCGGTATTGGCCGGCACCGAGGTGGACTACGCAGATCTGGCCGTGTCGTTCGTCGTCTCCGCCGTCGTGGCGATCATCGTCGGCTTGGTGCTGTCCTTCGCCGCCTGGTGGGTGATGGAGAAGATCGATCACACGATCGCTCGGTCCTCCCTTATGCTCGTCCTGCCCTTCGGCGTCTACCTCGTGGCCGAGCACTTCCACGCCAGCGGGGTCATCGCCGTCGTCGTAGCCGCTCTCGAAGTGCGGCGCCGCGATGTCGAGGGGAACTCGGCGGAGCGGGTGACGCAGAATTCGACGTGGCAGGTCCTCGAGATGCTCATCACCGGAATCGCCTTCGGACTCATCGGCCTCGATCTGCGTCTCATCGTCGAATCCGAGCATGCCGACCTCGGGCGAGCGCTGCTCGTCGGCACGCTCATCGCTCTCATCGTCGTGGCCGTCCGTTTCGTCTGGCTGCTGCTCGGCACGCTCATCGAACGCAAGCGACGCGAGGAGGATCCGGATGCCGCGCCCTTGAGCGTCCGCGATGCCACGCTGATGACCTGGGGCGGGATGCGCGGCCTCGCCACGGTCGCCTTGGCGCTGTCGATCCCGGCCACGACGAGTTCCGGTGCCCCGTTCCCCGGGCGGTCCTATGTCGTCGTCGCGGCCGCGGTGGTCCTGCTGCTCACGCTGGTGCTGGCGGGCCTGAGTTTTCCGACCGTCGTCGCTGTGCTCGGCATCGACGACGAGGCGGAGAAGGAACATCAGGCGACCAGGGACATCGCTCTGCGTGCCTACAAGGCTGCGATGCGCGAGATCAAGAATGATGACAGTCTGCCCGACGACGTCATCGAACCCCTGCGGGCGAGGTTCAAAGTCCTGCACGATCAGCTCAGCGGAACCACCGATGACCAGGCGAGCTCGGAGCAGGCGATGGCGTTCAAGGAACACCGGGAGCAGATGCTGGCCGTGCAGAAGAAAGCCATGCAGTCCGCGCGCGCCGAGGTGCTCAAGGCCCGGCGCGAACGCGGGACCGATCCCGAGATCGCCGACCGCGTGCTCCACCGCTTCGACCTCCAGTCGGTCATCACGAGGTAGGTGCGGGGGACAGGGGCACGCATCCGGGCGGGATACTTCGAAGAAGATTCCTCTGGAAATTCAAAGTTGAGCGGAATAGACTCAACTTTGTCGATGTTGTTTTTGGTGAGAGTTCGAATCAGCCCAGAATCTTAAGAAGGAGATGCGCAGATGGACGCACAGATGACAACCAAATCCCGGGAGGCTCTGCAGACTGCGGTCAACGACGTCGTCGCCCGGCACAACAACCAGATCGAACCGGCCCACGTCGTGGCCGCGCTGCTCAAGCAGCCCGACTCCCTGGCCTCGGCCCTGCTGACGAAGGTCGGTGCCGACCCGCAGTCGGTGCTCACCGCGATTGAAGCAGTGATCGCCGGGTTCCCCACGGTCAGCGGAGCCTCGGTCAGCCAGCCGGGCCTGTCCCGCGCCGGACTCGAGATGATGAACCTCGCGCAGGAGGAGATGACCTCCCTGGGCGATCAGTTCGTTTCGACCGAGCACCTGCTGCTCGCAGCGGCGGCCGGACATGACGGCGCCGGAGAGACGTTGCGCGCGAATGGGGCGAACCGGGACGCACTGCTTGCGGCCCTGCCCGAACTGCGCGGAGGCAAGAAGGTCACTTCGGAGAACCCCGAGGAGACCATGCAGTCGCTGGAGAAGTTCGGCGTCGACCTCACCGCCGCCGCCCGCGAAGGCAAGCTCGACCCGGTGATCGGCCGCGACAAGGAAGTGCGCCGCGTCGTCCAGGTGCTCTCGCGCAGGACGAAGAACAACCCCGTCCTCATCGGTGATCCCGGCGTCGGCAAGACCGCCGTCGTCGAGGGCCTGGCCCAGCGGATCGTGGCCGGAGACGTGCCCGAATCGCTGCGGGACAAGACGCTGATCAGCCTCGACCTGTCCGCCATGGTCGCCGGTGCGAAGTACCGCGGCGAGTTCGAGGAGCGGCTCAAGGCCGTGCTCGAGGAGATCAAGAACTCCGACGGGCAGATCATCACCTTCATCGACGAGCTCCACACTATCGTCGGAGCCGGCGCCGGCGGGGACTCCTCGATGGACGCGGGCAATATGCTCAAGCCGATGCTCGCCCGCGGCGAGCTGCGGATGATCGGCGCCACGACCCTGGACGAGTACCGCGAGAACATCGAAAAGGACCCCGCCCTTGAGCGCAGGTTCCAGCAGGTGTTCGTCGGAGAGCCCAGCGTCGAGGACACGATCGCGATCCTCCGCGGGCTCAAGGAACGCTACGAGGCGCACCACAAGGTCTCGATCAATGACGGCGCGCTGGTGGCCGCGGCGACGATGTCAGACCGGTACATCACCGGCAGGCAGCTGCCGGACAAGGCCATCGACCTCGTCGACGAGGCGGCCTCCCGCCTGCGGATGGAGATCGACTCGGCTCCGGTCGAGATCGATGAGCTCCGCCGCGCCGTGGATCGCCTGAAGATGGAGGAAATGGCCCTGTCGAAGGAGACCGATTCCGCATCGGCCGAACGCCTGAGCGCCCTACGCGCCGACCTCGCCGACAAAGAGGAGGAGTTGCGTTCGCTCGAAGCGACGTGGGAGTCCCAGCGTGCCGGCCTCAACCGGGTCGGTGAGCTGAAGACGAAGCTCGACGAACTGCGCTCGCAGGCCGAGAAGGCTCAGCGCGACACGGACCTCGAGACCGCATCCCGCCTGCTCTACGGGGAGATCCCCGCCGTGCAGAAGGAGATCGCCGAAGCCGAAGCAGCAGAGGCTCAGGCCGAAGCCGGTCAGACCTCGGATCCGATGGTCTCGGACAAGGTCTCGAGCAGCGATATCGCCGAGGTGGTCTCCTCCTGGACGGGCATCCCCGCAGGACGCCTCGTCCAAGGTGAGGTCGAGAAGCTGCTCGAAGCCGAGAACATCCTCGGTGAGCGCCTCATCGGTCAGAAGAACGCCGTCGCCGCGGTCTCCGACGCCATCCGCCGTTCGCGTGCGGGTGTCGCCGACCCCGACCGTCCGACCGGTTCGTTCCTGTTCCTCGGGCCCACCGGTGTGGGTAAGACGGAGCTCGCGAAGTCGCTGGCGGACTTCCTGTTCGACGATGAGAAGGCCCTGATCAGGATCGATATGAGCGAATACGGTGAGAAGCACACCGTGTCCCGCCTCGTCGGTGCCCCTCCGGGCTACGTCGGATACGACGAGGGCGGCCAGCTCACCGAAGCGGTCCGCCGTCGTCCGTACTCCGTCGTCCTGCTCGACGAGGTGGAGAAGGCGCACCCGTCCGTCTTCGACATCCTGCTGCAGGTCCTCGATGACGGCCGCCTCACCGATGGTCAGGGCCGTACGGTCGATTTCAGGAACACCATCCTGATCCTGACTTCGAACCTCGGTTCGCAGTTCCTCGTCGACAAGAGCCTGTCGACCGAGGAGCAGAGGTCCAAGGTGCTTGATGTCGTGCATTCGACGTTCAAGCCCGAGTTCCTCAACCGGCTCGACGACATCGTGCTCTTCGATGCACTCAGCCAAACCGAGCTCGCGTCGATCGTCGATCTGCAGATCGCGCAGATGTCGCGCAGGCTCTCCGACCGCCGGATCTCGCTCGAGGTCACACAGGCTGCCGAGGACTGGCTGGCCCTCGAAGGCTACGATCCGGCGTTCGGCGCCCGGCCGCTGCGGAGACTCGTCCAGCGCGAGATCGGTGACAGGCTGGCCCGCGCACTGCTCGCCGGAGACATCGTCGACGGGGACACCGTGGTCGTCGACCTGCCCGAAGACCCCGAGGCCACCGGCCTGGAGCTGCGCCCCAAGCGGTAAGCCTCACCGCCGGGGCGTGCTGCGCGGATTCAGCCCAGTTTGAGTTGAATAGCCCATGTTCAAACAGGTGCTATTCAACTCAAACTGGGCTGTTTCGCTGACCGCAGCGCGGCACAGCACAGAAATGGGACACCCTGCTCTGGATCGCTCATTTTCTTCGGTGAGCATTTCAGAGCAGGGTGTCCCATTTCAGCATCTGCCGATTGCTGAGCGCTATGCGCGACGGTTACTAGCCACGAGAGCCTGAGGACGACCGCGTACGAGTCTTCGCAGACCCGCCCTTGGCAGCACCCGAGACGCCACCAGCGGAACCGCCCGAAGCCCCACCGACGGACCGCGGGGCCGATGACGCCCACCAATGCCGCAGGTAGGCGCTGACCTTCGCAAATGAACGGTCGCGGATGAAGATCGCATCGACGGCAATCATCGTCAGCGAGAACCACGGCAGGCCCATGAGCAGGGCGATGCCCAAGTGGAAGGACAGGATGCCCAGCAGCGCGATGATGCGGGTGTAGCGGTTGAACAGCATGAACGGGAAGGCGCACTGGAAGAGGATCGATCCCCACGAGATCGCCACGACCATCGGCCCCCACGCCGTCATCAGGTCCGACAGCACCGGCCACGTGCCGAACTGCTGAGTGTGCAACGGGTTGTACACGGCGAAACCGTGCTGCCAAGCCTCGCCTCCGGCCTTGTACAGAGCGCCGGACATGTAGATCGCGCAAACCTGGAACGCGAGCACGACGATGGCGAGATTATTGGCCATGATGAGCGCCCAGCGCCACTGTCCGCCGTCGTTGTCCGGGAATTCCGGGTTCCGCGCGCGCCGCCTGGCATCGAGGGACCATCTGCGGGTCGTATCGGCGAAGAGCAAGGCGATCATGAACATCCGGTAGGCGTTGTCGCCCTGATCCCCTGCTCCGTCGTTGAGCTCGATGAAGCTCACCCACAGCACGAGGTAGATCGGCAGGACGAGCCGCGTCCGCCACCCGAGGATGATGACGATCGCCAACAGCGCGAGCCCGATCATCATCGCCGTGAACAGCGGCGGCGTCGTCACCGCACGGTGGAAGAGGGAGAAGAGCCAGATGGTCGGGAAATCGCTCTTGGGTTCGGCGATCTCCCCGTTCCAGGCCGATCCCACACCGAAGGTGTAATGCCGCGCGCTGAAGTTCGTGAGGATGAGGCCAAGACCGGTGAATCCGATGAGGATCCGCGTCACCGCCAGCCCGTATGTCGCGTGGTACCGACCGGTGAGCATCTCCTCGAGCCAGGCCCACCCCTGCGCGAGCTTCGTCCGCACCAGGGTCGTCACCGGGACCAACCCGAATTCAGGAGCCGAATCACGCGCCGAGGCGGCCGTGCCCGTCCGCTGGTCAGTGCCCTCTGCGTCGTGGTCGTCCCCGCCTGTGCAGGTCGTGTCATCACTGTTCACCAACGCACCTCACTTCGTCCGAGGCACAGAAGTACTTCGTGAATTCCTCTTGGGACTGATGGTCTTCGACGACGAGTGCGCGCCATCCCACGGGGACGGGTTGGATGTTCGGACGCTTCGCGTCTTTGTCGTTGCGTTCGGCGAAAGGCACGACGTTCTGACGGGCGGCCCGGTGTTGGACGCGCTGGACGTCGTCGCCCCAGATGGCCTTCGCCACCTGCGTCGCATACGCGGTGGCCAGATGTTCGCTCTCCAGGTAGGCGGGAATCGCGTTCTCCGGGTCGTCGTATTCCCCCAGCTTCGTCTCCAGCCGGTCGACGGAATCATCGCCCTTGAAGTAGTCGAGTTTGACGATCGCCTTCTGATCGTCGGGCAGCTCTTCCCATGAGCCCTTGATGTCCGAGGCCACTCCGATGCCCAGCCCCGCCGACCGCGGCGGGAACAGCTTGTATGTCGAGTGGTCGAGCTCGACATCGGTGGCCCGCACCCATTGAGTGACCTCTTCGCCGCTGTCGGTTGTGATCACGGCGCGCACATCGAAGTAGTAGTCGCCGTTGATCGGCTCGGGGGCGAACACGCTCCACGACTGCCCCCACAGCGGGATCATGTATTTGGAGAGCAGGTCGCCGGGAATCACCTCCCTCGCCGTCGAAGCAGGGGCGATCCACAGGAAGCTGGCGAAGATATGGAACCCTGTGATCGCCATCGCGATGACCATCACGGTCCGTTTCACCGCCGAACGTCTCCGAGGTGTGACCTCGGTCGGCTCATTGTCCATCTCGGTTCCGGAACTCTCTTGGGAATACGACTGCCGTCACCGCAGGTCCCGCGCCTCATCGGTCGCTTGGCAGATCTCTCGGTGACAACGCACAGTGACTAGGGTACTTCAGCTGTGGCACTGCCCGCCCGGGCAGCGGCAGAATCATCCGCGGTCATCAGAAGCACGATGACTTCCTCACGATGACTTGCCGATTCGCGGCGCACGCACGAAGTCTATTCGGCCGCCCGCAGCCAGGCCTTGACCGCTTCGGTGGAATCGCCGAGCGTCGGCGGTGCCAGTTCGTAGCTGGGCGGGGTCTCAGAAAACCGGATCGGGTTGGCCACGGTGGGGATGACGCGATCGCCCTGACCTGCCTCGGCGACGGGCTCGAGCCCCAGCGACGATGCCAGGTCCACACCCTGGGCGATCGAGTTGATCGGCGCACAGGGCAGCCCCGCCTCGGTGAGGATGTCGAACCATTCCTGGTTCGTCTTCTCACTCAGCGCGGCGATGAGCTCGGGTTCGAGGTCATCGCGGTTGACGTTGCGGTCGGCGAAGTTCGCGAACCGTTCATCGGTCGCCCATTCGGGGTGGCCGAGCACCTCGGCGAGCCGGGCGAACTGTTTGTCGTTGCCGCACGCGATGATGATCTGACCCTCCGCCGTGGGCATCGGCTGATACGGGTAGAGGCTCGGGTGCTTGTTGCCCATCGCCTGCGGTACCACGCCGCCGGCCACATATGCCGAGGTCTGGTTCGCCAGCCCGGACAGCGCCGAGGACAGCAGGTTCGTCTCGACCAGCTGACCGACCCCGGTGTCCTTGCGGTGGTTGAGCGCGCCGAGGATGCCGACCGCCGTATGCAGTCCCGTGATCACGTCGACGACGGCGACACCCGCCTTCACCGGGCCCGACTCCTCGGAGCCGGTGACCGACATGAATCCGGACAAGCCCTGGATGAGCAGATCGTAGCCCGGCTGAGGATTGTCGCGACCGAAACCCGTCACCGAGGCGTAGACGATGCCCGGATTGACGGCGCTGACCGTCTCATAGTCGAGGCCGTACTTCGCCAGTCCCCCGGCCTTGAAGTTCTCCACGAGCACATCCGCGCGAGCGGCGAGCTGCTGGGCGCAGGCAAGGTCGTCGGAGTCCTTGAAATCGAGGACGACGGAGTGCTTGTTCCGGTTCGCTGTGAGGAAATACGTCGCATCATCCCCGCGCCGAGGCGGTGCCCAGTGACGTGTATCGTCCCCGGTCTTCCCCTCCACCTTGATGACCGTGGCACCCAGATCCGCAAGCATCATCGTCGCGTAGGGGCCGGCGAGGACTCGGGAGAAATCGGCCACGATGGTTCCGGCCAGAGGCCCCGTCCCCTGCCGTCCGAATGCTGCGTCTGCTGCTGACACTTGATGCCTCCTTTGGCACGTTCTACTTGCCTGTTCTTCCTACTTGCCTGTTCTTCGCCTGACTATACGGAATCGACATGGCCGCCCTGGCCTGTGGGGTGAGCGTCCGCGGAAACGGGCCGAGAGCCGGGCGGGCGGCAACGAAATCCGTCGACCGCCTCGGCGGGATTCTGGCTACACTCGGCTCAGCGACAGTCCACCAGCGAAGGGACGAACGATGACGTTGCACATGCCGGCGGAGACCGCCGCCCAGGACCGAGTCTGGATGGCATTCCCATCCTCCGGCTACGCGCTCGGCGACACGGAAGCCGAGGCCGAGGCGGCACGCGCCACGTGGTCCGCCGTTGCCCGCGCCACCAGCGAATTCACCCCTGTCACGGTCGTGGTGACCAGTGCACAGACCGATCATGCCAAGCGCCACCTCGGCGAGGGGATCAACCACGCGATCACGATCGTCAACGCTGAACTCGACGATGCGTGGATGCGCGATATCGGGCCGAGCTTCGTCGTCGACGAGGCAGGTGCCCTGCATGCGGTGGACTGGGTGTTCAACGGGTGGGGCGCGCAGGAATGGGCGAGCTGGGACCACGATGAGCACATCGGAGAATTCGTCGCGGGCCTCGCCGGGACTCCCGTGGTGTCCTCGGATCTGCGCAACGAAGGCGGCGGATTCCACGTCGACGGTCAGGGAACGGTGCTTGCAACGCGCAGCGTGCAGCTCGATCCCGGCCGCAACCCGGGACTGACCGAAGCCGATGTGGAAGCCGAATTCGCGCGCACGATCGGGGCGAAGAAGGTCATCTGGCTCGACCGCGGACTCCACCGGGACAATCAGACCTTCGGCACCCGGGGACACGTCGACATCGTCGCCGCGATGCCCAGCCCCGGCGTCGTCCTCGTCCACGATCAGCGCAATCCCGACCATCCGGACTACGAATTCAGTCGTGCGCTCAAGGAGCAGTTCGCGGCCGAGACCACCGCCGACGGGACGCCCTTCGAAGTGGTGCCGATCCCGGCTCCCGAGGTGCTGCGCGACGAGGAAGGGTGGGTCGACTATTCGTATGTCAATCACCTTGTCACCAACCGCGGGGTCATCGCCTGCACCTTCGACGATCCGATGGACGCCGAGGCGGCAGCCGTGCTCGAGCGCGTCTACCCGGGGCGGAAGGTCGTCGGAGTCGATGCGCGAGAGCTCTTCGCCCGCGGCGGCGGAATCCACTGCATCACCCAGCAGCAGCCGAGTCTCGACTGAATCGAGCCGGAACCTGCTGCAGGTCCCGGCTTCCAACCCCGGGCCGTGCGTGCCGAGCCGGGTTCCCCGCGTGTCGAGCAGGGTTACCACGTGCCGAGCCGGGTTACCACGTGCCGAGTCGGGTTACCACGTGCCGAGTCGGGTTACCACGTGCCGAGCCGGGTTCCCCGCGTGTCGGGCCGGGGATCGTCGAGAATCTGCGATGACGGCGCGGGCGAATCCATACCCGTACGAGCCCGACTCGGTATAAGCTGGATCTTGAGGGCACAGTGCCCGTGCGCTGCCACATCGCTGCCCGGACCTGTACCGCACAACAGCGCCGAATACGGTGACGTCGAGTTGCGAAGAGGAGCAAGACCATGAAGAAGAGATTGATTCTCCTGGCCGGTCTCGGAGTCGGATTCATACTGGGATCACGCACCGGGCGGCAGAGCTACGAACGGCTGAAGGCCCAGGCTCAGGATCTGTGGACCGACCCGCGCGTCCAGGACACCGTCGAGAAGGCCAACCAGTCCATCCGCGAGAAGTCGCCGGCCGTCGCCGATGCCGTTCAGACCGCCGCCGACAAGGTCAATGCCGCCGCTGCCACGAACACTCCCGTCTCCGAATTCGACGGTGACGAGGATTCGGCTGGTGCGACGACCGACACGACGGCGAAGAGCACCACGGCCGCGCAGGAAACAGCGAAGTCGAACACCACGGCGAAGCACAAGTCCTCGCCGAAGGCCCAGGACTCGATCACCGATCCCGAGCGTCACCTCGAGGACGAAGGTCCGGCCGGAGTCGCCGACGACCACTGAGCATCGGCAGGCCGGCTGAGTCGCCGCGCACTTCGGTCAGCGCGACCCCGACCTAGTTCGCTACGGCCCAAAAATAGGCGTATAGCCTAGTTTTGAAACTGGGCTATACGCCTATTTCTGTGCTGTTTGCGGATCCCGCCGCCTTCGACGTCCGCGGCTTCCACCCGCTCCCTCCCGCCGCGATGACGACGGCACTCCAGTTCGCAGGTACCACCGCCGCTGCAGGCAACGTCCCCGCGCGCCTACAGCAGCGAGCTCGTCAGGCGGGCGACGTTCTCCAGATACTTCTTCAGCAGCGGCCGCGCCTGCCACTCCTCCGCATTGAGCTCGACCGAATTCGGTGCATAGCGTTCGGCCTCGAGGTCGTACATGCGCTGCGTGAATTCCTTGTTGACGATGAAGAGCGTGACCTCGAGGTTCATCGCGAAGGACCGTTCGTCCATATTCGACGAGCCGATGATCGAAACCTCGTCGTCGATCATGAGGAACTTCGAGTGCAGCACCGTCGGCGCGTGGTACATGAAGATCCGCACCCCGGCGCGCACCAACTCGTCATAGTACGACTGCTGCGCCTTATGGGTCAGCCAATGGTCGCTCGTCTCACCGACGTACAAACGCACATCGACTCCCGATCTGGCCTCGGTCGTCAGCGCGTGCAGCAGGGACTCGTCGGGTACGAAATACGGTGAGCAGACGACGACGCGACGATTCGCATTGTAGATGAGGTGGTTGAACAGGCGCAGATTGTTCTCGTCTTCGAAGCCCGGGCCCGACGGCACGATCTGAGCTTGGATGCCGCCGAATTCGGGAGCTTTGAGCTCGAAGCTGTCGGGTTCGTCGAGGATCTCGTCGGTCTCCGAATACCAGTCGGTGATGAACACGGCATCGAGCTCTTCGACGACCGGTCCACGACATTCCACCGACAGGTCCTTCCACTGGAAGCCCTTCCGGCGGTTGCGAGCCTTGTTGTAGCTGCGGTCGATGATGTTCTGCGAACCGGTGAACGCGACCTCCCCGTCGACGACGAGGATCTTGCGGTGATTGCGCAGGTCGGGCCGCTGGTACTCGCCCTTCCAAGGGCGGATCGGCAGCGCCCGGCGCCAGCTGATGCCCGAAGCGTCGAGCTTCTTCACCAGCTCCGAATAGCCCGGGTAGCCCAGCGACCCCACATGGTCGATGAGGACCCGCACACTCACACCGCGCCGGTGCGCGGCCAGCAGCGATTCGAGCAGCCGCCTCGTCGTGTCGTCGATGGCGACGATGTAGAACTCGAAGTGGACGAACCGCTGTGCTCGGTCGACGGCATCGGCCATCGCCTCCATGCAGGCGTGGTTGTCGACGTGGAGGTCGAAGGAGTTGCCGTGGGTCATGGGCAGGGCACCGAGGTCGAAGTTGAGCTGCGCTGCGGTGCTCAGCGGTTCGGGCATATGGTCCTGGCGTCCGACGATCGCCTGGTGGCGGATCTGATCGCGGAAGAGGTCATTCATCTTCGACTGTTTGTCCCGCCGCCGCTTCGGCAGCTTCGACGACCCCAGCAGCAGGAACGCCGCAATGCCCACATACGGGATGAGGAAGATCGCAAGCAGCCAGCCGAGCGCGACCGACGGCCTGCGATTGTGCGGAATCCACCCGAGCGCGATGATGCGGATGATCATGTCGACCAACAGCAGGATGATGATCAGCCAGTTCGGCCAAGCCTGGTTGATGTTGAAGAACGGATAGACCCCGAAACTGCTCATATAGTGCCCGTTCAGCCCCGCCCTGTTCGTCACCGGTTGGGTTATCGGCCTCAGATGGAGGATGTCAGATTGTCACCCATCGTATCCTGCCCGCCCCGCACGCACGCACTCGCCCCACCCCGCCGTCGGCCGTCTGCCCGAGTCCGGGCATACTGAAAGCAGACATCAATTGCTGAGAGCGAAGGTGCTGAACGTGATTCGAGACATCCGCCCCGAAGGCTCAGACCGTTCGGATACCGCCGACAGCGCAAGCCGCGGTCCCGATATCGCCGACGCCGAGGCGGTCCCGATCAAGCCCGCCGTCAGCGTGCTCATGCTCCGTGACGGGGACGAGGGGCTCGAGGTGTTCGTCCAGCACCGGGTATCGACGATGGATTTCGCGGCCGGTGTCGTCGTCTTCCCCGGCGGTCGCGTCGACCCTGTCGATGCGACGACCGCACCGACCATCGCCGTCCCCGATCCGCAGGTGCACACCTCCGCATGGTCCGATTCGACCATCGCCGAGGATGCCGAGGGTTGGCGCGTCCTGCTCGCCACCGCTGTGCGCGAGGTCGAGGAGGAGACGGGCGCGGTCCTCGACCCGGTCGGGCTCAAACCGTGGGCGAACTGGGTGACTCCATTGGGTCGGCCCAAACGCTTCGATACGTACTTCTATACGATCGCAGCTCCCGAGCTCGCCGCCGCCCAGCATCAGACGACGGAGGCGCACACGAGCGAGTGGCGCTCGGTGACCGGGATCCTCGCAGATGAGGGAGCCGGGCGGCTGAAGCTCATGCGTCCGACGTTCGTGCTGCTGCGTGAGCTCGCGGAATTCTCCACCGCCGCCGAGGCGATCACCGCCGAGAGGATCATCGATCCCGTACGCCCGGAGTTCCCCTCCAACCGCGGTTCTTAGGTCACCTCATTCGCCTGAGTCCGACTTCCCGCGCCTGAGTCCAGGATCTCGCTGTTCGCAGCAGGACCCCGGCGATCTCGACCTCAGCCCTTGGCGCGGGCCCTCATCGCGGCCAGGCGCGTGGCTACGACCTGCTTCTGCTCGTCGGTGCCCAACAGCGCCGCGAGGGCTTCCTGTTCGGCGTCGAGTCCGGTGCTGAAGTCGGAGTCATAGGACAGGTCGACGAGCCGCTTCGCCCACACCAGCGCCGACCGTGACTGGCCCGCGATCTGCCCGGCCAGTTCGAGAGCACGGGCCAGAGGGTCCTCGACGACCTCTTCGACGAGGCCGATGCGCAGAGCTTCTTCGGCACCGATTGTATCGGCGGTGACGATGAGCTTCTTCGCCTGAGCGGGTCCGACGAGTCGCGGCAGCAGCTGGGTGCCGCACATATCGGGGATGATCCCCCAGTTGAGTTCCATGAGTGAGAGCTTCGCGTCCGGTCCGGCCACACGCATGTCCGCACCGAGAGCGATCTGCAGCCCGCCGCCGAGCGCCGGTCCGCGCACCGCCGCGATGACCGGAACCTCGACGAGCGACCACACGTGCACGGCTTTCTGCGCCAGGGCCCGGGCCGAACCGAGTCGCTCGCCGATATCGACGGCGGTGGCCACGGAGTCCGCCGCTTCCGATTCACCGGCGTTCCGCTCGGCCGCTGCCTCGGCCTGCTCGGCGACTTCCTCAGCGGATGAGCGGGTCGCTGCTCCGGCCCCGGCGATCCGGGCCATCTCGGTGAAGTCGAGACCGGCGCTGAAGGCACGACCGCGACCGGACAGGACCACGGCCTTGACCTCGCTCGAATCCTTCAGTGCCAGCCCCGCCTCGACGAGGTCTTCGAAGACCTCGCGGGTGAGCGAATTGAGCTTGTCGGCACGGTCGATCTCGACGTGGGCGACGCCGTCAGTGATCGCGTAGACGACGGTCGAGTTGGTGGTCTCGGACATGAACTGGCCTTTCGACGACGATGCCGGCGCGGAAGTCACCGGCGGATGAGGAGCACGACGCAACCGCAGGCGACAGGCCACCGACGCCGGCGACACTGAACGAGCGATCAGCTGCGTTTCCTGAAGCCTAGCGGAGCACCGGTCAGGGTCAAGACGAAGACCACGATGAGGGAGCTCGCGCACATGGCGACGACTCCCGGCCAAGCGAAGTCGGAGAAGAGGACCGCCGAGAGCCAGGCGCCGAGGCTCGTACCCAGGTAGTAGACGGTGAGGTAGATGGCCGCAGAACGTGTGGAGTCGACTCCCGGCCGGGCGGCACTCGCCGCCGCGGAAGCACCCGTATGTCCGAGGAAGAATCCGGCGGTGAGCAGCGACATGCCGATGATGATCACCACGAGCGAATCGACCAGAGTCAGCCCCGCACCGGCGAGCGCGATGACCATTCCCGCCAGGGTGATCCGAGTGCGTGAGTACTTCGTGGCCAAGCGGCCGTAATACGTGGTGACGACGGTGCCGACGAGGTAGATGAGGAAGAACAGGGCGACCGCGCCCTCGCTCAGGTGCCACGGATCGTGCTGCAGGCGGGTGCCGAGCATCGTGAATGATCCGCCGAAGACGATCATGCACAGGAACCCGGTGAGGTAGATCCGCCACAGACCTCCGCGCAGCGGAATCGCTCGCCGAGGCGGCTGCGCGCTCCCAGCCCCACCGTCGTCGGCGGCGTCGCCGGCAGAGTCGGCATCGTCGTCGACGGACCCGTCGGTAGCGGCCGGGACGCCATCACCGTCGGCGAGAGCATTGCTGGCCCTGCCGTCACCTGCGGCGACAGCGTCAGGGTCGGCCGCCTCGGTGGGGGTGGGATCCGTATCGGACGGAGCGGAATCGTCCGAATCGAGGACGGCCCGGCTGCGGGCGGTGGAGAAAAGATCGTGGCGCAGCAGCCAGACGACGATGAGCCCGAAGATCAGTGACACGACCGCGGTGAACGCAAGCCCGCCGTGCCAGCCGAGGAATTCCGACGCCAGCCCGGTGAGCAGCCTCGAGCAAAGCCCGCCGATCGTGTTTCCGGCGATGTAGACCCCGATCGCTCCGGGCAGCGCGGCCGGCGGCAGACGCAAAGAGAGATAGGCCATGGCCGTGGCCGGCACCGAAGCGATCGCCAGTCCCTGGAGGAACCGGACGACGATGAGCAGCTCCGGGGTCGGAGTGAAAGGAAGGACGAGCGCGAGGATCGCCGCAACGATCACCCCCGCGCCGATCTGGCGGGCGTGGCCGATGCGCGGGGCGAGCATCGAGAAGGGAATGAGGAAACAGGCCATGGCCACGTTCGTCGCGGACACGGTCAGGCTCGCCGTCGGACCGTCGATTCCGTAGGCGTCCCGGATCGCCGGCAGCAGTCCCTGGGTCTCATAGAGGACGAGAAAGACGGAGATTCCCGCTAGGAAGACCGCGGCTACGGTACGCCGAGTGCTCGTCGGACTCGGCTCACCTGTGCTCATGAGCCCTACGCTATGCCTCCGGCAAGCAGCGGCTCAAACGATTCCGGGTCCCGGACCGTGTGAGTCCGGACACCGCGGGGATGCGGAGGATAACCCCATCGCCGAGGCGGTCCTGGGACTTCTAGGCTGAAGACCTGAAGTTCGACGAGCAGTGAATGGACGTGCCAGCGATGACGGCGACCAGCGAGATTCCCGCACTCAGCGCAGACCACGCGAACCGCCCTGCCGCGCCCTCTGACTCGTCAGCCGCTCCACAGAACCCGGCCCTGCCCTCCCCTGGTGTCTCTGCTTCGTCCCTGGAATCGCTTGCGCCGACCGATAGCCGACACACGGGCGTGCCCGGCAATCGGTCCTTCGTCATCACCTGGCTGCTGTCGATGCTCTTCGGGGCCCTCGGTTTCGATCGGCTCTATACCGGCCGGTACCTCACGGGCGCGCTCAAGCTGCTCAGCCTCGGCGGAATGGGGATCTGGTGGATCATCGATCTCGGCATCGTCCTCGCCTGCGGTCTGCGCTATCGGCGGGAGCCGCTGCGCGGTTACGCGCAGGACAAGGAGATCGCGTGGATCGCCACCGGGTTCACCCTCATCGTCGCCTATTCGATGCAGGTCGACGAGCTCGTCACGACGTTCCTCGGCAGCCTCTTCTGAGACGGTCCCGCCGCCTGTTCTGATGCGCCTCGGCAGCCTGTCCTGAGACGGTTCGCCGACAGTTCACGACTGTCTCAGGTCTGCCTTTCCTGAAAACTGCACGTTCTCGGTCTAGGCTCGAGATCAGGACAGTTCAAGGAGGCACAATGAAACGGCAATTCCCCATTGTCCGGATGCTCACCGGCGAATCGGCAGGCAAGCAGATCGCCGGAGCGGCGGCGGCCGCCTCGGCGCTCGGACTCGGCGCACTCGCCGCATGGGATCTCACGCAGAAGAAGCACTCGATCCTGCGCAACTATCCGATCGCCGGGCACGCCCGATTCCTGCTGGAGTCGATCCGGCCGGAGATCCAGCAGTACTTCATCGAACGCAACTGGGACGGGCGCCCGTTCAATCGCGACATCCGCACCACCATCTACGAACGAGCCAAAGGCACTCACTCAGAACACGCGTTCGGCACCGAGCACGATGTCGACCGCGCCGGCTACGAGGCGCTCATGCACTCGAACATGCCGATCCCCAATCCGCCCAGGCCACCACGCGTGCGCGTCGGCGGTGACGAGTGCACCCAGCCCTACGACATCTCGCTGCTCAACGTCTCGGCAATGAGCTTCGGCTCGCTGAGCAACAACGCCATCCGAGCCCTGAACAAGGGTGCGGCGCTGGGCGGATTCGCCCACGACACCGGTGAGGGATCGATTTCGCCGTATCACCGTGAGCACGGCGGCGACCTCATCTGGGAGCTCGGCACCGGATACTTCGGAGCCCGCACCCCCGAAGGAAAATTCTCCCCCGAGATCTTCGCCGAGAAGGCGCAGGACCCGCAGGTGAAGATGGTCTCGCTCAAGCTCTCCCAGGGCGCGAAGCCGGGCATCGGCGGTGTGCTGCCAGGGCCGAAGGTCACCGAGGAGATCTCCGAGATCCGCGGCATCCCCGTCGGCCAGACCTGCATCAGCCCTCCCGGACACACGGTGTTCTCGACTCCGATCGAACTGCTCGAGTTCATCCGGCAGATGCGAGAACTCTCCGGCGGCAAGCCGGCTGGTTTCAAACTGTGCATCGGCTCGCGCACGGAGTTCCTCTCGATCGTCAAGGCCATGGTGGAGACCCAGATCCTGCCGGACTTCATCATCGTCGACGGCTCCGAAGGCGGCACGGGTGCTGCACCATTGGAGTTCGAGGACAATGTCGGTCTGCCTCTGACCCAGGGGCTGATGATCGTCCACAACGCGCTCGTCGGCGCGGGCCTGCGGAAGAAGATCAAGGTCGGCGCCTCGGGCAAGATCGCCACCGGCACCGATATCGTCAAACGCCTCATCCAGGGTGCCGACTTCACGAACTCGGCGCGGGCGATGATGATGGCCGTCGGCTGCATCCAGGCCCAGGCCTGCCACACGGGCAAATGCCCCGTCGGCGTCGCCACACAGGATCCGCGGCGAGCGCGCGCCATCGACGTGCCCACCAAGGCAGAACGTGTGCGCAACTACCACGACGGAGTCGTCGCCGAGGCGGTCCGCCTCATGGCATCGATGGGTGCGGCAGCACCGGACGAGCTGGAGCCGACGATGCTGCGACGCAATGTCTCGGCCTCCGAATCCTGGTCCTATGCTCGCCTCTACGACTGGCTGAAGCCCGGCGAGCTCCTTGATGACACCCCCTCGGAGTGGGCCGACGACTGGGCCACGGCCCGCGCGGACACCTTCACCATCCCCCGCGGACACAGCCGCTGAGCCGCCGTCGCTTCCGAAAGGATTGCCCATGACCACCCTTGTCCTTCTCCACTCGGCTCTGGGGCGGACGTCCGGGATGGACGCCATCGCCGAACGCTTCGCCCTGGCCGGATATACCGTGCACACTCCCGACATCTACGCGGGCAGGACCTTCGACGACGCAGAATCGGGAGTCGCCCATTCCCAGGAGGTCGGGTTCTCGACCCTCGTGGATCGGGTGAAGGACGCCTGCGAGGACCTCGGCGCCGATCTCGTCTTCGGCGGATTCTCACTCGGTGCCGCGCTCGCTCAGCAGATGGGCAAGAACGATCCGCGTGCCCGCGGAGTCCTGCTCTTCCACGGCGGTGGCTTCCCCAAGCCGACGCGCTGGCAGGTAGGAGTGCCAGTGCAGGCTCATTTCGCCGTCGACGACTCCTGGCGCAGCCCGGGCACGATCGAGACGCTGATGGAGTCTGCGACGCAGGCGGGTGCGCAGGCAGAGTACTTCCTCTACCCGGGAAGCACCCACCTGTTCAGCGACCCGACCACTCCGGACTACCGCGAGGACAGCGCCGAACTGCTCTACGAACGGGCCTTGGCCTTCCTCGACCGGTTCTGAAATCCACTCCCCGGCTCCGGGGCCGCCCTTGCACGCAGCCCACCCGCCGCTCACCCCCGTCGATGCTGGCGGGCGCTGCCCACACATGTCACAGTCGGCCGTCTCAGCCCATGACGAGGCCGTTGTCGACGATAAGGTTCTGACCGGTCACCGCACGCGAAGCGGGAGAAGCGAAGAACACCACCGCCGAGGCGAAGTCCTCCGGAGTCGTCACACGTCGCAGCGCACTGGCGGCCGCGATCTGGTCGAAGACCTCTTCGGGCGTCGCCGAGGACGCATCGGTGGTGCGCAGCAGTCCGCCGGAGACCATGTTCACCCGCACCCCGGCCGGACCGAGATCCTTCGCGAACGTCCTGGTCAGCGACAGCAGCGCCGCCTTGCCTGCCGTGTAGTCGTGGTACGGGACAACCGGGTCCTGGAAGAGGTTGGTGCCGATGTTGATGACCCGGCCAGATCCGAGCTCTCGGAAACCATGCATCGCGGCTTGGATCGTGTTGACCGCGCCCTCGACGGAACCGCGGAACTGGTCGGCGAAATCCGAATAGTCGATCTCATCGGCCGGTTGGCGTTCATCGCCGTTGAACGAGAAGTCTGCGAGAGCGTTGTTGACCACAGTGGATACGGGAGTACCGAACTCGGCGGCGGCGGTTTCGAACATGGCGTCGACGGCGCGGGAGTCCGTGACATCGGCTTCGATGGCCACTGCACGTCCACCACGAGCGCGGACCGCCTCGGCGAGCTCTTCTGCAGTCTCGGCCGAGTATCGATAGTTGATGACCAGCGCCGCACCTTCCGGTGCGAAGGCCTTCGCGATCGCAGCGCCCAGGCCGCGTCCGGACCCGGTGACGAGCACGACCTGCTCATCGAGAGGCAGGGCTTCGGAGGTGAATGCCTGTGGGTTGCTCATCGCGTGTCTCCTTCGAACGTCGGTGGGCGGATCCTGACCCCACCATACCCACGAACCACGCGTGCCAGGACGGAGCTGTGCCAGGACGGAGTCGTGCGCGACGGCGCTGCAGTGCGAAACCACCGTGGTACGTGGCGATTGTTGGGTCGATCCACGGTGATACCGCGGCTCAGAACACCGTGGATCGACCTAACAATCGTGCGACGGCCGTGTTCGCACCCCGCTCAGCAAGGAGCAAATCGCCCCGAACCGCGCGCACATGGGCGACGGAACGTGCTCTGAGCGGCATGAGTCCATAGACTGAAAAGAAGACCACCGTTGTCCATCCCCAGGAAGTCACCCTTATGAACGAGCTCGGCGCCGGCATCTCCATCGGAGTCCTCGCGGCTCTCGTCGTCTTCGTCATCTACTTCATCGGAGCGAAGCTCGGACGATGGCAGCCCAGGAACCCCGCCAGTGGAGGCGGCGCCCAGGGCGGCTACCCGCAGACTCAGTACGGTCAGAACCCCTACGGCCAGCCCGGCTACAACCAGTCCGGTCGCCCGTGGAGCAGCGAGGATGAGACCCGCGTTCTGCCCAGCAACGCGCAGGGCTACAACGCGCAGGGCTACGACGACGTCGACGCCGATCTGCCGCGAGCGACGAAGAACGAACTCGCCGCCAACATCCAGTACTCCGGCCAGATGATCGAGGCCAACCGACGAGCCGCCACCGCGGCCAACGGCGACACCGTCGCAGTGTTCACCTACATCCTCGGCGCCGCACTCATCGCCGTCGTCGCCTTCGTGTTCTTCAACAACCTGCTGCTGCCGGCCACCATCGGCGCGCTGACGGGCGCGATCATCTGCGTGGCTCTCTCGGCGACCTACACGATCAAGCACCTGGACTTCTGGCCGGACAACGCGACGATCTCCATCATCAACCTGCTCGTCGCTTTGGCCGCGTCGATCTTCATGTACATCGGCTCCGTGCAGACAGTGCGCGACAACATCAGCTTGTCCACGATCACCGACTCGTTCGACGCCCTGCCCTTCAGCGACGGCTTCTCCGCCTTCGCCGTGGCCATCGGCGACCGGGTGGTGACGTTCTTCAAGGACTTCGGCTTCTTCGGCTTCGTGTTCCTGCTGTTCATGGGCATCGGCTGCATCATCGTCTTCACCCTCGCCGCGAAGTCGCTCGTCGACGTGATGGATTGGCGGATCTTCGCCCAGTTCGGCCACAACGTCACCGATCGTCCCATGTCGTATTCGCGTGCCGTGCGCTTCCAGACGTCGAAGGTCTCGCACACTGTGACCTCGCTCGTCCTCGCCGTCATTGCTGTGCTCGCCGCCACAGGATTGCTCTATGACGGCTTCACCTGGTTCACACGCTGATGAACATCCCAGAAACCGGGCGGTAAGATAGGTCCGGAATTCCCCCGTGGTGACGCGTCAGGCGCGCGCCTCTGCGGACGATATCGACACCGACGAACGACCCGAAAAGGGATGAGTACTTCAATTGGCGAATGGCAACGCAACATTTCGGCACTCCAACGTGGCCCTGCTCGGCCTGACCGAGACCCTGGCCCCGAACGAAGTGACCTCGCAGGAATTCGACGACCGCCTCGCCGATACGCTGTCATCTCTCAAACTGCCCCAGGGTCTGCTCCAACGCGTCGCCGGTGTGTACGCCCGCCGCAACTGGGATGAGCCCCACCAGTTCGCCGATGGTGCGATCGCGGCCGGAAAGAAGGCCCTCGCCGAGGCGGGGGTCCCTCCCGACGCCATCGGACTGATGGTCAACACCTCCGTGACCCGTGAGCACCTGGAACCGTCCGTGGCCGTCGGCGTCCACGCCGGCATCGGGCTCGGCCCGCAGGCGATGAACTTCGACATCGCCAACGCATGCCTGGGATTCGTCAACGGAATGACCCTGGCCGCGAACATGATCGACGCCGGGCAGATCGAATACGCCCTCATCGTCGCCGGCGAAGACGCCTCCCGCGTCCAAGACGCGACGCTGCGTCGCCTCAACCGCCCGGAGATCACCCGCGAGGAGTACCTCAACGAATTCGCGTCCCTGACCTTGGGATCCGGCGCTGCCGCCGCCGTCCTCGGACCGGCCGACAGACATCCGGAGGGCCACCGCATCCTCGGCGGGATCACCCGTGCGGCCACCCAGCATCACGAGCTGTGCGTCGGCGATCACAACGGAATGTTCACCGACACGAAGGGGCTGCTCTCCGGCGGCATGGAACTCGTCGTCGCTGCGTGGGAGGAAGCCCACGAGACCGGGTGGAACTGGCGGGAGATGGACCGCTACGTCATGCACCAGGTCTCCGATGTGCACACGAATTCGATCACGAAGGCCGCGAACCTCGACCCCGACCGGATCCCCGTGAGCTACCCGGAGCTGGGCAACGTCGGCCCCGCCTCACTGCCCATCACCCTGTCCCGTGAGGCCGAGAACCTCAGACCCGGCGACCGCATCCTGTGCATGGGCGTCGGCTCCGGCCTCAACACCGCCATGACCGAGATCGAGTGGTAGAGACCTTCATGAGATTTCCTGCACGGCCGGCCACGCTTCCCCCGCAGCTGCCCGAGTGGGACCCCGCCTGGTCCCGAATCGTCGAGGCGAGAACCTCCGACGGGACGCATGCGTTCCATGTGCTCGACACGCTGCCCGCCCTGACCGCAGCCGGTGTGGAGCCGGCGGGCACGATCGTCGCCCTCCACGGCAACCCGACCTGGTCGTATCTGTGGCGCAGGCTGGCACAGGCCACCATCGATGCCGCGCAGTCCGGCGGCCGCGCCTGGCGGCTCATCGCCCCCGACCAGCTCGAGATGGGCTTCTCCGAACGGCTCGCCCACTCCTCGATGCCGGCCCCGAAATCCGCAGAGGTCCGTCGCATCGCCGATCGCATCAGCGATTTCGATGGGGTCGTCTCCAACCTGTTCGCCGAGGTGGCCGCCACCGGATCCGCCACCCACCCGATCGTGACGATCGGTCACGACTGGGGCGGAGTCCTCTCACTCGGCTGGGCCGCCAGGAACACCGAACTGGTGTCCGCGGCGATCAGCCTCAACACGGCCGTCCACCAGCCCGAGGACGCCCCGGTTCCTGCGCCGCTGCGCGCGACCCTGGCCGGGCCCATGCTGCCTGCGGCCACCGTGCTCACCGACGGCTTCCTGCGCGTCACCCTCGCCTTGGGCGACCTCGACGCCGAAACCAAGGACGCCTTCCACGCCCCGTACCGGAGGGCAGAGGACCGGTGGGCGATCGGCAACTTCGTCGCCGACATCCCCGTCGATGACACTCATGCCTCCGATCCCGAACTCCAGCGCATCGGCCAGGACATCGCTGCCTTCGACAAACCGGCGCTGCTCGTCTGGGGCCCGAAGGATCCGGCGTTCCTCGAACGCTATCTGCGCGACCTGCGCCAGCGCCTGCCCCAGGCCGATGTGCACCGGTTCGAAACGGCCTCCCACCTCGTCAGCGAAGATCACGATGTTCCCGGTCTCGTCCTCGACTGGCTGAGCGCCCAGTTCGATGCGCCCACCACCGCGAACACCCCCACCGAGGCGGCCCCCGCGAAAGGATCGTCCGAGCGGAAGGGCGCGGCCGCCTCGGCGACGGAAGCAGCGTCTGCGCGGTCGGGAACGCCCTCCTCGGCGAGGGGATCGACTTCCGATGTCGCGGATGACTCCGCCACCGGCAACGGATCTGCGGAGGTCCGCGCGGTGACGGCGATCCTCGATGCCCGCCGTGACGACGAGGCGCTCGCCTCGGTCGACTTCGCGCAGAATCCGGCGCAGCAGATCACCTGGCACCACCTGTGGCACGTGACGACGTCGATCGCGAACGGACTGCTCGACCTCGGCGTGAAGCCCGGGGACCGGGTGTCCATGCTTGTGCCTCCGGGAAACAATCTCACCGCTGCCCTCTATGCGTGCCTGAAGATCGGCGCGGTCGCCGTCGTCGCCGATGCCGGACTCGGCCCGAAGGGAATGACTCGGGCGATCACCTCGGCCGATCCGCAGTGGATCATCGGCGAGCTGCCCGGACTCGCTCTGGCCCGCGCCTTCGGCTGGCCCGGCCGGCGGATCTCCGTGCGTCGGCTCGGACCCGTGCGCTCGCGCGTGTTCAAGGCAGAGACGAGCCTGACGGAACTCTCCCGCACCCCGCACCGGGCCGAGCTGCCGACCCCGTCACCGGATGCCGACGCGGCGATCCTCTTCACCTCCGGGTCGACAGGACCCGCGAAGGGCGTGCGCTATACGCATGCGGACATCTCCGCGCTGGCGGCCGTACTGACCAGGACCTTCAACGTCACCGAAGGCACTGGGCTGGTTGCCGGGTTCCCACCGTTCGCCCTGTTGGGACCGGCCATCGGAGCCACCTCGGTGACACCGGACATGTCGGTGACGAAACCGAAGACGCTCACGGCCACTGCGATCGCCGATGCGATCATCGCCGGACGGGCCACCATGGTCTTCGCCTCCCCGGCCGCATACACGAATGTCGCCGCGACCGCCGGCGAGCTCGATGACCGGCAGCGGGAAGCGTGTGCCGGGGTCGAACTCGTGCTCTCGGCGGGTGCGCCCGTGCCCCTGGAGCTCATGGATGCCATTGCCGAGGTGTTCCCGAACGCGTCCATCCACTCCCCCTACGGCATGACCGAGGGTCTCCTGCTCACCGACATCGACCGTGACGGCGTGGCCGCCGCCGATGCCACCGGTGGTCTCGGGGTCTGCGTGGGGCAGCCGATCGACGGCGTCGAACTCGCTCTGGCCCCCATCGATGAGTCGGGACGTTCGGCCGATGAGCTGCTGCAGGGCGCGACCGCGCAGGGCCGCCTCGGCGAATTCGTCGTCAGTGCCGCCCATATCAAGTCCGGCTACGACAATCTGTGGCACACGACTGCGGATTCGGCCCGTGATGATCTGCGTGGTCTGACCTGGCACCGCACGAACGACATCGGCCACATCGATGAGAACGGTCGGGTGTGGCTCGAGGGACGTCTGCAGCATGTCGTCACGACGCCGTGCGGACCGGTCGGGCCCGGAGGCCTTGAAGCGCTCATCGACGCCGATGTGCAGGTCAGCCGCAGCTCCGTCGTCGGCATCGGTCCGGTCGGCACCCAGGCGCTTGTGGCCGTGCTCGATGCCGAGGGCACCTCGCTGTCTCCCGGTCTCGCGCCCTTGGACCTGACGGCGCGCCTGCGGGAGAAGGTCGCCGAGGCGGTCGGCCATGATCTGACCGCTGTGCTCGTGGCGCCCGAGTTCCCCACCGACATCCGCCACAATTCGAAGATCGACCGCTCCCGCCTCGCCGCCTGGGCCGGCAGCGTCCTGGCCGGTGGGCCGGTGCGGGGAAGCGTCTAGAGGCATCGCCGATATCTGCGCCACCCCCGAATCTGCGTCGTCCCCATTCACGAGGAGCTGAAGTGAGAATCACCGTCACCGGAGCCTCCGGGCTGCTCGGTTCGTCCGTCGCCCGTGCGCTCGTCACCGCCGGTCACGAGGTCACGACCCTGCAGCGCCGTCCCTCAGGGGTCGACGGTGCCGTCGATGTCATCGGTTCGGTGACCGATGCGGCTGCCGTCGATCAGGCCGTCACCGGCGCCGAGGCGGTCGTGCACTTGGCCGCGAAGGTGTCCATGATGGGCGATCCCAAGGAATTCGAGGCCGTGAACATCGGCGGCACCCGCACCCTCGTCGACGCTGCTCGGGCCGCCGGCGTACAGCGGCTGGTCCATATCTCCTCGCCGTCGGTGGCGCATACCGGTGAGTCGATCATCGGCGACGGTGCCGAACCGGCGTCTCCCGAGTTCGCGCGCGGCGAGTATGCGCGGACGAAGGGGGCCGGTGAGCGGATTGCTCTGGGCGCGGACTCGTCCGACTTCCGGGTGCTCGTCCTGCGTCCGCACCTCATGTGGGGTCCCGGTGATGCCCAGCTCACTGAACGGGTCATCGACCGTGCGCGATCGGGACGGATGCCGATGCTCGGTTCGGGAGCGGCGCTGGTCGACACTCTGTTCGTCGACAATGCAGTGGAGGCGATCGTCACGGCGGTGACCGCAGTCGATTCCACCCATGGTGAGGCATTGGTGGTGACGAACGGCCAGCCTCGGCCGATCGGTGAGCTGATGTCACGCATCGCGATCGCCGGCGGTGCGGCGGAGCCGAAGCTTCGCATTCCGGTGGCGCCGGCGCTGGCAGCAGGGTCTGTGGTCGAAAAGGTGTGGGAGCTCGGAGAGCATGACGACGAACCGCCGTTGACGAGGTTCCTCGCTGAACAGCTGTCGACCGCGCATTGGTTCGATCAGCGGCGGACGCAGGAAGTCCTCGGGTGGACTCCCCGCGTCAGCATCGAAGAGGGCCTGCAGATCCTCGCCGCGCACTACGCCTGAGGGTGTGCCGGCTCAGAGCCGGTACTGGTTGTTCTCCTCGGCCGACGGTTCCTCCCGTTCAGGAGACTGGTCGTCCGCGGTTTCGTCTTCGGCAAGCTCTTCCTCGGCCGAGTCCGCCGACTCCTTGGCCTCGTCCGGCATCTTGCCGGAGAGCGCGTCGGCTGACATCCCCGGTTCACCGATCGGCGGTTCCTCGAGCGAGGAGCCGCTGGCGGATTCGTCGAATTCCCCCGGGGCGAGCGTCGCCGGGTCTTCGGCCGGTCCTTCGAGTTCGGGGTCGGACGCCGAGGCGGACCCGCTGTCACTGACATCGTCCTTATTCAGCGACGGAGCCGCGGACATGTCGTCGTTCTTCGTATCGGGTGCACCGGCCTGTGGGGCGCTGGTGGGCTGAGCCGGGAACGACGGCGGAATCGGCGGAGGCGGCGGCAGTTCGGGCGAATCCTCTGGGTGCGCGGCAGGCTTTTCAGCGGGCAGATCCGGTTCATCCTTGACAGCGGCTGTGCCGGCGGTTTCGGTGTCACCGACGCGGGTGCTTCCCGCTTCGGTGTCTGCGCCGCTGGCGTCGGCGGCTTCGGAGCCACCGGACGGTGCGGAGGCGGATGGCTGCGCGGAGGCGACGGGCGCTGCCGACTGCGCGGGCTTCACCACCACTGCGGGCTTCGCAGAATCGGTGGGTCGCTCCCCGTCCGTCGAGGCCTCGTCGCCTTCGGTTCCGTCCGACTCCAGGGACGAGTCCTTCTCACTGTTCTGTTCAGCTGCGTGCTCGGCCGCGTCGGTCTCAGACGCCTCGTCCGACCCAGCGGTCGTCGCCTCGTTCGGCGCAGCGGTCGCCGCACCGTCGGCTGCGGCGCTGGTCTCAGCAGATTCCTCGCCCTCGGTCGTCTCCGCGGCCTCAGCCACGTCCGAGCCTTCAGCCGTCGCACTGCCGGCGGACTCGCTTGAAGTCGGAACCGCTTCGGTGGGTGTCGACTGAGCCGATGCGCCCTCAGTGGAAGCCTCCTCGGCGGACCCAACCGACGGGGCCGCCTCGGACGATCGGGCGGTCGAGCCCGGCAGGGCGCCGTCGATGCCTTCGAGGCTCACTCCCGCCTCGGCGGCGAGTCGGGCACGTCGTTCGGCACGGGCCTTCGCCCGCTCGTCTTCGCTCTTCTGCGCCTTCGCCTTGGCCTTCGCCGATTCGCCCTTCGGCTGGGTCGGGCGCACGGCCTCCCAGATGAGCAGGACGACGAGCATGGTCAGCCCGACGATGAGGCCCATGAGGATCGAACCCCACGGTCGTGCCATCGCGAAGAAGTCGAAGATGGCGTTCAAACCGAACATGACGGCGAGGCCGAGGATCAGTGCAACCAGGAATCTCATATCCCCATTGTGCCCTCTCCTGGTCCGAGTGCAGGGAAATGGGTCCACTTTCGTGCCGGTGGCTATCCCCGAGGATGTGCCCCACCTCGGCACGCAACTGTGCCATGAGTCACAATAGGAGCATGAACACCACCATCGAGAACTCCGCTGAAAGCTACGACGACATCGTGGCCCGCATCGCCGAGGACGCGCACGGTTTCTGGCTCGAGCAGGCCAAGAACCACATCGACTGGGTCACCGAGCCGACGAAGGCCGTCGACGATTCGAATGCGCCGATCTATCGCTGGTTCCCCGACGGCGAGCTCAACGTCTGCTATAACGCGCTCGACCGACATGTCGCGAACGGCCGCGGCGACCAGGCAGCCATCATCTACGATTCGCCGGTCACAGGCACCGTCCGTTCGATCACCTACGCCGCGCTTCTCGACGAGGTCTCCCGCTTCGCTCGGGCTCTGGCGGACAGAGGGGTGACCAAGGGCGATCGCGTCGTCATCTACATGCCGATGATCCCCGAGGCAGCCGTGGCCATGCTCGCGTGCGCCCGCCTCGGCGCGATCCACTCGGTCGTCTTCGGCGGCTTCGCCCCGAACGAGCTCGCCGTGCGCATCGACGACACCGCCCCGAAAGCCGTCATCTCCACTTCCTGCGGAGTCGAGAAGAGCCGAGTCCTCGAATACAAGCCGATGCTCGATGAGGCCATCGAGATCGCTGAGAACAAACCTGACTTCACCGTCATCGTCCAACGCGACGAGCATCGCTGCGAACTCGGCGAGAACGACCTCGACTACGCCGAACTGCTCGCCCAGACGCCCGAGGGCATCGACCCGGTGACCGTGAAAGCCACCGACGAGCTCTACGTCCTCTACACCTCGGGCACTACCGGCAAACCGAAGGGAATCGTCCGCGACTCGGGCGGATATGCGGTGGCCGGAGCCTTCTCGATGCCGACCGTCTTCGGCCTCCACCCGGGCGACACGATGTTCACAGCCTCCGACGTCGGGTGGGTCGTCGGGCACACATACATCATCTACGCACCCCTGCTGGCCGGCGTCACCTCGGTGCTCTACGAGGGCAAACCCGTGGGCACACCCGATGCCGGAGCCTTCTTCCGCGCCATCGAGCAGCACAAGGTCAACGTCCACTTCACCGCCCCGACCGCCATGCGCGTGGTGCGCAAGGAGGACCCGAACGGCGAGCTGATGAAGAAGTACGATCTGTCGAGTCTGCGTGCGGAATTCCTCGCCGGCGAGCGCCTCGATCCTGACACGTATGAGTGGACGACGAAGATCCTCGCCGAGGCGACCGGACGCGACGTCCCCGTCGTCGACAACTGGTGGCAGACGGAGACCGGCTGGCCGATCACGGCGAATCCGCTGGGACTGACCCGGTTCCCGCTCAAGGCGGGGTCCTCGACGAAGCCGAATCCCGGCTTCCACGTCGAGGTCGTCGACCCCGGCGGTCAGCCCGTTCGCGCTGGGGAGGAAGGACTCATCGTCATCCGGCTGCCGCTGCCTCCGGGCACCATGGCCACGGTGTGGGGTGACGACGAGCGGTTCATCTCCTCTTACCTCGCTGCCTTCGACGGCTATTACCTCACCGGCGATTCCGGCTATCTCGATGAGGATGGGTACGTCTTCGTCATGGGTCGCACCGACGATGTCATCAACGTCGCCGGGCACCGCCTGTCCACCGGCATCATCGAGGCGGTCGTCGCCTCCCACCCGGCCGTGGCCGAGGCCGCTGTCATCGGCGCCCACGATGACATGAAGGGACAGATCCCACGTGCGCTGGTCGTACTCGGGGATTCCGCCGCGGCGGCCGACCCGGACACCGTCATCAACGAACTCGTGGCGCTCGTCCGCAAAGAGATCGGGCCGGTCGCCGCATTCAAACGGGTCGACATCGTCGCGGGTCTGCCGAAGACCCGGTCGGGCAAGATCCTGCGCAAGACGATGCGCCAGATCGCCGATGGCGTCGACGATCCGGCAGTGCCGTCGACGATCGAGGATCGCAGCGTGCTCGATGACATCGGGGCGGTGCTCTCCCGCGGCTGAGCGGTCAGCGGCCCGTACCGTCGCATGACCGCTGCTCCGGCAAAAGTGCCGTGGACACACCTGGGCACCGTGCCGGGAGTCTCGGCGCACAGACGCAGACGCGGCCGCCGGCGGAGAGCACTCCACCGGCGGAGCCGCTTACGAGTTGCGTCCCTTTTCGAAGCCCGCGGCGAATCCGCGTTCGAAGGCCTCTTGGACCTCCTGCTCGCGGCTGCGGCGCTCATCGGCCCAGCCGAAGGGGTCGAATCCTCGTCGGCCCGGGCCGAAGCCGGGACCGAAGCTCGGGCCGAACCCCCGCCGTCCGCGGCCTCCCCCGCGGCGCCGGTCGCGGTCGCCGTTCCCACCGCGGGGTCCATGAGCCTTGCGACGGTCAGGGCCGCCTCGGTGATCGTCATGGTCGTGGGGGTGTTCGCGGTCGTGCGGTCCGTCATGGCGGTCCGAGTCGTCTCCGCAGCGGTCGGAACCGAAGTTGTCGACGATCTTCGACAGCGAGGCCTTGAGGTTCTCGAACTCTTCGGAGGTGAGCACCTCTTCGACGCGGTCGCCGACTCCGTCGCGCATATCCCGGAAGCGCTGGCGCAGCTCTTCGGGATCGATGTTCTTCGATGGTCCCCATCCACCTCGGCCACGCGGCGGACCGTAGGTCACAGGCTCTTCCGGGTAGGCGGCACCGTCGGCGACGACCTCATCGGAATCCCAGCGGCGACGCCCTCGCCGCATACGTCCGAATTCGCGGGGGTCGAATCCGGAGTCGGCGGCGGCCGCACGGAATTCGCGACGCAGCACGTGGCTGAACTCGCGCAGCAGCTGCGGCAGATCGGCCTCGGTGTCATCGCCCTTGCCGTCGCCGGATTCGGCGTCGTTCACGGGCTCAGTGCGTGCGGCCGAATCATTCTCTGTCGCCTCGGCCTTGTCCGCTTCGCCGGATCGGTCGCGATCGGCCTCGGGGCGCGATGCATCGCCGGCAGCAGTGTTCTCGTCGGTATTCGGCGAGTCCTTCCGGTCATCGGCACCTGCTGCACCGGCTCCTCCGGTCGGGGTGGTGAAGTCGTCGTTGTCGTCATTGAAGTCATTGTGTGCAGTCATGTCATCTCCTCAGTTGTCATCTGACATGTATATGCAGAATGACATGCAATTCGATTGCATGTCAAGTGGCATGTAAAATCGAATCATGAGCACGAACGATGACATTCAGGCGATCGCCGAGGCGCTCACCCGCCTGCAGTGGCGGCGCGGGCCCGGCGGTCCGCGCGGATTCGGCCCCTTCGGCGGGTTCGGAGAGCACGGCGGCCCTGGCCAGCGCGGGGGCTCTGGTGAACGCGGTGGATTCGGAGACCGTGGTGGATTCGGCGGCGGCCGGAACTCAGACGACTTCCCCTTCGGCGGCAAGCGTCATCCCGGTGGACCGTTCGCCGCACACGGCCGTGGGCGTGCGCTCATCCGTCTGCTCGTCTCACTCGTCCAGGCGGGCACGGCGCTGGGAGTCAGCGCACTCGGCGATGCGATCGGCGTCGATCAGCCGCGAGCGTCCAGGCTCGTATCCCAAGGCGTCGAGCTCGGCCTACTGCGTCGCGAGGCAGACCCGGATGATGCCCGGCGAACCCTCATCGCGCTGACGGACAAGGGCCGCGCGATCACCAACAGATTCCGCGGCGCCCAGCGTGACAACGTCGATCAGGCATTGAGCACATTCACCGAGGACGAACGGGCACAGCTGGCATCGCTGCTCACGCGCCTCGCCGACGCCTGGCCGAAGTGAGCGCCGCTATCCGTCTGTTCTGACCGGACTGCTGTCCCGGCGGAACGGGCTCTCGGATGCGGTAAGCAGTCAGGCCTCGGCCGCGGCTGTCAGCCAGGCGCCTGATCTCAGCCTTTCGGCGAGCTGCTTGAGTCTCTTGAGCGAGGCGAGCAGATTCGCCGCGGTCGTCGACTGCGCCCGCGACAGACGCTTCGGATCGCGCAGCTCGGTCCAGTCATAGGTGTGACGAACCAGGACCGTATCGTCCCCGGTCGGTTCGATGTCCCACACCCACTTCTGACCGAACGGCTCTCCACCCACTTCGGAGGGCTTCCAGGCGATGCGCCTGCCCTCGGCGAAGTCGACGATGTGGTTCTCCCGGTCCACGCCCTTGGTCAGAGTCGCGATGAACGAGCCCCCGGCCCCCTGCACTCGCTGGCCCTCGACGGCCGAGCCGAGGTTGTCGTTGCCGTCCCATTCCGG
This sequence comes from Brevibacterium permense, assembly GCF_013280495.1. Lineage (GTDB taxonomy): Bacteria > Actinomycetota > Actinomycetes > Actinomycetales > Brevibacteriaceae > Brevibacterium > Brevibacterium permense. The sequence goes on from NZ_JABSSX010000005.1 coordinate 237,371, forward strand.
CTGTAGCTGCGGGTCGGCGATGAGTTCGAAGACCGCCTCGGCGGGAGCTGAGATCTCGATCTCGGCAGTGACGACCTTGAGGACCGGGTCGATCGAATCGAACACGGAAGCATCGGGGGTCTGCTCGGTCATGGAGTCCTGCCTTCGTGCGTGGTCCAACCTCGTCGTCAAGCTGAAGTGCGGAGTGCGGAGTGGATCGGACACGGTCAGAATACACGGACCCGCCGCCCCGTTCCTCGCGGGCGGGAACCCGCCGCGTCAGTCCTCGAGGGCGGGAACCCGCCGCGTCAGTCCTCGAGGGCGCGGTCCTGTCGTTCGGCACGCAGAGCTGCCGTGCTGAACCGGGTGAACATTCGGGAGGAGTCGCTCGACAGCGCCAGCAGCACCGCCACCTGCATGGCGATGGTCGTCAGCGCATACATGTTCGTCGCCAGGTCGCGGTCTCCGGTGAAGTAGTTCGTCATCGACACGATCACGGAGATCGTCGAGAGTGTGAGGATCCACAGCCTGGCCCGGTTGCTGCCGCGGAACACCGACGTCGAGGCGATGACCTGCAGACACCCGATGAGGAGGCTGACGCCGACGAGGACTCCAGCGACGATGCGCGTGGCCGTGTCGTCGCTGATGGCTGCGATGTCCGAGCTGTAGCCGACGACTTCGGAGCGCAGTCCGTTCCAATCGAGGAGCATACTGATCACATCCCACGCTTGGAAGAGCAGCAGGACGAGCACGAGGGCAGCCCCGACGACGGTCTGCAGCGGGCGCTGTCGCCACAGCGTCTTCGTGACTTCGGACACGCTGCGTGAATCAGAGTAGATGCGGGTGGCGTCGAGCGCCAGCTCCAGGCGTTCGGGGTGATCGGCCTCGTCGGCGACCACCTCGGTGACGTCGACGATCGGCAGGTGCCCGTCGGTGATGATCGCATCGCCGCCGCCGTTGCGGGAATGGTATCCGGTGGAGAAGTCCTTGATCCGATCGACCGCGATCACTTCATTGGCACGGGTGACTGTGTCGACGATATGGTCTCGTTCGACGTCGGTGTTCTCTTCGATCTTGTGGGTCAGCTGGAGGGTGAACAGGGAGATGCCGACGGCTTTGTCATAGGTACCGGCGGCCAGCCAATCGGCCTGATGTCCGCCGGGCAGCAGCCATCCGCGCGGGCATTTCCAGAACCGCACATGGTGGCGCTGGCCCGGGTCTCCGTCGACTTCCTGCTGGTAGGCGAAGTCCTGACGGCGGCCGAACAGCAGCAGCGGGGACACCGGAGCCTGCGGGTAGCTGCGCTTCGTCACCGTCGACCGGATGATCTCCCACGTCGATGCGGGAGTGATGCTGTCGGCGAGGATCCATCCGGCTTCGCGCATCGCATGGTGGATCTGCGCTTCCTCACCGCGCCAGGCGAGATTGACCGGATCGCCGAGCAGACCGTCAGAGGTGCGAGTGCGGCCAATGAAGTAGTTCGGCACATAGATCTGGGACAGGATGCGGTGCAGCCGGGGCAGAGCCAGGTACGACACGACTCCCCAGAATACGAGCAGCGTGAGCACCTGCCACCAGCCGAGGCTGAATCCCTTGAGCAGGATGAGCAGCGCCAGCCAAGTCGAGGCAGCGCCGGCGAACAGGAAGAACAGGTAGTCGAGCACCCCGGTGGGCGTGAAGTGGTGTCGCCGATAGACGAACGGCTGCCTCAGCCGCCGCTTCTGCCCGACCGCCGCACCGGCCGCATCCGTTCCGTCCGTCGTCCCGCCCGTTGTCATGAGGGCCAGTTTAGTGATCAGTGCTCAGCCGCCGGAATGAGGAAGACCCGACATCCCTTCGCCGAGGCGGTCGGAACGCGGATTCCCGTCTTCCCCTCACCGAGGCGGCCGGAACGCGGATTCCCGTCTTCCCCTCACCGAGGCGGCCCGACCGGAATCGGTCAGGTTCGTCCCTTGCTCGATGTCTGCTCCCGTCGGCGGCGACCGAGTGCGGCGAGAGCGGTGGCTGCGAGCTCCGGGCTGTCGTCGTCGCTGAGCTCGGCAATGAGGTCACCGCTGCGGTCGCCGGACATCTCGAGGAGGACCTGGAGCACTCGGAACCGTATCTGCGGATCGTTCGAGTCCGCTTGTCGGTGCAGTTCGGTGAGTACCCGTTCGCCGATGTCGGCAGTCGGTCCGGTCGCGTCGACGATGAAGCCGAGTGTCTCGGCGGCCTCGATGTCCTTCGGTCCATTCATTGCCATGTCGAGCAGCACGGGTACAGCTTTCTCATCACCTGAGCGGCCGAGGGTGAGTGCGGCGATGCTGCGGATATCAGGGTCGACATCGTCGAGTCCCTTGTCCAGCGCCTGCCGGATCATCGAAATCGAGCGTGAGTCGAGTTTCTCATCAGGTGTGGTCCTGCGGATCTCGTCGAGGGCCAGCAGTGCATTGCGACGCACTTGGGCAGATGCGTCGTCCATTCCGACCACCACATGGGGCACGGCCTCGGCACTGGCCTGGGCGAGCGCCCACCGCATGGCCCCGGCCGCGTTGAGCACGGTCTCCTGCAGGACTGCCTGCGACAGGGCCTCGATCGGCATTCCTCCGTCGACTCCGCTGCCGAGTGCGGCCTTGTGCCGTTGGATGGCATCGCCGGATTCGAGAGAGCGCATGAGATCGATGGTGTACAGGAGAGACTCGCCGTCGGCTCGACCGAGCCGAGCGACGGACTGGAGGTGGTCGAGCAGACGCTGCTCGGCCGCGATCCGCTCACGTGCCTGGTCGATGAGGTCCCCGAGCACTGTGCCGGGGTCGAAGTCCGGCTCGGACAACACCCGACCGACTTCGGTCAGAGACATCCCGAGTTTGCGCAGACCCTCGATGTGGAAGATGCGCCCGATATCGGCATCGGAGTACTCCCGGTAGCCGGCAGGCGTCCGCTGGCTGGGCGAGACGAGGCCCAATGATTCGTAGTGGCGCAGCATGCGTGCGCTCACGCCGGAGCGCCGGGCCACTTCGCCGATGAGCATTGTCACCTCTTCTCTGCTGTCAGCCACTCTATGCCGCAATCGCGGCGCTCCGGGTGCATTGTTCCGAAGTTCACCGATGCCTGGGACCTTTCGGACATCGCTCAACGGTCGCAGGCGGACTTCGCACAGGTGCTGGAACAGCGCCCTGAAGGAAGGGATCCGAGACCTCGGCCGTGTGTCGGCGGGCTTGCCCCACCCGTCGGCACACGCACGATCGGACCTTCCCTGTGCCGATCTAGACCGTGGTCTCGGACCCCAGTGCGACCACCCGCTTGGCTGCGTCCAAGACGTGGGCGAAGCCGGCATCCGGGTCATCGAACATGTCCCGGGTCGCCATGGCGTGAGCCCGCACTGTGTCGTCCTCTGCGTGAAGCCTCTCATCGACCACTGACACGAGATCCTCGCCGAGGGCCACAATCGCTCGGCTGAGGCTCTTCTGCATCTCGAGATCCCCTCGCCCCAACTGCGCCACCAGGGCGGATGCCAGCTCATCACGATCTTCACCGGGCACAAGGGCAACGGCGGCTCTCCACGCGCTGCGGGCCACCTCGGTGTCGGCATGGGCGATGAGGGCGTTGCCGATCCGGGCCGGGTCCATGGCCGGCCAGGCGCGGACGTCACCGATCTTCGACAGGGTGTGCAGGGATTGGCTGATCGCCTGCGGCAGCGGCGAGTCGAGTTCGGCGACGAGGCGGGCAACGGTGTCGTCGGCGGGCAGTCGAGTGAGCGCCCAGGTGAGCATGTCGCGGACGAAGAAGTCCGGTTCGATGCGGCACCGGGCGATGAGCACGTCGAGGTCACGGGGCTCGGCCCGGGTGCCGATAGCCATCGCCGCTTGCAGGCGCTGGTGGCTGTTGAGTGGATGTGTCATGGTCTCCACCTCCTTGTCACTCAGTGAAGACCCTGACATCGTGTCAAGGTCAAGCAGATCAGACTGAACTCATTCCCACCCCTGGAGCGGAGCCTCGAATGGACAAGATCGATTTCAAGAGATCGCTGCCGAGTTTCTGCGCGAAGCAGGGGCGATTCGACCTCATCGAGGTGCCGGAATCGCAGTACCTCATGATCGATGGCCCCGGGGACTCGAACACCTCGCCGGATTTCGCATCGGCGCTGACGGGCCTCTATCCGCTCGCCTATGGGTGCCGACGATGCTGCTCGCCCGTCCTACCAGGGACTCAGCCGCGGCCCGAGACTCAGCCTCCGCTCGTCCAACCTCCGGACACCGGAGCAGTGGTGCTCGGACCGGGGCCGCCGTCCGAGTCGGAATCGGAGGATGAGGATCCGATCGACGAGGAGTCCGAGGTCGGCGATGAACCTGTCGACGACGATTCCGAAGACAGAAAGATGACGGCGACGAGGATGCCGGCAACGGTCAGGATGCCGAGAGCGACGAAGGAGAAGACCACAATGAGGCAGGTCATCAGAGGTGGGCGGTTGTTGCGCCGAACGATTCTCACCATGGTTCAAGCCTAAGCTGTGCGGGGTCATCCGAAACCGGTCCGCACTCGGCTCCGCTCGCCCCCTCACCGCCACTCGGCCGTGACCTTCCTGTGATAAGAACCTCGGCGTTGCCTCATGCAGTCTTAAGTTTGTTGCATTATCGTTATATTCATGCCTCGTCTGACATCATCTCGCAAGGGCCGCCGGTCCGTGCTCACTGGTGCCCTCATCGGGCTCGGGGCTGCAGTGATGGCACTGGTCGTGGGCGCCGTCATCATCCTCAATTCCCCCATTTCGTTCGGGTCCACGAAGATCAGGCAGATGCAGATGGCTTCGGTCAACCAGCTCAGTCAGCAGCAGATCGACAATGCTCGGCTCATCATCGGCGTCGGCCGCGGCGGCAACTTCGACGACCATGCGATCAGGATCGCCCTGATGACGGCGCTGCAGGAGTCTTCGCTGCGCAATCTGGATTCCGGCGATCGTGATTCGGTGGGCCTGTTCCAGCAGCGTCCTTCACAGGGCTGGGGCGAGCCCCATCAGCTCACCGATCCCATCTACGCGGCCAAGGCGTTCTATGGGATCAACCCCGAGGTCGAGAACCCCGGCCTCAATCAGATCGACGGCTGGGATTCGATGTCGCCGACCGAAGCCGCACAGTCCGTGCAGCGCTCAGCATTGCCAGATGCCTATGGGCAGTGGGAGTCCTTGGCCCATGACCTCCTCGGATCGCAGGCCGACGTCGAAGCCCTCGACTGAGGCGCGGGCAGCTCCGACCGCCCGAACCCCGCGACAGCCACGACCACTCCACAGTGCCGGATATCGCACGACCACCCCGGTTGTCCGGTAATCTGCACTCATGGCTTCCGTTCCCGATTCCGTTCCCGTCAATGACGACGTCGAGCAGCTCCTGCTCAATCCCGAGGACCATCTCGAAGCCATCACCGAGACTGCCGACCTCTTCAAGGCACTTGCCACACCCTCCCGGCTGAAGATGCTGCTCGTCCTCACCCACGGCGAGGCCACTGTCACCCACATCGTCGAGGCGACCGGACTGTCCCAGCCGCTGGTGTCCCAGCACCTGAAGTTCCTCCGCGGACTCCACCTCGTCGGAGTGAATCGGATCGGCCGCGAAGCCTACTATTCGCTCAAGGACGACCACGTCGCCCACATCATCGTCGACGCCATCGCCCACACGATCGAGGCCCACGAACACTGAGTTCCACCCGGGGCGCTGCTTCCGCAGCGATTCCTTCGCCGAGACGGCCCACCGTTCCCAGCCCACAGCAGCGAATCTCTGGCCGAGGCGGCCCACCGTTCCCAGCCCACAGCAGCGAATCCCTCGCCGAGGCAGCCCACCCCTACCGACGGCGCCGACGTGTCAAAGCCTCGGGTCCTCCACCGACGACCCAGACGATGAGGGCCACGAGGACGGCGCCGATCCACTGGCCCGCCTGCAGCCGCTCCCCGGCAACGAGGGATCCGAGCACCACTGCGGACAGCGGTTGGAGCAGCATGAGCGCCGCGGTCATCGGCACCGGCACCAGCGGGCTGGAGATGCTCAGCAGCACCCACGACAGCGCCTGACCGCATACGGCCAGGGCGATCATCCAGCCCCAACCGGCCCAGCCGAGGTCGAAGTCGAGTCCGCCGAGGGTCAGCCCGGCGACCGCGGTCATCATCCCGGCGGCAATCGTGCCCACCTGGACCGGGGCGACGACGAAGTCTCCGGCGACCTTCCGGCTGTGGTGGATGCCGAAGATGTAGACGCCGTAGAGCACACCGGACAGGACCCCGAAGATCGCTCCCCGCATCGGATTCGCTGCCGTCTCGTCGGCGCCGAACACTCCCCCGGTCAGCAGCATGCCGATGATCATGATCGGCACACAGCAGATGAACAGCCATCCCGGCCGGGACCCGCCGAACACCCACACCAGCGCCGGGAACACGATGACCTGCACGCTGATGAGGACCGTGGACACGCCCAGACCGGCGTCGAGCACGCTCTGCGCCCACAGCACATAGTCGATTCCGAGCGCCGCTCCGGAGACCGCGGCGATGAGGATCGCCTTCGGCGGGAAACGGCCGTGCCGGCGCAGCTCGAGCACCGCCAACGGGGCGAGCACAATGACCGCTATCCAACACCGCAGGAAGGCAGCGGTGGGAGCGGTAGCCTCGGCGAGGATGACGAACAATCCGGCCGATCCGAGCAGGACGGCGGCCAGGATGATGCCGAGAACCGGCAAGGACTTTGGCGTTGGAGGCGGCCCTCCCGACGGCACATCCTCGGCGCTCATCGGATATCCTTGTCGGAACTCATCTCACGACGTTCGGGGCTCAGCCCATGAAGTCGAGGATGCGGTCGATGGCTTCGGCCGTGCGGTCCGCTCCGACGGCCAGCGACAGGCGCACCGAACGGGGGCCGTCTACGGAGTCGAAGTCGTCACCGGGGGCGAGCGCGACGCCGGTGGCGTCGAGCACCTGCGCGCACCACTGGCCGGCGGTGGCGAGTCCTGCGCGGTCGAGGATGTCGTCGACTCTCGCGTACATGTAGAAGGCGCCGTCGGGTGGGGCCATCTCGCCGAAGCCGAGGTCGGCAACGGCACCCAGCACATGTTCGCGTGCACCGGCGAACGAAGCCACTGCGGCCTCGCATTCGGCATAGGACTCGTCCGTGAAAGCCGCGACCGCCGCGTACTGCGCCGGAACCGGGGCGCACAGGGAGAGGTTGCCGGTGACGTTCTGGGCCGGGGCGACGAGCGCTTCGGGCAGGATCGCCCAGCCGAGGCGCCAACCGGTCATGCCCCAGTATTTGGAGAACGAGGAGATGACGATCGCATTGTCGTCGTGGGCGAGTGCGCATTCTCCGCGGGTGCCGATGTAGCTGATGCCGTGGTAGATCTCGTCGGAGATCACCTGCACCCCGTTGTCCCGGCACCACTCGACGAGGCGGCCGAGCGCCTCGGGGCCGATCATCGTGCCGGTCGGGTTCGCAGGCGAGGCGAGCATGAGCCCCTTGAGCGGGGCCTTCGCATGGGCGGCGGCCAAGAGGTCGACGGTGGGCTGGAACCCTTCGTCGGCACCGCAGTCGAGTTCGACGACCTCGCAGCCGAGTGCCGCGAGGATGTTCTTGTACGCGCCGTAGCCGGGTCGGGCCAGGGCCACCCGGTCGCCGACGTCGAAACAGGTGAGGAACGTCGTCTGGAAGGCGCCGGAGGATCCGGTCGTCACGGCGATGCGGTCGGGTGCGATGTCGAGTCCGTACCAGTCGCGGTAGTGGGAGGCGATGGCTTCGCGCAGTTCGGGGATGCCGAAGATCGGCGAGTATCCGAGTCCGGTGCCGTCGGTCATGACCTCGGCGGCACGGGCGAGCACGGGGCTGGGCGCGCCCTGGGTCGGTTCGCCCAGACACATGGCGATCGTGTCGCGACCGGCGCGCTGCATCTGCCCGACGGTGGCGACGATGCCCATCGCGGCGAACGGTTTGACGAGCCCGGACCGGGCAGAGGCAGCCGGGATGTTTTTGGCGGAGGCGGCCGGACCGGACACGGCGTTGGCACGGGTGGTGGGGTCCGCCTCGGCGGGGGTGGATGAGGTCATCGGTTCACTTCTTCTCACGCGGGAGGCGGCCGAGGGTGTAGAACTCCGGGTTCGGGAGCATTCCGGAGATGTGGGCCATGCGGTTGGACAGGCCGAAGAAGCCGGTGATCGCGGCGATGTCCCAGGCGTCTTCGGCGTCGAATCCGTGGTCGGCAAGCCTCTGGTGGTCGGCGTCGCCCACGGCCCATGGTTCCTCGCAGACCTTGACGGCGAAGTCGATCATGGCCATCTGACGTGGGCTGATATCAGCCTGTCGGTAGTTCGTGGCGACGACATCGGCGATGAGCGCGTCTTTCTGGAAGATCCGCAGCATCGCTCCGTGCGCGACGACGCAGTAGAGGCAGTGATTGATCGCCGAGGTGGCCACGACGATCATCTCCCGATCGGCCTTGGTCAGGTTCCCCGTCTCCTTCTCCATGAGCGCGTCATAGTAGGCGAAGAAAGCGCGGAATTCGTCCGGCCGGCGGGCCAGGGCGAGAAAGACATTGGGCACGAAGCCCGACTTCTCGGCGACTTCGAGGATCTGGGCGCGGATGTCATCGTCGACGTTGTCGATGTCAGCAAGTGGGTATCGCATATCACTCATGCTAGCCCGGGTGGATCGGTTCAAGTCGAGCCATCTCAGGGCGATACAGTGAAGACGTCAGGTCCGTCCCAGCTTCCACTCGATTCCACCGGAGCCGCTCGCGTATCGAAGGAGATCACCATGACCGCAGACAATGCAGCAGACACCGGTTCGACCGGCGAGGTCCAGCTCGACAACGGCGTGTTCCGAGTGACGAAGTGGACGATCCGCCCCGACGGCGTCATCCCGATGCACAAGCACGAGTACGAATACGTCGTCGTGCCGATGGTCACGGACACGATGCTCGTACGCAATTCGGACGGCACCGAGATCCGCGCCGAACTCGAGGCCGGAGTCTCCTACACGCGTCCGGCAGGATCGGAACACGAGGTCTCGAACCCCGGAGGCAGCGCCGACGTCGTCTTCGTCGAGGTCGAGAGCCTCTGAACGAAGTCGTTCATCAAGCACGTTCCCTGTGGGTGGATCCACCTCGAATTCTGCTGCGATATCGGTGTGGATCCACCCACAGGAGACAATCCAGCTCGAGGCACACCACCCGAGCGCCTCAGAGGCGACGAGAAATCAGCCTCAGCGGGTAGGGATCTCCCAGGTGTGGACGGGCTTCCCTTTCGTCTGGTTCGCGAGGTAGGCGTCCATCATCGCCGTGATGCCCTCGGCGCGTTCGGGTGAGTCCTGGCGGCTGCCGGGCGCGAGGGACTCGAGGGCCTTCAGCTGCCAGGTTGCACCGTTGACACGGCTTTCGGCACGACCTTCGATGATCGACATGTATTCGTCGATGACGTCCTCGTCGATGTTCAGTCGTGAGAGTCCGCGCCTGGCCTGCGGTGCGAGCACATCTGTCACGAGGTCGGCCACGCCGATGCGTCCGATCTTCGGCCAGGTCACCCGGGCCTCGATTCCGTCTTTGGCGCAGGCGTTGAAGTTCTCCTCCGCCTCGGCGAACGACATCCGCGACCACACGGGACGGTTCTCCCCGACAAGGAACTCGGCCAGTCCGTAGTAGAAGGCGGCGTCGGCGACCATGTCGACCGGTGTCGGACCGGCCGGGAGCAGTCGGTTCTCGACCCGGATGTGCGCGCCTCCGTCTCCGGAGTTGTAGATGGGGCGGTTCCAGCGCCACACCGTGCCGTTGTGCAGATTGAGTTCGAAGAGCTTCGGTGCATCGGCGGCACGGAATTCGACGAAGTCCTTGATCTCGGGCAGCAGCGGCGGGAAGTAGCGGACGTTCTCCTCGAAGAGGTCGAAGACGCTGGTGATCCACCGTTCGCCGAACCATACGCGGGGACGCACACCTTGGTTGACGAGTTCGGGCGTGCGGGTGTCGATGGACTGCGCGAAGATCGGGATTCGGGATTCGTGCCACAGCTTGCGGCCGACGAACAGCGGTGAGTTCGCGGCCATCGCCACTTGCGCCCCGGCGATCGCCTGCGAGGCGTTCCACGCGTCGGCGAACCGGTTCGGCGCCACCTGCAGGTGCAGCTGCATCGACGTGCAGGAGGATTCCGGAGCGATATCGGCGAACTCCGTCTTGTACCGCTCTTCACGACCGAGTTCGATGCGGACGTACTCGCCGCGGGCGTCGATGACCGAGTTGCTCAGCGCCTCGTAGCGGTTCTCCTCGGTCATCCACTTCTCGTCGGTGAGGAATTCGGTGGTCAGGGTCGGCAGGGTGCCGATCGACACCACCTTGAGTCCGTCCTCCTCGGCGGCCTTCTGCGCTTTCTCCAAGCGGTGGGCGACACCGGCCTCCAGGGTCTTCAGCCCCCGCCCGGCAACCTGAAGCACGGGATGGTTGAGCTCGAGGTTGAAGCCGCCGATCTCGGACTGGTACTCGTCATCGAGGCGATCGAGCACCTCCTTGTTGCGCAGGCTCGGCTGATTGCCCTCGCCGACGAGGTTGAGCTCGAGCTCGAGCCCGATCGTGCCCGCCGATTTGAAATCCGCATGACGAAGGTAGGTATCGAAGAGCTCGAGGTTCTCCGCGAGCTTCTCCCGATACAGTGTGCGTTCCTCCGGCGTGTACCGCTTCGAGCTGACTGCCTCACCCATAGGACTAGCAAACCACAGACAGCGGGGTTTGTGCGCGGCCGCCGTCCACAGGCACCATCCGGACACCTGCGATGCCGGCAACCGACCTTCCGTAGACTCGCCCTATGACTACCACCACTTCACCCACGTCCCAGCCTGCCGACTTCGTCGAAGAGGCGAAGCGACGCCTGCCCGACATGCTCGCCGACATCGAACGGGTCATCTCCATCGAGACCCCCTCACATGACCAGGCGGCCGTGGCCGCAGGAGCACGGGACTTCGCCGCGCTCCTGGGGGACCGCCTCGGCGCCGAGGCGGAACTGCTCGAGGTCGACGGCACCGCCCACCTGCGCCTGCGCTTCGGCACCGGGCCCGCACGCGTCGTCCTGCTCAACCACCAGGACACGGTGTGGCCGCACGGCACCCTCGACCGCATCCCGTTCTCCACCGAGGACGGCATCCTCCACGGTCCCGGCAGCTTCGACATGCTCACCGGGGCGATCATGAGCGTGCACGCGACCGCGATGGTGGCCGACCACCTCGGCGAGGGCGGACTGGACGGTCTGTCGATCCTCGTCACCGGTGATGAGGAGATCGGCTCCGTGTCCTCGTCGGACCTCATCCGCGCCGAGGCGGCCGAGGCGAAGGCCGTGTTCGTCATGGAGGCGAGCGCGGGCGGGGCGCTCAAACTCGAGCGCAAGGGGACGAGCAACTACGTGCTGAAGTTCACCGGCAAGGCCTCGCACGCGGGCCTCGAACCGGAGAAGGGCATCAACGCAGGCATGGCCCTAGCCCTGACTCTGCCGTTGGTGGCCGATCTGGCCGACGCCGAGGCGGGGACAACGGTGGTGCCGACCGTGATCAGCGCGGGGACCACGTCGAACACTGTGCCGGCCGAGGCGCGGGTGGACATCGATGTGCGCGCCCGTACTGCGGCTGAGCTCGAACGAGTGGATGCGCAGATCCGTGAGTTGGCCGCGAAGCCGCAGGTGGAGGGCTCGACGACGGAGGTGCTCGGCGGGATCAACCGGCCACCATTCGAACGGGAGCAGTCGGCTGCGCTCTTCGACCGGGCGACGGCCCTTGCGGGCGAACTCGGACTGCCCGCGCCGCAGGGAGTGTCGGTGGGCGGCGCCTCGGATGGGAACTTCACCGCCGGTGACGGCATCGCCACCCTCGACGGTCTGGGCGCCGTCGGTGATGGGGCGCATGCCGAACACGAACACGCCGTCGTCGACGAGATCGCCCCGCGCACCGCGCTGCTGGCTGCTCTCATCGCCGATCAGCTGCAGAGCTGAGGCGGGTCGGGCGGGCTGCCGCAACCCAGTCCCGCTGCCACCACCCAGTCCCGCTGCCAATGCGCCGGGGCCTCCCATACGCAGTTAAGTGTGCGCAGATTGCCAGTTTCGAGCCGAGAATGTGCAATCTGCGCACAGTTAACTGTCGGTAACCGCGGTCAGCTCGGCGGCTAATCGACTGGGTAACCCGCCGCGCGCATCTGATCCGGTGATTTCAGCGTGAACAGCCAGTCGCGCAGCTGCGGATCCGGCCGAATCGTCGTCCGCGTGTACAATCGATCTTCGCCGACGAGGTAGTAGTGGTAGCCATGCTCGCCGAGGTGGCCCACGAGTTCGCGTGGTTTCGCGCGGTCATCGAGGACTTCGCAGAGGATGTCCGGGTGCAGCGCGGCGAGAAAGTCCTGCCCGTGAGCGAATACGTCGTTCTCACCGCCTTCGACATCGATCTTCACCGTCACCCGCGGTGCCTCGCCTCGACCTGAAACGTTCGTGACGTCTTCGCCGGCGTGCGACCGCACATCGCGCCCCGAGGTCTCTTCCAGCACCTCGGGCAGGAGTGCGTCGAGGGAGGTGAAGCGCACCTCGGCGTCGGAATCGAAGTGCATATCGGAGGAGTAGAACGACGGCAGCGCCGATCCCCCGTCCCCGATCGGCACCTTCATCCAGGTGTCGGGGCTGCCGACTCCGGTCGGGTGGACGGTCACGCGACTGTTGAAGCCGTTGCGTTCGACGTTCTTCTCCACGCCCGCGACGACGGCGGGGATGATCTCGAAGACGTGGGCGAGCACATTTTCGTTCGCCGCGAGGACGGCGATGGTGAAGACCCCGGTGTAGGCGCCGATGTCGAGGAAGACATCGGCATCGGCGCTGAGCGCGACCATGAGGTCGAGGGCGAACGCGTCTTCGGGTTCGGTGCGTCGGCCCCTCCCCCAGTAGAACTCCTTGGCGATCTCGCACCGGAAGGGCTCGACGAGGATGAACTCCGCTCCGCCTGCTCTTCCACGGATCTCGGTGAGTTCGATGGGTGCGGGAAGGCGACCGATCTTCAGCCCTCTGATCCGGGGCGCGATCGTTCGCAGCAGCGGGTGGAGCGCCGGTTGTGCGAGAGCGGTTTTGACCGGCAGCTTGAGGCCGAACCAGGACTGTCTGCGCGCGGTGAAAGTGCGCAGGTGATCATTCACGACAGTGGCCCCCTTGCTGACAGGAAGACTTTTGTTCACACTATCAATCGCCGGCCCGCCGCTCCAGGGTTCTTCATTAGGTTCAAGCCGAGGCCCACCCATCAAGCTAGCACCAGGCATGATCAGATTCGACGATGAAGATCCCGACTGTAGACCTGGTAGACCATTGGCGAACCGTCAAGGTGCCGGTCGGTCCTGGATCGATACGTGCCCATGAATTCGAATCCCAGTCTGCTCACAACGCCGATCGAAGCCGTGTTTCCTGCCTCGATCCGTGCGATCGCGCGCGACCCGAGTTCCACGGCTGCGATGAATTCGCAGATGATTTCTACCGCGGCAGTCGCAATTCCTCGGCGGCGCGCCCAAGGATGGATTGAGTATGACACGTTGACATCGCCTTTTGCAGGCAAGTCAGCGAGGTCCGGATCGCACTCAATATAGCCAGCCAAACGTTCTTCCGCCCAAACCCCGAATCCTCTGGCACCGAGTCCGCTGGACGCGTTGTTCGCCAATCGTTCGAAGTGTTGACGGGTTGACTCCTCGGTGCCATACTCGCCAGTCAACCAGCGAACTGTCTCGGCATCCTCGCCGAGGTTATGGGCCACTATGTCGGCTGGCGTCAGTGCTTTCAACTTGATCATGGGATGGATTTCCTCGTATTCAGATGCCCTGATCGTCTCCGGGTTCGGACCAGGGGTCAAGGATTACGTCTGCGGCCACGGGCAGTACAGATCATCTCCGGGCGATCGACTGACATAAGGTGGAAGCGAAGACCCATCCGCCCGTTGCGAAGCAGGAGCCCGGCATATGAAGCTCAAGTCAGTCACCCTCCACCAAGTCTCGATTCCTCTCGTCACCCCGTTCGAGACCTCGTTCATGCGGGAGACGGAGAAGGACTGCTACCTCGTCGAGGCTGTCTTCGACACCCCGCAGGGTGAGATCACCGGGTGGGGAGAGTCCGTGGCGATGATCTCCCCGCTCTACTCCTCCGAGTATGTGGCCGCCGGCATCGATGTCACTCGCCGCTGGTTGGCACCGCTGCTCTTCGACGTCGAAAATCTCACTGCGGAGACCGTCGGCTGGCACCTGCGTCACGTCATCGGCCACCCGATGGCGAAGTCGGCTCTGGAGATGGCCGTCATCGAGGCTCAGCTCAAGCTCAACAACCAGTCATTCAAGGACTACCTCGGCGGAGTGGTCGACTCCGTGCCTTCAGGAGTTTCGGTGGGCATTCAGGATTCCGTCGAGGAGACCGTCAAGGTCATCGGCGGCTACCTCGAAGAGGGCTACGCCCGGATCAAGTTGAAGATCAAACCCGGCAAGGACATCGCCCCGGTGGCCGCGGTGCGCAAGGCCTTCGGCGACGATTTCGGCTTCCAGGTCGACGCGAACGCCGCCTATACGCTGGTCGACGCCGCACACCTGCGTCGCCTCGACGAGTATGGTCTCCTGCTCATCGAACAGCCCCTCGGCGAAGCCGATATCCGCCAGCACGCCGAGCTCGCCAAGCTCATGGACACCCCGATGTGCCTCGACGAGTCGATCGTCTCCGCCGAGGCTGCCGCGGACGCGATCATGCTCGGCGCCACCTCGGTGATCAACATCAAACCCGGACGGGTCGGCGGGTTCATCGAGGCGAAGAAGATCCACGACCTCGCCGCTGCCCACGGCGTCGCCGTCTGGCACGGCGGAATGGTCGAAACCGGCCTGGGGCGGGCGGCGAATGCGGCGCTGGCATCACTGCCGGGCTTCACCCTGCCCGGCGACATCTCCGGCTCGAATCGGTTCTTCCACGAGGACATCACCGAGGAGATCGTCATGTACGACGGCAAGGTAGATGTGCCCACCGGCGTCGGCTTCGGCGTCTCCATCGACCCGGCCAAGCTCGAACGCTTCCGCACCGAATCAGTGGAGATCCTGCCCGCCCATTAGGACAAGATTCGCCGAGGCGGCCCTCCCCTCACCGGTCACCGACCGGCTGGGTGGGCCGCCTTTGTGTGCGGGGCCGTCCGGGTGCGCAGTCGCGCGCGGCCCCCGCCTCAGTCGTGGGTGTGGGTCTCCTCGGCAGCGTCCTCTGCCCGGTCGAATTGGAAGGTCGAGTGTTCAATCGCGATCTTGTGATGCTCGGCCAGGCATTCCTGCAGAGCCTTGAGAATGCGCGGGGCGTGCCCATCGTAGAAGCATTCATCGGCGAGCACCACATGCGCAGTGAGCACCGGAAGGTTCGAGTCGATTCGGGTGATGTGGAGGTCGTGAACTTCCCGCACATGCTCGACTGCCTCGAGGTGCTCGCGGACTTTGTCCAGGTCGAGCTCTTTCGGCGCCGCTTCGAGCAGGATCGACCCGGTTTCGCGCAGGATGGCGAACGCCCTGGGGACGATGAGCGCCGCGATGACCAGAGCAGCCACCGCATCGGCGCGCTCCCAACCGAAGAGCCAGATCGCGAGAGCCGCGACGATCACGGCCACCGAGCCGAGCGCATCGGCGATGACCTCGAGGAACGCGGCCTTGAGGTTGAGGGAGTCTCCCTTCGAAGAGCTGAGGATGACGATGGAGACGAGGTTGCCCACAAGGCCGATGGCACCGAAGAGCAGCAGGCCCGGGCCGGGCACCTCCGGCGGGACGAAGAATCTCCGGATGCCTTCGATGAGGCTGTAGACGCCGAGCCCCAGCAGCAAGGTCGCCTGGGCGCCGGCCGCGAGCACTTCCGCCCGGCGGAACCCCCAGGTCTTCTGTCCGCCCGTCGGTTTGCTGACCAAGCTCGCCGCGAAGAGCGCGATGCCGATGCCGATGAGATCGACGGCGTTGTGGCCGGTGTCGATGAGCAGCGCGAGACTGCCCGTGACGACCGAGCCGATGAGCTGAAACACGAAGATCGTCGCGACGATGCCGAAGACGATCCGCAGCTGCCGCCGCGAACCCGAACCATGCGCATGATCGTGAGCCATAGATACCTCCTCGACTCAACACATTAACATATGCACATTTGTTTATGCATCTAGTCGACCCCGACGCAGAATCCGGAGCACATCAGACCCCGACTGCGTCTCCTGCGGGTGGATCCGCCTCGAGCTCGTTCGGGAAATCGAGGTGGATCCACCCGCAGGGCACTTCACCACCCGGCCGGTCGGCACCTCGGCGTCCCCGACGAAAGAAGCGGCCGCCGAGGATGTCCTCGGCGGCCGATGCCTGCGTGAGCTGGGCGCCCCTCACCTGGGGCGGCTGTCAGCTCTAGGTGCCCTTGCCGTCGTCGTCCTGTTCGTCGCCGGACTCATCGCCGTCGGGCGAGGCGCTGCCTTCGCCCGAGTTCGAAGCCGAGTCCGGACCCGCCTCCGAGCCGGCCCCGGACGCGCCTGTACCGCTCTCGTCGAGGCGGCGCTTCGCCTCATCGATATAGGCCTGCACATCGAAGCCGGTGGCCTTCTTCACTTCGTCGCCGATCCGGTCGAGGTCGACGCCGCTGTCATCGAGGAAAGCCTTCGGGTCGAACCCCGCGCCTGTCGATCGCGGTCCAGCCGACGCATCGTCCGCGACGACCCCGTCGACGATCTCGCCCGAGGAGCGGTCCGTCCCGGACGAGCCACCGGAAGCGGACCCTCCGGAACCGCCGGGCCCGCCCGAGCCGCCGTTTCCACCGGGCTCGCCCGAGCCATCGCCCGCCGCGCCGTCAGCACCCGATCCCTTTGCCTTGGCCACGAGGTCGGTGAGGTCGACACCGGTCGTTCCGCGCACGACCTCGAGGACCTGCGAGAGGTTGTTCGACACGGAGTTCGCGAGCTTCGACTCACCGTCGGTGGACACGATCGAGAGGTCCTTGATGTTCGCATACGGCGCCACCAGCTCCCCGGCGACCGAGGGCAGCACCTCGAGCACCTTCGACAGCACGGCCGCATCGTTGAACTGCTTGTAGGCCTCGGCCTGCGCACGCAGCGCCTCGGCTTCGGCTTCACCGCGGGCACGAATCGCATCGGCCTCGGCTTCACCTTCGAGGCGGATCGCCTCCGCGTCCTTCGACCGCCGATGCAGTTCGGCAGCGGCCTCGGCCCTGCCCTGCGCCTCGATCTCATAGGCCCGGGCATCGGCCGTAGCCTGCTGCCGGTAGCGTTCGGCGTCGGCCGGTCGGCGCACCTCGGCGTCGAGCTGTTCGGCACGCAACTCCGCGGCCTCCTTCGCCACAATCCGGTCCTTCTCGAGCAGTTTCTGCTTCTCGGCTGCGGCGGCCAGCGGGCCGGCGTTGTCGGCGGTCGCCTGGCGCTGATCGGCCTCTTCCTTCAGCGCGGCCCGGCGCAGCGCCAACTGCTGCTGCTGTTCGGCGATCGCCTGATCGGTCAGCGCCTGCTGCTTCTGGGTCTCTTCGTTCTGCTGCGCCTGCTCGACGGCCGAAGCACGGCCGGCGTTCGCCTCGGCGATGGCGGCGTTCTTCGCCACCTCTGCGGCCTGCGGACGACCCCAGTCGCGCAGGTAGCTGCCTTCGTCCTCGACCGCAGAGATCTGGAACGTGTCGATGATGAGGCCCTGGTTGTTCATCGAGTGCGCGGATTCCTCCTGCACCTGTGCGGCGAAGGAAGCGCGGTCCTGGATGATCTGCTCGACGGTGAGGGTGCCGACCACGGCGCGCAGGGTGCCGGAGAGGATCTCCTTCGAGTAGTGGTCGATCTGGTCCTGCTGGTCGAGGAAACGCTGTGCGGCCTTGCGCACGTCATCCTCGGTGCCGCCGACCTTGACCTGGGCGACGCCGCGCAGACGCAGAGCGATGCCGTTGATGGAGATGCCGTCGATCTCGACGGAGATCTGCCGCGAGGACAGTGAAAGGATGAACGCCTTCTGCACGATCGGGTAGACGACCGAGCGGCCCCCGATGACGATGCGCCCGGTTCCCGACGCGCCCGAGGCGTTCCTGCCGGTAATGATGAGCGCCTCGGACGGTGAGGCGATCTTGTAGGAGCGCAGGATCACGAACAGCGCGATCAGGATGATGATCACGAGGACGCCGATTCCTCCGGCGCCTAAGAGCAGGTCCATCAGTGGGCCTTTCATCGCAGTGGGCTGTGCCGACCGACCGATCGCCGGCCGGCCCCTTTCATCCTAGGCCAGCCCACGGGCAGGCAACAGGGTGGAAACCCTCGCACTCAAGGGCAGAATCTCGCCGAGGCGGCCCACCCGACCGCTGATCGCGCGGTGGAAGCCGTCCCTCACACCACCGGTGCAGTGATCAAGTTCACTTGCCCCATTCCCATGGCGGTCCGGCGATGAGCAGACCCGAGAATACGAGGACGACGAAGATGATGCCGATGCCGATGGCCGCCCACGGGAAGCGGATGCACCAAGAGGTGAGCTTTTCGAACCAGGTCTGCGGGGTGCGGCCGTTGCGGCCCAGGCCCCAGTCGCCTTCGAGAGATCCGGTCTTCTCGACCGAGCGCTCGAAGGGAATCGTGGCGTAGGGAATGATCGCCGACCCGAGACCGATGGCGATGCGGCGCTTGCTCCACTGCTGCGAGGTGCCGACGCCGATGACGGCGATGACGAAGCAGATGAAGATGAAGCCGTGGATGCCTCCGCCGATCCGCACCCCCACCTCGGTGGTGTGGGTGACGTATTTGAGGAACATGCCGATCAGCAGCAGAGTCCAGGTGACGGTCTCGGCGATGGCGAAGAAGGTGAAGAAACGTTTGGGAGTCACGGAAGACCATTGTGCCCGGACAAGGTGAACGCCCCCTGAGGGGCGCCGCCAGGTGAGTTGCTCGATCTCAGATCTGGGTCAGGGCGGACTCAGCTGCGTCATCGGCGCCGGATTCGAACCGCAGCCATCGTCATCTTCGCAGACGAGAACGGCCCGATACGGGCCGGTGACCGTTACCAGTCACCGACCCGCATCGGGCCGTCCGTGCCGATCAGGGCACGTCGTCTCGGCTGTCGCTCAGCCGCGGCGGCGGCGCGAACCCAGCGTCATCGCCAGACCGAGCGCGATGAGCGCTCCGGCCGACAGGATCAGCGGCAGGGCTTCGTTGCCGGTGCGCGGCAGGTCTCCTCCGCCGCCACCGTTGCCGCCGTCACCGGCTCCGGGTCCGTCACCCTCGGCGACAACTTCGAAGGATCCGGTCAGCGGGTCTCCGCCTTCGCAGTCGACGGTGACATCGTAGGTTCCGATGTAGCTGTCGACCATCGACTCGTCGAGTCCGCGGACTCCGAATCGAGCGGTGCCGTCGTCTCCGACCTCGGCGGTCTGTTCGAACGTCTCGATCTTCCCGTTGTTCGGGGTCACCGTCATCGTCGCCGTGGTGTCAGCAGTGCAGCCGGTGGCCGCGACCTGGACGCCCTTCTCACTGACGAAGTCCGGTGCTTCGATCGTCTTCGGATCGATGCTCAGTGCTCGTTCGTCAGGAGCCTCGGTCGGCGTCTCCGTGGGCGGGTCTGTGGGATCCGTGGGCGGAGTCGTCGGCTCGGTCGGAGGATCCGTCGGCGCGTCGGTGAGGTCGTAGGCCAGGGTGTGGACGGCGAAGCCGATAGCGGGAGCGAAGATGTCGATGGATTCCTTGCTCACGTTCTCGATCGTGTCCGTGGGCTGGTGGTAGTTCGTGTCGTGCTTCTCACCGACGGTGCCGCCGAACATCTCGGCTTCCTCGGCGGTCTTCGTGCCGTCGGCACCGGAGAACAGGCCACTGGCGGGGATGCCGTTGTCGATGAACGCCTGGTAGTCCGAGCGCCCGGAGAAGTCGGTGCCGACGTTGGGCTGGTCGATATCGGCAAAGTAGTCGGTGAAGACCTTCTCGAGCTCGGCCGAGCCTTCGGGGACGTTGACGCCGTCGGGGATCGGCACATCGGAGCCGTCGGAGTCGAGCGTGCCGACGATGTAGTTGTCAGAGCCGATCATGTCGAAGTTCATGTACGACTTGACCTTGCTCAGCTCAGCATCGTCGAGGCTTGCGACGTACTCCGTCGACCCGACGAGTCCGACCTCTTCTGCGCCCCACCAGCCGAAGCGGATGGCGTTGTCGACCTCGGTCGGCTGCTCGGCGAGCGCTTCGGCCGAAGCTAGAAGTGCCGCAGATCCGGAGCCGTTGTCATTGACGCCCGGGCCTTCTTCGACTCCGTCGAGGTGGGCGCCGAACATCTGGACGTTGTCATGGTCGCCGGCCTTGGTCTCGGCGATGACGTTCCACGTCTCCTTCGTGGTGAATTCGGTCTCGAGCGTGAAGTCAGCGGTCAGTGCCGCGGCTTCGGCGGCCGCGCCGTCTTCGGTGGCTTCATTGTCTTCGGCGGCCTCATCGGCCTGGTCGGCACCCTGCCCGAGTCCCGCCTCGGCGTCGGTCTGGCTCCCGGATTCAGCGCCAGCTTCGGCGCCTGCGGCTTCGACCTTCTCAAGGAGGTCGGTGCCGACGTTGTAGGTGACCGTCACCGTCGGGGCGCTGCCCTCCATGCGACCGCCGAGGGTGGCGTTGAGGTCCTCGTCGGGATTGGCTTTGTCGTTGTTGTAGATGATGACCGCCGCGGCACCGGCTTCGGTGGCGGCCTTGGTCTTGTCACCGAAGGCGCATTCACCGCGGGACACGAGCACGAGCGCCCCTTCGGCGCTGTCATCGAAGTCGCTCGCCTGGCAGCCGAGCTGCCCACCGACAAGGTCGCTGTTGTCGTCATCGACCGGCAGCACCACGGGCAGATCGGTCAGCGGCTCGGTCGTACCCTCGGTGTATTCGGCGGTCGCAACCTTGACTGCCTCTCCGTCGACCTTGACGTCGACTTCGCCGAAGTCCTGGCTCTCGACGTCGAAGGCCTGACGCTTCACGTCGAAGGCACCGGTCGCCTCGAGGGTCGATTCGACATATTCCACGGCTTCTTTGTAGCCGGGCGTGCCCAGCGCGCGGAATCCTTCGTCCGCGTGCGAGGTGGAGATGTCGGAGATCTTCTGCAGATGCTCCATCACTGCGTCGCCGGTGACGCCCATATCGGTGTGTTCAGTCGGTCCCGCGGTGCCGGCCGCCAGTGCCGGGCTCACCCCGCCGAGGACCAGTCCGGCCGTGGCGGTGACCGCCAGCCAGCTCTTCGTGCGCAACTTCATGGAGTTCCTTTCGCTCCTTTGTCTGTGTCCAGAGGAATCGCACATGACGGCGCACCGGAACCGACCGGCACGGCATGACTCCTCGGCCATACCGGTGTCGGCCCATCTACGGCTGCACTTGCGGGGAAGCTCGATTCTGACGCTTCGCCATGATTCGTCGTTGGTAACGAATCACATGCTTCTATAACGAAACGGTGACACAACTCACATTGGTCATTAATCTAACGCACCCCAGCGGGCTTTCATGTTACGAATTGATAACAACCGGTCACTGATTGATTTCGCGGGCGCGGACTGCCTGCGGTTCACATGCGGATTCTCTGCGGCGACTGCGACCGAACCACCGGTCGCTCCCGCGACTCCCCGGCCTCATCTGCTGCCAGCACGCGCATCGCACCGCGCAACCCGGCCCGTCTTCTCAGCCCCCTTACCGCCGCCCACCCAGTGCCGGAACCAGACCGCACGACTAGACTTGGACCAGTGACGACCAATGACTCCGCAGGTGTGACTCCGCCCGCCTCCCCCGACAGGCGGACCATTCGCCGCTGGCAGCGCTACCTCGCCAACGAACGGCTCGAGGAACGGGTATATCGCAACCTCGCCGAACGCCGCAAGGGCGAGGACCGCGAGATCCTGCTCAGTCTCGCCGCAGCGGAATCCCGGCATCAGGAGCATTGGATCACGCTGCTCGGTGAACACGCCCAGAAGCGCCGCTCCGCCGATCTCGTCACCCGCTGCCTGGCGTTCCTCGGCCGCATGTTCGGCTCCGTGTTCGTCCTCGCTCTGGCTCAGCAGTCCGAGACGAGCTCGCCGTACGACGAAGACGAAGCCGCCTCGGCCGAGATGGCCGCCGATGAACGCATCCACGCCGAGGTCGTCCGTGCCCTGGCCGCCCGTTCCCGCGCCCGCCTGTCGGGGAACTTCCGTGCCGCCGTCTTCGGTGCCAACGACGGCTTGGTCTCGAACCTCGCCCTCGTCCTCGGCGTCGGCGCGGCTGGAGTCTCGAACACCGTCATCCTGCTCACCGGCGTGTCCGGACTGCTCGCCGGAGCCCTGTCGATGGGAGCCGGCGAATACATCTCGGTGCGCTCCCAGCGCGAACTCCTCGACGCCTCCACCCCCGACCCCGAATCCCGGCACGCTCTGGCCGACCTCAACATCGACGCCAACGAGCTCGCCCTCGTCTTCCGCGCCCGCGGAATGGAAGCCCGAGAGGCCGAGGCCCGCGCCAACCGCACGATCGCGGCGGCGAAGAACAAACAGGCACCGCGGCTGCCGAGCCTCGACTCCGAAGTCGACCGTGACGAACTGGGCACCGGCCTCGGCGCCGCCCTGTCGAGCTTCTGCTTCTTCTCCTCCGGCGCGCTCATCCCGATCCTGCCCTACATCTTCGGCATGTCCGGACTGCCCGCCGTGTTCCTGTCCGCCGGCCTCGTCGGCATCGCGCTGCTGTTCACCGGCGGCATCGTCGGCCTGCTCTCCGGCAAATCACCCGGCCCCCGAGCCCTGCGCCAACTCGGCATCGGCTTCGGTGCCGCCGCCGTGACCTACGCCCTCGGCCTGCTCTTCGGAGGTACCGCATGACCGATCCGCTCATCCTCGTCGACCCCACCACCGGCACGTTCGAACTCACCGACCTGGGTGCCGCCCAACTGCCCGTCACGGACCTCTCCGCTCATCGCGGGGACGGGATCTTCGAAACCGTGCTGGTGGGCATGGGTGAGCACGGTGCCACCGTGGTGTCTCGGGAACGGCACTTCACTCGGTTCCGCGCGTCCGCCTCGGCGCTGGATCTGCCCGATCCTGACCAAGGACTGTGGGATCGGGTCATCGATTCCCTCATCGCCGAGGTGGCCGCCGCCGATCCCGAGAATGTCGAGTTCGGGATCCGCTACGCTCTCTCCCGCGGGGAGCAGGACGCGAACGGCGCATTCCGGGGCCGCGGGTGGGCCTTTCCCGTGCCCGTGGACGACCACATCCGGACAGCTCGGGAGCAAGGTGTCACCGCCGTCAGCCTCGATCGCGGCTTCGACGCCTATATCGGCAGCAAGGCACCGTGGCTGCTCATCGGTGCGAAGACTCTATCCTATGCGGTCAATCAGGCCGCCGGCCGCTATGCCGCGGCCAACGACGCCGATGAGGCGCTTTTCGTCTCCCATGACGGAATCGTGCTCGAAGGACCGACCGCGAATCTCATCATCCGCCGAGGCGACCACCTGCTCACTCCGAATCCGGAGGCGGGTCTGCTGTCGGGTACAACGCAGCGCCTGATCTTCGATCATGCGGAGGAACTGGGCTTGAGCGCCGAATATGCCGACCTGAGCCTCGACGACGTCAAGGCGGCGGATGGGGCGTGGTACGTCTCGTCGATGCGCACGGCGGTCGCGCTGCGCGAACTCGACGGGAACGCGATCTCAGTTGATCAGACTCTGACCGACAGGTTCCAGGAGATCATCCGCGGACGATGAGGCCGTGGGAGCCGCCGGCTCCGAGTGAGCGGCAGGCGCCTTCGGGGATGCGCTGCCCCGTGGTGGCCGGACTCTGGGCGGCTTCGGGGATGCGCTGCCCCGAGCCCTCAGGCTCGGGGCAGAGCGTCGGCGGGTTTCGCCGAGGGGAGAGTGAAGGCGAGAACGAGCCCGAGGATGCAGGCGGCGCAGCTGATCAGCCACACCGGCCAGAAGACGCCGGACATTCCCGGCAGCAGCGCAAGCAGGAATCCGAGGGCGCCACAGACGAACAGTCCGGTGACGACGCGCGTCTTCCACTTCCTCAGCATCGTGTGCCTTTCTCTTCACGTTTCGACCCAGACCTTCCCTTGCCCGATCGAAGCGTGCTCTCACGCTAACTCCCCCGGTCTGCCCGGCACATCCCCCAAAAGTATGAAATGAGCGAACTTTCTCCACCTCGTTCATTCTCGGGTGGCCTCGCGCGCATCGTCCTGCGTTAGTGTTGACTTCGACGGAATACGTTCCCGCGTCTCGTAAGAGTCGTGGGACTCAATGTTCAAAGGAAAGGACACGAGCATGGGAAAGCTCGCTTGGCAGATCATCGGCGTGGGAGCGCCCATCGCAGCTGCATTCGTCGCTCGCAAGACCCTGACCTTCGCGTGGGAGAAGTCGACGAAGCGCCCGGCGCCGTCGAACCCCGTCGATGACGAGATCTCGATGTCCGAGGCCCTGGCCTGGACGATCGTCTCCGGTGTCGGTGTGGCCGTGGCTCAGCTCGTGGTTCAGCGCATCGCCGCGAACACCGTGCGCAACAACTTCGGCGATGAGGCGTTGCCGAAGAAGTACCGCAAGCAGATCGAAGAGGTCACTGACTGATCTTCCGCTGACCTTCTGCTGCTTCTGCAGCAGCGAAGCGGCCCGCGAAGCTCATGCTTCGCGGGCCGCTTCTTCTCTGTCGTTCAGCCGGTGACGCGGTCGAGGATCTCAGCGAGGACCCATGCCTCGATCTGCCCCGGCGCCGAAGCCTGACCGATCTGCGCGAATGTGGCGCAGCTGCCGAAGTCGGCGCCCATGATCCTGCTCGTCCGGCCCAAGGAACCCATCGAGATTCCGAGCACGGGAACCGGCAGCGAGGCATCCGCCGCGGCAGTCGCCTCCAGGAGACGCAGAACATCGGCCGGTGCCTGCGGCATCATCGCCACCTTGGCCACATGCGCTCCGGCCTCGCTCATCGCAGCGAACGTCTTCAGCAGGCGCTCGGCAGAGTCCGTGGACTCGAAATTGTGGTGTGAGGCGACGACGGGCACGCCCGCTTCCTGCGCCGAGGCGATAAGGGAGCCCGATTCAGCCCGATCGATCTCAACGTCGATGGCGACGGGAACGCCCGATGATGCGCTGCCGGGAACGCCCGAGGCGGCGGTGCCGGTGGGGCCGGTGCCGGCAGCAGTTCCGGCGGCCGCCTCGACGTCGGTGACCCCGGCGATGAGTTCCCGCACCACCTCGGTGTAGTCGTCCTCGGTGATCTCCACCTGCCCGCCCTCGAATCCGGTGCGGACGGTCAGGAGGATCGGCAGCCCCGCTGTGAGTGCACTCGGAAGCAGACGAAGGGCCGCCTCGGCGAGGCTGTGCACACTCGTGCGCACCCCACCCTGCGCCGGATCGGAGGCGACGACGAGCAGCGGATCGATGCGCCATTCGACGGCGTCGACGATTCCTGTCGCGGCGGCCGCGGCACATTCGGCAGTGAGCTCATCTGCATTGATTGCCTGTGTCGGCACGATGACGGCGGGTCGCCCAGGATTGCGCACCGCGGGCGATCCTGCGGCAGGATTGAGGAACGGCAAGGATTTCATTTCTCAAGCGTAGGCGGTGACCAGGCGCGCGGGCAGGAGGACACGGGTGGAGACGATGCAGGTGGACAGGATCAGCGCACGCGATGGCTTCCCCCTCGAGATCCAGGTCAGCGGGCCGGAGGACGCTCCTGCACTGCTCCTCCTGCAGGGCCAGTCGAATTCGCACGAGTGGTGGGACGATCTGCGCGGGGACTTCGAACCGGACTTCCGCACGATCACGTTCGACTATCGCGGAACGGGAAGCAGCCGGGGTGAGCTCGGGGAACTGTCGACGGCGAGCTTCGCCGATGATGCCGTGGACGTGCTCGACCACCTCGGCGCGGATCGGGCCGCGATCTACGGCACGTCCATGGGCGGGCGGATCTCGCAGATGCTGGCACTCAACCATCCGGAGCGGGTGAGCGCTCTGGTCCTCGGGTGCACCTCGCCCGGCGGGCCGCATGCCGTCAAGCGTCCGCGTGAGGTCGGCCAAGCTCTGGCGAGGCTGCGTGGTGACGAGCACACGCAGTACCTCTTCGACCTCTTCTACACCCCCGCATGGACGGTATCGGCGGAGTACAGCAAGATGCTCGGCGACGACACGATGACGGCGGCCGAGTCATCCGCCCATCTGCGCGTGAGCGCCAATCACAATGCCTGGGACCGGCTGCCCGAGATCTCCGCCCCGACGCTGATCATGCACGGCGATGCCGATCGGATGAACCCGGTGGAGAATGCCCGGATCCTCCACGAGCGCCTCCCCGGATCTCAGCTGCTGATTCTGCCGGAAGGTCGACACGGATTCTTCGAAGAATTCGCCGAGGTGGTCACTCCGGCCGTGGTCCGATTCCTCACGGAATCGCTGCAGAAATCCTGAAGGCAGGAATCCTGAAGGCAAGGCCGCCTACTGCATCAAAATCCCATATCCGGTAGCAAATCCGTTAACGGCATAGCTACATGCTCCAATCGATGATTATAACAATCAAGTAACGCACGAACTTGTGTTTGCCCAGGTCAGAGCGGCAGTCAAGGATGACGCGCCGGAGACTGGGGACAAAATCTCTGCCGAAAACCCTGAACAAAACTACAATGGTGGATCAGATATCCGTGTGCGGTGAGGCGCGTGCGCAATTGAGCTATTCGGATCTGATCTGCGAGCACCGAACCGTGCAAACGGGGGTGAAGCCTCTCGTTCTTGCGGACTGCCAAGAATGCAAGGAGGAAGTACGTGAGCGTTGTCAAAGCGTCACACGTCTACAAAGTTTTCGGAAAGCGTGAAAACGAAGTCGTCAAACGACTCGAAGAGGGCGCCGACCGTGATGATCTGACGAAACTCGGAACGGCCGCCGTCATCGACGCGAGCTTCGAAGTCGAGGCCGGCGAGATCTTCGTCGTCATGGGCCTTTCAGGCTCAGGCAAGTCGACATTGATCCGCACCCTCAACGGACTCTGGGCACCCACCGCCGGATCCGTCGAGGTGCTGGGCACTGACATCGCGAAGATCGACTCGGCCGCACTGCGCAAGGTCCGCAGCGAACACATCTCGATGGTGTTCCAGCACTTCGCGCTGCTCCCGCACCGCACCGTCCGCGACAACGCCGCCTATGCGCTCGAGATCCGCGGTGTCGCGAAGGCGGAGCGGGACAAGGCTGCCGACCGCTGGCTCAAGGCCGTCGGCCTCGAAGGCTGGGGCGACAAGTTCCCCGAACAGCTCTCCGGCGGCATGCAGCAGCGCGTCGGCCTGGCCCGCGCTCTTGCGGCGGAGACCGACATCCTCCTCATGGACGAAGCCTTCTCCGCCCTCGACCCGCTGATCCGGCGCGAGATGCAGGAACAGCTCGTCGAACTGCAGCGAGAGCTGAAGAAAACGATCATCTTCATCACCCACGACCTCAATGAGGCGATGTTCCTCGGTGATCGGATCGCGGTGATGCGCAACGGACGCATCGTCCAGGTCGGCACCCCGGAGGACATCCTCACCGACCCGGCCAACGACTACGTGGCACAGTTCGTCCACGACGTCGACCGGGCCCGCGTGCTGACTGCCAACAACGTCATGGAGAAGGCACGGCAGACCGTGAGCAATCAGAACGGCCCCCGAGTCGCACTGCGCACGATGCGCGACAACGGCGCCTCCGGCGTGTACGTCACTGACAGGGACAGGAAGTTCCTCGGCCTCGTCAGCGACCGGGACTGCATCGAACACATCCGCACCGGTGCCACGACTCTCGACGAGATCATCAAACCGGTCGCCCACCCCGCATCTCCGGACGACCTGCTCATCGATCTCTTCCTTCCGACTGCGGAGATGCCTCTGCCGGTGCCCGTCACCGACGCTGACGGCGAACTCGTCGGCGTGGTGCCTCGTGCCACCCTGCTCGCCGCCCTCGGCAACCAGAACGGCGATGACGAGGCCTCCACCGAGGCTGCTGTCGAAGACTGGCCCGAGCCGGTCGACACCGGAATCATCGACCAGGTACTCGCCGAAGGTGATGATGCCGTCGCACCGCAGGCCGCTGGCGAAAGGGGTGAGCGCTGATGGAGAACATCAGAATTCCGATCGGAGCCTGGGTCGACACTGTCTTCGACTGGCTGAAAGACAACGTCGCGTGGTTCTTCGACTTCGTCACCTGGCTGTTCAACTTCCTCATCGAAGTCCTCACCGACGTGCTCGTCGACCTCCACCCGCTCGTCATCATCATCCTGTTGGCGCTCATCGGCTGGATCTTCCGCTCGTGGCAGATGGCAGTGGGCACCCTCATCACCATGTTCTTCATCATGACGATGGACCAATGGGTGGCCGCGATGCAGACCTTGGCGCTGATCATCATCGCCGCCGTCATCGCCATCATCATCGCCATCCCGGTCGGCATTCTGGCCGCGCGCAGCAACAGAGCCTCTGCAGTCATCAAGCCGATCCTCGACTTCATGCAGACGATGCCGGCCTTCGTCTACCTCATTCCCGCCGTCACCTTCTTCGGCATCGGCGTCGTCCCCGGTCTCGTGGCAACGGTGATCTTTGCTCTGCCTCCAGGTGTGCGCTTCACCGAGCTCGGCATCCGCGGAGTCGATTCGGAGACGGTCGAAGCCGGACAGTCGTTCGGTGCGACGCCTGGTCAGATCCTCCGCGGAGTCCAGCTGCCGTTGGCCACGCCGACGATCATGGCCGGCATCAACCAGGTCATCATGCTCGCACTGGCGATGGCCGTCATCGCCGGCATGGTCGGCGCCGATGGACTCGGAAAGAACGTCGTCGAAGCGATCGCCACCCAGAACCTGCCGCTCGGCGTCGAGGCCGGACTCGGCGTGGTGATCATCGCGGTCTACCTTGATCGCGTCACCGCGGCCCTGGGCACCGCGAAGGACTACCCGAACTCGCTCGTGGCGAGCATGCGTCGTCGCAGTGCGAAGAACAAGGCAGCTGCCGCAGCGGCCTGAGTCGATGGACCACACAGTCTGAATAGTCGATCACTAGAGAAAAGGTACACACAATGAAGAGAAGATTCCTCACCCCGATCGTCGCTGCAGTCGCAGCCCTCGGCCTTGCCCTGACCGGCTGCTCACAGGAAGCATCGAAGGACGGCGGCGAAGGCGGCGACAAGGGCGACATCAAACTCGGCTACGTCACCGGCTGGACCGACGGTCAGAGCATCTCGCTCCTGCTCGAAGACCAGCTGGGCAAGATGGGCTACAACGTCGAGACCGAGACCTTCAACGACGCCGCCGTCCTCTACGCCGGTGTCGCCAACGGCGATATCGACATGTATCCGTCCTCGTGGCCCGAGGTCACGCACAAGCAGTACATCGACGAATACGGTGACGACCTCGAAGACCTCGGCGCCTACTACGACAACGCCGTCCTCACGATCGCCGTCCCGAAGTACATGAAGGACATCAACTCGATCGAGGACCTCAAGGGCAAGGGCAAGGACTTCGGCGGAGAGATCATCGGAATCGAGCCCGGAGCCGGTCTGACGAAGGCCACCAAGGCGATGATTCCCGAATACGGTCTTGACGACGAATACGAACTCGTCACCTCGTCGACCGCCGCCATGCTCACCGAGCTCGGCAATGCGACCGATGCGGAGAAGGACATCGTCGTCACCCTGTGGCGTCCGTTCTGGGCCAACAACGAGTACCCGGTCAAGGACCTCGAGGACCCGAAGGGTGCGATGGGTGATCCCGAGAAGCTCCACTTCACCGCGACCAAGGGCTTCGGCGAAGAGTTCTCCGATGCCGCTGACTACGTCGGGAAGATCAAGATGGATGACAAGCAGTACGGAGACCTCGAGGACCTGGTCGTCAACAAGTACAAGGATGATGGCAAGAAGGCCATCGCCGAGTGGCTGAAGGCCAACCCCGACGCCTACGAAGGCGAGCTGCCTGACGAGAAGTGATTCTGTCGCCGCGGCAGCAGCCGCACTGAGGACGACATCGACGCCTCAGCTGTGGGCTTCCCCATTTCCCGGCGTGTGGTCATGAAATGCTGTGCCCTCCCGACTCGTCCGAGTCGGGAGGGCACAGCTGTATGAGTAGACTCGGCTGAGAATCGCCGTTGACACCAATATCGGTGCGCGGGCCCGAACGGAGGACATCCCATGACGACCGATTCGGCAACCGTCGACACCTTCGTCGGACCCCTCACTGTGACAAGCGACGGCCGGTCGATCCTCCGACTCGAATGGCGCAGATCCTCGGAAGCGAGCGACGCCGCCGATCCGAGCCCCGCCGAGGCGGCCGCCGCCTCGGGACCCTCTGTTTCGATCCCCGCCGAGGCGGCCGAACGGTCAGACCAGTTCCCCGCCGAGGCGGCCGCCGCCTCGGATCCGATCCTCACCGAGGCGGTCGCCCAGTTGCGGGCGTACTTCGACGGTCGCCTCGGCGATTTCGATCTGCCCGTGGACTTCGGTCAGATCTCGGACGTCGCGAGGACCGTGTTGACGACCTTGGCCGAGGAGGTCCCGGCAGGGACCACGGTCACCTACGGACAGCTCGCCGAAGCCAGCGGAACCGGGATTCCGGCGCGTGCTGTCGGTGGGATCATGGGACTCAATCCGATCCCGATCATCGTCCCCTGCCATCGTGTTGTCGCAGGTAGCGGGCTCGGCGGGTATTCGGGCGGGCTGCCCGGGCACGAGCTCGAGACCAAGCGACGCCTCCTCGAGTTCGAAGACGCCCTGCCGCAGCCGCTGTTCTGACCGGCCCCACGGTCTGCGAATCGCCCCCGACCGACGCGGCCGCCGTCTCCGCTCAGATGGGTCCGGCGGCCGAGCCGGTCTCTCATGCGTCGAACAGCTCCTGCCCGACGTACCCGTCCTCGCTCGCTCCGGGCGGTATCGCCCACACAGTCGATCCGATCGGGGTCGTCCATTCGTTGAGCAGGTCCACCTCGGCGAGGCGGCGCTGGATCGGCAGGAACTGCCGTTCGATATCGGCCTGGAAGGATGCGAACAGCAGCCCGGAATCCCCGCCCGCGCCGGTCTCGTAGTTGAACGTGCGCCGGTGGATCTGCACCTCCGGGCCCAGTCCGTCGCGGGCGCGAGCGATATGCGCGGCCTGAGAGATCGTCGTCAGCCCCCGTTCATCGACGGCGGTGAAGTCCGGGACGTCGAACTCGTCTTTCCCCGACAGGGGTGCCCCGTTGTCCACGGTCCGCCCGACCGAGAACTCCCGGGCCGGGCGGTCGGCCTGATCCCAGGTGTCGAGGTTCATCGCGATATCGCGCAGAACCAGCGTCGTTCCCCCACGCATCCACACCGGCAGATGCGCACCGAGGTCGGCCGGCGGCTCCCCGCGGGCGGAGAACACCGGGTTAGCAGTCTCGGTGCCCTGTCCCCAGATGATCCGCGCGAAGTCCTCGGATCCGGGTCCAGGATTCGCCGTGCCGTCGAGCTGACCGAAGAGGTTCCGCTGGGTCCTCCCCTCCCCCGCGCTGCCGTAGGCACGTCGGAATCCGTCCCGCTGCCAGGCCACCTCGGCGAACGATCGCGAATCCTTGAACAGCATGCGCCTGGCATGTGCCAAGGTCAGCGGGTCGTCGCCGCAGATCTGCAGGAGCAGGTCGCCCTTGCACCGATCCTCGTCGAGGCGATCGATCGAGAACGCCTCCAGAGGCTGCAGCCAGTTCGGGACGTGCTTCTTTCCGGCGAGCGCCACCAGCTCGGCACCGAATCCGAAGGTCACCGTCAGCCGGGCGGGGTCGACGGCGAGCTCGGATTCGGAATCGGCCAACGGCGCCCGCCCCTGCGTCAGCGCGGCCGCATCCGCGGTGAGCAGGCGCAGCCAGCGCACCGCCTCGGCGGCCTTGATCCCGGGCCTCAGCGTGAACGCGATGAAGTGCGCATAGGCCTGCGGCGGGGTCTCGACCCCGGATTGATGAGTGCCGTAGAACGGCTCGGTCTGCGGCCCGTTTGCGCCGTCCAGATCTCGCCGAGGCGGCCCGCCGTCATCGGCTGACGTGTTCTGAGAGCCGGTGCCGCGGCCGAGTGCGAACCGGGTCGTGGCGCCGACGAGTCCTGCGCCGCCGGCCGCGGCCGCCGAGGTCAGGAGACCTCGACGGCTGAAGCCGGTGCGACCGGGCTCAGTGGTCACCGTGGTCTCCGTGATCGGGGTCCTCGTGATCGTCGCTGTCGGCACCGGCGTGCTCGCCGTCGTCGCCGTGCTCACCATGATCGCTGTGGTCGTCGCTGGAGCCTTCGGCTTCCCCGGGCGCGTATTCTTCCTGCGCTCCGGAGTACTCCTTCGCTACGGCAGTGACCCCGACGGTCTCGCCGTCGGCGGTGACGAGATCGAGGCTGATCTCCTCGCCCGGCTTGATGGCCTTCTTCAGGCCCATGATCATGATGTGATCGCCGCCGGGCTCGAAGTCCAGGCTCTCCCCGGCCGGGATGGTGAAGCCGCCCTTCTTCTCCTGCATCTTCATTCCACCCGAACCGTCGCTTTCGGTCTCGTGGAGCTCGACCATCTCCGAGTCCGGGTATTTCGCTTCCACGAGATTGATGTCCTTGTCTGTGTTGTTCTGCAGCTTTCCGAAGACTGCGGTCATTCCGTCGTCGGCGGCCTTGACCCAAGCGCCGTCGAAGCTGAGCGCTTCGGCGTCGACTGCGCTCTCCGAGGATTCCGTCGAGGTGGAGCTGCCGCCGTCGGTCTGTGTCGAACCGGCAGCCTTGCTGTCGTCTTGGCCGCAGCCTGCCAGGCCGATGGCGACGGCAATGGGCAGGGCAAAGGCCAGGGTGATGTTCTTTCGCATGATGTCTGCACTTTCGTCGTTCAGGTGCAGTCGAGCACATGTCGGCGCGCGCCGCGGCCGCCTGCTGGCGCAGGCAGCAGCGCTTTCGTGAGGCTTTGCGCCGGTCACGGTTGCCTGCGCGCAACTCGTGCGAGTGCAAGTGCGCAGGGCATGTGCTGGCCAGGGTGCGGGCACGTGTCCTCTGCGCGCAGCGGTGTGCGCGGACGTGTTCGACTGTCACCGAGGGGCGGCCCGCCGCTGTCTGGGCGGCCGCCCGAAGGTGGATGGTCACCCGGGAATCCAGGTGTGGGTCGGCGCTGCAAACGCCGATTGGGACGTCAGACGAGCGCGGGCGGGCCGCGGCGGTAGTTCGGACCGACGACCGCCGAGGTGACCGGCTGAGGCACCCGGAACGAAGCGCAGAGCTTGCGGAACGGTTCGTCGGCCAGGACTCCGGCCGCCTCGGCGAGGGCTCGCAGTGCGCCGATCACCGGGCCCAGGGCCAGCTGCAGAATGCTGAGGACGATGTCCTCACCGCGTTTGAGGATCACGGCGGTGACGAGGACGGCGACGACGTGGGCGATGATCATCCCCACCGAGGTTGCCCCGTGGCTCGCATGTCCGAGCGCGGTTGCGGCAGGACCGAGGTCAAGGGAGCCGGAGGCTGGGACGATGTGTCCGGCGTGGGCATGGAGGGCCGCCTCGGCGGAGGTGGAACCGGTACCTGCAGCTCCGGCCTGCCCGCTTCCGGATTGAGCGGTTCCCGCGTGGGCTCCTGCATGGGCGAAGGTGTCTGCGGACCAGCTCATCGTCAGGTGCATGAGCACCTGACCGAGGCCGAGCAGGCCCGCCAGAGTCAGGTAGCCCAGGCGCCTGCCGGCGACGATCATCGCCGCCCAGAGGACGAGAACGAAGACGACCACAGTGCCGGGAATCGAGACGCCGCCACCGGCACCGAGGTGCATGAGCAGCGCAAGGAGAGTCGTGAAGAGGGCAGCGAAGAGCGCACGTACGGATTTCGTCCATCCGGTCATGGGCCCTCCTCTCAGTTCGCTCCCACATTCTACTCAATGTAGAACAATTTCGGGAAGGCGACTGAGCCTACATCCGCAGCCAGGTATCGGCGGTCTTCTTGACCATGGCACCGGCATCAGCGGCAGCATCGCCCCAGGCGACGAGGTTGCCATCGGGGTCAGTGGTGGAGTCGGAGAGGACGACGACGTCGAAGTTGCACACAAGACCCGCCATCGCCGAGGCGTAGACGGCTCCGGGGGTACCCGCCGCGGTGGCGTCGGCGCCGGCGATGATGACCCGGTCGACAGAGAGGTCATGCAGGCCTGCGGCCAGATCATCGACACCTTCGAACACATCCGGACTCTCGGACCGGAGCACAAGATCCTCTTCATCGGGAACGAAGATGCTCAGCTCCTCATCGGGAGTGTCGGCGAGGTCGGCCTTCGTCGACGCGAAGATGAGCACACCGCCCACAGCGCGGGTGCGGGTGACGATATCGCCGAGGGTCTCCATGGCGTCATCGCTGGGGTAGCTGGCGTCGTCGGTGTCAATGAGGAGGAGGGCATCCATATTCCAATCGTGCCACGACCGACTGACACATTCGAAGCCGGATCACCTCGACCGCAGCCGACACCACTCCTGACCTGCAAGGACTCAAAAAGGCTTGTCAGCTTTCTCGAACTGGTGCGAACACCATATTTGTGTTCGAAACTTTTTTAGATCACCTATGGCATTCCAGACTTTATGAGCGTACACTGGATTCCAACAACAACGATGTTGGTGAACGGAACTCATCTCCATGACCCTCACTCCCGAACGCAGCTCCGATCATTCCGATCGGAACGCCGACAACTCCCCGCAGACCAGCGGTCACCCGCTGCTGGCCGACGAGGAGTGGGCAGATCTCAGCCGCTTTGCGCCCGAGGTCACCTCTTCGATCACTCAGCTGATGAGCCTCAAAGACGAGCTGCGCTCGTTCGATCGCCCCATGGGACCGGACCAGGCCATCATGCTCGCCGATGGGGTCGAGGCGATCACACGCATCAACGATGCATTGTCGACGCTCGCACTCTCCGTCTGCGAACGCGTCGGAACACCCAGCGATTTCGGCGCCAAGTCGACGAAGTCGCTCATCGAGAACCGATTCAGCCTCACCGGCGCCGAGGCGAATCGCCGCACCGATATGGCCAAGAACCTCGGCGGACGGGTCGACATGGCCGGACAGGCTCTGCCGCCTCTCTACCCTGTCGTCGCAGATGCGCTCCATGCCGGCACGATCTCCGCCGCCCAGGCGTCTGTCATCGAAGACTGCATGCGCAAACTGCCCACGTGGGTCAGTCAGACGGTCCGCACCGACGTCGAGACGCGCTTGGTCGACAACGCGCCCAAGGTCCGTCTCAAGGATCTGCGCGAGATCTTCGGCAAGCTCATGGGCTATATCGACCCGGACGGCGCGGAGCCGAACGACTCGGCCGACCGCTCTGCGTACAACATGTCCATGCGTGCCAAGACCAACGGCGACTGGGAGCTGCGTGGACTGCTCGACCCCGTCACCGGCGGCACTCTCAACGGACTGCTGACCTCACGAATCCAGTCTGCGGGAGAAGACGACAAGACCGGTGCCGACTCGGCGACTGGCGCCCCTGGGATCAGGGCCGCGGGCAATCCCGACACCGTAACCGCTGCTTCTGAGGGAACGAGCTCGCCGCTTCCTGACAAGGAGCTGCTTGAGATCGTCGATGCGGTGCTCTCCGGTGACCGATATGACGCGAAGCGAGTTCCGGCACCCGATCTCGACGCAGCTCGCACGAGCGGAAATTCGGCTGCCGTACCCGGCGTCGGCGTTCGTGAGGACGGCGATTTCGTCGACGTCAGCGCCGAACAGCCTTCGGCGCGCGAATGGATCTACGAACGATTCGCTGGCCTCGTCACGACGATCGACAAGCAGCGGACGGCTGCAGGAGCGCCGTATGCTCTCGTCATCAACGCCACCGCCGAAGATCTGGCCAAAGGAACAGGACACGGAACCACTGGCGCCGACAATCCCATTCCCATCAAGGAACTGATGAGAAACGGCCTCAGCGGCTCGCTGTTCTTCCACCTCATGAGCGACAGGGCCAAGACGATGCAGGTGGCCACAGAGCAGCGCTTCGCCAATCGCAAACAGTTGGCAGTGATCACCGCCCGTGACCGAGGTTGCACCTTCCCCGGCTGTGACGCCCCTCCCGGTTGGTGCGATGCCAACCATGTGTTTCCATGGTCGCTCGGCGGAAAGACGGAGATCAACAATCTCGCGCTGCTGTGCAGCTATCATCACCACCTGCTCGACCGCACCGACTGGGACACGGTGATGCTATTCGACGGGCGACCCGCCTACATTCCGCCCGCCGCAAAGGACCCGGCTCGTAAGCCGATCCTCCACGCCCGGTTCATCGCGGACGACATCGTCGACTCCCTGTTCGACAAATAGCCGCCCCAACTTTCAGGGGACAGCTGTGCCCACTTTCCAAGTTCAGCCGGGTTCAACCCGGTCGGGTTCAACCCGGTTCAGGCGGGTTTAGCCTCAGAACCGCGAGCCCGGATGTTCATGTCCTCATCGAGGAGCAGGAGGTCAGCCGGCATTCCGGGAGCCAACAGACTGCCGGCACCAGCGGCACCGCCCGCCGCCTGCAGAGAATCACCCGACTCCGGCACTCTGCCCACCGCACGCAGTGGAACGAGGCTCGCGGACTGCACAGCGTCGAACGGGCTGAGCCCCACCTCGGCGACAGCCCGCTTCACAGCTTCGCCCATCGTCAACGTCGATCCCGCAATGGCGCCCTGAGTGCCGTCCTCGGTGACCAGGCGCGCTACCGAATCCTTGACCTCGACGGGGAGCGAACCGAGGTGATAGCTCCCATCGTGCAGGCCGGTCGCCGCCATTGCATC
Source organism: Brevibacterium permense (assembly GCF_013280495.1). GTDB lineage: Bacteria > Actinomycetota > Actinomycetes > Actinomycetales > Brevibacteriaceae > Brevibacterium > Brevibacterium permense. The sequence goes on from NZ_JABSSX010000005.1 coordinate 274,001, forward strand.
GGTGATGAGTGCAAGGCGCCCGGGCACGAGTTCGTGAAGCATACGCGCAACCGGGGCGACGACATGGACGCCGTCATTGATGAGTTCGACGGTGACATGCCCGGCCTCAGCCGCGGCCAGAACCGGCCCCGGAGCACGGTGATGGATACCGGGCATCGCATTGAACGCGTGAGTGAGGATGCTCGCTCCCGCCTCGAAGGCCTGCGCGGCCAGCGCAAAATCGGCAGCCGTGTGACCGACAGCCACTCGTGCCCCAGCCGCAGAGAACCGACCGATCGCATCGAGAGCACCGGGAAGTTCGGGCGCGATGGTGATCTGGGCAAGAGTTCCATCGGCCGCTTCGAGAATCGCTTCGACCGCCTCCGGAGTCGGCGATGTGAGCACTTCGGGCGCATGCGCACCTTTGAAATCCGGGGACAGAAACGGGCCTTCGGCATGCAGACCCATGACCATGGCCCGCTCACGGACGAGTCCGGCGCCCGCGCGCAAGGATTCACACAGCCCCTCAATCGTGTCCGAGACGTAGGACAGAGCCAGCCTGCCGGTGCCGTGGGCCCGATGCGCGTCGAGGATCGCATCGATCCCCTCGCTCCCGTCCTCGGCGCTCGCACCGCCCGCACCGTGACAGTGGATATCGACGAACGCGGGAGCCACGTATCCGCCGGCGGCGTCGATGACCTCACCTCTCGCCGAGGCGGTCCTGTCCTTCCAGCCGTCGCCGCGGCCCCGTGCCGTGACCGTTCCCTCGACGACCGCGATCCAGGTGTCCGCGCCCTCCTCGGTGAACGTGGCCCGATCACCGTCGAGGATGCGCGCATTGTGGATGACCGCCTCGGCGGGGATCTGTTCGGTCTGTGTCATCAAGGTCCTTCCATCGCTCTGAGCAACCCTCACCCCAGGGTGCGGACTCGATTCGCGTCGATGCCGAGCACATGCGTATCGAGGAACGCGAGCACGGTGCGGTACCAGACCTCGGCGTTTCCGCGGCCGAGGATCCAATGCCCCTCGTCGGGGAAGTAGAGGAACCGATGCTGAGTGTCGCCATCGGCATCGAGCGGAGTCTTCGCCCGAGTGAGCAGGTCCAGCCACAGCTCCTGACCCTGACCGATCGGCACCCGGTAGTCCTTGTCACCGTGGATAACGAGCATCGGCACTTCGATGTCATCAGCGAACAGGTGCGGCGAATACTGCGCCGACTGCTCCCGCATCGCCTGATCCCACGACGAATTATCCGTCGTCCGCCCCATCGACGTGGTGTTCCACAGAGAGGCATGGGTGACGATGCACTTGAACGCGCTGCCGGTGTGCCCGGCCACCCAGTTGGCCATGTACCCGCCGTAGGACCCTCCGGCCAGGGCGACGCGTTCGGAATCGATGTCCGCTCTCTCCCCTGCAGCCTCGGTCAGAGCCATGATGTCGGTGAAGGGAGTGCCGCCGAGCTGCTGCTGACCGCGGTCGATCATCGCCTGCCCGTAGCCGGTGGAGATCGCCGGGTCGGGCAGCAGCACCGCATAGCCGGCAGCAGCGAAGGGACCCGGATTCCATCGGTAGGTCCACGCATTCCACGATCCCCACGGTCCGCCATGGGCGAATACGGCAAGCGGATGCGGCCCCTCCCCCTCCGGGAGCACCAGCCACGCGCGGATCTGCGTGCCGTCCTCGGCACGGACCTCCACCTCGGTGAGGGTGCCTTCTTCCTCGAGCACCGTCGCCGGATTCGCGAGCTCGCTGATGACCCCGGTTCCGAGGTCGACGGAGATCGGCAGCGGCGCGACGTCGATCGCCGAGGCGGTCGCCACGACCGTGTCCTCGCGCAGAGCCAGCCCCGAGAACGAATACTTCTGATCGACTCCCCCGACGAGCCGCCGAGGCTGAGCATCATTGATGTCACCGATGAAGATGCTGCCGCGACCGTGATCATCCGCAGTGGCCACGACGGTCGAACCGTCCACCCAGATCGGGGAGAACCAGCAATCACCATCCGGCCACACAGGATTCAGTTCCGCGGTTTCGAGATCGAGGACCATGAGTTCGGCCGCGAGATTGGTCTGCGGAGTCCAGTTCTGTACGCGAGTGACCAGTGCTTTCGTCCCGTCCGGGCTGATGGCCTCGATATTGAAGCTGTGATCGGCAGCCGGTTTCGTCAGACGGTGCAGCTCGGGTTCCCCGTCGAGGTCCACGCGCCAGATCTCACTGGCCTCGAGCTGACCGGGGATCGGCTTCTCGAGCTGGACGAGGGCGAAGCGGGCCCCATCGTCGACGGCCCAATCGACAAGTCGGCCAGACGGCAGGGACAGGTACCGGAAGCCCAAGCCCGCCGGGGCACTCAGCTCGTCACTGACTTCCGGAAAGTCGGCGGCTGCCTCGTCGAGGGTGGCCACGGCCAGCGTCTGCCGACCCGGACCCAGATCATGGTCCCAACGGCGGACGGGGAAACCGGTGTGGAGGATTCCGCTGACCTTCGCGTCGCTGCGTTCGGAGCTGAATTCCTGATGATCGTTCTCGTCGGCGGCCCATGTATGGACGGGGAACTCGACGATGATGGTCTCGCCCTTGACCTCGATGCGGGAGAAGCCGCCCTCGTGATCGGCAAGCTTGCGGGCCTCACCGTTGTCCGGCAGAGCCCACAAGCTCGGAGATTCGGCATCCTTGCCGTCCTCGCCCTTGCGTTTTGAGGCGAAGACGATCGTGCCGTTCTCGCTCAGCGCGGCCGGTCCCACGGACTGACCGCCCCGAGTGATGCGTCGGGGCGTCTCACCGCTGATGTCGGCGAGGTGGCTGAGGGAGGAATTCCCCTCGGAATTGAGGAACGAGTACTGGGCGACGACGCAGCCGCTCTGATTCGTCAAGAGGCCTTGCAGGCGGCGGGCGTCGAGGAGTCGGGTCACTGCGTCGTGGGTCGTCATCTTACCATCCTAGATCCCAGCGCGGATTCCGGGGTGAAATCCAGAGAAACCCCGGATCGCCGAGGCGGTCGGCCGCTGTGATGACCGACCGGGGTCACCGAGGCGGTCGGCCGCTGTGATGACCGACCGGGGTCACCGAGGCGGCCGACCCCTGTGATGACCGATCAGAGTCACCGAGTCGGTCGACCGGATCGCGGGCGCATTAACTTCGCGGGCGCACTATCTTCCCGGGCGCCTGATCGCCACGCCGTTCGGTGCTCACTGGCACGTCAGTGGAAGCTCGGTGACGGGACCTTCTCACCATCGATCGTCACCGTAGGCAGCATCTTCTTGAAGTCCTCTGCCACTTCGGTGTTCGTCTTCGGTGTGCGCATCTCGATGGACAGATTCACCAGGCGCCCGTTAATCTTGTACCCCGTCTGCACCCCGAAGGCATAAGTCGGTTCGTTGTTGATAGCAAGGATCTCCGTCGGACCGAGTTCACCCTGATAGCTCCAGAACTCGCCCGCGGCCAGAGACCCCGTCTGCTCGGCCAACACCTGTGAGTCCTGTTCGGAGAAGTTGTACCGCCTCTTCTGATCGACGACTTCCTGAGCACTGTCACCGTATTCGTCGGTGCAGTTGACGAGGATGGTATCGCCGCGAGTCGTGTCTTCGCCGTGGTTGAAGACATGGAACTGCTCGGTGCTCCCGGTGCTGTCTCTCCAGTCATCACCGATTGCGAAGCTGACTTCGACCGGGCAGCTGCTGCCGAACGTCACGGACGTCTTCGTCATCCCCGCGGGGATTCCGGCTTCGGTGGGCTTGCCCGTGGGTTCGGGTCCGGCGGTCTCCTGCACGCCGATCCGCACCGGCCCTGCAGACTTGTCCTCCGTGCGGATCTGGAAGACCGAGCATCCGCTGAGGAGGACCGTCAGGGCGAGAGTGCCGGCAGCAGCGGCTCGTCGCACCGAGGCGGGTCTGCCCGAGGCAGGGTTTCCCGACGCCGGTCTGCCCGAGTCAGAACTCCCCGACGCGGGTTTCTTCCCAGCGAAGATCCCCCAGGTGGAAGAATCCGATGCCGTGAGCCCAATCACTGATCTCACTGCTGGTCACCTTGCTGGCGACGGTTCGGGTACCCCGCTTCCGGGCCGTTCTGATTCGGCTGAGCCTGTCCGTACCCGTGTCGAGGCATCTGCTGACCGGAACCGGGCTGGCTTCCGACAGGTGGTTGTCCGGTGGTGTGGGGGCCGCTGGCGGGTTGACTGCCTGCTGTGGGCTGACCGAAGTTCTGCTGACCCGAGTTCGGCTGGCTGCCGACTGGAGGCTGTCCGGGATGCTGTGGGCCCGAGTTCGCTTGGCTGCCAGCAGGCGGCTGGCCATAGCCCGGGTTCTGTCCTCCGCCGTTCGGGGCCTGCAGCGGCGGTTTGAACTGCGAATGCTGACCGGAATCCGGCGGGAATCCACCGGAGACGGATTCCCCCGTCCGCCGGTTGACCAAGTTCCCGTCGACCCGCTCGAGACGACGCTTCGACGTCCGCCGCGGAGTGCCGAGGATCCGTCCCTGCAGTTCGGCCTCATTGGGCTGACGCGGAGGCAGGAATCCGGGCGCCTGCCGCGGATCAGCCTGCTGCACCGGCTGCACCGCATGCGAACCGGCGGCGACCCGATCCATATGATCCGACATCTGCGGAACGGTCACGGGTGCGGCATCGGCGAGGACGGGGAGGACCATGCGCACCGAGGTGCCCACACCCTCCTGACTGAAGAGCTGCACAGATCCGCCGTGCCGGGTGACGATGGCACGCACGAGCGAGAGGCCCATGCCCGAACCGGCGACCGCGCGCACACGCGAACCGCGGGAGAGCTCGTCCCAGACATTCTCCTGTTCGGCCAGCGGGATGCCGCTGCCCGTATCCGCAACCTCGACGACGACCCAGCGGTGCCCGTCGATGATCTGCTCATTCGCGCGCAGCTCGACGACTTCGGCCTGCGACGAGTATTTGAGGGCATTGCCCAGCAGGTTGAGGATCGCGGTGAGCAGCAGATCCTCCTCCCCGGCGACATCGGGCAGCCGCCACGGAGCACGGGCGACAGTCGCCACGATCATCCGATCCTCGGCCCCCGGCGCCGTCGATGCATCCTCGACGGCCTGGTGGATGAGCGCATCGAGATCGACGCGGGCGTATTCGATGATGCGGGTCTCGACGTCGGCGAGCTTGCGCAGATCGGCCAGCAGTCGGGCGACCCGGCGCGAGGACACGTCGACCTGCTTGGCGGCCGGCTCCACCTCGCTCAGCGTGCCGCCGTCCCGGACGACCTCGCGGATGCTCGCCGCCGAGGTGCGCAGCGCCGTCAGCGGGTTCTTCAGCTCATGGTCGAGTCGGATGAGCATCCGGTTGCGCTTCGTCATCGAATCCTCGGCCGCGGCCGTCTCGATGGATTCCCGCAGCGCGGCCTCACGTCTCTTCAGATACCGCCAGCCGAACCACGCACCGGCGGCCAGACCGCCGAGCACGATGACGAGCAGCAGCAGGAACAGCCAGACCTGGATCTCGAAGACAAGGAAATTCGTCATAGACGGCTCTGTCCGTCCTCGCCGCGGACCTCACCGACGAAACGGTAGCCGCGTCCCTGCACGGTGGCGATCCACCGCGGTTCTGCGGCGTCCTCGCCGAGCACACGACGCAGCTCGGCGACCCGGGAGTCCACGGCGCGGGTGCCCACGGCCTCTTCGAATCCCCACAGCACTTCGAGCAGGCGGGAGCGTTCGATGAGTTCGTCCTTGTGCACCATGAGGTACTCGAGCAGGGTGAAGCCCTTCGGAGTGATGACGAGTTCACGCTGCCCCAACCACGCTCGGCGTCCCACGCGGTCGACGCGCAGGCCGAAGCTGGACACGAGCACCGGTGCCGTCGCCAAGGGCGGCCCGTCATTGCGGGTCCTGCGCAGCACGGCACGGATGCGCGCGACGAGTTCGTGCGGATCGAAGGGTTTGTTGAGGTAGTCGTCGGCACCCTCTTCGAGTGCCATCGCCCGCTCGACACCCTCGCCGACCTGGGTCAGCAGCAGGACCGGAACCCAGTTCTCCTCCTGGCGCAGGCGGCGCAGCACCTGCCGGCCGTCGGCTCCGGGCATGAGCACGTCGAGGACGCACACATCGGGTTTGTGACGATGGATCTCGTCGAGAGCGAGCAGTCCGTCGCTGGCGGGCAGCACCCGGAAACCGGAGCGCTCGAGGAACGGTACGACCGCTCCGAGGACGTCGGGCTCATCATCGGCGACTAAGACGAGTGGTTGGGGCTCGGTGCGATTGTCAGCCGTCATGGTGGTCTGTTCCGGTTCCTCTCTGGCGTTCCCAGGCGATCTCTCGGGCCTCGGCACGGTCGACCGCCTCGGCGAGTTCATCTCGGTACAGCATAGATCGACGCAGGTGCTTGGTGCGATAGCCGGCGCGGCCGACCATATGGGTGGCGACGGGAATCGTCACGAGCTGGAAGGAGATGATGATCGCCAGAGTCGTCACCGTCGCCCAAGTCGGGAACTGGATCGCAATCGCCACGGCAACGAGCACCAGGCCCAGCACCTGGGGTTTCGCGCTCGCGTGCATTCGCGAGAGAAGGTCGCCGAAGCGGACGAGACCGACCGCGGCGGCCAGGGACAGGACCGCGCCGAGGAAGATGAGCACGGCCGAGATGATGTCAAGAACCACGATTGCTCTCCTGCCCGTCGCCATCCGACACGTGCTCGGCGTCATCGGGTCCCGGGTCGGGTCCGGTGCCCTCGCCCTCTCCGCCGCTGTCGGCATGGGCGTCGTAGGTGGGATCCGCGATCTCGGTGACGTCATCGCTGGGTCGAGCCTGGGACACAGAGGTCGATCCTGGACTCGGCTCGTCCGCATCACGGGGCATGTGCCAGTCAGAGGCACTGAACTCGGACAGGGCCCCCGCCTCGGCGCCGGGAGTCATCGAATCGGACTTCGACACATACCGCGACACGCTCACCGAACCGACGAAGCCGAGCATCGCGAGCACGATGAGCACGGGCAGCAGATCCGTCCGGTCGGACAGAGCCATATACCCGCCGAGGCCGCACATGATCGACGCCAGCACGACGTCGGTGCCGATCATGCGGTCGAGGATCGACGGACCGCGGACGATCCGGAAGAGCGCTATGACCACCGAGGCGGCCAACAGCACCGAACCGGCGACGACGAGGGAGTGAAGGACGATCTCACTCATGAGCGGCCTCCCTCGGTCTCGGTCAGCGGATCCGGTCTGGCCCGCAGGGCGGCGAGGTCACGGTGCGAGCCGAGAGTGCGGATGAGCAGCTCTTCGATGTAGTAGACCTGCGCTTTCGCCTTGCGCACCTTCTCCTCGGAATCGCAGTCGAGGTAGTGCAGGTAGAGCATGCCCATGGCACGATCGCTGTCGATGATGATCGACCCGGGGATGAGACTGGCGGTATCGGCGATGAGGGTGAGCACGAGGTCCGAGCTCGTGCGCAGATCGCAGGCGACGACGGACCCGGCGCCGACCGCTTTGCGACGGAACGCATACCAGGCGACTTCGATGGAGGCGCTGAGAACCGAATAGAGGAACCACAGACCGAACACCAACGCATGCCAGACGTTGAACCGTCCGGAGAGCACAACGGGCGGGAGGTAGAAGACGCGCGTGATGACGTAGGCCAGCACGATTCCGGTGACCACGGTGACCACAGTGATCGAATCCCACAGCATCAGCCACAGCAGAACCAGCGAGACCAACAGCACGAGCTGCTGGACGAATCCGCGGCCCCGGCTCATCCGCGACCGGTTCGCCGGTGGTCGGCCCGGGCCCATCGCCCGGTCCTGGCCCACTGCGCGGCCCTGGCCCATCGCCCGGTCCTGTGCCGTTGCCCGGTCTTGGCCGTGGTCCCGGTCCCGGCCGTCAGCTCGGGTCTGTCCCTGGTCTCGGTCGGGGCTCATCTCTCATCACCTCCGAGCACGTTCGTGACGTAGTCGATCGGCGTCGAGAGGTTCTCGGCCGCCCGGTTCGACATGTCCCACAGAGGTTCGGCGGCGAGGGTGAGAACGATGGAGGCGATCACCACCACCGAGGTGGCCGCCACCATGGCAGGGGGAACGCCGATCTGAGATTTCCACTTCTTCCCCGCCAGCAGCGTCTTCTTCCGCTCCGTGAATTCCTCGACGAGGTCCTCGTTCGGCTCCTCCACATCCGCCGGATCACGCCAGAATGCGAGGTTGAAGGTACGTCCGATGACGTAGAGGGTCAGCAGACTCGTCACGGTGCCGGCGACGATGAGGACGGTCGGCAGCCACGCGTGGTCGTCGAAGCCCGCGAGGAAGAGCGCGACCTTGCCGATGAACCCGGAGAACGGCGGAATGCCGGAGAGGTTGAGAGCGGGGATGAAGAAGATGATCGTGATCACCGGCGAGAGCACCATGAGACCGCCGAGCGATCTCGTCGAGGTGGACCCGCCCCGCATTTCGACGAGGCCGATGGCCAGGAACAGCGCGGTCTGGACGATGATGTGGTGAACCGTGTAGTAGATCGCGGCAGACAGGCCGACACTCGTGCCCATGGCCACGCCGAAGAGCATATAGCCGATATGCGAAACCAGGGTGAAGGACACGATCCTCTTGATCTCCGACTGAGCGATGGCGCCGAAGATGCCCACGAGCATCGTCAGCCCGGCCGCGATGAGCAGCGGCACCCGCAGGGAGGATTCGGCGAACAGCAGGGTCTCCGTGCGGATGATCGCATAGATCCCGACCTTCGTCAGCAGTCCCGCGAAGACCGCCGTCACCGGGGCCGGTGCCGTCGGGTAGGAGTCGGGCAGCCAGAAGGACAGCGGGAAGATCGCGGCCTTGATGCCGAAGCCCAGCAGCAGGAGGACGTGGAGGATCATCTGCACATCCGCCGGCAGGTCCGAGATCCTCTCGGACATCTGCGCCATATTCACTGTGCCGCACGCTGCGTAGATGATGCCGATGGCGGCGAGGAAGATCACCGAGGACACAAGCGAGATGATCACATAGGTGACTCCCGCCCGGATCCGCTCCGCCGTGGCACCGAGGGTGAGCAGCACATAGGAGGCGACGAGGAACATCTCGAAGCCGACATAGAGATTGAACAGGTCTCCGGCGAGGAACGAGTTCGCAATGCCCGCGCACAGCACCAGATAGCTGGGGTTGAACACCGAAATCGGGGTCTCGTTCGAATCGTCGTTGGCGTCCTGGCTCAGGGCGTAGACGAGCACGCACAGTGTGACCAGCGAGGACACGATGAGCATGAGCGACGACAGCCGGTCGGCGACGAGCACGATGCCCGCCGGCGGCTGCCATCCGCCGATCGCCACGACCTGCGGCCCATGCGCATCGACTCCGAAGAGCATGATCGTGGCGATAGCCATGACCGCAACCAGGATCGCGATCGACACGATGTTCTGCGCCCGCGTGTGCTTCGACAGGATGAGCGCGATTCCGGCGCCGATGAGCGGCAGCAGAACGGGCAGGGGAACGAGCACGGGCAGAAGATCGATCATGCGTCGTCTCCCTGCCGTTTCGCGTCTTCGGCCTCTTCGGTGACCTCGGCCTCTTCGGCGCTGTGCGCCTCCGTCTGCGAGTCCACGGCCTCCTCGGCGATGGCATCGGCCTCGGCCGGGGTCGACGCGTCCTCGATGTCGTCGGCGAGGTCCTCCCGCTCTGCGGGCGTGCCGTCGTCGTCGAGGTCGATGGCACCGGTGATCGGTGACTCCGCCTCGTCACCGAACTCGGTGTCGTCGTAGTCGGTGCTCGCCTCCGCCTCGGAGTCGATGAGCTTCGTGATCGCCACCTGGAGGTCGGTGTCGTCATCCTGCAGCGAATCGGCACGCATGAGCCTCCAAGAGCGGTAGATCATCGCCAGCAGAAACGCCGTCACTGCGAAGGTGATGACGATCGCGGTGAGGATGAGAGCATGCGGCAGCGGATCGGACATGCCCTCGGTCGACAGGTTCTTGCCGTCCGTCAGGGGCGGAGAGCCGCGTCCGGCGGTGAGGATGATGAGCAGATTCACTCCGTTGCCGAGCAGGATGAAGCCGAGCAGAACGCGGGTCAGGGAGCGTTCGAGCATGAGGTAGATGCCGCCGGCGAAGAGGACGCCCATGGCCAGGACCATGACGAAGGAGACGCTCATAGGCGGCCTCCTTCCGCGCCGTTGTCGACGTCGAGTTCATTGACCCGGTCGATGATCTCGGACACCGCTCGGTGTTCGGCGGTGGCGCCCATGTCCTCGGAGAAGTTCACATTGTCATGGATGCGATTGGTCAGCATCGCCTCGTCGCGCTCCTGGTGCAGATCGACCTCGGCTCCCAGGGAGCGGAGGATGTCGAGCATGAGGCCGACGACGATGAGATAGACGCCGATGTCAAAGAACGTCGACGTACCGAAGGACAGGTGGCCCAGCACCGGCAGATCACCCTCGATGTAGACGGACTCGAAGACCGTCCCACCCCAGATCCACCCGCCGGCGACGGTGAGGATCGCGGTCACCAGACCGGTGCCCAGCATTCCCGAGGGAGTGAAGGGGGCCGCCTCGGCGAGTTCGTACTTGCCGCCGGCGAGATAGCGGACGACGAGCGCGAGCCCGGCGACGAGGCCGCCGGCGAATCCGCCGCCCGGATCGTTGTGGCCGGCGAAGAGGAGGTAGACGGAGAAGACGATGACGGCGTGGAAGATCAGGCGGGCCGTGACCTCGAGGATGATCGACCGGTTGCGCGGCGCCAGGGTGCGTCCGGCAATGAGCCAAGATGCCCGCTTCTGCGACAGGCCCTCTCCCTGGCCGGTGTAGTGAAGGTCGACGACGTCCTCGGCCACGGGTTGGAAGCGGATGCGGCCGGCCGCCTCGGTGCCGTCCCTCTTCCTCTCGAACCGATGCAGGTGGCCCTCACGACCACGGACGAAGATGAGGCCGGCGATGCCGGTTCCGGCGGCCACGAGGACCGAGATCTCGCCCATCGTGTCCCACGCCCGGATATCGACGAGGGTGACGTTGACGATGTTCTTGCCGTGACCGAGCTCGTAGGCGAGCTGACCGAAGTCGACGGAGATCGGATCGGCCACGCGCACACCTGTGGCGATGAGGACCACGAGCATCATGGTGATGCCCACGGCACCGCCGATGATCGCCCGCCAGGCCGGGGTGAGTCGACCGGTGGACTCGCCGATGCGGGCCGGCAGCCTGCGGAGGACGAGGACGAAGACGACGATCGTGATGGTTTCGACGAGCACCTGGGTCAGGGCCAGGTCGGGAGCGCCGACGAAGGCGAAGTAGGCGACCATGGCGTAGCCGGAGATGCCGGTGACGACGACGGCGGTGAACCGCTTCTTGGCCCGGGTGGCACCGATAGCGACGATGACGAGCACGGCCGCGACGATGAGGTCCAGCGGGGTGTCCCAGAGCCGGAACGTGATGTTCCACGTGTCGTTGGTGATGATCGCCAGTCCCAGTCCGGCGACGAGGACGATGTAGACCACGCCCTGGTAGAACGGCAGCGAACCGCGCTGGGTGCGGGCGGTGACCCACAGCGCCAGGGCCTCCATCCAGCCGATGAGCATTCGGTAGAGCTCGTGGAAGTCCAGGCCCGACGGCAGCGTCGCCTGCACCTTCGCGAAGGGACGGCGGTAGATGAACAGAGCCAGGCCTGCGGCGACGGTGACGGCGGTGAAGGCGAGCGCCGGTTCGAATCCGTGCCACAGCGCGAGGTGGTAGTGCCCATCGCCTTCGGCCACGGCCGGCAGCCCGGAGGTCCACGCGGAGAAGTAGCCGTCGAGCAGTCCGGCTCCCGGGCCGAGAGCCAGGGTCAGTGCGGTGAGGATGAGCGGGGAGACGACGAGGGTGAGCTTCTCGTCGCGGCGGGCGATGTCGTCGACGCCGGGCTTCGAGGAGAACGCACCCCAGACGAAGCGAGCCGAGTAGGCGACGGTGAGGATCGAGCCGATCATGATGCCGATGAAGGCGATGACCGAGGCCTTGTCCGGTGAGGACAGCAGGGTCGAGTACGCGGCTTCCTTCGCGGCGAAGCCGAGCAGCGGGGGCAGCCCGGCCATCGAGGCGGCGGCGATCGTCGCGCACACGGCGACGACGGGAAAGGCCCTCCAGCCGCCGGAGAGCTTCGTCAGGTCACGGGTGCCGGCACGGTGGTCGATGATGCCGACGCACAGGAACAGGCACGACTTGAACAGGGCGTGGGCGATGAGCAGACCCAGGGCCGCCTTCGTGATGTCCGGAGTGCCGAACGAGGCCATAGTGGTGAGGAATCCGAGCTGCGAGACCGTGCCGAAGGCCAGCAGCAGTTTGAGGTCGGTCTGCTTCAGCGCCTGCCAACCGCCGATGAACATCGTCAGCAGACCCAGGGTGAGCAGCACCTCGGACCAGCCGGGGATGTTGTTGTAGCCCGGCGCCAGGCGCAGGACGAGGTAGATTCCCGCCTTCACCATGGCCGCGGCGTGCAGATAGGCGCTCACCGGAGTGGGTGCGGCCATGGCGCCGGGCAGCCAGAAGTGGAACGGCATGAGCGCGGACTTCGAGATCGCGCCGACGAGGATGAGGATGACGGCGGAGATGATGATTCCGCCGGTGTCCATGCCCGACTGGGCTCGGTCGACCAGGGTCGAGATCTGCCCGGTTCCGGTGGCGGTGATGAGCAGGGTCATGCCCACGAGCATGGCCAGCCCGCCTGCGGTGGTGACGATGAGGGCCTGCAGTGCCGCCTGCCTGGAGCGGCGGCGGGACTGGCTGTGCCCGATGAGCAGGTAGGAGAAGACAGTCGTGCCTTCCCAGAACAGGTAGAGCATGAGCAGTTCGTCGGCGATGACGAGCCCGTACATCATTCCGGCGAAGGCCATGAAGATTCCCGCGAACCGGGCCAGTCCCGGCTCGTCGGGCGAGAAGTAGCGTGCACAGTAGACGAAGACGAGGGCGCCGACCCCGGTCACCAGCAGCGTCATGATCCAGGAGAGTACGTCGAGGCGGAAGATCCCGGCGAGACCGAGCTCCGGCAGCCAGTCGAGATTCTCCACGACCGGCTGAGCGGCGGGGCCGAAGATCTCGGGGATCGTCGACAGGCTCCACAGAAGTCCCGCGAAGGGGACGAGAGCAAGGAAGAAGAAAGCGTTGCGACCGAGCAGGCGAACCAGAGGGTAGGCGATGACAGATGCCCCGAAGAAGGCCCCTGTCATGACTATCACCGGCGGCCACCTCCGTCATATGCCTGTTTGTGAGAAAGGTTCGTCAGGTAATTTTCGCACGAACAGGTGTCGTTTCCCCAATTGCCGGGTGTGAGCTGAGACAGGCTCTGCCCCGACACCACACCGATCACGCGCGTATCCGAAAGCTGGTCACACGTGCATCCGACGGCTGGTCACGCGCGCAGCTGTCTGCTGGTCACGAGGAAGCCGTTCTCGTCGAGACCGATGCCGTCCGAGCCGACGAGCAGCTCGGCTCCGATGGCGTCGGTCAGTTCGGCCACCCGACCGCGCATCCGCCGGAAGCGTCGACCCTGGTTCGGCTGATAGCGCTTCGACTCGGTGTCCATCCAGTGCACGTGGTATTCGATCTGCGGCGCGTCGGTGTGGGCGGCGACGATCGGCGGAACCCACTCGGCTTCCATCACGCGGATCTCGAGGCTGCCGGCGGATTCATCGATCTCGCCGAGCGGGACGAGCAGGGCATAGCCGTCGAGGATGACCGGGGAGGAAGGGTCGAAGAGCGGATCGTCGATGCTCGCTTGGGCCAGCACATCCTCGTCGGGGGTGGGCAGGGACTGCTGGAAGGCGTGCGGCGCATGGCGGCGCACGAGGTCGAGCGCGACCGACGGCTCCATCCAGTACGAGGAGTAGATGTAGAGGTCGACCTTCGCCTCCGGGTCGGGGATGATCACCCGCGTCGGCAGTCCGGATTCGTCGGCCAGGCGCACGCCGGTGTGGAGGCGGGAGGCGACGGAGAGCATGAGGCTGAGCATCCGCTCCTCCTCCCGGTCCGGCATTCCGTTGGGGAAGGCCTCGTGGAGTCCGTCGGCATCGGCGAACCAGTCCGGCGGCGGGGTCGGCTGCCGGTCCCTGGGGCAGTCGATGACGATGGCGTGCCGCGCCCAGACGGGGACTTCGAGCGCGGCGGCATCGGCCGGGTCGAGAGCAGCCCCGGAGCTCAGTCGGGAGTGCCGGCTCAGGCGCAGCTGCCCGTGCTCGTCGAGCACGGGGCGCAGATCAGGCAGCTTGTTGTGGATGAGGGCGAGGACGTCGGAGACCTCGACCGCATCATCGAGGAGGATGAGATGGAAACCGCGCAGATCCGCCGAGGTGGCCGTGTCCTCGGGCGCGGACGTGTCACCGCCGTATCCGGGCCGTCCCGTCGACGGCATCCCGGTCCGCCGCCGGCTCGCGGCCTGAACGTCGGAGGCAGGGGGCACGGGGGCGGAGGCGCCTGTCGGGGCAGAGGCTTCCGTCGCTTCGGCGTCGGGGGCCCGGTAGCGCGCGGCGTCGGCCTGTTCCCGGGCGGCGCGTTCAGCGGCTTCGCGTTGCAACCGCAGTTCGCGGCGGGTGATCACATGTCCCTCCGATAGAAATTGAGGTGCGAACGGGAAGCGGTCGGGCCGCGCTGGCCCTGGTAGCGGTTGCCCGTGGCTTGGGAACCGTAGGGGTTCTCCGCCGCCGAGCTGAGTCGGAAGAAGCAGAGCTGGCCGATCTTCATCCCCGGCCACAGCGTGATCGGCAGCGTCGCGACGTTCGACAGCTCCAGGGTGACGTGGCCGCTGAAGCCGGGGTCGATGAATCCCGCGGTCGAGTGGGTCAGGAGGCCGAGGCGTCCGAGCGAGGACTTGCCCTCGAGCCGGGCTGCGACGTCGACGGGCAGAGTCACGAGCTCATGAGTGGAGGCGAGGACGAACTCCCCCGGGTGGAGGACGAAGGGCTCCCCCGGAGCGGCTTCGACGAAACGGGTGAGCTCGGGCTGCTCGAGGCTCGGGTCGATGACCGCGTACTTGTGATTGTCGAAGAGCCGGAAGTAGCGGTCGAGACACACGTCGACGCTGGCCGGCTGGATCAGCGACGGGTCGTAGGGGTCGAGGGCGATGCGTCCGGAGTCGAGCTCGGCGCGGATGTCGCGGTCGGAAAGGAGAGTCACGCTTCCGATGGTAGTCGTTGCGCACCCCGCACGCTCAAGCTTTCTCTCCTCCTCCCTCCGCCGAACCATGAGTCGAGCATGCAGAATCGGCCGGCGAAGTCCACCGACACGCCGAAACTATGTCACAAAACGGTAACGATTCTCGGGAATTCTCCTGATTTTTACCCGTGTGTCTCCCCATAGCGGCGGATGAATGCTTTAGGGTAATGAGCTGTACGGACCCGCGCACGATGGTGCCTTCCCCTTCTTAAGCCAAGGAATGCCGGGAGTCCATCGTCTTTCGTGGGTAGACAACAATCGAAAGGCATTACTGTGAAGACCTCGCGTCTTGTGCTTGCCCCCGCAGTAGCCGTTGCATTGACAGGTCTTGCTGGCGCCCCGGCGTTCGCAGCGACAGAGTCCACCGCTTCGGTCCCTCAGCAACCGCTGTGCGCCCAGGGTGATCAGCAGTCATCGAGCAGCTCCGAAGCGGATTCTTCGGTTCCCGACGAGTCGGATCCGCAGGCGACCCTTGCGCAGGCGCAGGTGACCCGCGCCGACATCGCTGACGACAAAAAGGGAATCGGCTTCTCCGGCACCGGATTCAGCCCGGACCAGAAGGCCACGGTGACCGTCGTCGGCACCGATGGCACCGAATACTCGCCGGAGAAGAAGCTCACGGTCGACGAAGACGGAAAGGTCTCCGGCACCTACTTCTTCACCGTCACCGACGGTGCCAAAGTGCCTGTCGGCGAATACTCGCTCTACCTCACCGATCTCAAGTCCGAGAAGAAGTCCTCGAAGGTGACCTTCGACGTCGTCTCCAAGGCCTCCGAGGTCGACGAACCGGGCAAGGGCGACGACGACAAGTGCGAGTCGGCCACCGGTCCCATCAAGACTCCGGACGAGACTCCCAGCGAGACGAAGTCCCCGGAGCCCTCTGAGACGAAGACCGAGGAGCCCACCACCGAGGCACCCAAGCCTTCGGAGACGAAGACCGAAGAGCCGACCACGGAAGCTCCGAAGCCGAGCCCGTCGGAGACGAAGACCGAGAAGCCCACCACCGAGGCGCCGAAGCCGAGCCCGTCGGAGACGAAGACCGAGAAGCCCACCACCGAGGCGCCGAAGCCGAGCCCGTCGGAGACGAAGACCGAAGAGCCCACCACCGAGGCGCCCGAGCCGACGGAGACCAAGACCGAAGAGCCGAAGCCGAGCCCGTCAGAGACCGACGAGGCCGAAGACAAGGCTCCTGCGGATGACGTGAAGCCGGGACCGGCCGAGCGTCCGAAGGACGAAGAGCCGAAGGTCGATGAGACCGACAAGGCTGACGAGACCAAGCCGGCTGAAGAAAACGACAAGAAGGACGAGGCTCCAGAGTCCACCGGTCCCGCCAGCCCCGGCACCAAGGACAAGCAACCTGCCGCAGCCGCACAGGCGTCCATGTTCATCAACCCGACCGAGGTCAGCTCCGAGGACTTCCTGGGTGACGGCATCAAGATCGGTGTCAGCGGCGCTCAGCCCGGCGAGAAGGTCTCGATCACGGTCGAGCATGCCCAGGGCAAGGTCGACCGCTACACGATGACCAAGGAAGCCGATTCCGACGGCAAGGTCACGTTCGGTGTCCAGGCCAAGGTCAAGGCCGTGCTCGGCACCTACAACGTGCGTGCCCAGGCCGAGAGCTTCGATGAGCCACAGGGCGGAAGCTTCACCGTGCTCACCAACGGCACCGCCGTCGACGAGGGCGGAAACGGGGCCGGGAACGGCAGCGGCTCGAACGATTCGAGCAGCGACCTGCCGCGCACCGGTGCCGAGATGACCGGACTGGCTCTCGGTGTCGGTCTGCTCGCAGTCGGTGCGGCAGCTGTCATCATCACCCGTCGGCGGATGAACGCCTCCGACGATCCCGCGGAGTTCTAAGCCGCGTTGAACGATGAATTGTCCCTCGCGGGGCTGCAGCTCGACGGACGCGAGATCGACCTCGGACGTCTGCGAGCAGGGACAATGCTCGGACTCATGGGCAGCCCGGACAGCACCACCTCAGTGGTGCTGTCCGCGGCGGCCCTGCCCCACGTCGCACCACCACCACGCTTCCCGACCGGACGCCGGTCGGGTCGCTTGCGTGTGCGCAGCTGGATGAAGAGCTATCTTCGCGAAGCCGATGCCGGATCTGGGGAGGCGGCATCGGCAGCGGATCCATCGGCTGCATTGACATCATTCGGACTGCGTCCCGATGTGCTGCGCAGTCGTCTCGACGACCTCGACGCGACCGATCGTGCCCGCCTCGCCCTTGCCGCGGCCTGGGCGAGCGGCGCGAAGTGGCTGGCTCTCATCGACCCGTTCGGTTCGGTCCCCGGCCATCTGCGCACCGGGCTGCGGGGTCGCTTCGCCGAACTCGTCGCCCAGGAGGGCCGCGGTGTCGTCTTCAGCTCGAATTCGCTGACCGACCACACCATCGCCGAGGCGGGGGTGGCCGATATCGAAAAGGACCAACTCGTCGCGCTCGGCTCCTTGGAGCAGATCGTCACCGAACCGCGCGGTTCGCTGCCGGCCGAGCTCAGCGGCGTCAATGTCTATTCCGGGCTGGCCCGGAAGGGATGGCTGTCCATCGGCCATTCGGCCGTGCGCGCCCGCACCGAACTCGACGGGAAGGTGTTCGTCACCCTCGGGTGGCGTGCCGCCCTCCTGTCACTGGACGAACACGACGCGGCGTTCACCTCGGCGACGGTGTTCGAAGCCATCGTCACGGGACTGCGCGATCGCGGTTCCTGTCTGCAGGCGAAGCTCTCACCAGTCGACACGGAGATGGGACTCGCCCTCGACGTCGACCTCGCCGACCTCGCCGGAGTGCCGAGAACGCAGCCGGATCCGACGGATTCGATGAAGTCCGACGCATCCGCCGAACCGGCTGAGGATTCCGCGGCGAACGCCGAGTCAGACGCGGGCAAAAAGCCGGCCATCGGATTCGGAGTCCTGCACCCGGGCCTCGGCGCGACGATCTCCGAACTGCGCACCAACGTCAAGGTCGGCACTCATGTCTTCGTCGAGGTCGACACCTCTGCCCTGCATGCCTACCCGGTCGAGTGATCCGCGACAGATAGACTGAGAACTGCCCAGTCCCCTCAAGTCCCCAACCGAATCAGGAGCGCCATGCGAACGTCGCGCAGACTTCTGATCTCAGCGCTGACGGTCGTCGTCCTCACAGTGGCAGCGGTCCCCCTCCTCAACTTCACCGTCTACACGCCCGCGCGAGCCGCCGAATCCTATATCTCGGCGATCGAACGCGGCGATGCGCAGAGTGCCTTCTCCTACCTGTCCACACCGACTCCGTCGTCGACCTTGGCGCTCAGTGACGAGGTGCTCTCGGCGGCTCCCGACCTTCCGCGCGAGCCCGAGGCCGAGACCGTCTCCGTCGACGGCGATCACGCGAAGGTCAGCCTCAGCTACAATCTTTCCTCGCAGGAGCAGACCGTCGATCTCAACATGGTCCGCCTGCCTGCCAGCGCGGGACTCTTCAACCGCTGGGCCATCGAACAGGAGGAATGGCCGACGCTGACCCTGGACGTCTCCGGTTCGTCAACGGCGACGGTCAACGGATACGGGGTCAGCACGGGAAGTGTGCCCGTGCTGTTCCCGGCGAGCTACCTCGTCGGTTTCGATGCGACGTATCTGAAGTCGCGATCCCAACGCACCGAGGTGACCGCCCCCGGCGACTCCCCCACCGTGAAGCTCTCGCCCGAACCCACGGCCAAGCTCGAGCAGACCGTGGAGGAGCAGGTCACCGACCATCTGCAGGACTGCATGAAGTCGAAGACGCTCATGCCGGCCGGCTGCGTCTTCGGCTACGACACGGACAATGAGATCATCGGCGATGTCTCCTGGTCGCTCGAGCGCAGTCCGCAGATCGGGCTGACCTCGTCCGGCAGCGATCTCGAACTCACTCCCTCGACGGTCGAGGTGCGGGTCAAGGGACGCTACCGGGACATCGTCACCGCTGCCGAACACGACTTCGACGAGAAGCTCTCCTTCGTCCTCGGCGGCTCGGTGGTCGTCAAGTCCTCACAGGTGAGCTTCGAACCGCGCCGCCTCGGCGACGTCACCATCGCCTGAGGGGGCGCTCCTCCAGCTGAGGCCCCCGTCCGACTCCACATGCCCGGGTCCGGACCTCCGACGGATGCGCCTCTCGCGATTCTCCTTGCCACAGTGATTGTTGGGTCGATCCACGGCGTTCAGGGCGACGAAACCACCGCGGATCGACCCAACAATCGCACGGCGAGGGGCTTCAAACGTGAATCAAGGAGCCCACTCACCCATTCTTTCCTGTGGATGAACTCCGCGCACGGTTGCTGCAAAATACGACCGGGCCGTGGATTCGCCAGCGATGGCTAAGGCCGGGGCGATCTCTGCACTCTCGCGCCGATTCCTGAGGACCGACGGAAAGTGTCCACAGTCGCATTCAGACGCGTTCACTATTCACGGTGCGCGGACAATCATGTCTGTTATGCGCAGAACAATTCGGTCGCCTGCCGATTTCCAGACGGCTCCCGTCCCTTTTATGCACAGCGATCTCGAAGCGCGCGGGCTCACGGAATTCGCGCTGAAGGACCAGTCTCGCTTCTTACAGGTCTTCCGGGGTGTCTGGGTTGAAGCCGATCCCAGCTCTCGCGTTCTCTGCCCGCCGTGGGCGGATCAGAAGTGGTTACTACAACAAGTGAGACTTTCAGCTCTCCTGCTCTTGCACCCGAATGTCATCGGATGTTCGCTGACTGCGGCTGCACTCTACGGGCTGCCACTGCCTAGCCGTCGCAAGGACTTCGACACCCACGTCATCAGCGACAATCGAGGTCGGCGAATTCGGCGAAAAGCCGTGCAGCTCCACCGAGGATCCGGCTTCGACATCACTGAGTTCTACAATCTGCCGCTGGTTTCAGCCACAGATCTGTTCTTCGAACTCGCCCCGCTGATCAGCGAAGCCGATCTGATTGCGCTGGGTGATGCGGCCATCAGCAGACAGAACAGTGGTCCGCTCACCAGTCTCGATCAGCTTCGGGAAAAGGCCGCCGCAAGCCAGTACCTCAAAGCGCGAAAATCGGTGCGGCGGGCGTTGTCACTGATCCGCGAGACAGTGGATTCTCCGCGTGAAACGTGGTTGCGACTGTGGATCATCGCGAACGGATTTCCAGAACCGGAAGTTCACCCGGAAGTGAAGTGTTCGACGGTCTCGGCGACTCTCCGCCCTGACCTCGGATACCCCGACATCAAGCTCGCCATCGAATACGAAGGTGACCATCACAGAACCTCGTCGTACCAGTTCGGCGCCGACATCGAGCGTCGGCAGCTGCTGGAGGCCGAAGGATGGGTGGTCCTTCGGGTCTCGAAGCGAACAGACATGGGCACGTTCAAGCATATTCTGGCGATCCACCTCGGCTGAGCAGCCATCCAGGGCCGTCCATGCAACCCGACCCCAACTGGGCACGGCGGGCTAAGGGGCGAATCCGCCGATTGTTGGGTCGATCCACGGCGTTCAGAACGCCGAAAACACCGTGGATCGACCCAACAATCTCCGTGCATGGGCTTTCAGCGATGACCGTCCACCTGATCGACAGCGGCCCTCGTTCCGGTGGCCGAGCGCTCAGGCGCCGCGGAGGTCGAGGGTGAGTGCGTTCGGGGCCGAATCCACGAGCTCGACGGGGATGCCCCAATCCTGCTGGTAGAGGTGACAGGCCGCGTGCAGCGGGATCTCTCCCCCGGGCTCACCGTCGCAGGCTGCAGCACGCGCTGTCACGTGCAGCACTCCCTCGGTGAACTCGGGATTGATGACGATATCTCTGCTGAGCCCCTCGGCTCCGCCTTCGCCTGAGGAGATGAGTTCCGACGGCGTCGCAGACACCTGCAGGAACGTGGGATCACCCCACCGGTCGTCGAGCTTCTGACCAGCCGGGACAGTGAAGCTCACGGTCAGCGACACCGGACCGGAGGCGACCTCCGTCGAAGGGCGCTTCGTGGTCAATGCGCCTTCGTCGACCTTCTGGGCGTCCTTGGGCAGCTTCACCCGGGTGAGTGCGTGTGCGGCGGACTCGACGACGATGAGTTCGGCGTCATCGGGGGTGCCTTCGTTGTCGATGAGGACGATGTCCGAGGGTTCGCGCAGGCCGCGCGCCAGGGTCGTGACTTCCTCGGTCCTCGGGTCGAAGCGGCGGATCGCACCGTTGTAGGTGTCGGCGATCGCGACCGATCCGTCAGGCAGGCTGCGCACTCCCAGCGGGTGCTGCAGGCGGGCTTCGGCGGCCGGTCCGTCGCGGAAGCCGAAGTCGAAGAGTCCGACGCCCACCAGCGAGGACACCTCACCTGTGGCGGGGTCGAGGCGGCGGATCGCCGAGGTCTCGGAGTCGGCAACGAACACCTCGCCCGCTGGCCCGAGGTCGAGACCGGAGGATTGGGCGAACCAGGCTGACTCGCCGTCGCCGTCGACCAGGCCCTCGTTCATCGTGCCCGAGAGGATGCGGATCGTGCCGTCCTTCGGATCGAAAGACCAGATGGTGTGGTTGCCTGCCATCGCCACGACCACCTCGGCGGTGGAGGGGACGAAGAGGACATCCCACGGCGACGACAGCTTGACATCACGCGCGGGTCCGTCGTATCGTCCCAGCTCACCAGGCTTGCCGCGGACGTTGTCGATGGCACCGACCATGTGCTGTTCACCGGTGCCGGCGATGGTCGTGACCGTCTCGTTCGTCAGGTCGATCCCGCGCAGGGTGTGGTTGACGGTGTCGGCGACGACGAGGTCGTAGCCGGCTTCGGCCGCCAGGTCGGCAGGCAGCACGGTGATTCCGCCGGGTTCGCTGAAGCTCGCCGAGGCGAAGTCGCCGTCGTCCGCGCCGCGCTCACCGGTGCCGATACGGCGGATGATCGAGGCCGCATCGTCGTCGTATTCGACGAGGCTGTGGTGTCCGGAATCGGCGACGATGAGGTGGCCCGAGGGCAGCCGGGTGGCCTTTCCGGGGTAGAACAGGTCTGTCTCCGGGGCCGGCGGCGGAACGTAGGGTCCGTCGCCGGAGTGGAGGGTGCCCTTGGCCGAGTGCTCTTCGATGAGGCCCTCGATGATCTCGGTGAGACCGGCCGCGTGGCCTTCACCGGACATGGTCGCTACAAGGTAGCCCTCTGGGTCGATGACGGCCAGCGTCGGCCAGGCGCGGGCGGTGTAGGCCTGCCAGGTGACGAGGTCGGGGTCGTCGAGGACGAGGTGCTCGACCTGGTACCGTTCCACGGCCTGGTCGACTGCTTCGACGGTGCGTTCGAACTCGAATTTCGGCGAGTGCACGCCGATGATGACGAGTTCTTTGGAGTACTTCTCCTCCAACGGGCGCAGTTCGTCGAGGACGTGGAGGCAATTGATGCAGCAGAAGGTCCAGAAGTCGAGGAGAACGACCTTTCCGCGCAGGTCGGCCAGGGTCAGATCCTTGCCGCCGGAGTTCATCCATCGGCGGCCGACGAGTTCGGGCGCACGGACCTTGACGTCCCGTGCCGACGAGGTGGCTGACGCGGAGAATTCTGGACTGCTGTTCATGGTTCCATGATCGCAGATCCCCCACCGAGGCGGACTCCCCGGTGTCATTGTGTGACAATTCCGCTCGCGCCGGGCTCGGCGTTGGCTCTGTCCGCATGCAGACCGGTGCCGGTTCCGACTGCGGTCGGTTCGGCGTTGGTTTCGGCAGCTGCCGATCAGCAGCGGAAGGGTCTGTCGTTCAGGTGTAGTCGCGGGCGCCGAAGATGCTCGAGCCGACTCGGACGATCGTGGCGCCTTCGCCGATGGCGAGTTCGAAGTCGTTGCTCATGCCCATCGACAGCTCGGTCGCCTCGGCGGGCATGACCCCGGCTCCGCGCAGCTTCTCGCTGAGTTCGCGCAGGTCGGAGTAGCTGGGGCGGATCTCTTCGGGACTGCTGCCGGGCAGGCCGACCGTCATGAGTCCGCGCAGCCGCATCCGTCCGAGCTCCCGGGTCGCGGTGATGAGCTCCTCGGCGTCTTCGGGCGCGACACCGAACTTCGAGTCTTCGCGGGAGGTGTTGACCTGGATGAGGTAATCGATGGTCTCATCGAGGACGTCGAGACGGTTGTTGATCTTCTCCGCCAGCGGGAAGTTGTCGACGGACTGGATGCAGTGCGCGTGCCGCAGTGTGTGATTGACCTTGTTCTTCTGCAGGGGTCCGATGAGGTGGGTCTCGGGCTCGAGGTCTGCGAGAGCCTCGGCCTTGC
Organism: Brevibacterium permense; assembly: GCF_013280495.1. Classification (GTDB taxonomy): domain Bacteria; phylum Actinomycetota; class Actinomycetes; order Actinomycetales; family Brevibacteriaceae; genus Brevibacterium; species Brevibacterium permense. The sequence goes on from NZ_JABSSX010000005.1 coordinate 297,283, forward strand.
CGGTGATCTCCTGCACCTTGTTTTCGCCGATGAGGGTGAACCCGTGCTCGAGTGCGACGCGGATCTTCTCCGCCGGCTGCGTCTTCGTGGCCAGCAGCACGCGCACGTCGTCACCGCTGCGGCCGCTCGCCTCGGCAGCGACACGGGCACGGTCGGCCACCTCGTCGAGTTTGCCGGTGATGGCTGCAACGACATCCGGGGTCAGCGAGGAAGGGGAATCAGACGTAGTCATGTCTCCAGTCTTCCACGAGACCCCGGAAGTTTCAGGTCGGACCTGCTGTGCGAACTTACTTCGGCAGACCCTCGGCGTTCGGGTCGATGTTCTTGATCAGCGCGGAGGTGTCGAGTCCGCCGAGGTCTTCGTCAATGAGCTTCTGCAGCTGTGCATGGACGAGGGTGGCCGCCGGGAGGTCGACACCCTGGGTCTCGGCGCCGGCGAGGGCGAGGCCGACGTCCTTGTGCATGAGTGCGGTGGCGAAGCCGGGTTTGAACTCGTTGTTCGCCGCGGCCGTGGTGGTCACACCGGGCACCGGATACCAGGTCCGCAGCGGCCATGAGTCGCCGGAGGACACCTTTGCAATATCGTGGAAGACCTTCGGATCGAGGCCGAAGCGTTCTGCCAGCACAGCGCCTTCGACGACACCCTGAAGGCTGATCGAGAGCATCATGTTGTTGACGATCTTCGCGGCCTGACCTGCGGCGTCACCGCCAGCGTGGAAGATGTTCCCGGCCATCGCCTCGATGACGGGTCGGGCCTCTTCGATGTCGGCGTCGTCGCCGCCGAGCATGAAGGTCAGGGTGCCGGCCTCGGCGCCGGTGACGCCGCCGGAGACGGGACCGTCGATGAGGCGGAAGCCTGCCTTCTTTGCCTCGGAGTGGAGGAGGCGGGCCGAATCGAAGTCGATCGTCGAGGAATCGATGAGGAGGGTCTTCTGGTCCGCGTTGACCAGGACGCCGTCGGGCTCGAGGTATGCGGTGCGAGCGTGCTCGCCCTTGGGCAGCATCGTGAAGACGATATCGGCACCGGCGACCGCCTCGGCGATGGAACTCACGGGGTTCACCCCGTTCTTCGCGGCTGCGTCCACGGCCTCGGGGACGAGATCGAATCCGTTGACGGTGTGACCGGCCTTGACCAGGTTCGCAGTCATCGGGCGGCCCATATTTCCCAGGCCAACCCATCCAATAGTCGACATAATATGCCTCCTCGCATAATGTTCAGCAACTCTTACGTGTTCCCTCTCACAGTACGCCAGTCGATCGTCCGAAGCCCGGCGGGGAGCCTCACCTCTTCCGCACCGGTTATGTGCGCGTACGCAGATAGAATGAGGTCACTATGACTTCCTATGCACCTGGCAGTTCCGGTCCGCAGATCGCCCCCGAGGATCTGCTGACTCTGCTCGCCGTCGCCCGGCTGGGGAAGTTCACGGCCGCGGCACACAGCCTCGGCCTCAACCACACGACCGTCTCCAGGCGCATCGCCGCACTTGAGAAGGCATACGGCGATCGCGTGCTCGTGGCCTCGCCCGACGGGTGGGAGCTCAGCGCCGCCGGACGTCAGCTGCTGCCGATCGCCGAAGACATCGAGGCCGCTCTGGGGCGCATCGATGCGCATTCGAATTCTGCTCTGTCAGGAACGATCCGGCTGGCGTGCCCGCAGGCCTTCGCCCTTGAGTTCGCCGTTCCGGCTCTCACCACACTGCAGGGACAGCACCCGGGACTGCAGATCGAACTGATCACCGCTACGCAGCGGGCCCGGCAATATCGGTCGGGCGTCGATATCGAGATCGTCGTGGGGCGTCCGGATGCCCCACGCTCGATCGCCAAGCACATCCGCGACTACCGGCTCCTGCTCTACGCTTCGCAGGATTACATCGCCTCGCATCCGATGCCGCAGTCGCTGGATGATCTGGCCGACCACCGGATGGTCTACTACATCGAGAATTCGCTGCGCGTCGATGATCTCGACGAGGCGGCCGACGCACTTCCGCGCGGGAAGGGATTCTTTCGGTCAACTTCGGTGCATGCACATGTGCTCGCGACCTCGCACGGGGCCGGGATCGGCATCCTGCCCGACTTCCTCGCCCACGGCAATTCCCGCTTGGTGCAGGTGCTGCCCGAGCTGTTCTCCAAACAGGTGTCGTATTGGGCCTCGGTCCGCCACGAGTCCCTGCGCAACGCCGGAGTCCGCAAAGTCCTAGAATCCCTCTAATTGCTACCTGACGGCGGCCCAGCAACCTCGCGCTGGAGTGGTCCCCGAAAGTTGGACTGTGATCAACACAAACCAACTTGAAGGGACCATTCCATGCGTCAGGACTGTCTGATCACCAA
>NZ_JABSSX010000006.1 GCF_013280495.1 Brevibacterium permense
CCGCCGGTGGAGTTTGAGGAGAAGTCCCGGGCCGAGCACAGTGCCGGCCGGGTTCAGGAGGAAGCGTCTACGCAGGCTGCGTGACGTGGTTCACGTGTCCACGACTTGCGGGGAAGCTCACTTCCATGTGGTACAGCTCGACAGTTTCGTCGGTGGCTTTGATCATCATGTGCGCCGAGTAGCCATGCCTCACTGCGAAGCCCCCTTATGACTGTCGTAATGGTCTGGTCTCAACATGGCACACTGGCGTCTATAGCTCCTGGCACTGTGCATGAACTCACCGAGCCTAATCGGTTGATCCTCGATCTGGAGACGACCACGCACACGGTTGCTGTGCTTGACGCTTTGTGCTGACGTATCAACCTGCCGGTCGAGAAATACGCTGTTGTGCTCGAAGGGCTGGTGGGTACGGAAGCGACCGGCAGTTACGCCCCGGACATTGTGGAGCGGGTCAGACGGTTACGGGCTGAGCGGTTCGCGTTCGAACGGCGGCAAGGTCGATGGAAGTCGTTCATGTAGTAGCTCGTCGCGTTCACGTTAGATGCAGTATTCCGGATTGAGATTCTAAGATCCTCTGAAAAATGGAGTGACGCCGGTATAGCTTTGATCCCAGTATCCCGGCCGCAGTTTCGAGCAGTGATTGTGCCGGTGCTGATGCTGCGCTCAATTGGGCCGTCGCAAGATATAACGACGCGGAGTCGGCGAAGGCAATCACGGTGTGGAATTACAGGCGGTCTCAGAAGTCGAGTAGTCCCGAAATCGAGAACTTCATTGATTCGATTTCCGAAGTCGAACAGAGTGCGAGATGTGGGACGAGCACCGCGGGCGTCTCAACACGGAGTTGTTCGAGTATGCATCCGCGCTACGATCGTGCGCCGACGTAGCGATTCTAGTGCACTCGGTCGACGGTGCTCGCGCCGAGGAGGAACGACGATTCGGATTCTACAGTCTTGGACCCGATGCTCTGCAGTCATGAAACCGGTCTGCTCAAGCCCGAGCTGGAGGTTTATGAGAATGCGCTTGAGCGGATGCGTGCAGATGCCAAAGACGTGTTCTTCATCGATGACCACGAGGTGTGCGCTGGGGTCGCTCGTGACGTGGGTACGAACGCGATCGTGCACTTCGGCGGCCTGTCGACGATCGCGGCGATCGAGGAGCCTCTCCGATGGTCAGTCTGATCCGAATCAGTCGAATCGACAGCTGGCTTCAAGGCCTGAGCGCGGAGGCGTCAGTCCGTCAGGTCGAGCATTGGGGTCGGCCGACGGAAGCCCCGTGTGACGAAAGCGAGGTATCCGACTCCGAGAACCAGCCAGATTGCGCCGATGAGAAGAGTTCGCGGAGACAGGCTCGTCCACAGCCACAGGGTCAGACAGAATCCGATTCCCGGTAGAACGATCGAACTGAGAACAGCACGTGAACCACGATTCTTCTCGTCGATGATGAAGTGTTTGATGACCGACAGATTCACTGCTGAGAACGCGATCAGAGCACCGAAGCTGACCATCTCCGATATGAATGCGAGGTCGACGGCGAGCGCAAGCAGAGAGACTCCGCCGACTGTGAGAGTCGCAATCGTGGGTGTGTGAAAGCGCGGTGACAAGCGGCCGAAGTAGCTTTTCGGGAGCACGCCGTCTCGACCCATCGCGAAGAGAACGCGTGAGACTGATGCCTGCGAGGTCAGAGCTGAGCCGCATGCTCCGGCGACATAGGCGGCGGTGAAGAAGGCGGTGAGGAATTCGCCGCCGGCCGCCGCCATGACGTCGAGCGCGCCTGAATCGACATCGGCGAACTGATTCGACGGGTAGACCAGCTGAGCCAGGTATGACAGAACAATGTAGATGAGGCCGCCGGTGACAGTGGCGATGACGATTGCGCGAGGGACTGCTCTCTTCGCGTCCTTGGCTTCCTCGGACAAAGTCGAGACCGCATCGAAGCCGAGGAATGACAGACACAGTATCGCTGCGCCGGCCATGACATTGTCGAATCCGGGTGCCGAGCCGTCACCAGTGAACGGCGCCGCTAGGTCGACAGAACCGGATCCGGTGAATGAGGCGATGCCGAGCGCGGCGAAGACAACGATGAAGATTGCTTGAGCAGCGATGATGACGATGTTGGCCCGTGCAACGGAGACGATTCCGATGACGTTGAGGACGGTGACGAGAACAATGGCAGAGACGACGAAGACCCAAGCAGGGATCATGGGGAAGGCTGCGCTGAGGTAGATGCCGATGACGAGATAATTGATCATCGGCAAGAATAGGTAGTCGAGAAGCAGTGCCCAGCCGGCAACGAAGCCGATTCCTGCACCGAAACTCTTCTGCGTGTACGTGTATGCCGAACCGGCAAAGGGCATCGCCCCGGCCATCTTCGCGTATGACCTGGCGGTGAACACCATTGCCAGCAACGTGATGACGTAAGCGGCCGGGACGCGGCCGCCGGTGACCTGGGTGACGATTCCGTAAGTCGTGAAGACGGTCAGCGGAACCATATAGACGAGGCCGAAGAAGACGAGTGAAGGTACCCCGAGTGCACGTTTCAGGTGGGTTTGGGAGGTGTCTTGAGCGGTGGCGTTGTGATTGGAATGGGACATCATTGTCCTTTCGATTCAGTCCGCTGAATGGACGGCCACGCCGCGCAGGTATGTGCGGCGAACAGGCGTGGCGGATAGTTCCTGCGGAGGCAGCGTGCGAGGATCCTTGTCGAGGATGACGAAATCTGCGCTCGTCCCCGGTCGGATCGCGCCCCATTCTTCGGATCCGAAGTCGGCAAAGCCTTGGTAGGCCACCGACCTGGAGTAGGCGTCGAGAGAGCGTTCGACGTCGAGGATCTCTTCGGGAGTCCACCCACCGTCGGGCTCACCGTCATCAGTCTGTCTGCTCACGGCAACGGAGAGACCCTCGAGGGGCGCCCCAGAAGTGCAGGGCCAGTCCGAACCGAACGCAAGGTGCCCACCGCTGTCGAGGACACTGCGCATCCGATATTGCGCCAAGGCTCGTTCTCTGCCGATCCGGGGGACGGTGAGTACCGTCATAAGGTCATCGAGCTGAGCCCACAGAGGCTGCATATTCGCGATGACGCCGAGTTCAGCAAAACGGGACAGGTCGGCAGAGTCGATGATTTGGGCATGTGCGATCACCGGCCGTCGATCACGGGCACCGTTGTGCCGGATTGTGTACTCGATGGCATCCAATGCTTGTCGAACGGCCGCGTCGCCGATGGCGTGGATGTGGATCTGAAAACCTGTCGCGTCGACTTCGCGAACCGCCTCTGCCAGCGAATCTCCTTCCCAGACTCGCATGCCGTGATTGTGAAGGGAGGAGCAGTAGGGCTCGATCAGCGCACCGGTTTCGTTCTCGATGACTCCGTCGGCGAAGAACTTCACGGTCTGAGCGGTCAGGAACGGATCCGAAAGTTCCTCGATCCTTTGGCGCGCAGAGAGCATTTCGGGCAGCTGTTGCGTGAAGCGGCGGGGGTCGGCGTAGAACGCGAGGTTGAATCGCAGTTTGAGCCGATTCTGCTGAGAGGCGGTCACATAGGTCTCGACATCGGCTGGCTCCACCCAAGCGTCCTGAACCCAAGTGACGCCTCGAGCCAGGTAATAGTCGGCTGCCCGATCGAGAGCGCGAAGTCGGACGGAATCGTGGTGTGGCGGACGAACGGCGTCGATCAGATCAATTGCACCCCATTCACGCAGAGTGCCCAGCGGTGAGCCGTCGTCTCGGCGAGGAATCTCGCCTATCTGCGGCTCCGGGGTTGCGGCGGTGATTCCCGCGATTTCCAATGCTCGAGAATTGCACCACACGGTGTGGTAGTCCCAAGCGCGAAGGACGACCGGTCGGTCGGACACGGCTCTGTCAAGCCATTCGGCGTCGAAGAGGCCGTCGCGTACGAGGCTGCCGTCATATGAGGCACCAGTGATCCAGTCATCGTCGGGATGAGTCTCGGCGTACCGTTTCACTTCAGCGATGATCTCTTCGACGCTCGTGCATGATCTCACCTGTGGGCCCTCTGCTTCCATGCCACCGAAGATCGGATGAGCATGGCCGTCACCGAAGGACGGCATGAGGAAGCCGCCGTCGAGATCGATGGACTCAAACTCTGCGTCGTCGTGGCTCGAGACACGATCGAGGACGGGAGCCACCGCGTATGAACCAGCGGCAACGACAATGCCGTCTTGGGTGACAAGAGAGTCCGAAGGTTCGGCACCGGCACCTAGCCAGACCGTGCCGTTGTGGAAGTGCTGTGTCGTCAAGACTGCCGTCCTCCTGCTCCATCGCGTATGGCCGGCCGCACCGGCGTTTACACGAACAGTGTTCGTATGTGACTGGGATCACGATACACTGCTCGAAAGATGTAGGGAAGTGCGAAATTGAGAGCGAGCATTCTGTGAGATTGAATCAGGATCGGCTGGTTGATGCCGCGCTGGCGCTTGTCGACGACCTCGGCGAAGAGTCATTGTCGATGCGAACTCTGGCGACTCGCGTCGACAGGCAGGTGTCCTCTCTGTACAACCATGTCTCCGGCCGAGGTGAACTCATCGAATTGATGCGCGCCCGTATTGTGGCTGGAATCGACGTTCAAGTATTTTCTGGGCTCAAGGAATCGTCGGAGAGCGTGCCGTGGGACAGGGCTCTGGAGCTGTGGGCCCGGTCGTATCTCAGAGCCTTTGCCGACCATCCGAACCTCATCCGATTGCTGGCCACGACCTCGATCCGAGACCTCTCAACGTATGAAATGTATGACTCAGTGATCGGTGGACTTCGTCGAGGGGGATGGCCGCAGGGTCGAACTGTGGCGGTGATGCGGTCCGTTGAGGCCTATGTCCTCGGTTCCGCTCTGGACATCGTCGCTCCGGTCGACCTCATCACTCAAGAATCGGCCGGAGAAAGATTTGCGGAGATTCAAGGTGCGCTGGATCCTCGGTTCGGCGAGAACTCGTCAGCGGTGGTGTCCTTCGAGTTTGGACTCACTAGCTTGATCCAAGGTCTGAAGCATCAGCTTGAGGCAGTGTCGTGAGTCATTCGGCAAAGCTCGATGTCACACTCGACTCGTTCTGGGGGCGGGTCCGCAGCCGCATCCCCGACCTACCGGAGGCGATGCCTGAAGCATGGGCCTTCGGCGCGACTCCCGAGCATGCGGACGACCTCCTCGCTCTCGTACTGGCTGGGACCAAGACGGGCACCGCCTCGGCGCTGTGGGACATCGAAGCCGATGACGAATCCGTACCCGAGGTGGGTGAACTGAGCATCATCCTCGATGGCCGAGGCCGACCGAGAGCCCTCATCGAAACCACGGCGATCGACATCGTCCCGTTCTCCGAGGTGACCGCCGAGCATGCCCATTCGGAAGGGGAGGGCGACCGAACCCTGGCCGCCTGGCGCGAGATCCATGAGCGGTTTTGGCAGGAGCATGGTCGACGCGGGTTCTCGTTCGAGATGCCGGTCGTCTGCGAACGCTTCCGATTGCTGTTCGACCTAGAAGGCGAAGGGCGCGTGAGCGTCTCCGGCGACGAATCACAGGGGACGAGCAGATGAACGAGACCGAATACTGGGACCTCATTCACGCGGAGCGCGCACGCCTGGCCGATCTGCTGACCACACTCGAACCCGAGCAGTGGGCGCTCGCCACTCTGTGTGCAGACTGGACGGTCGAGCAGGTCGTCGCCCACCTGACAGCCGCAGCCAACACCGGAAAGTGGGCCTGGATCCGCAGCATCGTTCGGGCGGGATTCGATCCTGCCAAACACAATGCGCGACTGCTCGAGCGCCGCCTCGGCGACTCAGAAGAGGGCACCCTTGCGAGGTTCCACAACTCGATCCCACTGACTATCGCGCCGACCAAAGACTTCCCGGCCTTCCTCGGTGAAGTCATCGTCCACGGCCAGGACATCGCACGATCACTGGAACTTGACCTGACCCCTGGCGCCGAGGCGACCGTCGAGGTGGCCCGATACTTCGCCTCTAAGGACTTCGCCGTGAACTCGAAGACCCTGGTCAAAGGGCTGAAGCTCAGTGCTGTCGACGCCGACTTCGAATCCGGAAGCGGGCCGGAGGTGACCGGTCGTGTCCTCGACCTCGTCCTGGCCATGGCCGGTCGACCGGAAGCACTTACGGATCTGACCGGGAGCGGAGTCGCCGAACTCCGGCAGCGGATGGACTGAAACCTCAGCGGTCAGAGTTCTGCGACGCGCGTGCCGGAACATCCCTGACGACGAGATGAACGTTGACGGGTGCTCAGGTGAGTCCGACGGCTCCGACCGCGACCAGGACGAATCCGAGAAGCTGCAGTGAAGCGCGCACGACCTGGAAGGCGTCCCACCGTCTGCGCATGGCGATGAATCCCTCGGGTGCGGTCTCCTCGGTGATCCGTCCCGTCCGGGTGTTGATCGGGACGTTCCCGATGATCGTCACGACCAGAGCGACGCTGAGGCTGATTGCTGCCGAAACCAACCATGCGTTGGGCTCATCGATGGCAATGATGATGGCCAGCGCTGTCGCCGCGGTCATCCCCACCGGCATCACCCGGCCGAACGTCTTCAGCAGGCCCCTCTCCATGATCAGCTGATCGTCCGTCCTCAGCTGACGGATCACCGGATGAACCAAGGCGGCCGACCCGAATTCCGCTGAGCCGACGAAGCCGGTGACGAGGACCGCAGCCAAAGTCAAGGCATCCATGACCTCTCCTCTTAATAGGTAGTTATACTATCCATAATAGATAGTAGAGGTATCTGCTAGGGTCGAGCAAGACCAGTCACCGAACATTGCTGACAGTGCCGGGAGGAGATGACGATGCAGGAAGCAGCGGAGAAGTCGGGGATGAGGATGGCGGAGCTGTCCCGTCGTTCGGGCCTCAGCGTGCCGACCATCAAGTACTACCTCCGCGAAGGACTGCTGCAGCCGGGGCGACGGACAAGCGTGAATCAAGCCGTCTACGATCGCACTCATCTCGAGCGGCTGCGCCTCATCGGGGCGCTGACGTCGGTGGCCGGACTGCCGTTGGCGAAGGTGCGAGCCGTCGTTGATGCTGTGGACGGGCAGGCCTCGGAAGTCGAAGCGATGGGCGTCGTCCAGGACGCGCTCATCGACGAGGCCGAGACGGACGATTCAGCCGCCTCGGCGATACTCGACCGCGCGATCACCGCGCGAGGGTGGCGCTGTGCGAAGTCGTCACCGGCCTATCGGGCGGCTGTGAGCGCGGTTGCCATGTTGACTACGGAGAACCTGACTCCGATCCTCGACCGACTCGACGCCTATGTCGAAGCCGCTGAAGACGTCGGTCGCACCGACCTCGACGCGATCGGAGACGCAGACAGTCTGGAGGAGCGGATCCGCGGAGTCGTCCTCGGCAGCGTGCTGCGCCGACCGCTGCTCGAGGCGCTGGTCCTGCTCGCACAGCAGCACTTCGCGCAGGACCTCACTCGCTCGGAAGAAAGCTGACGGGGAACAGCTCCGTCCTGGCGATGACGCGATCGCGTTCAGCGGCCTGCGCCTGACGTCGCGGATCCGCCAGGTAGGAATCGAGCGCTTCCCTGAATTCGAACCGATATAACTGCACCTCGTCGGGCTCACGTCACCCGGCACCTCAGCGCTCACGACTCCTGCGGCTTCGCGTCGTAGGTGAGCCAATTAGTCTTCGTCGCGACATCGTCATAGAGCACCTGAGCCTGAGCGTTGTCATCGGCGGTGATCCACCGGACCACCGAACAGCCTTCGGACGAGGCAATGGCCTGCAGCCGGGAGATCAAGGCACGGCCGACACCTCGGCCGCGCGCCTCGGGATCGGTGAAGAGATCGTCGAGCCAGATGCCGACGCTGCCGGTCGAGGGCCGTGAGAAACGACGGTAGTCGGCGATTCCGACGATCGATCCGTCCGCCTCGGCGACGAGTCCCTGGCATTCATGGGCGGAGTCGGTCAGCCACGACCACACGCGGGAGACGACCTCCTCGGAGGGCTCCAGTCGGTAGAACTCGCGGGCGCGGAAGAGCTCCTTCCACCGGGCCTCATCGGCAGGAGCGGTGGGGCGGATCGTCGGGGCCGGGGACGTCGTCATCGGCAGTCCTCTCACTAGGTTCGGTGCACCAATGACCACATTACGTTCTCCGCATCTGTTCGCGTACAGATGTGACGACAGAAAAGTCCCCGGTGCGGAAGTCTGTCGACTTCCGCGCCGGGGACCGTGGTACGCGAGAGGGGACTTGAACCCCTACGTCCGAAGACACTGGAACCTAAATCCAGCGCGTCTACCAATTCCGCCACTCGCGCTGAAGCGGCCACCCACGCGGCCGCAACGTCCTCAAGATTAGCAGGGGCGGCCCGAGTTGTTGAAAACTCGGACCGCCCCGATGCTCACGTTGAGCACGGGCAGTTCGGCCCGCCCGACGCTCAAGTTGCAGCAGACTCAGGCAGCGTCGATGCCGAGCTCCTTGCGCACGCGGGCGACATGCCCGGTGGCCTTGACGTTGTACTGGGCGAGTTCGACCTTGCCCTCGGCATCGACGACGACGGTTGAGCGGATGACGCCCTGGACGACCTTGCCGTAGTTCTTCTTCTCGCCGAACGCACCCCATTCGGTCATCATCGTCTTGTCCTCATCGGAGAGGAGGTCGAAGTTGAGACCTTCCTTCTCGATGAACTGCTGCAGCTTCTCCGGCTTGTCCGGGGAGATGCCGACGACGGCGATTCCGGCGGCCTTGAGTGCTGAGAGCGAGTCCCGGAAATCGCAGGCCTCGGTCGTGCAACCTGGGGTCATAGCGGCGGGGTAGAAGTACACGACGACCCGCTGACCTCGGAAGTCGCTGAGGCTGACGGACTTCCCGTCCTGGTTGACGAGGGTGAAGTCCGGGGCGGTGTCGCCGACCGACAGACGTGGCATGAATGCTCCTCCTGATTGGGGTGGTCTCCATGATGGACAACCATTGCTGACCACCACTCTATTCCGTTGCCGAGCCCGATGCCTCGACCGATGCGCGCAGTCACCTCGACCGGTCCTTTCGCCGAGGCGGCTCGCCGTCTCAGTCGACCCGTGCGATGGCCTGCCCGACCGCTACGACGTCGCCGACCGCCGCGACCTGGCGAAACGTTCCCGCGACCGGGGCTTCGACCCGGGTTTCCATCTTCATCGCCGAGAGCACAGCGGCCTCGTCACCGGCCGCCACCTGCGCACCGTCCTCGACGAGGAAGTCCACAAGGCTGCCCGGCACAGGAGCGGTGACATCCCCGGCACTCGCCGAGGCGGCTCCACCGTTTCCGGCACCACCGACCTCGCCGCCCGGCCCGCTGCCCTGACCGGTCCCACCGACCGAGCCGAGGGCCGCGAGCAGTCCGGCGGGCAGTCCGATCGTGGTGAGCCTCCCGTCGATCTCGATAGACATGCGCTGCATCTGACCGTCGGCGACCGGGGCCGGGCGCTCCTGAGTCTCGAAGCGCGGCAGCAGCTCGGCTTCGATCCACTGCGTGTGGATGCCGTCGACGCCGTTGCCTCCGAGACCGGTGAACGCCTCATCGGTGAGGATCGCCAGGGAGCACGGCAGCACTGTGGCCGGACCCTCGACATGGAGCTCCTTCGCCGCTGTCACGGTGCGCGCAATCGCCTGCCCGCGGTCGGGACCGTGGACGATGAGCTTCGCGAAGAGGGAATCGAAGGCCGGCTGCACGGTGTCGCCGGCTCGCACCCCGGAATCCCAGCGCACACCGAGGCCGCCGGGCACATCGAGGACATCGATGCGTCCCGGAGTCGGCAGGAAGCCGCGGCCGGGATCTTCGGCGTTGATGCGCAGTTCGATGGCATGACCGACCGGCTGCGGGGTCGATTCCAGAGACAGTCCCTGGCCGAAGGCGATGCGGAACTGCTCGGCGACGAGATCGACCCCTGAGGTCACCTCGGTGACGGGATGCTCGACCTGCAGTCGGGTGTTGACCTCGAGGAACGTCATGGTGCCATCGGCAGCGAGCAGGAACTCGACGGTGCCGGCACCGCGGTAGTCCACCTCGGCGCAGATGGCTTCGGCCGAACGGTGCAGGCGCTCACGCTGCTCATCCGTCAGTCCCGGGGCGGGTGCTTCCTCGATGAGCTTCTGATTGCGCCGCTGAGCGGAGCAGTCGCGGTCACCGACGGCCACGACTCGACCCTGACCGTCGCCGACGACCTGGACCTCGACATGGCGGGGACGCTCGAGGAACTTCTCGACGAAGCACTCGGGCCGACCGAAAGCCTCGACGGCCTCACGGGTCGCCGATTCGAAGGCACCGGCTACCTCGGTCAGTTCGTGGACGATCTTCATTCCGCGTCCGCCGCCACCGTGGGCGGCCTTGATGATGATCGGCAGTCCCGCCTCGGCGGCGAAGGACTCGACCTCGGCCGCGTTCTCCAGGGGACGGTCGATGCCCGGTGCCAGGGGAGCGCCGACCTTCTGCGCGAGCTGACGGGCCGTGACCTTGTCGCCGAGGGCCGTGATCGTGTCCGCGGTCGGACCGATCCAGATGAGGCCGGCGCCTTCGACGGCGGCGGCGAAGTCGGCGTTCTCGGACAGAAATCCGTAACCGGGGTGAACGGCATCGGCACCGGCGGCCTTCGCTGCGGAGAGGATCGCATCGATGTTGAGGTACGTGTCGCCCGCTGTCGTCCCAGGCAGAGCGAACGCTTCGTCTGCAAGCCGGGCATGCATGGCGTCGGCGTCCTGATCAGCATAGACAGCCACCGAAGTGTGGCCGTGCTGGGCGCAGGCGCGGATGATGCGGACGGCGATCTCGCCGCGGTTGGCGATGAGGATTCTCGACATTGTTCAGCCTTCGTTCTCGTTGGTGCGGGGCCCTGCTGCGGTGCTGGACGCCTCGGCCGAGTGGGCGTTCGGCGTCGGTCGGGCAGAGGTGGTGAAGCGCAGCTTCACGCCGGGAGGCAGCTGCGCGGCGAGGTCGACATCATCGACACTGGCGATGATCGGATAGCCGCCGGTGAGCGGATGGTCGGGCCCGAAGAGAACCGGCTGACCGTTCGGCGGAACCTGCAGGGCACCGGTGACCGCGCCTTCGCTGGGCAGCTCGCCCGTGCGGGCACGTTCGAGTGGAACCTCACCGTTCAGTCGCAGTCCGACCCGGTCGGATTCGTGGGTGACCGTCCACTCCTGTGACAGCAGAGTCTCGATCCCGGCCTCGGTGAACCAGTCCTCGCGCGGTCCCAGCGTCACGCTCAGCGTCACGGTTTCCCCCGCCTGCGGAAGATCCCTTGGCTGCGTGGGATCGGGATCGACGAGGTGGGGCGCCGTCCGCGGATCGTGTACTCCCACCGTGGTGCCTTTGTCCACAGCGGCCGGACCGAGCCCGGCCAGGGTGTCGGCGGAGCTGCTGTCGAGAGCCGTCTCGACAGCGATTCCACCGCGCACGGCGAAGTAGCGGCGGACTCCGCGCTCGGTTGGTCCGAGCTCGAGTTCGTCCCCGTCGGACAGGGCAAAGGCCTCGCCGAGGCGGGGCGTGAGGACCGTGCCATCGGCAGCGGTCACGGTGATCGTTCCGGTGGCCCCGGTGACAGCGGCGACGCCGTCACCCGTGCAACGCAGGAGCACTGCGCCCCCGAAGCTCTCCAGCCCGGCAGCGGTCTCGGCATTGCCGACGAGGCGGTTGGCCGCGGTCAGCGCGGTGCGGTCGGCGGCGCCGGCGGCGGAGACGCCCATCGAGGCGAAACCTGGTCGGCCGAGATCCTGGATGAGCAGCTGCAGCCCGGGACGCAGCACCTCGAGGGAATGGGAGGCCGCTGCCGCCGAATCGGATGCCGAATCCGCTGCAGAATCCACCGCAGAATCCGACGCCGAACCTTCCGCACCTGGCGAACCCGAGAAACCTGAGGCACCCGACCTCGCACTCGAGCCCGCGACCTCGACGGTCTCGCGCCCCGCCTCGGCGAATTTCACGATCGTGCCGGGTACGAACAGGGCCGGTGGTTCCCGGTCCAGGTCCCACAGCTTCGCATCGGTGCGTCCGATGAGCTGCCAGCCGCCGGGGGAGGAGCGAGGGTAGACGCCGGTGAACTCGCCGGCCAAAGCCACCGACCCCACTGGCACTCGCGTGCGTGGGGACGAACGGCGGGGAACGTTGAAGAGTTCGTCGTCGCCGGCGAGGTAGCCGAAGCCGGGGGCGAACCCGGCGAACGCGACTTGCCAGGTCGCCGCCTGGTGGCGTTTGATCACCTCGGCGGGGGAGACGGAGAGGAGGTCGGCCACCTCGTCGAGGTCGTCCCCGTCGTAGTGGACATCGATCGTCACCTCACGGGCCGCATCCGAGGCCGACTCGGTGTGCCCGAGCCCGCGCACTGCCTCGGCGAGGATCTCGGCGTTCGTGCGTGCGGGATCAAAACTGATCAGCACTGTGCGGGCGGCGGGGATGAGTTCGGTGACGCCGGGCAGATCGGCGGCTTCGAGGCTGCGGTGTAGCGCCATCGTCGCGGTCAGATCGGCGCACTCGACGAGGAGGTGGCGACTGGACGCGGTGTGGAAGACCGGGGAGCCGGCCGGCGGTGTCGAGGTCATTGGCGGTAGGTGTCTTCCGGTTCGTCGGTGATGAACATCTTCCCAGGTGAGTGCGTAATTGCGAAGGGGATTCCGGATGCCTGGATGGCTGCCTGCGGAGTGACGCCGCAGGCCCAGAAGACGGGAATGTCGCCGTCTTCGATGACCGGGGCGTCGCCGAAATCGGGGGCGCCGAGGTCGGCGATGCCGATCTGGGATGGTTCGCCGATGTGGATCGGTGCACCGTGGACGGCGGGGAAGCGGTCGGTGATGCGCACAGCCTCGGCGACCTGGGATGCCGGGATCGGGCGCATGGACACGACCATGTCCCCGCTGATCCGACCGGCGGGACGACAGGCCGTCGATGTGCGGTACATCGGCACGTTGCGACCGGCTGCCTGGTGGCGGATCGGGATGCCCGCTTCGGTCAGGCCGTTCTCGAAGGTGAACGAACAGCCGATGAGGAACGACACGAGGTCCGGATGCTGCTCCCACGCCTCGGTGGCGTCGGTGACCTCGTCGGTCAGAACGCCGTTCTCCCAGATCCGGTAGCCGGGAATGTCCGTGCGGATGTCGCTGCCGTGGGCCAGTGCGGATGCCAGCTGTCCGGGTTCGAGGACGTCGACGACCGGGCACGGCTTCGGGTTGCGCTGGGTGAAGAGGAGGACGTCGAAGGCCCAGTCCGCGGGGACGGAGATGAGGTTCGCCTGGACGAGTCCCGGCGCCATCCCCGAGGTGGGACCGTCGAATCCTGTCCGGATGCGTGCGCGGGCTTCCGCACCCGCAGCCCGCATCGTGTCCATGGCAGAGGTGCCTGTGGGGGTGGTAGCGCTCATCGTCCGGCTCCGGCGAAGGCGGCGATCATGACGCCTTCGGATTCGAGGAGGTCACGGGCCGCCCGAGCCATGTCGATGGATCCCTGGCTGTCGCCGTGGAAGCAGATGGACTGCGCATCGACGTCGACGAGGCTGCCGTCGATGGCTTCGACCTGTCCAGTCTGGACGAGGCGCAGGACGCGCGCGGCCACGGCCTCTGGGTCGTGGAGGACCGCGTTCGGCTCCGACCGGGAGACCAGGGAACCGTCGGGGTTGTAGGACCGGTCGGCGAAGGCCTCGGCGGCGACGGCCAGCCCGGATTCGGCGGCGACGCGGTTGGCCACGCTGCCGGCGAGTCCGAGGAAGACCAGCGAGTCGTCGATGGCACTGACGGCATCGACGACGACCTTCGCCTGCGCCTCATCGTGGACGATCGCGTTGTAGAGGCCGCCGTGGGGTTTGACGTAGGAGACGGTTCCGCCGACGGCAGTGGTCAGGCCGATGAGCGCGCCGATCTGGTATTCGACCTGGGCCTGCAGGGTGGCGGCGGGCACGTCGAGGGTGCGGCGGCCGAAGCCCTCGTAGTCGTCGTATCCGGGGTGGGCTCCGATGACGACTCCGCCCTTCGTGGCGGCGTCGACGGTGGCGCGGATGCCTTCCGGCTTGCCGGCATGGAACCCGCAGGAGACGTTGGCACTGGTGACGAGGCCGAGCATGGCGGCATCGTCGCTGACGACACGGTCGGGGACGTTCTCCCCGAGGTCAGAGTTGAGGTCGATTCTCAGTTCGCTGTTGACAGACAATGTCACCCTCCGATTCCGATCATGGCGAAGATGGGGCCGATGGACTGTGTGGCCGTGTACCACGTGACCAGTGTTGCCGCGGTGCCGATGATGAGCAACCACTTCGGGTACGAATCAGTGCGCAGCAGGCGCGGCCTGAACCAGCCGATGTACATGAAGATCGTCAGACCGATCGGCAGGATGAGCCCGTTGAAGCCGCCGACGAAGACGAGCAGTGTGGCAGGTGCCGTGCCGAGGACGAGGTAGACGACGAGCGAGACGACGATGAAGGACACGGTTGCCAGCTGCAGCGGCCAGCCGCCTTCGAGGCGTTTGGAGAACGCTGAGAGGAACGTCGCCGAGGTGTAGGCGGCACCGATGACCGAGCTCAGAGCCGCGGCCCAGAAGATCGCGCCGAAGATGCGCATTCCCGCATCTCCGAGGACAGCGGCGAAGGCCTGACCGGCGGGGTTGGCCACGCTCGAGTCGAGGTCGAGAGCGACACCGGAGGCGACGACGCCGAGGATGGCGAGGAAGAGGACGTAGCGCATGACTCCGGTGACGAGGATCCCCGACAGAGCCGAGCGCATGACAGAACTGGCGTTCTCCGGGCCGGTCTTGCCCGAGTCGAGATAGCGGTGGGCACCGGAGTAGGTGATGTAGCCGCCGACGGTACCGCCGACGATCGTGGTCACGGTGGCGAAGTTGATGGTATCGGGCGCGATCGACTGTCTGAGCGCCTCACCGACCGGCGGGTTCGAGACGATGGCGACGACACAGGTGAGGATGATCATTCCGACACCGAGGACGAGGACGACGGCGTCGACGACCTTTCCGGCGCGTTTGAACAGGAAGATGCCGATCGCCAGGACGCCGGTGAGCAGTCCGCCGAGCTTCGGATCGATGCCCAGCAGTGCGTTGAGGCCGAGGCCGCCGCCGGCGATGTTGCCGATGTTGAAGGCCAGTCCGCCGACGACGATCAGGACGGACAGGAGGATGCCCGAACCCGGCACGGCCGAGGAGGCCAGCTGTGCTGCGCGTTTGCCCGAGGAGGTCACCATCCGCCAGATATTGAGCTGGATGGCGATGTCGATGAGGATCGACGCGAAGATCGCGAAGGCGAAGGCCGCACCCATCTGAGCCGTGAAGGTGGCTGTCTGGGTGATGAAGCCCGGACCGATCGCCGAGGTGGCCATGAGGAAGATGGCGCCGATGATCGCGCTGCGGCTGATCTTGGATCCGATTTCGCTCTTGGCATTGTCAAGGCGCGAGGCGGCCCCATCCGTAGAAGAGGATTCCGGCGGTTGGGATTCCGGTGCGTGTGACATAGGAGTCTCCGACTGTCTGGTGGTCAGTTGTTCCCTCGTGTGCGCCGATGGGGTGAGGACAGCGATGACTGTGTCCTGGCACACGTGAAGTGGTAAACAATCTAGCACTCATTGTTCAACAAACATAGACGGGGGTCACACTTTTCGTCGTCTCTTGGTCAACGGACGGACGGGAGTTCGGGGTGCTCTTTCAGTAGAATGGAGAGGTGAATCACGATTCGTCCCTGGTCAACAGGCTCACTGACCGCCTCATCGCTGGAGAGCTGCGCCCCGGTGAGCGGCTGTCCGAAACCGCGCTGGCGAAGGAATTCGATGTTTCGCGCAATACTCTGCGTGAGGCGTTCCGGGTCCTCGGTGAGCAGGGCCTGGTCACGCATATCCCGCACCGAGGCGTCTCAGTGGCGTCACCGAGCACGGCCGATGTCGTCGACATCTACCGGGTGCGTCATCATGTGGAGTGCTCGGTGCTCGAATACGCTCCGCGCAATCACCCGAACGCCGTGAGGATGGAGGCGGCCGTCGAGGCTGCCGAGAAGTTCGCTGCCGAAGAGAACTGGCTGGAAGTCGGCACGGCGAACATGGGGTTCCACAATGCCGTCGTCTCGCTGTCGGACAGCAGGCGGTTGATGCGGTCGTTTGCCAATGTGCTCGCCGAGCTGCGCCTGGCCTTCCTCAAGGTGGAGGTCCTCGACTTCCTCCATGCGCCCTTCATCGAGCGCAACCGCGAGGTGGTCGAGATCTATCGCTCTGATGGGCCGGGGGCCGCCGCTGCTAGGCTTGCCGTCTACCTCGGGGATTCGGAGAGACAGGTTCTCGGTGCCTATGCCCGCGCCGGTCAGGACTGAATTGGGAAGCTGGGGCTCGTGAGTGCTATAGAACCGGATTCGATGACACCTCGAGCTGCGAATAGCGGTCGTTCTGAGGAGTCAGCTTGGACGCGCCTTTGAGCATAGATGAGAAGGGGCCATTGGAGACACCAAGGTAAGCCTGCTTACCAGTGTGCTGCCAGTAGTCTGGAGCATCACTCCTTGAGCTCTTCAGAGTTGACCAGCTGGCCAATTGCGATCTGGGGGCAGAGTTGGCTCACTAAGGTCACGACACCACCTAGCTTCGCGCGAAGACGTGTCAATCGATGTGAAGACAGACTGATCGGACAGTTAGAGCAGTTCGGGTGCCGCCAAAGGCAGCACCCGAACCGGTTCTCTGATGTCGTTAGATGAAGCTTGCAACCCTCCAGGAGGGTGGATCAGGTCAGGCTGAAATGAGCCCGTGCGGATCGATGATGAACTTGTCCGAAACACCCTTATCAAAGGTTGCGTAGGCGTCTGGAGCATCGTCGAGACTGATGATCTTCGTGTTGAGCATGTCGCTGAGGTACGGCATGCGGTCCCAGAGAATGGCCATCATCAACTCGCGGTTGTAGTGCATGATCGGTGCCTGGCCGCCCGAGATTCGAGGTGACTTGATCCATGCTTTTCCGAAGTCGAGTGGGAAAGTTCCTTCCTGCTCTGCTTTCGACTCTGCAAGCGGATCGGGTCCGTACACTCCGATGATGCCGGTGGCTCCGCCAGGTCGGGTAGCGTCCATGACTTGATTGATCGCGTGCGCAGGATCCATATCTCCGGCCTCACGACCGATTCCATGTGCTTCCGAGCCCACGTAGTCCACCGCACAATCCACCATGGGCTCGCCTAGAATAGCTTCGATCTGATCGGTCAGAGGAACATCCTCGTTGAGGTCAATGGTTTCGCAGCCGTTCTGTTTCATCAGATCGAGGCGGTCCTTGTGGTAGTCGCCGACGATGATGCATGACGCTCCGAGGAGGCGAGCTGCCGCCGCACCGCACCGGCCCACAGGTCCTGCACCGGCAATATAGACTGTCGAGCCTGGCTTGGCACCAGCCTCCATCAGACCATGGAATGCTGTAGGGAGAATGTCCGATAGGAGGGCCAGGTCGCGGATCTTCTCCATGGCCTGGTCCTTGTCTGGGAAGCGGAGCAGCTGAAAGTCGGCATAGGGCACAAACAGGTATTCCGCCTGTCCACCTTGCCAATTGCCGAGGTTGAACCCGTAGGCTGCGCAGGGGCCATCTGGATTCGTAGTCTCGCAGACTTCCGTCCTGCGCCCCCGGCAATTGCGACACCGGCCGCAAGCGACATTGAACGGCACCGAGACGAGATCGCCTTCCTTGAGGAAAGTAACATCGGATCCGAGCTCAACTACCTGGCCTGTCATTTCGTGTCCCATGACCATGCCTTGGGGCACTGGGAAGGAGCCGCGGTAGATGTGGAGGTCGCTTCCGCAGATGTTTGTAGCGACGATTTTCAAGATGACCCCGTGCGGTGCTTTTTCTCCGGTGGGCATCTCGAGCTTCGGGAAGTCGAGATTCTCGACCTGCATGTCTTGTGGATTAGCGAACACTACTGCGCGATTGCCATCAGCCATGATTCTCGTGTCCTTCCATAGGGTGGTTATCCAGCTTTCCGCTGGAACTTGCATGCGAAAGCGTTTATGTTTCGCCTGCTGGTTCAGCCTAGTGGAATCGCCCCAGGGATAAAAGAGGCAGGGAGATTGGAAGAAGGAGATTCACCCGGCGATAGGGTGCCGCCCGCCACTCGAGGTCCATTCGGAGTGGATCAACCAGTCCGCGACAGAACCCGCGGCTGCCAAGGAGACCAGAATAGGAGCCTCTGTGAAACCCGCGGCTTGACACTCCTCGGTAGTAGTCGCCGACCCCCTCACCATCCTTTCAGCGGGATGCCTCCTGGGTACGTGTGCCGCGCCTCCGCGATTCGAGCGCCGCAGTCAACGTCCGGGCGTCATAGTCGCCCAACAGGCGCCGACCTTCGACAAAGAACGTTGGGGTGGCATGAGCACCGCTGGCCTCGGCACTCGCGAGGTCGCGGTTGACTCGTTGCGCGACAGCCTCGCTGTCCATGTCTTGGATGAAGCGATCGACGTTCAGCCCGAGCTCTTCCGCATAGGTAAGGAGATGTTCCCGCTCGAGCGCGTCCTGGTGCGTGAATACGAAATCGAGCCATCGCCAGAACTCGCCTTGGTTTGCAGCTGCTTCAGACGCTTTTGCAGCCAATGGCCCGTGTGGGTGGTGGGGAAGATGCCGCACTACGTAACGAAGATCGTCGCCGAATTGCGCGCGCAGGTCGTCCCAGGAGCCAGTGGCGTGTGCACAGTACTCGCACTCGAAGTCGATATATTCGACCAGTGTCAGCTTGGCGTCCTGCGGGCCGCGAATGTGATCGACTTCGGGATCGACCGGAGGCTCGAGCACCATGGGCAGATCTGCAGTCTCCTCACCCCACCGCTTGGCAGCGATCTTGAAAATCAACCAGCCCAGGGCAACGGCGAGCACCATGGAGACCAGGACACCCACAGTCGCCTGTCTCCCGAGATCAGTTGTCGAGCCGAAGGCAAGTCCGATGACGAGCAGAGAGACGGTGAACCCGATGCCTGAAAGCGCTGCACCGCCGAAGACGCTGCCCATTCCCACCCCTTCTGGCGGTCGGCCAAGCCCCAGCCTGACTGCCAGAAGAGTTGCAATGCCGATGCCGAGGAGCTTGCCGAGCACAAGCCCGGCGACTACTCCCCAGGTCACGGAAGAGCCGAGGGAATCAGCGAGCAATCCACCTCTGAGGTCGACGCCGGCATTGGCGAGTGCGAAGATCGGCACGACAAGCAGCGCAGTGGGCCAGCGAAGGACTTCGTGCATTCTCTCGTTCACCGAGATCCCCCGTGCGAGGCCGCGGTTGACACCGCGCGCCGAGGCGGCACTGGGCGACTGCCAGAAGTCACGGAAAAGCTGGCGGGCAGCAACTACCTCTTGGCGCTGGGTAGGGTAGGCAGGGATGAGCAGCCCGGCTATCATGCCCGCGAGTGAAGCATGAACCCCGGAAGAGACAGTGGCGAACCACAGAACAATCACAATGATCACATAAGGCCCCGTAATCCACTGTCGTGAACGGCCAAGCGCCCACAAGCCGATGAGGCAGGCTAGAGCGATCAACAAGGGGACAAGCTTGATCTCATCGCTATAGACAATGCCAATGATCGATACTGCCAGGAAGTCATCGACCACTGTCAGGGTGAGCAGGAAGACACGCAACTGACCTGACAGTCGTGGACCCACTATTGCCAAGGCGCCGAGCATGAACGCTGTATCCGTTCCGACTACAGCACCCCATCCGCCAAGTCCGCTGCCGCCGGACAAGCTGACGACAATCGCATACACGAGAGCCGGGAGAGCGACGCCTGCGACGCCAGCTATCAAAGCGAGTTGAGCACGACTTCGATCGCGCAAAGTTCCGTGCGCGAACTCTTGCCGCACCTCCAGTCCGACAACAAAGAAGAAGATCACCATGAGGCCGTCGTTGATCCAGTGGTGCAGAGTCATATGCATGCTCACGGGACCGACATCGAAGCCGACCTCCTGATGCCAGAGCGCGAAATAGCTTTCAGATAACGGCGAGTTCGCCCACGCAAGCGCCAATACTGTGACCAGCGCCAGAAACATCGCCGATCCGGACTCTGTTCGTAGTCTGCGTACGATTTGACCGAGACCTGGCTTACGGTCAGCGAAGTTCTGCATGGAGGCAGTCTATCTGAACTTGCTGTTGTATCTTCATACCGCGGCACCCGAGGACCAGTGGTCGTTCGGTACTCCCTGGGCCTGGCTATCATCGCGCGGCGCCCCGAAGGTGGCGAAACTCAAGATGGGCTGGGAGGAGACGATCGGCTTCTCAGGGGCCGAAAGCAGTGTCGAGGCTGACACGTCGGGTCCAGACCCACATCTTGGCCTACAGCCCACGATCTCTTCGCAGGAAAGAGAACAGAAAACCGCCACCCGGATGATCCGAATGGCGGTTGTCAGTGTGCTGTGCACCCCCCGGGACTTGAACCCGGAACCCACTGATTTGGGTTCATCGATTTCTGCGGTTTCCGTGGGGTTCCATCCAATTAGGTGGGTAAGCGTGGGGTGAGTCAAGTTTTGCCAGGAGCCCTCTTCGAGATCCGACCCTCGTGCTCAAGACAACAGAGGATCGTCTACGATCACTTCATGACTAGTACGGCAGATGCGGGTGTCCATTCCACTGACTTCTTGCTTGAAAAGCTCGATGAGTTGTTGAACGAGTGGGACCAAATTGCGAGCTCCGGCGAAGGACGGCTGGTAGTTCGTGCGAAGAAAGTGAACGGCAAGCGGATAGCCTTCGACCGCGCCCAGTCTGCTCTGCTACTCGGATATTGCGCGCACGTCATGCAGCTCTCCCGCTCAATTCGCCTCCTGCTGACCGAAAGCCACATCGTGCAGTCGATCCCACTTGTGCGCCTGGCCTATGAGTGTGCGCTGAAGCAGAATTGGGTGTATCTCACCGGAGAAGAAGCACCGCGAGCAATCTCGAATCAATATGGACGCAGTCGCAAGACTCTGCAGAAGACGATGAAGGACTCTGAGATCCCGTACTTGATCGACGCTGCAGATACGCTCGCCGGCCTTGATCAAGAAGAGTTTGAGACCACCTCGAAAGAACAAGCTAAGAACTTCGAGAGGATGGTCGAGGACTTCGAAGGTGGGAATGATCTCTACACCTACTATCGGATGCTTTCCGAGTACTGCCACCCTTCGGTGCCTGTTGCAGACCTCTATCTGACGCGCACCGGCCCAGACGAAGGCAATGGCATGCCAGACTTCAGCAGCACGCCCTCCGATTTCCCGTCCAAGCTTCTCGCCTACTTCACCGTCTTTTCGGCGTGCAGAGCCTTGTATGCCTTCACCACGACAATGAAAGAGCACAAGGCGAAGAACCCGATCCGTCGCGTTGCGAATGAATGCGAAGTGACTCTCGACATGAAGCTTTCAGATGAACCTATAAAACGACGGCGGAAAGCTAAGCAAAAATGACAATGCTCCTACAGTCGATAGATCGCGAAGGCACCGCGCATATCAGTAGGCCGTGCACTCACAACTCGGTAATTCGTACGTCGTTACGATCAGGCTTGGGGCCGCCCAAGACCTCGAAATCGTGATCGCGTAGCACCTGCGCAGCCACATGCAAATTGTCGGCTACCGCCGCTCGAAGCTGGCGATCACGCCACCGTGTTCGTCCGTCACTTAGAGTTCTGTGCCATTGCTCTTTCGGGTCGACTCCTAACTCGTAAATCATGAACTGGATGATGTCTTCGAGGCACGGGCGGAATCGAGGGCCGCCAAGAGGATAGTGAAGTTCCGAGTCCCTAAGTGTGCCGCTCCGGTTCCTGGCTTTGGCTCTGTACCTGTCCCCGCCCTTAGCCAATGCTTGTCGGACGTCCTCACGGTCGTGGTGGATATTGAGATGAGCGCCGGGGTTCTTACCCTGTGGCTCGAGCACGTAGTCGTAGTGGAAAAGTGGTTCGTTCGATCCTTCAATCAGAAGCGCGAACGTCGACGAGAAGACTGCCACGAACTTTCGAGTGCGGTTCCAGACAAGCACATAGTCAGCTTCTACTCGATATGTCGGGGCGCCGTAGACCATTGCGGATATGGTCATTCGCACGCCAATTTTGAATCCACCTTGAGGTTTGGATGCAGTCACCTTCCTCGGAGTCACGACCGGGGGATCACTCACCACCAGATCGCAGACTATCGAGTTGTCGATAGTAGCGACGATCTCTTTGACGAAGTCCTCTACTGCAATAACAAGACTTCGAGTATCTTCGTCTGGGTAGTTGAGGTCAGTCCTCACTCAGGCTCACCAGAATGTGATATTCCCGGTAGAGGTCTCTTTGCCAAGCATCGAGCATATAGTTGCCCGCGTTCTCCTCGAGCTCTTCGAGCGTCATGTGCAACTCGTCAAGGATCTCGGATCTCCGGGACGCGAGCTCGTGCTCATCCATGTACAAAACAGTCATGGTTACATCTCCCTTTAGGCGTGCACTCATGCTACCAACTATTACCTCGATTTACTTGCAGAAAGTCTGTCGTACGGCACTGACACGATAGTGCCCTCAGCAGTCCTGAGACCGCTGAGGGCACCGCGTATTTCAATGTCAGTTCTTCTCGGGCTCGGTGCCAAGGCCGAGCGGAAGTTGCTCGCGAACCTGCGCGCCCGCGTCGAGTCCGCCGGCGACACGATCACCGGCAACACCACAGTGACCAGCCTCGGCAAGATCTGGACCGAGAGCCTACAAGGATCCGACGACCACACCGAGCAGACCCTCGAACGGTATGAGTCCATCGTCGAGAAGATCATCGGCCCAGCGTTGGGGGAGTACCTCATCATCGAGGCCACGGTCTCCCGCGTCGACCAATTCCTGCGCGCACTCGCCGGCAAGACACCCGGCAGGGCCAAGACCACGAAGTCAGTACTGACGAGCATGTTCGACCTCGCCGTCCGTCATGACGCGCTGCGCACGAACCCGGTGCGCGAGGTGCGCCTACCCGCCCGGAAGCGGAAGCCAGTGAAGGCGCTCACGATCGACGAAGCGAGTGAGCTGCGCGAGGGCCTGCGGAAATGGCAAGGCGCCGAGGGCGTGAAAGGTCCGCGGCGGTCGGCTGAACTGCTCGACGTCGTAGACGTGATGCTCGGCACCGGTATGCGCATCGGTGAAGTGCTGGCGTTGCGCTGGTCCGATGTGGACCTCGGCGACCATCCGAGCCTCACCGTGACGGGCACACTCGTCCCGATCAAGGACAAGGGCCTCAATCGGCAGGGGCACGCAAAGACGGCCAGCGGCTACCGTGTGCTCACCCTGCCGACGTTCGTTGTCGACGTGCTCCTGCGCCGGAGCGTCGAGGCGCTCCCCACGGAGACGAATGCGGTGTTCCCGTCCGGGGCCGGGACGTGGAAGTGGCCGAACAACTATCGACGGTCCTTGCGCGCTGCACTCAAGGAGCTCGAGACCACGACGAGCATCACCCCCGCACGTGTTCCGAAAGTCGGTCGCCACGCTCATCGACGCTGAGGCGACTCTCGAGCCCGCGGCTGCCGTTTTGGGGCACTCGGGTACTGGCGTCACGTCGGCGCACTATGTGGCGAAGGCGGCAACCGCACCTGATATGTCCTCGATCCTCGACCAGTTCGGCAGAAATGCGAAGGAAAAAGATGGGTAACCGTGGGGTCGCTGACTCCGTATCGAAATGACGAAAACCCCTTACCAGACGTAATGCCAGGTGAGGGGCTTTCTTTGCTGTGCACCCCCCGGGACTTGAACCCGGAACCCACTGATTAAGAGTCAGTTGCTCTGCCAATTGAGCTAGAGGTGCGTGCCGCGCATCCTGCGCAACGAGAATTAATATTACTCAGGTTTCTGCCGATCACGCAAACCGAGATCGGCCCAGATTTGATTTTGTGATGAAGGTCGCAAGCCCCAGGTCAGATACCCGATCAGACAGCGGCCAGTCCCTACAGGTACATTCCTGAACTCGACTGCTCGGCGGGCTCGGAGATCGCGTGGACGTCGCGTTCGCGCAGCAGCACATACGCGCTTCCTTCGAGCTCCACCTCGGCGAGTTCCTCGGGATCGTAGAGGACGGTATCGCCGAGGTTGGCCTGCCTCACGTGCGGGCCCGCCGCTACGACCTGGCCCCACACGAGGCGTCTGCCCATGCTGGCGGTGGCGGGAATGACGATGCCTGCCGAGGATTTGCGTTCCCCGGCTTCCGCGCTGGGTTCGAGCAGGATCCGGTCATGGAGCATCCGGATCGGTAGTGCGGCATCAGCCACGCTTGCGACCGGAGAGTCCGACGATGAGGGCGGCCACACCGAGGACGGCACCGGCGCCGAGTGCGATGATCTCAGGCTTGGGGGAGCCGTCTTCCTCGACGACCTCGGACTTCGCCTTGTTGACGGCGCGCGTCGCCAGCACCTTTGGGTGGATGCGGCCGACGAGCTCGTCGATGTTCTCGGCGATGCGCTCCTCGCGCAGTCGGATCGACTCCGCGAGCTGTGCGGTTGTCGCCTGGTCGACGGTCACATCTGAGGTGTAGACGTTGTCAGTCATCGGGTCGAGTCCTCCCGGTCGAGAATGCTTTGCTGCGTCTGTGACCTTGTGCCACAGTGCTTCGCTGTCCAGCTTAGCGGCTGGGCCCAGAGAGTGTCAGATATCGGCCGCGGTTCGACGGAATCTTACGATCTCGCCGTTCGCGTCCGCGGGCATGGTCGGGTAGTGGTCGTGGAGATTCGCGATGTATCGGTCGAGTCCACCCGAGCGGGTGAGGTCGAGATCCTCGGGCCCCAGTTCGTCGAGTCGCTTCACCATCACCGAGGCGACTTCCACGGGAAGCGTGCCATGCTCGGTGTTCTCGAAGTACGCCAGAGCAGGACCCGTGCGGTGGCCTTCGTTCCACCGCACCGTCAGAGTCTTCGTCCCGTCCGCGACGGCGTCGAAGTAGCAAGCATGGAACCTCAGCAGCCGCTTCGGTGCGGCAGCCGGATGACGGTAGGCGTGGGGGGGAGGAGCGCGGGGATGGGCGCGATCGACGGGCGCCCCTCGGTGTCCGGGATCGCCACGAGGGCGTCGGGGTGGAGGTCGAGGATGACCTGACGGCAGCGTCCGCAGGGAGCGAGCAGGCCCCGATCGTGGTCGCCGACCGCGGCGATGGCGACTAGCGGGCCCGCACCCAGCGCGGCGGCAGCGCCGAGCACCACGAGTTCGGCGCAGGGGCCTCCGGTGAAGTGGTGGACGTTGACTCCGGTGTGGATGCGGCCAGTTCGGCGCAGGGGCCTCCGGTGAAGTGGTGGACGTTGACTCCGGTGTGGATGCGGCCGGTGGTGTCCATCGCGGCTGCAGCGACAGTGTGGTTCGCATCGGCGCCGAGTGTCCGGGCGAGGTTCTCGGCCGCAGCGATCACGCGCAGCTCGGAGTCGAAGAGTTCCATGTCCGCGATCTTAGATGAGGATTGCCGAGGCGGGGCTCAGTCCTGTTTTCCGCGTCGTCCCATGAGGTAGATGATGAACCCGACCGCGGCCATGCCGGAAGCAGCCAGAACGAAGACGGGCCACGAGCTCACGATCGTGGAGATGATGGATTCGCCGAATGAGGTCGCCGGATTCTGGTTGGCCCGCGGGGACGGCTGATCGCCACCGGTGATGAGGTCCGTATCGTCTTTGGGCGCAGGTTCGTCGGGGTTGCGAGGCACAGGGTCAGAGTAGTCAGGGGTTTCGGTATCCTCGTCATCCCCGGGCAGCCATTCATCACCAGTATTGCCGGGAATGGTCTCGCGTTCATCATCGGGGGAGCCGTTGCCGTTCGACGGGTCCGGGGTGGTGCCGTCGGCGTCAGAGGCGCCGATCGACGAGCCGGAACCTTGCTTGGCCGAATCCTTCTCGTCATCGTCGCCGGATTCCGAGCCGGAGCCGGAGCGGTCGGAATCGCTGCCGTGCGAGCCGTCCGATCCTGAACCGGAATCGGTGTCAGATTCTCGGCCGTCGGAGTCCTTGTCGCCCGAGGAGTTCGCGCGATCCTTCGACCCGCTGTCGGACGAGCTGTCACTGTCGGATGTGGAGCTGCGGTCTGCGGACGTGGCGCTGTCGGATGAGGCTCCGTCTTCGTCTCCCGAACTGTTACTCGAGGCTTTGCTGTTCGAGTTGGAACCGTCGGTATCGCTGGAGGCAGAGCTGTCTGACACACCTTTGGAGTTCTGGGAGCCATCCTGCGAAGCGGTTCGACCGCCCCCGTTCGCACCATCCTGATCGGTTCCGTTCCTCGAGCCATCCCTTTCGGCTGAGTCGTCGGAGTCGTCCGAGTACTCGTTGCCTTTGGCGGTGATCTTCGTGCCGTTTGCAGTGAACTTCCAGTGAGGGTCGGAGTCGAAGTGCTCGAATTTCATCGGATTCGAAGAACCGGCTGCCCTGATGACGCCGTCGGGGCCGAACTCGAACTGATCCGGCACATCGGCCTGGGCAGTCGCCTCGACGACTGACTGTCCGCTGTCATCGGTGTCTGAGTCCTCGCTGCTGTCTGTGCCATCTGCACCAGCCGATTCTGCCGTGCCTGCGGTGGACGCATCTTGGGCAGGCACCTTCACCATCGACTGCTTCGGGCCATCGAATGGCACTTTCTTCCAACTCTCGGGCAGGCTGCCGGGTTCACCGTTCGGTGCGGTCACCGAGAGTTGCTTGGTGTTCGAGTCCCATTCTGCGGTGAGGCGTTCCGCGGGTTTACACGGCCCGTCCGCGCCCGGTGTCGGGTCGTCGTCTCCGGGCGGTGCGCAGGCCTTGTCGTAATCCGGCTCGTCACCATCATCGCCGCTCTTGGAGTCGCCCGTGCCGTCGTCATCGCTCGAGTTGTCGGAATCGGCGGCCTCTGCATTGGAATCGGCGTCGCTCTCGGTTGCCTTCGGCACCGGTCCGTCGGCTTCGTCACCGTCAGGGGACCCTGCCGTATTGGCGGTGCCAGCTCCACCGGAGGAATCTGCTCCTGCGGAAGCACCTCCGTTGGCACTCGCACTGGCTTCGGTCGTGGGAGTGGGATTCGGTTGGGCGAATGCAGGTGTGAACGTCGCCGAGATAGGTAGTGCTGCCAGGGCAAGCGCTGCGCCGATTGCGGCGGCTCTGCGGCTGAACCTGTGTGAGACTGGCACTACGTTCCTTAGCGGTGGGGATTCCGACTTCATTGGGTCAAGGGGACATGACGTTCAGACACATCGGTGCCCATCTTAATGTCTCGACCAGATGTGTTAAAGCCGTGGGCGTGTTTCGCCGTGGCGCGGAATCAGCGATCCTGCGTCTCTGACTTCTTCGGATATGCGCGTACGGTCGAGTCGTTGCCGAGCACCAAGGCCTCGTTGCCTTTGTCGACGACCGCCAGCAGATCGGTATCGGTCTTGAATGCCTGTTTGCCGGCAAGCAGGCACGAGGTGCTCGTGTCCATCGTGCAGGGCACGATGGATCCGCGCGGTTCGGAGAGATGGATATCACGGCTGGAGACGTCCATCAGCAGCAGACCCGTCTCCAGGTCGAAGAGATACGGACCGATATAGGCGCGTTCTCCCGCCTGCCCGCGCACCCAGGACTTCTCGCCGACGATGTCAGTTGTTGTGGTCACGGTCGAGAGGATCGACCCGTCGTCGAGGGAATGGACGACGAGCTGGATCCTGTGACCCGAGTTCGTCGAAGCGCCCTGTTCGCCCCACAACGTGATCGCCTTGCCGTGGCCGGCGGAGATCCAGTCGATGATCTTCAATTCGTCGCCGGGGCTTTCGAGCTTGATGCTGCGTTCGTCGCCGGTCTCGATGTTCTTCGCTGTGACGGGACCGTTCCAGTCCGAACTGATGATCTCATCATCATCGATGGCCATCGGCGTCGAACCGGCCTGCGGGGTGGGCACGTCTTCCAAGCCCTTGGCGCCGAAGGTCGAGAGCTTGTTGCCCGCTTTGATGAGCACGCTCTTGCCTGCCGAGGTGATGCGGGCTTTCTCCGGCAGCTGGTAGGTCGTGGGTTTCGAGTCTCCGTCGAAGAGCGCCTCGGCGGTGTTGCCTGACTGCCACAGCAGAGCCGGCCGACCGTCGATGACGGTGTCCACGGCGAAGGTCGGAGACTCGCTGATCTTCGCCTTATAACGCGACTTGCCGGTGTCGGCGTCGAGGACTTCGAGGCGGTTGTCGTCGACGAGGAGCACGCCGCGATCGGAGGCCGTCACCGAGGCGCGCTTGGGCACCTCGGCTTCCCACGTGGGTGAATTGTCGTAGCTGGGCACGACGTCCTGAGTGCTGTCGACGGAGAGCTCGGAAGCGGGGTTGACCTGCTGCTCCGAACCGATCGTCTGCGGGGTATCGGGGGAGTCGACGGGGACGATGTTGGGAACGACGAAAGCGCCGATCATGAGGATCGCCAGGCCGATGAGCACGAGTCCTGGGATGGTGATCTTCTTCAGTCGCTGCGGACGGCTGCGTGCCGAGCGTTTGCGCACCGGTGTCTTCTTCACCGTCGGCGTGGCCGGTGCGGCCGGTCCGGAGAACGGAGTGCCCATCGGGTAGCTGTCGCCGTTCGTCCCTGATGAGTCGTCGTAGGCTGCGAAGCCGTTCTCCCCGCTGGCGGACTGGCCGCGTGTGCTCTGGCCGTTCGTGTTCTCGCCGCCTGTGTTCTGGTCGGCGTCGTCCGGTCGTCCGGCCGTCTCAGCCGAACCATGCGTGGACGAAGCGGTCGACGATTCGTCCGCGACCTCCTCGGCGCCGGTGTCGTATTTGGGAACAGTGCCGACTCGGCCATTCTCATCGATGCCGATCTCGGTCGTCTTCGTACCGTCGTCGATCGTCACGGTCAGGGCAGTCGCGGTCTCCTTGGCGTAGTCGCCGAGGTAGCTGATGGCCTGTCCGGTGTCCGAATAGCGACTCGTCGCCCCGTTGAGGGTGGTGTAGGTGAACCCGTCATCGGAGACGGAGATCAACGCACGAGGCATGTACAGGGTTCCTTGACAGCTATCGAGGGCAGGGCCGAATCAATACTAATGAATGTCGAGGGTCGCTCCTACCAGTTTTCCGAAACCGTTACAGATCGCTACTGAATCGTTGTATGTAATGAGATCTGCGTCTCATCGGGCTCGAGCGGCGGTTCTGGTTTGCCCGGGTCAGGCGGGTGCGGTTAAGATGTATCTTGCTGTCTGCGCCTGAAGGTGCAGCGCATGTGGTGGGTATAGCTCAGCTGGTAGAGCGCCGCGTTGTGGTCGCGGATGTCGCGGGTTCAAGTCCCGTTACTCACCCCGATCGGGGAGCCCCGTGATCTGTGCAGACGGATCGCGGGGCTTCTCTCATGTTCGCTGTGTGCCCACGTTTTGCCCACACCCGCCCGACCCCGATCGCCGACAATCGTCGTCGATCCGCCCTCTTTCGATCGTCGATAATGGGGCCATGACCATCGACTGCTCCCTGACGGTCGTCGGCAGCATCAACGCCGATATCACCGCTACCACTTCCCGACTTCCCGCCGCCGGAGAAACCGTGGGAGGAGGCAGATTGTCCCGTTCTCCCGGCGGAAAGGGGGCGAACCAGGCCGCCGCTGCCGCCCGCCTCGGTGCGCGGACCCGCATGATCGGTGCGGTTGGCCCAGACTCCGACGGCAAGGCAATGCTCGAGGCACTCCGCGGCGCCGGGGTCGATACCGATGACATCGCCGAGGCGACTGCCGAGACCGGGACCGCGCTCATCATGGTCGACGCCCACGGTGAGAATCAGATCGCCGTCTGCGAAGGAGCGAATGCCGAGGTCAGCCTCGACGGTATCGAATTCCGGGCCGACGAGGCCGTGCTCACCCAGCTCGAGGTCTCCCTCGATCTCATCGTCGAGCTCGCGAACCATGTGCCCGGTTTCTTCGCCGTCAATGCGGCTCCCGCTCTTCAGCTGCCCGCCGAGGTAGTCGACCGTGCCGACCTCATCATCGTCAACGAATACGAGTACTCCCAGCTGCCGCAGCTGCAGACCGCGAAGCTCGTGGCCGTCACCTACGGGGCGAAGGGTTCGGCACTGCTGCAGGGAGGTGAGCAGATCGCCTTCGCCGAGGCGGTCCCCGCGCATCCCGTGAGCACCGTCGGCGCCGGAGACGCCTACTGCGCGGCACTCACCACCGGCCTGACCAGCGGACTCGAGCCGGAACGCGCACTGCAGGCGGCCAACGCCGTCGGCGCGGCGGCCGTGGAAGTCGCCTCGGCACAACCGGAATTCGATCGGTTTGAGACCTATCTGTCGGGCCTCGACTGACCTGGCAGACTGAACGCAAGCGGGCCCGTCCGCTGCTGCCACACGAGTCTCGTTGCCGCCGCCGGCGGTTGGCGCCATCGGTGGCCCACGTCCACCCGAGGAGGATCATTGACGAACACCCCCGACCCGTCTCTGTTCACTGGGCTGAGTGCCTTTCCGCTGACCCCGCTGAAAGATGATTCCCTCGACGAGGATGCCTTCGTCGGGCTCATCGAACGTCTCGTCCGCGCCGGAGTCGACTCGATCACGGCGCTCGGATCGACCGGTTCGTACGCTTATCTCGACACCGACGAACGCGCCCGGGTGGCGCAGCTGAGCGTCGAATCCGCCCTGGACATCCCCGTCTTCATCGGAGTCGGTGCGCTGCGGACGAGAGACGTTCTGGACAATGTGGCCTCCGCCGAAGCTGCCGGAGCGCAGGGACTGCTGCTGGCACCGGTGAGCTATCAGCCGCTGACCGATGATGAGGTGTTCGAGCTCTTCCGCAGCGTCACCGTGTCCACCGATCTGCCCGTCGTCGTCTACGACAATCCGGGCACCACGCACTTCAGGTTCACCACCGAGCTCTACTCGCGCCTGGCCGGGCTCGACGGTGTGGCCTCGATCAAGATCCCCGGAGCACCTGCCTCGCCCGCCGGATGGGACGAGCGCATCGGCGAGATCCGTGCGGCCATCGGCAGCGAGGTGACGATCGGCATCTCCGGCGATGCCCATGGTGCCGAGGGCCTCATCGCCGGCTGTGATGCTTGGTACACGGCAGTCGGCGGCACCCTCCCCGAGCCGATGCTCGAGATCACGCGGGCCGCGGAACTCGGCAATGAGCAGCTCGCCCGCGAACTCTCGGCCGAGCTGCAGCCGCTGTGGGATCTGTTCACCGAATTCGGCGGAAGCCTGCGCGTGACCGCCGCCATCGCCGAACATCTCGGGCTCGTGGGTGCAGACACCTTGCCTCTGCCGGTGCGTGACCTCGATGCGGCAGCGAAGCGCAAGGTCGCCGAGGTGGCCGACAACCTCGATCTCGGCTGAGTTTTCCCTGGCGACGTCACCGACCGTTCGCCTCAACGCCGAGTGCGCACTGTATAACGTGAGCGGTCGACATTCACTGAAGCAGCCGCTGAGTGTGTTCACCATCCGTCCATCTGCGGTTCGGAACCGGTCCATTCCGGGTGCCTATGAATAGGTGTTTGCGGGTTCAGTCGGCCCGCGACACCCAATCGATCCCGGAGAACCGATGACGATCCCACTGTCCGCGAAGACGCTCACGGCCTCGACGGCCGCCCTCCTGTTGGCCACCGGTTTCACCGTCGGCGGCACGGTGCCGAGCACGAGCCCCGCTCACGCCGCGGAAGTGGACGATCCCATCAGTTCCTCGGCCTCGGACGCACAGATCGAGATGGGCTTCCTCGGCTCCCACGAGACCGGACAGTTCGACGAATCCGCCGCCGAGATCACCGCCGTCCACGGCGATACCGTGTTCACCGTCAACGCGCAGGCGGCCACAGTCGACGTCATCGACGCCTCAGACCCGACAAACCCGCAGAAGGTCTCCGAGATCACCGGCACCGGGGTCGCGAACTCGATCTCCATCCGTGAGGACGGCCTCGGCGTCATCGCCCTCGAGGACGAGGACAAGACGCAGCCGGGAACCGCGATGTTCTTCGACGCGAACGACCCCGAGGCGGACATCCTCGGCGAGGTTCCCGTCGGGTCCCTGCCCGACATGGTCACCGTCACCCCAGACGGCGCCCACGCCCTGGTCGCGAACGAGGGCGAACCGGCCGATGATTTCTCGACCGATCCCGAAGGGTCGGTGTCCGTCATCGACCTTCCCGCCGAGGTGGCCGCGCCGTCGGACTCGGACGTGCACACTGCGGACTTCCACGAGTTCGAGGATGGCGGAGCGAAGACCCTGCCCGAGGATGTGCGGATCTTCGGGCCCACACCCGAAAAGGACCTGCCGATCTCGCGCAATCTCGAACCCGAGTACATCACTGTCGCTGGGGACAAGGCCTACGCGACCCTGCAGGAGGCGAACGCGATCGCGGTCGTCGACATCGCCTCGGCGTCTGTCGAGGAGATCCTCCCGTTGGGTCTCAAAGATCATGGCCAGGCCGGCAACGGACTCGATGCGTCGGACCGGGATCCCGAGGATGCTCCGACCGTGAACATCACGGAATACGAGGGGCTCAAGGGTGCTTATATGCCCGATACGATCTCGACGTTCACCTCCGGCGGCACCGATTACCTCGTGACCGCGAACGAAGGCGACTCCCGTGAGTGGGGCGACTTCGTCGATGCGGCCCGGGTCAAGGACCTCGGCGAGGACGGCCTCGCACCGGTGTGCGAGACCTCGCCGCTGGCTGACAAACTCGGCGACGCGGACCTCGGACGGCTGAACATCATCACCGACCTGGGTCTGAACGACGCCGGCGACTGCTATGGGGAGCTCGTGGCTTTCGGCGCCCGCTCATTCTCCGTGTGGACCACCGACGGGAAGCTCGTCGCCGATTCCGGGGACGAGTTCGAGAAGCTGACCGCCGAGGCGGTGCCCGAGTTCTTCAACTCCAACCATTCCGAGTCGAACCTCGAAGGACGCAGCGACGACAAGGGCCCAGAGCCCGAGGCGCTGACCATCGGCGAGGTGGGGGAGACGACCTACGCGTTCGTCGGCTTCGAACGCATCGGCGGAATCGCCGCCTTCGACCTCAGCGACCCGAGCGCCCCGAAGTTCGCGACCTACTTCAACAATCGGGACTTCTCGGTCTCCGTCGAGGACGAGATCGAGGATGCCGCGGATCCTGCTGCGCTGCTCTCGAGCGCCGGAGACCTCGGGCCTGAGGGCATCACCTTCCTCGGCGCCGATGAGTCGCCGACGGGTGAGGCTGCGCTCGTCGTCGGCAATGAGGTCTCGGGAACGACGAGCCTCTACTCGGTGGCCGATCTCGCAAACGGTGGAGACGACGGCGACGATGAGAATGCCGGTGCCGATGGTGCGGGTGACGATGAGAACGCCGGCACTGATCATGACGCCGGCGCCGACGACAGCTCGAACGAGGATGCTCAGGCCGACGCAGCCGGCAGCGAGTCCGACTCCGAGGCCGGTGCGAACGACAACGCTCGGACCGACGCGGGCAGCGAATCAGATTCCGGCAACAGTGCGGACTCGGCCGCTGGCGGTGCGGCCGCTGACGGGGCGGAGTCGGACAGCGATTCGGGAACCGGCGCCAGAAGCAACTCGGCAGCCGGCTCGACCGCCAGCACTGACACTGCCTCCAACGCTGGCTCGAGTGCAGACGGTTCCGAAGCTTCCAGCGACGGTGACCCGCTGCCGCGCACCGGTGCCGACCTCGGTCAGTACCTCATCCTCGGCGGCATCGCTGTCGGCCTCATCGCCATCGGCACAGCGGCCTTCTTCCTCACCCGCCGCCGCAACTGAACTCCAGTCGCACAAGACCGTCGACCGCTCGCCCCATAACGTGAGCGGTCGACTGCAACTCGAGCGGTCAGCGGCGGCGCAGACGCTGACGCGAGCGGTCGACGGCAACTCGAGCGGTCGCTGTGACCAGGCAGGGAAATCAGTCGATCTGGCCGATGGGCTCGCGCTTCTCAGCCTGGAATTGGTCCTCGGCGCGGCCGCGTGCCCAGTAGGCTGAGATCGACAGGGACTCCCGCGGCACTTCACGGTCCTTGAGGATCTTGCGGATCGCCTTGATCGTCTCGCGCTCGCCGTGAGCGAAGACCTGCGGAGTGCCCGCGCGCCACTCGAGCCCCTCAACAGCGGCAATGAGCTCGTCGTGCGAGTCCACCCATCTCACCTCGACGCCTTCCGGCGTCTCGGGCAGAACGCGATCGGCGTCGTCGGCGACATAGGCCAGGACGACCCCGTTGGCTTCGGTGGGCATGGCCTCGATGGCCGAACTCACCGCGGGTATCGCGGAATGGTCGGCGATGAGCAGGTGCCAGTCGACGTCGGCGGGGGCGTATTTTCCGCCCGCGCCGGAGAGGACCAGTGTGTCTCCCGGTTTCGCGTTCCTCGCCCAGGGACCGGCGATGCCGTCATCGTCGTGGGTGACGAAGTCGATGCTCAGCCACTTCTCGTCCAGGTCGATCTCGCGCACCGTGTAGGTGCGGCGACTCGGCAGCTTCTCGGGGGACTGCTCGCGCAGCGTCGTCAGATCGTAGGGTGGGACGAGCTCATGTGCCGGATCGGCGAAGAGGAGCTTGACGTACTTGTCGGTCGCATCGTTCGAATCGATGTTGTCGAAGGTGTCCCCGCCGAGGCGGATCCGCACCAGGTGCGGGCTGACTTCGGTCGTCTCGAGGACGGTGAGAACAGCCTGCCGGCGGACGGGTCGTGCGGTGCGTTCGGGGGAGTTGGGTGCGGTCTTCACAGGCGGCCTTTCTCAAACGGGGTGCCCCTGGAAGCTCACGGTCGACTCCTGAGTGCGGAGCCGTCTCGGCGCAGGGGTTCAGTAAGGCTCACCTTATCAAACCATCACCGCTGGCAACCCTGTCAGGTGGAGCGGTCGGCCATCTCCCGGCGACGGTCGTCGCGGATGCGTTTGAGTCCCTTGACCGATTTGAGCGAATCGAGGATCTGCACGCCCGGAAGCGCGGAGTTCGGTCCCTTGCACTGCATCAAGTCGTCGGGGTCGAGCAGGACCACGCGGATCCCATCGTCCTTCATGCGTGATAGGGCCCCGGTGAGCATGCTCCGGGCGACGGAGTTGATCTCGTTGACGCGGCGCAGGTCGAGGACGAAGGTGTTCGTGGTGGAACCGGGTTCGTCCATCGTGCGCAGGACGTTCTCCGAACCGCTCCACTGGATGAGTCCCTGCAGGCTGCAGATGCGGACCATCTTGCCCTCCGAGTCGACGAAGCGACGGTCACGGCGGATGATCGAGCGGGCCGGTTCCGGAGCATCCATGATGTGCAGGCTCAACCGATCTGAGAGGTCCCGGAAGATCTTCGCTCCGCGGACGCTCGTGCCGTGCCTGTCCAGTCGTGGAGAGAACGTGGCGATGCCGACCTGACCGGGCATGACGCCGAAGACACCGCCGGAGACTCCGCTCTTGGCGGGGAGACCGATCTCGGTCATCCAGTCGCCGGCTGCGTCGTACATGCCGCAGGTCATCATGACGGCGAGCACCTGCCGGTTGACTCTGGGAGAGAGCACCTGTTCACCGGTCAGCGGGTTGATGCCGCCGCCGGCCAGAGTCGAGGCCATGATGGCGAGATCTTTGACGGTGACGGTGATCGCGCACTGTTCGATATAGCCGCGGACCACTTCGTCGGGATCGTCGTAGAAGATGTCGTAGGACCGGAGCATGTTCGCGATGGCGACGTTGCGGTAGGCCTCTCGCCATTCGCCGTCGGCCACCGATTCGTCGATCGCGAGCTCACGGCCGGCGAAGCGGGAGAGCCCGGCGCGCGCGATCTCCGTGCGTTCGGCCAAGCTTGCACCGGGATCGCCGAGGATGGAGTGGATTGTCATCGCCCCGGCGTTGATCATCGGGTTGAGCGGTCGGCCCGACTTCTTGTCCAGGGAGAGTTCGTTGAACTTCTCACCGCTGGGTTCGACGCCGACCATCTCGAGGACTCCGGCCAGGCCCTCCTGCTCGAGGGCGAGGCCGTAGATGAAGGGTTTCGACATCGACTGGATCGAGAATTCGAAGTCGGCATCACCGGAGGTGTACTCGACGCCGTCGAGGGTGGAGATGCAGATCGCGAGCTTCTCGGGATCCGCTGAGGCAAGGGCCGGGATGTAGTCCGCATTCTCCCCGGACCGGTCCGGTCGGAATCGTTCGAGCGTCTCATCGAGGAAATCCGGGATAGGCGATCGCATGGCACCTCCTGCTGCAGTCGTGGTCGGTGGGCACAGCGTAGTTTGACGCAGACTGCCATTCTCACACACTCCTCCGCCGGCTGCCGTTCGTCGGCAGCAGAGCCACCGGTTCGGCCGAACGGGGCCGGTGCGGCGGAACTTCGACGACGCAATCGGCGGCACAGCCGCAGCAGCGTACGCAGCGATTGTTCCAGGTCTGGCACCGAACGTGCCGCTCCTGTGACGGGCCCTGGCCATAGTGTGGAGTCATGACCCGCCCCAGGCTGCTCCTCCTCATCGGCATCGCGTCCACCGCGGTCGCCGTCGTCGTCATCGGCGCGATCGTGACCGCGCTGGTGCTGCGATACTCGGCTCCACACCCAGAGACCAAAAGCCTGCCCGAACATGCGCTGACCCCGCAGGAAACCATCACCGAGGTGGACCCGCACAGAGACGGCACCGTGCAGATCCGCCAAAGGCTGATCTTCGAGACCCCGCCTGAAGGCGGAAAACCGGTCGGTCTGTGGATCAGTGATGTCGGCGTGGGCAGAGATCCGCGGACCGGCACCAGGCTGGCGATGATGCCGAAGGTCTCGTCGTTGAGCGCGGTCGAGCTGAGCACAGCCGACGGCTCGACTCAGGCATCGCCGAAGACACTCGGAAAGCTGGACATCGACGTCGAAGAGTCGGGGAGGAAGGGCTTCGACCATCCGGAGGTGCACTTCACGTTCAACCCGAAGGATTCCGACGGAGAGGTCGTGCAGTGGAGCGAAGGCCGCCATGTCGTCGAGCTCGAATACGTCCTCGACGAGGTGTTCATCACCGTGGCCGGCGTGGAATTCTTCGCACTGCCCCTGCCGACGATCGGCGATGGTCAGCACACTGTGAAGACACACAGTCTGGACATCGACACCGACGGGCCGGTGTATTGTCCGGCCGACAACGTCGACTTCGATCTTGGTGATGGATGTGACGCTGAGGCATTCTCGCGAGTCGATGACAGCGGTGCGATCAACAGTGGCGACACGGCGGAAGACGGAACCCATGTGGTCTGGCGGAAATCCTACACCGGCAATCGAGAAGTCATCGCCTTCGCCCCTCCTGCGGGTATGACGGCATCGCCGACCCCTGCAAGAGAGAGGCAGTGATGAGCGAGATGAGACGAGGACCCGGATGCCGCCGAACGTTGCCCATTATGGCTGCGCTCGCCATGACTGCGACGATCGCGACCGCAGTTGCAGCGCCCGGCGGAGTAGACGCAGCGCCGAACCCGCTGCGGGACAAGACTGCGGTGCACACGGTCAGCATCGCCGCCGATGGCAGCTACTCGGTGCGGATGGATACGAAACTCGACCTGGCGCTGGAGACGGCTTGGGGATTCGGCGGTGACATCCACGATGGTTTCCGCTTGCCCGACTCCGAGTCTCTGCTGCCGCCGTACCTGCGGGCGCACTATTCGAATCCGCAGGGAACCATCGATTCGGATCCCGCCGAGGCGACCATCGAGACAGAGCTGCATGCCGTCGATATCGGATTCTCCACAGACAGGCTCACTGCAGGATCTCATCGAGGAGTCCTCGACTACGAGGTTGCCGGAGCAGCGGTGCCGGCAGCAGACGTGAACGGCGACCAGGACAACGGCGTCGTCGTATACGTCCGTCCCCTGGACCGCGGAGACCTCGTCATCGAGTCCGCGGCACCGATCACCGCTGTCGACTGTGAGGTCTTCGCACCGCGCGGCGAGTCATGCGGAGAGAAGAAAGGGAATACCTGGACCGTGCCGGGTGAGGAGCTGCTGCGCGATCACACCGTCATCGACGCAGTGCGGATCACGATCGACGCCGACCCGAAGGGTGTGCAGGCCCCGGACATCGATTCCTGAGGCCGGATTGTCTGCACCGTCGCATATCTGAACCTGCTGGTCAGACCGCTGCGTCCGCTTAAGACCGCCGAACAGAGATCGAGCCCCTGCCGCAGTCGGCGGGGGCTCGATCAGGTGACGCAGACGATCAGCGGCTTCCGGCAGGTCCGTTGCCGCCGTCGAGACCGTTGTCGCCACGATCATCTCCGCGGACATCGTTGCCCCGAACGTCATCGCTGTGGCCCGCACCGCCGGACTGCTCGTCGCCGCGATTCGCTTCACCGGTCTGACCACGGTCACTGCCGATGGCGTTGTCGGCGGCGTCCCGGGCCTTCTTGATCTTGTCAGAGTGCTTGCCTCCGGTCAGGGAGTCAGCGACACCAGCGGCCTTGTCGAGGACCGAATCGGTGACCTTCTCAGCTTTGTCAGAATTGAGCTTGTCCTTGACCTTGGGATCATTGGCGAGGTTCTTGGCCTTGTCGAGGAATTTGTCGAATGCCATGGCACGGTCCTTCTCAGTTGGTCGAATGCACTGTCGATGCTGATCGTGGGGAGGAACACGAACGATTCGAAGCCTAGTGGGGCTGTCTGTGACGGAACTGGCAATCGGCTGCTTCGGTTTCGCCGGTCACCGACGGACCACACGCCCGTGACCGTCTTCCTTATACGCCTGAGGCGGACTGCTTTCGTGCCTGGAGCAGTCGACGATAGTGGGCATTCCTCATAGTGAGGATGAGCGCGGCGAGTGCTGCCGAGAGCAGAGAGGCACTGAGCACGGCGACCTTCGCCACATCGTGTTCGACCGAACCTGCGGTGAAGCTGAGTTCTGCGACGAGGAGCGAGACGGTGAAGCCGATGCCGGCAAGCAGCCCGATCCCGGTGAGGTCGGCCCAACGCAGACCGGGATTCAACCCACCGGTGAACCGGGTGACCAACCAGGTGGAGACGAGGATGCCCAGAGGCTTGCCCACGATCAGCCCCGTCATGATTCCGTAGGTCAGGGGATGGGAGAACGCCGAGGCCAGACCGTGGGTTCCGCCGATATCGACTCCGGCGGCGAAGAATGCGAAGACCGGGACGGCGAAACCGGCCGACAGCGGTCGAAGGCGGTGTTCGAGCGCCTCGGCGAGGTCGCTTCCGGACCTGTCCAGGCCCTCGGCAGAGGGACTGAGGTCGCTGGAGGCACCGTGGTCGGTGCCGATCGCGCGGTTTGAACCACGACCGACGACGGCGGGGATCGTGAAGCCCAGCAGCACCCCGGCGATGGTCGCGTGGACGCCGGAGGCGTGCATGAACGCCCAGGCGGTGAGTCCGAGGGGGAGGAGGATGACCCACGCGGCCCAGGTGCGGTCGACGAAGAAGCGACGGAAACGGCTCACGATGAGCCCGTACACGATGATGATTCCGAGCGCCGCGACAAGGGGGAGAACCGCGATGGACTCGGTATAGAAGATCGCGATGATCGCGATCGCCAGCAGGTCGTCGACCGCGGCCAGGGTCAGCAGGAAGAGGCGCAGCGCTTTCGGCAGGTGGGAGCCGACGATCGCAAGGACGGCGACGGCGAAGGCGATGTCGGTCGCGGTGGGGATGGCCCAGCCGCGCAGGAGCTCCGGGCGGGTGAGCAGAAACGCCGCACAGATGAGGGCGGGGACGAGGACGCCGCCGGCCGCCGCGGTGATCGGGACGACGGCGGTGCGGAACCGACGCAGGTCACCGCGGGTGAATTCCGCCTTGAGTTCGATGCCGACGAGGAAGAAGAAGACTGCGAGCAGTCCGTCGGCAGCCCATTGCCCGATGCTCAGCCGCAGATGCCACGGTTCGTAACCGAACTCGATATCGCGGAGCGTGAAGTATCCGCCCGATGCCGGTGAGTTCGCCCAGATCAGAGCGGCAGCGGCGGCGATGAGGAGCAGCGCACCGCCGACGGTGTCGCTGCGGAGTGCTTGGAACAAGCGCTGTCCCAGAGGGTTCGGTGAGGCGGATGGCGAAGCGATTGCAGAAGTGGTGGTCACAGTGATCCCGTTCGCGGTAGAAGTGGAAGAGAGTTCGACCCGAAGAGTGGATGTGCAGACAGTGCTCAGTTCGTCGACGCTGAGCGTAAGTGCGTGATTCGAGCGGACGTCGT
Source organism: Brevibacterium permense (assembly GCF_013280495.1). Lineage (GTDB taxonomy): Bacteria > Actinomycetota > Actinomycetes > Actinomycetales > Brevibacteriaceae > Brevibacterium > Brevibacterium permense. Next base: position 39,916 of record NZ_JABSSX010000006.1, read on the forward strand.
CGGCTCGGCAGATGAGAACTGTCGGAGAATCACACCAGGGGTCGGAGCGGATGGTCTCCGCGCGTGAACGGCTGTGTGCCCGACTGCATTTCGCCCCACGAAGTGATGTAGCCGTTGGTGCCCGAGTGCGGAAGAACCCACACTTTCGGGCGGAAAGCGGCATCCGGGGCTGACTGTGACATTGCGGACAGTCTACCTCAGCGGATCGCGCGGCTGCCTGAATTCACAGGGCAGCTATCCCAGCCCGCCGGAGAGGCGAGTATGCAGAGCCTCGGTGCACGCATTCATTCCGGTGATCTCCACGCTCGTGCCCAGCGCCTCGTACTTCGTCACGATCGCATCGAGGGCGGCCACTGTAGACGCATCCCAGACATGCGATTCCGTCATGTCGATGACGACCTGATCGGGATCATGCGTGTATCGGAATTGAGTAGTGAGGTCATTCGAGGAGGCGAAGAAGAGCTCGCCGCGGACCACATAGCGGGCGACCGCCTCGGCGACCGTGCGCTCGACGGTGACGAAGTGGGCGACCCTCCGAACGAAGAGCACGCTGGCCACGAATACTCCGAGGACGACGCCGATGGCGAGGTTGCCGGTGGCGACGACGACCGCGACGGTGGCGACCATGACGAAAGTCTCGGACTTCGGCAGCATCTTAAGCGTCGAGGGACGGATGGAATGCCAGTCGAAGGTGTCGACGCAGACCATCATCATGATGGCAGCGAGTGCGACCATCGGGATCATGCCGACGATGTCGCCGAGCACGACGACGAAGATGAGCAGGAACGCTCCGGCCATGAACGTCGAGATTCGAGTCCTCGCCCCCGAGGCGCGGACATTGATCATCGTCTGCCCGATCATCGCGCAGCCGCCCATCCCGCCGAAGAGTCCGGAGATCATGTTCGCAGCCCCTTGACCCCAGGACTCACGGGTCTTATTCGAGTGCGTGTCGGTGATCTCGTCGACGAGCTTGGCCGTCATGAGCGACTCCATCAGCCCGACCAGAGCCATGGCCAGTGAGTAGGGGGCGATCGTTGTGAAGGTCTGCCAGGTCAGCGGCACATGCGGGAGGAAGAGTTCGGGCAGACTGCGCGGCAGCTCGCCCTGGTCGCTGACAGTAGGGACATCGACGGCGAACACGACGACGATGCCGGTGATGATCACGATCGTGACCAGCGGAGCCGGCACGATCTTCGTCAGCTTCGGCATGAACACGAGCACGACGATGGCGATGGCCAGCAGCGGGTAGACCATCCACGGCACTCCGATGACGTGGGGGACCTGTGCTGCGAAGACGAGGATCGATAGGGCGTTGACGAACCCGACCATGACGCTGCGAGGGATGAACCGGATGAGCTTTGCGACTCCGGCCACGGCCAGCAGGATCTGGAATACACCGGCGAGCATGACGGTGGCGATGAACATGTCCATCCCGTGCTCGCGGGCAACGGGGGCGATGACGAGCGCGACGGCTCCTGTCGCCGCGGAGATCATGGCCGGGCGCCCGCCGAGGAACGCGATCGAGGTGGCCATGATGAACGCGGAGAACAGCCCGACCTTCGGATCGACCCCGGCGATGATCGAGAACGCGATCGCCTCGGGAATGAGAGCGAGCCCCACAACGAGTCCGGCGAGGACCTCACGGGTGAGCAGCCTCGGTGAGGTCAGTGCGGTGAGGACGGTCGGATCAGGGCGGTAGCGACTGGAATCGTCGGCCGTTTCGGCGGGAATGGGAGTCGTCACGACCGGAACATTACCCGATCGCCGAGGCGGCCCGACCCGACCACGGCCGCACGGGAGCCCGTGGGCTACTGCAGGCTGACGCCGGAACCGTGGAGGCGGACCTGCAGTCCCGAGTCGGTGACGGTGATGTCGGTGAGTTCGAGTCCGGCGGGCAGGAAGTCGAGATCGATGACGATATCGGAGATCTCCGAGGTGAGGAATCCAGGCAGGCGATCGAGGGAGAACTCCGTCGAACCCAGCTTGATCGTCGTCGCGTCTACGACGGCCCGCCTGCCGTCGGCCTTCGGGTCGATTCCCACAAGCAGATCCTGACCGAGCATCGACCCCTTGAGGAAGAGTTCGCCGTCGACGGTCGTGAACGACATCCCCTCGGGCAGGTTCGCATGTTCGGCGGCGAGCTCGTCGAGGGTCGAGTGGGGGAGGACCGCAGTGCCGTCGACGGTGCCGATCGGCTTCGACCCGCCGGTGGGAACGTCATAGAGCTTCGCATCGACATCGGTGAAGTCGACGCCCTCATAGGTGGCCTCATCGGCGGTGACATGCACCGAGTTCAGTTCTTTAGAAGCCAGCTGCGTGAGGATGGGGAAGCCTTCGACAGAGACCTCGGCTTCACCGTAGTCGGCAAGCCCGTCGGCGATGCGCTGCTCCGTGGCGTAGTCGACGATGCGGTCGGCCGCGACACTGCCGATGATGAGTGTGAGGACGATGACGACCGCGGAGACGATGAACGTCGTCCGCCGGCTGCGACGTCGAGGCTGGTCATCCGGCCGCGGGTACTGAAAGGTTTGCGCCGTGGTCATGGGCTCCATTGTTCCGCACCCGCCGGTCCATTCGCATTCGCCGGGCCGAGTGCGCTCGCCGGCTCGGCAGAGTCGAACGTCCCCGCTGCGCTCATCCGTTGAGGATGATGACGTCGAGGGTGCGCGGTCCGTGCACTCCTTCGACCCGGCTGAGCTCGATGTCGCTCGTGGCCGAGGGCCCGGAGATGAACGTCAGCGGCGCGTGCGCGTCGAGCCGAGCGATTCCCTCAGGGACGATGTCGACGATGTCGTCTGTCCGGACGATGCACACGTGATGGTCGGGCACGAGCGTGATCGCCCTCCGTCCGCACTCGTACGATCCGTCGAGGACGATGGTGCCCGTCTGCGCGATCGCCACCGCCGAGGCGGTCACCACCGCCCCCTGAGCGTCGAGTTCGTCGACGCTGAGTTCCTCACCCGGAGCATCGACCCGCACCTCACCGGAGTACCCCGCCAGCCAGGACGAGTCGAGGCCGAGGGGGACGACGACTGAGGAATGGGCGCCGATGAGTTCGGCGATCGTCGCGCTCGGGTCGCCGTCGGCGCGGTGGACGTTGGCTTTGTAGTCGACGAGGCGGTCGATGAGCAGCTCGACGAGGTCCTCACCAGTGTGTGTGCCCTCATGGTGGTATCCGGCGTCGGCGGCCGTGGCGGCAGGCTTCGCCGAGGCGACCCCGCCGGATACGGCATCTGCCGTGCCGCCGGTGCCCGGTACCGCTGTGCGCGGAGACGACGACACGTATTCCCCGCCGCCGCGGCGACCGAGGGCCTCACTGATGCGGGCGAGGATCTCCTCGCGGGCGGTATCGGTCATCGCTGTCCCTCCTCGTCGCGGTCGTTCGCTTCCTCTTCGGCCCACAGCTGTCGGAAGCTCTTCTCGGGCAGGGCCGGGATGTCGCGGCTCGAGGTCCAGGCGCCGGCGATTCCGGGCAGAGCGTTGATCTGCTCACCGCCGGTGACCTTGTGCGCGAGAGGCAGTCCCTTCTCCGCCGCGGACATCCGCTTCCCGTCGCCCATCATCCACGACGCGCCGGTGAGGGCGGCGTCGAGCTGGGAGGACACAGGGGAGTGGTTGGCTTTGACATCTTCGCCCCGCAGATGGACGAGGATGTCCGGGATATTGATCTTCACAGGGCACACGTCGTAGCAGGCGCCGCACAGGCTCGACGCGTACGGCAGCGAACCGTTGCCCTGCTCTTCGACTCCCGTGAGCAGCGGGGACAGGATCGCTCCGATCGGTCCCGGATAGGTCGAGCCGTAGGCGTGGCCGCCGGTGCGTTCGTAGACGGGGCAGACGTTCATGCATGCCGAGCAGCGGATGCAGTTGAGCGCCGTACGTCCGTGCTCATCGGCCAGGGCCCGGGTGCGTCCGTTGTCGAGGAGAACGAGATGGACGTTCTGCGGACCGTCTCCCTCAGACTTCCCCGTCCAGAACGAGGTGTACGGGTTCATCCGCTCACCCGTCGACGAGCGTGGCAGCAGCTGCAGGAACACCTCGAGATCGGCGAACCTCGGCAGCAGCTTCTCGATGCCCATGACGGTGATGAGCGTCTCCGGCAAGGTCAGGCACATGCGCCCGTTGCCCTCGGACTCGACCACTCCGAGGGTGCCGGTCTCCGCGATACCGAAGTTCGCTCCGGAGATCGCGACCTTCGTGGTGAGGAATTTGTGGCGCAGATGTCGGCGGGCCGCCTCGGCGAGGACGGCAGGTTCGTTCGTCAGCTCCCCGGCGTCGGGCATCTTGTCCATGAAGATCTCACGGATCTCATCCCGGTTGCGGTGGATGGCGGGAACGAGGATGTGGCTGGGTTTGTCCTCGCCGAGCTGGACGATGAGTTCGGCCAAATCCGTCTCGAACGCATCGATGCCCTCATGCTCGAGGTGCTCGTTGAGACCGATCTCCTGGGTGGCCATCGACTTGACCTTGATGACCTCGCGGCGGCCGGTCTCGAGCACCGGCGCATTGTCCTCGACGAGTTCGGTGACGATGGCATTGGCCTCATCCGCGTCACGGGCCCAGTGGATGATGCCGCCGGCGGCGGTGAATGCCTCTTCGAACTGCGCGAGGTACTCGGGCAGGTTCTCCATCACTTCGTTCTTCGTGGCCTCACCGGCGTCGCGCAGGGCCTCCCAGTCGTCGAGCTCGGAGACGACCTCGGCGCGCTTGGACCGGATCGTCGAGGTGGCGTGGCCGATGTTGTTGCGCAGCTGCTGGTTGCTCAGATGTTCGTGCGAGACCTCGGGAAAGGCCTCGGCTTCGATGATGTTGCCCTGCCCGCCGGGCAGATCGCTGCGTCGCTTCGACGGCAGCAGCGGCATTCCCAGAAAGGTCATCGCAGGCTCCCTCCGCTCACTTCTGCTCCTTCGCTCGGCACCCGCAGCGGGTCCTCCCTCGTCGACGCGAGGATCCGGGCCAGATGGACCGCGGCTTGACCGACGCGGAACCCGGACTGGGTGCGGCTCGGCTCGGACGGAGAGGTGCCCCGATGGCCTGGGGTGAGGTGGTCATCATCGTCGGCACCGACGACCGTCGTCAGCGTCTCGGTCGCGTGCCCCCGCTCATCGGTCGAGCTCGTCTCCTTGACGTGCACGGCGGTGACATCCGGGGCGCCGTCGAAGCCACCGGTCCGTTCGAACCGCGATATTCCACCGCCGATGTGCAGCAGACAGGAGGCATCGCCGCCCGTGCAGATATCGGCTTCGGTCGCCTGGATCGTGCGCACCTTGTCGGCGAGCATCGCCGAGGACACCTCCGGGTTCTTCACGGAGAAAGTGCCGCCGAACCCGCAGCAGGAATCGGCCAAAGGCAGTTCGACGAATTCGATGCCCTCGACGGACCGGACGAGGGAGGACTGCCGATCACCGAGGCGCAGCAGCCGCATTCCGTGGCACGACGGGTGATACGTCACACGGTGCGGGAAATAGGACCCGAGATCGGCCGCGGCATCCGTGACGCCTTGGACGTCGGTGAGGAACTGGGTGAGCTCATACGTGCGGCCGGCCACCTCGGCGGCCTCGGAAGCCAGGGCATCGTTGCCCACTCGTGTGGCGACCATCGGCTGCTGGTGGCCGAGCGAGGCCACGCAGGAAGCGGACGGGGCGACGGCGACATCCCATTCGGTGCTGGTGAAGGCGCGGACGTGATTGGCGATGACCGGTTCGGCCTGCGCGAACTTGCCGGAGTTGATGTGCATCTGCCCACAGCACGACTGGCCTTCGGGGAAGATCACCTCATGGCCGAGTCGGCGCAGAATTCTCACGGTTGCCTGCGCAACCTCGGGATACATCGCATCGACGATGCAGGTGGCGAACAGTGCGATCCTCATCTGACCTCCAAGCCGGACGCTGTGCTGATGCGGTTGGCGGGATCGGCTTCCGGCCGAGACGATGCCGCGGTCGCAAGCGGTCCGTGTCACTTCATGCTCAGACCGTAGCACCGGGTCCTGACGCGGCAAAGGTGCGCGATCGGACGGGCGCGCCGGTGCGAGGATCGACGCGGAAGTCTGATCGCCTCGGGGGAGGGGCAAGCGATTTAGGACCGATGAGACTTCGCTATTCTCCTGCGCCGGTCGGTGCGGGCAGCGACGCACGCGCAGACCTTACTTGGGAGGGGGATCGCCCATAGGATGACGATATGGATTCCCAACGTACACAGAACATCAGAACGGTCTCGGCCCGCATCAACTCCTTCCACTCGTCGATCTACTTCTCACAGACGGTCGGAGCCGAGTACGCCAAGTACGGACTCGAACCCGGTGTCGAAGGCAATATGGCTGCCCGTTCGGCTCCGCTGGGACGGGTGAATCCCGGAGTCGTGTCCGCCGCGTACTACAACTATTCCCCGAATTTCGTCGCCGGAATGCTGCCGCGCGTGTGGGAGACGGTGAGCCCGGAGCAGATGGTCCAGGCCCGCTTCGACGCCGTGAGCGCGTACCTGGGTGAACTCTTCGGTGACCGTGACGACATCGCCCTGCTCACCGAGGCGGCCTCCCAGATGGCGGAGACGCTGGCTCCCGTGCTCGCCGCCATGGACTTCTCCGGCCGCACCCTGGCCGCCGCCACCGCCGACGTCATCGGCGGCCACCAGGCGGCCACCGCATTCGAGAAGATGTGGGACGTGGCGACCGTGGCCCGCGAATTCCGCGGCGACGGCCATGTCGCCTCCCTCGTCACGGCCGGTGTGCCCGGAATCGACGCCCTCATGCTCGACGTCGAGACCGGTGCCGGGTTCCGTCCGCGAGCGGCACAGAAGACGCGCGGCTACACGGATGAGGAATGGCAGACCGCGCAGTCCAGGCTCGCCGAGGCGGGGCTGATCACCGTGGACAAGGATGACCGCGGGCACGACCTCCCTGCCATCACCGAGGCGGGACGTGTCCTGAAGGAGCAGGTCGAAGCCCTGACCGACGGCACCGTTGCAGCCGCGTGGTCCGTCCTCGACGATCAGACGATCGAATCACTGCTCTCGCCGAGCCGGGACCTGCTGCGCGTCATTGCGAAGTCAGGTGCCTTCCCGTCGAACATCTTCGCCCGCCCCGAGAAGAAGGCCGGCTGAGGCGCCTTCAGCTCTGGTCGGATGCGCTCGACTCGGTGAGGTTGGAATAGTTCTCGGCCACCTCGGCGGCGATCGCCTTCGCCTCATCGGAACTCGGACCCTCGGCGGAGAACACGGCCTTCCGGTAGTACTGGAGCTCGATGATCGAATCGATGATGTCTCCGAGTGCACGGTGGCCACCGTGCTTGGCCGGTGCCTGGAAGTAGGCGCGTGGGAACCACTGCTTGGACAGTTCCTTGATCGAGGAGACATCGATGATCCGGTAGTGCAGGTACTCGACGAGTACGGGCATCTGCTTGGTGAGGAAGACCTTGTCGGTGCCGACCGAGTTCCCTCCCAGCGGTGCTTTGCCGGCCTCGGGGACATGCTTCTTCACGTATTCGAGGACCCGGGTCTGCGCCTCGGTGACGGTGGTGCCCGCGTCGAGCTCGGTGATCAGGCCCGAGGTGGTGTGCATGTTCGTGACGAATTCGTTCATGTTCGCCCGTGCATCCGCCGAGGGCTTGATGACGATGTCGATTCCGTCGTCGAGGGGGTTGAGCTCGAAGTCGGTGACGATCGCAGCCACCTCGATGAGTTCGTCCCGCACCTCGTCGAGGCCGGTCATTTCGCAGTCGATCCACACAATTCTGTTGTTGCTCACCCGCCCAGCTTAGGGCAGACAGCAGGGAACGGGACATTCCGGGGTGCAATCGGAACCCCTCGGCGGCCGGGTCACGGCCGCCTCGGCGAGGGTGGAGGTCTGGGCGAGGGCGAGCGTCAGACCGCTGATCGGGAACGGCCCGGGGGAGAGTTGGGCGTGTGAACGTCGACACACACTGAGCGTGCGCACAGAGTCGATGTCCGGTATGTGACTTAAACTTGAAGAGTCCCCGAACTGGGGTGCCATTTTTGCTCGGCTGAGGGAAGGTTCGCTCGTGCGTTACACATTCGCTGTGATTCTCATGGTGGTGGGTGTCGTCGTCGGTGGCCTCGGCATCCTGCAGAAGACCCTGTGGGCTCCGGAGGATACGATCACTGCCACCGCACAGATCGATGCCGACAAACCGGCAGTCATCGTCGACCCCGGAATGCTCAACCTCTACGAAACCCCGACCACACTGACGGCTAAAGGCAGCGGCGACCTCACGATCGCCCAAGCCCCGATCGAGAACGTCGAAGCCTGGGCGGGGCAGTCGGCCTATGACCGCGTCACCGGACTCGCCGAAGGCGGCAAGCTCACGACGAAGGCGACCGATGGGGAGGGCAAGGTTCCCAACCCCGCCGGGGCCGATCTGTGGCAGTCGGAAGTCACCGGCACCGATTCGGTTGAGCTGGAATGGAACGACGAGGCCAACCGCACCGGATTCCTCGTCGCCGGTGACGGCGAAGCCGGAGCGGTCAAATCCGTGACCCTCACCTGGCCCAACCATGCCGAGACTCCCTGGGCGCTCCCGCTGATGATCATCGGCGGTGTCCTCTTCGTCGTCGGCGTCGTCCTCCTCTTCCTCGGTGCGAACAATTCGAAGAAGGAAGCGAACCGCCGCAAGGCGCGCCAGGAGCGCCGCCGCAAGCTCGCCGAATACGGCACCGCCTTCGCCGTCGTCCCCGTGCTCGCACTCAGTGCCTGTGGGCCCGAAGAGCTGCCGAAGCCCGAGCCCTCCGAGGCTCCGAGCTCCGCGGCCGCGGGTGTCACCGACGACCAGGCCAAGCGGATCCTCGACTCCGTGGCCGCCGACGTCAAAGCCGCGGACAAGAAGACCGATGAGAAGGCACTGGCCGAACGCGCCGCCGGTCCCGCGCTCAAGCAGCGTGAAGACCTGTACAAGGTGAAAGACGACGTCGAAGACCAGAAGATGGCGCCGGAGGTGGCCAGCGAAGAGATCGTCGCCAACTACACCTCGGCCACCGATGCCTGGCCGCGCGTGACCAGCCTGATCACCTCCGCCGGTGGGAATTCGCAGCTGCTCGTGCTGACCCAGGAGGATCCGCGCAGCAGCTACAAACTGTGGTCGCAGACCCAGCTGACGTCCGGCACGAAGCTGCCCGAACTGCCCGACTCACGTCAGGGCGCGAAGATGCTCGAACCCGGATCCAAGGACTTCGTCACCACTCCGGAGAAGGCCGTCGCCGACTACGCGAAGGCCCTCGGCAGCGGAGCAGACTCGAAGGAGGCGAAGAAGTTCGAGTCCGATGACTTCTCGAAGTCCATCTGGAAGAACCAGAAGGACCAGAAGGCCAGCGCCGAAGAAGGCAAGGCCGAAGTCGACTACAAGTACACTCCGGGCAAAGAACTCGTTGCCCAGGGCACCGCTGGCGACGCCGCCATCGTCACCGGAGTCATCGACGCCGAATCGACGATCAGCCCCGAGTCGAAGGACGGTCGCACCGGCACCCTGTCGCTGTCGTCGCCGCAGAAGGAACTCGTCGGCTCCGCGACGACCAAGGAGCCGGTGACGACGAAGACCACCCAGGTGCTCACCTTCCTCGTCCCCAAGGACGGCAAGGTCAAGCTCATCGGCGGTCTCGAGACTCTCGCCGGAGCCGAAGCAGGCTGAGGCGGAAGGGTCGGCACCGTGGTGTTCCTTCCCCGACGGCTGAGGAAATAGCCGTGGGCGCACCGGTGTTGATACGTTCTGTTGGATAAGCATGGACCAGGTGCGTCACGGTTTGCGCCGAGCCCACCGACCGCGTCACAAAGGAGACCACGTGTCAATGGACCCCTCGCAGGAAAGCACGCAGCCAAACCAGGGACTCGACCTGTCGGCGGTGCGCAGCAAGAACATGCCCGCCGAGCAGGACGGTCAGTCCGGTCACACGGCCGGTGCGGGAGCCGGTGCTAACGGTGCTGCCGGTGACCAGGCCGGTGGGGACCCGGATGCAGTCGCCGTTCCGGGACTGGTCTTCGACGTCGACGAATCGACGTTCACCAGCCTGGTGGCGCTCTCCGACCGCGTGCCCGTCGTCATCGACCTGTGGGCCGAATGGTGCGAACCCTGCAAACAGCTCTCGCCGATCCTCGAACGCGTCGTCACCGCGTACGGGGGACGTCTGGTCCTGGCCAAGGTCGACGTCGATGCGAACCCGCGTCTGCAGCAGGCCTTCGGTGTTCAGTCGATCCCCACGGTCGTCGCCCTCATCAAGGGTCAGCCCGTGCCGCTGTTCCAGAGCGCTCTGCCGGAACCTCAGGTCCAGGCGTACTTCGACGAGCTGCTCAAGCTCGCCGGTGAGAACGGTGTGACCGGGCATGCGGCCGCCGGGGGAGCCGAGCCCGAACCGGCTGGCCCCGCCCACCCGGAGGCCGAAGAGGCACTCGCCAAGGGCGACTTCGACACCGCAGAGAAACTGTTCAAAGCCGCGCTGGCGAACTCTCCCGCCGATGAGGAGGCGAAGTTCGGTCTCGCCCGTGCGGGCCTGGGCCGCCGCCTCATCGACCAGGAACCGGCCGGTCTCATCGCCGCCGCCGATGCGGACCCCAAGAACGTCGAGGCCGCGAAGGCCGCGGCCGACGCCGAAGTGGTCAGCGGCAATGCCGGCAGCGCCTTCAACCGACTCATCTCTCTTATCCGCACCACCGCGGGTGATGAGAAGGAATCCCTGCGCCTGCGGGTCCTCGATCTCTTCGAGGTCCTCGGCACCGACGACCCAGCCGTGACCAAGGCTCGGACCGCACTCATGAGGGCACTGTTCTGATCCAGCGAATCCGACTCATCACCGCCATCCTCTTCGGCGCAGCGGCGCTCACGCTCGCCGGACTGGTCTTCTCTGCGCTCTCGGTCGTCGGCACCGACGAGATCACCGAGACGCCGACCTTCAAGGTCAAGGACGGTGCCTACGCCGTCGTCCTCGACGAGGCGATCGTGCCCTATTCGGGATCGAGCGTGACCGTGACGGCGAAGAACTCGAAGGGCACGGAGCTGTTCGTCGGCACCGCCAGCGGGGTCGACGCAGACAGCTACCTCGATGGGGTGGCGCAGGAGCAGATCAGTGATGTGTCGTTCCCGAATTCCGCGACCCATCGGTTCACTCCCGGCGACGCGAAGCCGGACGCCGATATCGCCGATCGCGACTGGTGGATCAGCACGGACACGGGAAAGACGGTCGCGAAGACCTTCGACCTCGATGCCGAACCGCAGGTGCTCATCATCGCTCCTGCGAACTCCGGTGACAGTCTTGATGGAACGACGGTGAGTCTCCAGATGCGCGTCAAGGGCGTGTTCGCACTCAGCCTGCTCGGCATTGCCGGCACGATCATGCTCGCCGGATTCTCGGTGTTCCTCTTCATGCGCTGGTGCGCCTCGCGCATCCGCCCGCCGAAGAAGGACGTCGGACTCCCGAGCGGCAGCGGACCCGACAGCAGCGACAGCGGACCAGGAGGCGACAGCGGACCAGGAGGCGGCAGCGGTCCCGGCCGCGATGGCCGGAGACCGGCCGCTGACCGCACAGCCAAGGACGAGCCGGGACCCGCGACCCAGCCGATCTCGGCAGTGCAGCCGGACACGGGCGGCCAGGCGCCACCTCGGCGACGGGATGTGCGGAACCGGCGGTCCTTCCGTGCAGTGACGGCCTCCGTCTTAGGCACCGGGCTCGTGCTCAGCGGCTGTGCGAATATGCCGATCGCCAAACCCAGCAACCCGGACACCACCCCGTACGAGCGCACGGCGGTGCGCCCCGGTGAGGCCGGGAAGTTCATGACGAACTACACGGAATCGCTGGACAAGACTCTCGGCGACAAGGGCTCCGACCTCGACAAGATCCAGGCGGCACCGCTCATCGACCACACCCGTGCGCAGATCCAGATCGCGGACAAGGCGAAGCAGAAGCTGCGCGCACCGGACTTCACCGAGGTTGTCGCCGGCAGCCCGAACTTCACCGAATACCCGATGTGGTTCTACGCCTTCGGGACCGCGGACAAGAAGTCCACGGATGGGGACAAGCAGCTGACCCAGGTGATGCTGGTGACGCGGGAATCGGCGTCGACCGATCCGCTCGTGCGTTCGGCGTCCTATATTCCCACCGAGCAGATGCCCGCCCTCATGGCCGATGACCGCGGCGCCGTGGAGAAGGGGTCGGAGGACTTCTCCGAGGATCTGACGACCGCGTCCGGTGACGTCTCATCGTTCCTCGTCGACGGCAAGGCGAAATCCGGGGGTCCCGAGGGACTCAAGGAAGGCGGATTCAAGGGGTTCCGCGACTACCTGGGTGACCTGCGGGACAAGGACTCCGGCTTCGACAAGGTCGACGTCGACTGCAAGCCCTATGAGGACCTCAAGTTCGAGGACATGACCTTGAGCACCGAAAACGGCGCGATCGGAATGGGCGAAGTGCGGTGCACCCTGACGATCAAGGCACCGTCGGACTACGCACTCGACCTCGGCGACACCGTCGAAGCCGTGAAGACGAACGACAAAGAGGGCGACACCATCAAGGTCGACACTGCGCACCCCTATGTGCTGATGAAGACCGGAGACGAACTCACCGCCGTCGCCACCGATTGGAACGTCCTGTCCTCCAAGGTGGAGTGAACCGCGCTCAGTCGCGGTTCGCGCGATTTGTCAGCCGTGGCTGGCGCGGCGGCCGACTCGCAGCAGCCACCACAGGCCGATGAGCGGCAGGAGCAGCGGAATATAGCCGTATCCGCTGCCGAAGTTCGACCACACCGACGGCTTCGCGAAGTCCTCGGGGTGGGTGTGGCTGAGGATGCCGACGACGATGACGCCGAGGAACTCGATCGCACAGGCCGCGACGGCGATCCGGTGTGAGACGCGGTTGCCGATGACCAGGCAGACCGTGGCGAGGATGTAGATCACCGCGGCCAGCGCGGACAGCGAGTACGCGATCGGTGCGACATCGAATTCGCGGATGAGCTGGTAGCCCGCCCGGGCCGTGGCCGAGAGCGCGAAGACCCCGTACACGGCAGTCAGCGCCCGTCCCGGTCCGGTATGCATCGCCGAGAACGGCGACCGTCCCGTCTTTCCCCTCGCCGAGGCGGCCGAGGAGTCCGAGTAGTCCGCTGTGTCGGCGTTGTCCGCCGCGTTCGCGCTGCCTGCTGAGTTCGCATCGTCGGCGGAATCCCCGCCGAACCGATTGCGCCTGGTCACTGCCAAATCTGGTCCAATCTCTCGATCATCACGATCACCGTCAGTCCTGCCGCGGCCAGCACACCCGGCCCCCAACGGCTCAATTCCGCAAACGCCCAGAATCCGGCCAGCGCCATGACCATGATCGCTGTGATGATGTAGCCGAAGTAGAGCAGCGGGTCGACATCATGCGTGGAGCCGAAGGTCGCAATCGAGATGATCAGCTGCACGATGAGCAGCAGCAGAAGCAGAGCGGCACCGCCGAGCAGGGCCTTGCCGGCCGGACGGTTGCGGATGGTCTCGACGATCGACCACAGGGTCAGGATGTCGGTGGCGGCATAGAGGACGATGGTGAAAACGGTGAACACCCGACCCAGTTTAGTCGGCCGTACCGGCCGGCAACTCGTCCAGATGTGCCGCTTGGCAGGTGAGATGCCGCACGGATCCTGGCCGTAGCCCGGCTCACGCCCTAAAATTGCAGGGTGCCCATCTATCTCGATCACGCAGCCACCTCGCCGATGCCCGCCGAGGTGCTCGAGGTGTACACGAAGGAGCTGGCCCGTCGGGCCAACCCCTCTGCCTTGCATGCGGTCGGACAAGCGGCACGGATGCGCATCGAAGAAGCACGCGAAGGAATTGCCCGCGCGGTCGGTGCGGCCACCTCGTCGGAGGTGATCTTCACATCCGGAGGCACCGAGGCCGACAATTTCGCTCTCAAGGGCCTCTACCTCGCGCGCAACAACGGGACGTTCACGGAGCCTGCCCGCCCACGGGTGCTCACGACGACGATCGAACATCCTGCGATTCTCGAGACCGTGGAGTGGCTGGAGAGCCTCGGCGCCGAAGCCGTGTACCTCGACGTGGACTCGGCGGGGCGTCTCGATCTGGACGCGGCGACCGCTGAACTGCGCCGCGATCCCGAACGCACCGCGCTCATCAGCGTGATGGCCGCGAACAACGAGATCGGCACTCTGCAGCCGATCGCCGAGATCGGTGAGATCGCCGCCGAACTCGGCATTCCCTTCCACATCGACGCCGTGCAGGCGCTCGGACAGATTCCGCTCGACTTCGCCGCACTCAAGGCGACGGCCATGACGATCACCGCGCATAAGATCGGCGGCCCCGTCGGCATCGGCGCACTCCTGCTCGACCGCGCAGCGAACCCGACGCCCATCCTCCACGGCGGGGGACAGGAGCGCAGCGTGCGCTCGGGCACCCTCGACGTCGCCGGTGCCGTGGCCTTCGCCGCCGCCGTCGACCTCGTCACTGCAGACCTTGAGTCCCGGTCGGCCCGACTGTCGGGTCTGCGCGACCGCCTCATCGCGGGAATAGAATCGAGCATCGACGGAGCCGTGCTCTCCGGTCCGCGCGGAGCGGACCGCCTGCCGGCCAACGCCCACTTCACGTTCCCTGGCTGCGAAGGGGACTCACTGCTGTTCGGCCTCGATGCCAGGGGATTGGCCACCTCGACGGGATCGGCCTGCTCTGCCGGCGTCTCCCGTCCCTCCCATGTGCTCTTGGCCTGCGGACTGGATGAGGACAGCGCCCGCACCACCCAACGCTTCACGCTCGGTCACGACACGACCGAAGCCGATGTCGATACCCTGCTCGCGACCCTTCCCGAGGTCGTCGGCCAGGCACGCCGAGCCGGGATGGTTTCGGCAACACCCCGATGGATGCAAGGAGCATCATGAGAGTACTCGTCGCCATGTCCGGCGGAGTCGATTCCTCCGTCGCAGCCGCCCGTGCCGTTGACGCTGGACACGAAGTCGTCGGCGTTCACCTCGCCCTGTCCCGAATGCCCGGGACCCTGCGCACCGGATCGCGCGGCTGCTGCACGATCGAAGACTCCCGCGACGCCCACCGCGTGGCGGGAATGCTCGACATCCCCTTCTATGTCTGGGACTTCTCCGAGCGGTTCAAGGAAGACATCGTCGATGACTTCATCGCCGAATACGCGGCCGGACGCACCCCGAACCCGTGCATGCGCTGCAATGAGCGCATCAAGTTCGCGGCCCTCCTCGACCGGGCCCTGGCGCTCGGCTTCGACGCCATCGCCACCGGCCACTACGCCGAGGTGCTGCGTGACGACGAGGGCCGGCCCGAACTGCACCGCGGTGAGGATCTGGTCAAGGACCAGTCCTACGTCCTCGGTGTGCTCACCTCCGATCAGCTCGAGCACTGCTACTTCCCGATCGGTGCGACGGCGTCGAAGGCCGAAGTGCGCGCCGAGGCGGCCGAGCGCGGATTCTCGGTAGCGAACAAGCCCGACTCCTACGACATCTGCTTCATCCCCGACGGGGACACGAAGGCCTGGCTGGCCGATAAGATCCCGATGCGACCCGGACTCATCAAGGACTCCGAAGGCGAAGTGCTCGGGCGTCACGACGGGGCGATGACGTACACGATCGGTCAGCGCAAGGACCTCGGCATCGAGAAGCCCGCTAGTGATGGCAAGCCGCGCTTCGTCACCGGCCTCGACCCGGCCACGAACACCGTCACTGT
This sequence comes from Brevibacterium permense, assembly GCF_013280495.1. Lineage (GTDB taxonomy): Bacteria > Actinomycetota > Actinomycetes > Actinomycetales > Brevibacteriaceae > Brevibacterium > Brevibacterium permense. The sequence continues at coordinate 55,578 of NZ_JABSSX010000006.1, forward strand.
CGGGTCGCGCGCCGACCTCGCGGTCTCGCATCTGACCGGCATCCGCACCTCGTGGGCCGGTGCAGCGCCGTCGGACATGGGTTCGACTCCGGAGACCGCGATCGACTGCGAAGTGCAGATCCGTGCCCACGCCGATCCGGTGCCGGCCCGTGCCTGGCTCGGCGAATTCGTCGCCGAGGCGCCTGAACACGAAGTCAACCCCATCGTCGACGAGGTCGAGGTGCCTGCCGCACGTCCGGCCGGGCAGCTCATGCACGTCGACGTCGATGAGGAGCTGTCCGGAGTGGCCCCGGGGCAGACCATGGTGATCTACCGCGGCACCCGTGTCCTCGGTCAGGCCACCATCGACTCCACGACCAAGGACCGCATCACCCCGGCGCCCGAGTTCGCCGGGGCCTGAACCGCTTCACCTCACTTAAGCGACGGCTTCGAGGCCGATGTCTGCCACTGGCGATATTCTGGGGAGATGAAGGAAAGTCCCCAAGATGTCGTCACGGCACCTTATGGAACCTGGTCTTCACCTCTGGGCGCCGCCGAGGTGGCCGCCGGTGCCGCTCCGATCTTCGACGCCGCCTTCCGGGGAGACGAGATCTTCTATTCGACGAAGATCCCCGCCGAGAAAGCCCGCACCGGGCTCGTCCGCACCTCACTGTCGCGTCCGGGAGAGCGTGAACAGGTCATTCCGACCGGGTTCAACATCCGCTCCGCCGTCCATGAATACGGGGGAGCCTCGTGGGCTCTCGACCAGAGCAGCGAGGTCATCTACTTCGTCAACGCCGCAGATCAGCGTGTCTGGCAGATCATTCCCGGGCGAGCCCCGCATGCCCTGACGCCGGACACCTCGGGGCGGATCCGCTACGGAGATCTGCGCATGAGTCCGTGGGGGCTGCTGTGCGTGCGCGAGGACTGCCGGTCCACCAGTCGTGAACGCGCGATTGTGCTGCTGACCAAGCACGGGACGACGAATGTGCTTTCGACCCACTCTCATTTCATGGCCTGGCCCAGGCTCTCACCCGACGGCAGCACCTTGGCGTTCATCGGCTGGGAGCACCCGAACATGCCCTGGGACGGAACCACCCTGTGGCTGGTCGATGTGCGCACGCCGGCCACCCCCGCGGTCGCCGTGCTCAGCGGTGACGGCGTCGAGCGACCACGCAGAGCCGATCCAGGCATGCCGAGCCCGACCGATCCGGGCATCTCCCTGCTCCAGCCGGAGTTCACCTCCGATTCCTCCCTCCACGTCATCTCCGACCACCACGGGCACTGGTCGTTATTCGAGCTCGACTTCGACCCCGTCGCCTCGGGTCCCCTGGTCACCGACGACCGTCAGGCGCCGGCACCCGAAAGAATCGGATTCGACCGGTTGCGACCGGTCATCGACACCGGTGAGGAGATCGGCGGTGCCCTCTGGCAGCTGGGCACGCGGTGGCACCTCAACGACGGAGATGAAGTGTGGGCGCATTCTCAGGCGGCCACCGCAACACTCGTGCGCCGTCGGCGGAGCCTATCCGACACAACGCTCACCCCTTCCGACACGACTTGGGAAACCATCGACACGACGGGGGAGACCTTCGGCACGATCGAACTCCTCGACCTCGGACGCACCCACCTGCTGCTGACGGCGAAGTCGACCAGGCGCCCCGGAGTCCTCTATGCCGTCGACCGGGTGACCGGACTGTTCACCGAGATCGCCAGCGAACGCCTCGACACTCACCAGGGCTACTACTCCCGCCCGCAGGTCGGCGAGCTCGGGGGAGTGCCCGTCGTCATCCACCCGCCCCACAACCCTCGCTTCGCAGCCCCCGTCGACGAACTCCCGCCCTTCGTGGTCTCGATCCACGGTGGACCGACGGGGCAGGCGACCCCGGAGGTGACAGCCCGCACGAGCTTCTTCACTTCCCGGGGCATCGGCGTCCTCGAGGTCAACTACGGCGGGTCGACCGGATTCGGTCGCGCCTGGCGTGACCGGCTGCGCGGCGGGTGGGGAGTCATCGACGTCGAGGACACCGTCGCCGCTGTCAACGGACTCGTCGCAGCCGGACTCGCCGATCCGAATCGCATCGCCATCTCCGGAGCCTCCTCGGGCGGGTGGACGGTGCTGTCCGCCCTGGCCTCGACGACCGTGTTCGCCTGCGGCACCTCGTATTTCGGGGTGACCGACCTCATGCGCTTCGTCGTCGACACCCACGACGTCGAATCCCACTACATCGACGGCCTCGTCGGACCCTGGCCAGCAGCTCAGGACGAGTACATCACCCGGTCGCCGATTCGCCGGACCAGCGATATCACGGTGCCCGTGGCCGTCATGCAAGGCGACCGCGACCCGATCGTCCCACCCTCACAGGCGCAGGAATTCGTCGATACACTCGAACTGGCCGGAGTGGAGTACATTTACCGTCTGTACAAGGGCGAGTCCCACGGCTTCGTCCGCGCGGAAACCATCATCGATTCCCTGGAAAGCGAGTTCGGATTCTATGTCGACTTATTCGGAATCCCCCGATCACACCAGCATGGCTGAACCCCGAACTTCCGACCGCGAAAGCTCCGACCGTGACCGGCCGGATCCCACCCCCACCGAGGTGTCCGTCCCCGACGTCCCGACGTCCGTTCTGCCCGCGGCCACGACCTCGGGAATCTGGCTGCCCGGAGCCCGCGATCCGCGCCGTGGCTATATCGCGACAAGTCCGGTCCGGGAGGCCGCGGCCTCCGGCTTCGATCTTCTCGCCGACCAGCTTCCGCCGGTGCCCCTGACCGCGCATCAAACTGAGGGCAGATGGGGTGCAGATGCCATCGGTCGCGCCGTCGGCCTGCTCACCGAACTCCACGTCGACCGCACATCCTACGGATGGCGACTGACCGCCTCGGCGGGCAAAGACGAACGGCTCGAGGACTCGGCATTGATCGAAGCCTTCGACGCGATCGCCGAATACGGTGGGTCGCGGCCCGGGCAGGTCCAGATCAGCCTGCCGGGACCGTGGACGCTCGTGACCGCGCTGAGCCTGAGCTCCGGCGCTCGTGTGCTCGGCGATTATGGGGCACGCCGCGACGTCGTCCAGGCCTACGCCTTCGGCATCGCCGCCTTCACCGACCGCATCGCGAGCCTGGGTATGCAGCCGACCGTCCGCCTCGTCGAATCCCGCCTGAACCCGGTCCTCACCGGCACCTGGCCGACGGTGTCCGGGTGGGCGAGCCTGCCCGCCGTCAGCGAAACCCAGGTGTGGGCGGCGCTCGAATCCACGCTGCGCCACCTCCCGCCCACCGTGCTCGCCCTGCCGGACCTCGATTCTCTGCACCTGCAGGGCAAGGAGATTCCCGCCGCCGAGGCGGTCCGCCGCACCGGCGCCCGATCCGTGTCAGTGCCGTTGGCTAGCCTGAGACCACACAGTTGGGAGCAGCTGGCGACCCTCGCCGAGGCGGGGCTCGGCACCTGGATCCACCTGCCGCCAACGGCCGGGGGGCGATCGGACGCGGTCAATCACTGGTGCGAGCGGATCCGCACCCCGTGGTCGCGCATCGGCATGGGGGTCTCGAGTCTGCGCGAATTCGGAATCATCGCCGGATCCGAACTGCCGCTGACCTACCCGCCGCTGCTGGAGGACCAGCAGGGGATCGGGCCCGAGCACAATCGGGGAACTATGACCATCGCCGCCGGTCTGCGGCGGGCTCTTGAGGAGATCGAATGACCACGACACCGGAGAACGCCGACTCATCGACGCCCGAGCACCAGACCTCGGATTCGACCACACCGGAGCTGCAGGGCGTCGACCTCACCGACGCGACCGCTCGCGCTCAGGCACATGCCCAGCTGACCGAGAGGATCGAGGAGCTGCGGGCCGCCTACTATCAGGACTCCCTGCTCGTCTCCGATGCCGAGTACGACGAACTCGTCCATAGTCTCGAAGACCTCGAGGCGCAGTTCCCCGAACTCGTCACCGACTCCTCGCCGACGCAGACCGTCGGCGGCGTCGTCGACACCTCGACCTTCGACCCGGTCGAACACATCGGTCCGATGTACAGCCTCGACAACGTCTTCGACTATGAGGAACTGCGAGCCTGGTACGAACGGGTGCGGTCGGCCACCTCGGTGAAGTCGAAGTTCCTGTGCGAACTCAAGATCGACGGCCTCGCCGTCAATCTGCTCTATCGGAACGGCGAACTCGTGCGGGCGGCGACCCGCGGCGACGGACGCATCGGTGAGGACATCACCGCGAACGTGCGCACGATCTCCGATATCCCGCACCGCCTCGACACCGAGCACCCGCCGGCCGAGGTCGAGATCCGCGGTGAGGTGTTCTTCCCCGTCGAGGACTTCGCCGAACTCAACGCCTCCCTCGTCGCCGAGGGCAAGGCCCCGTTCGCGAACCCGCGGAACTCCGCGGCCGGTTCGCTGCGGCAGAAGGACCCGGCCGTCACGGCCCGTCGGCCCCTGCACATGCTCGTCCACGGAATCGCCGTGTGGACCCCGGCCGATGATTCGCATCCGGAGCCTGCTCACCAGTCCGAGGTCTACGAGCAGTTCCGGTCGTGGGGTCTGCCGATCAGCGACTACTTCAAGGTCCTCGACACCGTCGATGAGATCGAGGACTTCATCGCCTACTACGGTGAGCACCGTCACGATGTCACCCACGAGATCGACGGAATCGTCATCAAGATCGACGATATCGCCGTGCAGGAGACGCTGGGCTATACGTCTCGCGCACCGAGGTGGGCGACGGCCTTCAAATACCCGCCCGAGGAAGTCACGACGAAGCTCATCGATATCCAGGTGCAGGTGGGTCGGACCGGGCGCGTGACCCCATTCGCCGTGATGGAACCGGTCACCGTGGCTGGATCGACCGTCGAGCGGGCGACCCTGCACAACGGGTACGAGGTCAGACGCAAGGGCGTGCTCATCGGCGACACCGTTACCCTGCGCAAGGCCGGAGACGTCATCCCCGAGGTGCTCGGTCCAGTCGTCGCCCTGCGGGACGGATCCGAGCAGGAATTCGTCATGCCCACCCACTGCCCGTCCTGCGGGACCGAGCTCGGTGAGCAGAAGGAGGGCGACAAGGACCTGCGGTGCCCGAATTCTCGATCGTGCCCGGCGCAGCTGGCCAACCGCATCTTCTACTTGGCCTCCCGCGCGGCCTTCGACATCGAAGCTCTCGGAGAGGAGGCTGCACTGGCGCTGACGGCGCCGGCCGAACCGGACACGCCCCCGCTGACGTCGGAGGCCTTCCTCTTCGACCTCACCCCGGAGGATCTGGGCGATGTCAAGATCTGGCGGAACAAGAAGTCCAAGGGAGTGGAGACCGGTGAGCGAGAGCTTGTCCCGTATTTCTACACCCGGGGAACCGCGAAGAAGCCGAGCGCCCCGAGCGCGAATACGAAGAAGCTCTTCGACGAACTGGAGAAGGCGAAGGATCAGGATCTGTGGCGGGTGCTCGTCGCCTTGTCGATCCGCCACGTCGGACCGACCGCGGCACGGACCCTGGCCGCGAAATTCCGCACCCTTGAGGCCATCCGTGAGGCAAGCCTCGAGGAGCTGTCGGCCGTCGAGAGCATCGGTCCGACGATCGCCCAGAGCATTCGCGATTGGTTCGAGATCGACTGGCACATCGAGATCGTCGAGACCTGGGCGGCCGCCGGGGTGCGGATGGAAGACGACGAGGTCGAAGCCGCCGCGCAGACCCTCGAGGGGCTGACGATCGTGGCGACCGGTTCGCTGAGCTCGTTCACCCGCGATGGCATCAAGGAGGCGATCCTTGGTGCCGGCGGCAAGGCGGCGGGATCGGTCTCGAAGAAGACCGATTATGTCGTCGCCGGTGAGAATGCCGGGTCGAAGTTGGAGAAGGCGGAGTCGCTGGGCGTGCCCGTTCTCGACGAGGACCAGTTCAGGGTTCTGCTGGAGACCGGCAGCCTCGACTGAGATGTGCCCGGGCCTCGTGCCTGGTCCCTGGTGCCTCGCGGCCGGAGGGAATACTTCGCGGTTCCTGGAGTTTCCATGGTGCGGCTGTGATTCGTTCGTGACCGAACTCGAAGTCGGGGCTCAGACTCAGCCAAGCTCAGAGACAGCTTCGAGTGGAAGAGTGTGGGACATGAGATGGATCCCCAAAGTTCTCGCCGGAACCTGCGTGGTCGTCGCCGCGGCCCTGACCGCAGTCCCGGTTACGGCGGGCCTGGCCGACCTGGTGCTGGGGCCGGGACCGAACAGCACCAAACGCAATGCGCAGCCTGAACTGACGTCCATGCGCACTCCGGCCGCCCCGGTCACCGCGCGCACCGAGGAGTCGACGACCACGCTCGCCGGCATCTCGACGGACGATTACGAGGTCATCGAAGGCGCGATCGTCGACGATTCTGCAGTTGGCACCTCACTCACCGGCACCGCCTCGGCGAACACCGGATCGTCCGGTGCTGTCACACCGAACGGATCGGCTTTCACCACAAGTCAGGCGGCCGGCAGACTGTCAGCCGGCACGGACCTCGTCGCCGCCACCGCGGCCGACGCCCGGACCCGCATCGCCGATCTCGCCGCCGACCTCCAGGCCGGAGTCTCAGCCGGAGAGTTCACCCAGGCCGACGCCGACCGCGTCGTGGCCGACATGGCCGGATACATTCAAGGCACCCGCACCTGGCCCGAACGCTTCCCCGCCTAATAATTGCTACCTGACGGCGGCCCAGCACCCTCGCGCGCGGTTGCTGGGCCGCCGTCAGGTAGTTCTGGGGGAAGGTCACAGCGCAACGGCGGGGGCGGGTCCGCTGAAGAGACTAGACTGGGGGCGAGTGAAAACGACGATGAAAGGCAGGGAATGACGGAGTCTTCCGCAATCACCCCCGAACAGGTGGAGCATCTGGCTTCACTGTCTCGGATCGCCATGAGCGACGATGAGCTGAAATCGCTCGCCGGTGATCTGAGCACAATTCTGGGAAACGTCGCCAGGGTCAACGAAGTGGCCGGCGACGATGTGCCCGCAACCAGCCACCCCATCCCGCTGACGAACGTCATGCGCCCCGACGTCGTGGGCGAGACGCTCTCCAGCGAACAGGCTCTGGCCTCGGCCCCGGCCGCCGAGGACGACAAGTTCCTCGTCCCGCAGATCCTCGGGGAGGAATGAGATGACCGAACTGACGAACAAGAGCGCCCTCGAACTCGCCGCAGGACTGAAATCCGGCGAGTTCTCCTCCGTCGACGCCACACAGGCGCACCTCGACCGCATCTCCGCCACCGAGGATGACTTCAACTCCTTCATCACCGTCACCGACGAGCGCGCTCTGGAGACCGCAAAGGCCGTCGACGCCAAGCGCTCCGCCGGTGAGGACCTGCACGCCCTCGCCGGTGTTCCGGTGGCGCTGAAAGACCTCGTCGTCACAGAAGGCACGCGTACGACCGCCGGGTCGAAGATGCTCGAGAACTGGGTTCCGCCCTACGAATCGACCGTGCACAACAAGGTCAAGGCCGCAGGACTGCCGGTGCTCGGCAAGACCAACCTCGACGAATTCGCCATGGGCTCGACAACGGAGCACTCGGCCTTCGGCAACACCCGCAACCCGTGGAACCTCGACCACGTGCCCGGAGGATCGTCGGGAGGCGCGGCCGCAGCGCTGGCCGGATTCCAGGCCCCGCTGTCCGTGGGCACCGACACCGGCGGATCCGTCCGCCAGCCCGCCGCGTTCACCGGCACCGTCGGCGTCAAGCCGACCTACGGGTCGATCTCGCGCTTCGGCATCATCGCGATGGCCTCGAGCCTCGACCAGGTCGGACCGATGGGCCGAAACGTCGCCGACGCCGCAGCCCTGCACGAGCTGCTGGCCGGACATGATCCGCTCGATTCGACCTCGCTGCCCGATGAGATCGGCGGATTCCTCAGCGCCGCCGAGACCAGCGAGCTCAAGGGCAAGAAGCTCGGTGTCATCAAGCAGCTGGCCGGTGAGGGATACCAGGACGGAGTCCGCACCGCGTTCACGGCAGCGCTGGAAACCGCTGCCGCTGCCGGAGCCGAGATCGTCGAGGTCGACTGCCCGTCGATCTCCTACGCCCTCGACGCCTACTACCTCATCATGCCCTCCGAGGTGTCTTCGAACCTCGCCCGCTATGACGGCATGCGCTACGGCCTGCGCGTCGAACCGGAATCCGGTCCCGTCACCGCCGAGACAGTCATGTCGGCCACTCGTGCCGCAGGCTTCGGATCGGAGGTCAAGCGCCGCATCATCCTCGGCACCTACGCTCTGTCAGCCGGCTACTACGATGCCTACTACGGTTCGGCGCAGAAGATCCGCACCCTGGTCCAGAACGACTTCGCGAAGGCGTTCGCCGCCTGCGACGTCCTCGTGTCCCCGACGACCCCGACGACCGCACTGAAATTCGGTGCGGAGAAGGCCGCCGACCCGATGGCCCTCTACCTCGGTGACGTGGCGACGATCCCGGCGAACCTCGCCGGCATCCCCGGACTGTCCCTGCCCGCGGGCCTGGCTGATGGTCTGCCCGTCGGCTTCCAGATCCTGGCTCCGGCCCGTGAGGACGTCAAGCTCTACGAGGTGGCCGGACCCTTGGAAGCCGCACTCGAATCCGCCGGCGGACGCGTGCTCGACACCCTCGCGGAAGGACTGAACGCCAAGTGAACTACGAAGACGCGATCAAGAAATACGATCCGGTCATCGGCATCGAGGTCCACGTCGAACTCGGCACCGCGACCAAGATGTTCGACGCCGCCCCCAACACCTTCGGCGGGGGACCGAACACGAACGTGACCCCCACTTCCCTCGGGCTGCCCGGGTCCCTGCCCGTGGTCAACGAGAAGGGGGTGGAGTACGCGATCAAGATCGGTCTGGCACTCGGCTGCGAAATCGCCGAGACCTGCCGGTTCGCCCGCAAGAACTACTTCTACCCGGACGTGCCCAAGGACTTCCAGACCAGCCAGTCCGATGAGCCCATCGCGGCCGAAGGCCAGGTCGAGGTCGAGCTCGAGGACGGCACCATCGTGACCGTCCCCGTCGAGCGCGCCCACATGGAGGAAGACGCCGGCAAGAACACCCACGTGGGAGGGGCCACCGGCCGCATCCAGGGTGCCGACCATTCCCTCGTCGACTACAACCGCGCCGGTGTGCCGCTCGTGGAGATCGTCACCCACCCGATCACCGGGACGGGGGAGCGGGCCGCCGAGGTGGCCGCCGCCTATGTGCGGACCCTTCGTGACATCTTCCGCGCCCTCGACGTCTCCGAAGCCCGCATGGAACAGGGCAATGTCCGCGCCGACGTCAACGTATCCCTGCGGGAGAATCCCGAGGCACCGCTGGGCACCCGTACGGAGACGAAGAACGTCAACTCCTTCCGCTCGATCGAACGCGCAGTGCGCTTCGAGATCGCCCGCCAGGCGACCCTCCTCGAGGCGGGGGAGAAGGTCGTCCAGGAGACCCGTCACTTCCACGAGGAGACCGGAGAGACCTCCTCTGGGCGTCCGAAGTCCGACGCCGACGACTACCGCTACTTCCCCGAGCCCGACCTCGTCCCGCTGCAGCCGTCCCGAGAATGGGTCGAGGAGCTGCGGGCGAGCCTGCCCGAGCTGCCGGCACAGAAGCGCCGCCGCCTCCTCGGGGAATGGAAGTTCTCCGACCTGGAGATGCGCGACATTGTCAACGCCGGACTCCTCGAAGCCATCGAGGACACCGTCACCGCCGGTGCGAAGCCGGCAGCGGCACGCAAATGGTGGACCGGTGAGGTCGCCCGCCTGGCCAACCAGGAGGACAAGCACCCCACCGAGATCGTCACACCCGCCCAGGTGGCAGGACTCGTCGATCTCATCAACGAGGGCAAGCTCAACGACAAGCTGGCTAAGGATGTGCTCACCGGAGTCGTCGCCGGCGAAGGAGAGCCCGCCGAGGTGATGAAGGCCCGCGACCTCGAAATCGTCGAGGACACCGGTGCGCTCGAAGCCGCCGTCGAGGAGGCCATCGCGGCCAACCCCGATGTGGTCGAGAAGATCAAGGGCGGAAAGATGCAGGCCATCGGCGCGCTCATGGGCCCGATCATGAAGGCCACCCGCGGACAGGCCGATGCCGGAAAGGCCAAGGACCTCATCCTCGCCAAGTTGGGCGTCTGAGTACAGGTCCGACTCCGATCCTGGTCGGCGGCGGCACCTGACAGTGCCGAGCAGGACTCAGGATTGATCCAGCCACACCCTCTAGACTGTGCGTCCAAGGGAACCGACCGGTTTCCCGAGCACAGCGGAGGGTGTGGCTGTTCGCATTCCCCGCAACCGATGGCCCGCAGGGACAGGGCCGAGTGCGTGACCCACACGCGTGGAGGTGAAGCGGTGTCTGAGTGGAAATCGCTGTGGAAGAGCGAATGCGGGAAGTCCGCGCCGATCTATCGGGTGCTCGTGCCCGACAGCGTCAACGAGGCGGTGCTGCGAGCCTGGAGTGCCCGCGGATACCGCTACACGGCCGGAGCCCCGAGCGCGATCATGCTCACCGGTGGGATGAGCCGGAACTTCTTCCGCTCCAGCGTCCTGTTCAAGGGCGGCACGGCCGCCGGCACCGCCGTGACCGCGGGATTCGCGGCACCCGGGGGATTGGCTCTGGTCTCGGGATTCGCCGATGCCGCACTGACCTTCGGCGGGATGGGTGCGGCCACGGCACTGGGCACTGGGATCTTCGCTGCCGTCACCGGTCCCAAATACCTGCGTGATCCGAAGCGACTGAGCCGCAAGAATCGGCGTAAGGTCTCAGGCGCCCAGTGGGTGACTCCGGCCAGTCTCGGCTATCTGCCCGGGCGCAAGGAGGGCCGCGACACCGACGAGCAGCGTCTGTTCCATCTCGCTGTCACGATCGCTCGCAAGATCGTGCGCACCCGCGCGTGGACCCACCCGATACTCAAAGACCACGTCTCCCGCGTCGACCTCGACCATGCCGTGGCCTCCATCGGAGTGCGGCTGCGGGAACTCGTCAGCCTGCGCGAGGAGATCGAAGGCATCCGCGATGCGGGAACCGCGAAGTCGGTGGAGACCTATCTGTCGAAGCTGGCCGTCGCCTTCTCGTCGATGGCCCGCCGCGTGGAGTCGATGCACGAATACTACGAGCGCCTCCGCGAACTCGACCAGCAGCTGATGCTGCTGCACAACTCCGAACGCTCCCGCGAGCTCGGCGATCGGGTGCTCGACGTGCTGTCTCGCACCGCAGCTGATGATTCAGCCGATTGGCAGTTCAGGGAGCTGCGCATCGATGCGGATTCGCAGTCGTCGATCATCTCCGGGCTCGTCGCCGAACTCGACCAGACTGCCGATGATTTCGACGACTTCGACTCCCGCTTGGCTGCGGCTCAGAAGTCCGTGGACGAACTCGAGGCCTGAGCTCGGCTCCGGCTCAGTGGCCGAAGGGATCGGGGTCGACTCCCGGCATCCAGGATAGGCCCGGCTGATCATAGCCGTGAGCCTCCTGGGCTTTCTTCCACTTCTTCGACCACCGCTTGTCGAGACGGTCGACGTAGAGGGTGCCCTGCAGGTGGTCGTATTCGTGTTGCATGATGCGCGCGAACCACCCGTCCGCGCTCAGGGTCACCGGTTCGCCTTTCTCATCGAAGCCGTTGACGGTGACTCTGTCGGCACGTTTGAGAGGGAAATCGAGACTCGGAACCGACAGGCATCCTTCGGTCTCATCGTCGGGATCGGGACGGGTGTCGGGAACCTTCGAGCCAATGAGCACAGGATTGACGAAGGTGCCGCGACGACGCACACCATAGTCATCGTCGGCGTTGAACACGAAGATGGACTTGCCGACACCGATCTGCGGTGCGGCCAATCCGACACCGTTGCTGGCGTCGAGCGTCTCGTGCATGTCTGCGACGAGTTCGGCAAGGTCCTCGTCGAACTCGGTGATCTTCTCGGCACGACGATGCAGAACGGGCTCGCCGTAGACGACGATGGGATGAATGGCCATGAGGACAATCGTATCGGTCACCTGAGACCGTCTCAGACTCCGCCCGATCGCAGCGCTTGGGCGCGATCTCGGGGGAGGGCCGCCTCGGTGATCGTGTCCACCGATTGCTCAGCGGTTGATCGTACCCCGCGCTCGATCAGGTGGATGGATATGCGGCTATCTCGGGTATGTGATAAGAGCCGTCATAAAGTTTCGCCCCCAGCGAACACAGATTGTTGAGCAACATATCTGGGAACACGTTCAGGGTCGGCGTGGTTATGATGAGGGCAAGCCGTCTCGGACCACGAGATGCAAGCTGTCGCTCCACCCGTTCAGGTGCACGTCCGCCGAACGGCGAGTGGCCGCCGACGGCGGTGCACAAAGAATCGTGAAAGGACTTACTTTGACCATCTTCAACAATGTCTCCGAACTCGTCGGCCGCACGCCGCTGGTCCGCATCAACAAGGCCAGTGACCGGTCGGGCGCCGAGATTGTGGCGAAGCTCGAATCCTCGAACCCCGGCAACTCCGTCAAGGACCGCATCGGCGTGGCGATGATCGACGCCGCCGAGAAATCCGGCGAACTCAAGCCCGGCGGAACCATCGTCGAGGCGACTTCGGGCAATACCGGCATTGCGCTGGCCATGGTCGGCACCTCCCGCGGCTACAAGGTCAAGCTGACGATGCCCGAGTCGATGTCGAAGGAACGTCGCGCTCTGCTGCGCGCATTCGGAGCCGAGCTGGTCCTCACCGACAAGGCTGAAGGCATGAAGGGTGCAGTGGCTAAGGCTGAAGAGCTTGCTTCCGACGGCGCCGTCCTCGTGCGCCAGTTCGAGAACCAGGCCAACGCCGAGATCCACAAGGCCACCACTGGTCCCGAGATCCTCGCCGACACCGACGGCAAGGTCGACATCTTCGTCTCCGGCATCGGCACGGGCGGAACCATCACCGGCGCGGGAGCCGCGTTGCGTGAGGCCAACCCGGATGTGAAGATCATCGCCGTCGAGCCCGCCGCTTCGCCGCTGCTGACCGAAGGCACGGCCGGACCGCACGCGATCCAGGGCCTCGGCGCGAACTTCGTGCCGAAGGTGCTCAATACCGATATCTACGACGAAGTCGTCGATGTCGACAACGACGACGCCTTCGAGCGGGCTCGCGCCGTCGCTCTCGAAGAGGGCCTGCTCGTCGGCATCTCCTCCGGTGCCGCACTTTTCGCTGCCGAGAAGGTCGCGTCTCGACCGGAGAATGCCGGCAAGCGCGTCGTCGTCATCATTCCCAGCTACGGCGAGCGGTATCTGTCGACTCCGCTGTTTGCCGAGTACATGGACTGACTCCACGGCAGCGGCACGAGGGCGTCAGACTTCGGTTTGGCGCCCTCGCTGTCTGCAGAGTCCGATGTCGGACCGCTGCGGGAATTCTTCCGACCGGATCCGACTTGCACGAGACAGACCAGGACGAATGAGCAGGGGGAGTCAACGATGAAGGCACTGTGGGCAGCGGCCGCAGCGGCTGCGGGTGCGGCCGCCTATGGGCTGAGCCGACGCGGTGTGCGCGAGACGCTGAGAGAAGACCTCGAGACGGTGAAGCGACGCGATCCGGCGGCGCGCAATGATTTCGTCTCCCTGGTCTCCTACCCCGGGATGCATGCCATCTGGGCGCACCGCGGACTCCACCGGCTATGGCAGCATGACGTCGGAAAGGTTCCGGCGCGACTGATGTCCCAGCTCGTGCGGACGCTGACCGGAGTGGAGATCCACCCGGGGGCCAGGATCGGGCGTCGCTTCTTCATCGACCACGCCAACGGAGTCGTGATCGGAGAGACCTCGGAAGTCGGCGACGATGTCATGCTCTACCATCAGGTCACCCTCGGCGGTACGTCGATGGCACAGACGAAGCGCCACCCGACGATCGGCAACCACGTGCTCGTCGGAGCCGGGGCGAAGATCCTCGGCCCGATCGTCGTCGGCGATAACTCCGCGGTCGGAGCCAACGCCGTCGTCGTCAAGGACGTGCCGGCCGACTCGAGCGCTGTCGGCATCCCCGCGAAGGTGCGCTCGAAGAAGAAGGACGGCGTCGCCTCGGCGAAGGCGGGAGCCGAGTCGTCGACGACGCACCCGGACTTCGTCCTCGAGGACCCGGCCCTCTGGATCTGAGGCTCTCGCAACTTCTGTCTGTGCGCATCTTCCTCCGGTGCGCGTACCCCTCGCGATGAGGGTTCGGTGTCTCCTGCGGGTGGATCCATCGTGATAAATGCAGAGATATCGATCTGGATCCACCCGCAGGAGACGGTTGTTCTCAATGTGACAGCTTTCGTTCGGCCATGAGGTGTCTCAGCCGTCTGGCGAACGAGTCCATATCGCTGCGCTTCGCCACCCTCAGAAGCACCCACCCTTCGGCCTCGAGCAGTTCCCGGCGACGTATGTCCTGTGCATACTGCCCAGGCGACGATCGGTGATGGTCGCCTTCGTACTCGATCGCGATCCGCAGCTCCGGGTAGCCGAGATCGGGGTGAAGCACGCAGCCGTCGATCGCGCTGCAGACGGCGGGGTGCACCACTGGTTCGGGGAAGTCGTGATCGGTCAGCCAGAGGCGCAGCCAGGTCTCCTGCGGCGACTCGACTGTCGGTCGAACGAGAGCGAGCGCCTTTCGTGCCTTGCGGCGTTGTGGAACTCGGGGAAGACTGTCGATGTCCGAGAGTAACCGTTCGATGGTGATGTAAGGGCCGCTGGCCTGTCTGCCGGCCGCGGCATCGCAGAGGGCTACCAGTTCGTTGAGGCTGAGCAGCGGTGTGAGTGAGGCGACGAGGCGAGGAATGGTGACGAGCGGCAGTCTCAAGAGATCGATCCATTCGGTTGCCAGCCTCGTCGGTCGGCTGACGACGAGGCCGGGGCGTTTGATGCGCTGGCCGCGCGTAGGTGTGGCGACGTAGATGTTTCTGTCTTTGATCTGACTCGGCAGCGGAAGTCCATACAGGCGTGCTGCGGTCAGGTGGTCCGCGGCCAAGGCGGGGTGGAGTCTGCGAATGCCGGTCATATACATCCAGGTCTTGAGCCATTCATGGTCGGCCCATTGCGGTGTCGGCACGTCGGTCAGTGATTCGGTGTCGACCCAGATGCCGCGGAAGATCTGGATGAAGCGATGGTGCTCAGTCAGTGCATAGGCCGAGATGCCTCGCTGGGCGGCTTCGGCGGCGGTGAAAGGCAGGGGCACAGATCTGAAGACGACACTCTGATTCGTTGATTGCCACATGCCGCCAAGACTCCGCATGCGGAAGTCCTGCGTCGAGGTTCGCGATGGCGCTTGTGGATAGTTTGCTGACGTAGGTGCGATTGTGGATGCGAGTCGACCCTCGCAGAACCGGGGTTCAGACGGCTTCGCTCCCGTGCTGCCCACAGGCGGAGGTGTCGCAGTCGACTCTGTGCGGATCCTGATGAGCGACAGCCAGCGTGTCTCCTGCGGGCGGATCCATCCCGAAATCGAAAGCAGGATCGCGGCGGATCCGCCCACAGGAAACACTTCACTCGGGACGGGAATACTTTCGCGACCACTTCTGTTAAGATTTCAACTAGTTACTTCAAAATTGAAGTTAGTCCAATCAGCGGGGCGGACGCGAGAACCGCAGCAGCTCAGATGCAGGAGGCGTCATGGAACTCGGAATCTTCACCATCGGCGATGTCACCACCGACCCCACCGACGGCACCACCGTCAGCGAACACCAGCGGATCAAGAACACCGTCGAGATCGCCAAGAAGGCCGAGGAGGTCGGACTCGACGTCTTCGCCACCGGGCAGCACCACAACCCGCCCTTCGTGGCCCCGGCGAACCCGCCGGTCCTGCTGGCCAACATCGCCGCACAGACGGAGAAGCTCGAACTCTCGACGGCGACCACGCTCATCACCACGACCGACCCCGTGCGCATCGCCGAAGACTACTCGTACGCGCAGCACCTCTCCGACGGTCGCATCAGCCTGATCATGGGCCGCGGCAACACCGGCCCCGTCTACCCGTGGTTCGGCAAGGACATCCGAGCCGGCATCCCGCTGGCGGTCGAGAACTACAACCTGCTCTACCGTCTGTGGCGTGAAAAGAACCTTGACTGGGAAGGCAACTTCCGCACGCCGCTCAACGGCTTCACCGTCACCCCGACCCCTCTGGACGAAGTGCCGCCGTTCGTCTGGCACGGTTCGATCCGCAGCCCCGAGATCGCCGAACAGGCCGCCTATTACGGCGACGGGTTCTTCCACAACAACATCTTCTGGCCGACCTCGCACACCGCGCGGATGGTTCAGCTCTACCGTCAGCGCTATGAGTACTACGGCCACGGCACGGCCAGCCAGGCGATCGTCGGCCTCGGCGGTCAGATATTCATGCGCAAGAACTCCCAGGACGCCGTCCGCGAGTTCCGTCCCTACTTCGACAACGCCCCGGTCTACGGCCACGGACCCAGCCTCGAGGACTTCTCGACGCAGACTCCGCTGACCGTCGGCTCGCCGCAGCAGGTCATCGAGCGCACCCTGAGCTTCCGGGACTGGGCCGGGGACTACCAGCGCCAGCTCTTCCTCATCGATCATGCGGGACTGCCGCAGAAGACGGTGCTCGAACAGCTCGACCTCCTCGGCGAAGAGGTCATCCCCGTGCTCCGCGAGGAGTTCGCGAAGGGCCGACCGGCCGATGTCCCCGACGCCCCGACCCACGAATCCCTCGTCATCCGGCACCGCGAGGGCCGGGACCCGATCCCCGGCGGCGGAGAAGGATCACGCGCCTACGAGGACCGCCAGGCACGCGCCGCCGAAGGTGCCCAGAATACGACCCGGGAAGGAGCCGACCGCTGATGAGCACGAACACGATGAACATCGTGGCCGTGACCACCTCGCTGAGCGAGGACTCGACCACGCTCAAGCTCACGAACCGGATCCTCGGTCAGGCCGCCTCGGCGGGGGAATCGGTGGGCATCGACGTGACCACAGACGTCATCAACGTCCGCGGCCTCGCCACCGCGCTCACCGATATGACCCTGACCGGGTTCCGGTCCGAAGCATTGGAGCAGGCCTTCGTGACCATCACCGCCGCCGATGCGATCGTCACCGTCGCACCGGTGTACAAGGCCGCCCCCGTCGGGCTGCACACCCTGTTCTGGCAGCTCATCGACGAAAAGGCGCTGAGCCGCAAACCCGTGCTCGTCGCCTCCACTGGCGGCACCGTCCGCCATTCGCTGGCCGGGGAAGCGGTGCTGCGGCCGATGCTGTCCTACCTCAAGGGCATCGTCGTGCCCACGACGGTGTTCGCCGCGACCGACGACTGGGGAACCGTCGAAGGCGGCCGCGCGCTGACCGCCCGCATCCGCCAGGCGGGGGAGGAACTCGTGTCCCTGACCGCAACGATCATCGGGGCCGGAAATGACGACCTCGCCGAGGTGGCCGACCCCGAGTCGCACGCAGGTGCAGGGGCGAGCGCGACCCGGGGCACCTCCTCGGCGAATCGCGGAATCGTCGACGAATTCGACCCGGCGAACGTCACTCCCTTCGCGCAGCTGCTCGAGGGCTGAGATGACGGAGATCAGATTCGGGCTCGGCAGGGAGGCGCTGGCGCAGAACGCGTGGCGGACCTATTTCGAGACCTCGCAGCGCATCCGTCAGGCCCTTGAGGCCCAGCTCAAGGACGACGCAGGACTCGACGTCAGCGACTACAACACTCTGCTCCTGCTGTGGGAAGCGCCGGAGCGGACGTTGACGATGAGCGCCCTGGCGAAGAAGCTCGTCTTCTCGCCCTCACGGCTGAACTATCGGATCAAGGTCCTCGTCGACGCGGGACTGGTGACGAAGACCCAGTGTCTCGATGACGGACGTGCCCACAATGTCGCTCTCACCGAGGCGGGGGCGCAGGCATTCCTGTCCGCAGGGTCCCAGCACAAGAGCTATGTCGACGAGATCTTCTTCGACCATGTCAGCGATGCCGAACTCGAGGTGCTCGAGGCCGTGTTCACGCGGATCGGGAAAGCGCTGCCCGAGTGACGAGGACCGTCATCTCAGAGTGACGAATCCCTCGGCGCCGGGTCGGGCCGCGTGCCACAATGAGGGTATGTCCATCACCACAATCGCCTTCCCGAACTCCGAGCTCCGCAACCGTGTGATCGCTCGGATTCCCGCTCACCAGCGCGCGAACGTCGACCTCGTCGTCTTCTCCGATGCCGAACGGTCGGCCAAGCTCAGTCGTGACGATGTCGATGTCGTCATCCTGCCGTACATGGATTCCGGGCCGACGATCGAGCTGCTCGACGAGTTGCCCAACCTGCGCATGGTCATCACTCAGACGACCGGATTCGATCCCGTCGCTCACCTGCCCGAACGCGGAATCCAGGTGGCGACCGCCTCCGGTGTGCACACCGGAGGCACCGCCGAGCTCGCCCTGGCGCTGACTCTCGCCAGCCTGCGCGGAATCGACGACGCCGTCCGCTCGCAGGTCTCGCGGGTATGGGAGCACCAGCGCTACCGCTCGCTGCAGGACCGACGGGTGATGATCATCGGCGTCGGCGAGATCGGCTCGGCCATCGCCGACCGCTTCGACCCCTTCGAAGTCCAGCTCACCCGAGTGGCCTCGACCGCACGTGAGGATGAGCGCGGGAAGATCCACGGCGTCGACGAGCTGCCGGAACTTCTGCCCCACACCGAGGTGGTCGTGCTCATCACTCCGCTCAACGAGGGCACTCACCGCCTCGTCGATGAGAGGTTCCTCAGTCTGCTTCCCGACAATGCGCTCATCGTCAACGTCGCCCGCGGCAAGGTCGTCGACACGGAAGCGCTTGTGGCTGAGCTCGCCGCGGGCCGGCTGCATGCTGCCCTCGACGTCACCGATCCGGAGCCGCTGCCGCGCAACCACGCGCTGTGGGGCACCCCGAACACACTCATCACACCGCATGTCGGAGGCGACACCTCGGCGTTCGAACCACGGGTTGTGAAGATCCTCGCCGAGCAGGTCAGGCGGATCAACGACGGTGAGCAGCCGGTCAACCTCATCAAGGCCTGAGGCGCCGCGACCATCGGGGCTGAGGGGCTGCCGATAGGTCACGTGAATCTGACCTAAGGGGGCTCGGCCCCCTGCCTCGCTGTTGGCCCTCGCATGGAGCCCAGAAGAGGTTCCACCATTCGAGAGTCCGGCGTGCGGATGCTGAAATCGGGCGTAGCATGCCTGCATGAGCATCGATACAGACAACACCACTCCCGACATCAAACCCCGTTCGCGCGATGTCACAGACGGCCTCGAGGCCACCGCTGCGCGCGGAATGCTGCGCGCCGTCGGCATGGGCGACGACGACTGGGTGAAGCCGCAGGTCGCGATCGCGACCTCGTGGAATGAGATCACCCCCTGCAACATGTCGCTGCAGCGACTCGGTTCGGCCGCCAAGGAAGGCGTCCACGAGGCCGGTGGCTTCCCGCTGGAATTCGGCACCATCTCCGTCTCGGACGGAATCTCGATGGGTCACGAGGGCATGCACTACTCGCTGGTCTCCCGTGAGGTCATCACCGACTCCGTCGAGACCGTGATGAGCGCCGAACGACTCGACGGCTCCGTGCTCATGGCCGGCTGCGACAAGTCGATCCCCGGAATGCTCATGGCCTCCGCCCGCCTCGGGCTCTCGAGCGTCTTCCTCTACAACGGTTCGATCATGCCGGGAACCGCGAAGATGGAGGACGGCTCGGAGAGGGAAGTCACCCTCATCGACGCCTTCGAAGCCGTCGGCGCCTGTCGTGCGGGCACCATGTCCCAGAAGGACGTCGACGCCATCGAGCGGGCCGTCTGCCCCGGTGAGGGTGCCTGTGGCGGAATGTACACCGCGAACACCATGGCTTCGGCCGCCGAGGCCATGGGCATGTCCCTGCCGGGTTCGGCCGCACCGCCGGCTATCCATCGCAACCGCACGATGTTCGCCCGCAAGTCCGGCGAGGCAGTTGTCAATATGCTGCGCCAGGGCATCACCACGAAGGACATCATCACCCGCGAATCGCTGCACAATGCGATCGCCGTGGTAATGGCCTTCGGCGGTTCGACGAACGCGGTTCTCCACCTGCTGGCCATCGCCCACGAGGCGGGAGTGGAACTCGCGCTCGATGACTTCAACCGCATCGGAGACAAGGTTCCGCACCTGGGCAACGTCAAGCCCTTCGGCCAGTACGTGATGAACGACGTCTTCAAGATCGGCGGCGTGCCCGTGATCATGAAGGCCCTCCTCGACGCCGGTCTGCTCAACGGCGACTGCCTGACCGTGACGGGCAAGACCGTGGCCGAGAACCTCGAGTCGATCAACCCGCCGGACCCGGACGGGAAGATCCTGCGCGCGCTCAACAACCCGATCCACGCCACTGGCGGCCTCACCGTGCTGCAGGGATCTCTGGCTCCTGAAGGTGCGGTCGTGAAGTCCGCGGGCTTCGACGCCGACGTATTCGAAGGCACCGCTCGCGTCTTCGACCAGGAGCAGCCGGCCATGGACGCCGTGCTCAACGGAGAACTGAAGAAGGGCGACGTCGTCGTCATCCGCTACGAAGGACCCAAAGGCGGACCCGGAATGCGCGAGATGCTTGCGATCACCGGCGCCATCAAGGGCGCGGGCATCGGCAAGGACGTCCTGCTGCTCACCGACGGTCGCTTCTCCGGCGGATCGACCGGTCTGTGCATCGGCCACATCGCCCCCGAGGCGGTCGACGGCGGTCCGATCGCGCTCGTCGAGGACGGGGACAAGATCACCGTCGACATCGCGGCTCGTTCGATCGAACTCCACGTCGACGAAGAGGTGCTGGCCGAGCGTCGCAAGTCTTGGACGCTGCCCGAGAACCACCGCCTCACCGGTGTGCTCGGCAAGTACGCAAAGCTCGTGCAGTCGGCGTCGAAGGGCGCGGTCTGCTTCTGACCCAGGTCAAGGCCTCTTGCTGACGCGGTCCGCTTCCGGGTGACGATCGGCGGCACGGGCCGGTTCCACGATCGCCGAGGCGGTGCAGACTCAAGTCTGCACCGCCTCGCCTATCGGCTCTAGGATGTAGGTCACACGGCTTCAGGAGAGGAACACAATGCGCATCGTCGTCCTCGATGACTATCAGCAGGTGGCAGGCAAGTTCGCGGAGTGGAGCGGTCTCGACGCCGAGGTCGAGTTCATCGATCGGCCCCTCGTCGACGACGCTGACCTGGTGCAGGTACTCTACGGCGCCGAGGTGGTCGTGGCGATGCGAGAGAGAACCGCCTTCACCGCCGGCCGGCTGGAACGGCTGCCGGACTTGCGTCTGCTCGTGACCACGGGGCGGATCAACGCCTCCATCGACGTGGAGGCGGCGCGTGCGAAGGGGATCGTGGTCTGCGGAACCGAGTCGACCACCTCGGCGACACCGGAACTGACCTGGGGACTCATCCTCTCCGTTCTGCGCAGCATCCCGGCCGAGGACGCCGCCGTCCGAGGCGGCGGTTGGCAGTCGACCGTCGGGGGAGACCTCGATGGGCACCGCCTCGGCGTGGTCGGTCTGGGACGGCTGGGCACGAAGGTCGCGAGAGTCGGTGCGGCCTTCGGCATGGACGTCGTGGCGTGGAGCCAGAACCTCGACGCGGAACGGGCGGACGCCTTGGGTGTGCGCGCGGTGAGCAAGGACGAACTGTTCTCCACCGCGGACGTGGTGACGATCCACTACAAACTCAGCGACCGCAGCCGAGGACTCGTGGGAGCCGCTGAACTCGCGGCGATGAAGTCCGACAGCATCCTCGTCAACACCTCGCGCGCCGGACTCGTCGACACCGACGCACTCATCACCGTGCTGGAAGCAGGCGGGATCCGGGGTGCCGGACTCGACGTCCACGACGAAGAGCCGCTGCCGGTGGACCACCGCCTGCGCAGCACACCGCGCACAGTGCTCACCCCGCACCTGGGATACGTCACGGAAGACACGTACCGGATCTTCTTCACTCAAGCCGTCGAAGGCATCGCCGCCTGGGCCGCTGGAGCACCGATCCGCGTGCTCGGCTGATGTACCAGCGGATATGGTGAGCTGAGAGGGGCACCGTACCCCATCCCTTCGCGAGTGCACCACGAACGAAAGCAGAGGCGCAATGGCCGACCGATCCGACAGAGACGACGGAGAGAAGACAGTCCTCGACGCGAGTCTGGAGGTCTTCCGTGCCCACGGGATGACGACGATCTTCGGAAATCCGGGCTCGAACGAACTGCCGTTCCTCGCCGGGCTGGGCGACGACTTCCGCTTCGTCCTCGGTCTGCATGAGCAGGTCGTCGTCGGCATGGCCGAAGGATACGCACGGGCCACGGGAGGGCCGGCGCTGGTGAATCTGCACGCCGCCTCGGGGTCGGGCAACGGCATGGGTGCGTTGACGAACGCCCACTACGGCCACGTTCCGCTAGTCGTCCTCGCAGGTCAGCAGGTGCGCCGCACCGTCGGTCAGGAGACGATGCTCGCCAGCGTCGAGGCCTCTACGCTGCCCGCCCCGCTGGTGAAGTACTCGCACGAGCCGCTGTCGGCCACCGACGTGCCGCGCACGCTGTCGCAAGCGGCACTCGAGGCAACCACCCAGCCGAGTGGTCCCGTCTATGTGTCCGTTCCGCTCGATGACTGGGACGAACCGGCCCTTTCCGATGACGAACTGTTGGCGAAGCGTTCGGTGACGACGGCAGGAACCATGCCGGAGTCGCTGCGCCGCGAACTCACGGACGTCCTCGACGGGGCACAGAAGCCTGCCCTCGTCCTCGGGCCGCAGGTCGATGCCGCGGCAGTGGCTGATCCGACGGTCTATGAGGACGCAATGGTGCTGGCCGAACGCCTGAACGCCTCCGTCTACGTCGCACCCTCACCGACGCGGTGCCCGTTCCCGACCACCCATCCGAACTTCGAAGGCGTCCTGGTTCCGGGCATCCGATCGGTGCGCGACCGATTGTCCGGCCACGACGTCGTGCTCGTCATGGGAGCCGCCACGTTCCGTTACCACCGCTGGGAACCGGCGAACTATCTGGAGCCGGGCACCGAGGTCATCCACATCACCCAGGACCCGCGTGAGGCGACACGGGCACCGTTCGGCCGCGCCGTCGTCGCGGCCGTCGCGACCGCGCTCGCCGACCTCGCGGCAACGACGACGGACCGAGGAACTCGCCGAGGCGACCGTGGCTCTCGAGTCGTCACCGCAGCTGCCAAGTCGGAGCAGGGAATGACCGGCGCCGAGGTGCTCGCCGTGCTCAACGATCATGTCGACGACAGCGTCGTGTACGTCAATGAGACGACCACCCTCGACCTCGACTACCTCGAGCGGATCGTCATCGACCGGCCGGGCAGGTACCATTTCCCGGCCTCGGGAGGACTCGGCTTCGGGCTGCCGGTTGCAGTGGGAATGGCGATCGGTGATCCAGAGAAGACCATTGTCGCCACCGTCGGTGACGGGTCGGCGAACTACGGGCTCACGGCTCTGTACACGGCCGCCCAGTTGGGCACGAAGACGATCTTCGTCATCGTCAACAACTCCGGCTACGGTGCGCTCTCCGGATTCGCTGAACGGATGGGTGTCCCTGACACCCCGGGGCTGACCCTGAGCGCGATCGACTTCGTGTCGTTGGCGCAGGGCTACGGAGTTCCGGCTCAGCACACCACGACGCGGGAAGAATTCGAAGCCGCCTACCGCGAGGCGCTGCAGGCCGACGGGCCGGTGCTCATCGACGCCGTCGTCCTCGGCGTCGACGGCAAGCCGGCGGAGTGACAGAACGACGAAGCCGCCGGAGAATCGGAATTCTCCGGCGGCTTCGTCATTGCTCGACCTGACTGCTCAACCGGCCACGTCGGTCACGACCGTTGGTCGGGGTGGGACGCCTCGGCGAGGTTTTGGTCGAACCTGACCGGGTCAGTTCACCTCGGCGGGATCGGCCGAGACGCGGCCGCCGTTCTCGAGCGCGTCGATGGCTGCCACCTCGGCGTCGGTGAGTTCGAAGTCGAAGACGTCGAAGTTCTGTCCCATGCGGTCGCGGTTGTTCGACTTCGGGAAGACGACGTGGCCCTTCTGCAGGTGCCAGCGGATGATCGCCTGAGCCCAGGACTTCTCATGGGCGGCAGCGATCTCACCGATGACGGTGTTCGCGTAGTCGACCTTGCCCTGTCCCAACGGGCCCCAGGCCTCGATCTTGATATCGTGTTCGGCCAGCAGCGGACGGGTGTCGACCTGCTGGAACTGCGGGTGGACCTCGATCTGGTCGACGGCTGGGATGATGCCGGTGTCGAGGATCTCCGGCAGGAATCGGTGGTCGAAGTTCGAGACGCCGATCGAGGAGGTCAGGCCCTGGTCGCGGTAGCCGGGGAAGGCCTCCCAGGTTTCGACGGAGTTCTTGTTCGCCGGGGTCGGCCAGTGGATGAGGTAGAGGTCGACGTGGTCGAGGCCGAGCTTCTCCAGGGATTCTCCGAGGGCCCGCTTGGATTCTTCCGCACCGTGGCGGTCATTCCACAGCTTGGTCGTCACGAAGAGTTCGTCGCGGGCGATCCCGGACTTCGCGATGGCCCGGCCGACGCCTTCCTCATTGCCGTAGACGGCAGCGGTGTCGATGTGGCGGTAGCCGACTTCGAGGGCGTCGGTGACGATGCGTTCGGTCTCGTCGGGGTCGACCTTGAAGACGCCGAATCCCAGCTGCGGGATCGTCTTGCCGTCGTTGAGAGTGAGTGTGGGAACCGTCAAGGTGTACGCCTTTCGTCACGGGGCTGGAATGATCTGCGGAACGTCCTTGTGGGATGTCTCCACGGAGTCGGGAATCTGAAGGTGATCCCCGAGCGACTCTATAACGACAGTGTCGTTGGCGATCATTCCCGATTTCTCTCAGTTTCTTCATTTTTCGATGCCGCCACGAGCGATCAGTGTCGAGACTGGCACACGTTGTGACCGTGGAAGCGAGTGTGAGACCGATAGGTTCGAGGCATGGGGGAACGAAGAGCACATTGTCGCCGCCGGATCGCGTCTGTAGCTGCCGTCATTGTTGCGGCGGTCGGGCTGTCCGGGTGCTTCGGACGAGATCTCAGCGACCGTGGGCATGACATCGGCGCGGTGCTGTCGACGAAGGCGGGAGTCGAAGATGTCAGCACTGTTTACCAGAACGGCTTCGATTCGGGTCGGTTGCTGGCGCACACCGTCACAATGTCCACCGATGCGACACACAATCAAGCTGTCGAGGTCGCTGCCACGTTCGATCAGGAGACTGGCAG
This sequence comes from Brevibacterium permense, assembly GCF_013280495.1. Lineage (GTDB taxonomy): Bacteria > Actinomycetota > Actinomycetes > Actinomycetales > Brevibacteriaceae > Brevibacterium > Brevibacterium permense. Next base: position 80,683 of record NZ_JABSSX010000006.1, read on the forward strand.
CGAATTCGATCGCTATGACCAAGAGCTCACGCTCGTGATTTCGCATCAGGTCATCGAGATGCGAGACTCCACGAGCAGCGACATCATGGCGGAGCGGACACCGCATCTTCTTGCGCTCGCTTCAGAACTGTCCGGCGATCGAATCGAGTGGAATAGACAGCCGGAGCAGAGTACCTTCGAAGACTCACTGGAACTGAGAGATGCGCAGACTGACCCCTTCCGGACAATCAGTGCGGTACGGACAGAGTTCGGCTCCGAGGACTTCCAGCTGAGGACCAGAGCTCCGTCCCAGGCTGAGTGGAATGTGGATTTCCCGTTCTCAGAGCAGGCGCAGAACCGTCTGGAGACTGCAATCAGCCCCATCCTTGACCAGAATGATGAGATCATGATCGAAGACGACCAGGTGTCGAGCTACTTTGTTGAAATCCCTGACGGACCACAAGCGGTCAGTCAGCTGAGAGACAAAATCGAACGCATTGACGTTGTCAACCCTCAGCCGTGGGATTTCCACTGGAATCTCACCACGGGCCCGAACAGTCAGTGGAATCCAGGATGGGTCAACGTGGGCGGATGCGACTATGGTGAGGAGCCAGACTCGCAGTCCACCACTTCCGTGCAGACTCTTGAGGATCAGCTGCGAGCACTGTACGACACGTGCCAGTGAGTGTCAGCTCCGCCCTTCGTCTTGAGCGCGCTTCTTGCCCGTGGACTCCTCGGCGGCGATCTGGGCTTCGTCGAAGACCGAAGGAGCACCGGTGCCGGTGTCAGTCTCGTCCTCGCGGCCCGGGGTGTGCAGATTGAACTTGATGATCGCCCACCGGAACAGGAAGTAGTAGATGACGGCATAGGCCAGGCCGATGACCAGCAGAAGCAGGACGGGCCCGATGCCGCCGGACAGCGCCGACGCGCGTCCGAGGTTGAGCAGATAGTCCAGCGCACCGGCCGAGAAGCCGAATCCGGATTTGATGCCGAGCGCATTCACCAACGCCAGTGATGTGCCGGTGAGCACGGCGTGGACCGCGTAGAGCGGGAATGCGACATAGGCGAAGGCGTATTCGAGCGGCTCCGTGATTCCGGTGATGAAGGCGGTCAGCGCCACCGAGAGCATGATGCCGCCGACGACCTTGCGGCGCTTCGGGTGGGCGGTGCGATAGATCGCCAGGGCCGCGGCCGGCAGCGCGAACATCATGATCGGGAAGAAGCCGGTCATGAACGACCCTGTCCAGTCCGCGGTGCCGTCCACACCGGAGAAGAAGCAGGTGATGTCGCCGTGCGCGGTGTCCCCCGAGGAGGTGGTGCACGAACCCAGCTGGAACCAGGGCAGGTTGTTCAGCAGATGGTGCAGCCCGAAGGGGATGAGGAGGCGATTGATGGTACCGAAGACGAACCCGGTGCCCGGGTTGGCCCCGTGCTCCATGAGGAAGCCGCCCACACCCTTGTTGATGAGGGCGTCGAAGACGGGGTAGATGAGCGCCATGATCACGGCGATGACCATCGACGCGACCGCAGTGACGATCGGGACAAAACGGCGACCGCCGAAGAAGCCGAGGTAGGTCGGCAGCTTGATCCGGTGATAGCGCTGATAGAGCAGGGCGGTGATGATGCCGACGACGATTCCGCCGAGCACTCCGAAGTTGATGACGTTCTCGCCCTCACCGTTGTCCGAGCCGAAGCCCGGAGCCATGGCCGTGAAGACTCCGGTGAGGACCATATAGCCGACGACGGCGGCCAGTGCCGTGGAGCCGTCGGCCTTCTTTGCGAAGCCGATGGCCACACCGACGGCGAAGATCAGCGGCAGGTTGTCGAAGAGAGCCGAACCGGCGGCCGCGAATACCGTCGCCACCGGCAACAGCCAGTCCGCGAACTGGCCAAGTCCGTCGGCACCGAGCATATCGGGCTGGCCGAAGCGCATGAGCAGGGCCGCAGCCGGCAGGACCGCGATCGGGAGCATGAGGGAGCGGCCGACTCGTTGGAGCTGGGAGAAACCCGGTATCGCCTTTCTGCGCTTCTTCGGTGTATCAGCGGATGCGGTGGTCATCGGATTCCTCCTCGGAAGTGGGGCCGTCGGTCACGAGTCGCCGTAGACTTGTGACGCAGATCGCAGAACGTGAAATCGACGCCGGCGCATGGACGCCGGAGATGAAGGTGACAGACATGGACAAAGCAGCGCAGATCCTCGCCGGACTGGGCGGTGCCGACAACATCGACGACATCGAAGCGTGCATCACTCGCCTGCGCGTCGAGGTCGACGACGACTCTCTCGTCAACGAACAGGCGCTCACGGCAGCCGGTGCCTTCGGCGTGGTGGTGCAGGGGAGCGCGGTCCAGGTCGTCGTCGGTCCGGAGGCCGACAACCTCGTCGATGACATCGAAGACCTCATGGGCTGAGTCACGTCTTCGTCTCCTCTGCTCGCCGGTGAGCATCTGCTGGTCGACAGTGATCCTTGTCTGTAGTCTGAGGTCAGTCTAGGCGAAGTACAACTGATTTTGGAGAAAGGCGGCCTGCTGACTATGGCAGTCACAATCGCTGCACCCATCACCGGCACGGTGATCCCACTGACGGAGGTTCCCGACCCCGTCTTCGCAAAAGCGCTCGTCGGCCCTGGCACGGCCATCGACCCCGGCGAGGCCACGACCCTGACGGTCACGGCTCCTGTCTCAGGAAAGCTGACGAGCCTCAAGCCCCACGCATTCGTCATCTCCCACCGGCCCGATCAGGGTGTGCTCGTTCACCTGGGCATCGACACCGTTCACTTGAAGGGAGCTGGGTTCACGCTCCGTGCCGAGGCCGGGCGGCAGGTTGAGGCCGGCGAAGAGATCGTCGTCTGGGACCTGGCAGCCGCACGGGAGGCGGAGAAGTCCATGGTCGTTCCGGTCGTCGTCCTCGAAGCCGACGCCGAGAACCTGACCCTCCCCGAGGAGGGGCCGATCTCTGCCGGCGACACCCTCATCCGAATCGGCTGAGGGTGTCCGAATCGGCTGAGTCGCCTCACACAACGAAGAGGGTATGAACCTCGCCCGTGTGTTCGCGTCCGCCGAGCGCGGTGAGCTCAAGGATGACGGCTGAGCCGATGACTTCGGCGCCGAGGTCGGCGACGAGGGACTGAGCAGCGGTGAGCGTCCCGCCGGTGGCGAGGATGTCATCGATGAGGAGGACGCGCTCACCCTTCTCCAGAACATCGGGACCTTCGATCGTTGCGGTGCCGTATTCGAGCGTATACGACACAGCAGCCGCTGGGCGTGGGAGCTTTCCGGCCTTGCGGATCGGCAGGATTCCGACTCCCGTCATTGCCGAGATGGCACCCGCGAAGAGGAAGCCGCGGGCCTCGAGCCCGCCGACGATATCGAACTGACCCGCGAAAGGTTCGATGAGCGCCTCGGTGACGGCCCGCATCGCGGGACCATCGGCGAGCAGCGGGGAGATGTCGCGGAAGACCACTCCCGGTTCGGGATAGTCGGGAATCGAGGTGATGAGGCTCTGGGCGCGGCTGAGATCAGTTTGAGTCACGGCACAACGATACTCGGTGGCGCCATTGTGCCCTCAGCGCGGATCGGCACAATGGGAAGGTACCGAAGACCGTGGTGGATCGGAGGAGCAATGACATCAGATGCGACGCACGACCGAATCGCCGAGGCGTTCGCCCGGGTTCCGCGCGAACCCTTCCTGCCGGTGGCGGAACGACAGAATGCCTCCGACAATGTGCCCCTGTCTATCGGGCGCGGGCAGACGAATTCGCAGCCGAGCACCGTCGCTGACATGCTCCGACTCCTGGATCCGCAGCCGGGTGAAACCGTCCTCGACCTCGGATCGGGGTCCGGGTGGACTTCGATGCTGCTCGCCGTCCTCGTCGGGCCGACCGGGCGGGTGCTCGGGGTCGAACGGCATCCCGAACTCGTCGAATCCTCGCGGGCGGCACTGGAATCCGTCACCGCTGAGTTCGCAAACCGGGGAACCCTCGCCGAGGCGGTCGTCCACGAAGCCGTTACAGGTGCCCTCGGTCTCCCGGCTGAGTCACCGTTCGACCGGATCCTCGTCTCCGCCGGGGCAGAATCACTGCCCGACCAGCTAGTCGATCAACTGGCCGTCGGCGCCGCGATGGTCATTCCCGTAGCGGGGGAGATGCTCCGTGTCGTTCGAAACGGTCCTGGTTCCGACGAGCTGACGATCACTCGTCACGGCCGGTACCGGTTCGTGCCGCTCGTCGTCGGCGAGTGACCTCACACGAGGGAGTCGCGCCAGGCTTGGTGCAGCTGCGCGAACTTGCCCGTTCCGGAGATGAGCTCGTCCGGTGTCCCGTCCTCGACGATCCGACCGGATTCCATGACGAGCACGCGATCGGCGATCTCGACGGTCGACAGGCGGTGGGCGATGATGATCGCCGTTCTGCCCTCGAGCACTGTCGCGAGCGCATCCTGGACGAGGCGCTCCGAGGGGATGTCGAGATGCGCGGTCGCCTCATCGAGGACGACGACGTCCGGATCCGCGAGGAACACCCGAGCAAAGGACACCAACTGACGCTGTCCCGAACTCAACCGGCCGCCGCGCTTCTTCACATCCGTGGCATAGCCGTCGGGCAGCCGACGGATGTACGCATTCAAACCGACGGCGGTCGCCGCCGCCACGACATCGTCATCGCCGGCACCTGGATTGCCGATGCGTATGTTGTCGGCGATCGTGCCGGCGAAGAGGAACGACTCCTGCGTCACCATGACGACCGACGAACGCAGCTGCGCATCATCGAGGTCACGCAGATCAACCTCGTCGAGGGTGATTTGACCCTCGCTGGGGTCATAGAAGCGGGTGACGAGCTTGACCAGGGTCGACTTGCCCGCACCGGTGGCGCCGACGAGCGCGACAATCTGCCCCGCGGGGATGTGGAGATCGAAGCGGGGGAGGACATCGGGACCGTCGGCGTAGGCGAAGCGGACCTTGTCGAGATCGAGTGTACGACCGCTGGCAGCCGCGTCACGGCTCGCGTGCGCAGGCAGAGCCTGCGGCTGGGTCGGCTCGACCACCTCGGGGTCGGTGTCGAGCACCGCCGCGATCTTCTCCAACGCCGCCGAGGCGGACTGGTAGAGATTGAACGCCTGCACGAGTTCATCGAGAGGACCGTAGAATCGGCGCAGGTAGAGGATGAACGCGGCGAGCACGCCGATCTGCGTCCACCCCTCGATGACGAGCCACGCACCGATGACGATGATCACCGTCTGCGTGATATTTCCGATCAGCCGGGTCCACCCGGCGAACCACGCCACCCCGCGCAGGGCGTCCGTGTTCGCATCCCGGTACCGCGCATCCTGATCGCTCAGGGTCCCGCGCCGCTCGGGCTGACGCCGGTACGCCTGCACGGCGCGGATGCCGCCCATCGTCTCGACGAAGTGGACGATGACCTTCGCGATCGACGTCCGCGTGCGCCGGTAGGCGCTGCGCTGAGTCGAATGTGCAGCCTTCGTGATGAAGAACAGCGGCACGAAACCGGCGAAGACGACGATCGCCAGCGGCACATCGAGGACGACGAGGGTGACGGCGATAAAGAGCATCTGCAGCACCGCCAGCGCCGTATCGAAGAGCGAATAGGACAGGAACTGCTGCACCGACTCCATGTCCGAGGTCTGCCGGGACACGAGCCGACCCGAGGTCGACTTCTCGTGATAGCCCAGGTCAAGACGCTGCACATGGGTGAAGACCCGCTCGCGCAGGGTGAAGAGGATCTTCTGCGCCGTGATTCCGACGAGCCTGGTCGACGTGAAAGCCAAGACCGCCGAGGCGATAGCGGAGACCACGAAGAGCGTGACCGCCCGGATCAGGGGATCCATATCCCCGTCGATGGCGGCGGGCACACCCTGATCGAGGGCATCAGCGATGAACACCGGCCCGATGACCATGAGCGCCGCCGTGAGCACGACGATGACGGCGAGGAAGACGGCCATCGCCAGGTGCGGCCTGACCAGCGTCATCAGCAGGGCGCGGGCCTTCTTCGCAATGTCCGGCGGCAGCGACTCGATCTCGTCGTCGCTCTCGAGACGGGGCATGCTCATGGTGTCCCTCCTTCCTTCGCCGAGGCTGCCGACCCCGGATACGTGTGCGCATCGGCTTTCGCGCTCGCCCCCATGAGTTCGCGGTAGAGCTTTGAGGACTCGAGCAGCTCTTCGTGGGTGCCGAGCGCCGCGATCCGGCCCTCATCGAGCACGGCCACCACATCGGCCAAAGCCGCAGTGGAGGGGCGGTGGGCGATGATGAGAGTCGTCGAATCCGGCAGGATCTCCCGCAGGGCTCGCTGCACCCGATCCTCGGTGTCGACGTCGACGGCCGAGAGCGGGTCGTCGAGGACGAGGATGCGCGGACGCCCGATGACGGCACGAGCCAGAGCGAGGCGCTGACGCTGACCGCCGGACAGGGACAGTCCCTGTTCGCCGACCTGCGTATCCAGACCATCGGGCAGTCGGGAGACGAAATCCTTCGCCGCCGCGATCTCGAGGGCCTCCCAGATCTCCTCCTCGCTCGCGCCCGGAGCACCCATCTCGACGTTCTCGGCCACCGAGGTCGAGAACAGGATCGGGTCCTCGAAGGATACGGACACGAGGTGACGCAGCTCGTTGACCGGCATGTCCCGGATATCGACGTCGTCGATGCTCACCGTGCCGGCGGAGACGTCCTGAAGCCTGGGCACCAGTGACGCCAGCGTCGTCTTCCCCGAGCCGGTCGCCCCGACGAGAGCGAGGGTCTGACCGGGCTCGATGGTGAGATCGAGACCGCGCAGAGTCAGTCGCTCGGTATCGGCGAAGTGGAAATCGACATCGTCGAAGCGCAGCTTCCCGCGGTAGCGGCCGACTTCGGGGGCATCGTCGACACCGCCGTCGGTATCGGTGATGTCGTGGCGGATGTCGATGACCTCCCAGTACCGTCCTGCGGCAGTCAGCGCCATGAGCGCATCGGCGAGCAGGAAGCCGAGCATCTCGATGGGCATCCGCAGCACCATCGAGATCGTCACGGCCGCCACGACCGTGCCGATCGTCGTCCAGCCCTCGATGACACCCCACGTGCCGACGGCGACGATCGCGGCCTGAGCCAGGGTCGGCAGCAGCAGGAGCACGCTCCACAGCCACGAGTCGAGTTTCGCTTTGCGGATCTCCAAGGACTTCAGCCGGGTCGAGATCTCCGAGAAGCGCTCGGCCGCCCAGGGGGAGCGGCCGAAGGACTTGAGGATGCGGATGCCCTGGATGGACTCCTCGACGTTGGTGGTCAGTTCGCCCATGGTGTCCTGCGACCGACGGGAGGTCTCCCGGTAGTGCTTCTCGAAGACGGCGACCGAGATGATCGCCGGGACCGCCATGATGATCATGATCAGACCGAAGACCGGCTGCATGATCACGAGCATCACCGTGCCGACGGCGAGCACGATCGGTGTGGAGAGGAGGAACGGCAGCCCGAATGCGAAGAAGCGACGCAGCTGGGACAGATCATTCACCGCGCGCGAGAGGAGCTGGCCGGACTCCCAGGAGTCATGGATCGCCACCGAGGTGTACTGCAGACGATCGAACAGACGCGAACGCCACGTCACCTCCCATTGGGAGACGACGGGAGCGACGACCATGCGCCTGGCCCACATGCCGACAGCCTCGGCGATGCCGATGAATAGGACCCCGAGGACGGGCAGCCACAGTCCCGACAGATCTCGGTGGGCGATGGGTCCGTCGACGATGTAGCCGGTGATCACCGGGACGATGAGCTGGATTCCGTTGGCCAAGAGAGTGAGGACGAGTACGAGGACGTACACGCCGATGCGGGAGCGGAGATCAGGCCAGAAACGGAGGAGGGGGCGCACGAGAATCCAGCCTAGTCGCAGACTGTGACCTATGCCATGAATCCGGCAAATGGGCTTCCCGCTTCTCTGTGCGCTGAATACCGCGGTCATGCGGAACGGCGGTGGGATAGGGTGCCGGGCTGCCTCGGCGAGTCTCGCCTGGCAACCATCGTCGGTCTCGAATGTCGGGACGAACGATTGCGAGGTTTGACACCCTCGAGTGCTGAGGGGAACTATTGAGGCATGACTCACCTTCTTGTCGTCGTTATTACCCAGCGCGCGGATCTTCCGTAGCCTGTCGAGACGACACGTTCCGCGCGCCCCTACCGAATCGGGAGGGGCTTTTTTAATGCGGAGATGAGAAGGAAACCCAGGAAGGATAGGAATCGATGGCAGTCAAGCCCTCGACCGCGAAAGACTCGGGCACTCAACCCGCGTCCGCACCGGTCACAGCCACACCGTCCAGCATTCGCCGCAACACCGGGCCGGAGGTCCTCACCGGCGCACAGGCGATCGTCCGCAGCCTCGAGAGGCTCGAGGTCGACACGGTATTCGGGCTTCCCGGCGGCACCATCCTTCCCACCTACGACCCGTTGTTCGAGACGGACAAGATCCGTCACATCCTCGTCCGTCACGAGCAGGGCGCCGGCCACGCGGCCGAAGGCTACGCGGCCGCATCGGGCAAGCTCGGCGTGTGCATCGCCACCTCGGGCCCGGGCGCGACGAACCTCATCACGGCTCTGGCCGATGCGCACATGGACTCCGTGCCGATGCTCGCGATCACCGGTCAGCAGGCCTCGACGCTGCTCGGCACCGACGCCTTCCAGGAAGCCGATATCGTCGGTATGACGATGCCGGTGACCAAGCACAGCTTCCTCGTCACCCGTGCCGAGGACATTCCGGCGGCGCTCGTCAACGCCCACCACATCGCGACCACCGGCCGTCCCGGCCCCGTGCTCGTCGACATCACCAAGGACGCGCAGACCGGCACGGCCCCCTTCGTCTGGCCGGAAGAGCCGGTGCTTCCCGGCTACCGCCCGATCCTCAAGCCGCACGCCAAGCAGATCCGCGAGGCCGCACGCCTGATGTCCGAGGCTCAGCGCCCGGTGTTCTACATCGGCGGCGGAGTCATCCGCTCGGAGGGCGAGAAGGAGCTGTTGCGCCTGGCAGAGGCCACGAACATCCCCGTGGTCACCACGCTCATGGCGCGCGGAGCCTTCCCCGACTCGCATCAGCTGCACTTGGGCATGCCCGGAATGCACGGCAGCGTGCCTGCCGTCACCGCCTTCCAGAAGGCCGACCTGCTCATCGCCATCGGTGCCCGCTTCGACGACCGCGTGACCGGCAAGCTGGACTCGTTCGCCCCGAACGCCCAGGTCATTCACGCCGATATCGACCCGGCCGAGATCGGCAAGAACCGAGAGGTCGACGTCGCCATCGTCGGCGATGCCCGTGAAGTGCTCGCCGAGATGCTCGCCGAGATGCGCAGCAAGTTCCCCAAGGCTCTGGAACGTCAGCGCGAACCGTGGTGGCGCTTCCTCAACCGTCTCAAGCAGACCTACCCGCTCGGCTATGAGACGCACGGCGAACTGTGCGATCCGCAGTACGTCATCTCCCGGATCTCGGCGCTCACCGGCCCCGAGGCGGTCTATGCCGCAGGCGTGGGGCAGCACCAGATGTGGGCTGCTCAGTTCATCGAATTCGAGCGCCCCAAGTCGTGGCTCAACTCCGGCGGCCTCGGCACCATGGGCTACTCCGTGCCGGCTGCCATGGGCGCGAAGGTCGCCCAGCCCGACCGTGTGGTGTGGGCCATCGATGGTGACGGCTGCTTCCAGATGACGAATCAGGAGCTGGCCACCTGCGCGCTCAACAACATCCCGATTAAAGTCGCGATCATCAACAACTCGTCCCTGGGAATGGTCCGCCAGTGGCAGACCCTGTTCTACGACGGCCGGTACTCCAACACCGACCTCAACACCGGACACGAGACGATCCGCATCCCCGACTTCGCCAAACTGGCCGAAGCCTACGGCTGTGAGGCGGTCCGCGTGGATCGCAACGACGATGTCGATGCCGCGATCGAAAAGGCGCTGTCGATCAACGACCGACCGGTCGTCCTCGACTTCACGGTCCCGCCGGATGCGATGGTGTGGCCGATGGTCGCGGCAGGCGTGTCGAACGATGAGATCGAATACGCCCGCGGCATCCGCCCCGAGTTCGACGGAGAGGGCGAAGAGGAGGCCGAGGCCGCCATCGCCGAGGCCGGAGCGAACGAAGACGGCACGGTGCGTTCCGTGGCTCAGATCGAAGGAGGCCTGGAATGAACAGCAGCCGACACACACTCTCTGTCCTGGTCGAGAACAAGCCCGGTGTCCTCACCCGGTTCACCGGGCTCATCGCCCGTCGCGGCTTCAACATCCACAGCCTCGCCGTCGGTGTGACCGAGCATGAGGAGCTCTCACGGATCACCGTCGTCGTCGACGTCAACGACGTTCCGCTGGAGCAGGTGACGAAGCAGCTGAACAAGCTCGTCAACGTCATCAAGATCGTCGAACTCGAACCCGAGTCCTCGGTGCGTCGTGCGCACATCATCTACAAGGTCAAGGCGAATGCGGCCACGCGACCGCAGGTCGCCTCGGCGGTTGAGATGTTCCGGGCGAAGATCGTCGACGTCGGACCCGACTCCGTGAGCATCGAGGCCACCGGCGAACTCGGCAAGGTCGAAGCCCTGCGCGAGGTCCTCGAGCCCTTCGGGATCAAGGAGATCGTGCAGTCGGGAACCGTGGCCATCGGCCGTGGGGCGAAGTCGATCACGGACCGCGCTCTGCGCAGCTGATTTCGCGTTCCAACTTGTGGAACCTCCCTCATCTCAATAAGTGAACAGCAGTACCGAACTGTGAAACAATGGGGACATCACCCCGTAATTCGAAGGAGCTAGAACTATGGCAGCAGAACGCTATTACGACGACAATGCAGACCTGTCGATCATCCAGGGCAAAAAGGTCGCCGTCATCGGCTACGGCAGCCAGGGCCACGCCCACTCGCTGAGCCTGCGCGACTCCGGCTCGCAAGTCCGCATCGGCCTCAAGGAAGGCTCGGCCAGCCGCGACAAGGCCACGGCCGAGGGCCTCGAGGTCGGCACCCCCGCCGAGGTGGCCGCATGGGCCGATGTCATCACGATCGCCGCACCCGACCAGGTTCAGGCCGAGATCTTCAACAACGAGATCAAGGATCAGCTGGCTCCCGGCAAGACCCTCGTGTTCATCCACGGCTTCAACATCCGCTACGACTACATCAAGGCTCCCGAGGGCGTCGACGTCATCATGGTCGCCCCGAAGGGACCCGGCCACGTGGTTCGTCGTGAGTTCGTTGACGGCCGCGGTGTGCCCGTGCTCGTCGCCGTCGAGGTCGACGCTTCCGGCAAGGCCTGGGACACCGTGCTGTCCTACGCCAAGGGCATCGGCGGCCTGCGCGCCGGCGGCATCAAGACCACCTTCACCGAGGAGACCGAGACCGACCTGTTCGGTGAGCAGACCGTGCTCTGCGGCGGTGTCTCGCACCTCGTCCAGTACGGCTTCGAGACCCTGACCGAGGCCGGCTACCAGCCCGAGATCGCCTACTTCGAGGTCCTCCACGAGCTCAAGCTCATCGTCGACCTCATGGTCGAGGGCGGCATCGCCAAGCAGCGTTGGTCCTGCTCCGACACCGCTGAGTACGGCGACTACGTCTCCGGCCCGCGGGTCATCACCCCCGAGGTGAAGGAGAACATGAAGGGCGTCCTCGACGACATCCAGAACGGAAAGTTCGCCGAGCGCTTCATGAACGACCAGAAGAACGGTGCACCGGAGTTCAAGGAGCTGCGCGCCAAGGAAGAGCAGCATCCGATCGAGTCCACCGGTCGCGAACTGCGCAAGATGTTCGCATGGCTCAAGGACTCCGACGACGACTACACCGAGGGCACTGCCGCTCGCTGAGTCTGAGTCTCAACCTCGCCGAGGCGGCCCCGTCGTTGCGACGCTGGCATCGCCCCAGCCAGGAGAGCTGAGTGAAGGAGCCCCGGACATCTGTCCGGGGCTCCTTCGCATTCACCTCGGCGATCCCAGTGCCTCGGCGATCACAGGGCGGCAGACATCGATCGGGAGAATCTCCCGACGTCGGCACCGATCTGGACTAGTGTGGAGGTGTGACGAACTACAGATTCGAAGACTTTGAGCCGACTATCGACGCCTCCACCGGCGAACCGGACGAGCGCACGAAGGGCTATTTCGCCTCGACGAGCGTGGGCTTCCATGACCCCAGGTCGACCGACGCGGCCCTGCTCAACCGGGTCGAGCGGGCGATCGCCGATGGGCGCAAGCTCACCGCCGTCTACGCGGATCAGGAGTTCGGGCACGGCCTCGACGCCTCAATCCCGGTGGCGACGTTCGCGTGGTTCGAGAAGCTCGTCAACGTCGGCGGCGGCCGGCTGATTCCCGGACACCTCATCACCTGGATCACGGTGCGCCCGACCCATCGCCGGCGCGGTCTGCTGCGGTCGCTGATGACCACGGACCTCGCAGAGGCGAAGGCGAACGGCTACCCGTTCGCCGCACTGACCGCCACCGAAGGCGGAATCTACTCGCGCTTCGGCTTCGGTGTGGCCACGTGGCTGCGTTCGATCGAGGTCGACACCTCACCCGGCTTCAAGATGGTCCGCGAACCCGATCGCCGCGTCGAGATGTGCCTGCCCAGCGAGCTGCGCGAACTGGCTCCGAAGATCTACGGCGAGTTCATGCGCACCTCGCCCGGAGCGATGGAGCGTCAGCAGACCTACATCGAACGCGCCACCGGCGCCCTCAACACTGAGACCGGTGAAGAGGACCGCGGCGTCCGCGCGGCCCTGCACTTCGACGAACAGGGCGAGCCCGACGGCTATGTGTCCTACAAATTCGCCGGTTGGTCGAAGACCCCGCCGACCGTCGACATCATCGACTTCGTGGCCGTCACCGATGCGGCCTACGCCTCCCTGTGGTCGTTCCTCGCCGCCATCGACCTGTCGACTCGCGTGACCTTCGGCGAGTCCGCCGAATACTCCCCGCTGCCGTGGCTGCTCACCGATTCCAGGCGTGTGAAGACCGTCGCGAGCGAGGACAACATCTGGATCCGCATCCTCGACGTCAAGGCCGCGCTCGAAGCCCGGCCCTGGTACGTGCCCGGAACGCTGACGATCGACATCGACGATTCCCTCGACCTCGCAGGGGGACGCTTCACGATCACCTCGGATGGTGAGAGCGCCGAGGTGACGCCTGCCTCCGATTCGACGCAGGCAGACCTGGGGCTCGGCATCGCCGAGCTCGGATCCCTGTACCTCGGCGGAGCAGATCCCGTCATCCTCGCCCGAGCCGGACGCATCGATGAGCAGACGCCGGGATCCGCCGTGCTCGCCAGCGCAATGTTCAGCCTCGGCCGCGCGCCGTATTCGCCGAACGGATTCTGAGTGCGCCACGGATTCTGAGCGATCCGAACGGTCTGTTGAGCGATTCTTCCCAGAATCTGAGACCTTGTGAAGGAATCCTGAAAGTCTCATAAGGTGGACGCGTCCCGGACGCAACAGGAGGAAATCAGTGCCCAAGCCCGTCGTTCTCATCGCCGAAGAACTGTCACCGGCCACCATCGAAGCTCTCGGAGGAGACTTCGAGATCCGTCACACCGAGGGCGCCGACCGATCCCAGCTCCTGCCCGCCATCGCCGACGCCGATGCGATCCTCGTCCGGTCTGCCACGCAGGTCGACGCCGAAGCCATCAGCGCGGCGAAGAACCTCAAGGTCATCGCCCGCGCCGGAGTCGGACTCGACAATGTCGATGTCCCCGCGGCCACCTCGGCGGGTGTCATGGTCGTCAACGCACCCACCTCGAACATCATCTCCGCAGCCGAGCTGACGATGGCCCACATCCTCGGTTCGGCTCGCTACTTCGGTGCCGGAAACACCTCGCTGAAGGCGGGGGAGTGGAACCGGAAGAAGTACACCGGCGTCGAACTCTACGAGAAGACCCTGGGCATCGTCGGCCTCGGCCGCATCGGCGGACTCGTCGCCGAACGCGCGAAGGCCTTCGGCATGCGTCTCGTCGGCTACGACCCCTACATCACTCAGTCCCGCGCGGCGCAGATGGGCGTCGAGGTCCTCGACCTGCCCGGCCTGCTCGCCGTGTCCGACTTCGTCACCGTGCACATGCCCAAGACGCCGGAGACGGTCGGTATGATCAGCACCGAGGAGCTCAAAGCCGCCAAGCCCGGAGCCCGGTTCATCAACGTCGCCCGCGGCGGCATCATCGACGAAGCGGCCCTGGCCGAGGCCGTGGCCAACGGCGAGGTCGGCGGCGCCGGAATCGATGTCTGGAACGTCGAACCGCCGGAGCACTCGGCACTCATGGACCTCGATGCCGTCAACGTCACCCCGCACCTCGGCGCCTCGACTCACGAGGCCCAGGAGAAGGCCGGAGTCGCCGTGGCGAAGTCCGTGCGCAAGGCTCTGGCCGGGGAACTCGTCCCCGATGCGGTCAACGTCGCCGGCGGTGCCATCCACGAGGATGTGCGTCCGGGCATTCCCCTGGCCGAGCGTCTGGGTCGAGTCGTCAACGCGCTGGCCGACTCATCGGTCACGCACTTCAAGGTCGAGGTCAACGGCGAGATCGCCGACAAGGACGTCTCCGTCCTCAAACTCTCGGCTCTCAAGGGTCTGTTCAAGGACGTCGTGTCCGATCAGGTCTCCTATGTCAACGCTCCGCTGCTGGCCGAAGAGCGCGGAATCGGCGTCGAGCTCGTCACCGATCCGTACTGCGAATCGTTCCGCAACATCACCCGTCTGACCGCGACGACGAGCACCGGGCAGCGCATCTCCGTGTCCGGCACGGTCACCGGTCCGAAGCTCGTGCAGAAGCTCACCGAGGTCGACGGCTACTCGCTTGAAATCGAGCTGACCGACAACCTGCTGATCTTCCGCTACGAGGACCGTCCGGGAATCATCGGTCAGCTGGGTCTGGCACTCGGTGCGAACAACGTCAACATCGCCGGAATGCAGGTTTCGCCCGCGTCGACGAGCAACGAGGCGCTGTCCGTCCTGGCAGTGGATTCGGTCGTCTCGGACGAGGTCGTCAAGGCCGTGGCCGGTGCCGTGAACGCCTCGGCCTTCACCGGCGTCTCACTCCAGGAGGACTGAGCCCCGCAGCAGAAGGACCCGGTTCACCTCGCAAGCCGCAGAGCGAAGCGGGGTGAGCGGGTCCTCTGCGCTGTCAGGGTCCAGAATTCGTCGACGAGAACGGCGACGGCGATGCCGATGAAAGCACCGGCGATCGTGTCCGTGAGCCAATGGACCTGGAGTGCGGTCCGTGACCACATCATGCCGAGGATCCAGATGCCGGCGAGCATCGTGGTGACAAGGAAGATCGCCGAGCGCAGGCGTCTGCGCAGCACAAAGACGCCCGCGAGCAGCGCGGTGCAGATGACCACACCGGTGCCGCCGCCGACCTCGGCGAGGACGACGGCGATCCAGTACGGCACCGAACCTCTATCGAGGCCGGCGAACTCCAGCCACGACTGATCGACCGGCGTGGGGCCGATGCGCTCGAGATGCAGCCACAGTCCGAAGGCAATGACGAGCAGGACGGCGGGCAGTGTTGCCCACAGCAGCCAAGGCGGCTGTCGGCTCAAGCGTTCCAGAGACCGTAGGCGTCGGCCATGGACGCGATCTTCTTGGCGCGGGCCAGGCGCGGCAGGTAGGAGCCGTCGGTGATCTCGGATCCGCCTTCGGCGGCTTCGAGCATCTGGCGGGCCCAATCGCGTTCGTCTTCGCTCGGGCTCATGGCCTCGTTGAGGGTGTTGACCTGGTCGACGGTGAGGACGAGCTTTCCGGTCATGCCCATCATGTGTGTGACTTCGGCGTCGGCCCAGACCTTCTCATCATCGGCATCGGCGGCCGAAGGGCCGTCGATGGGTCCGGGCAGGCCGCCCATGCGAGAGGCGATCGTCAGGCGTGAGCGTGCATAGGCCAGGGCCATCGGATCGCCGGAGAAGCCGGTGTCCTTGCGGAAATCATTGGTGCCGAAGGCGAGGCGGAAAGTGCCGGGCGCCTCGGCGATGCGGGTGGCGTTCTCCACTCCGCGGGCCGACTCCAGGAGGGCGAGCACGGGCAGGCCGGCCTTCGCGCGCATCGCGGTGTAGGACACCTGCTCGGGACGTTCGGTCTCGGGCAGCATGACTCCGCGCAGGCCCGGAAGCATGGCGACGGCGGCGAGGTCGTCGGCCCAGTACTCGGATTCCATCTTGTTGATCCGGACCCAGGCGGACATTCCCGAGTCGAGGGCGCGCACGACATTGTCGCGGGCTTCGATCTTCTTGTCATCGGCGACAGAAGCCTCGAGGTCGAAGATGACGGAATCCGCTTCCGAGGTCTGCGCAGGAGTGAACAGCTCCTCCCTCGCAGCATTGACGAGCAGCCAGGACCGGGAGAGTTTGGCGGGCAGAGCTGCGGCGCGGGCATTGCGGATGATTTCGGTCAATGATCGACTTTCTCTCGGGGCTGATTGCGTGCGGCCCCCACGGGGTTTGGGGTGCTGTCTCCATTTTCGTCCCTGCCGCGTCAGATGTGTAGCCGAGAACAGTGATTGAGACGTGAATTTGTTCATGTCGGCACACGAAGCGCGGGGGAGCGGCGGGTGCGGCGGTCGTCGTCCGAAGTGTTCGCGCCGCTGTTGCGCCGACGTCGCTGCATCTCCGCGCCTCTGCGACGGCGCAGACGACGGTTCACATTGTAAGACACTGTAGTTGTATCGTGAGATCGAGTCTTATTCTGTGAGCATGAAGTTCTCAATCGCAGTCATGCCCGGAGATGGAATCGGCAACGAGGTCGTCCCCGAAGGCCTCAAAGTCCTCAAGCGCGCCATCGAGGTGTCCGGTGAGCCCGTCGAACTCGAACTCACCGATTACAAGGTCGGTGCTCAGCGCTATCACGAGACCGGTGAGACGCTCACCGACGAAGAGCTCGAATCGCTGCGTGAACATGATGCCATCTTCTTCGGCGCCTGCGGAGATCCGTCCGTGCCCTCCGGCGTGCTCGAGCGCGGAGTCATCCTCAAGATGCGCTTCGGGCTGGGGCATGCGGTGAACCTGCGTCCCTCGAAGCTGTTCGCCGGAGTCACCAGCCCGCTGGCCGAGCCCGGGAAGATCGACTTCGTCGTCGTCCGCGAGGGCACCGAAGGCTCGTACACCGGATCCGGCGGTTCCGTGCGCACGGACACGCCACAGGAAGTCGCGACCGAGGTCTCGGTCAACACCTGGTACGGCGTCGAGCGCGCCGTCCGCGATGCCTTCGCCCGCGCTCAGGCGCGGAACAAGAAGCTCACCTACGTGCACAAGCACAATGTCATGGTCCACGCCGGTCACCTGTGGCGTCGCGTGGTCGAGAAGGTCGGGCAGGAATTCCCCGAGGTGGCCGTCAACTACGAGCACACCGATGCGTGCACGATCTACATGGTCACGAATCCCGAGCGCTACGACGTCATCGTCACCGACAACCTCTTCGGTGATATCCTCACCGACCTCGCAGCCGCGGTCACCGGCGGAATCGGTCTGGCAGCCTCGGGGAACCTCAACGTCGAAGGCACGGCGCCGAGCCTGTTCGAACCGATCCACGGATCGGCTCCGGACATCGCCGGGCAGCAGATCGCCGACCCGACCGCCTCGATCCTCTCGGGGGCGCTCATGGCCTCCCACCTGGGGCTCGAGACAGTGGCCAAGGCGATCGAGACGGCCGTGGAGACCGACCTCGCTGAGCGCGACGGAACGAAGCGGTCCACCGCCGAGGTGGGCGACGCGATCGCGGCACGCCTCCGCTGACCGGATCGACCGCCTCGGCGAAGGTGCGAGTGGGTGACCATGGTGTCACCTCTGCGAGGGGGCGGGCGGGTAACCATGGGGTCACCTCTGCGAGGATGAACCCAACCGAGCGACACCCGATTTCAGGTTTGACGACATCACCCCGGTGCGACGAGCGCCGGGGTGATGGACTACCCTTAAAGTGTCACTCATCACAAGTGAGAAAAGAGTTTTCATGACAGATTTCACCGTTCTTAAGAACCTCCAGCCGCAACCCGAGCTGGTGCGCGAGAACATCAAGAAGGACCCCGGCTTCGGCCAGTACTTCACCGACCACATGGCGCACATCCGCTATACGATCGATGACGGTTGGCAGGGACACGAGGTCCGGCCGTATGGTCCGCTGCTGCTCGACCCGGCAGCCGCCGTCCTCCACTACGCCCAGGAGATCTTCGAGGGGCTCAAGGCCTACCGTCATGCCGACGGATCGGTATGGACGTTCCGACCCGAGCGCAATGCCGCGCGCATCAACAAGTCCGCCGAGCGTCTCGCGCTGCCGCAGCTGCCCGAAGAGGACTTCATCGACTCGCTCAAGCACCTGGTCAGCCTCGATCAGGCCTGGGTTCCGACGCCGGAGTCGGACGCCGACGAGTCGAGTCTCTACCTGCGGCCGTTCATGATCGCCACGGAGCGGTTCCTCGGCGTGCGGGCCAGCCACGAGGTCGACTACTACGTCATCGCCTCACCGGCCGGACCTTACTTCTCCGGCGGCATCAAGCCAGTGTCGATCTGGCTCTCACCGAAGCTCAAGCGCGCCGGCGCAGGCGGCACCGGATTCGCCAAGTGCGGCGGCAACTATGCATCGTCGCTGGTGGCGACCAACGAGGCGGCCGCCAAGGGATGCCAGCAGGTGCTGTTCACCGATTCGGTGGAGAACAAGTGCATCGACGAGCTCGGCGGCATGAACCTCATGCTCGTGACGAAGAGCGGCAAGCTGCTCACTCCGGCGCTGAGCGATTCGATCCTCGACGGCGTCACCCGCCGTTCGCTGCTCGAACTGGCTCCTCAGCTCGGACTCGAGGCCGAAGAGCGTCAGATCTCCATCGAGGAGTGGCGCGAGGGCGCGGCCAGCGGCGAGATCGTCGAGGCGTTTGCCTGCGGCACCGCTGCGGTCATCACGCCGATCAGCAAGCTCGTCAGCGAAGACTTCACCATCGACCACGGTGAAGAGGCCGGTGAGACGACCATGGAGCTGCGTAAGACCCTGCTCGGCATCCAGTACGGACGCGTCGAGGACAAGAACAACTGGCTCGTGCGCCTGGCCTGAGGGTCGGGGCTCTGGAGGGCCGGGCGTCGCGCTGATCGCGGAGTCCGGCCCTTTGTGTCTGTCCGTCTGCTGTTGCGGAGCCGTTGATTACGGGGTGACCGGTCGGCAGTTATTTTACTCAGCTGTGCGTTAACTGGGGTACTGTGTCTTCGTGCACACGACCACCTCGGCGTCGGTACCGACAGCCTCCGAAGTCATCGCTCACCTGCCATGGAAGTGGCGCACTCAAGGTGCCATCTTCATCTTCGGCGGGCTCGGTTTCATGTTCGACGCATGGGACGTCGCCCTGAACGGATTCCTCATTCCGCTGCTCAGCGACTATTGGAGTCTCACCGTCGGCCAGGCCGCCTGGATCGCAACCGCCAACCTCATCGGCATGGCACTTGGTGCCTTCATCTGGGGCGGCATCGCCGACGTCATCGGTCGGAAGAAGGCTTTCACTCTCACGCTCCTCGTGTTCTCGATCTTCACCGTCGCCGGAGCCTTCGCGCCCGCATATGGGTGGTTCATCGTCTTCCGCTTCCTTGCGGGATTCGGGCTCGGCGGATGTATCCCCGTCGACTACGCCCTCGTCGGGGAGTTCACTCCCAGCCGTCACCGCGGACGCGTGCTCACGGCTATGGACGGCTGGTGGCCGATCGGCGCCTCGCTCTGTGCGTTCGTGTCGGCTTACCTCCTCGGCTTCGGGGACTGGCGCCTGATCATGCTCGTCATGATCGTGCCGGCACTGTTGACGGTGGCGGTGCGTTTCGGAATTCCGGAATCACCTCTCTATCTGGCCTCGGTCGGACGCTACGCAGAGGCCGATGCGATCATCAAGCGACTGGTCGAGCGCACCGGCGCCGACGTGCGTGAGTGGACACACGAGCCGGTCGGAGGGACTGCTGCGACGCCGACCTCGAGTGCAGAGCCCAAGGTAGGTGGGCAGCTGCGTGCGGCCAGCGGTCAGCTGGTGCAGCTGTGGCAGCACTCCGCGAAGACGACTCTCGTCGCCTGGTCGCTGTTCGTCTCCGTCCTTCTTGTCTACTATGCGGCGCTGACATGGCTGCCGGGGATCCTCAAGAAGCAGGGGCTGGCTGATCAGGCGGCATTCCTCGTCACCGGGTCGATGACCGCGGTGGGCATCCTCGGCGTGATCGTCTCCGCGCTCATCGTCGAACGATTCGGTCGCAAATGGGTGCTCGGGGTCTCGGCAATCATCGCGGCATTGCTGCTCGTCGGGGCGGCAGTGTTCATCGAATCCTCTGGCGCCGATCTCACCTGGACCGCGAAGGCCGCAATCATCGGGTTCGGCTTCGTCATCCAGATCGCCATCCCGACGCTCTACACCTACGTCTCCGAGCTCTATCCCACCCGCCTGCGCGGATCCGGTTTCGGTTGGGCATCGGCTGCGTCTCGACTGGCGACAGGAATCGCCCCGATCGTCTTCGGTGCGTTCATGTGGCCCGTGCTCGGACTGACGCTGACGTTCGTCCTCACCGGTGCGCTTGTGGTCGCCGCCGTGCTGCTCATGGGCTTCCTCGCCCGAGAGACGACCGGCGAAGAACTGAGCTGATCCGGCCGCGGGAGTCGGGCTGATCTGGCCAAAGGAGTAATGGAGCGTTCAGTCGAAAGGGCCATTGTTCCCGCCTCACTGAGATCAGCGCCCGATCTGCCATTACGGGCGTCTGAGCTGGACAGATGGCCAGGTGAACTCTCGTGTCAGTGGCGAACGATAGTGTTCTGGACATGGAAGCAAAGCAGGTTCCAGACGTGCTCACCGAGATCGCTCGGTGGTCTGAGAGCCTGTCCGAAATGTCTCCTGCCTTGACCGAGGAAGAGGCGATCGATCGCATCACGGCTCTCGAGGAGCTGACTTCCGCCTGCGCCGCCGCGCAGGCCCGCGAATCCCTGACGTTCGATATGCACCGCAGGAATCGCGAAGCCGAAGACGGGATCCCGAGCAAGAAGCAGGGTCTCGGAGTCGGTGCGGAGATCGGCTTGGCCAGAAAGGTCTCCCGGCACCGTGGCAACGCGCTGCTCAAATTCTCTCGGACCCTGCTCTTGGATCTGCCCAATGTCTACCGGGCGATGAAAGGTGGCGACATCTCGGAGGAAAAGGCCCGCACGGTCGCAAAGGAATCCGACTGGCTTCCCCGGGAGAAGAAGCACGAGCTCGACGAGCGGTTGGCCGGACGCCTCGCCGAGGTGGGTGTCAGGAGATTGGGCAACGAAGTGAGGGCTCTCGCACAGAGGCTCGATCAGCAGGCTGCGGTCGACCACCTCGAGCGCTGTATCGAAGAGCGCTCGGTCAGTGTGCGTCCGGCACCGGGAAATATGGCTTACCTGACCGCTCTGCTGCCGATGTCGCAGGCTGTCGCCGCATTCGCCAACCTCAAGAAGTCGGCGCAGACTGCCATCGCCGCAGGCAACGCCGATGGCCGTGGTCAGAATCAGATCGCTGCCGACCTCTTGGTCGAGCGACTGACCGGGCAGGCTGCTGCTGCGGCAGTGCCCACCGAAGTCCACCTCATCATGCAGGACAGCAGTCTTTTCGGGCCCGGGGAAGAATCGGCGTGGTTCCCCGGAGTCGGCCCGATCCCGGCACAAGCCGCCAGGGCCGCGGTTGCCGAAAACGAGGCCGCCACCTTCATCCGCAGGCTCTACACACAACCTGAAGACGGGCAGCTCGTGAGGATGGACTCGCGCCGCAGGGAATTCTCCGGGCTGCTGCGACGCATGGTCATCTTCCGCGACGACGTCTGCCGCTCGCCCTGGTGCGAGGCACCCATTCAGCACGCCGATCATGCCGACGCGGCTGCCGGCGGCGGCGAAACCGATTGGGACAACGCCTCTGGACTGTGCGCGGCCTGCAACTATCTCAAAGAACTCAGCGGTTGGCGCCACAAGGCAACTGCCGGTGCCCTTGAGGTCGTCACTCCGACCGGTCACCACTACAAAACCCGCACCAAACCACTCAGCGACCCCGATCCCGGATGCACCTCTGGTCAGGACGAGGGATTCGGTGCGAGGCATGGCCCCGGCCAACAGGATCCTCCTGATCAGCAGCACGACCGGGAACGGCAGCAACTTCCCGGTCGACAACACGGCCCCGAGCCGGGACGAGACTATTGTCCCGAAACGGGACGCGGGCCCGCTCAAGCAGCGGAGGCGACGGTGTCGACTGGTGACGGAACCTGTGCTGCGCCGCCCGGCGACGGAACCTGTGCCGTGCCGCCCGGCGACGGTGTTCGTGCCGCTCCTCCGGGCGACAGAGCTCGTGCCGCGAATCCCGGCGACAGTGTTCGTCCAGCTCCCCCGAGCGACCGTGACGGTGCTTCACCAGACGAAGCCGAACACGCGTTTTCGGTGCTGATCCCATGGCGGTACGTTCGCCGGACCTCGCAGCCGGCAACCGTCGAAGTCGGCGGGTCCACCATCGGAATCGATATCTTCGACGCTGACGAACGCCCGATGAGTCCCACGGAAGAACTACTCTGCGCCGCAATCCTCGAACACCGAGGCAGGCTGTGAACCGAGTCTGCCGAAGCGATGACAAGTGGTCACCGAAAGTTCCACTGCCCGCTCCATCACGGGACTATGGTGATAGTCATGAACGACCTCAACGGGCAGCCGTCGCCCGCTGACCACATCGCGCCCTCCGGCCGAGCAGACGTTCCCGCGGTCGAAATCGTGTGGGGGATGCCGAGGGGAACGGGTCCGTTATGGCAGGGCATACCCTCGGGGCCGGGAATCACCGAAGTCCGCCCGCCCCGCAGCGAGGTCGAAGCAGTCTATGGGGCCGCTGCCGCCGAGCCGCCGCTGAACGAGGACCCGAGGTTCGCGGCGGTGTTCGCCGACGTCTACGAAGTCTCCGTCCGCAACGGACAGGTCCTCATGACATTGACGCGGACCCAGCCCGACGGGCGGCTGAGCTCATTCGCCTACGGCCACCATTGGAACTGGGAAGAACAGAAATATCCGTGGGCATTCGAACTGCAGCGCCGTCTCGGCGAGGCTTCGACCGAACTCGAATCGACCTCCGCTCTCAACCTGCTCGCCCGTGATCCTAACCGGCGCGAACGAGGTTTGGGACGGCGCACTCTCGAGGCGTGGGTCGGGGAGGTCGGACGCTTCGGCTGCTGGCTGCAGACCGACGATATCGACAGCCCGGCACGACGGCTCTAGGAGGAACTCGGCTTCACCGAACTCGGCCACGGGCCTGAGGCTCCCAACGGGCACCCCGGATTGGTCATGTTCCGCAGCCCGCGGTGAGAAATCCTCGTCAGAACAGTTCCTCGTCAGCGGCACCGAGCGGTTGAGTCAGCGGCGGTCACTAGGATGGAGTCATGCGTGAAGAAGACTCCTCAAAGACGGCCTCGACGGTGAACGCCGAACTGCCCGACGACGAAAACATCTGGCTCGAAGACATCTACGGCGAGGAGCAGATCGCCTGGGTGAAGGACCAGAACGCGAAGACCCTCGAGCGCTTCCGCGACGGCCTCTTCGACGACATCTCCGATGATCTGCGCACCGCACTGGACTCCGACGACCGCATCCCGATGGTCACCAAACGCGGGGACCACTTCTATAACTTCTGGCGGGACAAGACGAACCCGAAGGGCCTGTGGCGACGCACCTCCTGGGACAGCTACCGCACGGCCACCCCCGACTGGGAAGTGCTGCTCGACCTCGACGAACTGGCCGCAGAGGAAGACACCGCCTGGGTCTGGTCAGGAGCGATGGTGCGCCGCAGCGACAACCGCCGCGCACTCGTCCTCCTGTCCCCGGACGGAGGCGACTCACACCGAGTCCGCGAATTCGACCTCGACGACCGCGCCTTCGTCGACGGTGGCTTCGACATCCCCGCCGCCAAAACACGGTTGGCCTGGCTCGACGACGACACCGTGCTCGTCGCCACCGAAACCGACGCCGACTCACTGACGACCTCGTCCTACCCACGTCAAGCCCGAGCGCTCCGCCGCGGTCAGAGCCTCGACGACGCCCCGATCGTCGCCGAAGTGCCGCGCGACCATGTGGCGATCTTCGTCGGCAGCGACATCCGCCCCGACACCGAGGCCACCGACCGCGCCGTCATCATCGACGCCATCGACTTCTTCAACTCGACGATGAGCTTCCTCGACCTCGCCGACATCACGAGCGCAGACGGTTCGCTGTCAGGCGAACCGACGGCATGGGCCGACGCGCTCAACAGGGTCGACGTCCCCACCGACGTCGAGGTCGGCTTCGAGCGCGACCTCGTGCTCTTCCGACCCCAGTCGACGTGGACGTCCGCCACCACCGAGGTGGCCGCCGGCGGCCTCGCCATCACCGATATCGATGCAGTCAAGGCAGGCGAGATCGCTCCGCGCGTGATCTTCACCCCCGACGCCCAAACCTCCCTGCAGTCCTTCACCTTCACCCGGGACTACCTCGTGCTCGAGCTGCTCGCCGACGTGCAGTCGAAGCTCACGGTCCTCGACCTGGGCAACGGCTTCGCCGAATCCGCCCTGCCCGGAGTCCCGGCCAACCATATGGTCGGCCTCGGCGCGGTCGACAAGTACGACCCGGCCACCGCCAACGACTTCTGGATGGTCAGCACCGGCTTCCTCACGCCCTCGACATTGTCGTACGGCACCTTGGGCCCCTCGGACGAAGCTGCGGGAACGAACGAGTCCACCATCGAGGTGATCAAGTCAGCCCCGGCGACGTTCGATGCCGAAGGGCTGAGCGTCGAGCAGCACTTCGCCACCAGCGCGGACGGGACGAAGATCCCGTACTTCCAGATCGGAGCTGCCGATGCCATCCTCGACGGAGCCAACCCCACACTGCTCGACGGCTACGGCGGCTTCGAAGTGAGCCGAACGCCCGGGTACTCACCTGTGGTCGGACTCGGCTGGCTGGGGCGCAGCACCAACGGCTGCACGCGTCGCCGCGGCATCTACGTGCTGGCCAATATCCGCGGCGGCGGAGAATACGGCCCCGAGTGGCACACCTCGGCGATGAGGGAGAACCGGATGCGCTGCTACGAGGACTACTCGGCCGTCGCCCGTGACCTCATCGACCGCGGGGTGACGAGCCCGCAGCGACTCGCCTGCGCAGGCGGTTCAAACGGCGGACTCCTGGTCGGGAACATGCTCACCCAATACCCCGAACTCTTCGGCGCCGTCTCCTGCGGCGTCCCGCTGCTCGACATGAGTCGATACACGAAAATCAGCGCAGGCTACTCGTGGAAGGCCGAATACGGCGACCCCGATGTGCCCGAGGACTGGGACTTCATCAAGCACTTCTCGCCGTACCACCTCCTCGAAGAGGGTCGAATCTACCCGCCGGTGCTGTTCTGGACGGCCACGTCCGATGACCGGGTCGGCCCTGTCCAAGCGCGGAAGATGGCCGCCCGGATGCAGTCGATGGGGATCGAGAACGTGTGGTTCTTCGAAGACACCGAAGGCGGACACTCGGCTGCTTCTGACAACGAGCAGACCGCGTTCACCCGAGCGCTGAGCTACAGGTTCCTGTGGAACGCACTGACAGGGGAGTAGGTTGGGAGACATGACGAACGAGACGCAGCACTTCCACGGCGAATACAAGGTCATCGGCGGCAAACTCGTCGTCGCCGATGTCACCACCGACGGTCAGACCATCACCGAGGTGAAGATCTCCGGGGACTTCTTCCTCGAACCCGAGGAAGCCTATTTCGACCTGGCACCGGCCCTCGTCGGCGCCAGCGTCACTGCCGATAATGCGGCGCTGCGCGGCCGCCTCGACGAGGCTTTGGCCGGATACGGTTCGGAACTGGCGATGCACGGCTTCTCCACCGCCGATATCGCCACCGTGGTGCGTCGGGCATTGGGATCAGCGGCGAACTTCACTGACTTCGACTGGCAGGTCATCCGCGGCGAGGTGCTGCCCACTCAGCTCAATGTGGCGCTCGATCAGGTCTTGCTCGAGGAAGTCGCAGCAGGTCGCAGGCAGCCGACCCTGCGGTTCTGGGAATGGGAGGACACAGCCACCGTCATCGGGGCCTTCCAGTCCTACGTCAACGAGCTGCGGCCCGAAGGCGTGGAGAAGTACGACGTCCAGGTCGTGCGTCGCATCTCAGGCGGCGGTGCGATGTTCATGGAGGGCGGCAACTGCATCACCTATTCGATGTTCGTCCCGCCTGCCCTTGTCGCCGGCCTCGACTATGAGGAGTCGTATGTGTTCCTCGACCAGTGGGTGCTCGCGGCTCTCAAAACTCTCGGCGTGGAGGCGTTCTACAAGCCGATCAACGACATCTCCTCGACCGGAGGCAAGATCGGCGGTGCCGCACAGAAGCGCAATCGCGACGGCACACTGCTCCACCACGCGACGATGAGCTACGACATCGACGCGGACAAGATGGTCGAAGTTCTGCGCATCGGCGAAGCGAAGATCTCCGACAAGGGAGTGGCGAGCGCGAAGAAACGCGTCGATCCGCTGCGGAGTCAGACCGGTGAGGCGCGCAAGGACATCATCGATGTCATGGCGGACACCTTCGCCACCCGCTACGGGGCCACTTACGGCACCTACACAGAGGAGGAGCTCAAGCGGGCGCAGGAACTCGTCGATGAGAAGTTCGGGACCGAGAAGTGGACGCACCGAGTGCCGTGAGCACCTCTGAATCCACCGCTTTCCGGGGCACGATCGTGGCCCTCGGCGGTGGTGGGTTCTCGATGTCCGAGACCGGGGAATCGGCCATTGATGACGAGCTTCTGCAGATGGCGACTCGACGAGCCCATGCCGTCCATCAGGAAGGCACCGGCACCGCCTCACTCATTCCACACGTCTGCTTCGTCCCGACGGCATCCGGCGACAGCCGTGACTACATCGAGCGGTTCGAAGCGGCATTCGAGGCGCGCGCACGAACCCATGTCCTCTCTCTGTTCGGGCAGAGTCCGTGGGACTACCAAGATCCGGCGATGCTGCTCGACATGGACCTCATCTACGTCGGCGGCGGCTCCACGGCGAACCTGCTCAGCCTCTGGCGGAGGCATGGCGTCGACCAACGGATGAGAGAAGCGGCCGCCGGAGGAACGAGCCTCGCCGGCATCAGCGCCGGTGCGAACTGCTGGTTCGAAGCATCCTCGACGGATTCGTTCGGTCCGCTGGCACCGCTGAACGACGGGCTCGGATTCCTGCGGGGGAGTGCTTGCCCGCACTTCCATGGAGAACCCGGACGGAAGGAATCCTTCCGGGAATGGATCGCGCAGGGCCGGCTTCCCGGCCCCGGAATCGCCATCGATGATCATGCCGCGGTCGTATACGTCGACGGTGCGGCCACCTCGGTGATGGTGGAGTCCGCAGGGGCGCAGGCGCTCGTCGTTGATACGGGCGGTCGCCTGCACAACCTCGACGAACACCGCCCCGTCGCACCTGTCGGCTAACACGGTTGAGGCGAGGAGAATTTCGGTGCGGACCGGTCGCCGCAACCCGCCGAGCTGTCTGTAGGATTGGGAATCAATCACGTCCCCCTCACTAGGAGAGCCATGCGCCAGGTCGAACCGTCCGTTGAACTGCTCGCCAAGCCCAATATCGATTGGGAAGCGATGAGGACTTACCTCGACGAGGTGGGCGGAACCTCCTGGGCGGACCGGGTCGAAGATGCGGAATCTCCCGACGCCGAGGATCTCCTCGAGTTCTCCGGACGCATGTGCTATCGCTCGTGGGAGCCGGGACTCAACCCGAACGTCTCGCGGGTGCGCACCGATTCCGCGCAGTACCTCGGCAACGTCGTGAAGTCCCAGCACGGGTCCGTGCTCGAACACGCGAACTTCACCTTCGTCCTCCACAACGTCTCGCGCGTGCTCACCCACGAACTGATCCGCCATCGCGCGGGATCGGCGTTCTCGCAGGAATCGCTGCGCTACGTCCGGCTCACCGACATCCCGTTCTGGTTCCCCGAGTGGGCCCGCGAAGATCCCGAACTCATGGAACGCAGCCTCAAGGTCCTCGACACCCTCGAGGAGCACCAGCAGTGGATGGCCGAACATTTCGAACTTGACGAGGAGGGCACGAAGTTCTCCCACAAGAAGCACATGACCTCGTTCATGCGCCGCTTCGCCCCCGAGGGCCTGGCCACCGGCATCGTCTACACCGCGAACCTGCGCTCGCTGCGCCACGTCATTGAAATGCGCACTGCAAAGGGCGCTGAAGAGGAGATCCGCCTGATCTTCAACAAGATCGGTGAGGTCATGCGCGAAGAGGCTCCGGCGGTCTTCGCTGACTACGAAGTCGTCGACGGAGAATGGATCCCCGGCACGCGCAAAGCCTGAGACCACGCAAGGCCTGTCGCGAAGCGTCCGGAGACCTCCGAGCGCCTCACACCTACAGATGCCTGACACGCCCAGCCACACCTGACGCCGACGTCAGACAGATTTCAGGAGGAACCGTCATGGCAGATATCTACGCAGCTCAGCTCAATCCCGGCAAGCTCGACGTCGTCACCGACTGGGCAGCCAAGCAGGACTGGGCCGCCGAGCTCGACCTCGCGGCGAACCCGCTCGAGGCCGTCACCGCGTATCGCTTCGACGACCCGACCGGCGAAGTGGGCATCGAGATTCACATCGTGAAGAGCGGCGACCAGCTGCTGCAGGTGCCGCTGACCTACCGCGGAGAACCGCTCGAAGGCGCCGACGAAGCATTCGTGGCGAATATGGAGCATTCGGTGCTCGGCAAGCGGTGGGTTTACGCCGGCATGGGTGATCCGCTGTTCCGGCAGCGCCTCGACCACACCATCGCCACCGCGTCGACCGCAGCGAAGCAGTACCGCGTCGACGCTGAGGGCAACCGGGGCGAAGAGATCACCGAGGTGGCCCACGCCTTCGGGACGGGACCTCTGCCGGGTGCCGGCGACGTCGAGATCGTCTACCGCCTGTCGCCCGAGTCTCCGGCGGAGAAGTCCGACGCCGGTCTGCTCTTGGGCCGCTGGGAAGGCCAGGACACGAATGTCGTCCTCGCCATCATGGTCTGAGGGATCCTCAGCACGATCTGAGGGACTCGCCCAGCACCGAACAGGACAATTGACTGACAGCAGGGGAGGAATCGGAACTCATGAGCTGCGACTGCATCTTCTGCCAGATCGTCGCAGGTGACGCCCCGAGTGCGCCGATCGCCGAGACCGAGTCGACCTTCGCGTTCATGGACATCCAGGCCGGGTCGGACGGGCATCTGCTCGTCGTGCCGAAGCGTCACAGCACGGACCTGCGGGACATCCCAGCCGAAGATCTGTCTGCGGTGGCGCTCGAATCCCAGCGCATCGCCAAGCACGCTTTCGACGCATGGGGAGCCGACGGCGTCAATCTCCTCAACTGCTGTGGTGCCGAGGCGTGGCAGACGGTCTTCCACTTCCATATGCACGTCATTCCGCGCTACCGGGACAAGGAGAAAGACCGCCTGCGGCTGCTGTTCGAACCCGGCATCCGCGGGAATCAGGAACTCATCGGATCCCTGGCCGCGAGCATGCGGGAGTCACTCGGCGACGAATGAGGCATTGCCGTGATTGCCGCCGTTGCGCTCGACCTCGTCGAGACGACGCACAGTGCCCGAGCCGTCGGCCGTCTCACCTGGCCAGGTCGATGATCGTCATCCCTGCCGAGGCAGAGGGTGACCCCATCGCCTCCATCGCCGCGGGCGCCTGGTCGAGTCCGATGACAGTAGTGACCAGCTCCTGCGGACGCAATCGTCCCTGAACGACAAGGTTCACGAGCTCTGGGTACTCGGCCGCAGCCATTCCGTGCGAGCCGAGCACGCTGAGTTCGAGAGCGATCACCCGCGGCAGATCGACGACCGGCTCGGCAGACAGCAGCCCGATCTGCACATGCCGACCCAAGGGTGCCAGAGCACCGATCGCCGCCCGGATCGTGTCCTCCCGGCCCAGGGCATCGACGGTCACGGCCACCCCGTCTGGATCGGTCGACGCGAACTGCGCGACCACCTCGGCGCTCAGCTCCTCGGGGCTGAGATCCCGAGCATTGACGCATCGTGCGGCACCGAACTCACGGGCGGATTCCAAGGCCGCATCGCTGACGTCGATGGCGACCACCCTCGCACCGAGAGCCCGGGCGATCATGATCGTCGACAGTCCCACCCCGCCGCAGCCGAAGACGGCGACAGTCTCGTCCGCGGCAAGGCGAGCCCGCACTCGCAGACCATGGAAGGCCGTGGCGAATCGACATCCGAGCCCGACGACGGCCGCGGCCGGCAGATCCTCGGGCACGGCTACGAGGTTGGCATCGGCATTGTGGATGACGACCTGATCCGCCCACGACCCGAAATGCGTGAACCCCGGCTGGGTCTGATCGGGGCACACCTGCGCATTGCCGGAAACGCACCACCGGCAACTCCCGCACCCGCATACAAAAGGAACGGTCACACGCTGGCCGACACGGAAGTCCTGTACGCCCACACCCGCCGAGGCGACCCTCCCGACCAGCTCATGCCCGGGTACGTGGGGCAGGGTGATCGTCGAATCGTGGCCGGCCCACGCGTGGTGGTCGCTGCGGCACACCCCGGTGGCTTCGACGTCGATGACGACTCCGGCATCGGGAACCGTGGGGGCGGGAGTCTTCTCGAGCCGGGGACGGACGGAGAACTGATCGAAGACGATAGCACGCATACCGCCGATCATAGGCTCGCCGGTGCGGCGACCGCGAAGACGTCCACGAAGCGGCGCGGCCGCAGCGACTGGTCAGCACGGCGGGCCCGGCGCAGTCGCAGCGGCTAGCCAGCGCAGCCCCCAGGCGACTCAGCGCGGATGAACTCCCGCGACCGCCAAAGCATCGAGCAGCCGAGCCCGCAGCGCCTGCGCCCTGCCGGAGAAATCCTTCTGCTGCTCCATGTACTCGGCCTTGCCCGCAGCGGTCTCGATGGCGACGACCCCGTAGCCCCATCCGCGCAGGTCATAGGGGGAGGCCTCCATGTCCAGGGTGCGGATGTCGAGGGCGAGGTCGAAGCAGTCGACGACGAGATCCGAATCAGCGATCGGCGAGATCTTCATCGCCCATTTGTACAGATCCATCCCCGCGTGCAGACACCCTGGCTGCTCGTTGGCGATCATGCCCTCGCGGTCCGGCTGCAAGGTGTTGAGCGGCCGCGCGGGTGCGGTGAAGAAACGGAACGCATCATGATGCGAACACTGGATGCGGTGGCCTTCGACCACCGCATCGGTCTCGGCGGGGCTCAGCCGCAGCGGCACCTGCTGATGCCGGCGCTGCTCGTCGGTGAGACGGTAGACCATCGCCCATTCGTGGATGCCGAAGCACCCGAAGTTCGCTTCCCGACCCAATGTCGACGACAGCAGCGAGGCGATGAACTTCGCGCCGTCCCCACGGTCGGTGCGCCAGGACTCGAGGTCCACCTCGGCGAAATTCTGCGCATCGTCGATGCGATACCACCGACGGTCGAAATACCGGCGATCTTCGGCCGTCTCAAGCGCGACGCGCACACCCGGACCGGGATGCCACTTCTTCAGCTGCCCGACCTTGAACGGGTAGTAGGTGAAGAGGAAGTCCTCGACGGGGTGGGTCTCCTGTCGCATCCGCCGCCCGATATGCGCATCGGTGCGCTCGGCGACCCGATGCTCGTGCTCGTCACGCGGCTCGCGCCAGATCTCGGCAGGAACGACATCGTCGCCGAGGCGGCCCGACGAAGTGTCGGCACGCTCGGTCGCCGCCCTGGATGGGGCGGGTGTCGTGGTCGAGGGTGCGGAAGTCACCGCACCATTGTCCCAGACGGTCGAGTCGGGCTCCAGCTCAGCGACCCGAGCGCTTCGTGCCCTTCGCCGCAGGTGCGGTGAGTGGATCCTCTGGCCACGGATGCTTCGGGTAACGGCCCCGGTTCTCGGCCCTGACATGGGCATACGCGTTCGCCCAGAACGACGCGAGATCGCTGGTGACCGCCAGGGGCCGCCCGGCGGGGGAGAGCAGGTGCACGGTGACCGCCACTCGGCCGTCACAGATGCGAGGCGCGTTGGTCCATCCGAAACACTCCTGGAGTTTGACCGCGAGGATCGGGCTCGGGAGCTCGGCGCGCTCGGGATCGGCCGGAGATCCGTCGTCCGCTCCAGACACAGCACGAGGCTCGATCAGATCAGGGTCCGGATACTCGAGGCGGACGTGTGACCTACTGGGCACGGTGATGTGGGTCGGCACAAGCTCGTCGAGCCGGGCCGCCTCGGGCCACGGCAGCAGACCGCGCAGCGCGGAGACGAGGTCCACGCGGGCAGGATCGGAGCCCTTCGCGATGCGGTCGAGCGCATCAGGACACCACTGATCGAGCGTCTCAGAGAGGTGCTCCCACGTCACCTCCGGCCATGGGTCCCCGTAGATAGCGCGGAGCAGCCCCAGCCGGGCGCGCAGCGATTCGAAAGCCTCGGAGGGACGCAGAACCTCGCGGGCTCCTCGTTCGCGCACCGATTCGGCGATGGCACGGCGGGCGAGTTCGCGACCGGCCTGGATCGGGGTAGAGGTCAGTTCGATTCCGCCGAGGCGGCTGCGTCGAACCGCACGGACCTTCCCGGACTCGAACGTCGCCGTCTCCTCCGTGTGCAGCAGCCCGGCTCCGGCGAGTTCCGCGGTGTCGACGTCGATGGGAACAGCTGATCGGATGATCGCACGCGATCCGGCCAGGCCCACCTCGGCGATGGCCAACCATGGGCTGCCCTGCAATGAGGAGTCTCGGGGCAGGCTCGCCGCCGTGCCTGAGGCGAGCAGGTACTCGGAATCGGAGGCGCTGCGCAGCCGCGCGATCTGCAGGGGATACGACAGCGCCGTGACGAGCCCGAGGTCCTCGGGAGTCAGCGCTGTGCCGGAACCGCAGGTGACTTCAGTGCGGTCGGCGATTCCGCCGTTCCCACCGTCATCTCCCGTGTCGCCGCCATCGCCGTCCGAGGCGAATTCGCGTGCGATCGACGCGAACCGTTTGCGGTCCTGAGCGAAGCGGGTGTCCTTGCGGCGTCGCAGCTGCCGCAGCAGTGCGGAGAGATCGGCGCCGGGAGCCCGCTGATCGGATTCGATGACGGCGACCGCTTCCCCCGCACGGGCGGGTGAGAGCAGGGCGGCCCCGTCGAGGAGACCACGTGCCGACCACACCGAGGCGGGAACCGCCGCGATGGCTCGACCTGTCTGCGTGACGTGCAGTGCTGATATCGGGAACTCGGCAGCGTCGGGGCGCTCACCGGCGGAGCGCTCGCCTCCTGCACCGTCCGTTGCCGCTGTCGGGATCTCCACGGCTCCCAAGGCGACCAGGTTGTCGACCGCCTGCCGTTTCGGTCCGGCCGGAAGCGGATCTGGCAGCAGGGTCTCGTCGCCGCCCCACACGGCGAGCGCGAGCACTGCGGAGGTGAGATCGGAGGTCGCGATTTCGGGAGGAGTGTGCTCGGGCAGGCTCGCCCAATCCGCCTCTGACATACACCGATACGCAACACCCGGCCCCTGCCGGGCGGCACGACCGGAACGCTGTGTTCCCGAAGCCTTCGACTCCCGCATCGTGACCAGCCCGGACATGCGCCGCCTCGTATCCAGCCGTGGTCCCCGGGAGAGCCCGGAGTCGACGACGATGCGCACTCCGTTGATCGTCAGCGCTGACTCCGTCACCGACGTTGAAACGATGACTCGGCGACCGCGCTCCTGGTCGGTGTGTGGGCGCAGAATCGCGTCCTGCTCCTTCGCGGGGGTCCGCCCCGTGAGGGTGTGCACTTCGACCGCGCCACCGGTACCCGAATCACCAGAGCCGATCGGTCCACCACTGGCTCCCGAACCGCCATCTGATTCCACACGGCGCCGCACGCGAGAGGCCACCTCGTCGACTTCGCGTGCACCGGGAGCGAAGACGAGGACGTCGCCCTCACCGGTCTCAGTCAGCGCACGCACCGTCGTCGCCGCCAGATGATCAAGGAAATCCAGGGTCACACCCCGCGCGTCAAGGGGCCGCTCCTTCGCCGGTGCCCACCGTATCTCCAAGGAATGAGGATCGGCGGACACCGACAGCAGAGTCGCCGGCGACTGCGGCCCGTTCCCGAGACGCGCTGCCCACAGCTGCGCATCCAAGGTCGCCGACATGACGACCACGGACAGATCCTCACGCAGATCAGTCAATTCCCGGCACATCGCGAACACGAGATCCGTATCCAGCTGCCGCTCATGCACCTCGTCGAGAATGACCCCGTCGATACCGGTCAGCTCCGGATCGCGCAGCAGTCGGGACAGAAGCACACCCGTGGTGACGAACTCGATCCGTGTCGCCCGCAAGGTCCGCGATTCACCGCGGACGGTGAACCCCACCACCTCGCCGAGGCGGGTCCCCGTCAACGACGCGAGCCGCCTGGCCGCGGCGCGGGCCGCCATCCGCCGGGGCTGGGTGACGATGATGCGGCCCGGACCAGTCAGGTGCTCAGCGATCATCGGCGGCACCACGGTGGTCTTACCGGTTCCGGGAGGAGCCTCCACGACCAATCTCGGGGCTGGAGCCGCCTCGGCGAGGCCCGACTCATCGATGAGCGCGGCGGCAGGCAGGCCGGCCCCGATACGGGCGAGATCGAAGGTGTGCGGGAGGTGCGGATCGGGCATGCCACCAGTCTCTCAGCAGGGCGGCCCGGCCCGCACACGGGACACAGCGGGGGATCTGCGTAGACTCGATCGCGGAGCGATGAGCACCGAGGCGCGGAAGGCACCAGGCACTGACTAGACTGTGACACATGCGTATCGCCAGATTTGTACATCAGGACGAACCCAAATACGGAGTCGTCGAGGGTGAAGTGCCGCCGATCACCGACGGAAGCTGGGACACGTCGGGACTCGAACTCGCCGTTCTCGACTCGGACCCCTTCTTCTCTCCGGCCCAATCGACAGGCGAGAGGCTGAAGATCGACGACGTGCGTCTGGTCAGCCCCATCCTGCCGCGTTCGAAGGTGATCGGCGTCGGCCGCAACTTCGCCGCACACGCAGCAGAACTCGGCAACGAGGTTCCCGTGACCCCGGTGACCTTCTTCAAGCCGAACACCGCGGTCATCGGCCCCGGCGATCCCATCCGCCTGCCCGCGATCAGCGAATACGTCTCCTATGAGGCCGAACTCGCCGTCGTCATCGGCCGTGTGGCCAAGGGTGTGAAGGCGGAGAACGCCAACGACTGCGTCCTCGGCTACACCGCGAGCAACGACGTCACCCTGCGCGACCTCCAGAAGTCCGACAAGCAGTGGACGCGGGCGAAGGGCTTCGACACCTCGGCCCCGCTGGGCCCCTGGATCGAAACCGAACTCGACGTCGACGACCTCGGCATCCGGTCCTGGGTCGACGGGGATCTCAAGCAGGACGGCACCACCGCCGACTTCATCTTCGATATCCCGACCATCATCGAACACCTGTCGGAGACGATCACCCTGCTGCCCGGCGATGTCATCCTCACCGGAACCCCGGAGGGAGTCGGCCAGATCGTGTCCGGCAACCGCGTCGACATCGCCATCGAAGGACTCGGCGTCCTGTCGAACCCCGTCATGGACGCCTGAACCCACCGCCGCCTCGGCGGGTTTGCGTCCCGGACCTTCCGACCCACACCACCAGCGCCACCGCGCACACCATAGACTCACACCCGAGAAGATCACGCAAAGGACAATCGTGAGCGTCAAAGTTCGTTTCTGCCCATCACCCACCGGCACCCCGCACGTCGGCATGGTCCGCACAGCCCTGTTCAACTGGGCCTACGCCAAGCACACCGGCGGCAAGTTCGTCTTCCGCATCGAAGACACCGACGCGGCACGTGACTCCGAGGAGAGCTTCGGCCAGGTCGTCGAAGCCCTCAAATGGCTGGGCCTGGACTGGGACGAAGGCATCGAGGTCGGCGGCGATAACGGACCCTACCGCCAGTCGCAGCGCGGCGAGATCTACGCCGACGTCATCGAGAAGCTCAAGGCCGGCGGCCACATCTACGAGTCCTACTCGACCAACGAGGAAGTCGAAGCCCGGCACAAGGCCGCGGGCCGTGATCCGAAGCTCGGCTATGACGGGTACGACCGCGACCTCACCGACGAGCAGAAGGCCGCCTTCCGCGCCGAGGGCCGCGAACCGGTGTGGCGCGTGCGCATGCCCGATGAGGACATCACCTTCACCGACCTCGTCCGCGGCGACATCACATTCAAGGCCGGCACCGTGCCCGACTTCGTCGTCGTCCGAGCCAATGGCCAGCCGCTGTACACCCTGGTCAACCCCGTCGACGATGCACTCATGGGCATCACCCATGTGCTCCGCGGCGAGGACATCCTGTCCTCGACCCCGCGTCAGATCGCTCTCTACGAACACCTCAAGGCCATCGGCATCGCCGAGGCGACCCCGGAGTTCGGCCACCTGCCCTACGTCATGGGTGAGGGCAACAAGAAGCTGTCGAAGCGCGACCCCGAATCGAACCTGTTCCTCCACCGCGAGAACGGGTTCATCCCCGAGGGACTCATCAACTACCTCGGACTGCTCGGCTGGTCCATCGGACCCGACCGCGACATCTTCAGCGTCAAGGAATTCACCGAAGCATTCGACATCCACGATGTCCTGCCCAATCCGGCCCGCTTCGACGTGAAGAAGGCCACCGCCATCAACGCCGACCACATCCGCCTCCTCGATCCGGATGACTTCCGTGACCGTCTGGTGCCCTACCTCCAGGCCGCCGAGGTGCTCCCGGCGTCCCCGACGGAGGCACAGCTGGCCATCCTCGACAAGGCGGCTCCGCTCGTGCAGACCCGCATGAAGCTGCTCGGAGAGGCTCCCGACCTGCTCGCGTTCCTTTTCACCTCCGATGACGACCTCGTCATGGCCGAAGACGGACTGAAGACGCTCAAGGACTCCGCCCCCGAGGTGCTCGCCGCCTCCATCGAGGTCCTCGAAGGGCTCGACGACTGGACGACGGCGAAGCTCGAAGAGGTGTTGTCGGCGAAGCTCGTCGACGAGATGGAGATCAAACCGCGCCTGGCATACGGACCCCTGCGTGTGGCCGTGTCCGGCCGCAAGGTCTCACCACCGCTGTTCGAGTCGATGGAGATCCTCGGCAAGGACTCTTCCATGACACGCCTCAAGGCACTCGCGGCGCAGCTGTGACAATGGTCGAACAGAAGGACTGGACCCGTGGGGGACTGCACTTCCGTGACGTGACGGTCACTGTGCCCTTCGACCATTTCGGGCGGGCGGGGGAGGCCGCCTCGGCGGGGGAGCACTCTGCATCAGCCGCCTCGGGGAAGGTGGATCTGCCGGACACGATCGACGTGTTCGCCCGGATCATCGCCACCGCGGCGGACAGTCAGAAGCCCTACCTCGTGTACCTGCAGGGCGGGCCCGGTGTGGAAGCCCCGCGCCCGGGCATCGTCGGCGGTCCCGGCGGCTGGGTGAAGCGTGCCCTCGAGGAATTCCAGGTCGTCATGCTCGACCAGCGTGGCACCGGAAGATCGAATCCGATCGGCTCTGTTGATGGAGCCATCACCGGACTGGAGACGGTAGGGGACGACCCGGCTGCGATCGCCGAGGCGCTGTCCTTCTTCCGTGCCGATTCGATCGTCGAGGACGCGGAGATCCTGCGCCGCCAGCTCGGCGCGGACACCTGGTCCCTGCTGGGGCAGTCCTTCGGCGGCTTCACCACTCTGCGCTACATCTCCGCGCATTCGAATGCCCTTCACGAGGTGTACTTCACCGGCGGTCTGCCGGCGATCGGCCACGACCCGGCGACCGTCTACGGACGCACGTGGGAGGGCATGATCCGCAAGTCCGAGCAGTACTACGCAGCGTTTCCCGGCGACCGTGAGAAGATGCGGCGCCTCGTCGACCTTGCCTCTGTCGGTGACGGTCTCGCCCTGCCCGGGGGAGCGCGGGCGACGCCGGAGCGGATCCGTCTGCTCGGGCACTTCCTCGGCGCCTCGGATGGTCCGGAGAAGCTGCATTATCTGCTCGACCTTGACTTCTCTTCGGGGGCATTCCGGCATGACCTTGCCGCGTCTCTGCCGTTCTCAGGGCGCAATCCGCTCTATGCCGTCGTCCACGAATCCTGCTGGGCCGACGGCACGGTGACGAACTGGGCGGCCAGGCGGGCGATGCCTGATGCTGTCCGCGAAGATCCTACGCTGTTGGCCGGCGAGCATGCCGGGCCGGAGTCGCTGCATGAGGATCCGGAGCTTACGCCCTTCGCCGAGGTGGCCGAGCTCGTCGCCGCACGTCAGTGGCCCGGTCTCTACGATGTCGACGCTCTGCAGGCCGCCTCGGTGCGTGGTGCGGCGGCAGTGTACTTCGAAGACGCCTACGTGCCGGTGGAGTATTCGCTGGCCACGGCCGAGCATCTCTCCGGGGTGCAGCCGTGGGTGACGAACGAGTACGAACACAACGGTCTGCGCGCCGACGGCTACCGGGTGCTCGACCGGCTCATCGGCCTCGCCCGCGGGTGAGACCGGGGCCCGTCGGGGCAGGCAGACCGAGCCTGCGCGCGGGAAATCTGCGTCCGTCGTCAGGTCGGGTGCGATGGGCCTGTTGTGTTAAGAAGGTCACACTGAAAAGGAGCCTCTCGGATTTGTCGGGAGGCGGGGTGCTTGTGTAGAGTTATATCTCGTTGCTCAGGGAAATCTCCTCGGGGATGACCTTGAAAAACATTGGGCTATGGTGTAATTGGCAGCACGAGTGATTCTGGTTCATTTAGTCTAGGTTCAAGTCCTGGTAGCCCAGCGGACACAGTCTGGATCAGTCCAGGAGTGTTGTTCTGGCCCCCGTCGTCTAGTGGCCTAGGACGCCGCCCTCTCAAGGCGGTAACGGCAGTTCGAATCTGCTCGGGGGTACGGTTGAGCCCCGCATCGAATTTCGGTGCGGGGCTCACTCTAATTCACTGGCGTTCTCCCTCGTTCGCCAGTGCGCGGACCCGATCATAGGACCCGAAGGAAGCACGGGTCTGAGGAAGCTGTAGGCGGCGGGACTCACTCGCCCCAAATAGTGGTCACTATCGGATGCTTCCGCCAAAACTCAGGTCGCTATCGGATACTTTCTTGCGCGAAGAGTATCCGATAGCGACCTAATCTTCTGGTGCAGTGAGTCAGCGGCTGATTGAATCGGCGATGCGCTTCGTATGTTCGGCAGTCTTGATGTTGGAGACGATGAGCTCGAGCACGAGACGCACGCCGATGACCCACAGGGCCGGAACGATCCAGCCGAAGATGATGGCGATCAGCAGCGGCCAGATGCTGAAGCTCGGGCCGCCGGTCATATATGCCGAGGCCGAACCTGCGGCGATTCCCGTGGTGATGCCGGCGATGATGGTCCCGAGGTAGGACAGGACCGCGACCACGATCGCGATGATGTAGATGAAGCCTGCCCACTTGACTGCGATGAAGTTGTCGAAGCGGATGTCGAACAGCGACTTGAAGAACCCGGACTGCTGGGGATTCGACTGCGGAGGCTGACCATAAGCAGGCTGACCGTAGGCGGGCTGACTATAAGCCTGCTGCCGGGCTGCATGCTGCGAGTATGCGCCCTGCTGGTAGGGATCCTGCTGATAGGCGCCGGGTTGCGAATATCCGCCCTGCTGGTACTGCTGTCCCTGTGCCTGATAGGCATTGGGATCATAGCTGCCCTGCTGATAGGTGGGCTGATCGGACTGGAACTGCGCATCCTGGCCGGTCTGCGATGCCTGAGCATCCTGGTTGGTCTGGAACTGAGCGTCCTGAGGATTCTGCGCCGACTGGTCCGAGGTGGACTGTGTGCTCTCCGGCTGGTCGCTCGCGCCGGGGTTCTGGCCGTCAAGGTTCTGCTCAGCCGAGCTGCTGTTCGGGTCGTTCGGGTTCTGCGGTGTCGACATGGTGTCCCCTTCGAGAATGGAACGCACCCTGGGCAGGGCACGCTCGCCTGATATCTGCCTGTAGTCGCAACCTATCAGGATGCGTCGACTCGCGGCAGGGCGACTGTCATTTCGGAAGGAAACACGAAGTGTTGACTCAGCCCACAATCCCAGGCTGAGGTGATGGAGTCAGGCGTCGGAGTCAGCGGAAGCGTCGGCGGGGTCAGACGAAGCTTCCTCTGAGTCAGCGGGAGCGTTGTCGGAGACGGACGAAGCCGAATCGGCATTCCCGTCATCGATCGCGGTCAGAGCGATGCTCCACTCGACGACAAGCTCGTCGCCCGGGGCGACGACGTCGAAGTCCTCGCCGGCTTCGCCCGTTGCGAATGCATTCGGGGGACAGGTCATCGGCTCGATCGCAATCGCCCGACGTGCCAGATCCTCATCGAGGGCGTCGCCGGTACACGCCTGCCAGGTGCGGAACCCCGGCCCCATCCCGACGACGACCTCGCGCAGGTCTGCACCCTTCAGCCGTGCCCGCGACCATCCGTCGTCACCGCGGCGAGGTGAGCCGTACGCATCATCGAGGATCGTGCCGCCGATGAGGCGCAGCGCCCGGAAGTCCTTGCACACCATGCATGCGGAATCATCGGAGGCATGATCGGCAGGGACAGCAGTGCCGTCATCGAAGGGGCGAACAGCCGTGGGGATGAGCCGCGCATCGGTCTCGTGCCAGCGCGCGGCGGGAATGACGAGCTGAGCCTCATCGACAAGGGCGCCGTCAACGGGGTCGGTTGTACCCGATGGGGCCGTGCCCGGGGAGAGCCACGGATGAAATCCGAAACCGAACGGTGCGGGAGCCGAACCCGTGTTCAGGGCACGTGCGCGCATGCGCAGCTCCGCCTCGGCGAGTTCGAAATCCACCTGCAGATCGAACGCGAACGGATATCCCTCGGTCGGCTCCAGCGTGTATTCGAGACTGACCGTCGACTCGGTGCGCTCGACCACGGACCACGGCACATCGGCGACGAGGCCATGCAGTGCAGTATCCCGCTCGGGCTCGGTGATCGGCAGCCGGTGGCTGTCCCCGCCGAAGTCGTAACGACCCCCATCGATTCGATTCGGCCAGGGCGCGAGCACGGCTCCGTCGAAGGCGTTCATCGGCACCACGACCGGACGATCGCCGACGCTGAAGCGAACCAGGCTCGCGCCGATGGGGGAGATGACCGCCGCTGACTCGTCACAAGCGAGTTCGATGGTGGCGGTCATGGGTCTCCAGGGTGCTCGAGCGCGGGAAGAACAGTTGCAGATATTCTACTCCGTCCACGCGCATCTTGGCCGCCGGATGTTAGCATTATGATCGAAAATGATAACTTTTGGGAGGTCAGATGCCAGCGTCGCATCGCCGGGCGAACCTATCCGATGGTCGTGAGATCCTGTTCTTCCAGGACCCCGACTCACCTGCACCGACGATCGCCGCCGACCCTCGGCCGCACGATTCGCGACCAGACAGCGGAACCCTGCGCTTCGACGTTCTCACCGGCGAGTGGGTCGCCGTGGCCACTCATCGACAGACCCGCACCCACCTGCCTGCCGCCGCCGAATGTCCGCTGTGCCCGTCGACGCCGGATCGTCCCACAGAGATCCCGGCCGCGGACTTCGACGTCGCCGTCTTCGAGAACCGCTTCCCCTCCCTCGGACCCGGCCTCGGTGATGTTCCGTCCTCTCATAGCGTGGACACCACCTTCGCCGAGGCGGCCGCCGACTCCGCCGAAACCGTGACCTCTGCGCTGTCGGGACCGGGATACGGTCGCTGCGAAGTCGTCGTCTTCTCCTCGGAGCACACGGGCTCCTTTGCATGCCTGGGCACCGCACGCGCCCGCACCGTCATCGACGCATGGGCCGATCGGACCGCCGAACTCTCTGCGCTGCCGGGCATCGAACAGGTCTTCATGTTCGAGAACCGCGGAGAGGAGATCGGGGTGACGATGAATCACCCGCACGGTCAGATCTATGCTTACCCCTATGTCACCCCGCACACCGCGATCACCTCGGCCCGGGCGCATGAACACCTGCGCCGGACCGGTCGGCCGCTGCTCGGCGATGTGCTCGCCTTCGAACGCGAGGCAGGAGAGCGAATGATCCTTGAGACCGATCACTTCTCCGCCTTCGTGCCCTTCGCGGCCCGCTGGCCGATCGAGGTCCACCTCGTTCCGCACCGCCAGGTGGGAAGCGTCGACGAACTCGACGAGTCCGAACGCGACGACCTGGCTCGCGTCTATCCGGAGGTGCTGCGCCGCATCGACGGGCTCTACCCGAGTCCCACACCGTATATCGCGGCCTGGCACCAGGCGCCGGTCAACAGTGCCGACCGCCGTGCCGACTGGCTCCACCTCGAGATCACGAGCCCCCGTCGTGCGGAGAACAAGCTGAAGTTCCTCGCCGGTTCGGAAGCCGCCATGGGCGCCTTCGTCGGCGACGTCTCCGCCGAGGAGACCGCAGCCAGACTGCGTGCCGTGACCCTGGGACCCCTCGCCGAGGCGGCCGTACCCGTGAGCGCGAACGCGAGCACGGCATCGGTGTTCGACCCGGAAGGCGATCGTTCATGACCACAGAGACCCCCGAGGCCGTGTCCACACCGACCCCCGAACACCTCGCCGAGGAGTTCGAATCCCTGTTCGGGTACCGCCCGATCGGTTCCTTCCGTGCTCCAGGCAGGGTGAACTTCATCGGCGAACACACCGACTACAACGCCGGCTTCGTCCTGCCGATCGCCATCGATCGGGCGGTGTACGTCGCCATCGGTCGGCGACCCGACAACGGCGCTGACGGGCCAGCCGGGGACGCCGCAGAGCGGCAGGTCGATGACGCAGGGAACACGGGATCTGTGGAACCGCCTCGGCGGGGGGAGAGCATTCGCATCGTCTCCGACCATCGTGATGACACCGGCCAGAGAATGTCCGGCCAGTTCACGGCCGCGGACCTCGTGCCCGGAACCCTGCCCGGTTGGCTGAGTCATCCTGCGGGAGTCGTCGATGAGATCGCGAAGACCACCGGCACGGTGGTCGGGGGAGTCGACCTCTATATCGAATCCACCGTGCCCGTCGGTGCCGGACTGTCGTCATCTCACGCACTCGAAGTCGCGGTGCTCATCGCCCTTGACGAGGTGTACGACCTCGGCCTCGACGACCGGGAGAAAGTCCTGCTGACACAGCGAGCAGAGAACGACTTCGTCG
Organism: Brevibacterium permense; assembly: GCF_013280495.1. Taxonomy (GTDB): domain Bacteria; phylum Actinomycetota; class Actinomycetes; order Actinomycetales; family Brevibacteriaceae; genus Brevibacterium; species Brevibacterium permense. Next base: position 123,682 of record NZ_JABSSX010000006.1, read on the forward strand.
GTGCGCCGACGGGCATCGTCGACCAGGCCGCGTCGATCATGACCGAGGCCGGGCATGCGCTCTTCCTCGACTGCCGCGACCTCAGCGCTCGCCAGATTCCCTTCGACCTCGACGCCGAGGGGCTCAGACTCCTCGTGATCGACTCGAAGGTCTCTCACTCGCACAGTGAAAGCGGGTACGGCGCCCGGCGGAGGACCTGTGAGGAGTCCGCCGCGATCTTCGGAGTCGACAGTCTGCGGGAACTCGCCGATGACGTCGACCTGAGCGAACTGACCGAGGAGCAGCGAAAGCGGGTGCGCCACGTCATCGCCGAGAACGCTCGGGTCCGCGCCACCGTCGAACTGCTCGGGGACAATGAACGAGCTACCGGCGACGAGCATGGTGCGCGCATCAGTGCCATCGGCGACCTGTTGGTGGCCTCCCACGAATCTCTGCAGCACGACTACGAGGTCTCCTGCGTCGAACTCGACGTGGCGGTGGCCGCCGCGATGGGAGCCGGAGCGCTTGGGGCGCGGATGATCGGCGGCGGCTTCGGCGGTTCCGCGATCGCCCTCATCCACGCACACCAGGTTGTTCAAGTCGGCGACGCCGTCACCGCGGCATTCGCCGAGCACGGCTACGGGGAGCCGGACATCTTCGCCGTCAGCGCGGGTCGGGGCGCTGCCCGATTCGACTGAGCCTGTTTCGGCTGAGCCGCTGATTCGGCCGAGCTGGGCAGGCGAGCCGGGCAGGCGTTGACCTCCCGAACTGTCGCGGTTCATGCTTGAACCTCAGATGAGGATGCACTCAAGCAGGCGGGGGAGCGGAATGGGTATCTGCGACGTCAATGGAGTGAGCCTCGGCGTCGACCAGTTCGGTGAGGCGGATGCGCCGCTGGTTCTCTGCCTCGGCGCCCCGACGATGCTGTCCTGGCCCGATGCTCTGTGCGAGCAGCTGGCAGAACAGGGGCGTCACGTTGTGCGCTGCGACCTCCGCGATGCCGGGGCCTCGAGCCATGGTGATCTCGAATCACCGGACTACACGCTGCGAGACCTCGCTGCTGACCTGCCGGATTATGATGAGGCGACGATGGGTCCGCTCTTCTCCCGTACGCAGCCGGACTGGACGGACGTCGACTCGGTGGCCGACTTTATAGCCGAAGGTGCACAGATCCTCGGCAATCCCCGGCTGCTGACCCTCGAGAACGCCTCGACCGTCGTACCGACCGCCGACATCCCCGAGGTTGCGGCAGCGATGGCAGCGCTCTGGGCGGACCGACGCAGACTGAGGCGATCAGTCGGTGCCAGGCGCGCCCGCCTCATCGTCGGGGGTTTCGACGATGCGGATCGGGCGCAGCTTCGCCCAGATGAGGAAGACGGCTGCGGCGATGATGAGGCCGATTCCGGTCCACAGGTTCGCATCGACCCCGCCGGTGCGCTCTGCTTCGTCAGGGGTGAAGCCGACGATTCCGGCGATCGTGAGGATGACGCCGAAGATCGCCAGCAGCGCACCGATGAAGTTGCGGACGTCGAAGGCGCCTGCGGTCTTGGTCAGTTCGTTGGATTTGCTCATGGGTCTCACTGGCTCCTTCAGCCGAATGTCACGTTGAGGATGATGACGAGCACCAGAGCGACACCCGCGACGGGCACGGGGCGCTTCCAGAACGGCGCCTTCGGTTCGCCGAGGTCCTCGAAATCGGACTTCGGGGTCTCCGAGTAGACGAGTCCGCGCAGCTCCGCGGCGGGCTTCGGCGTGGTGAACAGGGTGACGATCACCGACAGAACGATGTCGACGACGAACGCCGTGCTGGCCGCGAGGAATGCGGCACCCTGACCGGGCAGATCGAGGACTCCGGTCTCGGCGAGGATGAACACGAACACGGCCGAGATCGTGCCGCCGACGAGGCCGACCCAACCGGCGGTCGCCGACATCCGCTTCCAGAACATACCGAGGATGAACGTGGCGAACAGTGGGGCGTTGAAGAAGCCGAACAGCGTCTGCAGGTAGTCCATGAGGTTGGAGAAGTTGCCCGCGATGAGCGCTGTGAAGATCGCGACGACACAGGCACCGATCGTCGCCCACCGGCCGATCTTCAGGTAGTAGTCGTCTTCGCGGTCCTTGACCACGTACTGCTGCCACAGGTCATAGCTGAATACCGTGTTGAACGCGGAGATGTTCGCGGCCATACCGGCCATGAACGCGGCGAGGAGGCCGGCGATCGCCACACCGAGGAGACCGTTGGGCAGGACCTCGCGCATGAGCAGCAGGAGCGCATCGTTGTACGTCACGCCCGTCTGCTCCAGCGCGGTCGCCTCGTCGATGGAGGCCGAGATCTCCTTGAACTGCGTCATCTGCGGTACGAGTACCGCGGCGATCATGCCGGGAACGACGACGATGAAGGGGATGAGCATCTTCGGGAACGCGCCGATGATCGGGGTCAGGCGCGCTGCATTGATCGACTTCGAGGCCATAGCGCGCTGGACCTCGACGAAGTTCGTCGTCCAGTAGCCGAAGGAGAGGACGAAGCCGAGGCCGAAGACGATGCCGACGACCGAGAGCACGGGGTTGGAGAAGCCGGAGAGCTGCTCGCCGGGCCAGCTGCTCAGCTGTTCGGCGCCGAGCATTCCGTCATTGCTCACCCGGTCGACCAGCCCGTCCCAGCCGCCGACGCGGTTGAGGCCGATGAGGGTCAGCGGCAGGAGGGCCGCGACGATGACGAAGAACTGCAGCACCTCGTTGTAGATGGCCGCGCTCAGCCCGCCGAGGGTGATGTAGGACAGGACGATCGCGGCGGCGACGATGAGAGTGATCCACAGCGGCCAGCCGAGCAGGCGATTGACGATCGTGCCGAGCAGGAACAGGTTGACGCCGGCGATGAGCAGCTGTGCGACCGCGAAGGACAGCGCGTTGACGAGGTGAGCGCCCGTACCGAAGCGCTTGCGCATGAACTCCGGAACCGACCGGACCTTTGAACCGTAGTAGAACGGCATCATCACGACGCCGAGGAACAGCATCGCCGGGACCGCGCCGATCCAGAAGTAGTGCATCGTCGGCATGCCGTACTGGGCACCCGTGGCGGACATGCCCATGATCTCCACGGCGCCGAGGTTGGCCGAGACGAACGCGAGAGCCGTGACCCAAGCAGGCAGGCTCCGTCCGGAGAGGAGGAACTCGATGCTCGAGGAGATCCCGCGCTTGGCGAACCACCCGATGCCGAGGACGAAGATGAAGTAGATCGCTATCAGCAGATAGTCGATCCACTGTGCGTCCAAGCGGATTGCTTCCAAGGTTCCTCCAAATGCGTCAGTGCATCGCTTCGTAATGCGTCAGTGCAAGGCAGCGTGTGGTGTAAGACACCCGAGTGGACACTTTAGAGGATTGTGAGCCCGATCGCTAGTGATCGAACCTGAACAGTTTTGATCGTTTGCTGGCGAGGGTCAGACGACCTCGACCTCGACGCCCGCCTCGCGCAGGGCGGTGAGTTCGGATTCCTCGCTCTTCGAGTCGGTGATGAGCTGCTGGATTCGCTCGGTCGGAACGGTGAGCACCGATGAGCGGAGGCCGACCTTCGTATGATCGACGAGCGCGGTCACGCGTCCTGCCCCGGCGGCCATGGCCCGATCCGTATCGGCGACGGGGAACGCCGGTGTCGACAGGCCGAAGTCCGCGGCCAGTCCGTTCCCGGATAGGAAGACTGTGTCGGCGCGCAGGCCGAGCAGCTGAGACACCGTGCCGCCGCCGACGAAGGCCCGGATCGAATGGCGCAGCAGTCCGCCGACGACGATGACCTCGTTGTCGGGGGAGGAGACCATGGCCTCGGCGACGAGCAGCGAGTTCGTCACCACGCGCAGACCCGAGCGCGTCACGAGCTCCTTGGCCAACAGCTCTGTCGTCGTTCCCGGCCCGAGGGCCACGACATCGCCGTTGCGCACCTGCGTCGCCGCAGCGCGGGCGATCGCCGACTTCTCGGCCAGCGCCTGCTCGAGCTTCTCCGCATAGCTCGACTCCCGCGCGCTCGAGGCGAGGACGGCACCGCCGTGGGTGCGGATGAGTCTGCCCTCCTCGGCGAGCTGATCGAGGTCACGGCGAATGGTCACGGCCGAAGTATCGAGCTTCTCCGACAGGGAGGTGATGGAGACGGCGCCGTCTCTCTCGATCGTATCGACGATGATGTTGCGTCTCTGAGCGGCGATCATGGGGCCATAGTACAAGCCCGGTGGCTGGGCCGACTTCAAGGGCGGTGCACGACCGCGCGCCCGGAGTGATGATCCTCCAGGCCCGCGGTCACACCGTTCGCCGCTGGGCGAGGTGCGATGGGAGCAGAGTCGGACTCAGCCGCGCACGAGTGCCTCGGTCAGAGCACGCGCGGCGTCGATGACCGATTTCGCGTGCAGGCGGCCGGGCTGGCGGGTGAGCCGGTCGACCGGTCCGGAGATCGAAACGGCCGCGACCACCCGATTGCTCGGCCCGCGCACGGGAGCCGACACCGAGGCGACGCCCCGTTCGCGTTCGGCGATGGACTGGGCCCAGCCTCGGCGACGGACCCCGGAGAGCATAGTCGCGGAGAACCGGGCACCTCGCAGACCCGTGTGCAGGCGGTCTGGTTCCTCCCAGGCCAGCAGCACCTGAGCTGCAGAGCCGGCGCGCATCGACAGCGTCGCGCCGACCGGCACGGAGTCGCGCAGCCCCACGGGGCGTTCGGCCGCGGCCACGCACAGACGCAGATCGCCCTGACGGCGGAAGAGCTGAGCGGACTCGCCCGTCTGATCGCGCAGCTGACCGAGCACCGGCCCGGCCGCGGCCAACAGGCGGTCCTCGCCGGCGGCCGACGACAGTTCGGCCAGGCGCGGCCCGAGGACGAAACGTCCCTGAAGGTCGCGACCGACGATGCGGTGGAATTCGAGGGCAACAGCCAGGCGGTGCGCGGTGGGGCGTGCCAGTCCGGTCAGCGTCACCAGTTCGGCGAGAGAGGCGGGTCCGGCCTCAAGTGCGGAGAGAACCATTGCGGCCTTGTCGATGACCCCGACGCCGCTACCATTGCTTGTCATAGGCACCATTGTGCGCGTCTCAGTGGGCGAGATGCAAGTTCGCATTGCGATACGGCCGAGTAGATTTCGAATACGCACTCACTCCAGTGCACACATCGCAGTTCATCGACGCGCCGAACCTCGGCCCGTCAGGTCTACATCGGGTGCAGAGATCCCTGCACCGGCGGGAGGAACCATGCCACGCACATTGGCCGAGAAGGTCTGGGCCGATCACGTCGTCTCACTTGGTGCTGACGGTGCGCCGGACCTCATCTACATCGACCTCCACCTCGTCCACGAGGTGACCAGCCCGCAGGCCTTCGACGGACTCCGACTCGCCGGGCGCCCCGTGCGCCGCCCCGACCTCACCATCGCCACCGAGGACCACAACACCCCGACGTGGGACATCGACAAGCCGATCGCCGAACCGACCTCGGCCACGCAGATCAACACCCTGCGCAAGAACGCGCAAGAATTCGGCATCCGCCTGCACAGCCTCGGCGACGCCGACCAGGGCATCGTCCACGTCGTGGGACCGCAGCTGGGCCTGACCCAGCCGGGCACCACCGTCGTCTGCGGCGACTCGCACACCTCCACCCACGGTGCCTTCGGAGCGCTCGCCTTCGGCATCGGCACCTCCGAGGTCGAGCACGTCCTCGCCACGCAGACGCTCAGCCTCAAGCCCTTCAAGACGATGTCGATCACCGTCGACGGCGACCTGCCCGAAGGCTCGAGCGCCAAGGACATCATCCTCGCCATCATCGCGAAGATCGGCACCGGCGGGGGACAGGGCTACGTGCTCGAATACCGCGGCTCGGCCATCCGCCAGCTGTCCATGGAAGCCCGGATGACGATCTGCAACATGTCGATCGAAGCCGGTGCCCGCGCCGGAATGGTCGCCCCCGACGAGACGACCTTCGAGTACGTCAAGGGCCGTCCCCACGCCCCCGAAGGCGAAGACTGGGACGCCGCCGTCGAGTACTGGAAGACCCTCTACACCGACGAAGGCGCGGAATTCGACGCCGAGGTGGTCCTCAAGGCCGAAGACATCGAACCCTTCGTCACCTGGGGAACGAACCCCGGCCAGGGCCTGCCGCTGTCGGCGAGCGTGCCCAGCCCAGACGATTTCACCGACGAGAACGACAAGGCCGCCGCCGCCAATGCGCTGGCCTATATGGGCCTGACCCCGGGCACTCCGCTGCGCGAGATCGAAGTCGACACCGTGTTCCTCGGATCCTGCACGAACTCCCGGATCGAAGATCTCCGGGCCGCCGCCGAGGTGGTCCGCGGACGCAAGAAGGCCGACAACGTGCGCTTCATGGTCGTCCCCGGCTCCGCGAAGGTCCGGCTCCAGGCCGAAGAAGAGGGCCTCGACACCATCTTCAAGGACTTCGGCGGCGAATGGCGCTTCGCCGGCTGCTCGATGTGCTTAGGCATGAACCCGGACCAGCTGGCCGAAGGCGAACGCTGCGCCTCGACCTCGAACCGCAACTTCGAAGGCCGCCAGGGCAAGGGCGGTCGCACCCACCTCGTCTCGCCGCTCGTGGCCGCGGCCACCGCGGTGCGCGGCACGCTGTCGTCACCGGGCGACGTCGCAGACCTGCCGCGGGATGCCGAACCCGTGGAATGGGCCGACAATCGCCTGTCGCTGAACCTGACACCCGTCTCGGCGAACGACTGATAAGGAGGACGAGCCATGGAAGCTTTCACCACCCACACCGGCATCGGCGTTCCTCTGCGCCGATCCAATATCGACACCGACCAGATCATCCCCGCGAAGTTCCTCAAACGGGTCACCCGAACCGGCTTCGAGGACGCCCTGTTCTACCGCTGGCGAACCAACGACGACTTCGTCCTCAACGACCCCGATTTCGCATCCGGCTCCGTCCTCGTCGCCGGCCCCGACTTCGGCACCGGCTCCTCCCGCGAACACGCCGTCTGGGCGCTCAAGGACTACGGCTTCCGGGTCGTCCTGTCCTCCCGCTTCGGCGATATCTTCCGCGGCAACTCCGGCAAGGAGGGCCTGCTGGCCGCCCAGCTCGAACAGGCCGACATCGAACTCATCTGGAAGATCCTCGAGAACCATCCCGGCACCTCGATCACCGTCGACCTGAACGAGAAGACCGTGACGTGCGACACCGTCACCGTGTCCTTCCAGATCGACGACTACACGCGCTGGCGCCTGCTCGAAGGCCACGACGACATCAGCCTCACCCTGGCCAAGGAAGACGAGATCGTCGCCTACGAATCCTCCCGCTTCGCCTTCAAGCCGACGACCCTGCCCGCCAAGGTCTGACCCTCACCTAAGCCGGCCCACCCGCCCCGATCCACCCTCGCCGAGGATGCCCACCGTCACGTCCGGACGTGACCTCGGGGCCGCCTCGGCGAATCGGTGGGATACCGTCGGCTGGGTTAGTCTAGGACGGTGCCCGCAGCAATCGTGGGCACCGTCTCCGGGTGGCATCCCGCCCGGATCCGATCATCGGAATCAGGGAGGAACATGCTCGAAGTACGTGGGGGAAGTCCGCTGGACGGCACCGTCCGAGTCCGCGGCGCCAAGAACCTGGTGCCCAAGGCGATGGTGGCCTCTCTGCTCGGTGAGACCCCGTCCGTGCTGCGCGGCGTGCCCAACATCCGCGATGTCGAGATCGTCACCGGACTCCTCGAACTCCACGGAGTCCGCGTCACCTCCGGTCCCGACGGGGACCAGCCCGACGGCGAACTCCACCTCGATCCGGCCGATGTGGCTCAGGGCTCCATCGTCGACATCGACGCCCACGCCGGATCCTCCCGGATCCCGATCCTCTTCTGCGGACCTCTCCTGCACAGCCTCGGTCAGGCGTTCATCCCCGACCTCGGCGGCTGCCATATCGGCGACCGCCCCATCAACTTCCACCTCGATGTGCTCCGCAAGTTCGGAGCCGAGGTCGACAAGACCCCCGGCGGCATCATGCTCAAGGCGCACAGCCGCCTGCAGGGCACCAAGGTCGAACTGCCCTACCCCTCCGTCGGAGCCACCGAGCAGGTGCTGCTGACCGCGGTCCGCTCCGAAGGTGTGACCGAGCTGCGGGGAGCGGCCATCGAGCCGGAGATCATGGACCTCATCGCGCTGCTGCAGAAGATGGGCGCGATCATCACCGTCGACACCGACCGCGTGGTGCGCATCGAAGGCGTCGACACCCTCCGCGGGTTCATCCACCGCGCCCTGCCCGACCGCAACGAGACCGCATCCTGGGCCTCGGCAGCACTGGCCACCGGCGGAGAGATCTTCGTCGAAGGCGCCAGCCAGCCGGAGCTCATCACGTTCCTCAACGTGTTCCGCAAGATCGGCGGCGAATTCGATGTGCAGGAGAACGGCATCCGCTTCCGCCACCCCGGCGGCAAACTCCGATCCTTCGCTCTCGAGACCGACGTCCACCCTGGCTTCATGACCGACTGGCAGCAGCCGCTGGTCGTCGCGATGACTCAGGCCGAAGGTCTGTCGATCATCCACGAGACCGTGTATGAGAACCGGTTCGGCTTCACCGACGCCCTGCGCGATATGGGTGCGCAGATCCAGCTCTACCGCGAATGCCTCGGCGGCACCCCCTGCCGCTTCGGACGGATGAACTACCAGCATTCGGCGGTCGTGTCGGGACCCACCGACCTCAAAGGCACCCGCATCGACGTGCCTGATCTGCGCGGCGGCTTCAGCCACCTCATCGCCGCACTCGCCGCCCAGGGCACGAGCGAAGTCCACGGCATCGAGCTGATCAACCGCGGATACGAGAACTTCCTCGATAAGCTCATCGGACTCGGTGCCGAGGTCTCCGCATGAGCGCCGACATCGAACCGGACGCGAACGACCACGATCTCGTCTCCTTCGACCCCGCCTCGGTGCGTTCCCAGAACCGGGCCGGCACCGTCGCCGCCACAGCGGCCTTCGGGCTCATGCGCACGGCTACGAAGATGAGCGTGCGGGGAGTCGAGCACCTGCCGCCGGCCGGCACCGGCATCATCGTCGCCGCCTACCATGCCAACCATCTCGACCCGATCCTCGTGGGGCTGGCGCTGAAGCGCAACGGTCGGATGCCGCACTTCCTCGCGAAGTCGACGCTGTTCACCGGCGTGCTCGGCAAGATCCTCAAGACCATCGGGCAGATCCCGGTGCTGCGCGCCTCGGCCTCGGCCGGCGACTCCCTCGAATACGCGAAGGACGCCCTGGCCCATGGCCAGACCGTCGTCATCTACCCCGAGGGCACGCTGACGAAGGACCCCGAGCTGTGGCCCCAGCACTTCAAGACCGGCACCGCTCGACTGGCATTGGAGACCGGAGCCCCGATCATCCCCGTCGCCCACTGGGGACTGGACACGGTCTACCCACGTGGGCAGAAGAAGGTCCGCTTCCGCCCCTTCAGCCATGACACTGTCGTGGCGTTCGGCCCCGCCATCGACTATACGGACCTGTGGGAGCACCGGGATGAGAAGAAGACGATGGGAGTCCTCTCCCAGCGCGTGAAGAACACCGTGGCGGCGATGGTGGCCGAACTGTCCGAACGCGAACTGCCGCAGCGTTTCTCAGCTAAGGAGACAGGTGAATGAGCGTCGACAAGATCACCGTCCTCGGAGCCGGTTCGTGGGGAACCACCTACGCCGCGGTCATCGCCGACGCCGGATACCCCGTCACCCTGTGGGCCCGCCGTCCCGAGGTCGCCGAAGAGATCAACTCCACGCACACCAACGAGCGCTACCTGGGCGAGCGAGTCCTGCCCGAAGGTCTGAGCGCGACCGCTGACGATATCGCCGCGGTCACCGACGCCGAGGTCATCGTCCTCGCCGTCCCCGCCCAGACCCTGCGGGAGAACCTCACCCGGTGGAAGCCGCATCTGCGTGAGGGCGTGAAGCTCGTGAGCCTGATGAAGGGCATCGAAGTCGACACCGGCAAACGCATGTCCGAGGTCATCGCCGAGGTCGCCGAGGTCGACGAATCCCAGATCGCCGTCGTCTCCGGACCCAATCTGGCGCGTGAGATCGCCGACCGGCAGCCCACCGCCACCGTCGTCGCGTCCTCCGACATCACCACCGCCGAGGTGGTCGCGGAGATCAGCGCGAACGCGTACTTCCGCCCGTATACGAACACCGACGTCGTCGGCGTCGAGATCGGCGGAGCGATCAAGAACATCATCGCCCTGTCCGTGGGCATCGCCGACGGACAGAAGCTCGGCGACAATTCCAAGGCGTCGATCATCACCCGCGGGCTCGCCGAAACCTCTCGCCTGGCCGCGGCCATGGGCGCCGGGGCGCACACCCTGTCCGGACTCGCCGGGCTCGGCGACCTCGTGGCCACCTGCGCCTCGCCCTTGTCGCGCAATCGCACCTTCGGGCGCCACCTCGGTGAGGGGATGAGCCTCGAGGACGTCATCGCCCACACCTCACAGACGGCCGAAGGCGTGAAATCCGCTCCTGCCGTCCTCGCCCTGGGTCGACGCAACGGCGTCGACCTCCCCATCACCGAGGCGGTCTGTGCGGTTCTCAGCGGAAAGCTGCAGGTTGACGAACTCGCCGGATTGCTGTTGTCTCGGAAGCGTAAGCACGAAGGACCACCTGCTTGAGCCACATCGAATCTCAGGCACCCGCTGGAAAACTAGGAGCACTCATGAGCGCCAACTCACCGTTCTTCAACCTTCCCGAACTTCCCACCTTCACGCTGACGAGCACCGACATCGAAGACGGTGGGGTGCTCACCGGCCCCCAGCTCTCCGGCGCCATGGGCGTGCCCGGCGGTGAGGACGTCTCTCCGCAGCTGTCCTGGTCCGGGTTCCCCGAAGAGACCAAGGCCTTCGCCGTGACCTGCTACGACCCCGACGCTCCCACCGGTTCGGGCTTCTGGCACTGGGTCGTCACGGACCTCGACGCCTCGGTGACGAGCCTCGAGACCAACGCCGGCGACCCGGCCGCCGACCTCCTGCCCAGCGGAGCCGTGACCCTGCGCAACGACGCCGGCGAACCCCGCTTCGTCGGTGCCGCCCCACCGGAGGGCCATGGACCGCACCGCTACTTCTTCATCGTCACCGCCCTGGCCGAACCGCTGGGCATCGACGAATCCGCAACACCTGCCTTCGCCGGCTTCAACATGTTCTTCAAGGGCATCGGCCGGGCGTGGCTGGAATGCACGTACGAGGCCAAGTGAGCTAAAGTCTTTCAGTCCGCGCACACCTGACCCGCTGTGCGCACCCGTGTCCGGTCCGAGGGCACGGGAGTACCACTTCAGCAAGGAAACTCATGGCAGACAACGATCACCGGCCCCTTGTCGCAGTCCTCTTCGGAGGCCGTTCGAGCGAGCACTCCGTCAGCTGCGTCACCGCGGCCGGTGTGATCGGTGCCATCGACGCCGATGCCTTCGACGTACTGCCGATCGGCATCACGAAGACCGGTGTGTGGCGGGTCGTCGACGACTGGGCGAGCATGCGCTTCGACCCGGACAACATGCCTGAGGTCACGGACAACGGCACCGAGGTGATCCCTCCGGTCTCCGCCGACGGGTCACCGCTGCTGCACCGTGATGCCGAGGGCAATTACACCGAACTGGGTGCGGTCGACGTATTCTTCCCACTCCTGCACGGACGCTTCGGTGAGGACGGAACCCTGCAGGGACTGTTCGAACTCAGCGATACCGCATTCGTCGGTTCCGGAGTGTTCTCCTCCGCCGCGAGCATGGACAAGCACTACACGAAGTCACTCATGGCCCACGCCGGAATCCCCACCTGCCCGTGGGAGCTCGTGACCGAGACGATGTGGGCCGCAGACCGCGCGGAGGCGGAGAAGCGAGTGGCCGCGCTCGGCCTGCCCGTGTTCGTCAAACCCGCCCGGGCCGGATCGTCCATGGGAGTCAGCCGGGTCGCCGAGGTTGCCGACCTCGAAGCCGCCCTGCTCGGCGCCTTCGAGCACGACTCCAAGGTCATCGTCGAACCCGAGGTCAGTGGTCGTGAGGTCGAATGCGCCGTGCTCGGTTCCGTCTATGACACGGAGCTGCGAGTGTCCTCTCCCGGAGAGATCCGGGTCAGCGGCGACCACTCCTTCTACGATTTCGACGCCAAGTACCTCGACCTTGCCGCCGCGGAGGTCACCTGTCCGGCCGATCTCGACGAGACGGTGACCGCCCGGGTTCAGGAGCTGGCCGCCTCGGTGTTCCGTCTCTTCGACTGCACCGGTCTGGCCCGCGTCGACACCTTCGTCACGGACACCGGCGAGGTCGTCATCAACGAACTCAACACCCTGCCCGGGTTCACCCCAACCTCGGCGTACCCGTTCATGTGGGCGCAGTCGGGACTCGAGTATTCCGAACTCATCGGCGAACTCATCTCGATCGCCCTGATCGACCACGCCCGCGCGAAGTAGGCACACGGGCCCCGGAGCTATCGCGTCCGCGGAGCAGCCGCGTCTTCGGCGCTCTAGCCGGCGATGTCCTCGGCGCCGACGCACTCGTTCTCCGGAGGGAACTTCGACAGGGTCGGTGAGATCGCGGCGAGCACGTCATTGCCTGACTCGGCCTTGCGGTTGACGAGCACCTCGACGGCGGGGGTTCGCCCGTAGCTGGTGAACCTCCACGTCGAATCATCATCCTCGACCGGCTTCGAGATCCAATCGACCCCGGACACGCTCACGCATTGATCCGTCGTCGGGCCGGGAGGAGTGACTCCGCAGCGCAGCACCGCGACGTTGGGATCTCCCCAGGCCTTCGTGCCCTGCGAGGAAGTCGTGCGTGCCTTCTCACCCGAGATCTCATCGGGCAGGGTGAGCAGGATGTCGGCACACTTCGGATTCGCTGCGTCCTTGGCCGGTTCGACGATGACGGTGCGCGAACACCCGGTCACTGCCAGACCGGTGAGCACCGTGGCCAGAGCGATGAAGGTGAGAGAACGACGACGGTGCGCGGGCCGAGCGCTGCGGCGCGTCGAAGCAGGGCGAGATCTCATAGGACTACCGTATCGCCCGATAACCTGGAGCCATGACCCGACTGTCCGAACTTGGCGAATCACACATCATCTCCCGCGTGCTGGGCCGCAATCCCAGCAGCGCACACGTGATCGTCGGACCCGGAGACGATGCGGCAGTGACCGCACCGGAAGGTCGACTCGTCTCGACCGCGGACATGCTCGTGGAGAACGAGGACTTCACTCGCGAGTGGTTGGACTGGACGAAGCTCGGAGTCAAGGCAGCGGCCCAGAACCTCGCCGACGTCTGCGCCATGGGGGCGACCCCGCACGGACTGCTCGTCTCCGTCGCCGTCCCCGATGACACAGACATCGCAGACCTCGAGGCCCTGTACACCGGACTCTTCGACGAAGCAGAACGAGCAGGGGCGGCTTTGGACTGCACAGTGCCGATCATCGGCGGGGACCTGTCGTCCTCGGGCCTCATCGTCATCGCCATCACCGCACTCGGAACCGTGGGGGAGGAGCTCGCGATTCTGCGCTCCGGCGCCCGGCCTGGGGACGGGCTCTTCTTAGCCGGGTCCGTCGGTCGGGCGGCCGCCGGACTCGACCTGCTCTTCGCCGGAGCGCGACCTGACACCGCCGGACCGCAACTCCGCTCGCTCATCGACACCCAGCTGGCGCCACAGCCTGACTACGGTGCGCTGCGCACGGTCGGGCCTGCCTCGGCGATGATCGACGTCTCCGACGGGCTCAGCCTCGACCTCGCCCGGGTGGCGACCGCCTCGGGGGTGGGAATCGAGCTTGACCGTTCCCTTTTGCGCGACCTCATCGACCCGCTGCTGCCCGCAGCCGAATTCGTCCTCGAAACACGGGCGACGGGCGGTGCGCCGGACGCGGACGGTGGGGCCGATTACGCCACGGCCTCCGAGGATCTGGCGCTGTCCTGGGTGCTCGACGGGGGTGAGGACCACGGCTTCGCCGCGTCTGCGCCGCCTGCCGCCGTGCCTGGAGTAGGCTGGCGGAGAATCGGTGAGATCCGCACCGGACACGATGTCAGCCTCGACGGCACGCCCGTGCCGGCGAGCGGTTTCAGCCATTTCGGGAAGTGACATGAGCAACGCCATCAGCCTCAACGGTCGTTTGGCCGCCCGCTGGGCCCGCCGTGCGGTCGACCGGCTGCGCAAGGAACGCACCGAGATCGACGAGCTCAACGTCTTCCCAGTCCCCGACGGCGACACCGGCACGAACATGTACCACACCCTGCGCGCCGCCTATCTCGCCGTCGAAGAACTCACCGGCCCCGTCACCCTCCCACAGGTCGTCGCGGCACTGGCCGCCGGAGCCGGACGCGGTGCGCGCGGCAACTCCGGACTCATCCTCGCCGTCGCTCTGCAGGGAGTCGCCGATGCCCTGGCCGGAGTCACCGTGGCCACCGCCGACGCCATGGCCACCGCCCTGGAGACCGCGTCCGACCGGGCGCGGGCCGCCGTCGCCCGACCCGTCGACGGCACCATGCTCACTGTGCTCGACGCCATGGCCACCGAGGCCCGTGAGCAATCCGACGACGGAGCCTCCCTGATCGACGTCATCGCGGCCGTGCGGGAACGCTCCCGGTCGGCGCTGCGCGAAACCACCGGACAGCTCACCGTGCTGCGCGAAGCCGAGGTCGTCGACGCCGGATCGACGGGCATCGTCGAACTCTTCGACCTCCTCTACGCCACCGTCACCGGCCGCACTCCCCAGGATTCGATGCTCGCCGAGGTGGCCCGCGCCCCGAAGATCATCCACGAAGCCACCGCCGACGAACTCGAGATCGTGGCCATCCTCGCCGACACCCCCGCGGACGCGCTCGCCGAGGATCTCGACCGCCTCGGCGGGACCTCCATCGTCATCAACGCGGCCAAGGTCCACGTCCACGTCGCCGACGAAACGACCGCCGCGACCGTCATCGACCGCCTCGGCGAATATGGGATCGCCCGGCTCGATATGGAAGACCTGCGGATGCACGAGGAGGAGGGCGAGACGAAGCTCATCGCCCTGGTCAAGGGCACGGGACTGCTCATGCACACCGCGCTCAACGGGGCCACGGCGCTGACCCCGGAGGTGGGAGACCTGTTCGAGACGATGTCCGAACTCATCGCCGCCGAGGACCGGGAGGTCATCGTAATCCCCAGCTCCACCTCGGCGCTGAAGTCTCTGAGCGGCCTGGGGGCGCACGTCGTGCGCTCCCGCAACGTCGGCACCCTGCTCTCGGCGCTGGCCGTCTACGATCCCTTCGCTCCGGCGGGGGAGATCTTCGCGGATATGACCGAAGCGGCCGCGGGCACGAGGGTGGGCACGATCTACTCGGCCGATCAGCTCGCCACCGACCCTCCGACGGGGATGCTGCCGGTGATCCGCGAGGACGAAGGATCGACGGCGAGCGCGGGAGCCTCTTCGGGGGCATTGGATCGTTCCGGTCCGAGCGGGGGCACGGCAGTGGCGGCTCATCCGGCGCAGTTCTACCGGGTCTTCATCGAAGGCCGCGCGAAGACCCAGAGCACGGAGCTGCGGACCCTGGTCGAGAAGCTCGCCGATCGACTGCTCGGGGCCGGAGGAGAGCTGCTCACCGTCGTCCACGGACCCGACTGCGCTCCGGAGGTGCTCGACCACCTGCGGGACTGGATCCAGAAATCGCATGAGACCGTCCACTTCCAGGACATCGATGCCAGAGATTCCGGGGTCCTCGTGATCATGGGGGTCGAATGACGACTCGGCTCGAAGACAACTTCCGGCCGGCCGATCGGAAGAACCTCGCCAAGCGCGGGGTGCATTCGGTCACCGACCTGCTCCGATTCTTCCCGCGGCGCTACCTCGTGCCCGGGGAGCGCACGGAACTCGGCGGCCTGCCGCTGGGGGAGACCGCGATCATCCAGGCCGAAGTCATCAAGGTGGAGACGCGGCGGATGAAGCAGCGGAAAGGCACGATCACCGAGGTCATCGTCCATGACGGGAAGCAGTCGATGAAGATCGCGTTCTTCAACCAGCACTGGTTGGAGAAGGCGCTGAAGCCGGGACTGACCGTCGTCTTCGGCGGCAAGGTGGAATCGTTCCGCGGGCAGCTGACCCTGGCGTCTCCGGTATGGCTCAACCGCACCGAGGATGACCACGAGTGGACACCCGAGGACCTCAACTCGCCGTTCCCCATCTACCCGGCTGTTAAGAAGATCGCGCAGTCCCGGCTGTGGAGTTCGATCAAGACCCTGCTCACCGTCGCTGGGCCCGAGGAGTTCGAGGACCCGCTGCCGAAGGGACTGCGGGAGGCACATGAACTTCCGGATCTGCGCACAGCGCTGGAGGACATGCACCGGCCGCGGAAGATCGAGGACGTCGAACTGGCCCGGCTGCGGTGGAAATGGGAAGAGGCGCTCGCCCTGCAGACCGAATTCGCCGCCCGCAAAGCGACTCTGGCCGCGGAGAAGGCGACGCCGCTGCTCACGCAGGGGACGAAGAGCCGCCGCTTCGACGAAAACCTGCCCTTCACCCTCACCGCATCCCAGGTCAGGGTCGGTGAGGAGATCGCCGAGGACATGGCCGCAGACCGGCCGATGCACCGGCTCCTGCACGGTGACGTCGGTTCGGGTAAGACCCTTGTGGCACTGCGAGCCATGCTCACCGCGGTCGACTCCGGTGCCCAGGCCGCCATGCTCGCCCCCACCGAGGTGCTCGCCACTCAGCATTTCCATTCGATCCAGACATTCCTCGATGAGCAGATGGCGCTGTCGCCGCTGCTGTCCGACGACGACCAGGTGACGGTGGCGCTGATGACCGGGTCGATGCCGGCGAAGGACCGTCGCGAACTCGCGCTCGACCTCGTCGCCGGCAACATCGACATCGTCGTCGGCACGCATGCACTGCTGTCGGAGTCGACGATGTTCTCAGATCTCGGTCTCATCGTCGTCGACGAACAGCACCGCTTCGGTGTCGAACAGCGGGAAGCGCTGCGCGCGAAGGGCGGGGACACGACGCCGCACACTCTCGTGATGTCGGCGACGCCGATCCCGCGCACCGTGGCGATGACGGTCTTCGCCGACCTCGATATCTCGACCTTGAAGGAGATGCCGGCCGGGCCGAAGGACATCGCCACCCATGTGGTGCCGATCGTCGACCAGCCTAAGTGGTACGTCCGGGTGCGGGAGCGCATGCGGCAGACCGTCGAGGCTGGGAAGGGAGTCTTCGTCGTCTTCCCACGGATCGAACCGACGGACATCGAAGATCCGGAGTCCGGGGACGTCGTCGGACAGAAGCAGGGCATCGAGGACATCACGCGGAAGCTGTCTGAGACCCCGGAACTGGCTGGTCTGAAGTTCGGTCTGCTGCATGGGCGGATGTCGACGGCGGAGAAGGATCGGGTGCTCGCGGACTTCGTCAAAGGCGACATCGAGATCCTCGTCTCGACGACGGTCATCGAGGTCGGCGTCGACGTGGCGAGGGCGACGATGATGGTCATCATCGAAGCCGAGAACTTCGGTGTCGCACAGCTGCACCAGCTGCGCGGACGCGTCGGACGTGACGGCAGCTCGGCCCTGTGCTTCCTGCTCACAGAGATGAGTGCTGAGGATGAGAGCTATGGACGGCTGCAGGCGGTGGCCGAGACGCTCGACGGTTTCACTTTGGCCGAATACGATCTAGACGCCCGAGGCGAAGGCGATGTGCTCAGCGGCTCGCAGTGGGGCGGATCGTCGCTGCGGCATCTGTCGATCCTCCGCGACTCCGAGATGGTCGCCGAAGCGAAGACGATCGCTGAGCAGATCGTCGCCATCGACCCCACACTTGAGGCGGTGCCCGCGCTCAAGGCCTTCATCAGGCGCGTCCTGCCCGAGGACGACGCCCACTTCATCGAGGCAGGCTGAGGGAGCAGATATGAGAATCATCGCCGGCGCACACAAAGGCGCCAAACTGACCTCACCGTCGGGGGCGAACACCCGGCCGACGTCCGACCGCGTCAAGGAGTCACTGTTCTCCATGCTCGACGGCTACGGGGTGCTGCATGCAGCGAACGTCCTCGACCTCTTCGCCGGTTCCGGTGGGCTCGGCTTCGAGGCGATGTCTCGGGGGGCAGCACAGGTCGACTTCGTCGATTCATCCCTGGCGGCGACCCGTGCTCTGGAATCCAATGCGGACAAGCTCGGTCTCGACCATTCGGCCGAGGTCCACACTGGGGACGTGCTCCACTTCCTCGCCGGGCTGCCCGGACCGGAGAATCCGGAGTCACGTGTCTTCGACCTCGTGTTCATGGACCCGCCGTACCCGTTGGGGGAGGACGCTGTCACGCAGATCCTCAGGCGTCTGCGAACGCACCTGGACATGGAGTCCATCGTCGTGGTCGAACGTGCCGCGCGTTCGCCGGAGCCGACGATGCCCGACGGGCTCGAAGTGTTTCGGGCGAAGACCTTCGGCGAGACCGCGATCCACTTCGTCCAGCTCGCAGGCGAGGACGAAGCGAGTGCCGCAGAGGACTAGAGCACGCTGGAGAGGAACTTGCGCGTGCGTTCGTGCTGCGGATTGTTGAAGATCTGATCCGGCGGACCCTCTTCGAGCACCTGACCGCCGTCGAACATCATCACGCGGTGAGAGACGTCGCGGGCGAACTGCATTTCGTGGGTGACCAGCAGCATCGTGATGTCCGTGGTCTCGGCGATATCACGCAGCACCCCGAGCACGTCACCGACGAGTTCGGGGTCAAGAGCGGAGGTGACCTCGTCGAGGAGGAGGATCTCCGGGTTCATCGCCAGCGCCCGCGCGATCGCCACACGCTGCTGCTGACCGCCGGAGAGACGAGTCGGGTGAGCGTCGGCCTTGTCGGCCAGTCCCACCCGTTCGAGCAGCTCCTTGGCTTCCTTGGTCGCTTCTGCCTTGGACTTGCCGAGCACATGGACAGGAGCTTCGATGATGTTCTCGAGCACGGTCATGTTCGGGAACAGGTTGAATTGCTGGAAGACCATCCCGATGCGCGTGGTCATCTCACGCGTGCGCTTCTTCGGCAGTTCCACGCGTTTGCCGCCGCGGTCCTCGTGCGTCAGCGGCTGACCGTCGACGAAGATATATCCGCCGGTGAGCTCCTCGAGCGTCATCACCAGGCGCAGGATCGTCGTCTTGCCCGAACCGCTGGGCCCGATCAGGGTGACGCGTTCGCCGGGAGCCACCGTGAAGTTGAGGTCCTTGAGCACGGTGGTCGGCCCGAAGCTCTTCTCAACGTCCTTGAACTCGATCGCCGGGGTGCCCGCGCCGGGAGTGGAGGAATTGGCTGGGGTGTGGTCAGTAGGTGGCAAGGCGTCGATCCAATCTCTGAATGAGCAGTGAGGTCGGGTAGCTGGCGGCGAGGAAGATGATTCCGGCCAGGGTGAAGGCTTCCGTGTAGGCGAAGGTCGAACCGCCGAATTCCTTCGCAGCAGTGACGAGCTCGACGACGGAGATCGCGAACAGGAACGGAGTGTCCTTGAACATCGCGACCGCGTAGTTGCCCAGCGACGGAATGGTCGCCCGCAGCGCTTGCGGCAGCACGATCGCGGTGAAGGTGCGGACCGGCGGCAGCGAGAGGGCAGTCGCGGCCTCGAACTGGCCCGGCGGGACGGCATCGATGCCTGCACGGTAGCTTTCGGACATATACGTCGAATAGTGGATGCCGATGACGATGAAACCGATGACCAGAGCGGGCACATCGACGAGTCCTGGAATATCGGAGAACGCATAGTAGACGAACAGCAGCTGGACGACCAGAGGGGTGTTGCGGATGAACGCGACGATGAGTCGGACCAGCCAGTTGATCCAGCGCGGCAGACCGCGGATGGCCACGGCAAGGATGAGCCCGAGGACGACGGCGATGGCGGTGCCGACGACGGTGGCGATCAAGGTGTTGACGAAACCGCGGAGCAGAATCGGCAGGGCCTCGGCGGCGAATTCCCAGTTCCACATCAGAGGCCACCTCCCTGTCCTGGGAACGGACCTTTGGAGCGGTCAGCACCTTCACCAGCGGCAACGTGTGACTTGAGACGGTCTTGGCGCGCGGCATCGGCACGGGCTGCACGCTTGGCCTCACGACGATCGGTGCGAGAGTTCGGGCGACGACGTCCGAGGGCCTTCGTCGCTCTGCGTTCGAGGAAGTTCATGAATTCCTGGACCAGCCATGCCAGTGCGAAGTAGATGAGGAGGCTGATCGAGTAGGCGAACATCGTGTCGCCGGTCGACTGGCGCAGCTGTTCGGTCTTGTCGGTGAGGTCGGAGAGCGTGATGAAGGAGACGACCGCCGTGCCCTTGAGCAGCTGGATGAGCAGGGTCGCCAGCGATGGGATCATGAGCGCCCAGGCCTGAGGGAAGATCACGCGGATCATCCGGCGGGTGGGGGAGAGGCTCAGCGCGATTGCTGCTTCCCACTGACCGGGGGCCACGGTCTTGATCGAGGACCGGACCACCTCGGCGGAATAGGCTCCGTAGTTGAGTGCCAGAGCGGCGACTCCGCAGGCCATAGGGTCGAAATCGACGCCGAGGAGCGGGAGCACGTAGAACAGCCAGAACAGCTGCACGAGCAGAGAAGTGCCGCGAAAGAACTCGACGACGATGCGGGCCGGGATGCGCAGCCAGGCGCTCGGCGAGGTCATCGTCAGACCGAGGACGAGTGCGATGAGGACGGCGCCGATGCTGCCGGCCACCGTGAGGATGATGGTTGTCTGAACTCCCTCCCACAGCTGTGGGAGGAAGTTCAGCAACGTGGAGACATTGTCATTCATGGTGCGTGAGAGGAACCGACTCAGGAGTCAGCGGTGGGAAGTTCGCCCTTGCACAGCTGATCGGTCGTGATCGAACCGTCGGGGCGCTCTTCGGCCGTGAAGCCGTAGTCGCCGACGGCGTCGAGGTAGGACTTCTCATCGGAGACGATCTTCTCCAGGCCCTTGTTCCATTCGTCGCGCAGTTCCTTGTCATCGCTGCGGAAGACCGTGGCACCGGCACCGACCTGTGGGACGCCGTCGATCTCCTGGACGAAGGAATCGCTGACTTCGACACCGGAATCTTCGGTGTTCTTCTCCATCCAGTTGAGCGAGATGGCGGTGAGCGCGAAGACGTCGGCGCGACCGGTGGTCACGGCGTCCATGCCGTCCTGCGGGGTGCCGACCTGCTGGGTCTTGATGCCGAGGTCCTTGGCGTAGTCGGACTCGATGGCGCCGGTCATGGTGGCGAGCTTGACGCCCTTCTCCTTGACGTCGTCGAGGTTCTTCATCCCGTCGAGCTTGCCCTCCTTGGTCATCAGGGCAGTGGTGTACATGAACTCGGGATCACCGAAGGACGCCTGTTCGCAGCGGTCGGGCAGGATCGACATGCCGGCCGAGATAGCATCGAAGCGGTCGGCGTTGAGGCCGGGGATGAGCGAACCGAACTCGGTGTTGACGCCCTCGACGTCGTCGACGCCGAGCTCCTTGAACACCGCCTTGGCCAGTGCCACCGACGCTCCCTGGAGTTCGCCGCCCTCTTCGAAGCTGTATGGTGCCTCACCAGCGAAGCCGACAGTGATCTTTCCTTCGTCGACGGCCTTCTGCAGTGCGGACTCGTCGGAGTCGCTTCCGCCGCAGGCACCGAGGCTGAGCGTCAGCGCGAGGATCGATGTCGCGGCGGCCAGTCCTTTGAGTTTCATGTGCTGTTCCTTCCTTGAATGTCGACACAGCGTAGTGACGTGCGTCTCATGGACAGTATTCAATACTCATGTTGTCCGAATGTCACACTGTCTGACAACGTTATATGATCGTGACCGTGACGAATCCTCCGACTTCCGAGCTGCCGGTGCTGCGCAAAGTGGTCCGCTCTTCGACGATCGACCTCATCGTCGACCAGATCCGCAACGCCATCTATTCCGGCTCGCTCGAGCCCGGTCAGTCGATCAACGAAGTGCGCACGGCCGAGCTGCTGGAAGTCTCACGGCCGTCTCTGCGGGAGGCTCTGCAGCGCCTCATCAGCGAAGGTGTGATGACGCATGCTCCAGGACGAGGTGTGCATGTGAGACGGATGCGCACGGCCGATATCGACGACGTCTATGCCGTGCGGGAGGCGATCGAATCGCAGGCGGTCAAGCTCGTTGTCCGGGGCGGAAATTCGACGGCGCGGATCAGCCGCGCGCTGAGGGAGCTCGAGCGTGCGATCGAGGAGAATGTCGCGCGTACGATCGGCGACGCCGACCTCAACTTCCATCACTCGATCGTCGCGTGCTCCGGATCAGCGCGGCTGACCGACCTCATGAAGGTCTCGATGGTTCACACCCGCCTGCTGTCGCTGTCGGACAAGCGCGGATATGAGGTCCGGTGCGATGTCCTGGACAGTCACAGGAATCTCGCCGAGGCGGTCGCCGCCGGTGACGAACCCCGTTCCCTTGCCATCGTCGCCCGGGTCATGGCCGAGGCGGCCTCCCGCCTGCACGGAACGGTTGATGATTTCGACGGTCAAGTGGTCAAAGGCACCGACGCTGAGACACCCGCCGACGATCAGTGGCTGCGGCTGCGGGAACAGGCACACTGACGGTTGCGACCTCACGTGTCCGTGACACGGATCTGCCCGCCTCTGATCGGGGCAGACGATACGATGAGGGCATGAAGGTCGTCTGTCCCGGTTCCTATGACCCGATCACCGTGGGTCATCTCGATATCATCGCCCGCAGCTCTCGGATGTTCGAAGAGGTCGTCGTGGCAGTGGTCCACAATCCTTCGAAGTCCGGTCGCTTCGACCCGGAGATCCGTGTCGACCTCATCCGCCAGTCCCTGGCCGAGGATCAACGCACTCAGAATGCGCAGAACATCACGATCGACCTCGTCTCCGGGGGCCTCCTCGTCGACTACTGCACGAGAATCGGCGCTCCCGCCGTCGTCAAGGGCCTGCGGTCGGGCACCGACTTCGCCTACGAACTGCCGATGGCGCTGATGAACAAACACCTGTCCGAGCTCGAGACGATCTTCGTCCCCGGTGATCCGAAGTTCGAACACGTCTCCTCCTCACTCATCAAGGAAGTCCACGCGAATGGCGGGGACATCGAGGGGCTCGTCCCCGCCTCGGTGCTCGAGGCGCTGCGCAGCAGCGGCCCCGGTGCCGGCGACGTCGCGCGCTGAGGGATGAGCGCCGGAACTCCAGCCAACAAGGCCTGGTTCACGGGTCTCGTCGTCCACACGGTCATCGCCCACGCCACCTACAACGGGGTGCGGGTCCTCATCTCCTACCGCACGCTCGAACTCGGCGGGTCCGGAGTCGTCCTCGGTCTCATGACCGCCGTCTACTCCCTCGTTCCTCTGCTGACAGCGCTGCTCATCGGCCGCCTCGTCGACCGCGGGTACGCGACGGCGGTGCTGTGGGTCGGAACCGTTCTGTCGATCCTGCCCGTCGCGCTAGCAGCCATCGCCCCCAACCTCGGCGTGCTCCTCCTTGCCACGATGAGCCTGGGCTTCGGCCAGCTGCTCACCACCGTCGCCTCCCAGGCCCTCATCCCGCAGAGCTTCCCGGCCTCGCGGCTGACCGCGAAGTTCGGCCACCTCACCCTCGGGGTCTCGATCGGACAGACCATCGGCCTACCCCTGGCCGGCATGGTCGCCGACGCCACGGCCGGGGACGCCCACATCACGAACGCGCTGTGGTTCATGACCGGGCTGTCGGCTCTCACGCTCATCGCCGCCGTCATCGTCATGCTCCGCGGGCGCACCCCGCACGTCTCCCGCGCCGAGGCGGCCGAAGGCGCCATCGCCCCGTTGGCGCTGCTGTCGGTGCGGGGGATGAAGCCCGCGATCTTCGCCTCCATGGCCACGCTCGCCGCCGTCGACCTCATGACGGCGTACCTGCCGCTCATCGGTGAGCAGAACGGCCTGTCCATCACCGTCGTGACCTGGCTGCTCGCGCTGCGGACGCTCGCCTCGGTGATCTCACGGCTCTTCATCGGCTACCTCACGCGGAAGTGGAAGAACCTCTCGCTCCTGTGGATCGCCTCGGCGGTGGCAGGGCTGTGCGTCGTCCTCATTCCTGTGCTCAGCCAACCGTGGACGCTCGGCCTCCTGCTCACCATCGCGGGCTTCTGCTTCGGTCTGACTCAGCCGCTGACGATGACCTGGGTGTCGACGCTCTCGGATCCGGCGAACCGCGCTGCGGTGCTGTCGATCCGCCTGGCGGGCAACCGTCTCAGCCAGGTCGCGATTCCCTCGGCTGCCTCGGCGCTCACCGCCCTTGCCGGCTCCGGAATCGTCTTCACGATCTCCGGTGCACTGCTCGTGCTCGCCGGAGGAGTGACCTGGCGCAACCAGCACGAGAAGTGGTGAAGGGCGGGGTACGGTCGCGGTGCGCGTCGGTGACGCCGTCGTCTGGGGCGGCGGGGATCGGGGAAACGGGCGGCCGCCTCGGCGAGAGTGAGCAGGAACACCCGACGAGTATCATCGGCCCGATTGGTAATGACCGACCAAGATGATTAGAATGGTGAGTCGCGTGTGAACGCAGGAGCGACATCCTCAAACGCACCAGGAGGACAGGGCATGAAGGACAGATCTGAATTCGTCTATGATCTCAGATCCATGGGATTGCTCGGTCATCCGGGTGAGTGGGAACGGGTGAACACCACCTTGTCGGCTCCAGCGGATCTCAAGATCGAAGTGATCGGGGTTGCGGAAGGTTCACCACTGACGCTCGAGCTGATGTTCGAGAGTGTGTCGGAGGGGATCTACGTGTCGGGCACAGTCTCGGCGACGGCCCGCGGCGAAGACGCGAGGACGCTCGAACCCATCGAGCTGCCTATAGATGTGGACATCCAGGAGATGTACGTCTATGAGCAGGCCGAAGGGGACGAGGACTCCTACGTCATCGACCGGGATCAGCTCGACCTCGAGCCCGCGATCAGAGACGCCGTCGTGATGGCTCTGCCGTTCAATCCCTCGCGGGATGAGAGCGAGGAGTTCAGCTACACCTTGGGGGAGGACCTCGAGGTGGACGAGGACGAATCCGAATCGCCGTTCGCATCATTGAAGAATCTGTTGGAAGAGAAGAAAGAGAGCTAGACGTGGCTGTTCCGAAGCGTAAATTGTCGCGCAGCAACACCCGCCACCGTCGTTCGCAGTGGAAGGCCAAGGCTCCGAACCTGGTCAAGACTGTGGAGAACGGTCGCGTTGTGTACTCGCGCCCCCACCAGGCCAAGGTCGTCGAAGACGCAGCCGGCACCCCGCTGTACCTCGAGTACAAGGGCCGCAAGGTCGCTGACGTCTGAGACTGTGGACACTGACACCACAGCAGCACTGAAGAAGAGTCTCGGGATCGATATTGATCCCGAGACTTTTCGTCTCGCGCTCACGCACCGCTCTTTCGCCTTCGAGGCCGGTGGCATCCCCACCAACGAGCGCCTCGAGTTCCTCGGCGACTCCGTTCTGGGCCTCGTCGCCACCGAGTCGCTGTTCTACGACAACCCGGACCTGCCCGAAGGCCAGCTGGCCAAGATGCGTTCGGCCGTCGTCAACACGCGCGCCCTGGCATCGATCGCCCGCCGCCACGGCATCGGCGAGCACATTCTGCTGGGCAAGGGTGAGGAGCTGACCGGAGGGCGGAACAAGGACTCGATCCTCGCCGACACGGTCGAGGCCCTCATCGGCGCGACCTTCGTCTCCCGCGGACGCGAAGAGGCCTTCGCCTTCGTCCACCGCCTCATCGACGGAATGCTCGACGACGCGGTCAACCTCGGTGCCGGGATGGACTTCAAGACCACCCTGCAGGAGGCCGCTGCCGATCTCGACCTCGGGGCCGTCAGCTACGAGATCACCTCGGCGGGTCCCGACCACGCGATGGTCTTCACCGCCACCGCGATGCTCGGCGCGAACAACTGGGGTGCCGGCGACGGATCCTCGAAGAAGGCCGCCGAAGCCGCGGCCGCCGAGGTGGCCGTCAAAGCCATCCGCACCATCTACCCGGACTACCGGCGCTGAGTTTCCCCGTGGTCTCCTTGTGCGCTCACGGGCACATGCCTGATCGAATCGAGGGTCACTGATGCCTGAGCTTCCCGAGGTCGAAAGCGTTCGTCGCGGCGTCGACGAATGGACGGCCGGGACCACGATCACCGGCGCCGAGGTGCTCGACCCGCGAATTCTGGGCACGACGTCCCAGCGGCGCATCGATGCATCCGCGGTCTCCGGGTTCGTTTCCGCCGTCACCGGGGCGCACATCCTGAAGGCCGAACGGCGCGGGAAGTTCATGTGGCTGAGCCTGGTGGAGGGGGCTGATCTCTCCACTGCGGACCCGGTCACTTCACCTGTGTCGAGACCCGAGCTCGGCATCCTCGTGCATCTGGGCATGAGCGGACAGCTGCGCATCCACTCGCCCGGCGAGGATATCCACCGTCATACTCGTGCGGTTCTGCACCTCGACAGCGACCGCGAACTGCGGTTTGTCGACCAACGGATCTTCGGCCATATCGGCGTCCAACCTCTCGTCCACGGGTACGGTCGGCTCGTCCCCGCCTCGGCGGTGCACATCGCGGCCGATCCGCTCGAGCCCGCGTTCGATCCGGAGGCCGTTGTCGGTGAACTGGCGAAGAAGCGCACCGCGATCAAGGCCGCGCTGCTCGACCAAACGCTGGTCAGCGGAATCGGAAACATCTATGCCGACGAGGCACTGTTCCGGGC
Source organism: Brevibacterium permense (assembly GCF_013280495.1). Classification (GTDB taxonomy): domain Bacteria; phylum Actinomycetota; class Actinomycetes; order Actinomycetales; family Brevibacteriaceae; genus Brevibacterium; species Brevibacterium permense. The sequence goes on from NZ_JABSSX010000006.1 coordinate 150,259, forward strand.
GGGAGTCCACCCCTTGGCGGTGCCGGCCCGGACGCGGAAGAGCCGCCTCGTCGCGGTGCTCGAATCCGCGACGAAGGTGATGAGCGATGCCCTGGCCGTGGGCGGGACGAGCTTCGATGCGCTCTACGTCAACGTCAACGGCGAATCCGGTTACTTCGAGCGTTCTCTGACGGTTTACAAAAAACACGGGACCCCATGTAAGCGCTGCGGCACCACCATCGCACGTGAAAAGATCGGCGGTCGCTCGAGTCATTTTTGCCCGCGCTGCCAGCGAAGGCGCTAGTTTGAGCGGTTGTGTCCGGCGCGACGATGAGCGGCCGCGCGGGTTTCGAGAGCGCAGTGCCCCCCGCTTCTGCGTCGTGCTGTCGTTGCTTCGGCGGCTTGACGAGCTGCGGCCGAACGAAGTCTTCTCGGACTTCAACGGTTCCGGGCGATTCCACCCGTTTTGGGCCGACGGCAATCCCGCCCTGGACGTCGACCAGGGCCTCTGACCCGTGGACGATCTGACGCCCGGGATCCGAAGGATGATGGGCGGTGACGATCGGGTCGCCGCGTGAGCCGCGCGGCAGCGGGCAACGGCGCTCCACGTCGGCACGCATGAGGCCGCGGTCGACGACGTCCTTCGACGAATGCGTGACGAGGCTGACCGGCGCACCGAGGCGTACCTCTACCGAGTGCACCTGAAGCCGTCTAATTCGCCTCCTGGATGGGGATCGGTTGCCATACGCGCCAGGGCCGGCCGTCGAGTGTGCTCACCGATCTGCATCTCAGTTTCGGCGAGCAGGCTGACGGCGTGTTGGAGTTCGGGGTGGACGGGCTCGTGCCAGACCAGCTCGACAGGGGCCAGCAGGGGTGGGGCGAGGGGACGGACTGCGATTCCGGAGACCGAGACGTGCTCTAGCATCGCCGGAGCGACCGGTGCCACCCCGTCACCTGCAGCGACCGAGCGGAGTACGGCTTCGGGGAGTTGATGAGGTCTGGTTGGGTGAGCACCTGGTCCGGATAGGGTGCGACGGCGGGGAGCAGGTGGCCGATGATGTGGTCCCAGATGCCAAGGAAGAGTTGGCGGGGGAACATCACAATCGTCTCGGCGACGAGGTCGGCGATCCAGACTTCTCCGTCGTCGGCGAGCCGGTGCCCGGCCGGCAGGGCGAGGTGTATCGGCACCTGGCGCAGGCATGGCGCCGAGGATCAGGTGTTGACCCTGAACCGTCTGATGCAGTCGGTGCAGTTCACCGGCGGCATCGGTGTGGTCGGCGTCTTTCCGCCCCAGGCCCCCGATGCCCACCAGAACTTCGACGAGCACAACGACGGCTGGACCAAGGTGTGCCGCACCCAGACCACGTTGACTGGTAAGGGCAGCGTACGACGTGCCCGCCGCGGGCAGGTCAATACCTCTCACAGAATGGACCGGATCATGGCAGGCGAATTGATTCGGGAGCGGATCGCGATCCTGGCCGCGGACGGCGTGGAGCGCGTGGAACTGGAACAGCCGCGACAGGCTCTACACGATGCTGGGGCCACGACGGAGTTGCTGTCACTGCACGAGGGCGAGACTCAGGCCCGCAACAACGACTTGGCTCCGGCCGGAACGTTTCCGGTCGAGGCTCTGGTGAAGTCAGCCTCGGTCGACGACTACGACGCCCTGTTGCTTGCGCAAACCCGGCGCGAACGTCGTGGACGAAGCGGTGGCACGCGGCGGGAATCTGATCACCAGCCGTTCACCCGACGTTCTCCCAGCCTTCTGCTCCGCGATCGTGGAACTGTTCAGCCAGGCGGGTGAGGTACCATGATCGAGGCGGCTATGTCGGCAATCGTGCGGGCCAAGCCCGCCACGGACAATGACGTCGAACTGAAGAGAGACAGTACCAGCCAATCGGTCGACGCAGTTGGATTCACCAGGCACACGACAAGGAGGTACTCATGACCATCAAGTTCGAATCCGTATCGCTCGAGGACGCTCAGCGCGTGATCGCCGCCGGTCAAAGTGAGGCGAGCAAGATCGGGTCGCCGAGCAACGTCGCGGTGGTTGACGCGGGTGGCAATCTGGTCGCCCACATCCGCATGGACAACGCGTGGGTGGGCAGCGTCGACATCTCGATCAATAAGGCCTTCACGGCACGCGCCTTCGACACCGCCACCAATGATTTGGCCGAACAAGCTCAGCCCGGCGAGCAGTTCTACGGCATCCAGGGGTCGAACCATGGTAGGGTCATGGTCTTCGCCGGTGGAATCCCGCTACGCCGCGACGGACTGGTCGTCGGGGCGGTAGGAGTCAGCGGGGGCAGCGGCGAGCAGGATCAAACGGTCGCCGAGGCAGCCGCAGCGGCGTTCTGATCATCCCGGAAAACGCGAAACCGAGCAGAGGAGAGATCGAAAATGGCAACAACACAGGTCAGCAAAGCACTTCTGGTACGCCTCGAAGCACTGCCCGGCAAAGAGGACGACGTCCGCGACTTCTTGAACCAGGGGCTGTCGATCGTCGACGGGGAACCCAAAACCGTCCGGTGGTTCGCAATCCAGTTCGGACCCGCGTCGTTCGGGATCTTCGATGCCTTTCCCGACGACGACGGTCGCCAGGCGCACCTTTCGGGCGAAGTCGCGAAAGCGCTCGGTGAGAAAACGGGTGAGCTCTTCGAGGAGCCCGTGATCGAGCAACTCGATGTCGTCGCGGAGAAGCAGCCCGCATAGAGCACGCCGCCGCGTCGCTGTGGTAGGACTATGACGCTGAGTTCCCGGGTTCGACTACGGGGCTGCAACTTGTAATCCTCTTGACCCGGGTCTTCCTCGTCCGCCCCGTTTTCCAGTCGTCGGAGGTCCGCTGCTGGGCAGTCGCTCGGGCGGTGGCTCGCGGTTGCGATCAAACGTCCACAGGAGGAGGTCGGGCCACGGATTCGGTGGCCCGACCCGGCCGCGCGGTTGCTCTACTCCAAGGCCTCCTGACTGGCCGACACCCCCGCTAGGGCGAGACTCCGCCCTGTTGTGGGGTGTCGGCCGGTCACTCGCCCCGCAGGCTGAAGAGCTGTTCGGCGCAGACCCGAGACTTCAATCCCCTGGATCAGAGTGCTGGTCGACAGCTAACCGATTGCCAAGATCATTTACGTCGTGTCTCCTTTGTCGGCGGATCCTTGTCAGGATCTCGCTGATCACGATGGCCGGTCGATAGATGACTGCGAGCTTGTCATACCTCGTCTCCGGCCCTCGCCATTGCCTGACTTAGGCAAACCAACGCTCGACGACATTGCGGTTGCGATAAGCTCCGGAATCGAACGCCGGCGGCCGTCCACTTTTGCCGACGCGTTTCGTACCAGTTGCGTTCTGGTCTTTCCTCTCCGGGATCTCCGCCCGAATTCCACGTGAACGCAGGTATTCGAGTGGCTTCTTGATCCATAAGCACGATCGTCCAAGACCACAGCTGGAGGTCTGCGAGGATGACCGGCACCGCCGAAGATCGACTCTTACCGTCACGGCACGGTGGATCTTCACCGTCAGCCCACCACGCGAGCGACAGATGCTGTGGTCGGCCGGTCGCGGTGCCGCATGCGAACACAGTATCAAGACGTCAGTGTCAGAATCTCCTCGCAAGATACACTTTGTGGCCGTCGATGAGCGCGCGTTGCGCCTCGGTGTGGTCAGGCGGGGAGAGAATGTTCGCCGGGTTCGTCGGAGATAACCACAGTGAGTCGATTTCGACGATCCGACCGTCTCGCAGGCGCGCTGCCCCAGCCAGCCGATAGCGTGAACCGGGAGCCGGTAGGAGAATGCGGTCGAGATCCCGCCAGGCGATCCGATGAGGTCTGCCGGTGAAGCCGCACCAGATGAACTCCTCTGGAGTGATCTCCAACCGGGCGCGTGAACCCATGTGGAAATTCACCCACGCGCCGATGAGCGCGATGACCGGTGTGAAGAGGAAGATGAGAAAGAATGGTTCGGCGAAGATCGCCAGGAGGATCACCGTGATGGACGCGAGAATCGCCATGACGACGAGCATCCAGCCGACGAATGTCGAGATGTTCCCCTCGCGTCTGATGACGTTGTTCATCTATCGACGTCCTTTCCCTCAGAACTACCTGACGGCGGCCCAGCAACCTCGCGCGAGGTAGCTGGGCCGCCGTCAGGTAGCAATTGGGGGTTAGTTCTTCGCTGAGGTGTCCTTGTCGTCGGCAGGGTCGTCCTCGATGTGGAGTTCCGAGGTTTCGAGGCCGAAGATCTCGCCGTCGTACTCGTCGACCGCGGTGGCCACCGAGGTCTCGAGCACGTGTGCGGCCAGCTGTTCCTGGATGATGAGAGGATCCTTCGACAGGTCCTTCCAGACAGCCACGCACAGCAGCAGCATGACGATGACGAACGGCAGGGCGGAGACGATCGTGATGTTCTTCAGTCCGTCGAGCGCCTCGGCGGGGTCAGTTCCGCCCGCCAACAGCATGACCGCAGCCACGGCACCGGTCGCGGTGCCCCAGAAGATGACGAGGCCCTTGCCCGGCTCCTGCATGCCATTGGCCGACAGCGTGCCCATAACGATCGACGCGGAATCCGCACCGGTGACGAAGAAGATCGCGATGAGGACGACCGTGACGATCATGAGGATGATCGCAATGAGGTTCGGCAGCGGCAGAGCGCCGAGGAGGTCGAACAGGATCGTGTCCATGTTGATGTCCGGTTCGCCGTCGACGACCTTCGCCAGCGTCTTGACCGTGCCCTCGCCGCGTTCGGCGCGTTCCTGGATGCCGATGGCGCCGCCGCCGAAGATCGCGAACCAGATGGTCGAGACGACGGAGGGGACGATGAGGACGCCGGTGACGAACTGACGGACGGTGCGACCTCGCGAGATGCGCGCGATGAACAGGCCGACGAAGGGCGACCATGACACCCACCATGCCCAGTAGAAGACCGTCCACGACGACAGCCACTCATTGACACCCTGACCGTGGGCAGCCGTGCGCGAAGCCAGCTGCGGCAGGTCCTGGATGAACGCACCCACCGAGGAGGGGATGACGTTGAGGATGAACAGCGTCGGTCCGCCGATGAAGACGATGAGGGCGACGATGACAGCGAGCACCATGTTGATGTTCGACAGCCACTGGATGCCCTTCTCCACGCCCGACACCGCCGAGGCGACGAATGCGGCCGTGAGGATCGCGATGATGGTGACGAGCACCGGTGAGGAGACATCGGACATGATGCCTGCGGACTCGATGCCGCCGCCGATCTGGATGGCACCCAAGCCCAGCGAGCAGGCCGAACCGAACAGAGTCGCGAGGATCGCGAGGATGTTGATGACCTTGCCGCCGATTCCGTTGACGGCGCGTTCGCCGAACAGCGGGGTGAACATCGACGAGAACAGCTGCGAGCGTCCCAGACGGAACGAGCCGTAGGCCACGCCGAGACCGACGATGGCGTACATCGCCCACGGGTAGAGCGTCCAGTGGAACAGAGTGGTTCCCATGGACGTGCCCATCGCCTCGGCGGTCGAGCCGTCGACGGTGTTCGGTGGAGGCGACATGTAGAAGAAGAGAGGCTCGCCGACCGCGGAGAACACGAGTCCGATGCCCATGCCCGTGGCGAACATCATCGCGATCCACGAGGAGGTTTTGAACTCCGGCTTCTCATCGTCCTTGCCCAGAGGGATCCGACCGAACTTGCTGACGGCGACGACGATGACGAAGATCGTGAAGATCGTGGCGGCGATGACGAAGAGCCACCCGAAGTTGTCCATCACTCCGGTCAGCAGCGTTCCCGCCACCGAACCGAGGGTCTCGGGGGACACGAAGCCCCAGACGACGAAAGCGACGGCGAGGATGCCGGCCGCGAAGAAGACCACTTTGTCCAGACCCTCACGTTTGAAAGGCCGGAGCGCGGTCGTCGGATGCTTCAGGTGCTCGATGAGCTCCTGAGTCTTTGTATGTTCACTGCTCATAGTGATCGGGCCGATCGGGGCGGGTCCTCGGTGACACGAATGAGAACGGGCTGCCGGCTCGGCGTTCCTTCCTTGAATGGACTGCATCGGACAGGTGGCCGAAGGGATCCGAGCCGAGTGTGCACCCGAACGCCTCTCGCACATGATCATGACAGCCCATGGGCGATGATGGTCGGAGTCCCCTCATCTCGGACCACCATCGGTCGCCTTTCGCTGTGCTTCACCGTCACACAGATGCGGCGAATAGTGAGGGGCCCTGCCGCGCACGACAGGGCCCCTTCCAGCTCCCCCGGCTGGGCTCGAACCAGCGACCCTTCGATTAACAGTCGAATGCTCTGCCAACTGAGCTACGGAGGAAAACGGCGCAGTCGCCTACGCACGAGGAGAAACTCTACCAAAAGATTCGGGATCTCGCCGCCGCCTGCGGATATGCTGGTGCCCAATATGCATCTCAAAAGCCTGACACTGCGGGGGTTCAAGTCCTTCGCCTCGGCGACGACCCTTCGATTCGAGCCGGGAATCACCTGCGTCGTCGGACCGAACGGCTCGGGCAAGTCCAATGTCGTCGACGCCCTGTCCTGGGTGATGGGCGAACAGGGTGCGAAGAATCTGCGCGGCGGAAAGATGGACGACGTCATCTTCGCCGGAACCTCGAAACGTCAGGCCCTGGGACGCGCCGAGGTGACTCTGACCATCGACAACACCGACGGAGCCATCCCCGTCGACTACACCGAGGTGACCATCTCGCGGACCCTGTTCCGCACCGGCGGATCCGAGTACGCCGTCAACGGGGCACCGGCGAGGCTGCTCGACATCCAAGAGCTGCTCAACGACTCCGGCCTGGGCAAGGAGATGCACGTCATCGTCGGTCAGGGCCGCCTCGACGCGATCCTCCATGCCGACCCGCTGGAGAGGCGCAGCTTCATCGAAGAGGCCGCCGGGGTGCTCAAGCACCGACGCCGCAAGGACAAAGCGGTCCGCAAACTCACCGGACTGCAGACGAACCTCGACCGGCTGACGGATCTGCGCACCGAACTCAACCGGCAGCTGGGGCCCTTGGGGCGGCAGGCCGAAGCCGCCGCGAAGGCAGCGACCGTGCAGGCGACGCTGCGTGACGCCACCGCCAGACTGCTCGCCGACGATGCCGTGCGGATGCAGTCCTCCTTGGCCTCGACGAGCGAGGGCGAAGATCACAGCGACCGCATCGCCGAACTCGACCACCGCCGCACCCGCGCCGAGGCGCGCCTGTCGGAGATCGAAGCTCGGCTGTCCGAACTCGACAGCGAACTCGACGTCCAACGCACCGCCGAATCGCGGACACAGACGCAGGTCGTTCGTGCTCAGGGCTTAAGCCAACGTGCCGCGGACAAGCGCTCCCACCTGCTCTCGGAGGTCACGAGCCTGGGGCAGAGGGAAGCGAAGTCACCCGAAGAGCTGCGCGCCCAGGCCGAACGCAACCGCTCCGAACTCACCGACGCCGAGGCGGCCGTGACCGAGAAGACGAACGCACTCGAGGCCAGCCAGCAGCGGAAGGAAGAGCTCACCCGAGCCTTGCGCACCGCCGAAGACGAGGTCAAGGCCGCACAGATCGCCATCACCGAAGCAGTGAAGAACCGCTCGGCGCTGCAGTCCAGGCAGACGCAGGCGGCCGAGCGGATCACCGACCTCAAGACCCGGATCGAAGCCAACCGTGCGGAGATCGACACCGTCACCGCCCGCATCGCCGAGCGTGAGAGCGAACTCGAATCGGCCGAGACCGGTGTCGAGGACGTCGAAGCCGGTGAGACCGAACTCGACTCCGCCTACGAGGCGGCGCAGGAGAGCCTCGAGAAGCTGGAAACCGAACGCACTCAGCTGCAGGAGCAGCGGGCGCAGGTCGTCTCCGAACTGTCATCGGCGAAAGCCCGCGCGGAAGCTCTGGCGTTGGGCACGGCTCTGGAAGCCGATCTCGAAGACATCGTCAATGCGGACCTGCCGGGAGTGCGCACGGCCGTAACGGAACGCCTGAGCGTCGACCACGGGTTCGAAATGGCTGCGGCCGCGGCCCTGTCGACGACGGTCTCCGGCGTCATCGTCGACGACAGCGCAGCGGCGCTGGCAGTGCTCGACCACCTCGGCGAGGACACGAATGTGTCGCTGACGATCCCCGCCGGGGTCGAACCAGCAGCCGGGAAAGGCGGTGGGAGTGCCCTTGACTCTCTGCCGGAACTGCCGGGGCTGGGGGACCTGCGATGGCTCTCCGACGTCGTCGACAGCGACGTCCCCGAACTGCGCGCTCTGCTGGCCCGGGCCCTGCACGGTGTCGTCTGCGTCCCCGATGCGCGCACCGGAATCGAACTCACCGCGGCCCGGCCCGAACTCACCGCCGTCACCGTCCACGGTGAGGTGCTCACCGCGACCCGCATCAGCCGGGCCCGCACCGCCTCGGGCACACGGCTGGCCTCACAGACCGCGCTCGAGGACACCCATTCCCTCATCGCCGATCTCGACGGCCGGGCGGAAAAGCTCGACGCCTCCTTGAGGGAACTCGAACCGCGCCTGACCGCGGCACGTGAGGAATCAGCCGCAGCCCTCGACGCTCTCCACTCCTCGGATGCGAAGATCATGGCCGCGGCCGAAGAGGTCTCGCGCATCACCGGCGAGATCGGTGTGGCTCGCACTCGCCTGCAGCGCGCGCAGGAGAACGCGACCGAACTCGAATCCCGCCTCGCCGCCGCCGAACGTGACTCTCAGTCGGCCGCGGCAGCACTGGCCGGAGCCGCCGAGGTCAACGAAGTCGTCGATACCGCCGCTCGGGACGAACTCAGCACACAGGTCGCCCAATCCTCGGAAGACCTCGTCGAAGCCCGCATCAGCCACCGGTCGGCTGCCGACCGGGCGCGGTTCTTAGGCGACCGGGTCGACTCCCTCCTGCGGGCGGCGAAGGCCGAAGAAGCGGCGCGGGAGCAGACACAGCGCACGATCGCGAAGAAGAAGCGCGCGGCCGCCTCGGTGCAGCTCATCGCCGAAACCGCAGCCGAAGCCGCGGAGCTGGCCACCTCCACGGTGGCCGAGCTCGGTGAGGCGATCCAGGTCCTCGTCGACGAACGCGGCGGTCTGCGCGAAGAGAAAGGCCGCCTCGGCGAGGAATTGGGATCGACGCGAACCCAGCTGCAGAAGCTCAAGGACGCCGCCGCCGAAGCCGAACTCGCGAAAGAGCGTTTCCGGCTGAGGCTCGAGGAGATCGCGCATCGATCGGAGGAGGAGACGGGGCTGGGAATCGACCGTCTCATCGACGAATTCGGCCCGCACCTGCCCGTTCCGTCGTTCGAGGAGGACGCCCAGGACCGCGCGTATGTGCGCGCCGAAGTGGAGAAGCGGCAGAAGCAGGCGGCGTCCCAGCTCAAGCGCATCGGCACGGTCAATCCGCTCGCGCTCGAGGAGTATGAGGCGCTGAAGGAACGGCATCAGTTCCTCGAGAAGCAGATCGCGGACATCGAATCCTCCCGCAAGGACCTCATGCAGCTCGTCGAGGAGGTCGACCGACACGTCGAACGCGTCTTCGCCGAAGCCTATGCGGATACGGCGCGGGAGTTCGAAGACATCTTCGCCCGCCTCTTCCCCGGCGGTGAGGGCGCACTGAGCCTGACCGATCCGAACGATATGCTCACCACCGGCGTTGACGTTCACGCCCGCCCGGCCGGAAAGAAGGTCAAACGTCTGTCTCTGCTCTCCGGAGGGGAGCGGTCGCTGGTGGCCGTAGCTATGCTCGTCGCGATCTTCAAGGCCCGGCCGAGCCCGTTCTACGTCATGGACGAGGTCGAAGCGGCCCTCGACGATCTCAACCTCTCGCGGCTGCTCACAGTGTTCAAGGAGCTGCAGGATTCCTCGCAGCTCATCGTCATCACCCACCAGAAGCGGACGATGGAGATCGCCGACGCCCTCTACGGAGTGACGATGCACGGCGACGGGGTGTCGAAAGTCATATCGCAGCGGATTCCGTGATCGGCAGTCCGCTCTTCGGCCGGCGCGCCCGAGGTGGCAGGCCCGCCGCTGGGGCACAAGGCCGTTTGACGGTGATGCCCAGGACAGTCCCAGGGAATTTTGCAACCGCCGCACGGCGGGCGAGCACAATAGTCGTGGCCGGGGACTATAGACTTGGGCCGAGACACAGGAATTCGAAGAACGTGAGGAGCGCGACGTCCATGGCCGAGGCTGCTGTACTGCGAGGTGGCTCGAGGGCATGAATTCGGTACTTGTCGTCATCGTCGGACTCGCGATCTCCTTCGCCCTGGCACTCGTCGTCGTCCTTCTCGTGGCTCTGCCCGGCCTGCGCGCCGAAGGACGCCTGCGATACTCCTCCGACGTGCAGCGATTCCGTCTGCCGCCCGAGTGGACCGGCTACGACGACGAAGTCCACGAATTCTTCGGCCATGATGACGGCACCTCCCACTTAGCGACCAGGGAACAGGCGGCGGTGACCGCGATCCGCGATCACTCCTATGTGCTCCGGCCGCAGCCCCGACGCCATGCCGCGCCCTCGCTCATCACGGTCCGCCCGCGCACCCGCCACTGGAAGATCCCCGAGTCCGGAACAGGGTGGAAGACCACCGCCGGGCTGCTCTTCGGCAGCCGCGGATCCTGACCTGAGACCCATGCGGCCTTGAGCGGTCGAGGCCCGCGACAATGGAGACCGCGCCGACTGATTCCGGCGCGCTCACCGACACACTGACACCACCGGAAGAGTCCGGGAACTCGAGTGCCGGCGGCCCGAACGGCGGCACTCAAAGGAGGACGGAAGAACCATGGATCAGCCGATCATCTTGCTCATCGTCGCGGCGATCGTGTTCGCTCTCGTCGTCGGCGTGGGCATCTCGCTGCGCGTCAATGCGCGCAAGAAGGGCCTCGATGACAGGCGCGGCATCGATGCGGAGGTCACCGGTGAGCTGAGCATCGATGACGTCGCCGAGGCGGTCGAGAAGGACAAGGCCGAAGCGCGCGGTTCCGAGGTTCCCACCGAACCGGCCAGCCGCCTCGTCCGCCTGCGTGAGCGCCTGGCGAAGTCGAACAGCGGGCTCGGGCGCGGATTGCTCAACCTCCTCTCCCGTGACAATCTCGACGAGTCCGCCTGGGAGGAGATCGAGGATACGCTCATCCTCGCCGACGTCGGCGTCGAACCGACGACCGAGCTCGTCGACCGCCTGCGCGAACGCGTCAAGGTGCTCGGCACCCGGGATCCCGAAGAGGTCCGCGGGCTGCTGCGCGAAGAGCTCATCAAACTCGTCGATCCGACGATGGACCGCTCGCTCGCCGATACCGGCAAGGACGGTGACCCCTCCGTCATCCTCGTCGTCGGGGTCAACGGTGCCGGGAAGACGACGACGGTGGGCAAGATCGCCCGTGTGCTCGTCGCCGAGGACAAGTCAGTTCTGCTCGGCGCCGCGGACACCTTCCGCGCCGCCGCGGCCGAACAGCTGTCCACATGGGGTGAACGCGTCGGCGTCGAAACCGTGCGCAAGGAAGAAGGCGCCGATCCCGCCTCGGTGGCCTACTCGGCCGTCGAGAAGGGACAGGCCGACGGTTCCGACGTCGTCCTCATCGACACCGCCGGACGTCTGCAGAACAAACGCGGACTCATGGACGAACTCGGCAAGGTCAAACGAGTGGCCACCCGACCGCTGGGGGAGGGCCACGAGATCGACGAGGTGCTCCTCGTCCTCGACGCGACCACCGGTCAGAACGGCATGCAGCAGGCGAAGGTCTTCGCCGAGGCGGTCGACATCACCGGAATCGTGCTCACCAAGCTCGACGGCACCGCGAAGGGCGGAATCGTCGTCGCCGTCCAGCGTGAACTCGGGGTGCCGGTCAAACTCATCGGCCTCGGCGAAGGCGCGGACGACCTGGCCCCATTCACCGCCGAAGGGTTCGTCGACGCCCTGCTCGACTGAGGGCTGATTGAACGCTCAGCAGTCCCGACGGCAGTGTCGCGCAACTGACCCCGCGCATTCTTCGAGCCTGGTCTCACCCGCATATTCGCAGGGTGAGACCAGGCTCGTCACATTCCGGAAACATTGACGACTCACCACTGTGACATGCGTCATGCAGACTATGTCTGCCCGGTTCGATTCGGAACCGGCCGAGACACGAAAGAGACGACATGGAACTCGATGCAGTGAATGTATGGATGATGGTCGCCGCGGGGTTGGTGCTGCTCATGACCCCCGGGGTGGCGTTCTTCTACGGAGGAATGACGCGGATCACCTCGGCGATCAATATGATGATGATGGTCTTCTCCGCGATGGCCGTCGGTGGACTCGTCTGGGTCCTCTTCGGCTACGGACTGAGCTCCGGTGACTCGATCGCCGGAATCGTCGGCAACCCGCTGTCCGAACTCGGACTCACCGGCTCGGTCGCGAACGACCCGGCCTCGCTGATCTCCATCGGCTACGGTTCGACGTTCGCGATGATCGCGATCGCCCTCATCGCCGGCGCGGTCGCCGACCGGGCGAAGTTCTCCACCTGGCTGGTCTTCTCCGCCGCGTGGGTGACCCTCGTCTACTGCCCCCTGGCGTTCATGGTCTGGGGAGACGGACTGCTCAGCGAATCCGGTGCGATCGGCAGTCTGTTCGGGCCGGCCATCGACTTCGCCGGAGGCACGGTCGTCCACATCAATGCCGGCATCTCCGCCCTCGTGCTCGTCGTCGTCATGGGGCGTCGCGCCCGCTTCTCGACCCCGCACAAGCCGCACAACATCCCGATCACCGTGCTTGGTGCGGCCCTGCTGTGGTTCGGCTGGTTCGGCTTCAACGGCGGTGCCGCCACCACCATCGAACAGGGCGGACTCATCTGGATCAACACGCTGGCAGCACCTGCCGCCGGCATGATCACCTGGATCATGATCGAACGCCTGCGGGCCTCGCGACCGAGCAGCATCGGCAGCGTCTCGGGAGCGATCGCCGGCCTCGTCGCGATCACCCCGGCGTGTGCGAACGTCGATCCCTATGCGGCCATCCTCATCGGAATCGCGGCAGGCGCCGGTGCGATCTTCGCCGTCGAAGCGAAGAACCGTCTGCGCTATGACGATGCGCTCGATGTCGTGGCCGTCCACCTCGTCGCCGGAATCATCGGCACCGTGATGATCGGGTTCTTCGCCTTCCCGAACGAAGACGGACCGGCCGGCCTCTTCTACGGAGGCGGACTCGAACTCCTCGTTGCACAGGTGCTCGCCTGTCTCGTGGCCATCGTCTTCGCCGGTCTCGTCACGCTCGCGATCTCCCTGGTCCTGCGCTCGACGATGGGGCTGCGGATCGACCCGCGGGAGGAACTCGAGGGAATCGACACCTTCGAACACGCCGAGCAGGCCTACTCGTTCCGGTGACCCCAACAGACGCCCGTTCACGCGGCCGGTGGGTCTCGCCGGCCGCGTGAACGGGGGAGAGTGCGACGTCGTGCTCATTGATCGCCTCGGCAGGGTGGAAGCAGACCACCCCGCCGAGGCGATCGGCCGTTCCGAGTGCAGGTGAAGCATTTGTGCCGCCTCGTCGTTCGGCAATTGACGAATACGGGAAGGCCAGCGCCACCTCGGTGAGGGTTCACGGGGCATTAACAGCACTCTTGGTTTCAGCCCGGCACGGATGAGTTGCTAGTCTAGAGAGTCGACCAAACCATCGTGAAGAAGGCTTGTACGTGTTTAACTCTCTGTCCGACAGGCTCACCGCGACTTTCAAGAATCTGCGCGGGAAGGGCCGGCTGTCCGAAGCCGACGTCGATGCCACCATTCGTGAGATCAGACGTGCCCTGCTCGACGCCGACGTCGCCCTGCCTGTCGTGCGTGCCTTCACCGGCCGGATCCGCGAGCGGGCGCTGTCCGAGGAGGTCTCGGGCGCACTCAACCCCGGCCAGCAGGTCGTCAAGATCGTCAACGACGAACTCGTCGGCATCCTCGGCGGCCAGACCCGTCGCCTCAACTTCGCCAAGCGTCCGCCGACGGTCATCATGCTCGCCGGCCTCCAGGGTGCAGGTAAGACCACCCTGGCCGGAAAGCTCGCCCACTGGCTGAAGTCCGAGGGCCATCGGCCGATGCTCGTCGCGGCCGACCTGCAGCGTCCCAACGCCGTCAACCAGCTCCAGATCGTCGGCGAGCGTGCCGGTGCCGTGGTCTACGCCCCGGAACCGGGCAATGGCGTCGGTGATCCGATCCAGGTCGCCACCGACTCGATCGAGGTCGCGAAGTCCAAACTCCACGACGTCGTCATCGTCGATACGGCCGGCCGCCTCGGCATCGACGAGGAGCTTATGCAGCAGGCCGCGGACATCCGCAGCGCGGTCAACCCCGACGAAGTCCTCTTCGTCATCGACGCGATGATCGGTCAGGACGCGGTGAAGACCGCCGAGGCGTTCCTCGACGGCGTCGACTTCACCGGCGTCGTGCTCTCGAAGCTCGACGGCGACTCCCGCGGTGGTGCCGCGCTGTCCGTCGCAGAGGTGACCGGAAAGCCGATCATGTTCGCCTCCACGGGCGAATCGATGAAGGACTTCGAGCAGTTCCATCCGGACCGGATGGCCGATCGGATCCTCGATATGGGCGACATCATGACGCTCATCGAGCAGGCCGAGAAGAACTTCGACGAAAAAGAGACCGAGAAGCTCAAGAAGAAGGTCGAATCTGGTGAGGACTTCGACCTCAACGACTTCCTCACGCAGATGGCGGGCCTGAAGAAGATGGGCTCGATGAAGAAGATGCTGGGCATGATGCCCGGCATGAGCCAGTACAAGGAGCAGCTGGCGAACTTCGACGAGCGTGAGGTCGACCGGGTCGAAGCGATTGTGAGATCGATGACACCGCAGGAACGTTCCGACCCGAAGATCCTCAACGGCTCCCGTCGCGCTCGCATCGCCAAGGGCGCCGGCACCACGGTCACCGCGGTCAACCAGCTCATGGAGCGCTTCACCCAAGCGCAGAAGATGATGCGGTCGATGACCCGCGGCGGCGGAATGCCCGGAATGCCCGGTGGCGGAGGTATGCCGCAGATGCCCGGAATGGGCGGAATGCCTGGTGCCGCAGGTGGTAAGAAGAAGAAACCCGCAGGGAAGAAGAAGGGCCGCAAGGGCGGTCAGTCGGGCAACCCGGCCAAGCGTGCGCAGGAGGCGCAGGCGCTGGCGGACAAGAAGGCGGGCAAGACCCAGGACCCGGTCGGCTCGGCCTTCGGCGGAGTCGATCTGGGCAAGGACGAGGACTTCGATCCGGCGAATCTGCCCAAGGGCTTCGGCGGAATCTTCCCAGGTGGCAAGAAGTAGAGCCTTCTGGCACAATTGACTCTTGTACTTTTGCTCTCGGTCCGGGCCCTCTCATCCGCGCCGAAGTGATAGTCCGAGCCGCGGCTTCCAGCAGATCAACCCCACGATTCTTCTGGTACAGCTGTGCACACAGAACACAAAAGGAGACACCACTAAAGTGGCAGTCAAAATTCGTCTGACCCGCATGGGCAAGATCCGTGCACCCTTCTACCGCGTCGTCGTCGCTGACTCGAAGACTCGTCGTGACGGTAAGGCCATCGAACAGATCGGCATCTACCACCCGACCCGTGAGCCTTCGGTCATCGAGATCGATTCCGAGCGCGCGCAGTACTGGCTCGGCGTCGGCGCACAGCCGAGCGACCAGGTCAAGGCTCTGCTCAAGCTCACCGGCGACTGGCAGAAGTTCAAGGGCGAAGGTGAAGCGGTCAACACCGTGAAGCCGCAGCCTGAGAAGGAATCCTACGTGGCCCCGAACGCCGAATCGGTGATCAAGGAAGCCATCACGCAGAAGGGCGGCAAGTCCGCTGAAGCTGCCGAGGAAGCAGCCGAAGCCGCACCTGAGGCCGCTGAAGAAAGCGCTGAAGCCTGAGATGTTGCCTGATTCGCTCGAACATCTGGTCCGCGGAATCGTCGATCATCCCGACGACGTCTTCGTTCGTTCGCGTTCTTCGCAGCGCGGCACGACCCTCGAGGTCCGGGTTCACCCCGAGGACCTCGGCCGGGTCATCGGCCGTGCAGGCAGGACCGCCAAGGCCCTGCGCACCGTGATGAACTCGCTGGCCGGCCGTGAGTCGGTGCGAGTGGACCTCATCGAGGCGTAATTCCAACATCTGAGAGGGGATGCAGCGCACATGCGCTGCGTCCCCTCTCGTGCATTCACTTAACCGTCGCCGACTACACTGGTGGCTGAGCACGGCGGCCCGCCGTACGACCGCAGAAGCGCAGTCACCTCAGTGCAGGGCCGGCCGAACAGACAGCGACAGCAGACTTCGAGGAGCAGTATGGACACGGTGATCGCCCGGCTGGGCAAGCCGCACGGAATCAAGGGCGAGTTCACCGTCGAGGTGCGCACCGACCGACCCGAGGACCGGCTCAATCCAGGGGCGACCTTCGCCACGGATCCCGATATCGGAGAGCTGACGCTGAAGTCGGCGAGGTGGCACCGCGATCGCCTGCTCCTGGCATTCGACGAGGTCCCCGACCGCAACCGCGCCGAGGAGATCCGCAACACCCTCATCCTCGCCGAGGCGGATGAGGACGAAGACGAAACCGACGCCTGGTACCTCGACGACCTCATCGGCCTCAAGGTCTATGAGAATGACGCCCTCGTAGGCGAGATCGTCGACGTCACGAACGGGACCGCCCAGGATCTGCTCCACATGAAGCACACCGCCGGTCACGTTGTGCTCATCCCCTTCGTCACCGAGATCGTGCCCGATGTCGACATCGACTCAGGACGCGTCACCGTCACCCCGCCCGCCGGCCTCTTCGACGCCGAGTGAGCGGACCGTTCCCGATGAATGGCAGCGACACTCCCACCGAGGCTATCGCAACGGACCCGGTGACCCAGGGTGCGACCCCCGCCGCGGCGGGCGGACCGCAGATGTCGATCGATATCGTGTCGATCTTCCCCGAATATCTCGCCGGACTGCAGCTCTCGCTCATCGGCAAGGCCGTCGATCGTGGTCAGCTGAGCCTCGGCGTCCACGACCTGCGGGACTTCACCTTCGACCGGCACAACACCGTCGATGACTCGCCCTATGGCGGGGGAGCGGGAATGGTCATGAAGGCCGAACCCTGGGCGCTGGCTCTCGAGCACATCCTCGCGGAACGCGGCAGCGCTGCGGTGGGTGAAGGTGCGGACGGTGCTCGGACCGCCGGTCCGGCAGCCGGAGGCAAGCCGACGCTCATCGTGCCCAGCCCCGCCGGGCAGGTGTTCGACCAGCGCATCGCCGAGGATCTCGCCGCCCGCGACCACCTCGTCTTCGCCTGCGGACGCTACGAAGGAATCGACCAGCGAGTCATCGATTGGGCCGGGGAGCACTTCGACCTGCTGCCCATGAGCATCGGCGACTATGTCCTCAACGGCGGTGAAGTCGCCTCGATGGTGATGATCGAAGCGGTCAGCCGCCTCATCCCCGGCGTCATCGGAAACCCCGAGTCGCTGACCGAGGAGAGCCACGAAGACGGACTGCTCGAATACCCGATCTATACGAAGCCGGCGTCCTGGCGCGGACGCAAAGTGCCCGAGATCCTGCTCAGCGGCAACCACGCCGCGATCGCCAGGTGGCGACGTGACCGACGTCTCGAACGCACCGCGGATGTCAGACCGGATCTGCTTGAGAAGCTCGATGACCTGAGCAAAGACGACCTGGCGGCGCTCGAGCGGTTTGAGTCTGAGCGCTCAACCGTGACAGAATAGAGCGTCGCGTTTGTTGGCACTCACCTGCTTCA
Source organism: Brevibacterium permense (assembly GCF_013280495.1). Classification (GTDB taxonomy): domain Bacteria; phylum Actinomycetota; class Actinomycetes; order Actinomycetales; family Brevibacteriaceae; genus Brevibacterium; species Brevibacterium permense. The sequence goes on from NZ_JABSSX010000006.1 coordinate 167,906, forward strand.
GGGGGATGAGTGCCCACGGTGGCCCGTCGCATCGAATCGGCGGGTCGACGGGGAGAGATCCCGACAGACGATCCAGTTACCGGTTCACCGGTCCGATATGCGTGTCCTCGACCTGAAGCAGAGGCCACAGGAGATACCACAATGCAGAAGCTCGATGTTGTAGATGCAGCCTCGCTGAAGTCTGACGTTCCCGAATTCCGTCCGGGCGACACCCTCAACGTTCACGTCAAGGTGATCGAAGGTTCGCGCTCGCGTATCCAGGTCTTCAAGGGAATCGTCATCCGTCGCCAGGGCGACGGCGTTCGCGAGACCTTCACCGTCCGTAAGATCAGCTTCGGCGTCGGTGTGGAGCGTACCTTCCCGGTGCACTCGCCCAACGTCGACAAGATCGAGGTCCTCACCCGCGGCGCCGTGCGTCGTGCGAAGCTGTACTACCTGCGCGAACTGCGCGGCAAGGCTGCTCGCATCCGCGAAAAGGCCTGATTTGCCCGGCACTGTGGGAGATGATCACACGGTGCCGAACAGACATGAAGACGCGACCTTCGGGTCGCGTCTTCTGTCTTCGGCACGGTTCTGGAAGGCGATCGCGGCGATCGTCGTCGTCATCATCGTGCTCGGCGGATCGATCCGCGGATTCGTCATTCAGCGCTTCACCATTCCGAGTGCCTCGATGGAGCCGACGCTCAAGGTCGATGACTCGATCACGGTGTGGCGCCCGGACGCCCTGCGCGGAGACCTCCAACGTGGAGACATCGTCGTCTTCGACGGCCGCGGATCGTTCGTCGACGATGCGCTGCCCACTCCTCTGCAGAAGATCGGTTCCTGGGTCGGACTCGGCCCTCGGGACGTCTACTACGTCAAACGCGTCATCGCCGTCGGCGGTGACAGCCTCGAATGCTGCGACGCGAAGGGTCGGCTGCTGCTCAACGGCAAGCCGCTGAGCGAAGACTATGCGCCGACCCCCGCCTCGTCGGTGGAATTCTCCATCGAAGTCCCCGAAGGCACCATGTGGGTGATGGGCGACAACCGCAACGACTCCGCCGACTCCAGGTCGCTGCTGGGACGGCCCGGTGGGGGATTTATCCCCACCGACCGGATCGTCGGCCCCGTGATCGGGCACGGATCCTCGATCGACTGAGCGCACACACGGAACTGCGCTGAGGCTGAGTGTGCGGCGAGAGTCGTGCTGATACGCTCGGTTCAGTCCACAGCCGCAGTCCTGGTCCGATGTGAAAGCGAACGAATGATAAGCGAATCCGAAGCTTCCCCGCCGCCCGCCTCGAAACGGTTCGCGCGCGGTCTGCTGGAGACCCTGGCGATCATCGTCGTCGCCCTGCTCATCTCGACGGCCCTGAAGACGTGGGTCGTCCGTTCTTTCTACATCCCGTCCGAATCCATGATGACCACTCTCCAGGTCGATGACCGAGTGCTCGTCAACCAGCTGGCTCACCGCTTCGGACCCGCCGACCGCGGCGACATCATCGTCTTCGACGACCCGGACCATTGGCTCTCGGCCGCCGAGACCGCCGAATACACGCCCAACCCGGTCCTCGAATTCATCGGCTTGGCCCCGGCGGACTCGGGCAATCAGCTGATCAAACGGGTCATCGGCGTCGGTGGCGACACGATCAGATGCTGTGACGCCGAAGGGCGCCTGCTGGTCAACGGCGAACCGATCGACGAAACCTACCTCGATGAGGGCACCGCGCCCTCGGAGGTCGAGTTCGAAGTCACCGTGCCCGAAGGCCATTACTGGGTGATGGGTGACAACCGCAGCAACTCCGCTGACTCCCGGTACCACACAGACACCGACCCGTTCGTGTCCGAGGACGACGTTGTCGGCACCGTGTTCCTCATCAACTGGCCGTTCAAGCACTTCAGCTGGGTCTCCACACCCGACAAGGTCTTCGCAGACGTGCCGGACACCGCCGAGGGACTCAGCGGGAACTGATGGCCGCACGTGGACTGACCGACCTCAGCGTCGAACGGGAACTGCTGAGCGAGGGATTCGGCTACGTCATCGGCGTCGACGAGGTGGGCCGTGGTGCCCTGGCCGGGCCCGTCAGCGTCGGTGTGGCCCTGTTCGATCTGCGCACTCTCACCGCCGCCGAGGTGCCCGCCGGCATCCATGATTCGAAGCAGCTGAGTGCGCAGTCGAGGCAGGAGGCCACCGACCGCGTACGGTCGTGGGCCACCGCCGCGGCGGTGGGATCGACGACGCCGGCCGAACTCGACGAGGTGGGGATGACGATGGCGCTCAACCTGGCCGGACGTCGAGCCATGATCTCGATGCTGCGCGAATGGGCGGGCGCTCGTTCCGACGGACATGGTTCCGGACTTTCCGAGGGGAACAGTTCGGGCAGTGTCGACGTCAACGGCACGGCCGCCTCGGTGAGGGATTTCCCGGACCGGACGATGGTGCTCCTCGACGGCCGACACGATTGGCTTTCGGCCCCACTCACCCTCGATTGCCTGGGGATATTCGGTGACTGCGGCGACCTCGAACTGCCGCCTGTGCGCACCGTGATCAAGGGGGACGGCTCCGTTCCGGCGATCGCGGCGGCGAGCATCGTGGCGAAAGTGGCGCGCGACGAGACGATGATCGCACTCGCGGAGGCCCATCCGCACTATGGTTGGGAATCGAACGTGGGATACGGGACGGTGAAGCACCGACAGGGCATCACCGAACTCGGACCTTGCATCCACCACCGGAGAAGCTTCCGCCTGACCGCGGACTCAGGAGCGAAGGAGGGTCTGTCATGAGCGCCGATGATCTTGACGACTACGAAGCACAACTCGAGCTTGCGCTGTACAAGGAATACCGGGACGTCGTGGGTCTCTTCGCCTATGTCGTCGAGACCGAGCGCCGGTTCTACCTCGCCAACCACGTCGACCTCAAGGCTCACAACGATGCCGGCGACGTGTACTTCGAACTCACCCTGCGCGATGCCTGGGTGTGGGACAGCTACCGGTCGGCACGGTTCATCAAGACAGTGCACGTGCTGACGTTCAAGGACGTCAACATCGAGGAGATCGCGAAGTCCGATCTCGAACCGCCGACGGCGATCCGCGGCTGAGACGGGGCGCGGGGGCCACCGGCGAGCCCTGGGCCCACTCACCCTTGCACCGATCGCTGTGGACGAGGCACTGACTCGACCGTCCTCGGCCTGTGGATGAGTCGGCCTCGTCCACAGGCCCTATTTCTGCTCTTTCCTGAAGTATTGCCGGCATGGTCATCTGACCGGTATGGGACGGATACGAACACCAGGTCGGACACGAACGTCGAAGAGCACACGGACCGTAAAGGGCCTGCGCAAGCAGGCGCTCGGCAGCAGGGGAGAAGACCTTGCCGCTGCGTTTCTCGAAGACGCTGGACTCGTCGTTCTCGAACGCAACTTCCGGTGCCCTCGCGGTGAGCTTGACATCATCGCCCGGGACGGTGACACCGCGGTCTTCGTCGAGGTCAAGACGCGCCGCACGGCCATGCTCGGCTCACCGCTGGAGGCCGTGACCCGAACCAAACTCGCCCGCATCCGCACACTGGCAGGGGTCTGGCTGAGCGGGCAGGACGAATATTTTCCCTCAACGCGCATCGACGCGCTCGGGATCATCATGGAACCACGCGTCCAGTACCTCCACTGCCCGAACATCCAGGTCGACTCGTGAGCGGGGAGACCCTGGGACGGAAGGAACCGCCGGGCGATTCGCTCGATCCGCCGGAGTCGGTTGATCCGCCGGAGCTGGTCGAGCCGGCCGAGGCTGAAGTCGAACCGACATCGTCGGCGCACATCATCGGGCGGGCCTCCGCCGTGGCCCTGTGGGGACTGACCGGGAAGATCGTGTCGATCGAAGCCAGCGTCAGCGCGGGCCTGCCGGGAATCGACATCGTCGGACTGCCGGATGCCTCGGTGAGCGAATCACGCAAGCGCCTTCGCGCGGCCCTGTCCTACCTCGGCAAACCAGTCGCCACAGAACACCTGACGATCAACCTCACCCCGGGAACGGTGCCGAAGATCGGCACCGGATTCGACCTCGGCATCGCTGTCGCCGTGCTCAGAGCACTCTCGTTGATCTCCAACGACGACACCGGCAGCGTCATCCACTGCGGTGAGATCGGGCTCGACGGCAGAATCCGTCCCGTCACCGGGGTGCTCCCGTCCCTGCACACAGCGCTGCAAGCTGGGCTCGACCGCTTCGTCGTCCCCATCGGCAATGCCGATGAGGCGGGACTCATCGGACGGGCACGAATCCTCCCGGTCGCCTCGCTGGCCGAGGTGGTCAATGCCTACGGAGGATCGATGGCCGTACCCGCACTGCCTGCCGTCCTCGAAATGGATCGGCCCGTCCCCGTGAACCCGGAACTCCACGACCTCAGCGAAGTCCAAGGACAGGCCGAAGGACGTTTCGGCCTCGAAGTCGCCGCGGCAGGTGGCCACAACCTGCTCATGCGCGGAACACCCGGAGCGGGCAAGACATTGCTGGCCCAATGCCTGCCCGGAATCCTGCCGCCGCTGAACGACGACGAAGCTGTCGAAGTCGCCACCGTCCGATCTCTGCGCGGAGAACTCGACGGCAGCGACGGACTCGATCACCGCCCGCCGTTCGAGGCACCCCATCACCGCAGCACCGCCTCGGCGCTCATCGGCGGACGCCGCCCCGGAACGGTCGGAGTCCTCAGCCGAGCCCACCGCGGGGTTCTGTTCATGGATGAGGCACCCGAATTCTCACGCGATGTGCTCGAAGCCCTGCGACAGCCGATGGAATCCCGTCGCGTCCACATCCACCGCGCCTGGGGATCGATGGTGCTTCCGGCATCCTTCCAGCTCATCATGGCCGCAAACCCCTGCCCCTGCGGAGTCGGGATGGCCGGCGCCGGCGGGGACTGCCGGTGCACCCCTCTGGACAAACGCCGCTATCGCAATCGGCTCTCCGGACCGCTGCTCGACCGCGTCGACCTGCAGCTTGAGCTCTTCCCCGTCTCTCCCGCCGACATCCGGCTCGGCGGAGACCAGGAGACCAGCACCACGGTGGCCGCCCGCGTACTCGACGCACGGAAGCGACAGGCAGAACGCTTCGCCGGCTGCGACTGGAGGCTCAACGCCGAAGCGCCCGGAACCTGGCTGCGCGAACACTTCGCACTCACACCGAAAGACCTGACGGACCTGGACCGGGCACTCGACACCGGCCGGATCACCATGCGCGGCTATGACAGGGTGCTGCGCGTGGCAACAACTCTGGCCGACCTGGCGGGAAAGCAGGGTCCCGACCCCGACACGATGAGAACGGCGCTCGCCTTGCGGACACAGGAGTCATGACCGTGAACACACATGAGGACGTACGCATGGCCATCGCCTCACTGCTGCGCATCGGTGAGCCAGGCGACGGACTGCTCAAAAGACTCGTCGACGGAATCGGCCCGGTCGCCGCTCTGACGATCATCACGGCCGTCGGTCGCGGTGAGACCACCGCACACGATGCCGTCCAAGGCCTGGCCGACACCGGTACCGAAGCGGCCGAACACAGTCAGCTGCCAGCAGCCATCGACCGGTGGGCTGTGCGAGCCTGCGAAGCCGACGCGGTCGGGAGCGACCTGGACAAGATCGCGAGAATCGGCGGCCGACTGATCATTCCCGATGACGATGAGTGGCCCCGAATGCTCGACGACCTCGGCCCTGCAGCACCGCTGGGCCTATGGGTGAGAGGAGCAGCCTCCCTCAGCGCCGCACTGACTCGTTCCGTAGCCGTGGTCGGGGCCAGAGCAGCCAGCAACTACGGAACCAAATGCGCCTCTGACCTTGCGTGGGATCTTGCCGCTCGCGGAATCACCGTCGTATCCGGCGGTGCGTTCGGCATCGATGCGGCCGCCCACCGTGCCGCCATCGCCCGGGAATCGCCGACGGTGGCGTTCATGGCCGGGGGAGTCGACCGCTTCTACCCGGCGGCGAACGCCGAACTGTTCGAACAGATCCTCGCCACCGGTGCCATCGTGTCTGAGACTGCACCCGGAATGACGCCGATGCGCCACCGGTTCCTGCTGCGCAACCGACTCATCGCCGCCTCGTCGCAGGTGAGCGTCATCGTCGAAGCCGGCTGGCGCAGCGGGGCACTCAACACCGCCCGGCATGCCCTCGAACTCTCCCGCCAGGTCGCGGCCTTCCCCGGGCCCGTGTACTCGGCGTCCTCGACCGGAGCACACAAGCTCCTGCGCGAACACGAAGCGGAACTCGTCACCTGCAGCGACGATGTCATCGCGCTCATGGACGATGGCACCCCGGCACTCTTCGACACGGCCGTGCTCAGTGCTGCTGCTGGGAGTGGAGAACGCCCGCCGTCTCTCGATCCCCGCGAAGGGCTCGACGAGCGGGAGAAGATCTGTCTGAATGCGCTGACCGTGTCGAAGCCGCTCGACGTCGGCACCATCGCCTCCCGGGCAGGGCTGACGATCGCGGATGCGCTCAACTCTCTCACTGCGCTCGACCTGGCCGGATTGGCCGCACGCCGCGACACCGGATGGGTGAAGCTGCGGAAACCGGGTGGCTGAACACTGCGCCAACCGATCGGCCTGTCCGGCGATGTACGCGCGGCTGCACTCCGGCTCCATGATTGTGCACATCCACCCGCGTATCCTGGGGACGTGAGCACATCATCGACCGTCGCCGAGGTGGTGTCCGGCTATGCCGACCACCTGCGGTCTCGTGACGTCTCCGAACACACTGCTCGTGCCTATGTCGCTGACGTCTCCGACTTCCTCGATCACGCCGTGCACTCGACGAAGCTCCGACAGGGGAGCGGAGACGGACAGTCCGCGAAGTCATCCGGCGCACGGATCGACATCGCTGCTGTCGAACTCGATGATCTGCGGTCCTGGCTCATCGCCCTCGACGATGCCGGTGCCGCGAAATCGACGGTGGCTCGCAAGATCGCTGCCGTGCGCTCCTTCTTCGCCTACGGTGTGAGCAATCTGGGACTGCCGAACAACCCGGCCGCCCGTCTGCGGACTCCGAAGAAGGACTCCCGGCTGCCCACGGTGCTCAAACCTCAGCAGGCCGCCGACCTCATCTCCGCCGCCGAGAACCACCGAACCGGAGTCACCGGCGTGGGGCGGAGACGGAAAGGGGGAGTCGCCGACAACGGCATGGATACGAGTGGCTTGATGGCAGACGACTCCTCGACGAGCGACCCGGCGGCAGCTGACGCCACGACGGGTGATTCCGCACGGCACGGCAAGAACGATCCGCTCGATGCTGCCAAACGCATCCGCGATGCCGCAATCCTGGAAATGCTCTACGCTACCGCTGTGCGCGTCTCGGAACTGACCGGACTCGACCGCAGCGACATCGATCACCGCGCATCGATGATCACCGTGCTCGGCAAGGGCAACAAAGAACGTCGCGTCCCGTTCGGGACCTCGGCACGCAGAGCCCTCGACGACTGGCTCGCCGCCCGCGAACTGTTGACCGGTCCTCACAGCGGCGACGCACTGTTCCTCGGCGTCCGCGGGGGACGCATCGGCGCCAGGCAGGTGCGCGAACTCGTTCACCGCTACGGATCCGACGACCCCAGCGCCCCGGACATCGGACCACACGGACTGCGACATTCTGCGGCCACACACATGCTCGACCGCGGTGCCGACCTGCGTCAGATCCAAGAGCTGCTCGGCCACTCCACGATGAGCAGCACCCAGATCTACACTCAGGTATCCATGCAGCGTCTGCAGGACACCTACCGGCGAGCACACCCGCGAGCCTGAGCGATTGACGGAGCGGTCCCTCGCCTCACGGATCAGCCCCTGCCCGCCCTGCCAAAAGCTTTCTCACGGTTTATTTGTTGAAAACCGGCAGAATGCCCGTAGCATTGGTCACATGGCAGAGACACTATGGGATTGGCTCGGGGAACACCTGGCGGTCGACGTGCTCAACACCGTGCAGCGTCGAGGCGATGTGACTCATGAACTTCTCAACGAGCCGCAAGATCTTTCTTCGTGGTTGGGACATCAGGCCCATCGAGCGCCGGTGCCCGAGCCGGTTGACGTCGAGCTTCTGGAAGAGTTCGTGGCGGTTCGGGATGCGGCGCTGAATCTGGCGAGAGCGAGCGTGAAAGGCCGACTGCTGCCGGGCGCTGATGTCGAGACGATCAATGTCATCGCTCGGCGATCGATCTCCTGAGCGATCCGAATCTGCGTGATCTGAGCTTCTGTGACGCACCGAGCTGTGGCCAGTACTTCCACCGGTCTCGACCCAACCAACGGTGGTGCTGCGCTCGCTGCGGCGATCGCGCCCGATCGGCCCGGTCCTACCGGGGATCACGGCGATGATGCCTGATCTTGTGGGATTCCTCGTCGTCGTCATGATTGCCTACGTCATCCCCGGCCCGGACTTCTTTATCATTCTTCAGTCCTCAGCTTCCGGCCGACGGGCTGGACTCAGCGCGGCGATCGGTGCCCAGACGGGCCTGGCGGTGCATATGCTGTTGGCGGTCTTCGGCCTCTCGGCTCTGTTGGCGAAGTCGGCTATGGCGTTCTCGATAGTCAAGGCTGCCGGTGCCGTTTACCTAATCTGGCTCGGCATCCGCATCATCTGGTCCAGCCGAAAAGGCAGAGCGCAGTCTGACGGTGACGACCAGTCGAGAAAGAGCGGAAACGATCGACCTGACGAGACGGCAACCGGACTCCGGGACGGTTTTCTCCGGGGGCTGCTTACCAACCTCCTCAACCCGAAGGCTGTGGTTTTCTTCGTCAGCGTCATCCCTCAGTTCGTCGACCCCTCGGGGTCCGCTGTCGATCAGATTCTGCTGCTCGGCACGGTCGATATCGTCATCGGTGTGCTCTGGTGGTGTGCCCTGGTCCTGCTGCTGCAGAAGTTCGCGAGTCTCCTGAAGCGAACGACCGTGCGCAGATGGTGGGACCGGGCTACAGGCTCGCTCCTCGCTACTGCCGGCGCAGTCTTGGGGTACACCGTGGCAACGTCAAAGGCGATCTGATCGGTCCTGACCTACTTCCGGAACTCCCAGTGCCAGGGTTCGGGCAGGGATCCCGTCTGCCGTGCCCAACCTGGATGGATCCACCCGAACTTCGGCGCATTCGCCCGCATCCACTGGTGCTGCGCGGTGCCGAAGGAATTGATCCCGCTGCCGAGGTCGACTGCCAGCGCCCACCCGTGATTCGACGTTCCCGGTGTCGCCGCCATCCGCCCCTTTCGCCGTTTGAGGATCACCTGCGTGGCGTAGTCCCGGTAAGCATCGGTGACCGAGATCGGGGCGCCGAACCGAGCCTCGAACGCCGTCGAGAGTTGATCGAAAGCCGCTTGAGCATCGCAGCGCAGCATCTGCCCGGGGGCCGACTCCAACTGACACATCGCCGAGGCGGGAATCCGCCCATTGCTGTGACCGCCCCACGCTCCGGCGCCGGAGGTGGCCGAATCTCCGCCGCCTTTCGGCTCCTTCGCAGGCTTCCGTGACAGAGGCAGAAGTGCCGACTGCTCCTGGCCGAAGAACTTGCCCGGATCGACGTACCTCTTATCGCTCGCGGCCGGCCATGCTCCGATATGCAGACACGAACGCTGACAGTGGCCACCGCTTCCCACCGTGCCGATCTTCTCGCCGTCGGCAAATCCCTCATCCTTCTTTAACGACGTCGCGGCCGGCTGGAACGTGAGCACATGATCGGACTCGGTGAGGATGCTGACGGTCGCAGTCCCCGCCACCGTGCCGGCAAAGCGGATCGTCCCTTCCGTCGGTGCCCGCAGCGGCTCGCCCTCGACTGCGAGCACGTCGATCCCGCGATGCCCCTTGAGCCACGGCTTGTCCGGAGGATCGAAGGCTTCGATGATCTCCATCGCCGGCACCGGTGTGACCCAATTCGTCGGAGCACTCCTCTGCAGGCTGCTCTGTGTCCGAGCCGATGCAGCCCCGGAGGCTGCGCTCGCCGCCGGGGGAGTGCCCGTGAGCACAAGTGCCGCTGCGATGATCACGGCAAGGAGCAGTTCCTGCGATGAGACTAGTCTTAAGCGTCTCGTTCGTTGATGGAACAGCAGGCGGAGACGATCGAACGCGAAATGAGTCATGGGAGCATGCAAACCCCTAGTACACGGTCGTGTCACCCGTGAGAATCACTGCTGTGGACGGGCCACCTCCATCCACAAGTCAACGACGTTCGAGTGCGGCGACCGTCCACAGGAAGCGATGGCCGAGTGCACCGAATCGATGGCGATCCGGCTCCCCACGGCAGACGGGACCCTGCGCTCCGGAGCTCGCCCACACCCATCGATCCCCACCCGTCGACGTACGAGTCGGTACGACGATACGGCCCGGTGGGCTGCCTCGGCGGAGGATCGATCTCGATTGGAAATGACTTGCCCAGCCGGGATAGACTTAAGCTCAGCAGAAGCGTGTCTTCTGACTACGCGTATCCGAATTCTTCTCCTTCCCATGGTGCAGGCAGCCGTCAGGTGTGCCTGTGGGGCGGACGAACCGGGTACCAGGAATCAACCGAAAATGTCATCGACGCATCCCGTCGATCGAATCGATGCGGACCTTTAAGGGTCCGCCTTGAGAACGATCGACGCGCGCGTGACGTAAAAGCACCCTGAGGGTGCACAGAAAGGAGGGCGTCGGCATGGCCGTCGTCACCATCCGCCAGCTGCTCGACAGCGGCGTTCACTTTGGACACCAGACCCGTCGTTGGAACCCGAAGATGAAGCGCTTCATCTTCACCGAGCGCAACGGCATCTACATCATCGACCTGCAGAAGTCGTTGGGCTACATCGACAACGCCTTCGAATTCGTCAAGGAGACCGTGGCCCACGGCGGCTCGATCCTCTTCGTCGGCACCAAGAAGCAAGCCCAGGAATCCATCGCTGAGCAGGCTCAGCGCGTGGGCCAGCCCTACGTCAACCAGCGTTGGCTCGGCGGTATGCTCACGAACTTCCAGACCATCTCGATGCGTCTGCGCCGCCTCAAGGAACTCGAAGAGATCGACTTCGACGACGTTGCAGGTTCCTCGCACACCAAGAAGGAACTGCTCATCCTGCGTCGCGAGAAGGACAAGCTCGAGAAGACCCTCGGCGGCATCCGCGACATGCAGCGCACCCCGTCGGCCGTCTGGATCGTCGACACCAAGAAGGAACACCTCGCGGTCGACGAAGCCAAGAAGCTGGGCATCCCGGTCATCGGCATCCTCGACACCAACTGCGACCCGGACGACGTCAACTACCCGATCCCGGGCAACGACGACGCCATCCGCTCCGTCTCGCTGCTGACCCGCGTGGTCGCCGACGCCGTTGCCGAGGGCCTCATCGCCCGCCACTCCTCGGACGACGCGAGCGGTGAGAAGAACGTCTCCGCCGTCGAGCCCATGCCCGAGTGGGAGCGCGAGCTCCTCGAAGGCAAGACCGAAGAGAACGGCACCGAGGCTGCTGCCCCGGCCGAAGAAGCCGCTCCTGCTGCTGAGGCTGCACCTGCGGCCGACGCCGAGAACGCTGAAGCTGCTCCGGCCGCTGAAGCCGCCGACTCCACCGAGTCGACCGAGTCCTGATTTCGTTTAACTCCACCATCCTGAGGAGAAAGAATGGCAAACTACACTGCCGCTGATATCAAGGCACTGCGCGAGAAGACCGGCGCCGGAATGATGGACGTCAAGAAGGCTCTCGACGAGTCCGACGGCGACCAGACGAAGGCCATGGAGGCCCTGCGCATCAAGGGCCTCAAGGGCGCCACCAAGCGCGAGGGCCGCTCGACCTCCGACGGTCTGGTCGCGACCTCCGTCGAAGGCGGAGTCGGCACCATGATCGAGCTCAACTCGGAAACCGACTTCGTTGCGAAGTCCGAACCGTTCGTCAAGCTCTCCGAAGAGGTCCTCGAGCTGGCCGTGGCCAACAAGGCCGATTCGGCCGAGGCACTCCTCGCCGCTGAGACCGACGGCAAGCCCGTCTCCCAGTTCATCACCGAATCCGGTGCCTCGCTGGGCGAGAAGGTCGAACTGCGTCGCGTGGGCCGTCTCGAAGGCTCCAAGATCGCCTCCTACCTGCACCGCACCAACAAGGACCTGCCCCCGCAGGTCGGCGTGCTGCTGGCATTCGAAGGTGACGACGAGACCGTGGCACACGATGTCGCCGTGCACATCGCCGCTATGGCCCCGAAGTACTTCTCCCGCGAAGACGTTCCCGCCGACCTCGTCGAGAATGAGCGTCGCATCGCCGAAGACACCGCGAAGAACGAAGGCAAGCCCGAACAGGCTCTGCCGAAGATCATCGAAGGTCGCGTCAACGGCTTCTTCAAGGAGAACTGCCTGCTCGACCAGGGATTCGCCAAGGATCCCAAGCAGTCCGTGGCCAAGGTCCTCGAGGCCGCTGGCGTCAAGGCAACCGGCTTCCTGCGCTACCGCGTCGGAGCCTGATACACCACTGACCGCGAAGCAGACAGATCTCTGCTTCCCAGGTTCACCGAGTGAGTGAGAACTCACCCGAGGAGCGGGGTCGGACCAATCGGTCCGGCCCCGTTTTTCGCTAAACTGACCCAGACGCCCGATCACAGTGACGATCCCACCGGGTACAGACCTGCCCGCACGGAAGAAGGACTCCATGACAAGCACCCCTGTTCACGAATCCAGCTACGCCAGCCGCGCGGTGCGCACTCATCGCCGCCGCGTTCTGCTCAAGCTCTCCGGCGAGGTCTTCGGCGGCGGCAAGATCGGCGTCGATCCCGACGTCGTGGCCGCAGTCGCCCGCGAGGTGGCTCCCACCACCGAGGATGTCGAGGTCAGCATCGTCGTCGGCGGCGGCAACTTCTTCCGCGGAGCCGAGCTCTCCCAGCGTGGCATGGACCGCACCCGTGCCGACTACATGGGCATGCTCGGTACCGTGATGAACTGCCTGGCACTGCAGGACTTCCTAGAACAGACGGGTGTCGACACCCGCGTGCAGACCGCGATCCCCATGTCGCAGGTCGCCGAATCGTATATTCCCCGTCGCGCTATGCGGCACATGGAGAAGAACCGCGTCGTCATCTTCGGCGCCGGCGCCGGACTCCCGTACTTCTCCACCGACACCGTGGCCGCCCAGCGCGCACTTGAAGTGCATGCCGATGAGGTCCTCATCGCCAAGAACGGTGTCGACGGCGTCTACACCGCCGACCCCAAAGTCGACCCGAAGGCCGAGAAGATCTCCGAGATCAGCTACCAAGACGCCCTGCAGCGAGGCCTCAAGGTCGTCGACGCGACCGCCTTCAGCCTGTGCATGGACAACAAGCTGCCGATGCACGTCTTCGGTATGGAAGGCGAGGGCAACCTGCGCAAGGCCATCATCGGTGAGAAGATCGGCACGGTCGTCCGCTGAGACCCACCCCACCGAGGCGGTCCGACGCTGAATGCAGGCGGGTTCTCACGGCGGGGGACCGCCTTCGCCGAGACGGTCGGCCGTCTGGTATCCACGCAGGTGAGAACACCCCTGCGCTGCTTCGGTGCGGCATTTTTCAGTGATGACCCATAGAATGAACCCAAAGCTTTAAGAAGAGGGAAAGAGGCAACCGTGATTGAAGAGACACTGGCCGAAGCCAGAGAGAAGATGGACAAGGCCGTCGAATTCACGCAGGAGGACTTCGCGTCGATCCGCACCGGCCGTGCCAACCCCGCACTGTTCGCCGATATCGAGATCGACTACTACGGGGCTCCGACACCGCTGCAGCAGCTCGCCTCGTTCCAGACGCCCGAGGCACGCACGATTCTCGTGACCCCCTACGACAAGGGCACGCTGACCGATATCGAGAACGCTCTGCGCAACTCCGACATCGGCGCGAACCCCGCCAACGACGGCAACGTCATCCGCGTCGTCCTCCCGGACCTCACCGAGGAACGCCGCAAGGAATACGTCAAGATCGTCAAGGGCAAGGCCGAAGACGGCAAGGTCTCCATCCGCAACATCCGTCGTCAAGCCAAAGAGACGCTCGAACGCATCAAGAAGGACGGCGAAGCCGGCGAGGACGAGGTCAATCGCAGCATCTCCGAGCTCGACGATCTGACGAAGAGCAAGGTGGAAAACGTCGACAAGCTGCTTGCGCAGAAGGAAGCTGAGCTGCTCGAGGTCTGATGATCGCCGTGACAGGGTCCGACAGCCCCGCAACGGATCCGGCTCCCCTCGGGGAGCCGGATCCGTCAGGCGAGGCCGCGCGGGTTGAGACCCCTTTCCCGAAACGTCGAGACCTGCGCAACTCGGACAAGCCGTATTCGCCTGACGACCGGGAATCGAATCCGACCGCCGAGGCGGCTGCGACCGATTCCGAACCTGAACCGAAGGATTACGGTCGAGCCGGACGCAACCTGCCGGCCGCGATCGGCATGGGACTGCTCATCGGCGGCGTGGTGCTCGCGTCTCTGATCTTCCTGCCGATCTCGTTCCTCTTCATCGTCCTCGTCGGCATCGTCGCCGCAATGTGGGAGCTGGCCAACGCTCTGTCACGTTCCGGCTCCCTCGTCTCCCGCGTGCCCACCATGGTGTCGGCGGCCTGTATGGTCGTGGCCACGTTCATCGGGGGCCGCGAAGCGCTCTGGGTGACCTTCGCCGCCAGCGCCGGAGCAGTCATGCTCTTCACGATGGTCGAGCGCCGGAAGAACGCAGTCAAAGACGTCTCGCTCTCCCTCTTCGCTCTCACCTATGTCGGCCTCATGGCCTGCTTCATCGTCTACATCCTCACCCAGCCGGACGGCAACTTCTACGTCATCATCTTCCTCGCCGCGGTCGTCGCCTCCGACACCGGCGGCTACGTCTTCGGCGTGCTGTGGGGCAAGCATCCCATCGCCGCGCGGATCTCGCCGAAGAAGTCCTGGGAAGGCTACCTCGGCTCGACCGTCTTCGCCGCGGTGGTCGCAACGGTCCTCGCCGTCACCGTCGTCGATGCTCCGTTCTGGACCGGTCTGGTCATCGGTGCCGTCATCCCCGCTTTCGCCACTCTGGGCGACTTCAGCGAATCGATGATCAAACGCGACCTCGAACTCAAGGACATGGGCACCCTGTTGCCCGGCCACGGCGGCGTAATGGATCGACTCGACTCGATTCTGCCGACCGCTCCCGTCGCGCTCGTTCTCTTCTCGGTCCTGCCCGGCTACCTCTGACCGGCCCGCCGACTCGGTTACCCGGCTGCTTCTGACCCTGTCCGGTTCGCACCTGCCCGACGTGGCGGCTCACACACGACAGCCGTGCAACGAACATGAGACAATGGCCGTGTGAGTTCTCAACCAGGCAGAAGGCAGACCAGGCCCGTCGTCGAACATGCCGACGGCACGACATCGAAGACCCCGATGCGCGATGGCCGTCCCCTTCTCAATTTCAAGTCCGCACGGGTCAAGCAGCCTCCTCAGCATCTGGCTGATATGACGATGGACGAACGCATCGACGCGGTCACGGAGATGGGACTGCCCGCTTTCCGGGCCAAGCAGATCTCCACCCACTACTTCAGCCACTATGTCACCGACACCGAGGCGATGACGGACCTGCCCAAGGACAAGCGGGCAGAGATTCAGGAACGGTTCTTCCCGCATCTGCTCACCGAAGTGCGCCGCCTGCGCACAGAGAACGGCGACACCATCAAGTTCCTGTGGCGCCTCTTCGACGGGGCACTCGTCGAATCCGTGCTCATGCGCTACCGCAACCGGGTCACCCTGTGCGTGTCCAGCCAGTGCGGCTGCGGAATGAACTGCCCGTTCTGCGCCACCGGCCAGCAGGGGCTGACCAGGAACATGTCCACGGCCGAGATCGTCGAACAGGTCGTCCGCGCCAACCAGGTCATCGCCGCCGGCGAACTCGCCGAAGCCCCGAAGTCGGATATGCCCGGTGCCGGAGAGACCGCGCTCGGCGCGGAGGCCGATGATGACGAAGCGGCGGGAGAAGCCGGATTCGACGGGGAGGTCACGGCCGCCTCGGCGAGAGGCCCCGAACGGGTCTCGAACATCGTCTTCATGGGCATGGGCGAACCCCTGGCCAACTACAAGCGAGTGATGAACGCGGTGCGCCGGTTCGTCGGACCGAGCCCCGAAGGACTGGGCATGTCGGCCAGGCGGATCACGATCTCCACAGTCGGACTCGTGCCCGGCATCAACAAACTCGCCGCCGAGGACATCCCCGTCACCTTCGCCCTCAGCCTCCACGCACCCGATGACGAACTGCGCGATGAGATGATCCCGGTCAACACGCGCTGGAAGGCCGACGAGGCCATCGACGCGGCTTACAACTACTACCAGGTGACCGGTCGGCGGGTGAGCATCGAATACGCGCTCATCAAGGACATGAACGACCACGCCTGGCGTGCGGAACTGCTGGCGAAGAAGCTCAACGCCCGCGGACGCGGCTGGGTCCACGTCAACCCGATCCCGCTCAACCCGACCCCGGGGTCGGTGTGGACGGCCTCCGAACCGGAGGTCGCCGACGAATTCGTCCGCCGCCTCATCGATCAGGGCATTCCGACGACGATCCGCGACACCCGCGGCTCCGACATCGATGGCGCCTGCGGACAGCTCGCCGCAGCCGACTGATCGACGCCCGTTTCGGCAACTGCCGACCGCGGCAACGCAAATTCTGCGGCTTCCATCTATCATGGTGGAAACACCACAGCCACTCGCTTCTGGAGGAGACATGGCGGACACGACTTTCCCTCGAATGTCCGGTTGGAAGAACGGATACGACCCCAAGCAGGTCGACAGCTTCTTCAAGCGTGCACGTGAGTCCTTCGAACGGCCGACGCCGCAGCCCGGCGACCTCGATTCCCGCGCGGTGCGCACGGTCGGATTCGACCTTGTCCGCAAGGGCTACCACGTCGCCGTCGTCGACGCCGCACTCGATCGCCTCGAAGACGCATTCGCCAAGCAGGCCCGAGACCGCCTCATCGCGCAGTCCGGTCAGGACGCCTGGGTCTCCGAACTCACCCGTGTGGCCGCGTCCCTGCGGGGACGCCTGGTCCGTGAGCCCGGTGAACGCTTCGACAACCCGCCTCCCGGAGTCATCGGCTACGACATCACTCAGGTCGACGACATGTGCGACAAGGTCAACTCGTACTTCACGCAGGGTGTGGCGATGAGCGTCGACCAGGTCCGCCGCGTGCTGTTCAAGACCGCAAAGGGCAAGAAGGCATACAACGAGGACCAGGTCGATGCGTTCATCGACCGCGTCGTCGAAGTGATGGCCTCCGTTGACTGATTTCCACTACTTCGCGGTCCCGACCGCGACCGACCCCGGCACGCTCAACCCGGTGTACGAACTCCTTGACTTCCCGATCGCGATGGGCAATGCCGAAGACATCGTGCTCACCGGACCGGCCCCGGAGAAACCGCTCGTCGACGGTCGCGAGGTCACCGATCCCCGCCTGATCAAGGCGCTGTCCGTTCCCGTCGAGCTCGACCGCGCCGAGGTGCTCGACCGCAGTTCGAAACTCGCCGGAGTGCTCCGTGCCATGGGTGTGGTTCCCGAATCCGGTGCCCGGCTCACCTTCGCCGAGGATGTCCCTCCGTTGGCGCGGGCGCTCGGTGCGTTGGCCGCCGCCCGGATCGGGCTCGTCGTGGATCTGCGGACAGGGGCTTCCTCTGACTCTGTCTCAGACTTAGTGGTTCTCCACGCCATCGAAGACGCACCGATCGAGCCGGGGCGTGCCTCTGTGCGAGTCACCCGGTCGCGTTTCGAAGGCATCGGAGTGACGATCGGTTCCGAGACCGCGAACCTCGACCAGGCGATGCGTGACTCCCGCGTCGAATTCGCCGCAGTAGTGCCGCTCGACCCGCAGCGCACACTGGTGCTCACCGACGACGGTGATCTTGAGGCGGGTACGAGCCTCGACTGGTACCGCACCGAGGTACTTTCTGCCTCCTGAGCCCCGGACTCCTGGGGGCTTTGACGCCGACGATGGTGTCGACGTTCCGGCTTCCGCGGACCCGCGGTCTGCTGATCCTCGTTCGGCTGAGACGGTGGCTGCTCTGCGCGCGGCCGGCTGCGTCTTCGCCGAGGACGAGGCGGCGATCCTCATCGAGGCGGCGGCCGGATGTGATGACGACTCCGCGTCAACACTCGAGGAGCTGGTGGCTCGCCGCGTCACCGGCGAACCCCTCGAACAGATCGTCGGTTGGGTCGATGTTGCGGGTCTGCGACTGAGCGTGCGTCCCGGAGTGTTTGTGCCGCGGCAGCGAACGGCTCTGCTCGCCGCGCATGCGGTGTCCGCGACCCGGCGGATGACGGACTCGCGAGGGAACGGAAGAGGGACAGACGCTGGCGTCGCTGCTGTGCGACCTGTTGTGCTCGAAGCGTTCTGTGGCGTCGGACCGGTCGCCTCGGTGGTGGCCGGCAAGGTGCCGGGGGTGGAGATCCACGTCGGTGATGCGCAGGCGGAGGCCGTGCGGTGTGCAGTGGAGAATGTCGAACACTGCATCCAGGCGGGGGAGTCTGCGCAGGCAGGCGGGTCCGAACAAGCAGATGAGTCCGGCACTACCGTGGCGGGACATGTCCTCGACTGTCTCCTCGGACTGCCCGGCACACTGCGGCAGTCGATCTCCGTCATCGCGGCCGTGCCGCCCTACGTACCTGAAACGGCAGCCGACTTTCTGCCGCATGAGGCCCTCGACTTCGAACCGAGCAGCGCGCTCTTCGGCGGCTCCGACGGCCTCGACCTTATCCGTCGACTCATCACGGAGTCGTTGGACTGGCTGGCCCCGGATGGTTTGCTGCTCATCGAGCTTTGGCGAGGTCAGGCTGCAGAGGCCACCGGGATCGCAGCCGAGCAGGGGCTGGAAGCCAGGAGCCACCTCGGCGAGGATGAACAGACCGTGGTCCTCGAACTGCGTCGTCGAAACTGACAACGGCCGGCCGAAATCGAGTGATTTCACCCGGCTGGTGTCTGCGAATACAGCACGCCCGCCGAACCTCAGCAGGATCGGCGGGCGTTGACTGTGTTCAGAGGAGGGCGGGTGCCCTGCTCACTGGTTTCAGTTCGCGAAGGCGTTGATTCCGGTCATCGTGCGGCCCAGAGTCAGCTGATGCACCTCGTGCGTGCCTTCGTAGGTGAGCACTGTCTCGAGGTTGACCGCGTGACGCAGCGGCGGGTATTCGCTCGTGATGCCCGACCCGCCGAACAGGGCGCGCAGGTCACGGCAGACATTCATCGCGGTGTCGACGTTGACCATCTTGCCCAGGCTGATCTGCTCGGGACGCACACCCTTCTCGGAGTCCTTGAGCTTGCCCAGGTGAGCGGCGAGCAGAGTGATCTGCGAGTACTGGCCGAAGGCCTTCGCCAGCTTCTGCTGAGTGATCTGGAACGACGCCAGCGGGCGGTCGAACTGCACACGGGTGCCGGTGTACTCCAGAGCGGAGAGCAGGGCGTCGCGGGCGGCACCGGTGACGCCGAAGACGATGCCGTAGCGGGCCTCGGACAGGCAGGACAGGGGCCCCTTGAGTCCCTTGGCCTTCGGCAGCATCGCATCCTCGGGCAGACGGACGTTGTCGAGGACGATCTCACCGGTGATCGAGGCGCGCAACGAGATCTTGCGGTGGATCTCCGGGGTCTGCACACCCTCGGTGTTCGAGGGGACGACGAAGCCGCGGACGACGTTATTGCCCTTGTCGTCGACCTCTTCGGTCTTGGCCCACACGACCATGACATCGGAGACCGGGGAGTTCGTGATCCACATCTTCGCGCCGTTGAGGATCCAGTCGGATCCGTCCTTCTTCGCGGTCGTCTTCATCCCCGACGGGTCGGAGCCGACATCGGGTTCGGTCAGACCGAAGCAGCCGATGGCCTTGCCGGCGGCCATCTTCGGCAGCCATTCTTCCTTCTGTGCTTCCGATCCCCAGTGGTGGATGGCGAACATCGCCAGCGAACCCTGCACGGAGACGAGGGAGCGCAGACCGGAGTCGACGGCTTCGAGTTCACGGCAGGCCAGTCCGTACTGAGTCGCCGTCGACCCGCCGCAGCCGTAGCCGTCGAGGTGCATGCCCAGCAGACCGAGCTCGCCGAGTCCCTCGGCCAGTTCCCGAGCGGGGATGGTGGCGTCGAGGAAGTAGTCGCCGATCTTCTCCCGGACGTTCTCGTCCAGCCATTTCTTCACGATCGATGCGAATTCGAGGTCATCGGATTCGAAGACCGAATCCAGTCCAAGAATGTCGTCGGGGCTCAGCGTCTTGCTCATATCCATCTCTTTCGCCATTGATTGTCTTCGCTCACAGTTTTACCGGAACCCGGTGGAAGATCGGTGTCCCGAAGCACTACAGATGACCAGGTCCCGCTGGGCGACACACGAGTCCGTGTCGAGTCATTTCCCAGAGAACTTTGGCATCATCGGTTGGCGTGAGTAAACGTGGTTTCATTGTAGTCGGCTCAACCGGTTCGGTCGGCACCCAGGCCCTTGATGTCCTCGCCGAACACCGGGACGAGCACGCGATCATCGGCTTGGCCGCCGGGTCCCAGGTCGATCTTCTGCTCGAGCAGGCCCTCGATTTCCACGTTCCCGTCATCGGGCTCACGACCCCACCCGCCGGGGGCGAGGCCGAGGTGCGTGCGCGACTGACCGAGCTGGCTGTCCAGCGGGGAGTTGCCGATCCCGTCGAAGCCATCCACTTAGGTGTTGACGCCGCCGAGGCGGTCGCCGGCTTGGCCGCCGATATGGTCCTCAACGCGATCACCGGTGCCGCCGGTCTCGGCGCGACCCTGGCCTCCCTTGAACGCGGGACGGATGTGGCCCTGGCGAATAAGGAATCACTCATCATCGGCGGGTCCATCGTCCTCGATGCCGCTCGTGCCTCTGGGGCCCGCCTGGTGCCGGTCGACAGTGAGCACTCCGCCATCGCCCAGGCGCTGCGCGCCGGCACACACGGTGAAGTCAGCAAGCTCATCATCACCGCATCGGGCGGTCCCTTCCGCGGAATGACCCGTGATGCCCTGCGCCGAGTCACCCCTGCCCAGGCGCTCAACCATCCCACCTGGTCGATGGGGTCGATGATCACCATCAACTCGGCGACTTTGGTCAACAAAGGCCTCGAGGTCATCGAAGCCCACCTGCTCTTCGACATTGACTTCGACCACATCGAAGTCGTCGTCCATCCGCAGTCGCAGATCCATTCGATGGTCGAATTCACCGATGCCTCGACGATCGCGCAGATCTCCCCACCGGATATGCGCCTGCCGATCTCCTATGCGCTGGGCACGCAGGACGACGGAACGACGAAGCGACTGACCTCGGGTGCCGTTCCGCACAATTGGGGACAGCCCATGCACTGGTCGTTCGAACCGGTCAACCATCTCGCCTTTCCCGCTCTCGGTCTGGCCATCGACGCCGGCAGGAAGGGCCGCAGCTACCCGGCCGTGCTCAACGCTGCCAATGAGGAACTCGTCGCTGCATTCATCGCCGGAGACATCGCCTTCACCGGAATCGACAAAGGCCTCGCCCGAGCTCTGGCCGCCCACGAGCCTGCGGCCGAACACACAGTGGAGACCGTGCTGGCCGCCGACGCCTGGGCCAGGGACTTCGCTCGCGCCGACGTCGCCGAGCATAAAGGAGGCCGCCGATGACAGTTGTGCTCTACATCGTCGGGATCATCCTGTTCCTCATCGGCATCTCGATCTCGATTGCGCTGCACGAACTCGGCCACCTCACCCCGGCGAAGAAGTTCGGGGTGAAAGTCACGCACTATATGGTCGGCTTCGGACCGACCCTGTTCTCCTTCCGCCGCGGTGAGACCGAATACGGCATCAAAGCGTTCCCCCTCGGTGGGTTCATCGCGATGCCGGGAATGTATCCGCCCGAGGAGGCGACGAAGGCCCGCCATGAGACCGCCGCGGCTGCGCAGAAAGGCGGCACGTCAGCCGGCGCCGACGGCGGGGTCGACGGCACGTCGGACCGCCTCGGTGGACCTAACGCTGCACTCGACTCGACCGACAGCGAAACCTCGGGCCGCCTCGGCGAGGGGATGGATGACGGTGATGCCGCTCCGCTGCGCCGGGACCGGAAGAAGCGGAAGGGGCGGCTGTTCGAAGACACGATGGCCGATGCCCGCGAGTTCTCGAACCAGGAGATCGAGCCGGGGGAGGAGCACCGGACGTTCTATGCACTCAGCGTGCCCAAACGCCTCGTCGTCATGTTCTCCGGTCCCTTCGTCAACCTCATCCTGGGCATCCTCATCATGGGGATCTCGCTGCTGGGCATCGGTGTGGTCACTCCGACGACGACCGTCCAGACCGTCGTCGAATGTGCGGTGCCCGCGTCCGAAGCGCAGCAGCGTCCCGCCTCGGAGCAGAACACCTGCCGTTCCGACGATCAGCTCACCCCCGCGTGGGAGGCTGGGATCAAACCGGGTGACGAGATCACCTCGATAGCCGGCGTTGAGACGAAGGACTGGGACCAGCTGTCCTCGGTCATCAAGGAACATGCAGGCGAACGCGTCGATGTCGACTTCATCCGAGATGGTCAGGCCCAAACGGTGACCGTGCCGATCATCGCCAGCGAAAGGCCGAAGGTCGACGACACCGGCAAGGCCGTGCTCAACCCGGACGGAACTCCGCAGACCGAGACCCAAGGATTCTTCGGCGTCGGACCCGTCCAGGAACGTCAGTCCCTGCCGCTCGCTGAGTTCCCCGGCGCGGTGTGGGACCAGGTCTCCGGAGTCTTCCACGCGATCATCACCCTGCCGGTCAAACTCGTCGATATCGGCGAGGTGGCCGTCGGGACGAAGGACCGGGATGCCGAAGGACTCGTCGGCATGGTCGGCGTCGGCCGCATCGCCGGCGAGATCGTGTCCACCGATCAGATCGACGTCGTCGACAAGGCGCAGATGGGGCTGGGCATGCTCGGCTCGCTCAACATCTTCCTCTTCGCGTTCAACATGATCCCGCTGCTGCCCCTCGACGGCGGTCACATCGCCGTGGGTCTCTACGAAGGTGCGCGCCGCCGCATCAACCGGTGGCGCGGACGCGGACTGGTCGGACCCTTCGACACCGCGAAGCTGCTGCCGCTGACGTACGTGTGCATCGGGCTGATGCTGTGCATGACGGCGCTGCTCGTCTACGTCGACCTCGTCAAACCCATCACCCTCGACGCGATCTTCAACTCCGGCGGGTAGGTCGGGCCGTTCCGGTGGATGGGCCGGGCCGGGCTCTGGCAGGTAGACCGAGCATGCAGTTTGGGCGATCTCGGCTAGGGTGGTGCGAGTGGAGAATACTGAGACCAAGCCACGTGAGCCTTTCTTCTCGCGAACGGAATGGACGTTCATCGGATTCCTTGCGCTCGCCTTCGCGCTGACTCCGCTCTTCTACGGGCTGCCGCTGCTCAGCCCACTGTTCGCAATGGGGACGAGAGTCCGCGGACACAGGGCGAAGATGACCTGGCTGTGGACGGTCGCCTCACTGCTCGTCCTGATGTCGATCGCACCGTTCGTTCTCAAGCTCGCAGGGCTGAGTAACTTCGTCGTGGAATGAAGGCGTGAGCCATCTGCGGTTGAGTGTGACCAGTCCGTTCAGTGGCGGACCCGTTCAGGCACTGAGGGTGATCGCCTGCACCTCGCCGAGGTGATTGAGGCCGACCGTGATCGTGGCGTTCTCATCTGCCGTGCCCGGCACTGTGACCACTCCGCGCAGCGGGGAGACCATCTCGAGGTCCGCCTCGGGGAGAGGACGGTCGATCTGCTTCTCCGCCCGCCACCGAACGAAGCGCTCCCGCCTCTCGTCGCGGGGTTCGTCGAGATCCATGTTCATGGAGAAGATCTCCTCGGCGACGGTGTCGTCGAAGTCGTTGACGAGGTTCGCCGCGGCGATCACGGCATCGATCTGGGGTTGGGCGGCGGGATAACGGGGCACTGGCGCCGAGGTGGCACTCCGTTCCAGCCGGGTGTCCTGTCGTCCCGTGGCCGTCGCCCATCCGAGGTCGAGCGCGTCCTGGACGACGCGCTGCGCCGGGTAATAGGTCGTATTGCCGAGTACGACGAGGCTGAGCCCCAGATCGGGGAACCAACGCATATGTGAGCCGTATCCTGGGTAGCCGCCGGAATGGCAGACGATGCGGCCGAAACGTGTGTCCAGACGAGTCTCGAGACCGTATCCGTAGCTGAGCGTCTCCGCGTGGTGGTCGCTCTTCTGGATCTCCATGGTCCGTCGTGGCTGCTGGTTGTCGGTCAGTATCCGCGACCAGGATCCGGGAGCATAGGAGTCCATGCGTTCGAGGGCATCGAGATGCGCATCCATCCATGTGCCGATGTCGTTCACCGTGGAGATGACCCCGCCGATGGGGGAGAAGACTCCTGGGCCGGTGAGTTCGGCCGGGTGGAGGCCGCCGTCCAGGTCGACGCGGAACCCGGTCGCCAGGTCCGGGAAGTCCGTGTGGTCGAAACCGGTGCGCGTGAGCTTCAGGGGATCGAAGATCTCAGTGGACACGAGATCGGTGAAAGCCCTGCCTGTGACCGCCTCGGCGACCATGCCGAGAAGCGCATAGCCGAGGTTCGAATACTCATAGCCGGTGTCGGCAGGCGCGCAGGCGATGGCGCCGCGGTGCAGCCAGGCGGTGAGCTCGGCCGGAGTCATCGCCTCCATCCGGTCCGCCCACGGGTCGTCCTTCGTGAAACCGGTGCTCATCGTCAATGCCTGGCGGCAGGTGCGGTCGGCGATGGCCGTATCGGCCAGTTCCGGGAGCAGAGCGCCGAAGGGAGCGTCGAGATCGAGTCCGTCGGCGGCGAGGAGCCCGATGGCTGCGGCGGTGAAGGACTTCGTCATCGAAGCGATCCGGTACGGAACCTCGCCGTTCACGGTTCGGGCGGGGCCGCCTCGGCGAAAGATTCCCCATGCCAGAGATCCACCCTGGTCGTCGAGTTTCTGTGCTTCGGCTTCGAGAGCCGCGGCCATCGCCTCGACATCGGGTTCGACGAATCCGGGTGTGCTCACAGGGCTGCTCCTTCGCGCAGAATTCAGTTCACCTTCACACTACCGTCAGCCGGTGACACTGGATCGGGACCAGTGGGCCATGGCGTGGTACGGGTGGAGTCGAGGTCGCGCGGAGGCCGCCCGGGGTGCGCCGGTTGACTGTCCGGGGTACGCCCTGCGGACGGACAGTCGTGTGTCAGTGGGAGGTCCTACAATGGTGATGGTTCGCACAATCCGGGCCCCGCATCGGCGCCGGCTCGGACATTGTGGCTGGTCACCAGCCTGACTGAAGGGATCCTTCGTGACATCGGTCAATCTCGGAATGCCCGCACCGCCGCCTCCCGTGCTCGCTCCGCGAAGGAAGACGAGGCAGATCAATGTCGGAAAGGTGGGGGTTGGATCCGATTCCCCGGTGAGCGTGCAGTCGATGACGACGACGCAGACGACGGACATCAACGGGACCCTGCAGCAGATCGCCGAACTCACCGCCGCCGGCTGCGATATCGTGCGCGTGGCCTGTCCCACCGCCGATGATGCCGCGGCTCTGCCGATCATCGCCGGAAAATCCCAGATCCCTGTCATCGCCGATATCCACTTCCAACCCAAGTACGTCTTCGCCGCCATCGACGCCGGCTGCGCGGGAGTGCGCGTCAACCCCGGCAACATCCGCAAGTTCGACGACCAGGTCAAGGAGATCTCGCAGGCCGCCGCCGAGGCGGGCGTGTCCATCCGAATCGGCGTCAACGCGGGGTCTCTGGACAGACGGCTGATGGAGAAATACGGCAAGGCCACGCCCGAGGCGCTCGTCGAATCCGCGCTGTGGGAGGCCTCCCTGTTCGAAGAACACGGATTCTATGACTTCAAGATCTCCGTCAAACACCATGACCCGGTGATCATGGTCCGCGCGTACGAGCTGCTCGCCGAACGCGGCGATTGGCCGCTCCATCTCGGCGTCACCGAGGCGGGGCCCGCCTTCCAGGGCACGATCAAGTCCGCCACCGCCTTCGGTCACCTGCTGGCCGAGGGCATCGGAGACACCATCCGAGTCTCGCTGTCCGCGCCTCCCGCCGAGGAGGTCAAGGTCGGCAGCCAGATCCTCGAATCCCTCAACCTGCGGCCCCGAAAGCTCGAAATCGTCTCCTGCCCGTCTTGTGGGCGCGCGCAGGTCGACGTGTACACGCTGGCCGAACGTGTCACCGCCGGACTCGAAGGCATGGAGGTGCCGCTGCGGGTGGCTGTCATGGGGTGCGTCGTCAACGGCCCCGGTGAGGCCCGCGACGCCGACCTCGGCGTGGCCAGCGGCAACGGCAAGGGCCAGATCTTCGTCAAGGGCGAGGTCATCCGAACCGTGCCCGAATCCCAGATCGTCGAGACCCTCATCCACGAGGCCAACCGCATCGCCGAGGAGGCAGCGGGGCAGCCATCGGGCGCTGCATCGGGGCCGCCTGAAGTGACCGTCGGCTAGGTGCGATACCTTGTCAGGACGAAGAGTTTCATGGTCCAGTCATCGGCCCATGCTGACGGCTGAGAAAGAGTTCAGGGGCACATGGCGCTGAGGATCGCACGACTGGAACATCAGCACACCCGGTGGCTGACGGACCTGCTTGCGCGCAACCCCTGCGAGAACGTCTACCTCATCGCCCTGCTCGAAGTCACGGGCACCGCCCGTCTGAGCTCCCCGGCAGGCACGCTGTACGGAATCTTCGATGGTGACCGGCCCGTCGCCGCCTACTGGGTGGGCGGCAACATCATCCCGGTCGCGGCGACCCCGGCGACGAATGAGATGCTTGCCCGGAAACTCAATGCCGACGGTCGCGTGTCCTGCTCACTCATCGGCAGCCGGTCCGTCATCCTCGACCTGCAGCAGCGGCTCAATTGGGGCCGACCGCGTGGAGTGCGCGAACGGCAGCCGCTGCTGGCCATCAGCTCGGATCCGCTGGTCACCCCCGATGAGCATGTGCACCGGGTGACCCTCGATGACCTCGGTGCGGTGTTTCCCGCCAGTGTGGACATGTTCACCAAAGAGGTCGGATTCTCACCGATCGAGGACGGCACGGCCGGGTACCTGGCGCGGGTGCGCGGGATCATCCGCGGCAAGAACTGCTACGCCCGGATCTCCTCCAGCCTGCCCCAAGGCGGTGCGGTGCCGCGGTGGCCGGCCCAAGAGCAGGACGAACAGGTGCTGTTCAAGGCCGATATCGGCATCCGTGCCCGCCGCATCGTCCAGGTTCAAGGAGTATGGGTCCATCCCGCAGTGCGCAATCAGGGTCTGGGGGCAGCGGGCATGGCCGCGGTCGTCCAGCGCACCCGTGACAAAGGCCATTCCACGGTGAGCCTGTATGCCAATGACTACAACGAGACGGCGCTGCGCATGTATGCCCGCGTCGGCTTCGAACAGGTCGGCACCTTCGCCACCGTCATGTACTGAGCGCTCGGCTTATCAGTCGCGACGGTTGCGCGACTGAGGTTTGGCCATATCGCCGAGGAACTTCTCCATCTCCCGGCGGTCCTTCTTCGTCGGACGCCCCAGCCCTTTGTCTCGCCTGGGCACGAATCCGCGCAGCGCCGGATCGGGCGGGGGAGTGAGGTCCTCATAGCACTGGACGGCGATAGAGGCCTGCATCCTCGTGGGGATGAAACCGGTGATCTTCCAGATGAATTCGGACCCGGCCTTGCGCACACGCACCTCCTGGCCGATGCTCACCTTCTGCGCGGCCTTGACGCGCTGACCGTCGACCTGCACATGCCCGCCGCGGCAGGCTTGAGTGGCGAGGTTGCGGGTCTTGAACATCCGCGTCGTCCACAGCCACACGTCGACGCGCATGTGCTTTCCGGCATCGCGGTTGATCTCGGTCATCAGCGATGACCGTCCGAGAAATTCGAGCCGGACGAGGGCATCCCTGCATCGGCATCATCGGGGTCCTGCATTCGGGAGTCGGCGCGCAGCGCCAGAGCCGAGCGTCGGGTGAAAGTCTGCGCGGGACGACCTCGCCCCTGGCTGACGGCCTCCCCGGTGGGATCGAGCAGCGGCAGCATGGTTCGGCGGAACGTATCGGCCTGCAGGCTCTCCCCGGCGACGATCTCGTGGAGCTCGCGCAGCTGCCGCAGCGAGAACTCCTTCTCCAGGAGCCCGAAGGGATCCGGGGTGCGTTCGTGGAACGCCCGCAGTCGGTGCACGGCCACGCGCACGATCTCCTGATGCTCGGCGCTGAGCTCGCCGACATCGTGGACGGGCACGAGCTTCCGCCGGTGGACGGGGCAGTCCGGGTGATCGGAATCCGATTCGGCAGGATCAGGGTCGGCCGCCTCGGGGAGGACCGTCTCGACGGGGGACGATTCCGCACCTTGTGCCGGAACATCCGCCACGGCCGCCTCGGTGGGATCGCCCTCCTCGGCGAGTCCGACATCGGAGGCGGAGAGAACATCGAGGTGGGCCACGGAGATCACCCAGCCGCGATCATCGCGGTCGGGTTGGTCGAACACGTGCAGCTGGACGGGGGCGCGGTCGACCAACCGCGCCTTTTCGCGCAGACAGCGGGCGACCGCCTCGGCGAGGCGTTCCTGCGGGCGCAGGATCGACCCGGGCAGCTGCCACACTCCGTCCCCGGGATGGGTCATGAGAACATGCAGGCCACGGCCGGGCACGGGGCAGAGGACCGCGGTGTCGACCGCGACCGAGGGCCGCGGGAACTGCGTGAGTTGGCTGGGATCAGGCATGCTCTTCGTATCGTTCGGACTCGTCATTTCAACGGGGACCGGGCGGGGGACAGGATGGCCCCGACCGATGCCGGGCTTCGGTGCTGCAGCCACCAGTCTAATTCTCTTCCCGCAGGTGACGAATCCGCGCCCGCTCGGATTCCCTCCGGCTCGCCCGCGTGCGATAGTGTTCGATCTGAGTCTTGACAAGTTGAGGAGATTTACCCATGGCCCTGCGCATGTCGTCCCTGTTCGTGCGAACCCAGAAGGAAGACCCGGTCGGCGCCGAGGTGGCCAGCCACAAACTGCTCCACCGCGCCGGATACATCCGCAGGTCAGCGCCGGGAATCTACACGTGGCTGCCGCTGGGACTGGCCGTGCTCGGCAAGATCGAAGCCATCGTGCGCGAAGAGATGGCGCTCGCCGGCTCCCAGGAGGTCCACTTCCCGGGTCTGCTGCCCGCCGATCCGTACAAGAAGTCCGGCCGTTGGGAGGCCTTCGGGCCTGACCTCTTCCACCTCAAGGACCGCCGCGAGAACGACTACATCCTCGCCCCCACCCATGAGGAGGTCTTCACCCTCCTGGTCAAGGATCTGTACTCCTCTTACAAAGACCTGCCGCTGTCGATCTACCAGATCCAGACCAAATACCGCGACGAGGCTCGCCCTAGGGCCGGACTGCTGCGCGGGCGCGAGTTCATCATGAAGGACGCCTACTCCTTCGACATCGACGACGCCGGACTCGACGCCTCCTACGAGGCCATGCGCGTAGCCTATCTGCGCGCCTTCGCCCGCCTCGGCCTGCCGTGCCTGCCGGTCAAGGCGACCCCGGGTGCCATGGGCGGCTCCGGGACAGAGGAGTTCATCTACCCTTCCGAGGTCGGGGAGGACACGTTCGTGAAGTCGCCCGGCGGATATGCCGCGAACGTCGAGGCCGTGACCTCGATCGTCCCCGAGGCGATTCCCTACTCGCAGTCGCCCGCAGCCCATGTCGAGGACACCCCCGACACCCCGACGATCGAGACCCTCGTGACCGCGGCGAACGCCTCGCACCCGCGCTCCGATCGTGAGTGGACGGCCGCGGACACGCTGAAGAACGTCGTCTGCGCCGTCACCCACCCCGATGGCACCCGCGAGATCATCGTCATCGGCCTGCCCGGCGACCGGGAAGTCGACCTCGACCGGGCCGCCGGCACCGGCATGCTCGGCGACGGTGAGGTCGACCTCGAAGCCGCGACGGCTGAGGATCTCGCCGCCCATCCGGAGCTCGTCAAGGGCTACATCGGACCCGGCAACTCCCTCGACGCACCGGTTCTCGGCCTCGAATCGCCCTCGAAGATCCGCTACCTCCTCGACCCCCGCGTCGTCGACGGCACCCGTTGGATCACCGGAGCCAACGAGCCCGGACGCCACGTCTTCGACCTCGTCGCCGGACGGGACTTCACTGCCGACGGCACCATCGAAGCCGCCCAGGTCGTCCTCGGCGATCCGGCACCGGACGGCTCCGGTCCGCTGGAGCTGGCCCGCGGTGTCGAGATCGGTCAGATCTTCAAGCTCGGCCGCAAGTACGCCGAGTCCCTCGACTTCAAGGTCCTCGACCAGAACGGCAAGGCGACGACCGTGACCATGGGCTCCTACGGCCTCGGCGTCACCCGCGTCATGGCCTGCATCGCCGAGGAATACCATTCCGAGGACGGGCTCCTCTGGCCCCAGCACCTGGCCCCGGCCGATGTGCACATCATCGTCGCGGGCAAGGGTGAGGAGATTGCTCAAGCTGCCGAGAAGATGACGACCGAACTCGAGGCCGAAGGCATCAGCGTCCTGCTTGATGATCGCAACAAGGTCTCGCCCGGATTCAAGTTCGCCGATGCCGAGCTCATCGGCATTCCCACCGTCATCGTCGCCGGCCGCGGTCTGGCCGACGGCGTCGTCGAGGTCCGCGACCGTCTGGCTGGGGAGAAGTCCGACCAGCCCGTCGCCGAGGTAGTCCCTGCCACCGTGGCACGGGTGCGTGAGGCGTACGCGAAGGCTGCAGCCGCCGCCGACGCGGCGATCGCCGCCGACCAGAACGCCTGAGCCTCCTCGGTGTTCGAAGCCCTCGCCGGAGGCATCGATGTCACCTGGACGATGGTCCTGTGGCTGCTCGCCGCGGGAATCCTGGCCGGGTGGATCGATGCCGTCGTCGGCGGGGGCGGACTGATCCAGCTGCCCGCGCTGCTGCTCGTGCCGGGGATGAGCCCCGTCCAAGCGGTCGCGACGAACAAGGTCGGGTCGATCGCGGGCACGACCGCCTCGGCGGTCACCTACCTGCGCAAGATCACCCCAGACCGGTCTGCGACGATCCCGGCCGCGGCCTCGGCGTTCTTGGGTGCCGTGCTCGGGGCGAAGCTCGCGACCTTGGTGCCCAGCGACGCGTTCACCCCGATCATTCTGCTCGCGCTCATCGGGGTGGGGATCTTCACGGTGCTCAACCCGAGCCTAGGCGCCGATGCCACGCTGCGGTTCGGGGAAACCTCGAAACGTCACCACGCGCTGTCGTGGCTGATCGGGCTCGTCATCGGCATCTATGACGGAGTGCTCGGGCCGGGGACGGGATCGTTCCTCGTCATCGCCTTCGTCTCGATCATCGGATTCTCATTCCTGCAGGCCTCGGCCACGGCGAAGGTGATCAACTGGGCGACGAACTTCGGAGCGCTCGTCTACTTCATCCCCGACGGTCAGGTCGTCTGGCTGCTGGGTGTGATCATGGCCGTCGGCAATGTCACCGGCGGGATCTTCGGTGCCCGCACCGCGCTGGCGAAGGGCTCAGGATTCGTCCGCGTCGTCTTCGTCATTGTCGTCTCCGCGCTGATCCTCAAACTCGGCTTCGACTTCATCTCGACCCTCATCCACTAATTGCTACCTGACGGCGGCCCAGCAACCTCGCGCGAGGTTGCGGGGCCGCCGTCAGGTAGCGGTGAGGTTCGGATCAGATCGTCGAGATGATTCCTCGTTCCGTCAGACGAGAGGCCAGACCAGCACCGTCAGGAG
>NZ_JABSSX010000007.1 GCF_013280495.1 Brevibacterium permense
AGGCGACTCGGACGACGTCGTCGCGGAACTCTTTCGGATAGGGCTGTGGCATGGTGTCAATCCTTCCAGGCTTGCCTGTGAACAAGCCAGATCAGATGTCCCCAAACCCTGCATCAGTCCCGTGGGCGAGCCGAGAGCAGTTGAGGCTCGCGATCGTGACGTGGATTGAGCGGACGTATCACCGACGTCGGCGGCAAGCCCGGTTGGGTCGTTTGACACCTGTTGAGTACGAAGCAATTATTGAGTCACCTGCAGTCGCAGCGTGACACCCCGATTGTCACCTCTCTCTGCACCAGTCCCACACGGGCACGCACCGCGACCGGCGGACGGTCTCGATACGAGCCGCGGGCACCGACGTCGTTGCGGATCTTCTGCCAGTACCGCCAAGTGGCCGTGCCGTAGTCATCATATTCGATCATGTGTTCTATTGTGCATCCACCGTACTTCGCCCACAGCCAAACTCCGAACCGGACACGGTTGCACACGACCCGAGCTAGCACAGATTTCGCTCGGGAAGCATCGGCGCCAGCAGACGCGTCAGTTGTTGTACCCGCGCCGCGGACTTGGGTATAGTCAAATCCGAAAACTTTCGCCGAACCTCCTGGAATCTCAGGAAGAAGGGAATGGTGGCCTTCGTGGCCTGCTTCTAGTCTTGCTGCTCTAGAATCACCCGAACCCCGCGTTGACAGCCGGTCGGGTGATGGGTGACTTGTGCCTAATCACAGTCGACCTAGCTTCTACCCATTCCCTGTTGCCGTAGCCGATTGCCAAGCTAACCATTCTCAGTTAGCCACTCGCGTTCACCGGTCATGCTTGGTGCGAACACAGTCCGCCAGCACCCCCAAATGAGCTGCCCGCAAGATTGCGCGAAGGCTAAACTGTACCGGCTTCACGGCTATTCAACTTCAGGCAACTACTGACATCAGAGAAAGCCAGTCATGCAGCAACTTAATGCCACTCAGATCAAGAAGTCCTTTATCAACACCTCTCGCCGCGAAGTGGAAAAGATCGCACTGCCGCCTAATCTCGCTGAGATCGAGTGGGCGGAGCTCGACTACTTTGGTTGGGCTGATGCGAAAATCCCCCAACGGGCCTATATTGTCGTCCCCGTGGACGACGTCCCACGCGGACTGATGCTCAGGGCAGTGCCCATGGCGAAGTCTCAAGCGATGTGCAGTTGGTGCGAGGACTTGCACGAGACCACCGGCGTTCGGATGTTCACAGCGAAGAAGGCCGGTCCTTCGGGACGAAACGGCAATTCGCTCGGGACGCTCATACACGGCAATTTCGAGTGCTCCGAGATCGTCAGGAATCCTCCTCGCGCAGTCGAAGGTCACAATGACTTCGAAGCCCATGTGTCAATGCGCGTCGACAAACTGAACGAGCGTGCCACCAGCTTCGTCAAGAGAGTGCTGGGCGAAAAGTAGTCGCTACTCGGGCCCGTCCAGCCACGACGATCCCGCTATGAAGCAACGTAGGCCCCCACCACTGTTACGTGGGGGCCTACGTTGCATCCGCTACCCTATTGCCATGTCCTCAACGATGAGCCCAGCATGAGTACCTGTGCCACAGTGTGGTGTGACCGAGACGCAATAGCGCGTGGATTGTGCAAACGTTGCTATGACCGGTATCGGCGTGGCATCAGCCCCATCTCTCCAACAAAGCGTCATGCGGTGGCCGAGGACAAGGCGCGTCTGCGCGACGAGATAACCATGCGACGTGAGGCTGGGCAGAGCATTGCCGACATTGCGGCCGCAGTCGGGGTGAACACCTCAACAGCGAGTAGGTGGTTACTCGAATGGGATTTCGAAGCAGGGCTGACGGCGGACGAGCTAGAAGAGCTTCGCCGTCGGCAACGGGAGGCAGACGAAACACCGATCGACGAAATCCTCGGACTCGCGGCAGACACCGGAGAGTCAGAAGCGGAGCGTCGCGCCCGAGGAGAAGACTCCCCAGAGTAGGCAACTACAGATAGGGTTCGCCCAAGGAGATCATCATTTTCTTTTTGGTCCTGGGCGCCATCTTCCTTACCGGTCAACCCATGCTCGGTGCGTTCATCGGTTTCGGCATGTTCGCGCCCGGAGAGAGTCAGCGGAAAAGGACGAAGAGAATGCTGACACCATCCTCGACCACGTCTTCGACGGATCCGCGACGGTGGTGCATACTCCCCGGGCTTCGAAGATCGGCTACGACGTTCTAGTGAAGGTTGCGGCAGCTCGCGGCTACAAGCTCTCAGAGGGCCCTGAAATCGCGAGGACTCACGTGTTCGACAAGATCGACGACTAATCCTGTCGTGTCCGTGGGTCTGGCTATGGTCGGTCCCATGAAAAGTCACCACCCTTGGCGTGACCTCCGGTCGCGTCCTCACATCACACTGTCGTGGCGTGATCTTCCCCCAGGTGTTCGCGGCGCCACGGACGGCACCAGCGCTATCTGGTTAGAAGTCGACCTGTTGCAGGTCGAGCGCCGCTGCACGCTCGCGCACGAACTCGCACACATTGATCTTGGACACACCACTGAGACAACTGTCCAAGAAGAACTCACGGCACGCCGTTACGCCGCCCGAAAACTCATCGACTGGGATGCCCTGGTTGACGTGTTCCGGTGGGCTCACAACGCTCATGAGGCCGCCGACGAACTCTGGGTGACACCGGAAGTTCTTGAGGACCGGCTGCGGGCACTCTCACCGACAGAACGGGCGTTGCTCATCCATATCACCAGCACCAGATAGGACACCCATGGCACGCATACCCCTCCCCGTGGGCGCATGGGGCAACATCAGTGTCTCCGGAACACGCGGCAACTACCGGGCAAGCGCACGGTTTCGGAAGGCAAACGGGAAGACGGTGCCGCGGTTCCGAACCGGCGCCACGAAGGAAGCCGCACGCAACGCACTCCTCGAGCATCTGACTGAGTTGCGTGAGCAGACGATCGCCGGGGAAGTGTCCGGCACGGGCACCCTTGGTTCGTTCGCTGGCGACTGGTTCACCCGGTGGCGCGAATCCGCGAACCCGCCGGCCTCAACTGTTCGCACCTACCGTGCAGCAGTGAAGTGGATCAAGGAAGAGCTCGGCATGCTCAGGCTCACAGAATGCACCACAGGACGCCTCGAACGAGGTGTTGTGCGTATCAGCGACGCTCACGGGCAAACAACAGCGAAACAGGCACGTTCTGTGTTGCGCAGGATCTTCGCTGACGCGGTACACCTGGACGCCCTCACGGCGAACCCTGCTCTCGGTATCTCCACGGTGAAAGAACAACCGCAGGAAGTTCGGGCGATGACGGCAGCCGAAGTTCAACAGCTGCGCACCGCGGCCCGAACATGGGAAGCAACACCGGTGACCGCGAACAAGCCCGTGCGCCGAGAAATCGCGGACAGCATCGACGTCATGCTCGGCACCAGCGTTCGCATCGGTGAACTCCTCGCCATTCGCTGGGACGACGTCGACCTCGAAGCCACTCCCCCAACGATCTCCGTCATGGGCACTGTCACTCTGGGTGCGGATGGTGGTGGGATGCAGTACCAGCCGGCGCCGAAGTCGGAGACCTCGAAACGGATCCTGTACCTGCCGACTATCGCAGCCGAAGCATCGCGCCGACAGTTTGAAGACCGGGAGTTCAGACCGGAGTCGGAGGCAGTGTTCGCGTCAGAGACCGGGACGTGGCGGGATCCGTCAAACTATCGTGCTCACTTCCGGCAGGTGCGGAAGATCGCTGAGCTCGACTGGGTGACGCCGAAGACGATCCGCAAGACCGTTGCCACGACGATCTACACGGCGGATGGCTGGGACAATGCGTCCCAGCAGCTTGGACACTCTGAGGTTGGAGTGACGGCGAAACACTATGTGCAGCGGCTCAATATCGGCCCTGCCGGTGTGGTTGGGGGTGCTGGATGAGTGGTTGCAAAGCGCATCGTAACCGCATTATTCGGTGTTCTGGGAAACGAGAAAGCCCCTCCCGCACCAGAGTCTGTCCTGGTGGGAGGGGCTGTTGCCGAGCCGCCTGCGGGAATCGAACCCGCGACCTATTCATTACGAGTGAATCGCTCTGCCGACTGAGCTAAGGCGGCAACCGAACCAACTCTAGCCAACTTCTCTGCCAGCGGTCAAAACGGCGATCACCCAGCTGGGCGGTGAAGACAGAGAGCTTCGTCACCCCCTTACTGACGGGCGACATCCGGGCGTCTGGCCCGCCGTCGAACGGGTGCCGCACAGCAACAGTCACGCACCCGCTAACCTTGAAAGGACAGTTGGCACAGACACGAGGGTGAGACATCCATGGCAGAGTTCGACTCCGACGACTTCATGAGTGATTTCCAGGCGCTCATCGAATGCGAGTCGTTCTCCAACGACCTCTCTTCCCTGGCCCGCAGTGCCCGACTCGTCTCGCGAATCGGCACCGGAATGCTCGGTGCCGCACCTCAGATCATCGAGACCGACGGTCACCCGCATGTTCTGTGGCGCTTCGGCACCGGACTGCGCAAGGTCGTGCTCATCGGCCACCATGACACCGTCTGGCCCACTGGCACCCTCGCCGACTTCCCGTACTCGGTCAAGGACGGAGTGGTCCGCGGACCTGGGGCCGACGATATGAAGGGCGGTCTGCTCATCGCCATCTATTCGTTGGCGAAGGTCCGTGCCGAACTCGGCCACCTCGATGGTGTCAGCCTCCTCATCACCGCCGATGAAGAACTCGGCTCCCCTGGTTCCCGACAGATCATCGAAGACGAAGCGCGTGAGGCAAGGGCCGCACTCGTGTTCGAGAGCGGTGCCGCCGATGGTGCCGTCAAGATCGCTCGCAAAGGCGTGGCGATCTATCAGCTCGAAGTCACCGGTCTGGCATCGCATGCCGGAGTCGAACCGGAGAAAGGCATCAACGCCACCATCGAAGTGGCCAACCAGGTCATCGAGATCGCTGCACTGCACAAACCCTCGGTCGGAACCTCCGTCGTCCCGACCGTGATGACCAGCGGATCGACCACGAACACCGTGCCAGCCAAAGCCGTCGTCGGAATCGACTCCAGAGCTGCCTCGGCGGATGAACAGGTGCGCATCGATGACGCTCTGCGCGCCCTGACGCCCGCCGTGGCTGGTGCGAAGATCGAACTCAAGGGCGGAATCAACCGCGCTCCGCTCGAAGAGGACATGGCGATGGGCCTCTATGCCCGTGCCCAACGGCTGGCCGGACGACTCGGGCATCCCCCGCTGCGGTCAGTCGCAGTCGGCGGCGGGTCGGACGGCAACTTCACCGCCGGAGTCGGGACGCCGACCCTCGACGGCCTCGGCACCGTCGGCGGAGGTTCCCACGCCCGGACCGAACACGCTCTGCAGATCTGGATTCCCCGCCGCATCGAACTCAGCGCGGCACTCGTCGCAGAACTCCTCGGCAACGGCTGAGCCTCTTCTGCCACTCCCCTGGCGCGCTCGACCATCGGCTCTCAGATCGCGCCGGTGCGGTCTTCCTGCAGCCAGGGGTTCGACAGCAGCACGAAGGCTGCTTCGACGATGAGCACGGGCGACATGTTCGTCTGCAGGCGCTGCCGGGCCTCGGTGATCGCGTCGATGCGCAGCAAAGTGGTATCGGGGCCGTCCCGGTTCGCCTGTTCGGCGATGAGATCGACTTCGCCGGCGTTGATCCATCCGTCTCGGATCCCCAGCTGGTACATGAGAATGTCCCGGTAGAGGCTCATGAGCTCGAGGAAGATCCGGTCGAGCTCATCGTTGCGGGCCCGCACCGAGCGACGCTTCTGCTCCTCCTCGAGCTTCCTGATCTGCGCTCTGGCCGACGGCGGAATCGTCTTCTCCCCTTCGACACCCAAGGTGGTCAACAGCTGAGTCCGCTCGGCGGCGTTGCGCTCTTCGACTCGTGACTTCGCGGTTTCGGCAGCGTTGTCGACGATGCGGCCGGCCAAACGGATCGTCGCCCCCACGGAGGTGAGTTTGCCGGGGATCGCGAGAATCTGTTTACGTTCGGCATCAGCCGATTCGTTGAGTGCGAGGTATTTCGCGCGCCCGATGTGGTTCTGGGCCACTGCGGCAGCCCAGTGTGCGCGATCTTCCGAGACGTTGTCGCGCTGCATCAGCAGCTGTGCCACGGCATCCCGAGAGGGGATGCGCAGTCGCACAGGACGACACCGCGACCGGATGGTGGTGAGCACATCGATCGGACTCGGCGCGCACAGCAGCCACACGGTTCCCGGAGGCGGCTCTTCGATGGCTTTGAGCAGCACGTTCGCTGTGCGTTCCATCATCCGGTCGGCATCTTCGATGATGACGACGCGCCATTTCGAGTTCACGGGCGACGCCTGTGCCTTGGACACGAGTTCACGGACCTCTTCGATCGATATGACCGATTTCTGCGTCGACATGATCGTCAGGGACTCGTGATGACCCGACAGCACTCGGGCGGTCACGTCATTCGATTCAGTGCCCCCGGAGATGAGCGCGGCGGCGAAGGCGCGCGCCGCATTCGATCGGCCCGACCCGGGCGGTCCGGTGAACAGCCACGCATGGGTCATCGCCGCCGGGTTGTCGAGCGCATAGCCGAGCTGGGTGATGACGTCATCCTGGCCGACGAGTTCGTCGAAGACGCTCACTTCAGGAATCCTCCCGGTTGGTGAAGCGACGGTTGCTGCGTTCGCGCTGCTGGCGCAAGCGCTCCCGAGCCTGCCGTTCGATCTCGGCCTGAGCCTGCAGTCGTTCACGGCTCATCTCGCGGGCGGTGCGGGCTGGCAGAACCGTGGTCTCCGCGTCCCCGCCGTCGACCGAGTCGCCTGCTGCGTCATCCGTTCCGGTTTCGGCAGGTGGATCGGCACGGTGGACAACGCGAGTTTCGGCGTCTTCGGGGTCGACGCGGTTGACGATCCGAGTCTCAGCATTCTCGTCCGTGGCGATTCGGTCCGTCGGCACCCCATCGGCCTCGTCGCTGTCGTCGACGAGCGCCTCCGAGGCGGTCCCGCTGGCCGGCAGCACCGTGGTCGCCGCGTCCTCGTCGGAACGGTTCGGGGCCTCATCTGAACGATGCGAGCCCTTCGGTTCCAAGAAGGACGGAAGTTCCTCCTCGTCGCGTTCCGAATCCCGGTCCGCATTCTCATCCGCGGATGCCGGGGATGCGGAAGCGGCGGAGCGTTCCACATTCGCCGAGGCGGCCGGATCCTCTCGCAGATCCGCTCCGAGGTCGACGCGTTTGGTGGGAACAGCACCCGAGATCTCGGCCTCGGCGTCGGTGACGGCGGAGGGGATGAACCGATCACCGGAGGCGGGGACGAAACGCGGTCCGCGTTCGTGCATCTCGTCTTCGCCGCGCGTATCGCGTTCGTCGGTGTCGTCCGCATCGGTGTCATCCTCGGCGGAGCCATCTGCCGTATCCCGGCTGTCGACAGAGTCGTCTGCAGTCTCAGGTGCACCGTCCACTTCTGCGGAGGAGTCGGGAGAGAATGTTTCGTCTTTGTCGTCGTCAGGCACGGTTCCGACGGCCACGGCAGCGATCGGCACGGAGCTGCGTTCCGAGCCGCTGTCGGGCTCAGCATTCGATGTTGAGGCGGGGGCAGCCTCGGTGCCGGTGTCGCGTTTGACCAGCGTCTGCGGAAGGCGGGCGCGGATGGCTGCGAGGATCTGTTCGGTGAGCTCATCGGCGTCGACCGAAGCGTCGAGGACGACGTACCGGTCGAGTTCCTTGTGGGCACGGGACAGGTAGGTCTGGCGCACCCGCTGGTGGAACTGCTGGTTCTCCTGGTCGAGGTAGTTGCTGTCGCCGCGCTTGCCCATCCGCTCGGCGGCGACCTCGGGTTCGATGTCGAGGACGATCGTCAGGTTCGGTACGAGCCCCTGGGTGGCCCACCGACTCAGCGCGAGGATCGTCTTCTCGTCGAAGCTGCGACCGGCTGCCTGGTAGGCGATCGTCGAATCGATGTACCGGTCGGTGATGACGATGTTTCCGGCGTCGAGGCTGGGGTCGACCAGGGATGCCACATGGTGGGCACGGTCAGCGGCGAAGAGCAGGGCTTCGGTGCGCGAGCTCGGCGGGTCGGAGTCGAAGAGAACAGAACGGATCTTCGTGCCCAGTTCGGTGCCGCCGGGTTCGCGAGTAGCCTCCACGTGGTAGCCGTCATCGGCCAGAGCCGCGGAGATGCGTTTGATCTGTGTGGTCTTGCCGGAACCATCTCCGCCTTCGATGGCGATGAAGAATCCGGCGCCGAGGCGTTCGGCCGAGTTCCCGAGTCCGCCGGCCGCAGGCTGCGGCTGGCTGGGCGGGCGGAATCCGTGGACGATGTCGACGGACAGCCCCTGCAGTCTGTGCGGGTCGAAGGTGAAGAGTCCGATGACTCCGGCGACCAGGGCGGCGATGCCGAAGATGAGGAACGCGACGTCGCTGGGAGCCAGGATCCAGTCAGGACTTGAACCGACTTCGACCGTGCCGCCGAGATCGAGTGCGTTGATCACCAAGGCCAGGCCGGCGCCCGCGACGGCACCGTAGCGGCGGGAGAAGTCATAGGGCTGAGCGCGCACGCCGATGCCGACGAGGAATGCGATTGCGGCCGAGAGCACGACCTTGCCGGAGAGTTCGTTGATGGCTCCGGTGGCGAGCAGCAGCACACCGGAGACGAGCAGAGCGAAAGTGGACACACGCGGACGGGACATCCCGGGGGCGAAAGTCGGTCCCATCTCGAATCCGACGGCCCATCCGACGAGGCAGCAGGCGATGATGACCGCGAACCCGGCCTGACCATAGCCGTGGCCGATCGCCGTCGGCTGAGCGAGGATGAAGGTGGCGCCGAGGACGGCGAAGAGGCCGATGCACACCCACGGGTTCGCAATCGCCTCTGCGGGGCGGGCGACCCGGGCCTTGAGTTCAGGGAACTGTCCGGTCGTCGCCGACTCTGCGTGCAGGGCACGTTCGGGGGTGAGGAAGATGATGACGGAACCGGCGGCCATGCCGATGCCCACCAGCAGAGACACCCAGCCGAGCGCTTGAGTTCCCGCTGCAGAGCCGCCGAGGATCTGGAAGGCGCAGGATACGAAGACGAGAACGGCCGCGGGAATGCCGACACGGCGCCACGGCTTCTCGTGTCTGAAGGGATTGATGCTCATGAGCAGACCCACCACGGCCCCGAGGAACAGGGCCGCGACCCAGGTCAACCAGGCGCTGGGAGCGAGGCTGAGGACGACGAGGATGGCGGCTTCGACGATCGCAGAGATGCTCAGAGCGGTCTTGCGCACGGCCGGCGGTCGGGAGGCGAAGACCTTCGCGGGAATGAAGAGACCGGCGCAGGAGAGGGCGAAGACGATGAGCAGCGACAGACTGCCCATCTGGTTGTCGAAGCCTCCGGCGCTGAGAGACTCTCCCATGGCGGTGTAGGCGCGTCCGCCCACCGTCGCGACGAGTCCGCTGGTTCCTGCCACGACATAGCTGATCGCGACAAGAACGATCAGGGCACCCCAGGCGGCGGTCTCGGTGACCAGGCGGCCGGGGGCTCCGGGCAGTCGGTGTCCTGTAGTCGTCAACATGCTCACAGCCCTACACTATCTGCCCGAACTGACATATCTCTTGGAAACGAGTGCGATCTGCGACAACCCGAACCCGACCAGGCCTGCCGATCCTCTACCCTTGAACTCGTGCACACAGACTCACTGGCGATGACCACGGTGGCGGCGGAAGGCTTTGGCCCCGTGGAGGAACTCGCATTCGCCCGCGTCCTCCTCGATTCGGTCAAGGCCGGACGCCGCGGGGCGACCCTGCGGATGTACCGACCGGCCCCGACCTTGGCGTTCGGTGCCAGGGATCGTTTCCTGCCCGGGTTCGCCACCGCCATCGAAGCGGCCCGGGATCACGATTTCACGCCTGCCCTGCGCAGCCTCGGCGGGCGCGCGGCCGCATACCATCCGGGTTCGCTGGTCATCGATCACATCGAACCGAGTGATTCATTCATCACTAACACCAACGCACGGTTCACCGGTTTCGGCCAGGACTATGTCGAGGTGCTGCGCGGGCTGGGCATCGATGCCCGCCTCGGCGAGATTCCCGGCGAATACTGTCCCGGTGAACACAGTGTCAACGTGGCCGGGCGGATCAAAGCGATCGGCACCGCCCAGCGCGTGGTCTCCGGTGCCTGGCTGTTCTCGTCGTCCGTCGTCGTCGAGGACCCGGAACCGATCCGCGCGGTACTCACCGACGTCGAAGCCGCCCTCGGAATCAACTGGGATCCGTCCACGGGCGGATCGATCAGCGAGGTTCATCCGACGGTGACGATCGATTCCGTCGCCGAGGCGTTCGCCGCCTACTACGCCGACGCGAATCCGGATTCGCCCCTGTCCCCCACCGCCGAGGAGCTGGCCGAAGTAGCCGCCCACGCGGACAAGCACCGGCTGTGAGGTCGGCAAAAGCTGTGGCCGCCACAGGCCGGGACAGCGCGCGAACCGCGGAGGCTGAATTCCTTTGACCGAACGACTTTGGGAGCACACACCATGACCGTCACCATTCGTGAAGCAGAACGCTCTGATCTGCCCGAGATCCTGCGGCTTGTCCGCGCGCTGGCTGTCTATGAGAAGGGAACCGGATGCGGTGGAGGCCACCGAGGCGGATTTCGCGGCCGTGATGTTCCCCGACGATGGTCATGCGAACACGTTCGGTCTCGTGGCCGAGGCGGGCGGCGAGGTCATCGGCATCGCGATCTGGTTCCATTCGTTCTCGACCTGGACGGGCAGGAACGGCATCTGGCTCGAGGACCTCTTCGTCTTGCCCGAACATCGCGGCTCGGGAGCCGGAAAGGCGCTGCCCGGCCGGCTGGCGCAGATCTGCCAGGAGCGCGGACTGACGCGGCTCGAATGGTGCGTGCTCAAATGGAACACCCCGTCCATCGGGTTCTACGAATCGCTGGGTGCGAAGCCGCAGGACGAGTGGGAGACCTACCGACTCGACGGCCAGGCGCTCACCGACTTCGCAGATTCGTCGCGCGGCTAACCTCGCGCCTGACGCGGCTGATCTCGCCCCTGACGCGGCTGACCTCGTCCCAGAAGCACTGGAGTACGTGGCCGGTATCGGCAATCGGCAATTGTTGGGTCGATCCACGGTGTTTTCCGCGCTGAGATCACCGTGGATCGACCCAACAATCACAGGCCACGGGAGAAGAAACGACTTTCGCCACCTGGCTGAAGTATCAGGCAGGTGGCGAAAGCGGTGACAGGTGATTGCCGCGAGCTCGGCAGCCGTCGACTCAGGGAGTCTTCGGTTTGGCCGTGCTCGTCTTCTTCGCCGCTGTCGTCTTGGACGCCGTGGCCTTCGACGCAGTCGACTTGGACGCCGCTGTCTTCTTCGCCGCTGTCGTCTTCGACGCTGTTGATTTCGACGCGGTGGTCTTCTTCGCGGCTGTCGTCTTGGCT
Source organism: Brevibacterium permense (assembly GCF_013280495.1). GTDB lineage: Bacteria > Actinomycetota > Actinomycetes > Actinomycetales > Brevibacteriaceae > Brevibacterium > Brevibacterium permense. Next base: position 11,379 of record NZ_JABSSX010000007.1, read on the forward strand.
GCCGTCGTCTTCTTCGCAGCCGTCTTCTTGGCGGGGGCCTTCTTCGCCGGAGCCTTCTTCTTCGCCGGTCCCTTCGCGCGCTTCTCAGCGAGCAGAGTCGCGGCGCGTTCGAGCGTCACGGCTTCGACGGAGTCGTCCTTGCGCAGGGTCGCGTTCGTCTCACCGTCGGTGACATACGGGCCGAAGCGACCGTCCTTGACGACGACGGGCTTCTTCGTCTCGGGGTCCTCGCCAAGTTCCTTCAGCGGTGCCGCGGCCCGACGACCGCCGCGCTGCTTCGGCTCGGAGTAGATCTTCAGCGCCTCTTCGAGGGTGATGTTGAAGATCTGCTCCTCATCGGTCAGGGAGCGGGAGTCGGTTCCCTTCTTCAGGTACGGTCCGTAGCGGCCGTTCTGCGCGGTGATGTCCGTGCCCTCTTCGTCCTGACCGACCACGCGCGGCAGGCTGAGCAGCTTGAGCGCGGTTTCGAGGTCGATCGAGTTCAGATCCATCGACTTGAACAGGGAACCTGTGCGCGGCTTCGGCTTCTTCGCGCCCCGCTTCGGCTTCTCCTCGGGTTCGGGCAGCACCTCGGAGACATAGGGTCCGAAACGACCGTTCTTCGCCACGATGGTGTGTCCGGTCTCCGGATCGACACCGAGCTCGCGGTCGCCGTCGCCTTGGGATTCGATGAGTTCGGCTGCCTTCGCCGCTGTCAGCTCATCGGGTGCCAGATCGTCGGGGACGGAGACCCGCTTCGGGTCCTCTCCGTCTTTCTCCGAAGCCACCTCGAGGTAGGGACCGTAGCGGCCCACGCGCAGGTTCACGCCCTCGCTGATGGCGATGGTGTTGACCTCGCGGGCATCGATATCGCCGAGGTCGTCGACGATCGCCTTGAGACCTTCACGGTCCTGGTCCTTGTCGCCGAAGTAGAAACCGGCCAACCAGTCGTTGCGGTCCTCCTCGCCCATCGCGATCCGGTCGAGTTCGGATTCGAGATCAGCGGTGAACGCGTAGTCGACCAGACCGGTGAAGTGCTCTTCGAGCAGGCGGACGACGGAGAACGCCAACCAGCTGGGCACCAATGCGTTGCCGCGAGTCGTCACATAGCCGCGGTCCTGGATGACGGAGATCGTCGCAGCATAGGTCGAGGGTCGGCCGATGCCGAGCTCTTCGAGCTGCTTGACCAGACTGGCTTCGGTGAAGCGCGGCGGCGGAGCGGTGGTGTGGCCGTCGGCTTCGGCCTTGACGACCGACAGCGATTGTCCCTCTTCGACCTGCGGCAGCCGCGACTCCCCGGACTTCGTGTCGTAGCGGGACGCGTCCTGACCCTCTTCGTAGGCGGCGAGGAATCCGCGGAAGGTGATGACGGTGCCGCTGGCGCTGAATCCGGCCTCGTGGCCGTCGGCGAGAGCGGCGCTGACCTTGATGGTCGCGGTCTTGCCCTTCGCGTCGGCCATCTGGCTGGCGACGGTGCGCTTCCAGATGAGGTCGTAGAGACGGAACTCGTCTCCGTTGAGCTGCTTGGACACCTGTGCCGGGGTGCGGAAGGAGTCACCGGCGGGACGGATCGCCTCGTGGGCCTCCTGCGCCGATTTCTGCTTGCTCGCATACTGGCGCGGCGACTGCGGAACGAATTCGGGACCGTAGAGTTCGGTCACCTGCTTGCGGGCGGCAGCGATGGCCTGACCCGACAGCGCCGAGGAGTCGGTACGCATATAGGTGATGTAGCCATGCTCGTACAGCGACTGAGCGGTGCGCATGGCCTGACGAGCGCTCATGCGCAGTTTGCGTCCGGCTTCCTGCTGCAGGGTCGAGGTCGTGAAGGGTGCGGCCGGGCGCCGGGAGTACGGCTTCGACTCCACCGCGGTCACCGTCAGCGCATCCTTGGCGCTGCCGTTCAGCTCCGTGGCCAGGGATTCCGCTCGCGCCTGGTCGACGATCGTCGCCGAGGTGTTCTTCAGCTCGCCCTTGTCGTTGAAGTCACGGCCGCTGGCCACCCGCGATCCGTCGAGAGTGGTGAGGTTCGCGGCGAACGGGTTCGTCCCGTCCGGCAGACCGAGATCGATATCGAGGTCCCAGTAGTCTGCGGGCACGAAGGCCATTCGTTCGCGTTCGCGTTCGACGACGAGACGGGTGGCCACGGACTGCACTCGTCCGGCCGAGAGCCCGGCACGGATCTTGCGCCACAGCACGGGTGAGACCTCGTAGCCGTAGAGACGGTCGAGGATGCGGCGTGTCTCCTGCGCGTCGACGAGCGAGGAATCGATATCGCGGGTGTTCTCCAGGGCCCGTTCGATCGCCTCAGGCGTGATCTCGTGGAAGACCATGCGCTTGACCGGAATCTTCGGTTTGAGGACTTCGAGCAGATGCCAGGCGATGGCCTCTCCCTCGCGGTCCTCATCCGTTGCCAGGTAGAGTTCGTCGGCGTCTTTGAGCAGACGCTTGAGTTCGGTGACCTTCTTCTTCTTGCCCGGATCGATCCGATAATAGGGATCGAAGTTGTTGTCGACGTCGACAGCGAACTTTCCGTACGGCCCCTTCTTCATGTCGGCGGGCAGCTCCGAAGGGGTGGGCAGGTCGCGGATATGACCGACGGAGGCCTCGACGTCATAACCGTCGCCGAGGTATCCCACAATCGTTCGCGCCTTCGTCGGGGACTCGACGATGACGAGGCGACGGGGCTTCTTCTCGGTTGTGGTCACGCTTTCACATTCCTCTCACGGCATCAGCTGCCCGCTGCAACGGACGATCCGGCCCAATGTAACACTGTTGAACGGACACGTTCCTCATCGGCACCTGCGGCCCGGATGCTGCCCGGGTCTCGTCCGATCTCGGCACGGACATGGGGTCAACGGTTTCCGATCCTATCCCTATTCCGCCGCTGTCCGAGCCGTCGAGCTCCCGATCAAACCGCCGTCGGGCAGCAGTGCACCCGCCGCGCACAGGGCTCTGACCTGGGCCACGAGTTGGTCTTCCAGTGCCGTGGGATCGACCTCGAGAAGCTGGGCCAAGGCCCCGGCCGTCTGTCGCAGGGTCAGCGTCCCGTCCGCGACGGACACGAATCCGGCCAGTGCCGTATCGAGGTCGAAGACCTGTCCGAAGCCGATCCCCTGTTCCAAGGTGATCGAGTTGGGTTCCGGCGCTCCGGGAACGTAGTGGCGATGTTCGACGAGGTCGGGTGAGCGGGTGAAAGCGGTCGCGGCGATCTCCTCCGGTCCGGCCGCTGCCAGCCACGACCGGATCGCGATGATCGTGGTGAGGAACTCTGCGAGTCCGTACGGATTGTTCGCCGGCGCCGAGGTGACTCTGACCCCGGTCTTGAATACTCCCTCGGCCGTCCCCGACGGTCCGCGGTCGACGTCCGAGGTGACGTCTCCGATCGCGGGATCTTCGGTACCAATCGTTGGCACATCGTTATCGGACTTCGCCATCAGCACGTACCCGAAGACGACTTCGTCCACAGCTCTGGTGGCGAAGTCGTCGAGCCATGCGGCGACTGCGTCGTTCCAGGCGGTGCTGGCGCGAGGAATCCCGCTGTCGCGGATCCACGTTTCCGCGTAGGCGACGGGGTCAAGGGCCTCGCGTTCGATGACGAACACCGATGTATCCGCATCGTCGACCCAGGTCTCCGGTCCATCGTCCGTCCCCGAGGCGGCTTCCCAGTTTCCGAGGCAGACGCTGCGTCCGCCCGGGGTGAGGTTCTCGGGGATCCGGGTGAAGAGCTCCCGAACGAGTCGGTCCCCGGTCATTCCGCCGTCTCGGTATTCGAAGGTGGTGTCCGTGCTGCGCGGGGTGATGACGAACGGCGGATTCGACACGAGCAGATCTACGGGTTCGTTCAATGGTTCGAGAAGCGAGCCGTGCCGGAATTCGATCGTCGTCACGCCGTTGAGTCCGGCCGAGAGTTCGGCCAGACGCAGTGCTCGGTGGGAGATGTCAGTGGCGATGACTCGGTCGCTGTGACGGGCCAGCAGCAGTGCTTGGATTCCGCAGCCGGTGCCGATGTCGGCGGCCACACCGACGTGGTCGCGCGGGGTGATCGACACCAGTGTCCTGCCGGCTCCCCCGAGTCCGAGCACGAATTCTCCGTCGAGGACATCCGGTGTGGTCAGGGTGCCGTGGTCGGCCACGAGGTAGAGGTTCTCGTCCCCGGGACGGAAGCCGCGCGGAACACCGACGGGAAGTTCATAGGGGGTCAGGGCGAAGGCGGCGGTCACCTCGTCGTCGTCCACGGTGATCAGCCCCGCCTCGGCGGCGGTGTCGAAGGACTCCCCCAGCAGGGCACGGGCCTGGGCGACCGGGACTGTGCGGTGGAAGTGGAAGAGCAGCGCCGCGCTGGCCATGGCCCGGTCGGCGGCCGTCGACGACTGGTCCGCCAGCGTCCGGGCGCAGTGGTGGATGGCGGGTGCGGCGTTGTTGCGCAGCAGCGCCGCCGAGGTCGGACCACCCCAGAACTGGCGCAGCCGTGGTTCGGTGTATCCGGAACGGTAGAGGGTCTCGCCCAGGTGGGCAAACGGCAGATCAGTCACAGAAGAATCCTAGCGACTGCGCCATAATTGACTCATGGCCTCCTCTGCTCTTCTCGACATCGTCACCGGTTTCGGTGCCCGGGATGAGCGGATCGTCCATGTCCGCGATATCCCGCAGCGTTTCGAACGGGATGCCGAGTGGCCGGACTGGATCGACGAGGAACTCAAGCACGCATGCCATTCCATCGGCGTCGACGCTCTGTGGCAGCACCAGCTCGAGGCGGCGCAGACGGCCAGGGACGGTTCCGACGTCGTCATCGCCACCCCCACCGCGTCGGGCAAGTCATTGGGATTCTGGCTGCCGGTGCTCGAAGCGATCCAATCGACTCGCGGGAAGCTGCGCACCGCCTCGGCGATCTACATCGCTCCGACGAAGGCTCTGGCCGCCGATCAGCTGACCAAACTCGAACGCTTCGTCATCCAGGGCATGCGCCCGGCCAGCTATGACGGGGACACCTCTCAAGTCTCGAAGGACTGGGCGAGACGGCATGCGAACATCATCTTCACCAACCCGGACATGCTCCACCGCAGCATTCTGCCCCAGCACGAGCGCTTCGCCCGAATGTTCAAGAACCTGCGCTTCATCGTCATCGATGAGGCCCACCGCTACCGCGGAGTGTTCGGCTCCCACGTCGCTCTCATCCTGCGCCGCCTGCTGCGCATCGCCGCCCACTACGGAGCGGCCCCGGTCGTCATCGGAGCCTCGGCGACGATGGCGGACCCGGACGTGGCCTTTGCGAAGCTGACCGGGCGGCCCGCACACGCGGTGACCGAGGACTCGTCCCCACGCGCGGCCGGCAGCTTCGCCTTGTGGGAGCCTCCTGTGTCACCGGGCGGGGACCGGCGCAGCGGTCTGGTCGAGGCCGCCGATGTCATCACCGATTCCACGTGCGCCGGATATCGATCGATCACGTTCATCGCCTCCCGCCGAGGCACCGAAGCCCTGGCGCAGACGGTCCGAGACCAGGTGGGTCAGGTGGATGAGACCCTGACCGGCAAGGTCGCCGCATACCGGGGCGGGTATCTGGCCGAAGAGCGCAGGATGCTCGAGACGGCTCTGCGGTCGGGTCAGCTGCTGGCCGTGGCGTCGACGAATGCTCTGGAGTTGGGCATCGACATCTCCGGACTCGACCTCGTCATCATCTCCGGCTGGCCGGGAACCCTGGCCTCCCTGTGGCAGCAGGCGGGGCGTGCCGGCAGAGCCGGTCAACGGTGGATGGCCGTGTTCATCGCCCGCGACGATCCGCTCGATACCTTCGTCGTCCATCACCCCGAAGTCATCTTCGACTCCCCCGTCGACGCCGGCGTCATCCATCCGGGCAATCCGCACGTGCTCTCGGGTCACTTATGTGCGGCCGCCGCCGAGGTGCCGCTGAAGTCGGCCGACCTCGTGCACTTCCCGGACAATTCGCCCGCCGTCATCGACGACCTCGTGGAGGCGAAGATGCTGCGGGCACGGCCGACCGGATGGTTCTGGGCAAAAGACCAACCGGCGACCGACCTGTCCGATATCCGCGGTTCCGGCGGCGGACAATTCAGCTTGGTCGAAGCGAGCACCGGCACTCTGCTGGGCACGGTCGACGAATCGGGTGCACATACGGGAGCCCACCCGGGCGCTGTGTACACACATCAGGGAATCGACTTCACCGTCCTCGATCTCGACCTAGAGGACCGGATCGTCGCCGTCGAACGTGCCGAGGTCGACTACACGACTCAGCCGCGCTCGCAGACCGAGATCTCGATCGTCGACACCGATGCGCAGCGGGTTCTGCCCTCTGGGGTGGCTGTGTGCAGCGGCACCGTCGACGTCAAGGATCAGGTCGTCGCCTACCGGATGCGGGCCAAGCGCGGTGGAGCGATCATCGCCGAACACGAGCTCGACCTGCCGGAGCGCACGCTGCGAACAAAGGCCGTGTGGTGGACGATTCCGCAGAGCGTCCTCGACGAGGCCGAAGTCGTCTCCGGAGACCTGCCGGGAGCCGTCCATGCCGCCGAGCATGCCTCGATCGGTCTGCTGCCGCTCTTCGCCGGCTGCGACCGCTGGGATATCGGCGGAGTGTCGACGGCGCTGCATGCCGACACCGGACTGGCGACGGTGTTCGTCTATGACGGTCTGGCAGGTGGTGCCGGATTCGCCGAACGCGGCAGTGAGGTCATCGAAGAATGGCTAGGTGCAACCAGGGACGCCATCGCCGCATGTGAGTGCGTCGACGGCTGCCCGTCGTGCGTGCAGTCGCCGAAGTGCGGCAACGGCAACGAACCGCTGGAGAAGGACGCTGCGCTGCGGCTGCTGCGCACCGTGCTCAGGTAGCGATCCCCCTCATTTCCCGGCGACCGCCTCCTCTCTGACTTTCGGCAGTGGTCCCGGGATGTCGACTTCGATGACGACATAGGCCGATTGCTCATTCAATGAAGCACGGCAGTCCTTGAGGTGGCCGCCGTTGCGAACCGCTACCTCCTTCGCCGTCTCACACGGTTCCCCGGTGGCCAGTCCGCGCACGGCATCCGCGGCGGCGAGCGCCGCCAGATCCGCGGCGCTCTGTGCCCGACTGTGGGCGACGAACGCCTGGCCGAGGCTGCCGATCGCGGTGACGAGGACGAGCACGATCGAGCAGAGTCCCACGACGATGTTCGTCATGACGGTCCGCCTCTGTCCCCTTCGAATCGTGCGGTGGCATCCGCGTCGACGGTGTCGAGGAAGAAGATCGCGGCCGGCAGCTCGATCGTAACCGTGACGACCGAGTATCCGCCGTCGGCTCGAACGCGGACCGAGGAGGAGTCACCGGCGTGCTTCTTCGCTTCGGACACGACAGCGGCCCGGGGTTCGCCACGGGCGATCTCACGGGCCGCGGACCGTGCCGCGTCGAAGGCTCGCAGCTGGGAGAACCCGACAGCGGCGGCTCCCGTGAGCAGCACGATGAGAAGAACGACCGCCGGCATGACGACGGCGAATTCCGCCGTCGCCGTTCCCGCATCCCGATCCCATCCTCGCTGCCGCTGACGGGAGCGTCCGCATGGCATGACGGTTCAGCTTCCCAGACCGAGCGCCGAGGAGATGACCCCGGTGATGAGTTCCTTGATCGGTTCGGATTTGAGGACCACGACGAGCAGTGCGGCGAATCCGCACGCGGCCAGAGTGGTGATCGCATATTCAGCTGTGGTCGCTCCGGCGTCGGGTTCCCAGAACTGTTCGATCTCACTGTGGTCCTCGACCGGTTCGATGTGCCCGGTCGACGGTTCCTCGATCTCCGGGGACGGTGATGTGGTGGCCATGCTCTCCTCCTTGGCTGAATCCCCGTTCGCACTCTGCGAGCGGACCTTCAGCCTGGGAGTCGGCATGCTGCCGTGTCCAGGGCCGGATTCGCACCTGTGGAAACGGGTTCTGCATCCACAGGCTCACGGTGTGCGGGTGGAGGCGCCGTCCACAGGAAACGGCGTGCGAGTCAGTGGCGCCGACGCTTCAGCTGTTGCCGGCCCAATCGTCTCTGAGGATGGCCATGATCACTTCGTCGTGGCGCCGACCGTTGAAGAACACAGCCTCACGTCGACGGCCTTCTTCGACGAATCCGGCCTTTGTATAGGAGGCTATTCCGCGGGTATTGAATGCCCAGGTCTGCAGCTCGATTCGGTTGAGTCCCAATTGGAGGAACCCGTATTTCACTGCCAGTCGCACGGCGTCCGAGCCGTATCCGCGGCCGTGGAATTCAGGTCCGAGGACGATCGCCAGAGTGGCTGACTGGTTGATGGGGTTGCGTCCGTAGAGGGTGACATGGCCGACGAACTCCTCGGTTTCGGTCAGCTCGATGCTGAAGCCGACTGCCTCACTCGAGGTGTTCGCGCTCCACTGCGAGAACTGCTCGGACACACCCCCTTCGGGCCGCGGCAGAACCGTGTGATTCTGCAGGACGACGATCGAGGGATCGAACCACCACTGTTCGAGATACGGCAGATCATCCTCCCTCAGCGGCCGCAGACGCACGGATCGACCGACGAAGAGATTCTCGGCGTAGTCCTCAGCTTGTTCGACATTGGACAGCTGATTGAAAGGTGTGACCGGTGCCATGGCCCGAGCCTATCGGTCGAGTCTGAACACCCGGTCACCACTTCAGAAGAACACGGTCGTGAGGTCGGTCAGCAGTGAGATGACGACCGGAACGACAGACAGCAGCAGGAACGCCGGCAGAATGCACACGCCCAAGGGCAGCACCAGCTGCACACCCAGCGAAGCGGCCGCCTCCTGCCGACGCCGACGGGACGAAGCCCGCAGCTCCTCGGCCACTGACTCGATGAGCGGTGCCGGGCCGACTCCAGTGTGTTCGGAGAACTCGAAGACCTCGAGCACCGGAAGCAGACGATCGTCGTCGGCGAGCCTGCGCCCTCCGATCGCCATCGCACGGGCGATCCTCTGCAGGCCCGACCGGTCGTCGGTCGCCTCGGCGGTCAGGGTCAGCGCCACGGGAGTCGGCAGACCGGAGGTCAGGCAGATCGCCACAAGGTCGAGGTCGAACGCCAGCTGATCATCGGCCACCGCTCCTGCCGTCCCCGATTCCGCCGTTCCCGCCTCCTCAGCGGCCGCCTCGGTGTCGGTGGGAACGGATCTGCCCTCGCCGAGGAGGCTCTGCAGTCTCCCGCGGGTCGAGCCTGACCACAGGAGCACACCGAGTCCGACGCAGACACCGATGAGCACAATCAGCATGGTCATCTCTGTGCCTTGAGCATCATCGTCCGCATCCACCACCGGCCGGCCCCGTACAGGAGGAGGCCGGCGCCGATGCTCAGCTGTCCCGGCAGTCCGGTGATGAGTTCCAGAGGGCGGACGCCGATGAGCAAGCCGAGACCGACGCCGATGAGCGGCAGCCAGCTGAGCACCCGCACCGTCGACCTCGGTCCGGCCATCGCGATGCGGCGTTCGCGTTCGGCGTCGAGGGCGTCTCTCTGCGCTGCCGCATACCTGAGGATCATCTCCGCTGCCGGTGCTCCGGAGCGTTCGGACACCGTCCACACAGCTGCCATTCCCGACAGCACGTGAGCAGCGGTCTCCGACAGTCCGGAGCTGCGGGTGGCTATGGCGCGTCCCGGTTCCTCGCCCAGTGAGATCGCTCGCGAGATCGGGATCAGGGCGTCGTTGCGGCGACTCAGCGTGCTCATCACCGCCTGCGGGGTCATCCCCACCTTGAGCAGGTGGGCGCAGTTCTCCACGGCGGCGATCGCCCACAGCCGTTCGGCCTGATCATCGGCGGTATGACCGCCTCGGCGAAAGAAGGCACGCACCCCTTTCCGCACCGATTCGCCGCTCTCGCCACGGCGCAAGAGCTCGCGCAGCCTGGAGCCCGGGTCCGGGGGCGCGGCGAGGATGATCCCGGCCGCGATGAGGACGGCGGTGACGACGATCATTGCGCGGACTTTTGTTCGAGCACGGCTTCGAACCGTGCCAGGGCACGCCGATTGACAGTGCCGGCCGTCGACGGCGAGGGGCGACCCCACACCGGTTCCATCACCACTCCCTCGGATCCGGTCCTCGTCGGGATCGCCAGCTCCGTGACTCCCCGCTCGGAACCCGTGCGACGCAAATGGATGACAAGGTCGATGGCGGTGGAGAACTGCGAATACACGGCGTCCGGACTCATCTGCGCCAGCGCACCGAGCGCGGCCACCCGGCTGGGCACGGCCTCGGCGGTGTTCGCGTGGATCGTCGCACACCCACCCTCGTGCCCGGTGTTGAGGGCAGTGAGCATGTCCCGGACCTCGGCGCCGCGGCATTCCCCGACGACGAGGCGATCAGGCCGCATCCGCAGGGCATTGCGCACGAGGTCGGTCAGGGTCACTTCGCCGCCGCCTTCGACGTTGGCCTGACGCGCGGCGAGCTGCACGGTGTGCGGGTGGGTGACGATGAGCTCACGGGAGTCCTCGACGATGACGATGCGTTGGATCGGTTCGACCAGCGACAGCAGAGCGCCGAGGAGGACGGTCTTTCCCGTGCCCGTTCCGCCGGAGACGAGGATGTTCGCCCGTGAGGTGACCGCCTCGGCGACGAGGGGGCTGATCTCAGCGGGGACGAACCCTTCGGCGCAGAGCTGGGAATAGGGGAATCCGGCCCGTTTGGGTACGCGGAAGCTGATCGTCGTCGTCTCCCCCGAGATCGGTGGGACGATCGCGTTCATCCGCACCCCGTCGGGCAGACGAACGTCGACATAGGGGGAAGAATCGTCGAGGCGGCGCCCGCCGAGGGCGGCCAAACGCACCGCCAAGGACCGCACGTCCTCTTCGGATCCCAGGATCAGGTCGAGCAGCTGGGGACCGTCACCGGTGTCGGCGAAGACCTCCCGCGGCCCGTTGACGAACACGTCCGTGGTGCCGGGCACCTCGAGCACGGACTGCAGGGGTCCGGCCCCGGACAGCTGCGCGGACAGCCGGGTGACGAGTTCGAGCAGGGCGGAGGAACCGAGCACGCGTCCGGTGCGCTGAACCGCCTCGGCGACGGCGGCCGTGGTCACCGGTCCCGGATTGTCGAGCAGCGTTTTGCGAACATCGGCGACGAGCGAGGCGTCGAGCCATTCGCTCATTCCACCCACTCCCCCAGCAACCGGTCGACGAGGCGGCCGAGGTGCGCGCCACCTGGGATTCCCTCGCCGCGGTCGACGGCGGCGGACAGGCCCCGATCGTCGCGGATGCTCCCAGCCAGGCTCAGCCCGATGGAATCGGCGAGGAGGTCGGCGTCGAGACCGCCGGCCCCGGTTTCACGGACGACGAGGCGCACATCCGGGTGGGCGTGGGAGAGCCGCTTGGCCACTTGGGAGGAGGCGACGGCGGATCTGACCCGGGCCGGGGAGACGAGGAGGACATGATGGCAGCGCCGGGTCCACTGGGGTGGGGCGTGGCGGGGCAGATCGACGATGACGAGGTCGAAGGCCTGACCGGCCGCAGCGAGGAAGTCATCGAAGACGTCCGGGTCGAGGTCGACGGTGTCGTCTCGCCCCCACGACAGAAGGGCGAGGCCCTCGTGGCGGGGCAGCGCGTCGGCCAGGGCGGAGGGGCGCAGCTGTCCGCGGGAAGCACTGAGGTCGGTCCACCGGGGACCGGGCGCCTGCTCGGCGCCGAGGACGAGGTCGAGTCCCCCGCCGAGCGGGTCCGCGTCGACGAGGACGGTGCTGTGATCGGCTCCGGCCCGCCGGGCGAGTGCGCAGGCGAGCACGGAGGCTCCGGCTCCCCCGCATCCGGCGACGACGCCGACCGTGGTCCCGGGTGCCGTCGGCGGTTCGACAGCAGCGATCATCCGCCCACTCAGCCATTCCGCAGCAGCAGGCAGCACGGCGAGCTGGTCGACGCCGAGGTGGGCGGCCTTCGCCCAGGTCGAGGAGGGTTCGTCATCGTCGAGGGCGACGAGAACCGTGTCTGCCCGGTCGGTGGCGGGGGCTTCGCGGACGTCTTCGCCGAGAAGGATGAGCGACGCGGACTGCCAGCCTCCGGAGTCGGGAGGCAGGACGGTCAGCGAGATGCCGATGCTTTCGGCCACTCGAGCGCATTCTTCGGTGATCGCTCCGAGGTCGGTGATGAGGGCTACCTGCATGCACCGAGCCTGGACCCGCTCGGCCGTCACCGGCCAGACCGGAGCACCACCCTGTGGATGAGACGACGAAGGGGCGCCCCCTGTGAGGTTGAGTCACAGGAGGCGCCCCTAGTGGCAGCCAGTGGCCTCCGCCCACGTCAGCCGCGGTGGTCCGCCCGGCCGGTCGTATCATGTGGTGCCGGTAGGCACCGATTCGACCGAGGTCTGTCCACAACGCTGACGTGTGAGTGGATTCCGGTCGGATCAGCCGCGCTGGATTCCTTCGATATTGCGCAGGAGTCCCGTGGTGCTGCCGTCGGAGTCGCGGACCTTGAACCAGGATCCGTTGTCTTCGAGGCTGAGGTACCAGTCGCCGGGGTAGATCGTGAACACCGGCATTCCGGTGGTCTCGTCTACGGCTTCGCGCGGTTCGGGAACGGCGAACCAGAAGGCCTGGATGATGGGGCGTCCACCGTCCTGGTTCTCAGCCTGGCCGTTGTCCTGATCGGCGCTCCGTCCGTCGTTCGGCGCATCACCGGACCGGTTCTGCCCCGCGTCGACGGGCACCGGCTGGTTGTCGACGGCCGTCTGTGCCATGGTCTCGTCGTTCGACCTCTCCGCGCCCCCGTCGGTCTCCGGCCGGTTGGCGTATTCGGCCACGGGAACGTACTGAGTCGGCTCTTCGCTTTCGGGAGCGGTGGTCCGCTCCGAGCCGACTGACGGCTCCATCACAGCGGTCGCCTGTTCATCGTCGCCCGCGCCCGTCTTGCCAACTGAGGTGGGTTCGTCATCTGACACGACATTGTCGTCGGCCGAGGTGCTGACGACGGTGGCTTCGGTGGAGCGGATGTTGGCGTCATCGTCCGGACCCTGCGCCGTGGTTCCGTCGGTCGATGCCGGGGAATCCGATGGCGAAGCGTTCGACTCCGCATTTGCCGAAGCCGCGTTCTCCGGTGCGTTTCCTGTCGAAGACCGATCGGCTTCGGTCGAGGCCTGTGCAGCCGAGTTCGCGCCGGTGACGGTCGCACCTTCGGCGGCATTCGTGTCGGACGATTTGGCGTTGACCTTGGAGACCAGGTCGCTGCTCTCAGCCGGTGACACCACTGCGGGGGTCTCGGCCGACGTCGCCGAGGCGGCCGTGGACCCGTCCGCGGACGTGTCGTCGTTCGCTTCATCCTTCTGAGCCGCCGACCCGGTGTCGGTTGATTCCGCACCAGGAGTCGGTCCCGCACCGGGAGTCTGTTCCGCGTCGGACTCCGTTTCGGGAGCGGCGTGGCGGCCACGGCGACGTTCGGAATCCGAATGCGCGGCAGCGACGCCGGCGGCACCGGCACCGATCACTCCGGCACCTGCGGCAGCGGCCGCGGCTCCCGAGTGTGACTTGTCATCTGACTGCGTGGGCTGAGCGTCAGACGCTGCGGGCCGGGTGTCCGACTCACCAGTCTGGCTTCCCGCAGCTGCGGTCTGGTCTCCGGCCGCATCGGTCTGCGGCTGACCGGCTCCGACACCGAATGCCTGAGTCGGTTCGCTCTGCGAATGCTGTGGGGCGTCCGAATCGTGACGACCCAGATAGGTCTGTCCGTCACCGGTGCTGTGCACCGGTCCGTCGGCCGAGGCCTGGTCCGATGCCGCAACCGCGGATTCGGGCGCAGCGCCCGCGTCCGAGGTGCCTGCAGCAGGGGCTGCGGCGAAGAAGCTGGCCGAACGCTCGGAATCCTGCTCCTGCGGCGGAGCGTAGGGGCTGGGCTGGTTCTGCTGGTCGGCGGGCTGATCCTGCTGGGCGGGAGCGGCGAACTGAGTCGGCTGCTCCGAGCTACCGAACGGACCCGGCTGACCGAACTGGTCGTGTCCACCCTGCTGTGCAGGCTGACCAGGCTGTCCGGGTCCGCCGAACTGGTCCTGCTGTCCGGGTCCGCCGAACTGATCCGGCTGACCGGGTCCCGCCTGTCCTCCACCGGCCGGAGCCGCGCCGGGGGGTGCGAATCCGGGTGCACCGGCGCCCGGGCCGGCAGCACCGGGCACATTGGCCACGGGTGCCGGGTGCTGAGTGTGCTTGGTGACAGGGCGAGCCTTCGGATGGGTTTCGATGTCCTCGCGGCCGGCGAACTCCTTGGCGAAGAACGGCAGCATCGTGAATACTCCGGCGAAGAACGCGATGAGGCCGGCGAAGAACGTCAGGTACGAGCCCACATGCCAGTACACCGCCGAGGTGAGCAGATCGATGAACACATAGGTGAAGGCGATCGCCGAGAGCACGGAGATGAACTGGTCGAAGCTGAGCGATCCGACCCGCAGTCGGCTGTTGCCGAGCTTGTTGACGAGCACGGCCGCCACGATGAGCAGAATCGTGAGCACTCCGAATACGAGCGCGCCCATGTCCGCAACGTTCCAATGCCACAGGGTGACCGTCTCGCTGCCGACGCCGTAGCTGTAACCCCGGTAAGGCACGAACAGCGCGATGAAGGCGAGCAGACCAGCGAACAGAAGGAAGAGGTCGCGCAGAGTCAGCGGGCCGAGGATCCCCGGGCCGGTCTTCCGCTTCGGTGCAGGCGCCTGACCGAACTGGCCCTGTCCCGGAGCCGAACCATAGGGTCCCGGCGCCGATCCGTACTGACCGGGAGCAGAACCGTACTGGCCGGGTCCCGAACCGTACTGGGCCGGGGCCGAACCATAGGGACCTTGTGCGGCGGACTGTCCCGGTGCCGAACCGTAGGGTCCCGGTCCCGAACCGTAGGCCGGGCCGGGCGCCGAACCGAACTGTCCCGGTCCCGAACCGTAGGCCGGCGGCTGACCACCGGGCTGCTGCGCGTTCTGGCCCGGGTGCTGCGGGGGCTGATCCTGCCACGGCTGTGGTCCGGACCCGGTTGGATGCTGCGGCGAACTCATCGCTGACTCCAGTCGATCTCGGGGAAAAGCTAACAGTGTTTCCGTGTCCGCGCGGGATGGATCCCGACAGACTCTGACCCCATCCTTGCAGAACACAGGCCTCCTGTGCACTCATATGCGCATTCTCAGACACGTCGAAAACTCCTCAATCCCCTGCCGAGGCGGCCCTTCCGTCGCCGCGCAACCATCGAAATGATGTGAGCCATACCACGACAAATACGCGGTGGCTACCCCCGATTTCCCCGTTCATCGAGTGAAACAGCTCTCCCCAGCCCCCGACCACAGGTATACAGTGCAACTAGAATTTTCGATCCACCAACGAAGTCGGAGGGAAAACATGACCGAAACCGCTGCTGACCAGACCGAGACGTTTGCTCCACCTGAGCAGTTCGCGGCCGCAGCCAACGTCAAGGCCGATGAATACGAACGCGCCGAGGCGGACTACTTGGGCTTCTGGGCCGAACAGTCCCGTGAGCTCGTCGACTGGCACAAAGACTTCGACGAGATTCTCGATTGGACGAACCCGCCGTTCGCGAAATGGTTCGTCGGCGGAAAGCTCAACGTCGCCTACAACTGCCTCGACCGTCACGTCCTCGCAGGCAACGGCGACCGGGTAGCCATCAACTTCGAAGGCGAACCGGGCGACTCCCGCACCTTCACCTATGCCGAACTCCTCGCCGAGGTGTCGAAGGCGGCGAACACGCTGACCGACCTCGGAGTGAAGACCGGCGACCGGGTGGCCATCTATCTACCGATGATCCCCGAAGCAGTGATCTCGATGCTCGCCTGTGCCCGCCTCGGTGCGGCGCATTCCGTCGTCTTCGGCGGATTCTCCGCCGATGCTCTGCACTCGCGCATCATCGACGCCGAAGCTCGCGTCGTCATCACCGCCGACGGCAGCTACCGCCGCGCCAAACCCACGAGTCTCAAGCCGGCCGTCGACGAAGCGATCGCCCAGGGCGACACTCCCGTCGAGCACGTCCTCGTCGTCAAGCGCACCAGTCAGGACGTCGACTGGGTCGAAGGCCGGGACCAGTGGTGGGAGGACTCCGTCGGCCAGGCAAGCGACACACACGAGTGCGAATTCTTCGACTCGGAGCACCCGCTGTTCATCCTCTACACCTCCGGTACGACAGGAAAGCCCAAGGGCATCCTCCACACCACCGGCGGCTACCTCACTCAGGTGCTCTACTCGATGAAGGCCGTCTTCGACATCAAACCCGAATCCGATGTCTTCTGGTGCACCGCCGACGTCGGCTGGATCACCGGTCACTCCTACGTCACCTACGGCCCACTGGCCGCCGGCACCACTCAGATCATCTACGAAGGCACCCCCGACACCCCGCATCAGGGCCGCTGGTGGGAGATCATCGAGAAGTACAGAGCCACGATCCTCTACGCCGCTCCGACGGCGATCCGCACCTGCATGAAATGGGGCGAAGAGATCCCGGCGAAGTACGATCTGTCCAGTCTGCGCCTGCTCGGCAGCGTCGGCGAACCGATCAACCCCGAGGCCTGGCGCTGGTACCACCGTGTCATCGGCGGTGAGCGCTGCCCGATCGTCGACACCTGGTGGCAGACCGAGACCGGGGCCCACATGATCGCGCCCCTGCCCGGCGTGCTCTCAACCAAGCCCGGCTCCTCCCAGCGTCCGATCCCCGGCATCTCCGTCGACGTCGTCGATGATTCGGGAGAGAACCCTGCAGGTCCCGAAGGCGGCCTGCTCGTCATCCGCCGTCCGTGGCCGTCGATGCTGCGCGGGATCTGGAAAGACCCGGAGCGCTTCAAGGAGACCTACTGGTCCCGGTTCGAGGACACGTACTTCGCCGGTGACGGAGCCCGCCGCGACGAGGACGGGGACATCTGGTTCCTCGGCCGCGTGGACGACGTGATGAATGTGTCCGGTCACCGCCTGTCCACTGCGGAGATCGAATCCTCGCTCGTCGCCCACTCCAAGGTCGCCGAGGCGGCTGTGGTCGGCGCCGCCGACGACACCTCCGGTCAGGCCGTCGTCGCATTCGTCATCGTCTCCAACGGCGTCGAGGATTCGCCCGAGACCTCTGAGGAGCTGCGTCAGCATGTGGGCAAGGACATCGGCCCCATCGCGAAGCCGAAGAAGGTCCACATCGTCACGGACCTGCCCAAGACCCGCTCGGGCAAGATCATGCGTCGCCTGCTCAAGGACGTTGCCGAGAACCGCGAGGTCGGCAATACGTCGACCCTCGCTGATGCCTCGGTGATGGATCAGATCGAAAAGTCCATCACAGGATCCTGAGCCCCTCGCTCTGAGGCCGAAATCGGATGACCCGTCGGTGACAGATGACCCGGCCGCACAACGGCCGTCGTCCGGATCCGACGGGTTTTCCCGGTTCCCCGCCGATTCGCCTTTGGCCGCAGAGCCCGTTCAGACTACTCTTAAGTTAGATTGTCCTCGTTCTCGATTTAGGAGCTCTCATGGCCGAACGGTCCATCAGCGAACTGATCAAAGGCATCAGCGACGATTCCAAAGCGATCGCCGAAGAAGAGATTGCCCTCGCCAAGGCCGAGGCCACTGCCGGTGCGAAGAACCTGGGCATCGGGGGCGGACTGGCCATCGTCGCTCTCTTCCTGCTCTTCCTGTCCTCGTTCATGGTGATCTTCGCCGGTGCGGCAGCATTCCATGAGGGTCTGGGCTGGCCGTGGTGGGGCAGCTTCCTCATCGTCTTCGGCATCCTCGCCGTCATTGCGATCATCCTCGTCCTTGTGGCCCTCCCCCTGTTGAAGAAGGGCAATCCGGTTCCGGGCACCGCGATCGGTTCGGCCAAGTCGCTGGTGGCATCGGTCAAGCGCGCAGTGAAGAACCCCTCGGGACCCAGGTACTGACACCTCTCCCAATCTGAGAACCGCGGCAGGAACAAAGGCGGCGCCGGACATGAAGTCCGGCGCCGCCTTCGCATCTGCTTCAGAAGTCGATGGCGATGGGAGCCTTCTTGTCCCAGTCGCCGGCCCAGCCGAGGTGGTCGAGGGCGAAGTCGAGGATGCCGGCGGTGAAGCCCCACACCTTGAGGACTCCGACGTCGAAGGCCGGGGTCGAGATCTTCAGATCGGGACGGGCGAAGGTTCCGCGGTTGGCGGGGGCGACGAGGTCGGCGATGGCCACCCGATAGACGGAATAGGACTCCCGCTGATCCATCACCTGGACTTGGCCCGGCTGACGCCAATAGCCGATGACCGGAGTGACCTCGAACTTCGAGACCGGGATATAGAGCGGGTCCATCTCTCCGAGAACTTCGACGGTGTCCGGTGGGATTCCGGCTTCTTCCTCCGCCTCACGCAGCGCGGCGGCCGCCATGGAATCGTCTTCGGGGTCACGACCGCCTCCGGGGAAGGCAACTTGTCCGGGATGATGGCGCAGGGTCGCGGCCCGCTGGAGCAGAACGATGTCGACATCGGCGACGCCGAGTTCGGCCAAGCGCGATGCTTCTGCCCCTCCCGCTTCGGTGCGAGGCTCTCCCCCACGCCCGAAGAGCAGGAGCACGGCGGCGTCACGGGCGGACTGCTCGGCGGCGTCCTTCTGTCGACGCAGCCACAGCGGGGACCCGTGCGAGGCAGCGAGGTCTTCGAGCTGCCCGCGCAGGGCCCCATCGGCGATCGTCGCCGATTCGGGTGGAAGGTCGGGGATTCGGGCGCTCACTGTCCGTCCTCGGCAACAGCCTCCTCGGCGGGAGCGGCCAAAGGCGCCATTTCGAACCGAAGCATGGCACGGGCCTTGTCCGGGTCGAGTTCCCCGATCCCGAACGATGGGCACAGCGCCGTCAGGGGGCAGGCTCCACAGGCGGGCTTGCGGGAATGGCAGATGCGGCGGCCATGGAAGATCACCCGATGCGAAAGCATGGTGAGGTCCTTCTTCGGGAACAGGGCCGCGATCTCGTGCTCGGCCTTGACCGGATCGGTCTCCTCGGTCCAGCCGAAACGGCGGGCCAGCCGGCCCATATGTGTATCGACGGTCAGCCCGGGGGTGTCGAAAGCGTTTCCAAGGACGACGTTCGCGGTCTTGCGTCCGACTCCGGCGAGCCTGACGAGCTTGTCCAGCCTATTCGGCACCACGCCGTCGTATTCATCGACGAGTTCATTCGCGAGCTTGACGATGTTGCGGGCCTTGGCCCGGTAGAACCCGGTGGAGCGGATGTGCTCCTCGACCTCGATGAGATTGGCCACGGCCAGGGCGTGAGCATCGGGGAAAGCGGCGAAGAGGCTCGGGGTGACCGAGTTGACACGGATATCGGTGGTCTGGGCGGAGAGAACGGTGGCGATGAGCAGCTGGAACGGAGTCTCGAAGTCGAGCTCGCATCTCGCGTTCGGATACACCTCGGCGAGGATGCGATGGATCTTCCGCGCCCGGCGAATCCGGCCCAGCGGGGTCTCCTTCGCGAACTTCCGCGCGCTCTTCTCTGCCACAGTCAACACGACTCACCATCCTAATCCGTGCCCTGTCATTCCGCAGTCATGCCGGTCACACCCGCGGAACATGTTCGCGTCCGGATCTGCGCACCTTGTTCTGGCCGGCTGCGGGAATGGTGTGGACAGGAGCCGTGTTGGGCGGTGCGGGAGAGGTTTTCGTACTGATGGGCCACACTCCCGCGTCTTTGCTGGTATCGATGCAGATGACCAGGTAGATTTGTGTGTGATTATCACGACAAGGAGGAACCAGTGGATATTGAAGTGGTGCGGGGCGCGACGCTCTTCGCAGGTCTGGACGATGAAGCCACCAGTGCATTGATGAAGTTCATGAACCCGCGGAGTCTCCGTCGGGGAACCGTGCTCTTCCATGAGGGCGATGCCGGTGACGAGCTCTACATCGTCTCCTCGGGCAAACTCAAGATCGGCCGTGAGTCCTCCGACGGCCGTGAGAACCTGCTGTCCGTGGTCGGCCCCGGCGAGATCATCGGTGAGCTCAGCCTCTTCGATCCGGGCCCGCGTTCGACCTCTGTCACTGCCGTCTCCCAGTCGGAGTTGCTCAGCCTCAAGCACGAGGACCTCACCACCTGGCTCAACGATCGCCCGCAGGCTGCGATGAACCTGCTAAAGGCACTCGCTCAGCGTCTGCGCCGCACCAACGAGACCGTCGGCGACCTCGTCTTCTCCGATGTGCCCGGCCGTGTCGCCAAGGCTCTGCTCGACCTCGCCGCTCGCTTCTCGAAGCCCGCTCCCGACGGTGTGCTCGTCGCTCACGACCTCACACAGGAAGAGCTGGCTCAGCTCGTCGGTGCCTCTCGCGAGACCGTGAACAAGGCGCTGGCCGACTTCGCCGCCCGCGGCTTCATCCGTCTCGAGGCCCGCGCCGTCGTCATCCTCGACATGGACCGTATGCGCAACCGCGCCCGCTGATCCTCCTCGCGGCTTCCAAACCGCCACAGCGCACAAACGCCCCAGCCGATTCGGCTGGGGCGTTCGTCCTGGCCGGGCAGGTGTGCGACCTGGTTAGTGCTCGCCGTCTCAGGGGCTGTCGCGTCAGGTGTGGGAGCCTTCGTACTCGGGTTCGGATCCAGTCATCGAGTTTGAACTCGATGACTGGATCCGAACCCGAGTCGTGAGTGGTGTGTCATCCAGCTAGACCGGAGACGTCGCGCGCCAGGCACCGCGGCCGGGCACTCAAGGCGCTTGCAGCTGCGACGTCAGCGGCGGGACTCAGGCGTCGGCGGCGGGCAGAGCGTCGAGGTAGGCCAGCTGGGCCTTGACGATCTGCTCGGCCGCCGGCCGCACGCTGTCATCGACGTCGTGGTAGACGATGTCACAGACCTCCGAGGCGGTGCTCGCACCCTGCTCGAGTGCCGCTTCGACCTGCTCGATGCGTTCGAGTCGGTGGGAACGGTAGTAGTCGATCACCTCGGCGGGGGCGTCGATGCGCTCGCCGTGGGCCGGCTCGATGATCGCGAACTCACCGGCGTCGAGCAGTTCTCTCAACCGATCGAGGGAGTTCAGGTAATCACGCAGCGAACCTTCAGGGTGGGTGACGATCGTCGTCCCCTCCCCCAGTATCGTATCGCCGCTGTAGAGAGCTCCGGAGTGGATGAGGCTGATGCTGTCGCTCGTGTGGCCAGGGGTGGCGACGACGCGCAGAACATCCGCCGGGGTGCTGCCGAAGGCGATCTCGTCGCCGTCGACCACGGGATCCGTGTGCCGCGCGAAACGCTCGAGCTCAGCGTAGACGGGAACCTCGGGGGCCCACTGGTCGATGCTTCCGAGCATCTCGGAATGGTCGGCGTGCTGGTGGGTGAGAACGATCGCCGCCAGATCACGGTCGGCCACCTCCGAGAGGAAGGCTTCACGATGATCGGCCATCTCCGGGCCCGGATCGATGACAACCGCGGACGTGTCATCCTGGCTGGTGAGCACGTAGGTGTTCGTACCCGTCAGGGTCATCGGGCCGGGGTTGTTCGCACGGATTCTCATGAGTCGTCGTTCTCCTCGTCTGTCGTTTCGTCATCGTCACCGCTGAATGTCAGGAAGCCGGGGTTCTGGTCGGTGTCGGTCTCGCCGACGGCCACGGCCCGGTCGCGCAGGCTGCCCTTGCTGTGGGGATCCTTGCCCGTGTGGATGACGACCTTCCAGTCGCCGTCGTCATCGACGATCTCCGGACGCAGCGGGTGAAGGTTGCGGATCTGCGCCATGGCCGCACCCACGGTCGGGACCTCGGCGAGGCTCTCGACGATGATGCGGGCGGCCGCGCTGATGCGGTTGGGGTCTCCACCCACCTCGGCGAGGATCTGTCCGGGGCGTTTCCATCCGGCGGAGGTCTCGTTCGGTGACAGGAAGTCGACTTCCTGGCCGAAGGGGACGGTGGCGATGAAGTAGGTGGTGTCGAACCGGTGCAGCTGGGTGGGAGTGTTGATCCAGCGCAGCCACGGTTTGCACAGATCGGGACGCAGCCGCAGGTCACGGTCGCGTAAGACCTGCGACCATGACACTTCGTTCGAGAACAGCCTCGATCGGGTGGTGTGCCAGTCCGTCTGCGGTGTGGCCACGATCTCCCGGTCGACATCCTCGGCGAGCAGGATTCCGGTGGCGGCGAAAGTGATGCGGGCGGCCGCGGAGAAATGGTGGAGGGCGCGGGATTTGTTCTCGATGCTCAGCGCACGCGCGCACCGGGACGAATTCCATCCGGCCAGAGGCAGCTTCCGCACATCTCCCGGGCGCAGGCTGCTGGTGGGAAATGCCCACCGGTTACGGTCTTCGACGCCGCGGGCGTCGAGTTGCCGGGTGATGTAGAGTTCCAGCCCGTCCGCGGAGTCCCGGATCAGCACGATCGCCGAGGTGGGTCGCGGGGCCTCCGGCACGGGCCACCGTCCGTCGGACTGCCAGTGGTCAAGCAGCCACCGCAGCTCCGACGAGACGGGAAGTGTGCGTCCGCTAAGCGGCATCGCCTGAGACCTCGACGATGACCTCGACCTCGACGGGCGTGCCCAGCGGCAGAGTGTTCACACCGACCGCGCTGCGGGCGTGCTGCCCACGGTCGCCGAAGATCTCACCGAAGAGCTCGGACACGCCGTTGATGACGGCCGGCTGCTGGGTGAAGTCGTCGGCGGAGTTGACGAAACCGGTGACCTTGACGACGCGCACGATCTTGTCGAGATCGCCGATGACTCCGGCGATGGCGGCCAGAGCGTTGAGCCCGGCGGTGCGTGCCAGCTGGTAGCCGGTGTCGAGGTCGACGTCCGTGCCCAGGTGACCGGTCGCAGGCAGCTTGCCGTCGACGACGGGCAGCTGGCCCGAGGTGTAGACGTAATCGCCGGTACGCAGGGCGGGGACGTAGGCGCCGGCTGGTGTGGCGATCTCCGGCAGTTCGAGGCCGAGTTCGTTCAGGCGCTCAAGGGTCTTCGACATTGTTCTTCTTTCGGTGGGGGTGAGGTGTCTGCGGTCCGGCCGGTTCAGATCACTCTTTGGGGCGTTTGAGGTAGGCCACGAGTCCGTTGTTGTCGGGGCCGGGGACGACCTGCACGAGTTCGTATCCGTCCTCGCCCCACTGGTCGAGGATCTGCTTCGTCGCGTGGACGATGAGCGGCACGGTGACGTATTCCCACTTGGTCATGGTTCTCCTCAGTTGTCGGTGCGTCGCCGAGGCGGTCCGGGTGATCCGGTATGACCAGGCTTTCCTGGTGCGGTCGACGACGCTGGTCCGTTCCCCACACTAGCCCAGACTGGGCACGCTGGGCACCTGTGTTCCGTGGGCGGCGGTCACGGCTGATTCGCTGTGACGACACCCGTGAAAGTGAGACAGCGAAGGCGGGGAGGATCTGGTCCTCCCCGCCTGCACCGGGACGTTCTCCGCTGGGTTCTATCGGCCTGTCACGACCGGCATCTCATCGGCTCAGTTGCCGCCGAGGCCAGGAGCCTCGCCGCCGCCGTCACCACCGTCGCCGTTGCCGCCGCCTCCGTTGTTTCCGGAGTTGCCGCCTCCACCGCCGCCGGTGCCGCCGCCGCCACCGGTGCCACCGCCTCCGTTGTTTCCGGAGTTGCCGCCACCGGTGCCACCACCGCCTCCGCCGGTGGACGAACCGCCGCCACCGCCGGAGCCGCCGCCGGAGAAGTACTTGCTGCTGGGCTTCGGGAACCCGGTGTTGCCCTTGGTCTCCTTCACCGCCTGGCTCATGTATGCCTGCCAGGTCTTACCGGAGATGGTCGCACCGTAGATGTGGCCTCTGACGGCGCCGGCGCCGTTGGTGCGCCAGTCGCGAGTACCCCCCGGATCACCAGTCCACACTGCTGTGGACAGGGTTTTGGTGAACCCGAGCAGCCAGGTGTGGCCGACCTCGAAGTTCGTCGTGCCGGTCTTGGCGCCTGCCGGAACTCCGATCTTCAGCGAGCTCGTCGTACCGCCGTTGAACGTCTGAGTCAGCGCGTAGGCGACGCCCTTGGCCACTTCCTTGTCGAGCACTCGCTTGCAGCCTTCGCCAGGCAGGTCGAGTTTCTCGCCGTTGCGGTCCTTGATCTCGATGATCGGCTTCGGTCCGCAGAATTCGCCTTCGTTCGCGAAGGTGGCGAACGCCGCGGCCATGGCGATCGGGGTGGTCTCCGTCGTACCGAGGATCGACGACGGTGACAGGGCTTGGATGAAGCCGGACTTGTCCTTGTAGTCGAGCGCCTCTCCGCTGCCATAGCGGATGCCGAGGTCCATCGCGGTGTCCAAGACATCACACATGTTCAGCTGGTTGCCCATCGCCGCGTAGCCCGTGTTGACGGACTTCTTCGTCGCCTCCAGCGCGGTCATCGAACCCTTGCCTTCACCGTCGCCGGCGTTGTTCGGGTCCCAGTCTCCGCCCATATTCGGACAGCCCTCGTACTTCCAGGAGCTGGCAGGGAAGTTGCGCTTCGTCGCATTGACGGTGGTGTTGAGGCTCTTGCCTTCCTTCAGCCATGCCGTCAGGACGAAAGGCTTCCACGTCGAACCGACCTGGAAGCCACCGCCTCCGTTGTGCTTCTTGTCGACGGTGTAGTTGATCGAGGTCTTCTTGTTCTTGTCCTTCTTCTTGACCTCTCCCGCGGTGTATTCGCGGTTCTCGGCCATGGCGATGACTTCACCGGTTCCAGGTTCGATCGTCACCAGGGCGTGACCGGCGCCGGAGGGGTCGCCGACGGGGACGCGCTTCTTGATCTCCTTGTCCGCGATCTTCTGGATATCGGGATTGAGGCTCGTCTTGATCTTCAGACCGCCTCGTTGGAGGAAGGCCAGTCGTTCGTCAGCCGTGTCGCCGAAGGTGTCATCATTCATGATGACGTTCTGGACATAGTTGCAGAAGAATTCTGCCTTGCTCTTGGCTGCCGAACAGCCGTTCGGGGTCTCATGCAGGTCGAGGTCGAGGTCGGTCTTGACCGCCTTGTCGTATTCCTTCTGCGTGATGTGGTCGTATTTGAGCATCTGCCCGAGCACGGTGTTGCGACGCTTGAGCACCTGGTCGGGGAACCGCTGCGGGTTGAACGCCGACGGGTTCTGCACGATGCCGGCGAGCATCGCCGACTGCTGGATGTTGAGATCCTTCGCGTGGATGCCCCAGTACCGGTAGGCGGCAGCTTCGACGCCGTAGACGTTCGGGGATCCCGAGTAGTTGTTGATGTTCATGTAGCGGTTGAGGATTTCCTTCTTGGAGTACTTCTTCTCAACCGCGACAGCGAGTTTAGCCTCACGCAGCTTGCGCGCATAGCCGGCAGTGCCGTCGGACTCCTTCGCCGCTGCCACACCTTCAGCGTCCTCCTCGGCGTTCGCGTTCTCTGCCAGTACGTTCTTCACGTACTGCTGGGTCAGCGTCGATCCGCCCTGAGTCGTCGAAGACACCATGTTGTGCACCGCTGCACGAGCGATGCCCGCGATGTCGACGCCGCCGTGCTCGAAGTACCGGTAATCCTCGACGGCGATCGTCGCGTTCTGCATGTCCTGCGAGATCTCATCCAACGGCACCTCCTGGCGGTTCTGCCAGTAGAAGTCCGCGATCTCGGAACCGTCGGAGGCAAGCATCGTCGACTTCTCTCCCAGATCCTTGATCTCCAAGGTCGCGGGAAGTGAATCGAAGATCTCGACAGCGCTGTTCGCGCTGGCTGTTGCGACACCGACTCCGGGAATGGCCAGACCGGCAGCGACGATTCCCGCCACCGCGCTGACGGCCACGAACTGCATGAACGCGCCCATTTTCGTGGGTGGGGCGTTTGACTCAGGAGACACCATGGTAGCCAGTTTAACGAATTTGCCTTGTGCAAATCTTCAGAAACCGCTGAACGGGCTAGGCCTTTGCGACGAGTTCCAAGACGCTGACTTCGGGTCGGCAGGCGAAACGCACTGGTGAGTACGGTGAGAATCCGAGACCGGCGGAGATGGCGACGAGGCTCTTTCGGTACGGAAAGACTCCGCGTGCGCGTGTCCGATCGAGGTCGCAGTTCGTCACCGGCGCGCCCCAGAAGGGCACGCGGATCTGTCCCCCGTGAGTGTGTCCGGCCATGATGAGGTCCGCCCTCGCCGAGGCGAACGCCTCCAAGGTCCGCGAATACGGGGCGTGTGTCACGCCGACTTTGAGGTCGGCCTCGGGATCGAACCGCGGATGCTCGATCTCGCCTTCGCCGGGCTCTCCCCCGCTCCACCGGATCCGGTCGCGGTCGATATGGGCGTCGCCGAGCCCGGAGAAGTGGATCCGGGTGCCCTTGATCGTCAGGGTCGCCTCGGTGTTGTCGAGGAAATGCCATCCCTGGCCTCCGTCCTCGGAACTCGACGGGGATGTCGGTTCTTCGAATCCGCGGACGAGGGCCCCGACGTCGAGATCGGGGTTCACTCGGTGTTTGACCTGGGACGGCGATCGCAGATACTTCGCGGGATTCTTCGCCTGAGGGGAGAAGAAGTCATTTGACCCCAGGACGAAGACTCCGGGTGTGTCGAGCAGACCGGAGAAGACGTCGAGGACGTCGGGCACGATATCGGCCGAGAGGTTGTCACCGGTGTTGACGACGACGTCCGGTTCGAGCCGGGTGAGCGCTTTGACCCAGGAGGCACGGTGCTTCTGCCAGGGCGCCAGGTGCAGGTCGGCGACGTGGAGGATCCGGATGGATTCGGCTCCGGCAGGCAGGATCGGCAGGGTGTGGCGGCGGATGGCGAAGAGGTGGGGTTCGATGACCGCACCCCAGATTCCGGCGGCCGTGGGGGCGGCCAGAGCACCGGCGAGGAGAGCGCGCTTCTTCATTCCCCCAACTCTATCCGCTCCCAGGACTACCTGACGGCGGCCCAGCAACCTGGCGCGAGGTTGCTGGGCCGCCGTCAGGTAGCAATTAGGGGGTGGGGCTGGGGGTGTTGTGTTCTTTCGCGGCGCGGTGGGCGCGGCGACGGTGCAGGGATTTCATCCGGCGACCGCCGACGAGGCGACAGACGACGTAGATGAGGAACGAGATCGTCGTGACGAACGGGCTGATCGGGACCACCGGCGAACCGAGCGCGATGAGGATGCCACCGACCGAGGCGGTCACGGCGAAGATCACGCTGAGCACCGGAACCCACACCGGAGAGGCCGAGAGCTGAGTCGCCGCGGCGGCCGGCGTGATGAGGAGAGCGAGGACGAGCAGGACACCGACGACCTGCACACTCAGCGCCACCGCGAGGCCGAGGGTGAGCATGAAGACGATGGTGAGCACACTGACAGGCACACCTTTGGCCCGTGCCACCTCGGGGTCGAGGCTGGAGAACATGAGCGGCCGCCAGACGATCGCCAACACCACGAGTACGGCCAGCGCACAGATGATGAGGGTGAGGATCTGGCCGGGTGTGATCGCGACGATCTGGCCGGTGAGCAGCCCGAACTTGCTCGCCGCTCGCCCGTCGTAGAGGGCGAGGAAGAGGATCGCCAGTCCCAGGCCGAAGGGCATGAGGACGCCGATGATCGCGTTCTTCTCCGAATCCTTGGCCCCGCCGATGCCGATGATGAGAGCGGCGACGACGGACCCGACGATCGACCCGGTGACGACGTCGAAGCCGACGAGCAGAGCGAAGGCGGCACCGGCGAAGGAGAGTTCGGAGACCCCGTGGACGGCGAAAGGGATGTCCCGAGCCATGACGAAGACGCTGATGAGGCCTCCGACAACGCCGAGCAGCGCCGCGGCGATGAGCGAATTGGCCAGCAGCGCGACGAGTTCGCCGTAGTCCTCGAAGGTGAAGAGGTTGGCGAAGATCTCAGGAATGCTCATCGGTTCACCACCGTCCCGTCGAGGTCGAAGGAGTCATCGGGCAGGTTGTGGTGGTCGACGCATTCCTCTTCACCGCCGACGACGACGAGGCGGCCGCCGACGCGGACCACTTCGACCGGAGCTCCGTAGAGGCGGGACAGCGATTCGGTGGTCATCACCTCGGCGGGGGTTCCGATGAGGAAATGCCCGCCGACGATATAGAGCACTCGGTCGACATACGGCAGGATCGGGTTGATCTCGTGGGTGACGAAGACGACGGCGGCATCGCGTTTGACCCGCTGTTCGTGCAGCAGTGCGGCCACCACCTGCTGGTGGTGCAGATCGAGGGACAGCAGCGGTTCGTCGCAGAGCAGCACCGTGGGATCGTTGGCCAGGGCCTGGGCCACACGCAGTCGCTGCATCTCACCGCCGGAGACCGTGCCGGCGGGGGCGTCGGCATAGTCGGTGGCGCCGACGGAGGCCAAGAGGTCTTCGACCTTCTTCTTTCGTCCCCGGGACAGCAGGCCCATCCCCCACCGGTGACCGTCGATGCCCATGCGCACCAGATCGCGGCCGCGCATCGGAGTGTGCGGATCGATTCCGCGCTGCTGCGGAATGTAGCCGATGGCAGGATTGCCCTTGTGCACTTCCCGACCGCCGACCTCAGCGGTGCCGGCCGACAGCGCATTCTGTCCCAGCAGCACCTTGAGCAGGGAGGTCTTTCCCGTGCCGTTGGGGCCGAGCACGGCGAGGAACTCCCCGGGCGCGACGTCGAGGTCGAGATCGTGCCAGAGCACTCGCGGGCCGAACCGCAGTTCGGCGTCGCGCAGTCGAATCACCGGCTCCCGTCGTATTGCCGGTGCGGAAGCGTCGGATTCCTTGGCCATGTTCAGTGCTTGTGCCCTTCGAGTGCGGTTGAGATTTCGGTGATGTAGCCACCCATCCAGTCGGCGTAGTGCGTTCCCGAAGGCATGGTCTCGGCGAGGTCGACGACCGGGACGTCGGAGTCCTCAGCGGTGGACTTCAAGGCCTCTGCCTGCGGACCTGCCGCTTGAGTATTGTATCCAAGCAGCACGGCATCTCCATCGGAGATCTGCTTCTCAGCGGCCTTGAGCACCAGCGGCGGCACATCGTTGCCCTCTTCGACGGCGGCGAGGAACTCCATCGAGGTGACGTTCTCGAGCCCCATATCGTCGAACAGCCACAGCGGAATCGGTTCGGTCGCAGCGACCTTCTCGCCGCCGTGCTCCTTCTTCACCGCATCGATATCGTCCTGCAGGGCGGTCAGCTGCGCCTTGTACTCCTTCGCGTTCTCCTCGAACTCGCCCTGACGTTCGGGCAGGGCCTCGCCGAGGTGACTCGCCGCTTCGTCGACGAGCTTCGTCATCGTCGGAACCGAATACCACAGGTGTTCGTTGAATGATCCGTGATCATGGCCTTCATGGCCCTCTTCATCGTGGCCCTCTGCGGCATGTTCATGATCATGTGCCTCCTCACCTTCGTGAGCGTGCCCGCCGCCGTGGGCTTCCTCGTCGTCATGGCCGTCACCGTGCTCATGGTCGTGGGGCTCGTTGCCGAGGCCTTCCGAGCCGGGCAGGCCCGAGATCGAAACGGTATCGATGATGTCGACGTCAGTACCGGAGGCATCGAGCATTCCGGTCATGAATGCGTCGTAGCCGCCGCCGTTCTGAACCACAAGGTCGGCCTTCGACAATTTGAGACGGTCCTGCGTGGTCGCCTCGTAGGAATGCGGATCCTGGTTCGGATCATCGATGATCGGGCTCACCTCGGCGAAGTCGCCGGCCACCTTGGAGACGATGTCGGCGTAGACATTCGTCGAGGTCACCACGCGCAGAGCACCGGTGTCGGCTTCGGAGGCCTGTCCCCCACAGCCGCTGAGGACCAGCGCCGCCGAGGAGGCGATGGCAGCGGAAGTAAGAAGAATGCGCGAGGAGGTCATGAGGAGCCTTTCTAAGGCATCGTGGATGAAGCAACATCGTCGACGATACTCAGATCAGAGGCCCGCCACTAATATAAATATTTATATATAGCGAGACTTTTATATGTTCTGGCCACTTTCGACGCTTTGCACCCATACCGTCACCCGAGGTCCGCTCGTTCAAGGCGGAGCGCACTTTTCGCTCCGTGTACCGCGTGCAATCTGCGGTTGCGCTTGAACGAGTTCGACCGGCGTGCGGGAACTCTGGATAAACTAGCGTTGCCTTGAACGAGACTGCCGCTGACGGGCAGTCGAGTGCGACTGTGGGAACCAACGAACCGCCCGGAAGCGGGTGCTTCCGGGCGGTTGCGATCCGCAGCGGACTGCTGCACGTCACCGGTCAACGCCGGCGATCAGCAATCGAGTTGCTCAGGCGGCCTTCGCCTCGAGCTTCTTCGCCAGCAGGGCGGCGATCTGCACGGTGTTCAGTGCCGCACCCTTTCGCAGGTTGTCGTTGGAGACGAAGAGGACGAGTCCCTTGCCCTCCGGTGCCGACTGGTCGGCGCGAATGCGACCGACGTAGCTGTCATTCCGACCTGCGGCCTTGAGCGGGGTAGGGACCTCGTCGAGGGAGACTCCGGGTGCCTGCGACAGGATCTCGGTGGCCTGCTCGGGGCTGATGTCGGAGTCGAATTCGGCGTGGATGCTCAGGCTGTGTCCCGTGAAGACAGGCACGCGCACGCAGGTGCCGGCGACCAGAAGGTCGGGCAGGCCGAGGATCTTCCGGCTCTCGTTGCGCAGCTTCTTCTCTTCATCGGTTTCGTTCTGCCCGTCGTCGACGACCGATCCCGCCATCGGCAGGACGTTGAACGCAATCGGTTCGACGTAGTTGTTCGGCTCCGGCAGGCTCACCGCGTTTCCGTCGGTGGTGAGCTTCCGGGCATCGGGCAGACCGGCTTCGAGCTGACCGGCGAGTTCTTCGACCCCGGACAGGCCCGAACCGGACACGGCCTGGTAGGTGGCCACGATGAGGCGGCTGAGCCCGGCCTTGTCATGGAGGGCCTTGAGCACGGGCATCGCGGCCATGGTCGTGCAGTTCGGGTTCGCGATGATGCCCTTGGGCGGCTCGTCGAGGGCATCGGGGTTGACTTCGCTGACGACGAGCGGGACCTCTGGGTCCGAACGCCACGCCGAGGAGTTGTCGACGACGATGGCACCGGCGGCTGCGAAACGCTCGGCCTGCGCCTTCGAGGTCGCTCCGCCGGCGGAGAACAGGGCGATATCGAGTCCGCTCGGATCCGCCTCGGCGGCGTCTTCGACGGTGATCGGCCGACCCTTGAAGTCGATCGTCTTCCCCGCCGAACGGGCGGAGGCGAAGAGCCTCAGGGAACCGATCTCGAATCCGGGATCGTCAGCCAGCAGGTCGAGCATGACTCCGCCGACCTGGCCGGTCGCACCGACTACTCCGATATTGACGCTCATCGTCCGGTACCTCCGTACACCACTGCTTCGTTGTCTTCACTGTCGAGTCCGTAGGCGGCATGAGCGGCGCGGACCGCGTCGTCGAGCAAGTCTGCTCGGGTGACGACGCTGATGCGGATCTCCGAGGTGGAGATCATGTCGATATTGACCTGGGCTTCGCTGAGTGCCTCGAACAGGGTCGCGGTCACGCCCGGGTGGGAGCGCATTCCGGCGCCCACGACGGAGAGCTTGCCGATCTGGTCGTCGTAGCGGACCTGGTCGAAGCCGATCTCTGCCTTCACACCGTCGAGCGCTTCAAGCGCCTTGGCTCCGTCGTCCATGGGCAGGGTGAAGGAGATGTCCGTCTTCCCCGGCTCGCGGGTGGAGATGTTCTGGACGATCATGTCGATATTGGCTTCCTGCTTGGCCAGAGTCTTGAAGATCTCAGCGGCCTTGCCGGGGACATCGGGAACACCGACGATCGTGACCTTGGCTTCCGAGCGGTCGTGGGCGACGCCGGAGATGATTGCCTGTTCCATGGTGGACTCCGTTTCTGGTTCCGCTGCCGGGGTCGAGGATCCCCGGCTCTGGCGGAAGGCTTCGGGGATGGGTGAATCGGTCACCCAGGTTCCTTGGTTGCGAGAGAATGAGGACCGCACGTGCACCGGCACGTTGTAACGGCGGGCGTATTCGACGCAGCGGAGCATGAGGACCTTGGCGCCCGAGGCGGCCATCTCCATCATCTCCTCATATCCGATCTCATCGATCTTGCGCGCCGTGGGCACGATCCGCGGATCGGCGGTGAAGACGCCGTCGACATCGGTGTAGATCTCACACACATCGGCATCGAGCGACGCGGCCAGTGCGACAGCGGTGGTGTCGGAGCCGCCGCGGCCGAGTGTGGTGATGTTCTTCGCAGTCTGGCTGACGCCCTGGAATCCTGCGACGATGGCGACGTATCCCTCGTCGAGGGAGGACCGGATGCGGCCGGGAGTGACGTCGATGATTCGGGCCTTGCCGAACTGCTCATCGGTGATGACTCCGGCCTGCGAACCGGTGAAGGACTGGGCTTCGAAGCCGAGGTTGGCGATCGCCATGGCCAGCACCGCCATCGAGATGCGCTCACCGGCGGTCAGCAGCATATCGAGTTCGCGGGCGGGGGGCATGGGGGAAACCTGTTGGGCCAAGTCGATGAGATCATCGGTACTGTCACCCATGGCCGACACCACGACAACTACTTCGTGGCCGGCTTGACGGTACTCGACAATTCGTTTGGCCACCCGCTTGACCGATTCCGCATCGGCTACCGAGGACCCACCGAACTTCTGGACGACTATGCTCACTGCAGTATCTTCCTTATCGCTGATAAGTTCCGTGCCAGGCGATCGATTCCATGGTTCCAAACATGGAGGTCTCGTGCTGCATCGATCAGGATTTCAGCCGTGTCGGGCTCCCGGCACCTGAACCATTGTATGAGTTAGGTCATTTCGGTTCACCTTCGCCCGTCATTCAGACACTGCCTGACCGGGCCGAATGTCCGCACGTGCAGACCCGAGCGTTGACTGTGCACAAAGGCGAGACGGCGGTTGGTCACCGGGCGTTCAGCCCCTGCTCAGAAATCGTTATAAACGGGACGTCCGAGCTGGATGAACGGGGACGTTTGAGCTCGGCGAGTCACTCGAGCAGGTGCGGAAGATCCGTGAAGCCGAGAGTCTTCCCGCCGAGGCGCTCAGTCGATTTCACGACGACCGGAGAATGCCCGACCGAGGGTGACTTCGTCGGCGTATTCGAGGTCGCCGCCGACCGGCAGCCCCGAGGCCAGGCGGGTGACGGTCACACCGAGCGATCCGAGTAGGCGGACGAGGTAGGTGGCGGTGGCTTCGCCTTCGAGGTTCGGGTCGGTGGCGATGACGGTCTCCTTGACCTCACCGTCCTGCAGGCGGGTCATGAGCTCTTTGATCCGCAGATTGTCGGGTCCGACCCCGGCCATCGGGTCGATGGCTCCGCCGAGGACGTGGTAGAGCCCCCGGTATTCCCTGGTCCGTTCGATCGCGACGACGTCCTTGGGCTCTTCGACCACACAGATCATCGACCGATCGCGGCGCGGGTCCTGACAGACCGTGCATTCGGCTTCCTCGGAGACGTTTCCGCAGATCTCGCAGAACCGTACTCGTTTCTTCACGTCGGTGAGCGCCTGGGCCAGCGCATTGACGTCCTGCGAGTCCGTCTGCAGGATGTGGAACGCCAGACGCTGGGCCGATTTCGGCCCGATGCCCGGAAGCTTGCCGAACTCTTCGACCAAGTCCTGAAGGGCACCTTCGTATACAGCGCTCATACTTCTCTTTCGTCAATGATTTCGCCGCCGAGGACCCGTGCGATCACATCGACGCCCATCTGCGGCGCTTCGGAGACGTCGAGGTCCGTTTCCGGATCATACTCGTCTTCGTCCGATCCCGACCGCTGCGGGTAGGGGTTCGATTCCGGCGCCGAGGCGGACCCCGGTGCTGTCCCGCCAGCCGGGTTGGTCTGCCGTGCAGACCCGTATCCGGGTCCGGCAGGCGGAGTGGTGGTGACACCGTGCTTCTCGGCCAGGGCGGCGAAGCGCGATTTGAATGGTTTCGCCTCTCCCCCATGGGCCGGTGGCGGCGACTGCACGGCAGGTGCCGACTGGCTGCCTCCCCCGAAGTCGCTCGAGGTGTCGCCGAGATCGGGATAGTCGAGATCGTCATCGGGCGGCGGAACGACGACGGCCCCGACGTCGACAGCTCCGCTGCCGGCGCTCGTCTCGTCGACGTCGGCCGAAGCCGTGCCTGGCGATGCGGCATCGACCGGCGAAGGGTCGATCGGTGAGGGACCGTCATTCCAATTCGGTTCCTCCCAGCGCGGTTCGACATACTCCATCGGCGAATCGTCCCCGAAGCCGGTCGACGTCACTGATGTCGATTCCTGCTGGTGGGAACGATCAGGCTGGTCGAAGTCGTCGGTCGGTGCGGTGTTGGTGTCGGCCGGTGAGCCGAAGAAGTCATCGTCGGAGAGGTCGGGGACGACGACGTCCGGCACGTCCGGTACAGAGCCGTTAGGTTCGGAGACACTCGACCCGGAGAAGTCTGCGGATGAGCCCGAATCGGGAGTCTCAGCGGCCGAGGAGTCGTCTTCCGAGCCAGTCGGGGTCTCCGATTCTCCGGCGGGGTCCACATCATCCTGCTGCCGGTAGCCGTCCGCGGCCTCGCTGTCGGGCTGCTCGGCACCGGCCGATCGCTCGTCGGGCGATTCGGCAGAGTTGACGGGGCTGCTTGCTGTCGTGGATTCAGTCGGTGGGCCCGGCTGTTCCCCCTCCTCGTCGTCGGAGGACCACGGGCCCTGTGTCGGACCGCTCGGTTCCCAGAACTTCTCATGGTCGACCTGCGGCTTGTCGACCTCACGGGTGCCGACGACCGCGGCGACTTCCTGCGGGCTCGGGCGGCGCTGGCTCGGCGCCGGTCCGTGATTGCCGCCGGAGTCATTCATGCGCGGAGCCGATGATCCTTTACCCTGGCTGCCTCCGCCGGCAGTTCCTCCGCCGATCCGACCGACATCACCGACGTCGATACGAGCCTGGATGCCGAGGACATCGTTGATCGCCGCTGCGAGTTTGGCCGCATGGTCACGCTGCTGGAATCCCTGCACGGATCCGGCGTTGTTGAAGCCGAGGTAGACGACCCCGTCGGAGAACGACTGCGGGATCGCATTGGCCGCGATGATCGCCCGCGTCAGTCGGCTGCGCTTCTCCACCGAGGCGAGGATGCTCGGCCATGCGCGGCGGATCGCTTCGATCTCACCGCCGATGTCGCCGGTTCCCGCCACCGATGTCGCTTCCGGTGCCGCTGCCTGCTCGGACTGTCGTGAGCCATCGCCAGGTCCGGCTGGTGCCGCAGACGCGGGAGCCGACTGGCGCTGAGGCTGGTTCGCCGGCGCGGAGTCCGGTGCAGAGCTGTGTGCGGAGGCACCGACAGAGTCCTGTCTCTGCTGGTTGTCCGGCACAGATTGCGACTCATTCTGCGGCGCACCCGACGCTTCGGCCGAAGGCTCGAGCGACGAATCGGGAGACGGCTGCTGTTCCTGCGCTGGCCGGCCCCTTTCTGCGTTCCGAGGGTTCTCAGCAGACTGCCCCTGCGGACCCGCGTGCGCGGTCTGAGATTGAGGTCCGGACGGCGATGCCTGCTCCGGCTCGGTCTGGCCATCGTGCTGAGACGACTGAGCCTGCTGATCCGACTGATCTCGCTGCTCGGCCTGCCCCTGCGACCCTTGCCGGTCAGATTGACGCTGCTGCCCCTGCTCAGGCTGCTGCCCTGGCTGCGCCACCGGTTCGTTGAGCATCGACTCGGCGGCCGCGGCCATGGCCGCGATGTCCTCGAAGTCGTCGTGAGCTGAGCTCTGGGGCTGTCCGGAGGGCGTGTTCGCAGCCGGTGCTCCGGCTCCGCGGCCCGGCGACGCATCACCTGCCGGCGGTCGACCGCCCGACTGTCCCTGTTCGGCGGCAGGCGCCTGCCCTTGCATAGGGGCCTGCGCCGCACCCTGGTCCGGGACGG
Organism: Brevibacterium permense; assembly: GCF_013280495.1. Classification (GTDB taxonomy): domain Bacteria; phylum Actinomycetota; class Actinomycetes; order Actinomycetales; family Brevibacteriaceae; genus Brevibacterium; species Brevibacterium permense. The sequence goes on from NZ_JABSSX010000007.1 coordinate 46,962, forward strand.
CCTGCGCCGGCGGCATGTTTGCGGCCACGCCGGTGGCAGACATGCCGATGCGACGTTCCATCCGCTCCATACGGCTGAGCACAGCGTCTCGGCTGCGGCCGGAACCGGGCAGCAGAATGCGGGCACAGATGAGTTCGAGCTGCAGCCTCGGCGAGGTGGCACCCGACATCTCCGTCAGTCCCACATTCAGCAGGTCTGCGGCGCGGGAGAGTTCACCTTGTCCGAAACCATTGGCCTGCAGGGTCAGCCTCTCCAGGCGGTCCGGCGGCACTTCGGGCAGGAAGGCATGGGCCGCCTCGGGGGCGGCATTGATGACGATGAGATCCCGGAAGCGCTCGAGCAGATCTTCGACGAAGCGCCTCGGGTCCTGACCGGATTCGATGACCCGCTCCACCGCGCGGTACACTCCGGCCCCGTCACCGGCCGAGAACGCATCGACGATGTCGGACAACAGCGAATCCGGAGTGTATCCGAGCAGCGCGACGGCCCTGCCGTAGTCGACTCCATCGGGCCCAGCCCCCGCGATGAGCTGGTCGAGGACCGACAGCGTGTCACGCACCGATCCCCCGCCGGCCCGCACGACCAGCGGCAGCACGCCCTTGGCCACCTGCACACTCTCACGAGCGCACAGCTCTTCGAGGTAGTTGCCCAGGGCCTCCGGTGGCACCAGTCTGAAGGGATAGTGGTGGGTCCGCGACCGGATCGTGCCGATGACCTTCTCGGGTTCGGTCGTGGCGAAGATGAACTTGATATGCGGCGGCGGCTCTTCGACGATTTTGAGCAGAGCGTTGAAGCCCTGCGAGGTGACCATGTGCGCCTCATCGAGGATGAACACCTTGTACCGATCGCGCGCGGGCGCATAGATGGCACGTTCTCGCAGGTCACGGGCATCATCGACGCCGTTGTGGCTGGCCGCGTCGATCTCGACGACATCGAGCGAGCCGGGTCCGCCGTTGGCCAGATCCCGACAGCTCGGGCATTCCCCACACGGCACCGGGGTCGGTCCCTGCTCGCAGTTGAGACACCGGGCCAGGATCCGCGCCGAGGTGGTCTTGCCGCACCCGCGCGGGCCGGAGAAGAGGTAGGCATGGTTGATGCGGCCACGTTCGATGGCGGCCTTCAGCGGATCGGTCACATGCTCTTGACCGATGACCTCGTCGAAGGTCTCTGGGCGGTATCTTCTGTACAGTGCGGTGGACACGTCCCCTAGCCTAATGCCAACGGCTGACACGAGACACGGTTCCCCGACTCCCCGCCGTTGTCGCTGACCTCCCGATCAGGCACGATAGAGATCATGAGCTCAGCCACCCCCTTACCCGGCGAGAACGACCCCGCGAAGACCTTCCGCATCGGCCACAAGGAACGCGACGAGGCGATCGAGCTGCTCCGCGAAGCCGCCGGAGACGGTCGGATCACGGTCGACGAGCTCGACGAGCGGATGGAGAAGGTCCAGGCTGCGAAGTTTCCCATCGACCTCGACGAGGTGCTCGCCGACCTCACCACCGAGCTGCCCTACGATCGCTTCCGTCCCACCTCGGCGATCACTCCCGCCGCCGGCCGCGCGCAGGCGGTCCAGGGCCACGACCGCTTCGATCCGCTAGTCATCAGGGCCGGCTGGGAGTCCGAGGTCCGCCGCGCCCGATGGGCTGTCCCGCCGTACATCCGCTGCGAGCCCTCGATGTCGAACATCGAACTGAACTTCCTCGAGGTCGACACGGACCTGCAGGTCATCGAGATCGAGGTCGTCGCCGGTATGGGCTCGGTCACCGTCGTCATCCCAGACGACTGGGCGGTCAACGTCGACCAGCTCTCGAAGTCCTGGGGAAGCGTGAAATCCGTGGTCGACGCCATTCCGACCGGCCGCCGACCTCTCGTGCGCGTGGGCGGATCGATCGGAATGGGCTCCTTCAAGGCCCGTTTCGCGAACTACTTCGACCGCCGTCGATTGGCGAAATGATGGAGACCGGACTCGGCGCTGTCATCTTCCTCACCGTCTGCATCATCGTCGTCTTCAGCATCGGCGCCTGGCTCGTCTATCGGGTGATGACGAAACCGGGTGCGCACATCGGCTCCCGCCTGCCCAAACACGACCCCCACGCCGAGGCGGCCCCCACCGACCCGCCCGACCGCGGATCCGCTGCGAACCGAACCGGAGCAGATGACCCCGACGGCCCCGACAGCGCTGATGACGGTCACCGGCATCCTTGAAAACCGGTCCCCGCCGTGATCGACTTTCACTATGTCTGAGATTCAGATCACGCGCATCGCGGCCGGCGATGAGTCTGCGCTGCTGACATGGAACGACGTCATGCGCACCGCCTACACCGAGGGCCGCACCGCCGCCTGGTGGCGCAGCGCCGAGACGACGCTGACCCAATTCGCCCACCCGCGCCCGGGAGGGCAGGACATCGCCCTGGTGGGCCGCCTCGGTAAGGAGATCGTCGGCGGCGTCGAGATCAGCCTCTCCCCCGACACACCGACCGATATCGAACTCGGTGTCCTCCCCGATCACCGTCGTCGGGGTTTCGGCACGGCCCTCGCCGAGGCGGCCGCACAGTTCCTCGATGGCGGTGAGGAGTCCTCGGCGATCGTGCAGACCGAGACCTACTGCCCGGCCGGGGTCGCTTTCGCGCAGGCGCATGGAATGAGCGTCGGCAACGCAGAGCACCGGCTGCTGCTCGACCTGCCCGCCTACCTGGAGGCCGATGCGAATCGGTACAAGGATTCGGGGGCGTCGACGGTTGTCCCCGTGATCAGGCAGGATCCGGACTTCTCGGTCACCTCGTGGATCGGGGCCTGCCCCGAGGAGGTCCTGGAGTCCTGGACGCAGCTGCGGGAGCAGATGGATGAGGACGTGCCTGTCGGAGAACTCACCCGTGCCGCCACCCATGCCAGCACTGCGGCGATCCGCAGCCATGAGGAGCGGATGGCTGAGCAGGGCTGGACCTTGGTCAGCTCGATGGCGCATGTGGGCGACCTCGCCGTCGGCTACACGGAGATCATGGTCTCGTCGCACGATCCGCAGATCGTCATTCAGGAGGACACCCTCGTCGACCGCGCCTATCGGGGCCGCGGGATCGGTCGGGCCCTCAAGGTCGCGAACCTGCGCCAGCTGCCTGCGGTCGACGCGACCGCCTCGGCGGAATGGGTGCAGACGTACACGGCGACGGACAACGAACCGATGCTCGCACTCAACCGCGACCTCGGGTTCGTCATCGCCGACACGATGACCGCGCTGGAGAAGAAGTCCGATCACAGCCGTACGTAACATTCCGGTCGACTAGAGTGGGCGGTGACCCGTCCGGCCATCGAATCGAAGCAGACCGCCGTGCCCACAGAACTCCTCATCGCCGTCCTCGTCTTCATCATCGTCGTCCTCGTGACCGTGCTCGTCATCCGCTCCCGTGCCAACAAGGCCCGCAAGCCGGAGCAGACACAGCAGCCGCCCGCCCCGCGCGATCCCTTCGCAGCCGACCAGAATACCGGCGGTGATCCCGAGACCATCAAGGCCGGCGATCTCCTCGAATTCGGCAACGAGAAGTTCTTCGTCCGCGGCACCCTGCGCATCTCCGAAGGCGGCTACGACTGGGCCGAGCACTTCTTCCAGGCCGACGCCTCGGCGACCCGCATGTGGCTGAGCGTCGAACGCGACCCCGACGTGCAGGTCGCGCGCTGGCGCGACCGGCCCGATCTCGACATCGAACCGAAGGCCCGGACCATCACCATCGACGGCACCGACTACGATCTCGTCGAGCACGGCACCGCCTCCTACCGGTCCGAAGGCACGACGGGACTGAACGAGAAGGGCGGGGTCGACTATGTCGACTACGAATCCGGCGACGGCCGCCTGCTCGCCTTCGAACGCTTCGACCACGGACGCTGGGAAGTGAGCACGGGAGAGAGCATCCCGACCGGTTCCTTCACCATCTACTCCGGCAGCTGATGCTCACCCTCCCCCGCCCACTCGACGTCCCCTTCACCGACACCAGTGCCGAGGCGCTGCGGCTGAGCCTCGACCACGACCGAATCGCCCCGCTGGCTGCCCGCCGCATCGATGTGCCCACCGTAGCCGCACCCACTGACACAAAGATCGCTGACACAGAGCCCACCCTCGCCGAGGCGACGCCCGCGTTGGCCCTGACACTGACCGTCATCGGCTCCTCCCACCAGGCGATCCTGAGCGTCGGGCCCACCGATGTGTTCATCGAGACCTTCGCCTGCCTCGGCGAGGATGGGAACGATTCGCCTCCGAAACGACCGCAGTGGGACCGCGAAGAGGTCCGCCACGGTCGGTGGGCCGGCTTCACCGAACACCTAATCACCGCGACCCGCACCCACGTGTCCGGGGACTTCCCGACAGCCGCCGCCGAGGTGCTCGCCGCCGGTGCCGACCGTGCCCTCACCGCAGACGACCACCTCTCGGTCGCGTTCCCCGGACAGCCCGGCGCTCTGACGGCACTGTCGCTGACCGCAGCAGGTCCCGACCGGATCGCTTGGCAGTCGTGGCACTGCTACCCGCAGCATGGAGAGATCGTGCACAGCAGCTCCGATTTGAGGAGGTCGGCATGAGTCAGGGACCGAACGTCTCGCTGGGCGGCGGCTCTTTCGATTTCGACCGCGAAAACTCCGGTCCATCCGACCCACAGCGTCCCAGCGGACCGCAGCGGCCCGGCGGCGGATCGGGGCGGAAGCCGCGCCGCATCGGCTGCGGAACGATCATCTTCTTCGTCGTCATCCTCATCGTCATCGGCAACATGTTCCGAGGCTGCGGTTCGTCCGGATCGTCGGCGAACTGCGGCGACTACGACCTCTCAGACGGCCAATACGTCTCGAACCCAGGCGAGGGCGACTACGAGAAGAACGGCAGCAGCTATGACTACGTCGGCTGCGACTCCTCCCGCTCCGGAGGCGGCGGCTTCTTCTTCCTCCCGTTCTTCACCGGCGGCGGATCGAACTACGGCGACGGCTCCGGCTTCCGCGGCGGCGGACCGGGCACCGGAAAATAGGCACGATCAGGCACAGCGAAAGGCAGACATGCTCCTGAATTACCTCATCTACGAGACCGGAGTCGTCCTCTCCTATGCGGGCTGCGGACTCCTCCTCATGGTCATCGGCTATTTCGTCGTCGATCTGCTCACCCCGGGCAAGCTCCACGTCATCCTGTGGGAGCAGAAGTCGCGCAATGCCGCGGTCCTCGTCGCCTCCGACCTGGCCGGAGTCGCGATCATCGTCATCGCGGCCATCCGCGCCAGCTCCGATGACCTGGCCGCGGGCATCCTGTCCACTCTCGTCTTCGGCGTCCTTGGCATCATCCTCATGGGAGTGAGCTTCGTGCTCATCGGCCTGCTCACTCCGGGCAAGACCGGCGACATCATCAACTCCCCACAGATGCATCCCGAGGTCTGGGTCAACGCCACCGCCCATCTGGGCATCGCGGGCATCATGGCCGCAGCCCTCCTTTGAGCACCGCTGCCGAATCCGGTCGTTACTCGGCCGGGACCGCACCGACCGGCACCGCCACCGAGGCGGCCCGACCCATCACTTTGCCGATGCGTCCGGGGCCGGCCCGATTCTTCGTCCTGCTCGCCGTGTTCATCTGCGCGAGCTGCGGAATGGTCTACGAGCTCGCGCTCGTGGCCTTGGGGTCCTATCTGCTCGGCGACACCATCGTCCAGGCCTCCATCGTCCTGGCGGTCATGGTCTTCGCCATGGGTGTGGGGTCGCTGGCGACCAAACGGCTGACCGGGTTCGCCGCGGTCTCCTTCGCCCTCATCGAGGCGGCCCTGGGCATCATCGGCGGGCTCTCCGTCATCCTGCTCTACCTCGCCTTCGCGTTCGCCGACGTCTACACGGTGGCCATGGTGGCCCTCGCGTTCGTCATCGGCGCGCTCATCGGCGCGGAGATCCCGCTGCTGATGGAGCTCGTCCAACGCATCCGCGCCCAGAAGGCCTCGAGCGCGGTCGCCGACCTCTTCGCCGCCGACTATGTGGGCGGGCTCATCGGGGGACTCGCCTTCCCGTTCCTCCTGCTGCCGCTGCTCGGTCTGCCGCGCGGAGCGCTGGCGGTGGGGATGACGAATGCCCTGGTGGGCATCCTCATCGTCCTCTGGCTCTTCCGCTCTGAACTCAGCCGCGCCGCGCAGCTGACGTTGGCGGCTCTGCTCGTGCTCATCCTCGGCGGGCTCACCGTGGTGTGGGTGTACACCGACGACATCGAAGTCACCACCCGGCAGCGTCTCTACCGGGATCCGATCGTGTATTCGCAGCGGTCGGACTACCAGGAGATCGTGCTCACCGAGGCGAAGAGGACCGGGGATACGCGGCTGTTCCTCAACGGGGATCTGCAGTTCGCCTCGGCCGATGAGTACCGGTACCACGAAAGCCTTGTCCATCCGCTGCTGAACGGTCCGCGCCGCAACGTCCTCGTCCTCGGCGGCGGTGATGGCCTGGCCGTGCGTGAGATCCTCAAGTATCCCGACGTCGAGTCCGTCACGCTCGTCGACCTCGACCCGGCGGTCCTCGCATTGGCGAAGACCTCGGAGCACTTCACCGCGTTCAACGACGACTCCCTCGACGATCCGCGGGTGAGAACGATCGCCGCCGATGCCTTCACGTGGCTGCGGGAGGCGAAGCATTCGGCCTACGACGCGGTCATCGCCGATCTGCCCGATCCCGATGATGTCGCGACGTCGAAGCTCTACAGCATCGAGTTCTACGGGCTCATCCGCCAGGTGATGTCCCCGGAGGCGCGGCTCGTCGTCCAGGCTGGCTCCCCCTATTTCGCCCCCGAGGCCTATTGGGGCATCGGTGAGGCCGTCGCCGAGGCGGGACTGTCGACGACTCCGTATCACGTCGATGTCCCCAGCTTCGGTGATTGGGGATACTTCCTCGCCGATCTCGACGGAGCGGGTCCCGAGGTGTCCGTGCCCGATGATGCTCCGGACGGATTGAAATTCGCCACCGCCGAGGTGCTCGCCGCCTCGACGACGTTCCCACCGGACCGTGATCGCGCGGCTGTGGGCAAGGTCGAAGCCTCGACGCTGCTGCACCCGCGGGTCCTCGACCAGGAACGCGGAGCCTGGGTCGGATACTGAATTCGTCCGACACGGGCTTCTGACAACGGCAGAGGGTCGACCCCTGCGGGTCGGCCCTCTGCCGTCTTTCGTTCGGTGCTGTCTCTTCGCTACGGTCAGCCGGCCATGAGGCTGGCCAGCCCGCCGACGATGCCGAAGGAGATTCCGAGTGCCCATCCGAGGACGAGGAGACCGAGGAAGACGAGGCCCAAGATGAAGCCCCACTTGCCCATCTCGTTGTCTCCGAACCCGGCTTCCTGTGAGCGCTTGCGCGCCATGTGACCGGTGATGATGCCGATGACGGGTCCGATGAAGTTGAATCCGAGGAAGGTCGACAGGGTCGCCACGAGCGCGATGATGCCGAGCACCTTGCCCGGATCCTCCTCGGCACGCTGGCTATAGCGGTTTTGGCTCTGGTAGCTCTGCGGTGCTTCGTACAGTCCGGTGGACGGGTGAGCGTACTGTCCCGCGGAGGGATGGTCGAACTGATCGGGAGTGGGTGGGTGCTGCGTTCATGGTGCTGACCTCCTTGGTAACGGCTGTTGACACCAGCCTAGGAAGACTTCACCGGACGCCGACAGGGACCAATCCCCCGACCTGGATGGGGTTTTCCCGAAACTCAGCGCACGTCGACGAGCGCATGGTCCTCTCGTCCCATGAGGTAGAGAAGCAGCTCGAGTGGTGCCCCGGTGATCGTCGCGGCCTCACCGCTGCCCTTCTTCCCAGCTGTGCGGATACCGAAGCCTGGAGCTTCGATCGTCACGGGCGCCTTCGCCTTCGCAGCGTAGGGCAGGAGGGCCACCTTCGTCTGTGCCCACACGGTCGCGGTCTCTGCTTGCGACAGCTGACGCGGAATCCATTCGATCGCGGCCCGGCGGATGTCTTCGTGGTGGACGAGGAACTCTGTCGTGTTCATCAGCGTTTCGACTCCCGGCAGGGCGCCCGGGGTCCACTTCGGCGGTGCGGCGACGAGTCCGAGCAGCCGGCTGAACGGCATCTCGGCGTACTCGTCTTCCTTCGCCTGCAGGCGGTCGGAGAACTTCGGCATGAAGATGCCCGCGGCGGCGCGGGGATGACGTTCGCGGATGACGAGGTGGGTGGCAAGGTCCCTGACCGTCCACCCTTCACACAGGGTGGGTGCGTCGTCCCCGGCGCGGCGGGCTGTGTCGACAAGGCGCAGTCGTTCGGCGCGAGCCAGATTGTCTCTCATGATCCTCAGTCTTCCATTCCCGGCTTGGACTCCCCTGGATGCCTGGCCCACTCGCCGCCCGATCGCCTCACCTGGCGGCCCACGCAGTGACGAAGTCGGCGACGCGGGAGATCGACCGGAAGTCGGCGAATTCGTCTCCGCGAGTTGGCCCGTCGGTGACGATGACGACGGGTTTGCCTTCCTTCGCGGCGGCCCGAACGAACCGCAGTCCCGACAACACTGCCAGCGAGGACCCGAGCACCACGAGTCCGGCAGCCTCGTCGGCGATCCGATTGGCTGCCTGGACCCTGGCGGCCGGGACGGAATCGCCGAAGTAGACGACATCGGGTTTGAGCAGTCCACCGCATTCGGGGCAGTCGAGGACTGCGAATCCGGCGGTGTCCTCGAGTTCGACGTCGCCGTCGGGTGCGGTTTCGACGTCGATGGGGTCGATGCCGACCGCCTCGGCGAAGTCCGGGTTGAGTTCGCTCAGTCTCCGCTGTACCCAGTCGCGGTCGAACAGGTGTCCGTTGCTCAGGCAGATCACTCGGTCGAGGCTGCCGTGGAGGTCGATGACGGGACTCGGCGCCGGCGCTCCGGCCTCTGTCGCACGGTCGGCGGCGACCGCCTCGGCGGCGGCCTGATGGAGTCCATCGACGTTCTGGGTGATGATTCCGGCCAAGGACAGCTCGGCCAGGGCGAGGTGGGCTTGGTTCGGTTGGGTGCTGCGCATCCGCGGCCAGCCCATCCACGATCGTGCCCAGTACCTGGCGCGCTGATCGGGGTGGGAGAGGAAAGTCTGGATCGTCATCGGATTCCGCGGCGGGGAATCCGGTCCGCGGTAGTCGGGCACGCCTGAGTCCGTGCTCATTCCCGCCCCGGTGAGCACCGCCCAGTCCGCGTCGGAATAGGTCTTCGTGAGGACGTCGATGATCGCGGCATCGGGGTGGCTGGCTTCCGGACGCACACGTCCGCGCAGGGGGTCGAAGATGACTGCCATGGCTCCACTGTAGACATCGGACCCGCCCCGTCGCCCAGTTAGGTGGGGCCAGATTGCCATTTTCGCGTCGAGAATGCGCAATCTGGCCCCTCTTAAGTCTCGCCGGCGGGGCGCGCCTGCGACAGCAAGGGGCTGACCGGGCGCTCGCCGAGGTCTAAGGTGGGAATATGGTCAAGGTTCTGCTCGTCCATCATTCCCCGTCCGCCGCCACAGCACAGATAGCAGAGGCGGCCGAATCCGGACTGCGCATGCCCGAGCTCGGCGACATCGACGTCACCGTCCGTCCGGCCCTGGAGGCGAGCGTCGAAGATGTGCTCGCCGCCGATGCCTATGTGCTCGGCACGACCGCGAACTTCGGCTATATCTCCGGTGCCCTCAAGCACTTCTTCGACACCACCTATGACGCGGTGCGCGAACCGACCGCCGGCAGACCGTTCTCCTATTGGATTCACGGCGGCTACGACACGACCGGCGCCGAGACTGCGATGAAGCAGATCACGACGGGCCTGGGCTGGAAGCTCGCTTTCGATCCCCTCATCGTCACCGGCGAAGTCACCGAGGAACATTTGGAGCGGGCCACAGAGCTCGCGGCCACAGTCGCAGTCTCCACCCCCTAATTGCTACCTGAGGGCGGCCCAGCAACCTCGCGCGGGGTTGCTGGGCCGCCGTCAGGTAGCAACGGGGAAGTTTGAGGTGAAAGTACTTTCTAATATGGAAAGTAGTTGGTACTGTGGAATTACTTCCACAGAGCAACCCCCAATCAGAGGAACCGACATGAACGCCGACCCCACCCCACAGCAGGCTGCAGATCTTCTCAACCAGGTCGAAGCGAACCAGTCCCAGGCGCGCAGCGGCGATGCGTGGCCGCTGGTCACACTGCTCTTCGTCCTCTCTGCCGGACTCTCCGTCGGACTCATGGCCATCGGCATCATCGACGACAACACCACCCAGCTCATCATCGCCGGAGCCGGACTGAGCTGGATCATTCCCGCCCTGGTCGTCTACCTCGCCAAGGCCCTGTCCTGGAGCCGCCGCTCCACGGCCCTGCTGCTGACATGGCTGGGCGTCATCATCGTCGCCTTCATCGCCGGCGTCATGGCCGATTCGTTCGCAGCCGGCGGTCCGATCCCGTTCATCGCCGCAGGACTGCTGTGGGTCGCCGCCCCGGTCTTCTCCCTGCTGGCCCTGCGCCGCTGAGGAGGGACCGACGATGACTGCGAAACAGAACTCGATGACAGACTCCGCCGACGATCGCGCAGACGGCACAGACTCAGCGGAGGAGAACGAAACGATCCCCCACCTCGGCGACTCTCTGACCCGCCTCGAACCGGAGCTCAACAACCCCACGAGGCTCGGCATCGTCTCGAGCCTGAAGAATCGGGACAGAGCCGAGTTCAAACTGCTGCGCGACAGTCTCGGCGTCTCCGATTCCGTGCTCTCCCGGCACATCACCGCACTCGAGAAGGCCGGAATGGTCGAGGTGAACAAAGGGTACGTGGGCAAACGCCCGCGCACCTGGGTCTCGATCAGCAAAAACGGGAGCAGACGACTCGAGGCACACATCCAAGCACTGCGGGAACTGGCCGGAGCATAGCCCTGGAAATCACTATTCCCCCTGGTGAGAAGATCGGCTAGGGTGAGGGAAACCGATGCAGGGAGGCATGATGACCACACCGACGAGCACCGAGATCCCGTTCCTCGAACTCCACGAAGTCTCAACACTCATTCGGACCAGGCAGCTGACCTCGCGCGAGGTCACCGAAGCGATGCTCGAACGCGTCGCCGACCTCGAACCCCGACTCCAGGCCTTCGCCACGGTCATGACCGAATCCGCCCTCGCCGAGGCCGACCGCGCCGATGCGCTCCTGTCCCGCGGGAACTGGCTCGGCGATCTGCACGGTGTCCCCGTGGCGGTGAAGGATCTTGCGAACACCCACGACGCACCGACCGGTGCAGGCACCACGATCCATGCGGACTTCCGCCCAGATTACGATGCCACCGTCGTCGCTCGTCTGCGAACCGCCGGAGCCGTCATCCTCGGCAAACTGCGTCTGACCGAGGGGGCATTCGCCGGTCACCATCCCGACCTGCCGACCCCGGTCAACCCGTGGGATGCCGACGCCTGGTCGGGGGTGTCCTCCTCGGGGTCCGGTGTGGCCACTGCAGCCGGGCTCTGCTTCGCCGCTCTCGGCTCGGACACCGGCGGATCGATCCGCCTTCCGTCCTCGGCCAATGGCGTCACTGGGCTCAAGCCGACCTGGGGCCGGGTCTCCCGCTACGGCATCTTCGCACTCGCTCCCAGCCTCGATCACATCGGGCCGATGACCCGCAGCTCCCGTGATGCCGCGATCGTGCTACGGGCCATCGCCGGCCACGATCCGGCCGATCCCACCTCGTCGCTCGAACCGGTACCGGACTACCCGCAGACGTTGCGCGTCGACCGCGCCCCGGTCGTCGGTTTCGACCGCAAGCTGGCCGAAGAGCACTTCGACGCTGCGACGAATGCGATGCTCGAGGACACCATCGAGACGGTGACCGACCTGGGCTGGCGGGTGCTCGAGGTCGAGACTCCCGGATTTGAGGCCGCGGCCAAGGAATGGACGGCTCTGTGCGGGGTCGAGACCGCCGGTGTCCACTCGGAGACGTACACGGCCCGGGCGGACGAATACGGTCCCGACCTGTCCGGTCTCATCGAGATCGGGCGCGGACTCTCCGCCATCGACTACCACCGGCTGCTCGAATCGCGGAGAGACTTCACCGGCCGAATGCGCACCCTCATGGCCGATATCGATCTGCTCCTGCTGCCGGGAATCGGCGTCGGCTCACCGACGATTGCGCAGATGGCGAACCTGGGTTCCGACCAGAAGCTGTTCGCCGCGGTCACCGTGCCGACGGCACCGATCGACAACTGCGGAATGCCGTCGATCACTCTGCCCGCAGGGTTCACCGAAAGGGGCACTCCCCTGGCAGCCCAGTTCGTCGGCGGTGACTTCCAGGAGGCGCACGTTCTGGCCGCCGGTCACGCCTTCCAGCAGGTCACGGACTTCCACACCCGCCACCCCAAGTTGTAGAAGCAGCACCGCGGCTTACTTCGCCGCGTTGCGGGCCACCATCTCCGTGATCCAGGTCGGGGCGAAGGGTGAGGTGCAGCCGGGCGAAGTCGGGTAGTCGCGGAGCACGCCGAGGCGCTCTCCGATGTCGATGGCCCGGTTCCGCAGGTCCGGGTTCTCGATGCCGATATAGGACAGCGTCTCGTTCATCGCCCACTGCAGGCGCTCGGGGGCATCGGCCATCTCGGCCTCGATCACGTCCAGCAGACCGGACTCGTCGAGGCCTTCAGGTTTCCGGTTCACCCGTTCGCTCGTCAGCGTCCATCCGGCGGAGGCGACCACGGGATCCGGATCGTCCATCCACGAACCGCGCAGCGCCTCGGCGTGGGGCGATTTCTTGACGATATAGCTGACCAGCCAACCGTGGACCTTCGGGACACGCGAGTCACGCAGCATCTCATCGAGCTGTGCTTCGCTCCAGGCCTTCGGACGCATGATGAGGATCGCGACGAGGCGGGCCGCAGTGTCACCGGAGTCCCACAGTTCGGCGGCGAGCTCATCGTTCTTCTTCAGGTCCTTCGCCACGGCGCGCAGCTTCGTCAGGTTGACCGCGTGGTCGTCGCCGTGGCGGGCGTTGACGGCGCGGATTTTCTCGTTCTCGAGCGAGGCCAGCGTGGCGAGCACCTCGGTGCTGGTGGTCAAGGTGTCCTCCTAGGATCAGTCATCATCATCGGCATGCGGGGAGGCATCGATTTCGGCGCGCGTCCTCTTCGCACTGCTGAAGCCGACGATGACGACGAGCATGCCGACGACGGCCCCGATGACGGTTTCGATGGCACGCGAGGCCAACAGCTCCGGAACCGGGTGCGGGCTGCCGATCTGGGTCATGAGCAGTGCCAACGGAGTGATGAAGAGCAGAGCCACCGAATAGTTGCGCAGCACGAAGATCTCGGCGAGGAACTGCAGCAGGATCACCCACACCACCAGCTGCCACGCTTCGGTGGGGAACGAGAGCAGGAACGCTGTGACGATCACGCCCAGCAGGGTTCCGACCACCCGGTGGACGCCGCGCTTGAGACGGGCCGAACGGCCGGGCGGAGTGATCGGTGCGACCGCCGCGACCATCGCCCAATAGCTGTGGGACAGAAGCGGGAGCACACCGATGAGCAGGGTGCCGAGGACTCCGGCGATGAACGGGGCGATAGTGAATCGGGCGGCGTGGGCTGCCAGATCAGCCTTGCCCACCGGCGACAGCCCGACGCGCACATAGGTCTCCTTCTCCGGAGGCATGCGTTCGCCGGCGTAGTGGGCGAGCGCTCCGAGACCGATGCACACCAGCGCCGAGGCGGCCGCCACACCCATTGCCACCGGCACAGATGCGCCGCCCGGAATGGATCCGACGGCTCCTGTGGCGAAGATGAAGAAGATCGACCCGCCGGGTTTGAGCCGGAAGCGCAGGGCGATGGCCGCACCCGCACCGGACACGAGTGAGGTGATGACGACGAGCACCCAGACCGAAGCTCCGAGGCTGCTGAGCAGGGCGCCGATGCCCACGCAGACGACGAGGACGGCGGCAGCGATCGACTGGCGTCTGGTCCGCGATCGTGGGGATTCGAAGCGCGCGTAGATGCCGGTGAAGGCGCCGAAGGCGGCATAGACGGCGAGGTCGAGGCGGTCGATTCCGAGCAGCACGAGGAGCGGGATGGCGACTCCCAGGGCGATGCGGGACGCGGGAATATGGTCGCGTTCGCCCGGTGGGATGCGGAAGAACTCCTGCAGGTGGCTCAAACGGGTTCGGCCTCTTTCGGCATCGGGAACGGACCCCGGTGACGGGATCGCTGACGTGGGTTGGTGAGCTGAGTGCTCCCTTCGATCGTAGTCCGTCATCGGGGCTGACGAATGTCATCTGCCGACAGGAGTGATCAACCTCGCTCGCCGAGGCGGCCCACCGAGACCGTGACCACCGCCGTCATCGGCGTCTCGGTCACAGTCGGTGTCCTCGACGTTCTGCGCATCGGCGTGGAGTGCCGCGATGGCGGCCTGTGCCTGATATTGGCCGAGCTCATCTCGGGCAAGCGCCGCTTGCAGGATCTCGATGCCTTCGGCGATGAGCTTTCGGTCCCAGCGGGTGCGATCCTGATCGGCCAAGGCGACTAGGCGGCCGTCGGGACCGAATCGGGCATCGCGACGGGCATGGTGGAGCAGCATGAGCGCGAGCAGACCGTCCATCTCGGCGGAGTCGATCATCGACGTAAGCGTGCGCGTCAGGCGGATCGCTTCGGCGACGAGATCGACATCGCCCGAGTGTCCTTCGTTGAACACGAGGTAGAGGGTGGTGAGCACCGAGGACAGGTCGCCGGGCCGGTTGAGTCGGGAGCCTGCGATCCTGGATTTGGCGCGGCTGATGCGCTGGGCCATCGTCGCCTCGGGCACCATATAGGCCTCGGCGATCTGCTTCGTCGTCAGTCCGCCCACCGCCCGCAGGGTCAGGGCTACCGCCGAGGCGGGGCTGAGGTCGGGATGGGCGCAGAGGATATAGAGGTCGAGGGCGTCATCAGCGTTTGGGACGTTGTCCGTTCCGGGTTCGGCCGAGCTTCCGGGTTCAACCAGACTGGCGGCCATGACCCGTTCCTCGCGTTTCATCCGCGATCCTTCAGACCGCACGGTGTCGAGGAACTTCCGCCACGCCACCGTCACGAGCCAGCCCCGCCGGTCGCGGGGCGGGTCGGACGGCCACGATCGCAGGGCTTCGATGAGCGCGTCCTGAACGGCGTCCTCGGCGGTCGCGAAGTCTGCTCCACGACTGACGAGGATGCCGATCACGGCGGGGACGAGCTCACGCAGCTCCGCCTCGGCGAGGAGATCCGGATCGGTCATCGCGGACTCCGTTCGCGTCCCTGATCATTCGTCCACGCTGGGTGCGTGGTCGAGAAAGGGGCGCAGTTCGAGCCATTCGTTGATCGGCTCTCCTCCCTTGCCCGGTGCGGCGGACAGCTCACCGGCGAGTTCGAGAGCCCGGTCGTAGTTCTCGACGTCGATGACCATCCACCCGGCGATGAGGTCCTTCGTCTCGGGGAAGGGACCGTCGGTGACCGGAGGCTTGCCCGGTCCGCCGGATCGGACGAAGGCGCCCTCGGGCGAGAGCGCCTGGGAGTCGACGAATTCGCCGGAGTCCTTGAGTCTGTCGGCGAAGGCGTTCATATACCCCACATGTGCGTCGACCTCGTCGGGACTCCACTGATCCATCGGGGTGTAATCCATATACTGCTCCGGCATCCGATAGTGCTTGAGCATGAGGTACTTGGCCATGACGGTCTCCTTGTCTCGTGCCGCTCGCACGGGTTGTGCTCGCTGACATGTCTGGGACGCAGCCGGAAGCGTGTTCTCGACATCGGCGGCGAAGATTTCTCGAATCTCTTCGGCTCCAGTCATCGAACACAATCCCAGAATAGGCCGATGTGTCCGTCCTGGAACATGCGTCACCGGATCCGAACACGAATCGGCCCAGGTCACGGCTCCGCGCTGAGAGGCTTGTCTTGTACGAAACACCGACAGCATTTTGCACACGAGACCAGGAGCAGATCATGAAGGCACAGACACTTCTCAAGACCATCACCGTTGCCGGAGCCGTCGCCGCGACCCTGACGCTCTCGGCCTGCGATATGAACATCACCTTCGGCCCAGAAGACCAGGGGCAGGAACAGGGCCAGGAGCAGGACGGCCAGCAGGAGCAGCCGACCGAAGAGACCGAGACCACCGCCGAAGAACCGGCATCGGATTCGGGCTCCTCCTCGGACTCCGCCGGTTCGGGTTCGTCCGGAACCACCGGCAGCGGCGGATCCACCGATTCGTCCAGCGCCTCCTCGGCGAGTGACTCCTCCACCTCGACCGGCTCGCCGTCGAGCGGGTCGTCGTCGTCGAGCGGGTCGTCGTCCTCGAGCGACTCCACCTCGAGCGGATCATCGTCGTCGAGCGGCACGACCGACAACGGCTACCAGGGCCCGCCGATCGGCGAAGACGGAGTCGAACTCGACGCCGACGGCAACGGCAAGATCCCCGCCGACGTTCTCGAGGCGGACATCAAGAACGCCTACGCCAAACAGGGCACCACGGTCGACACCGTCGACTGCTACTCCGACCTGCGGATCTTCTCCCACAGCGGCTCGCAGAACTGCACCGTCACCGCTGCCGGCAAGAATCACTACGGCACTGTGAAGATCACCTCGGCGTCGCAGTCCGGCATCGGCTACAGCCTCGAGTTCCCGAACATCTGAGCCGCCCGCCGGGCCTACGAAACGTACCCCTCGAGCGTCTCGCATCCCGACTCGCTTTCCCCTGGTCACCTCGGCCAGGGGAATGCGTTCGTCGCGGTCTGGAACAAATCGGTATTCTTCGCTGTTGAGCCCAGTGTGGGTGTCGGTCCAGCCGCACGTCGGCCTCGACGTTCCGGCCAGCCGGGCCCATGTCAGATTCGACAACTTCACAGATCACAACTGACAAGGAGCACCACCATGGCACTCTCTGACAAGAAGGTCGCATTCCTCCTCACCCGCGGCGTCGAGCAGATCGAACTCACCAGTCCCCGCACCGCTCTCGACGAGGCCGGGGCGACGACCGTCATCGTCTCCCCGTCCGAGGGAACGCTGCAGGCGATGGAAGGCGATTGGGAGCATGCCGAGACCTTTGACGTCGACGTTCCCGTCGCCGAGGCCTCGGTCGATGACTTCGACGCCCTCGTTCTGCCCGGCGGCACCCTCAACTCCGATGCCCTGCGTCTGAATGAGGACGCCGTCAACCTCGTCAAGGCGTTCTTCGCCGCCGACAAACCGGTCGCGGCCATCTGCCATGCTCCGTGGATCCTCGCCGAGGCAGGAGTGGCCAAGGGAAGGAAGCTGACGTCCTTCATCTCGACGAAGACTGACCTCATCAACGCCGGAGCCGACTGGGCCGACACCGAGGTAGTCATCGACGGCAACCTCATCACCTCCCGCAGCCCCGACGACCTCGACGCCTTCAACAAGGCAATCGCTGATAACTTCAGCTGACCTGGAACGATGCCTCTTTCGCCGAGGCGGAACCACCTCGGCGACGAACTCCCCGGAACGATCGTTCCGGGGAGTTCGTCTGTTCGTCACCTGGGGTCTTGACAGCCGCGCTTATGATCAACTCATGCCACCCTCCCTGTTCGTCAAGGCGACGACTCCTGCCCTCGCGGCACTGCTCATCGGGTTCCTTCTCATTCTCTGCTCCACACTGCCTCCGGCACATGCTGCCTATGCGACTTCGGGTGCGATCGGGACGATGCACAGATCGCTCGGTGGGAATTCCGGCAAGCTCGGCCCAGCGGTCGGCCCGCAGCGGTGCACGCTGATCCAGAAGGGCTGCTATCAGTCGTTCAAGCACGGCAGCATCCATTGGACGAAGGCCACCGGCGCCCATGCGACTCTGGGTGCGATCCGCACGGCGTGGAAGAAGTCCGGGTGGGAACGCGGTCCGCTCGGCTATCCGACGAGCAACGAATACCGCTCAGGTTCGGAGACCCGGCAGAAGTTCCAGAACGGAAAGATCGTGTGGACGGCGAAGTCCGGGGCGAAAGTGACGCTGACGAAGGCGCCGTCGTCGTTCACGATCAAGGGGTCGGGGTTCGGCCATGGGGTCGGGATGAGCCAGTACGGAGCGCGCGGAATGGCGGCAGCCGGAAAGTCGTCGACGCAGATCCTGCAACACTACTACACGGGTGCCAAGGTCACGACGATGTCGAAGAACGCCGACGCCAGTCTCAAGGTGCAGCTCCTGACCGGAAAGAAGTCCGTGACTGTCACTCCGCGGTCCGGCCGTCTGCGGGTCAAGGTCGGGTCGAAGACCATCGAATCGGGCTCGAAGGTCACGATCGAACGGACGTCGTCCGGTTCGGTCAAGGCGACCGTCGGGTCGAAGAGCTACTCGGGGTCGAAGCTCACCCTCGAATGGCAGGGCACCCGATATTGGAAGAGTTCGTCGGCGACGACGGTGTCGGTCAGCGGTGCCCAGAACGGGGCGACCGGCACCTACCGACACGGACGGCTCGAGATCGGTCAGCTGAAGAGCTCGCTCAACGTCATCAACGTGGTGGGTCTCAACAAGGAATATCTGCCGGGCATCGCCGAGATGCCGGCGTCGTGGCAGTCCGAGGCCCTGCGCTCTCAGGCCATCGCGTCGCGCACCTACGCCTACCGCAATCTCGGTGCGGTGAAGCCGGCCTGCGGGTGCAACGTCTATGACGAGGTGGCCTCGCAGCGTTTCCTCGGGTGGACTCACGAGAATGCAGGCGATTCCGGTCCATGGCGCAACGCCGTGGCCGCGACACAGACCACGAACGGGTCGACGGTGAAGTCGGCGCGCCTCATCACCTACAAGGGCGGGCTCATCGATGCTGTCTACTCGTCGTCGGCCGGGTCGAAGACGCATTCGGCTGCCGAGGTGTGGGGGTCGGCCGTGCCGTACCTGGTCTCGGTCGATGACTCTCCGTCGAAGTATGCCTCTGCGCAGAACCCGAACGCCTCGTGGTCGGTGACGGCCAAGCAGGCCGACATGGCACGGGCCTTCGGGCTGGCAGACGTCCGGTCTGTGGCGGTGGCGAAGACCGGCTCAGGTCTGGTGAAGACGGTGAAAGCCACCTCGGTGACGGGGAAGACCGCGAGCCTCACCGGCGATCAGCTGCGGACGAAGCTGAAGCTCAGGTCCGCGTCATTCAGCGTGGCCTGAGGGAACCTCGCCTCCAGGTTAAGACTCCGGCAGGGGTGAGCAGTCCTCTGTTGACGAGTTCGGCTTCCTTCTCGCGCACGATCGGGATGACGGTCTTGCCGAACGCTTCGAGTTCCTCCTGGAAGTGGAGGAAGCCGGTGAGGAAGAGGTCGACGCGGATCTTCTTGTACTCGATGGTGCGAACCGTCACAATCGGTGTGGGATGTCCGAATACGAGCCTCCCGCGACCGACTCGGAACCCGCAGCCGGTGAATCGACGAAGTCCCGGCCCGCAGAAACTGCGAGACCGGGACTTCTGTGGCGGAGGATAGGGGATTCGAACCCCTGAGGGCGTTAACCCAACCCGCGTTCCAGGCGAGCGCCATAGGCCACTAGGCGAATCCTCCGCGAATCAGCTTATCCGAGTCATGACGACAATGCGAAATCGCGGTGGCCGAGTGTGAAGCATCCCACTTCCCGCAGGTGAACACGCGACCTCATCGCCCGACGGCACGCGGTTCAATCGGCGACGGCGCGGAGATGCCGTTCTGCCGACGGCTGCGCTCCGTCCTCCCGTCTGCGCTCGATGCTTCCGTCGTTCCTTAGGGATGGGAAACGAGGAAGCGTCCACACTATCCAGTGAATGTCCCGCTCAGATGATGTTTCTGTCACGAGTGGATAACAGTGTCCTTGTCGTAATCTTGTGGCCCCGCCCACTCGTTTTGTCCACCGAGGCCGCTCTCGACTAGACTAATTCACGGCTCCCCGTGCGGCGTCATCTTGTGAACTCCCCCAGGGCCGGAAGGCAGCAAGGGTAAGCGAGCTCTGTCGGGTGCACGGGGAGTCCTCTATTCCCCAACATCACAATTCCACAACTCCCCCTCTCCCCCATCTGCCCAGGTCAGCTCTGCCTCCACGACCTTTCGGGCGCCGGAATCGGAGCGAAGAAGCGAAAGCGTTAATACTTTCGTGATTTTGCTTCATTACCATTATTCGCAGTTCTCATCCCTGTGTTATAACGAGGTTTCCCTGTTGTCCACGAAGATCCAAGGGGCCGTTGCCGCCCTTTCGGCGCTGGCCCTGCTCACTGCGTGCACGCCGTCGAGCGACGATCCCGACGCGACCCGCAATGGCGCGAACAAGACCGCCGAGGCGGCCGCGGATCCCGTGTTCCGCGTCGGAGCCATCACCTCCGAGGCAGCAGAATCCGCGTCCGAATCGACGCCGTCTTCGCAGCCCAGCGATGCGACCTCCTCAGCTGAGCCGAGCGAGTCCGCCGATGCGGCGGCCGCGATGCCCGGCGCCGGGGACTTCGGCGAGGTGACCGAATCCGGCGACGACATCGACCTCGAGGCCGGCCAGCGGATCGGCATCTCCGTCGAGAACGCCAACCTCAGTGACATCTCCGTCACCGAGGAGGCCCACCCCCGGATAGCCCAGGATCCCGGCATGTTCTTCGACGCTTCGGGCACGGCGCTCGAGACAGATGACGACGCCCAAGCCGGTTCGTCGACACCGAGCTCCACCGAGTCCGAGACCGCCGACGATCGTTCGAAGGACGCCGAAACAGACGACAAGGACACCGCCGAGGCGGTCGCCGCCCCGGACGAATCCGCCGCCTGGATCTCGACCTACGGCCTCGTCGCCGACAGCGAATACACCCTGAAAGTCACCGCCACCACTGCCGACGGAGACGAGGTCGACCTCGACGCAACGATCACCGTCGGCGCCAGCGACGGCGCTCCGATGTCGGTGCGCACAACGCTCGCCGATGATCAGACGGTCGGCATCGCCGCCCCCATCATGCTCAACTTCGGCTCAACGGTGTCCAAGGACTTCCGCGACGATGTCGAACGTCGCCTCTCGGTCAAGGTCACCGATGAGGACGGCAAGGAGCGGGAGGTCGAGGGCTCCTGGGGTTGGCTCTACGACGATCCCCAGTCCCGCCTGCATTTCCGCCCGAAGGAATTCTGGCCCGCTCATTCGAAGGTCTCCGTCGACGTTCCGCTCAAGGATGTGCCGACGGGTGAGAACAGCGTGGGTCAGAACGACCTCACCCTCGATTTCGAGATCGGACGCAAGCAGGTCGTCAAGGCCGATGCGAAGTCCCATCGTATGACCGTCACTCGTGACGGCAAGACCGTCATGGACTTCCCGGCCTCGCTCGGCGCACCGAAGTCCCCGTCCTACAACGGCACGCATGTGGTCATGTCGAAGGCCGCCGACTATACGATGACCTCCGAACAGTGGGACTACGAAACAGATGTGCAGTGGGCGGTGCGCATCCACAACAACGGCGAATTCATCCACGCCGCACCGTGGTCGGCAGGCGTCCAAGGCTCGCAGAACGTCTCCCACGGCTGCATCAATCTCACCACCGAACGGGCCAAGGAGTACTACGACTCCGCGATCTTCGGCGATCCCGTCGAGGTCACCGGTTCCCAAGTGAGCCTGTCGACCAATGACAGCGACATCTCTGATTGGGTGTACTCGTGGGATGAATGGAAGAAGCTGAGCGCCCTCGATTGAGAGCGCCCAGCTTGCTTGCCTGACTGATGCGGCAGGCTCCTCGCCGACGACTTACTTGTCGAGCTTCTTCACGGCTTTGTCGATCATCGGCACATAGCGCTCGAGCGTCCAGGGGACGGTGAGCGGGTTGATGATCGAGGATCCGGTGACGAAGGGCTGATCATCCGGCGCCACGACGGACCCGGCTCTGATCGCCGGAATGTTCGCATACAGTCCCTGCGATTCGATCTCCTTCCTGTTCTTCTCATCGGAGTAGAAAGTGAAGATGAGGTCCGAATCGTTGAGCTTGTCCGCATTCTCCAGACCGATGAGCGCTGAATCCGTTCCCGGCTCGTCGTAGTCCTTCTTCAGCTCGTCGATGATCGGATCCGGGGTCAGCCCGAGCGCCGAGACCATCGCCACCCGCTGCTCGTTGGGGTAGAAGACGCCGAGGGTGCCGGGACCCGAGTTGTAGATGAAGGAGAACGTGAGGTCCTTGTATTCCTCCCGCTTCGCCTCTTTCAGCTGCGTCTTGATGTCGTCGACGAGGCCTTCTGATTCCTCTTCCTGACCGAGCGCCTTGCCGATCGTGGTGATCTGCTCATCCCACTTGATCGTCCACGGCTGCTTCGGGTACGCCACGGTCGGGGCGATGGCATCGAGCTGCTTGTACTGCTCGGCAGTGATTCCCGACCAGGGGGCGAGGATGACATCCGGTTCGAGTTCGGCGATGGCCTCGACGTCGAGTTCCGTATCGCCCTGGAACTGTTCGGGCAGCTTCTCACCCTTGTCCTTCACAGCCTCGTAGATCCACGGCATGTAGCCGGTGTCATCGGATCCCCAGGCATATTCCTCCATGCCGACCGGCGTCTTGCCCAAAGCGATCGCAGTTTCCGTCGATCCCTGGCCGAGGGTGACGACGCGTTCGGGCTCGGATTCGATGACCGCTTCGCCGAGCGCGTGCTTGATCGTCACGGTCTCGAAATTCGCGGACCCGGATTCCTCCGCGGCCTGCGATCCCTGCCCGCAGGCGGTGGCGGTGAGCGAGAGCGCGACGAGCGCTCCGGCGATGACGGCCCGGCGGCTGTGAGGAACTGACATTCCTGTCCTTTCGACAGTGGTCGGAGCCTGATGCGGCCCCTCGACATTAACGTAGGCCAGCCTAACTTAACCTACTGCGGTTTCCGCAACACCTGTGAGCCACTTCACTTCAGTCATCCTCATTCCGATCGGAGCTCGCAGGTCGGACCGGGAGTCGATGACGCGATCGATGAAGTCCGTACTCGATCGCCTCCTCGGCGGTGAACCACCGGTCACGCAGGGAGTCGTCGAAGATGCGGTCGTACGTCTTTCCGGCCGCCTCGGCGATCCGTTGCAGGACAGTGTCTCTGACCGATCGGAGGTCGTCGCCCTGGAGTTCGATGTCGGCGGCTCCGCCGATCCCGCTCGACCGTGCCGCTATGAGCGGACGGGCACCGGCGGCTGAGGCTCCGGTGGCCCTTGACTCTTCGACCGGGCCCGGACATAGGATCGGCCGCATGAGCACACAGCGAGAACACGCCGCTCGACTCATCGATGCGCACGGGCGGACCTTCGCCGCGGAGGCTGCGATCACTCTCCGGGACAAGCCGGCCCCGCTGTGGCAGCTGCTCGTCCTCAGCCTGCTCCTGTCCACGCGCATCAGCTCCGACATCGCCCTCGCGAGCGCGCGCGAGCTGTTCTCGGCGAAGTGGAGGACGCCGCAGCGTCTGCGCGCGAGCACGTGGCAGCAACGGGTCGATGCGCTCGGTCGAGGCGGATATCGGCGCTACGACGAGAGTACCGCCACGCGTCTGGCCGAGGCCGCCGATCTGCTCATCGACCGTTGGGACGGGGACCTGCGGAAGCTGCGCGATGAGGCCGAGGGGCAGCCTGGTCGGATTGCGAGGCTGCTGCAGGAATTCACCGGCATCGGTCCGACCGGAGCGTCGATCTTCCTCCGAGAGGTCCAGCAGGTTTGGCCCTCGGTCAGGCCCGCTTTCGACCCGCTCGTCCGCAAGGGCGCGAAGACGGCCGGGCTGCCGGAGCAGGACGAGAAGCTGACCGCATTGGTCGGTGACGACGACCTCGCCGGCCTCGCGGCCGCGCTCGTGCGTCTCGCCCGAGATCCGGACCTCGCCGCCTGCGCAGAGGACTGAGACCTCCGCGCAGGCCCGCGTGCTAGCATCGACGCACCGGGAAGGGGACGAGATGATGGCGAATATGTGGCTGACTCTGCAGCTGCTCGTCGTCGTGCTCTCTTCCGACCTCGATTCGGTCGTGCCCCAGTCCCCCACACATCTCATCGTCCTGGCTCTCCTCGGTGCGGCCCTGCTGACGCCGATCGCCGCCTGGGCGAGCATGGCTCTGCTGCGTGTGCTCTCGCTGTCGGCGCGCCCGCCGTCTCTGCCGGACACGCGCCGAAGCATCCGCGAATTCCGCATGCCGGAGGAGCCCGGCACTCCGGGGAGGGCACTGCCCAGAGCCCCCTCTTCCGTCGTTCACGCCATCGCCTGAACGACCTCGATCACGTTCCGTCCGGAACGTCTCCCCGCCTCGGCGCGGGCAATTGTCATCAAACGTCACGGTGATGGCCTGCAACGGCCCAATCAACCGCGCCTCAGTGCGCCTAAGTCCGAAGGACACTCACCTGTGAACATCTACGAACTCCTGCCCATCCGTCTGCTCGTCGAGGCCGCCTACACGGTGGTCACGGGGATCAGCGACATTCTCGAACCGCTCGCCGGCGGCTTCAGCGCCGCCCTGGCCGTCATCGTGCTCACCGTCCTGGTCCGCGCCGTGCTCATCCCCGTCGGGGTGTCCCAGGTCAGAGCCGGCATCACTCGGAAACGACTGGCGCCGAAGATCAGCGAGCTGCAGAAGAAACACAAGAAGCAGCCCGAACTCATGCAGCAGAAGATCATGGAGCTGTACAAGGAGGAGAACGCGTCCCCTTTCGCCGGGTGCCTTCCGGTGCTCGCGCAGATGCCCGTGCTCATGGCGGTCTACGGTCTCTTCATCAATGCGACGATCGACGGACACGCCAATGAGCTGCTCGGGCATACGCTCTTCGGCCTGCCGCTGGGCACGAGCTTCGTCAAACTGCTCGGCGCCGGCGATCTGACCGGCACCGCGATCACGGTCTACCTCATCCTCGTCGTCCTCATCGCCGTCGTCGCGGGGTTCTCCCGGCATCTGCTTACCCCGGCCACACCCGAGACTCCGACCGCTCCCCCGGCGAAGAACGGGGCAGATGCTCCGGCGATGCCGGACCTCTCAGGAGTGATGAAGACCCTGAGCTTTATGCCCTTCCTCACGGCGATCTTCGCGCTCTTCGTCCCCTTGGCCGCCGCTCTCTACCTGGCGACGACGACCACGTGGACCCTCGGCGAACGGCTCGTCCTCAATAACCTCCTCGGTGCGAACGAGCCGCGGTCCGAGGCGACCACCCCGGTGTCCGGCTGAGTCGGGAACACAACAGAGCCCGGGTCGGAGGATTGGAATCCTCCGACCCGGGCTCTGCGGCGACGGCCGGTGCAGGGCCGCCTCGGTGATCAGGCGATGATCGGCTCCGGGCGGGTCCCGGCAACGACCTTGAGTGCGCCGTCAACGACGGTGGCGCGCACGGTGCCACCCTCATCGACCGCCTCGGTGACGAGGAGATCGGCGATCCGGTCGTCGAGCTCGCGCTGGATTGTGCGACGCAGCGGACGGGCACCGAACTCGGGCTCGTATCCTTCATCGGCCAGCCAGTCGAGAGCCTCTGCAGAGACGTCGAGGGCGATGCCCTGAGCCTCGAGGCGCTGCTTCGACGCGGCCAGCTGCTGATCGACGATCGAGCGCAGCTGCTCGCGATCGAGCCGCGAGAACATCACGGTGTCATCGATGCGGTTGATGAACTCCGGCCGCATGAACTCCTTGAGGCGACCCATGACCTTGGCCTTGAGATCCTTCTCCGCATCTCCCGCAGCCCCGGAGGCGAAGCCCAGCGGAGTGCCGGACATGAACTCGGAACCGAGGTTCGAGGTCATGATGACCACGGTGTTGCGGAAGTCGACCGTGCGGCCCTGGCCGTCGGTGAGCCGTCCGTCGTCGAGGACCTGCAGCAGCAGGTTGAACGCATCCGGGTGGGCCTTCTCGACCTCGTCGAGGAGGATGACCGAATACGGGCGACGGCGGACCTTCTCAGTCAGCTGCCCGGCCTCGTCGTAGCCGACGTAGCCGGGAGGAGCACCGACGAGGCGGGACACCGTGTGGCGTTCGCCGAACTCGCTCATATCGAAGCGGATCATGGCCGACTCGTCGTCGAACAGGGTCTGCGCCAGAGCCTTCGCCAGCTCAGTCTTGCCGACACCGGTGGGGCCGAGGAAGAGGAAGCTGCCGATGGGCCGATTGGGATCGGCCATACCGGTCTGGCTGCGGCGGATCGCGCGCGACACGGCGGTCACGGCTTCGTCCTGTCCGACCACGCGGTCGTGGAGGACCTCTTCCATATTCGCCAGTCGTGCCTTCTGGCTCTGCGTCATCCGTGCTGCCGGGATTCCGGTGGCCCGGGAGACCACTTGCGCGATCTCCTGTTCACCGATGGTCGCCTCGGCGGCTGCGGTCTTCGCGGCCGCCGCGTCCAGATTCTCGGCAGATTCGATCCGGGCGGTCACCTCGTTGATCTCATCGCGGACACGGCCGGCACGCTCGTAGTCCTCCACCTCGATAGCAGACTTCTTCTCCGCTTCGAGTTCGGAGAGATTGAGCTTGAGCGCGTCGATATCGGCCGCGGGCGCGCGCCTGAGCGACATCCGGGCGCCGGCCTGATCGATGAGGTCGATGGCCTTGTCCGGCAGGAACCGGTCGGTGATGTAGCGGTTCGACAGCTCCACGGCTGCCCGGACCGCCTCGGCGGTGTAGGTGACCTCGTGGAATTCGGCGTAGCGGTCCTTGAGTCCCTCGAGGATCGTCACGGCATCCTCGACGCCGGGCTCGCCCACGGTCACCGGCTGGAACCGGCGCTCGAGAGCTGAGTCCTTCTCAATTGTCCGGTATTCCTTGAGCGTGGTCGCGCCGATCATGTGCAGATCTCCGCGCGCGAGCCTCGGCTTGAGGATGTTGCCGGCGTCCATCGAGTTCGATTCGCCGTTGCCGCCGGCTCCGACGAGGGTGTGGAGTTCGTCGACGAAGACGATCATGTCTCCGTCCTCGGCGATCTCGTTCAGCGCCCCGGTCAGCCGCTCCTCGAAGTCACCGCGGTAGCGGGTGCCGGCGAGCATGCCGGGCAGATCGAGGGAGACTATGCGCTTGCCGTGGAGCTGCTTGGGCACCTCACCGGAGTGGATGGCCTGCGCGAGCCCTTCGGCGATCGCGGTCTTGCCGACCCCGGCCTCACCGAGGAGGACGGGGTTGTTCTTCGTCCGCCGGGCGAGGATCTCGATCGTCTGTTCGATCTCCTCCGCGCGTCCGATGACGGGGTCGAGGCGACCTTCCGCGGCGAGCGCGGTGAGGTCCGTGCCGAACTTCTCCAGCACGGATTCCTGACCACCCTCGCCTTCAGCCTCCTGGCCGGGGTGCATACCTGCGGCTTCGGCCGCCTCGGCACCAGCCTGCAGTGCAGCCTGGGTGACGCCGGCTTGGGCGAGGATCCGACCGGCAGGCATCTCCTGGTTGAGCACGAAGGCGAAAAACATGTGTTCGGGATCGATGTAGGTCGACCCGAAGGCTCGCGCCACCTGGTAAGCGTCGAGCAGGGCGCGCTGGGCGGAACCGGTCAGCGAGGGGGAGGAATCCGCCTCGGTGTCGGTGGTCGCCGGAAGGCGCTCTTCGATTGCATGGGCGATGGCCTCGGGATCGGCGCCAGCCTGGCGCACGGCCGAGATGCCGGGTTCGGTCTCGACCATGGTGTGCAGGATGTGCAGTGCGTCGACCTCTGACTGGCCGCGGCCGCCGGCGAACTGGGCGGCGGCCTCGAGGACCTCGTGGCTGCGCTTGCTCAGCAGCCGGTTGATGTCGACGGAGCGTCCTCGACGGGCTCCGTTCTGACCCTGGAGGTAGCGAGCGAGGAACTCGTCGAACGAGTCGCCGCCCGAGCCTGCGGGTCCGTGGAATGTGGCCAAAGCTGACCTCCTCTTTCAAAGTTGAGCGTATACGACTCAATCAACAGGTGCATGCGGACATATATTCCCACTTGTCGCCCGCCCGACGACGGAGTGTGAACAACATCACCGTCGCGAAATGCATTGAATGCATTTCTGCATTTGGTGCAAATTTGCAAGAGGTGCATAATTTTCTGGTGAGTTCCGAACCGACCGAATCCCTGCGCGAGCGTCAGACCCGTGAGCGCCGCGCCGCCATCCACGCCGCGGCCGTCGATCTCGTCTTCGTTCATGGGCTCGACGAGGTGACTGTGGCTCGGATCGCGGAAGCTGCGGAGGTCTCGACGCGCACGTTCTTCAACTATTTCCCCACCAAAGAGATGGCGATCGTCGGACTGACGACCTCGGACGATATCGCCGCCGCTCTGCAGCGATTCATCGAGGACTTCGAGCCCCGGCGCGAGCGTCTGGTAGAGGATCTCTCCTTCACCATCCGCGCCGCGTTCGAATTCCTGCTGCCGCGATCGGCGAACAAGCAGAAGCTGCGCGCGATCCAGGCTCGGCATCCGCACCTCGGCATGCTCAGCATGGAAACGAAACGGCACTACTCCGAGCAGATCATCACCGGCATCCGTCGGCGGGTCGAACGTCGCGGGGTCGTCTTCCCAGATGACGAGACTGCGGCCCGAGCCACCCGGATGCTCGCGCAACTGTGCAGCATCCCGATCGAACACGCTTTCGCCTCGGCGCGGTTCGACACCGAACACGAATTGGACGACGAGCGGGTGGACCAGGCGTTCACCTCCTCGGTCGACCTGTTCCTGACCCTCTTAGAAAGGCTGAAATGACCACACCCGCCGCCGAGCCCGCCGGCTCGAAGCAGCACAGCGCCGAGGAGGAGCCGGAGATCGAGACCTCGTCGGTCATCCTGCTGTTCACCGGCCTGATGCTGGCAATGTTCATGTTCTCGCTCAACCAGACCATGCTGGCCACGGCCCTGCCGACCATCGTCGGTGACCTCAACGGCGTCGACCAGATGCTGTGGGTCTCGACGGCGTTCATGTTGGCGTCGACGATCATGATGCCGATCTACGGCAAACTGGGAGACTCGTTCAACCGGAAGAAGATCTTCATCTTCGCCATCTGCATGTTCATCCTCGGTTCGGTCGTCGGCTTCCTGGCCCACAACATGGCCGTCCTCATCACCGCACGCGTCATTCAGGGCCTCGGCGGCGGCGGTCTCATCATCCTCTCGCAGGCTCTCATCGCCGCGGTTGTGCCGGCGCGCAAGCGCGGTCCGTATATGGGCATCATGGGGGCGAACTTCGCGGTCACCTCGGTGGCGGGACCGCTGATCGGAGGCTGGATCACCGAAGGTCCGGGCTGGCGCTGGACATTCGCTCTCAATCTTCCGTTCGGCGTGCTCGCGCTCATCGCCGCCATCCTCTTCCTCAAGGTCCCCAAGTCGGATCGGTCGGTCAAACGCCATGTCGATGTCGCGGGAATGATCCTCATCGCCGAATTCACCTCGGCACTGATCCTCACGACTTCGTGGGGCGGGCATCAGTACGACTGGAATGATCCGATCATCATCGGACTCATCGCCATCGCCGTCATCAGCGCCGTCGTCTTCGTCTTCGTCGAACAGGCAGTGCCCGAACCAGTCATCCCGATGTTCGTGTTCAAGGACACGAACTTCGTCCTCTGCACGATCGCCGGCATGTGCATCGCCATCGGCATGTTCGGCGTCCTTTCGTACATGCCCACATTCCTGCAGATGGCCCACGGGATCGAAGCGACGAAGGCCGGGCTCCTCATGGTGCCCATGATGGCCGTGATGCTGCCGAGCTCGGTCATCATCGGTTTCGTCGTCTCGAAGACGGGACGGTACAAGTGGTACCCGGTGCTCGGCAGCGCGATCGTCGGCGTCGCCCTCTTCCTCATGGGGACCTTCGTCACGGCCGATCAGAACGTTCTCGTCGTCATCGGCTGCCTGTGTGTGCTGGGCCTCGGCCTGGGACTGTCGATGCAGATGCTCGTGCTCATCGTCCAGAACTCGTTCCCGGTGGCGATGGTCGGCACGGCGACGGCGTCGAACAACTTCTTCCGCCAGATCGGCGGCACGCTGGGCATGTCGCTGATCGGTTCGCTCTTCACCTCGCGGCTGGCATCCAACCTCGAGGACGGCATCAAGTCCTTGGGACCCCAAGGCGCTCAGGCGATGAAGGGCACGGGGTCGAATTCGCTGACCCCCGAAGTGGTCAAGTCGCTGCCCGAGCCGATCCATTCGATCATCGTCAATGCGTACAGCGATGCGTTGGTGCCGATCTTCCTGTGGGTCTGCCCGCTGGGAATCATCGCGGCAGTCATCCTCATGTTCGTTCGTGAGAAGGCTCTGGCCACGAAGATCGATGCGGGCGCCCCGACGGACCATCAGCGTGAGGTCGTCGCGACCGACAGCATCGCTGTCGTCGAACAGCCTGGTTCGCTGACCCCCTCGGGCACGAGCTCCGTCAGCGATGAGATCGAGTACGAGAAGGCCACGCAGGGTGCCGGAGAATACTCTCTGCGGCCCCGCTCGCCCAAGCACTGATACGCACGTCGACGCAATGACAGCGCAGGCCCCGCAATTGCGGGGCCTGCGCTGTATCGTCCGGAGTCTCTCCGCGATTGCCGCGGAACTAGCCTTTCGAGGGCCATCCGTTCGGCTCACACCCCTGCAGGCCCTTCGTCTGCTGCTGCATGAGCGGTGCGGTCTTGCCCGGTCCGGGGCAGGATTCGTGGCCGTGGCCGAGAGCGTGACCGACCTCGTGGTTGATGAGGTACTGCCGGTACTGGACGATGTCATCGAACTCTTCGGTGGCGGAGACCCAGCGTTTGGCGTTGAGGATGACGTTGGGACCGTTGCGACACGAGAGCTTGCCCAGGGTCCGCAGCGGCAGGCACATCTCGTCGACGGTATCGGGGCTGGCGATGGAGATCATGGTGTCCTGACCTTCATCGACGAGCTCGATGGAGACGTCGTCCATGTTCTGCCAGCCGCGCTCGTCCTGCAAGGTCTTGATGATGAAGTCTCCGGCCTCATCGACGCCGATGGGCAGGTTGTCTTCGACGCGCAGGGCGACCTTGAACGTCTTACCCTCGTCGCGGTTGGGTCCGGTCTCCTCTTTCGGCCGGTCCCATTTTCCGCTGCCATGATCGTCGATATCGTCTTCGCTGACATCGGCCGCTCCTGCATCCTCGACGTTCGCGGTCTGGGTGGGCGTGGGCGACTCACTCGGCTTGGCCTCCGCTGAGTCGCTCGGGTCCGGCGAGGCGGCCTGCGTTTCGGCCGCCTTCGGAGTCGGCCGCGTCTCTTCGTCGGCGGCGGGCGCGCAGGCGCTCAGTCCGACGACCAGTGAGACAGCGACGAGCGAGGTCAGGGTGCAGAGGCGTGGACGGGAGGCGAGACGGGTTCGACTGAGCACGCCTGTGAGTTTATCTCCTGCCGATTCATCGAGAAACGGGTTAAGTGTCGACAAACGTGCGCGCACACCCGTGTCTCGACACTCCGCCTGTTTTTCGGCGAAGTCAGAACTCGAGTACGCCGCCGGGTCCGCGCAACCTGGCACGCAGACGACAGTCCGGCCCCTCGACTACCGCGGTGTCACCGGCCCCGAGCACCTCGAGCACCTGCCGCGCCGCCTCGGGGTCCGGCGATTCCACACGGAAATCGAGCAGTTCGAGGGCGGGCAAGGCCGCCTCGGCGGGATGGACGGATTCGCCCCAGTCGATGAGGAACGGCTGCGCACCACCATGCGGCAATGGAGATCGGGTGGTCAGTCGCCATTCGAGGCGGTCGCCCTCGGCAGTGTCCCGAGCCATGTCCTGGACCTCGCCGAAGTCGATGCCCGCGGTGTTCGCGGCCGCGATCTTCGCGAGGAACGCCGGCGGATGGATGGCCCAGGTCTGCAGGGTCGGCTCGGCGGCCAGATGAGCGTCGAGCGGCAGGGTGCCGTCGGCGGGCGGCGCCTGCTGCGGGTCGGGGCCGAGGATCTCGAGGTAGGTGTAGGCTCCCTCCGGCCAACCATTCGGGGTGAGCCCGAGCAGATAGTTCGCGGTCCCTCGCCCCGGGTGCGAACCGCCGGGAACCGCGCGCAGCCCGGTGGCCTCTTCCACGGCGGCGACCCCGGCGTCGAGGTCGGGCACCGTGATGATGAGGTGGTCGAGCTGCGCGGGAATGGTTTTCAGAGAGTCCATGATCCACCCGGACCTTTCAGATGAGCGTGTAGGCCCTCAGTCTCCCCTTCTTCGACATCGAGGGCAATGAGGTCGAGCCCGATGCCGAGGAAGTCAAGGACCGAACCTACCGCTTCCGGGTCGTCGCTCGTGCCCCACAGGCTCTCGAGTCGGACCGACGGCATCTCCTGCATCGCGGGATGCTCGGAGTCCTTCCAATCGATGAGGAACGGTTGGATCCCCGACCACGGCAGCGGGGTGCGCCTGGTCAGGCGCCAGTCGAGGACCGCTCCGTCCGGTCTGCGGCGGGTCATGTCATGGACCTCGCCGAGGCGGACGCGCGGTTCCCGTGACCGCGCAGCGGCCGTGACGAAGCCGTCGAAATCGTCCGGACGGATCGCCCACCTCTGCACGGTCGGTGCTGTGACCCCGGCCAGCCGCGTGTCCGCCAGCGCCGGGTCCTGCTCGGGGTCGGGACCGAGGATCTCGAGGTACGTGAGCGGTTTCGGACCGCTCTGACGTGTGAGTCCCAGCGAATCGGAGAGTTCATCGCTGAGCTCGAGCCCGAGCAGCGCATTGGCCGTGCCCAAGCCAGGATGCGCACCACCGTTGACCGCACTCACCCCCAGACGACCCTCACATTGCTCAACATATTTCTGCAGATCTGGGACGGCGATGACGAGATGATCGAATTCCGCACTGTTCAACATGTCACAATATTAAGCCCCGGATTGACGGAGATTGCACGGATGCGCTTAACTCAAAGCATGCACATCCACTTCGGGCCCCGCACCGGACACCGCCTCTGCCTGCCGTCAGCGGCACCTGCGATGTCCGCAAATTGTTGAACTATCACACTCAGCTCCCTCTGATCCATCCCACTTGCCCGAAGGACCTCTTCGATGACAGACCGTCTCTCCGTCTCCGCGAGTCTGACTCAGCGCCGCCTCGACCGACGCTCGGTCCTCAGCCTCGGTCTCGGTTTCGGCACTCTGCTCACCCTCAGCGCCTGCACACCCCACGATTCCGGTTCGCTGGCCGAGGGCGAACCCGTCCGCGGCGGAGTGCTCACCTACTTCGAACCCCAGACGTGGACCCTGCTCTACCCGCCGTCGGTCGGCTTCTACCCCAACGGCGGGATCATGAACAACATCTCCGCACGCCTGTTGTGGCAGGATCCGAAGACCCTCGAGCTTCATCCGTGGCTGGCCACCGAACTTCCGGAGACGAATGCCGATTCCACGACCTACACATTCACCATCCGTGAGGGCGTGACCTATTCGGACGGTTCGCCGCTGACTCCTGAGAATGTGGCGAAGAACTTCGACCTCTTCGGCCGCGGCGACGAAGCACGCACGCTGCCGGTGTCCGAACAGATCTCGAACTACGAGCGCAGCGAAGTCCTCGACGAGCATCGGGTTCGGTTCCACTTCTCCGCCCCCTCCCCCGGTTTCGCACAGGCGACGTCGACGATGAACGCAGGACTGCTCGCCGATTCCACTCTCGACCTCGACGCCGCAGGCTTCGGCCCGGGCGGAGCCACGCAGATCCACACCTGCGGGCCCTTCCACATCACGGCCGAGACCATCGGCACAAAGCTCTCCGTCCGTGCCCGCGAAGACTACGACTGGGCTCCCCCGCATCTGAAGCACCAGGGCCGAGCCCATCTCGACGGCATCGACTATCTGACCAACAACGAATACTCCGTGCGCATCGGAGCCGTGCTCTCCGGACAGGCAGACGGCGTCCGCGACGTCCAGGCTCCGGACGAGTCCCGTGTCACCGAGCAGGGGCTGCGTCTCTATGCGAAGGCGACGAACGGAATCAACAACAGCATCAACTTCCGGTTCCGCCACGACCTTCTTGCCGAAATCGACGTCCGGCGAGCGCTCATCGCCGCCATCGATCGCCAAGAGATCGTCGACAAGCTCTTCACCCCGAACTACCCCCTGGCCACCGGTCTGCTGGCCAAGGGCGCCATGGGGTATGTCGACCAGTCGGGGTCGTGGGACTTCGACCCGGACAAGGCGAACCGCCTCCTCGATGAGGCCGGGTGGAGCGAGCGCAACGGACAGGGCTACCGCGTCAAGGACGGCAAGCCGTTGGCGCTGACGGTGAATATCGCCCTGCCGCAGCCGCGGTCGAACGAGGTCCAGACCCTCATCCAACAGCAGCTGCGCCGTGTGGGCGTACGCCTGTCGATCAATCCCGGCGACCAATCCAAGCAGACCCTCGACGCCCTCGAACTCGACACCGTGCAGATCTACCATTCCATGGTCGCCCGCGCCGACTTCGACAACCTGCGCTCGAACTACTCCTCACGCAACCGCGATGTCTTCCTCAACGGAGCCGACCGCCCCGACGCCGACGACGATTCGATCGATGCGAAGGTCGACGAACTCCTCGAGACGCTGGCATCCGAATCGAACCAGGAGAAGCGCCAAAAAGCCGCCGAGGCTGTCCAGAACTACCTCGTCGACCAGGCCTATGTGCTGCCGTTCTTCGAAGAGCCGCAGGTCTTCGCCTTCCGCCGCCGCGTCCACGGCTTCGCCACCGAACCCGTGGGACGGCCCGACTTCTACAGCACCTGGCTGGCAGGAGAGAAATGATCCTCGACACCCGCTACCTCATCCTGCGCCTGGGCCAAGCGATCCTCGTGCTGCTGCTCGCGTTCACCGCGGCGTTCATCCTGCTCAGCCTCATCCCCGGCGACGGCGTCACTGCCCGCTTCGCCGATCCCGCCCTGGGTCTGTCCAATGACCAGATCGCCGAGATCCGTGAGGCCACCGGCGCCGACGACTCCTGGTGGTCGCGTTACGTCCTCAGCCTCACCGGGTTCCTCACTGGCGACTTCGGCTATTCGGTCCAGACCGGTGCGGCCGTGTCTACGATCATCGCTGCGGCTCTGCCGTCGACCGCAGTCCTCGCGGCCTCCGGGTTCGTCACCGCCCTCGTCCTCGCCGTGATCATCGCCGTCTTCGCCACCTTCGGACCGTCCACCGGGCCGACTGCTCGGGTGCGCCTGGTCCTCGACTCGGTGCCCAGTCTCTTCATCTCGATCCCGGTGTTCTGGCTCGGAATCCTGCTCATACAGGTATTCTCCTTCCAGCTCGGCGTCGTCTCCGTCGTCGATCCCGGCCCCGCCGAGGCGCTCGTGCTGCCGACCCTGACCGTGGCGGTTCCGCTCTCGGCCCCGATCGCCCAGGTGCTCATCCGCTCCATCACCGAGGTGCAGGCCTCCGGATTCGTCAAGGTCACCACCGCGAAGGGCGCCTCCGAACTGTGGATCCTCGTCCACACCGTCGCCCGCAATGCGGTGCTGCCGGGGCTGACGATCATCGGCCTCGTCTTCGGAGAACTCGTCGCCGGCGCAGTGGTCACCGAGACCGTGTTCGGCCGCAACGGCATCGGACTCATCACCGCCCAAGCGGTCACTCACCGGGACAATCCGATCCTGCTGGCCGTCGTGGTCATCGCCACCTTCGGCTACGTCATCATCAACCTCGCAGTCGACCTCCTCTACCCTGTCATCGACGTCCGGCTGCGCACGAAACCCAGCTCCGCCTCGGCGGGCAGGGCCCTGCGCATCCACGATGAACCGGCACGTCGCGCTCTCACGGCATCCGCTGCCAGCGTCGGCGTCGACCTCGACTGGAATGACGAGACGAAGGAGAAGAACTCGTGAGCATCGTCTTCACCCGCGGCCAGGGCACTGAGACCCGGCGCGCACGCGGCGGCCGGGCCCGCGCCGCGCTCTCCCCGGCGACCATCGTCTCCGCTCTGGTTCTGCTCATCGCCGTCGCCTGGGCGCTGGCTCCCGGCCTCTTCACCCACTTCGACCCCAACGACGGCGGAGATACCCCTGCCCTGCTGGCACCGAGTCTCGAGCATTGGTTCGGCACCGACCAGACCGGCAGGGATGCCTTCACCCGAGTCGTCTACGGCGCCTCCCAATCCCTGTTGGCCGCGCTCGTGGCTGTCGGGGTCGGGCTGATCGTCGGCACCACGATCGGGCTCATCGCCGGCACCCGGCGCGGACTCATCGACGATGTGCTCATGCGCCTGATCGATGTGCTGCTGTCCATCCCCGCGATCCTGCTCAGCCTTTCGATCGTCGTGGTCCTCGGCTTCGGCACGATCAACGCGGCCATCGCCGTCGGCGTCACCGCCATCGCCCAGTTTGCGCGTCTCGCCAGGTCACAGGCGGTGCAGATCAGTACGAGCGACTTCGTGGCCGCGGCCTACGGTTCCGGCGGCACCTTCTTCTCCGTCCTCGCTCGCCATATCCTCCCGAATTCGATCTCTCCCGTGCTCTCGCTGGCGGTCCTCCAGGTCGGTTCGGCGATCCTCCAGATCTCCACGCTCGGGTTCCTCGGCTATGGCACCCCGCCGCCCACCCCGGAATGGGGACTCATCATCGCCGAAGGCCGCAATTTCGTCGCCACCGCCTGGTGGCTGACCGTGCTGCCCGGCCTCGTGGTCATGGCCATCGTGCTCACCACCCACCAGATCGGCAACACCCTGCGAAAGGTGACATCATGACCGACTCCTCACTGCTGCGCATCGACGGCCTGTCCGTCGACTACTCCCACCGAGGCGGCTCCGCGGCACCGGCCGTGAGCGAGCTCGATCTCGTGGTCCATCCCGGTTCGATGACCGCCGTGGTCGGGGAATCCGGTTCGGGGAAGTCGACGACGGCGAACGCCCTCATCGGCCTCCTCCCCTCCTCGGCCAGGGTCGCGGCCGGGCGGATCCGCCTCGGCGAAGTTGATCTGCTCAGCCTGGGCACCTCCGGTTGGCGCGGTGTGCGCGGATCTCAGATCGGCTACGTCCCACAGGATCCGGGGTCCTCGCTCAATCCGCTGCAGACGGTCGGGAAATCCGTCGCCGAGGCGCTGCGTATCCACCGTCGAGCGGGCCGCGCCGAGGCTCGCGCCCAGGTCATCGAGTTGCTGGACCGGGTCGGCATCGACCAGCCGGAGAAGCGGGCCGACCAGTTCCCGCATGAGCTCTCCGGTGGGATGCGACAGCGTGTGCTCATCGCCGCCGCCATCGCGCTGCGCCCGCGCCTGCTCATCGCCGACGAACCCACCTCCGCCCTCGACGTCACCGTCCAGAAGCAGGTCCTTGACCTCCTCGACGAACTGCGCGCCGAGACCGGGATGGGCATCCTCTTCATCACCCACGATCTCGCCGTCGCCGGCGAACGCGCCGACGAGGTCGTGGTCATGCAGGGCGGGCGCATCGTCGAATCGGGGCCGGCCGGACGGGTCTTCTCCGACCCGGCCACCGATTACACCACCCGTCTCATCGCCGACGCTCCCGCACTGCAGACGAAGGCACGATCTGTCCGCGCCGAGGCGACCACGGAGTCCACAGACCCGTTCGTCTCCGTCGAATCTCTCACCCATGTCTTCGACCGTACGGATGATCGGATCACCGGCATCGAGGGGGTGGACTTCACTGTGGCGCGCGGGACCACGCACGGTCTCGTCGGCGAGTCCGGGTCGGGCAAGACGACCACGGGCAAGGCGCTGACCGGGTTCCTCACCCCGCAGTCCGGGCATGTGCGCATCGGTGACTTCGATGCTGCAGAGCTCGGACGCGGTCGTCCCTCACGGCAGCGGCTGCGGGAGTTCCGGCGCACCGTGCAGCTCGTCCATCAGAACCCGTTCTCCGCTCTCGATCCCAAGCATTCGATCCGGTCGACCCTGACGGAGCCTCTGCGCAACTTCCGCCTCGGCGATCGCGCCTCCCGGCCACGGCTCGTCACCGAGGCGATGGACCGGGTGGCGCTGCCCGCCGACTTCCTCGATCGGCGCCCCGCCGAACTCTCCGGCGGTCAGCTGCAGCGGGTGGCGATAGCCCGCGCCCTCATCGTCGAACCCGAACTCGTCGTCTTCGACGAGGCGGTCTCGGCTCTCGACGTGACCGTGCAGGCGCAGATCCTCACACTGCTCGACGAGCTGCAGCGGGAGCTCGGTCTGACCTACGTCTTCATCACCCACGACCTCGCCGTCGTCCGCCAGATCGCTGATACGGTGTCCGTGATGTCGCACGGACACCTCGTCGACGACGGCGCGACCGAAGAGATCTTCACTCGCCCACGCTCCGCCTATACCCGCACTCTGCTTGAGGCGATCCCCCGTCCCGCGACGCTGTCGGTCGCCTCAGCGCCTGCGAACAATCGACCGGCAACCCCTACCCTGCTCACCGCAGCAGCAGAAAGCTGAGAACCATGACCCCGCAACCCACCGACACCCGGACGACCGGACCGAAGCTCGGATTCTTCACCCGCCTGCTCGAAGATGCCCCGGCCGCGGACCGCTATCGCTTCGCCCTCGAACAGATCGAGGCAGCCGAGGACTTCGGCTTCCATTCGGCCTGGGTCGCCCAGCATCACTTCTCCGCGGCCGAGGGCGGGCTGCCGTCCCCGCTCGTCTTCCTCTCCCACGCCGCCGCCCGCACCACCCGAATCTCTCTGGGCACCGCGATCATCACCCTGCCGATGGAGAATGCCGTCCGCGTGGCCGAAGACGCCGCCGTCCTCGACGAACTCTCCGGCGGTCGCCTCGAGATCGGTTTGGGCTCGGGCGGGAACCCGAAGTCGTTCCCCGCCTTCGGCACGAGCTTCGATGAGCGTCGTGAAGTCTTCGCCGACAATCTCGCGACCCTGCGCACACTGTTCTCAGGCGACCGGCTGCCCACCGACCATGGCCTCTACCCCGCTCCCGATGGGCAGCGTCCGAGCCTCGAGCGACGACTGTGGCAGGCGACGTTCTCCGCCGGCGGGGCCGGTGCGGCAGGCGCCGCCGGTGACGGACTCATGCTCTCGCGGACACAGCCACGGCCCAAGGACAACCCGTCGGCACCTCTCGATGAGGTTCAGCTGCCGGTCATCGACACCTATCTCTCCCAGCTGCCTGAGGGGGCCGAACCGCGCATCCTCGCCTCTCGTACCGCCGTGGTCGCCGATACCGAGGATCTGCCCCGGCTGCGCGAGATCACCGAACCGGCGCTGCGGGCCGAGGCCGACCGACTCGTCGGCTATGACACCTCTGGGCTGAGTCTCGATGAGCTCCTCATCGCCACCGACACCTACCTCGGCACGCCCGAGCAGGTGGTCGAGGGGCTGCGTCACGACCGCGTCCTCGACCGGGCCACCGATGTCAGCTTCCAGGTGCACTCGGTTCCGGCCACGAACGAGACCACTCTGCGGTCGATCGAGCTGCTGGCCACCGAGGTGGCTCCGGCGCTCGGATTGTCTGTGACCAAGGAGAAGGTGCGCTGAGATGGCCGATATCATCAACCTCCTCGCCGGAATCGCGGCGAACGATCCTCTCGATGAGCTGCGCGACCACCGGGCGCAGGCGAAGGAGAACGCGCAGCTGAGTTTCGAAGCTCTGCTCGAACCCGCTGATCCGAAGAACGTGAGCTTCCGCGACCGATATGCGATCGCCGCGTTCACCGCGGGTCTGCTCGGTTCCGCGCGGGCCGAGGAGTTCTACCGTGATCTCCTGCGCGACGAAGACGAGTCCGTGTCCTGGGCGGTCGCCGAACTCCTCGACGAGGCGACCTCGCCTGCCGGCACCGCTGGTCCCTACGGAATCTTCGAATCCGCGGCGTTGGCCGAAGAGAACGCCCCCGGGCCGTGGCTGACTGCCGCCGAGGCGACGGCGGCGCGACTCGGTGAGAAGCTGACGGCAGGACTCGAATTCGCTCATCTTCTCGTCCTCCATCCGCGCGACAGCCGCCCGGGTCACCTCGCGCTTCTGCTCGAGGCGGGATGGGACGAGGACG
This sequence comes from Brevibacterium permense, assembly GCF_013280495.1. Classification (GTDB taxonomy): domain Bacteria; phylum Actinomycetota; class Actinomycetes; order Actinomycetales; family Brevibacteriaceae; genus Brevibacterium; species Brevibacterium permense. Next base: position 86,624 of record NZ_JABSSX010000007.1, read on the forward strand.
GCATCGTCACCCTCGCTCAGCTCGTGTCGTTCCTCAACTTCCAGATCCGCATCAGCACCGGACTCGCCGCACTCACCGATGCGGCCTCCGCGACCGCGGATGCCCAACCGCACCAGGCGGATCGGTCGGAAGGCGAATCCGCGAACGAGACGGACGATGCCGACGACAGCCACGCCTCGGCGAAGGTGGACGACGCACTGCAGTCCGTCGGGGACCGGGTGAAGACGTACCCGAGCCTCAATCGTCCCGAGCTGTTCCAGCGGGGCGGGCTCGGGTGGGTGCCGTGGATCGCTCCCGTCGCCGAGGCGGACCTCAGCGATGACCAACGGGATGCCCTCATCGAGGCAGGACGGGCGAAGAACCCGTACTTCCGGCTGCTGGCGAGGGATCCTGCCGCACTCAAGGCACGGACCCTGACCGACTTCGACATCTTCTTCAACACCACCGACGGGCTCGGCCGCGCCGAACGCGAACTCGCCGCGACCGCGGCCTCGCGGCTCAACGGGTGCCTGTTCTGTGCGTCGGTCCACGCGGATCGGGCCAGCGAGGAATCCGGGCGTCGGGACGTCGTCCAGCGCCTCCTCGACGAAGGAATCGGCGCGAAGAGCCACCTCTGTGATCAGGTGTGGGACGCCGTCGTCGATGCCTCCGTGGCGCTGACCCTGACCCCGCAGACCTTCGGCGTCGCACACGTCGAGCAGCTGCGTGCGGCGGGTCTGGGCGACGGCGACATCATCGACGCACTCAGCTGTGCCGCCTTCTTCAACTGGGCGAACCGGCTGATGCTCTCCCTCGGCGAGCCGGAGCAGCTGAACGCCGGGAAGTGACCTCTTCTCGCAGGCGCGGTGGCTACACGCGTTCTGCGGCATCGATTGTGTGGTCGATCCACGGCGTTTTCTGCGATCAGAACACCGTGGATCGACCACACAATCGAGCGATAACCGCGCCGGTTCCCCGGTCGCGCCTCGGCTCAGCCGACGTCCATGAGCGTCGAGCGGATGATGAAGCGGTTTCCCGTCGGTGATTCGACGCTGAAGCCGCTCCCCCGTCCCGGCACCACATCGATCGTCAGATGCGTGTGCTTCCAGTACTCGAACTGCTCCGTCGACATCCAGAAGTCCAGTCCGGCCTTCTCAGCATCGTCGATGGGCAGGTCGAAGTGACCGAGCAGCACATCGGCTTCCGAGGTGAGGAAGTCGCCTTCGGGGAAGCACATGGGCGACGAGCCGTCACAGCAGCCACCGGACTGGTGGAACATGAGCTGGCCGTGTTTGTCGACGAGGCTGGTCAGCAGGTCGATGGCGGCCTCAGTCATCGCCACTCGCGATTTCTCTTCGCCCTCGATCGTCGGTGTCGATTCGAGAGCGGCAGTTTCGGCTGTTTCACTCATCAGAAGAATCCTTAAGCATTTTCGGAGTAGCGGACCAGCAGGTTCTTCGTCTGCTGGTAGTGGTCGAGCATCATCTTGTGGTTCTCACGGCGGCACCCACTCTCCCCCGGTGTAGTTCCCATAGCGGAGCCTGACCGTGACGAGTGCGCCCGTCGGTACCGGGCGCTGACCAGACTGCCATGACACTCCTTCGTGTGGGTCCATCCACCCGCATCATGCGCCTCGTCCGATGCCGCTCGGAGGCGCGGAGCGGATATGTCTGTGTCCTTCTCACCCTAAGCCGGAACCCAGGCGCGGACAATAGCCGTTGAGGGAGTTCGCAGGTGGCACCCTGCCAGCGAGAAGTCGCATATCGTCGGCAGGAATCCGAGAAGATGTCGATGCGGTCGTCAGGCTCTACGCCCCGGCTCTACGGCCCGTTTCAGTCATGGGCTCCACCCTAGACTCCACGTCGATGCTCCGGTGCCCCGTTGCTAGACTCAGCCCCATGAGCGAGCCCGAATCCCCCGTCCTCCGACTGATCCCGTATCTCGCGGCGATCACCGTCACGGTGTTCGCCACACTGTCAGTGGTCGGCACCGGGGAGTCCAACCTGCTCGTCACACTCGTCGTCGCAGCAGTCGGCTATTTCGGCACATACTTCATCGTCAAGCTCATCATCCACGCCCTCGTCACCCGGATCGGTTCAGACCACCACGACGACCACGACTGACAGTCGGCCCGCCGCTCCTACTTCTTCGCCTGCGCCGGGACGACGACCTTGCGGATGATGATGAGCGCCGAGGCGGCCACCGGCACCGCGACCACCGCACCGAGCACGCCTCCGAGGGTTCCGCCGGCGATCGCGGCGATGATGACGAGTGCACCGGGCACGTCGACGGCCTTGTTCATGATCCGCGGGCTGAGCAGATACGCCTCGACCTGCATGTACACGAGGTAGTAGATTCCGGCTGTGATGCCCAGCCCGGGCGAGACCATCAGGCAGGACGCGGTGATGATGATCGCACCGGTGATCGGACCGACCAGGGGAATGAGCGAGGCGAGGAACGCCACGAACGCCAACAGCGCCGGCAGCGGGGCGCCGATGATGGTGAGGAAGATTGCCGAGCATACGCCGTTGATGACGCCCAAGGACACCTGACCGAGGACGTAGCGTCCGATGGATCGGGTGACCTCCTCGGTGACGGATTCGACCGTCGGTCGCGATGAGGCCGCGACCAGGGAGAACATCGCGGATCTGATCGTCGGCATGGACACGGCGAAGTAGATGGTGAGGATGACGACGATGATCACGCCGGTGAGAAAGCTCAAGATCCCCGCCCCGATCGAGACGACGCCGCCGCCGAGGGACAGCACATTCTTCGGATCCGAGGCCCACTCCGAGATGTTGGCGAACACCGCATCGATGTCGATCGCGCCGGTGAATTGCTCCTCGAGCTCCGTCACCCACCCGGTCGTGGCAAGGTTCGCCACGATCCCGGGCAGATCCGCGACGAACGTCTGGATCTGACTGATTACTGCCGGGGCGATGAGCAGTGCGACGCCGACGACGATGAGGATGAAGGCCACGACGACGATGAGCACCGACAGCGACCGCGGCACCTTGCGGTCGACGAACCACTGGACGATCGGTTCGAGCCCGAGAGCGAGGAACAGCGCCAGACCGATGTAGATGATCACGGTCGCCACGGACTGCAGCGCCGTCATCACCAGGATCGCCAGCCCCACGCCCAAGGCTCCGGTGAAACCGAGCCGGAACGCGCTGTTGAGTGTGAGGGACTTGCCCTGCCCAGTGCCCATGGAAACCAGTGTAACCAGCGATCATGCACTGGACGGTCGACTCACGTTAGGATCAGAGCGAACCCTCAACCGCTAAGAAAGTGAATCGTCGAGAATGAGCGCAGATCCGAACAGCATCGATGTCTGGGAAGCGTTCCTCGACCCGCAGACCGACTATTCGCTGCCCGACTTCGCCGCAGTCACCCCGAAGACGCTGTTGACCGCGGTTCGCACGGCGACCGATTTCGCTCGCGCCGAGGTGGCTGCCATCATCGCCGACGACGCCGAGTCCACGTTCTTCTCCACCACTGTGAGATTCGAATCCGCGTCCGTGCCGATGACCCGCATCGCCTCCGTCGCGGCAGCCATCGAATCGAATCATCTGCGCCCCGAGCTCACCGACGCCGTCTCCGAGACCTGGGAACTCCTGTCGGCCACCGAGACCGAGATCCTGCTTAACGTCGACCTCTTCCACCGCATCGAACAGGTCTCGGTCTCCGACCTCAACCCCGAGGACAAGCGTCAGCAGGAGCTGACCATCGATCAGTTCGTGCGTGCGGGAGCCCGCCTCGGCGAGGACGAACGCGAGCAGATGGCCACGATCGCGGCCGAACTGACCACATTGGAGAACTCGTTCTCCCGCGCGCTGCAGCTCGATACGCGCGAATTGGCCGTCCACCTCAGCGAAGCCGAATCCCTGGCCGGGATGAACGACGATCAGATCGCGGCAGCGGCGAATCGTGCCGCCGAACGCGGCGTCGACGGCTACCTGCTGCCGCTGAACAACTTCACCCAGCAGCTCGTCCTCGAATCCCTGGACACAGCACAGACGCGCCGGCATGTGCTGAATAATTCGATGGCCCGCGGGTCCCGCGGCGGCGACGGCGACACCCGCACCCAGGTCGCCGACACCACGGCGCTGCGTGCGCTGAAGGCGCATCTGCTCGGATACCCTTCGTTCTCGTCCTTCGCCATCGACAATCAGACCGCCGGCAATCCGGACGCCGCTGCAGATATCGTGTCCTCCCTGATCAACCCCGCCAAGGCTCAGCTCGACGAGGAGCTCGGCCTGGTTCGGGACCGCTACGGACTCGACGACGTCGCGCCCGAGGACGTGAAGTACTACCTCGCGAAGTACCGGGCCGACGAATTCGGCATCGACTCAGACGAGGTGGCCAAGTACTTCGAGTTCGACACCGTGCTCACCGAGGGTGTCTTCCGCGCGGCCACCGGACTCTACGGCGTCACCTTCGCCCCCTATGACGGCGTCACCGCCTGGCATGAGGACGTGCGCGCCTATGAGGTCACCGACGTCACCGAACGCCCCCTGGGCCTCGTCCTCATCGACCCCTACGCCCGGGACACGAAACGCGGCGGAGCCTGGATGGACCAGCTGGTTCCCGCCTCCCGGCTGACCGGTCTGCTGCCGGTCGTCACCCTCTCGCTGAATCTCGCCAAGCCCGGACCGGGCCGGCCCACTCTGCTCAACCCGACCGAGCTGACGACGTTCTTCCACGAATTCGGCCACGTCCTACACGGGCTCTTCGCGAACTCGACGTACCCGTCGACGGCGGGCACCGCGGTCCCCCGCGACTACGTCGAATTCCCCTCGCAGCTCAACGAGATGTGGCGCTTCCACCCGCAGGTCCTCCCCCACTTCGCCAAACACGTCGACACGGGTGAGCCGATGCCGGCCCAACTCGTCGACGCCCTCATCGCCAGCGAGAAGTTCGGGCAGGGCTTCGACACCATCGAATACCTCGCCGCCGCGATGCTCGACCTGTCGTGGCATTCGCTCGAGGCCGGCGAGCACATCACCGATGTGCTGTCCTTCGAATCCGAGGTGCTCGCCGCCGCCGGCTTCTCGCCACTCGTGCCGCCGCGTTACCGGTCGACCTACTTCGGGCACATCTTCGCCTCCGGCTATGCCGCCGGCTACTACTCCTACCTCTACTCCGAGGTCATCGCCGCCTGGGTGAGCGAATGGTTCGAATCCCAGGGCGGCCTCAACCGCGAGGCCGGAGACGCCTTCCGTGAAGCCATCCTCGCCCCCGGCTACTCGGTCGATCCGATGTCGGCGATCGAACGCTTCTTCGGCACCCGCCCTGACGTCGCGCCCCTGCTGCGTCGTCGCGGCCTCGCGGAACCCGTCACCGAGGTCGACGGGGAGGACGAGGAGGAAACGACCGAGACCGAGTCCGGAGTCGCCTCGGCGAAGTGGGACCACCCCAACCACGAGGCGGTCGCCGCTGATCTCGCGGCTGCGGGCATCGATCCGCGCATCGAGATCTTCGACGGTTCGACGCCGACGGCGGCCGCGGCGGCCGAAGCGCTGGGCATCGAGGTCGGGGCGATCGCGAACAGCCTCATCTTCTCCTCCGACGGCGACCCCGTGCTCATCATGGCCTCGGGCGCCCACCGGGTCGACACCGCACATGTCGCCGAACTCATCGGCGTCGACTCCCTCGACCGGGCGTCGAAGGAACTCGTCCGCGAGGCCACCGGGCAGGTCATCGGCGGGGTCGCTCCCTGCGGGCACCCGGCGCCGATTCCCACCTATGTCGATGTGTCGCTGAAGGACTATCCTGTTCTCTGGGCCGGCGCGGGGACACCGAATTCGATGGTGCCTCTGACGTACGAGCAGCTGCTCGCGGTCACCGGAGGGAAGGAAATCACCGTTGTCGCAGAAGAGGCCTGAGGCCGAGTCCGGACGTTCCGAAGCAGAGTCTGGGCAGCCGGATCGCACCACCGGTCCGGCGCACACCACCACCTCGGCTGCACGATTCGCAGCTTTCGCTTCCTCCCGGGGCCGCTACTACGCGGTCTTCCTCGCCGTGTTCTGCGCGGTGCTCATCATCTCGAACATCTCGGCAACGAAGGTCATCGGCTTCGGTCCGATCGTCACCGACGGCGGCGCGTTCCTCTTCCCCATCGCGTACATCCTCGGCGATGTGATCAGCGAGGTGTACGGCTTCAAAGCCGCTCGCAAGGCCGTGATCACCGGATTCGCTCTGCAGATTCTGGCCACTTTCGTCTTCTGGCTCGTACTCATCTCGCCTCCGGGGCCCGGTTACGAGAACCAGGACGCCTTCGCCGCCGTGCTCGGCTTCTACCCACGCATCGTCGCGGCTTCCCTCGTCGGCTACTTCGTCGGCCAGCTGCTCAATTCGTGGGTGCTCGTGGCGGTGAAGAAGCGCATGGGCGAGTCGAAGCTGTGGGTGCGGCTGCTCACGTCGACCGGTGTCGGCGAGTTCGTCGACACGCTTCTGTTCTGCATCATCGCCTTCGCCGGTGTCATCCCGGGGCTCGACTTCCTCAACTACATCATCGTCGGCTTCGTCTACAAGGTCGCCGTCGAGATCATCTTCCTGCCCGTGACCTACCGGGTCATCAAGCTCGTCAAGCGCCACGAACCCAGCTACGAACTCGACGAGGCCCGGGCTTAGGCCGACCGGACGCAATGTGGCCGGCCTTGTACGAGAGGGGGCCGACGGCAAGTGTCATCGAGTTTCGTCCCTGGTCGCATCGACTTCTGATCAGGTCATCGGGATTGAACTCGATGCGCTGATCAGAAGTCGATGACTCACCGCGGGCGGCAGCGTGTGGGGCCGGGGCGATCGCAGCGACTGCCGAAAGCGCGCCTACTTCTTCGCGTAGTACCGGCCGAGGACCTCGGTTTCGAGTTCGTCGAAGCGGCCGTCGATCATCGCCTGACGGATCTCGGCGACGAGCGAGACGACGAAGTGCTCGTTGTGGATGGTGCACAGGGTGGAGAAGAGCATCTCCTTCGCCTTGTACAGGTGCCGCAGGTACGCCCGTGAGTAGTTCTGGCACGTGTAGCACGAACAGTCCGGGTCGAGCGGGCCGAAATCACGGCGGTACTTCGCGCCGGTGAGGTTGTACCGGCCGTCGCGGGTGTAGATCGCGGCATTGCGGGCCACGCGGGAGGGCGAGACGCAGTCGAAGGTGTCCGCGCCGGTCTTGATCGCCTCGAACAGGTCGTCGGGTTCGGAGATGCCCAGCAGGTGCCGCGGTTTGTTCTCCGGCAGCTCCTCGCACACCCAGCGGATGATGATGCCGAGGTTCTCCTTCTCCAGCGCCCCGCCGATGCCGAAGCCGTCGAAGTCCATGGCGCCGAGGTCACGAGCGGCCTTGCGCCGCAGGTCTTCGTACTGTGCACCCTGCAGCACACCGAAAAGCGCCTGGTACGGCCGGTGAGAACGGGCCTCGGTGAGGCGGAAGTGCTCGTCGATGCAGCGGAGCGCCCACAGTCGGGTCCGCTCAACCGATTCCTCCTGGTAGCCGCGGGTGTTGACCAGCGTGGTGAGCTCGTCGAAGGCGAACATGATGTCGGCGCCGAGTTCGTGCTGGACCCGCATCGAGATCTCCGGGGTGAACCGGTGCATCGATCCGTCGAGGTGGGACTTGAACGTCACCCCGTCGTCGTCGACATTCGACAGCCGTTCCTTGCCGACGGCGACGAGTTCGTCATTCTGCTCACCCGTCGACTCCATCGAGATGACCTTCTTGAACCCGGAGCCGAGACTCATCACCTGGAATCCGCCCGAGTCGGTGAACGTGGGTCCGTGCCAGTTCATGAACTCACCCAGTCCCCCGGCCTCGTCGATGAGGTCCGAGCCCGGCTGCAGATAGAGGTGGTAGGCGTTGGAGAGCACCGCCTGTCCGCCGAGTTCGGCGACCTCGTCGGGGCGGACGGCTTTGACCGTGGCCTTCGTGCCGACCGGAATGAACGCCGGGGTCTGGATGTCCCCGTGCGGGGTGTGGATGACTCCGGTGCGTCCGCCCGTGTCCAGGCGCGTGCCCACCTCGAAGCCGAAGCGGGACCGGTCGTTGATGGCGTCGCCCGCCGGCCCAGGGGTCGACGTCTCAGATGATGCTAGGGATTCGATTGAGCTCACCGGACAAGCTTAACTGGGACCATGACTTTCGCGCAGATGCTCGCCTCCGCCGAGGCGGCCCACCCCCTCGTCCTCGACGGCGGGCTGGGCACAGCGCTCGAGACCCGCGGCATCGGCCTCAGCCATGAGCTGTGGTCGGCCGAGCTCATCCGCAACGACGCCCAGACGCTCACCGAGGTGCATGCCGAGTTCGTCGCCGCCGGTGCCCGGATCGTGACGACCGCGAGCTATCAGGCGACCCCGCTCGGATTTGCCGCGGCCGGGGTCAGCGCCGACGAGGGACGTGAGATCATCAACCGCAGCGTGGAGATCGCCCGCTTCGCCGCCGAGGTGGCAGCCCCGCCGACCGGCACGGAAGCGTCTGCCTCGCTATCCGGCAGCGGTCCCGGCCATAGCGATGCACGCGTGCTCGTCGCCGGGTCCGTCGGCCCCTACGGCGCCGCCTTGGGCGACGGCGCGGAGTACACGGGTGACTACCGATTGACAGTCGCCGAGTACACCGCCTTTCATCGCCCCCGCATCACAGCTCTCGCCGAGGCGGGAGTGGATCTGCTCGCCTTCGAGACCCAGCCGCGTCTCGACGAGATCGGCGCGATCCTCGGACTCGCCGAGGAGGTCGGGCTGCCCGCGTGGGTGAGTGGCACTCTACGCGAGGGCACTGGCACGGCTGTCACCCTGCCCGACGGCAGCTCCATGGCAGAACTCGCCGAGGTGGCGGCCGCCTCGGCGAGCGTGCGGGCGGTCGGGGTCAACTGCGTTCGCCCGTCCCTCGTGACTCCGGCACTGAGAGAACTGTCCGCGCACACCGAGCTGCCGCTCATCGCCTACCCGAATTCGGGCGAGACCTACGACGCGACCGCCATGCAATGGCGCGAAGACGGCACAGAGGCCGGTATCGGATCGTGGCCGCTGAAGTCGTGGGCCCGCCTCGGTGCCCGCCTCATCGGCGGCTGTTGCCGGGTGCGTGCGACAGATATTGCGAGGCTGGCGGAGCAGACTGAGCGCTGATCGCCGAGCCCTGACCGATTTGGCCAGAGAGCTCAGGGCGTGGTGCTCACGTGCTCCGGGTAGAACTTCTCGGCGACGTTCGGGTGGGAGCGGACGCGCGACATGAACGCGTTCTCTCCGTAGACCGAGTGCAGCGCGTCGAGTTCGTCGACGGAGACTCCGCGAGCCTGCTCGGCGAATTCGGCGGGCAACTCGACCGGCGGCAGCTGTGAGCTGAGCGCAGGGTTGAAGAAGAACGGAATCGAGATCCGATCCTCGCCGGGCTTCGTCGGCAGCACCCGATGGACGGTGGCCTTGAGGTAGCCGTCGGTGGCGACTTCGAGGAGTTTGCCGATGTTGACGACGAAGGAGTTGGGAATCGGGTCGGCGTCGATCCAGCCGTCGTCGGTGAGCACCTGCAGACCCTTCGTTCCCGGCTGCGGATAGAGCAGGGTGAGGGTGCCGCCGTCGCGGTGTTCGCCGACGCCCTGGGTGACGGTGTCGTCCTCGGCCGCGGGGTAGCGGACGATCTTGATGAAGGATTCGGGATCGGTGGCGAACGCCTCGGCGAAGTGGTCGGCGCTCTGGCCGAGGCTGAGTGCCCACTCGCTGAGCAGTCGGTTGCCGACCTCGCTCAGCCGGGCGTGCCACGAGTCGGTGACCTCCCGCAGTTCGGGCAGTGCCTTCGGGTACTGGTTGGGGCCGGTGAGGTGGTCGTAATCGTGGACGGGTTCGGCCACGGGTGCGCGTTCGGGTCCGATGTCGATCTGTTCGCGCCAGTCGACCTTGCCTCGGGTGCGTTCCCCGCCGGTGCGGGTGTAGCCGCGGAAGTGGGGCGAGTTCGTGTTCTCGATCGCGAGCTTGTCGGCCTCGGGCAGGGCGAAGAACCGCTGAGCGGTGTCGATGATGCGGGTGAATTCGTTCTCGGGGAGGCCGTGGCCGGTGAGGTAGAAGAAGCCGATCTCGTGGGTGACACGACGCAGCTCGGCGCGGAAGTCGGCCGCGGTCGCAGGGTCATCGGCGAGGCTGAGGTCGAGGACGGGCAGCTGGGTGAGAGTCATGCCATCACGGTAGACCGCGACAGGAAGCCAGTGTGTGAGCGGTGTCACGGAGCGCCACACTCCGTCATCATCGTGTCACGGACGAAACCAGACAGAGACCGTCCCGCACAGTGCGCTCTCCCCGAACACCTGCTTGAATAGGTCGGGTGACCCACTTCTATCGCCCCTCCGAGGGCCACCGCCTGCCGCACGACCCCTTCAACGCCATCGTCGCGCCGCGTCCCATCGGCTGGATCGGCACCCTCGATGCCGACGGTCGTCGGAACCTCGCGCCCTATTCGTTCTTCAATGCGCTGAACTACTCTCCACCGCTCGTAGGCTTCTCCAGTAACGCGTGGAAGGACACCGTCGCCAACTGCCGGGAGACTGGGGAGTTCACGTGGAATCTCGTCACTCGGCCCCTCGCCGAGGCGATGAACGCCTCGTCGACCACCGCTGAGGTCGACGAGTTCACCGCCGCAGAAGTCGAGGCGGCCGAGTCCGTGGAGATCTCTGCGCCACGCGTGGCAGCCTCACCGGCGACCTTCGAATGCCGAGTCACCCAGATCATCGACCTCCGCACCTCGGACGGCGAAGGCTCGGGCTCGTGGTTCACCGTGGGCGAAGTGGTGGGTGTCCATCTCGACGAATCCCTGCTCGACAACGGAATCGTCGACACAGTCGCCGCCGAACCGGTGCTGCGCGGCGGAGGACCGACCGCATACTTCGGGATCAGCTCGGATCAGCGTTTCGACATGCGTCGACCGGGCTGAGTTCGATCACCCGAGATCTCAGCCGAGCATCTTGCCCGGGTTGAGGATCCCCAACGGATCCACCGCCGCCTTGATCGAGGTCTGCAGCGCCCGCGCACCCGCATCGAGTTCGCGCACCAGCCAGTCCTTCTTCAGATACCCGACGCCGTGCTCACCCGTGATCGTCCCACCCAGATCGAGACCCAGCTGCATGATCTCAGCGAACGTCTCCTTCGCCTCGGCCACACTCGCCTCATCCTGGGCGTCGAAGAGCACACTCGGATGCATATTCCCGTCCCCGGCATGCCCGGCCGTGGACACCTCCACCGAATGCCGACCCGCGATCTCGTCCAAGCTGGCGAAGAACTCGCCGAGGCGGGACCGGGGAACGCAAACATCATCGATGAGCTCTCCCCCACCAATCCCGGATACATACTTCTCCAACGCCGGCGACACCGCCCGCCGTGCCGCGACGAGCATCTCCGAGTCCGCCGGATCGTCGGAGACGAACACCTCATCGGCGCCCTGCGCCGTGGCGATCGCTTCGAACGATTCCAACTCGCTCATACCGGCCTGCCCCGGAGCATCCGACTGCACCAACAACAGCGCACCGGCCTCGTCGGGCAGTCCGAAATCACCGTAGGCATTGATCATGCCCACGGTGCTTCCGTCCATGAGCTCGAGCATCGACGGGGCCGCCCCGGAGGCCATAAACTCAGAGACCGTATGCCCGGCCGACTCCATGTCCGGGAAGATCCCGACTCCGGTCACCGGCGGCGCCAGCAGAGGTTTGAGCCCGAGGGTGATCTCGACGATGACGCCCAGAGTCCCCTCGGACCCGACGAACAGTCCCGCCAGATCGAGACCGGCCACCCCCTTCGCAGTCTGCCGACCCAACCGGGTCACTGTCCCATCCGCGAGGACCACGGTCAGTCCCCGCACATAGTCTCGCGTCACCCCGTATTTCACACAGCACATGCCGCCGGCGTTCGTCGCGACGTTCCCGCCGATCGTGGAGATCGCCACCGACCCCGGATCCGGCGGATACGACAGACCGTGCTCGGCCAGCGCGGTCTTGAGGTCTTGGTTGATGACTCCGGGTTGGAGCCGGCACGTCTGGTTGACCTCGTCGATGTCGACGATCGCGTTCAGTTTCGCGAGGTTGAGCAGGATCGCTCCGTCGGTGGCGTTCGCCGCCCCCGACAGTCCCGTCCTGGCACCTTGAGTGACCACCGGGATCCGATGCGCCGTGGCAAACCGCATCGCCGCGACCACATCATCGACGTCGGCCGCTCGCACGAGCGCCGAGGCGGTCCCCACCGGACAGAACAGGGCCTTGTCCGACGAGTAGGAGTCGATGACATCCCGGTCGGTGACCAGGGCGCCCGAGCTCAGTTCGGCCGCAAGTCCGTCCAGATCCGTGCCCACCGTCGTCTCCGCACTCGTCGTCACAGCGACGCGGCCACCTTGAGCACGCGGTCGAGAGCCTCATCGGGTCCGATGCTCACACGCACCCCTCCCTGCAGGCGACGCACGGCAACGGCCTGTTTCGCGCACTCACCTTCGAAGGCGACGGCCGCCTCGGGGTCGAGTGCGATCCACACATAGTTGCCCTGAGCGTCGGGCACGGACAGACCCAGCTCTCGCAGATCATGGGCGAATCGGTCGCGCACCGCGGCGACTTCCTTGGCGCGTACGGCCACCTCGTCGACGCGTGCCAGGGATTCCCGGGCGGCGGCCTGGGCACCGGCGGTGACGGAGAATGGGGCGATGACCTGGCGCATCGCCGAGGCGATCTCGACATCAGCGATGCCGTAGCCCACGCGCAGACCGGCCAGGCCGTGCGCCTTCGAGAAGGTACGTGCGAGCACGAGGTTCGCATGCTTCTTCCGCGCGGCCAGACTGTCCGCGGCCTCGGTGGCGAATTCGAGGTACGCCTCGTCGAGGACGACGATGACGTTGTCGGGCACCTCGGCGAGGAAGCCCTGGAGCTCGGCGTCGGTGATCGTCGGACCGGTCGGATTGTTCGGCGAACACAGCAGCACCATGCGGGTCGTGTCATCGATCGCGGCGGCGAGCCCTGCGAAGTCGTGTCGGCCGTCTGGCATGAGGTCAACGGGTCGCTTCTCCGCCCCGCGGGCCGAGGCGAGGATCGGGTACATCTCGAACGACGGCCACGGATAGACCACGGAGGTGCCGGATTCGAGGGTGATGTTCGTCAGCGCGGACAGGATCTCGGAGGCGCCGGCGCCGGGGACCACCTCGGCGGGGTCGACATCGAGACGATCGGCGATGTCGGCCACGAGGGCGGCAGCGGTGGGGTCGGGATAGTTCGCGGGAATCGCCGCTGCGGCGGTGACGGCGTCGAGGACACCAGGCAGCGGCGGCAGGTGGTTCTCGTTCGAGGACAGCTTGTACGGGGTCAGGCCGGGGGACGCGACGGGAGGCTTGCCGGGAACGTAGGGAGGGAATTCGGCGAGCGCGTCACGGAGCTGGAAACGATTGGACATGTGCCCATGTTTGCACACCTTGTGGCGGGCGACACAGAGTGTCCGGGGAATGTGACCGAACGGTCGGATACGGGCGGGCGCGGCGGACGCCCATCCGCTGTGATAATGCTCCCACGCACGGGTGTTCACCCTGCCCTGGTTACAGGTGAGCCGACACCGAAGAGTAGTCTGGGAGACGAATAGAAGCAGTCAGTGACGAGGAATGAGAGTCCAAATGCCCTCACCGCAGGAAAAGGTCGACGTCGTCTTGATCGGCGGCGGAATCATGAGCGCCACCCTCGGTGCCATGTTGACCGAACTTCAGCCCGACTGGAACATCCGTGTCTACGAGAAGCTCGACTATGTGGCCTCGGAGAGCTCCGACCCCTGGAACAATGCGGGCACCGGCCACGCCGCACTCTGCGAACTCAACTACACCCCCGAGGACTCCAACGGCGACATCGACCTGCAGAAGGCCTCGACGATCAACCAGCAGTTCCACCACTCGCGCCAGTACTGGTCGCACCTCGTCGACACCGGTGTGCTCACCGACCCGAAGTCGTTCATCAACCCGATCCCCCACGTCAGCTATGGCCGTGGCGAGAAGGGCCGCGACTACATCAAGCGCCGCTACGAGACGATGGTGCGAAACCCGCTGTTCTCGCAGATGGAGTACTCCGACGACCCGGCGACCCAAGCCGAATGGCTGCCGCTGATGTTCGAAGGCCGCGGGCCCGGACAGGTCAACGGCATCTCGCGAACCGAACTGGGCACCGACGTAGACTTCGGCTCCCTGTCGCGCCAGCTCCTGAGCTACATCGCGGACAAGGGGGCGACCGTGCGCACCAGCCACCAGGTCACCGACCTCGAACGCGCCTCCGACGGGTGGACACTGACGGTCAAGGACCTGCTGTCCCATGAGACCCACCGAATCGGCGCGAAGTTCGTCTTCGTCGGTGCCGGCGGCGGTGCCCTGCCCCTGCTCCAGAAGTCGGGGATCCCCGAGGGCCGCGGCTACGGCGGCTTCCCGGTCTCCGGAATCTTCCTGCGCACCGGCAATGAGGATCTCGTCGCCCGCCACCAGGCGAAGGTCTACGGCCAGGCGGCGCAGGGCGCTCCCCCGATGTCTGTGCCGCACCTCGACACCCGTGTCGTCGACGGCAAGGACTACCTGATGTTCGGCCCCTATGCCGGCTTCTCGCCGAAGTTCCTCAAGAAGGGCCGTTTCACCGACCTGCCGTTCTCCGTGCGCGGGAACAACCTCGCCACGATGCTCAACGTCGCCAAAGACAACACCGACCTCGTCACCTACCTGCTCGGTGAGCTGGCTGCGACGAAGAAGGCGCGCTTCGAGGCTATGCACCAGTTCATCCCGAACATCGACCCGTCCGACTGGGAGTTCATCCAGGCCGGTCAGCGCGTGCAGGTGATGAAGAAGGATCCGAAGAAGGGCGGCGTCCTCCAGTTCGGCACCGAACTCATCTCCTCGGCCGACGGATCGATTGCGGCTCTGCTCGGCGCCTCACCGGGTGCCTCGACCGCCGTGCCGATCATGGTCAACCTGCTCAAGACCTGCTTCCCCCGCGAGTTCGCCGGCTGGGAGAAGTCCTTCAAGGACATGATCCCGTCGCTCGGCCGCGACCTCGTCGATGACGAGACGCTGCTCAAGGAGGTCTCCGAGTACACCTCGCGGACCCTGCAGCTCATCTGAGCGGACTGACGCACTCAGCCGACTGACATACAGGAGAAGCGGCTGGCCGGAAGCCTTTCCGGCCAGCCGCTTCTTGCGTTCCCTCAGGAGTTCGGAGCGTCGAGAACCTCAGAGCTCGACTTGGCGGTTGACGTCCTTGTACAGCAGGTAGCGGAAGCGTCCGGGCCCTCCGGCGTAGCAGGCCTGCGGGCAGAAGGCGCGCATGGAGATGAAGTCGCCCTCCTGCACCTCGACCCAGTCGCCGTTGAGACGGTAGACGGCCTTGCCCTCGAGCACGTAGAGGCCGTGCTCCATCTCGTGCGTCTCCGCGAACGGGATGACCGCTCCGGCTTCGAAGGTGACGATGTTGACGTGCATGTCGTAGGCGAGGTCGTCCGGGTCGAGCGGACGGGTCGTGCGCCAGCGTCCGTCGGTTCCGGGCATCGGCGACGGTTCGACATCGGCTTCGTTGCCGAACTTCGCTTCAGGGGTCAGTCCCGCCACGGGCTGGTAGCGTTTGCGCACCCAGTGGAAACGGGCCGCCTCGGTGCCGGTGGACGTCGTCGACCACGTCGATCCGGCGGGCAGGAACGCGAACCCACCGGGGGTCAGCGTGTGCGCGGTTCCCTCGTGGGTGACCTCGAGCGTTCCCGCCATGACGAAGAGGAACCCCTCGACCTCGGGCTGCGGTTCCGGCGCCTGCGAGCCGCCGCCAGGCGCGACTTCGAGGATCGTCTGCGAGAACGTCACCGCTCCCCCGGCCACGGGCTTGCTCAGCACCCACGATCGGGTCCCGGTCCACTCGGGCAGGTTCGAAGTGACGATATCGCGCATCACTCCGCGCGGGATGACCGTATAGGCCTCGGTGACCAGTGCTCGGTCGGTGAGCAGATCGGACTGCGGCGGGTGGCCGCCGGTCGGGGCCCAGTAGGTGTACGGGTCGGTCGTCGTCATGGGCAGGGTCTCCTTCGGTCGGTGGTCGGTGGGCTCAGTCGAGCGAGCCGGTGCGGGCGAGCTGCCCGAGTTGGGTGAGGCTGAGATTCGTCCGCGAGGTCACGAATTCCTCGGTGTGGGCTCCGCAGACGAGTCCCCTGTCGAGGTAGCGGGCGAGCGCCTTCGCGGTCGCGGGTTCGTCGAGGACCGTCGAATCCGCCTTGAACACGTAGTCGTGCAGGCGCTGCGCCGCCCGTGGCCCGCCTTCGCGGTAGAAGGCGAAGGTCGCCAGGAACCGGGTCGGCAGCTGGTGCGGGTGCAGGTCCCAGCCCTGGTAGATCCCTCGTTTGAGGTGGCGGCGGACGAGGCCTGCATGCAGTGCCCACGCATGGTGGACCTCGGCGGGTTCGCCGAGCGGGAGGATGTTCGTCGACCCGTCGGAGAGGTGGACTCCGGTGCCGGCGACGGCGAGCATCATCTGGTTCTTCGCGAAATCCGCGACCGGATGGTCCATCGCCTGGTAGGCCGCGGCCACGCCCATCGACGCCGAATAGTCATAGGTTCCGTAGTGCAGCGAGCTCACGCGCCCGGCCCCGGCGTGCAGCGCCGTCGCCAGCGGCACGGTGCCATCGGCGGCGAGGACGAGCTGCGGGGTCTCGACCTGGATCTCGAAGGTGATCGTCCCTTCGCCGAGGCTGTGCTCGGCTTCCAGCGCTCGCGCGGCGAGCACCATCGCCCGGACCTGATCGACGGTGCTGACCTTCGGGAGGGTGAGCACGAGATTCTCCGGCAGGCTGCCGCCTGCCTTGATGAGTTCGGAGAGGAACAGGTCGAGAGTGCGCAGACCGCGTTGCCGGGTAGCCTTCTCCATGCATTTGAACCGGATGCCGACGAAGCCTGGGGCTGCCTTCTCCGAGCGGCCGGCCACCGCATCGCGGGCGGCCTGGACGACCCACCGGTCCTCGGTCTCATCCCCCTGGTCGCCGAACCCGTCTTCGAAGTCCAGACGCAGGTCCTCGATCGGCTCACGTTCGAGCTTCGCGGTGACCGCCTCGGCGAGGAGTTCGGCCTCCCGTGCCACCTGGTGGATGCTGGGCACCTGGCCGGGGATCGCGGGGCCGGCTTCTTTCCGGCCGGCGGTGATGACGCGTTCGGCCAGCTGCAGCATTCCGCCGTGGGCCTCGACGCATTCGAGCGCCTGCTGCCCCCACTGGTACGGCAGGTCCGCACTCGTGCGGTGTCCGGGCACGTACACGGTGTGCACTGGCTGGCGGACGTCACGATCACCGGGGTATGCGGTCGCCAGAAGCTCATCCGTGTCTCCCAGCAGTGAGTCGATATCGGCGAGTGTTGATCGTTCCACTTTCACATTCTCTTTCTCTGCACGGGGTTCGACGGCGAGGCGGCGATGCCTGACCTTGCCTCATTGTCTCTCATTCTCCGTCCCCAGGCACGCAAGGCTCTCTGGGGTTTCAGGACGAGACCCGGGCGACCGCCTCGGCGACCTTCTTCGCGACTTCGGGATCGAACACGGAGGGGATGACGCAGCCGGGGTGGAGTATCCGGGGCTGGTGGCGACCATGGGCAATATCCTCCTTGATATCGAGTTTCCGTATTATGGAGAATAACTTTTGCCGAGTGGAAGTACTAGACAGTGTCAGTGGATTCGGAAAGTTTCTTCCATTTCGGGACTAGACTGAACGGAGTCTCACAGCCGAGACTCACCACAGATTAAGGAACATCGATGAGCAGCAAGGACACCCCGGCAATCCGCCAGTCCAAAGGCGGCGTGCAGTCCGTCGAACGCGCGTTCGGACTGCTTGAGTGCATCGCGAACTCCGCAGGATCGGCGACGCTGAGCCATATCGCCGCGGACGTCAATCTGCCCCTGCCGACGATCCATCGTCTGCTCAACACCCTGGTCAACCTCGGTGTGGTCCGACAGCTGCCCGACCGCGGCTATGCGCTCGGACCCGGGTTGGTGCGACTCGGCGATATCGCCGGCTCCCAGCTCGGTGCCGTCGCCCGCCCCTATCTGCGTGAGCTCGTCGCCGAGCTCGGGGAGTCGGCGAACGTCGCGACGATGGACGGAGACATGGTCGTCTACGTCGATCAGGTCGCCTCCGAACGTCAGATGAGGATGTTCACCGAGGTGGGACGCCGTGCCCATATGCACGCCACCGGGGTCGGCAAGGCCATCCTCGCGGGGCTCGAATTTGAGCAGGTGCGGCATATCGCCGCCACCGCCGGAATGCCCACCCCCACGGAATACAGCATCGGGACGATCGAGGACCTCGAAGCCGAACTCGGCCGCATCCGTGAGCGCGGCTATGCCATCGACGAACAGGAGCAGGAGCTCGGAGTGCGCTGCTTTGCCATGGCCATCCCCGACTCACCCGTTCCTCTGGCGATCTCCGTATCGGGACCGATCAGCCGCGTCGACCAGTCGTTCGCCGATCGCGCCGTACCGCTGCTCAAAGACGCAGCCGCCCGCATCTCCGCAGAGATGCAGAGCGGCCGCTGACTCTGGCTTCGGTTCCCGAACCGGTCAGGAGTCTCCGCCGGCCGTTCCCGAGGTGCCGGCGTTGACGTCGTTCAGACGATAACGTCGAGCCGCCTCGGCGGGAATGGATCCGTCGATCTCACCGCGCTTGGCGAGCAGCTGCAGGGTGCGCACGACCATCGAGTGCGCGTCGATCTTGAAGTGCCTGCGCGCGGCGGCACGGGTGTCGGAAAAGCCGAACCCGTCCGCGCCGAGGGTCGCGAAATCGTGGTCCAGGTACGGCCGGATGAGGTCCGGCTGGGTGGAGTCGAAGTCGCTCGTGGCCACGATCGGACCGGGCTGGCCCTCCAGCTTCTGACGCACATACGGAACGCGGTCCGCGGACTCGTCGCCACCGTCGGCGGCGTTGAGTTCTGCGGCTTCGCATTCGAGACCGTCTCGGCGCAACTGGGCCCATGAGGTCACGGACCATACGGCGGCGTCGACGCCCCAGTCGGCTGCGAGCAGGTCCCGGGCCTCGAGTGCCCAGGGCACGGCCACACCGGAGGCGAGCAGCTGCGCTTGCGGACGGTCGCCCGCAGCCGCCTCGGCGACGCGGTGGATGCCCTTGAGGATGCCCTCGACATCGACGTCCTCCGGTTCGGCGGGCTGGAGCATCGGTTCGTTGTACACGGTGAGGTAGTACATGACGTTGCGCTCGTCCTCGCCGAGGTCGTGCTCTCCGTACATGCGATGCAGACCGTCGCGGACGATATGCCCGATCTCGTAGCCGAAGGCCGGATCGAAGACGCGCACGGCCGGGTTCGTGGCCGCGAGCACCGGGGAATGTCCGTCGGCGTGCTGCAGGCCCTCACCGGTCAGGGTCGTGCGGCCGGCGGTGGCGCCGATGATGAACCCACGGGTCATCTGGTCGCCGGCAGCCCAGAAGGCGTCGCCGGTGCGCTGGAACCCGAACATCGAGTAGAACACGTAGATCGGGATCATCGGTTCGCCGTGGGTGGAGTACGCGGTTCCCGCAGCGGTGAATCCGGCCGCGGCACCGGCCTCGTTGATGCCCACGTGGAGGAGCTGCCCGCTCGTGGCTTCCTTGTACGAGAGGAACATCTCGCGGTCGACGGCGAGGTAGTTCTGCCCGTTCGGGTTATAGATCTTCGCGGTCGGGAAGAACGCGTCGATGCCGAAGGTGCGGGCCTCATCGGGGATGATGGGCACGATCCGCTCGCCCAGCCCCTTCTCACGCATGAGGTCCTTGAGCAGCCGGACGAAGGCCATCGTCGAGGCGGCCATCTGCTGCCCCGAGCCCTTCTTCGTCTGCGAGAACGCCTTGTCGCTGGGCGCCGGCAGGGTGATCTTGTTGTGCTCGGGTTTGCGCGCCGGCAGGAATCCGCCGAGCTGGCGACGCCTGTCGAGCATGTACTGGATCGCGTCGTCATCCTTGCCGGGGTGGTAGTAGGGCACCGCGTACGGGTCCTCGTCGATGACCTTGTCGCTGATCGGGATGTCCATCCGATCGCGAAAGGCCTTGACGTCGTCGGCGGTGAACTTCTTCATCTGGTGCGTGGCGTTGCGGGACTCGAACGTCGTGCCCAGACCGTAGCCCTTGACGGTCTGCACGAGGATGACGGTCGGCTTGCCCTTGGTGTTCACGGCCTTCTGGTAGGCGGCGAAGACCTTGTGGTAGTCATGGCCGCCGCGCTTGAGGTTCCAGATTTCGTCGTCGGACAGGTGGTCGACGAGCCCCTTCGTCGCAGGGGTGCGGCCGAAGAAGTTGTCGCGGATGAATCCGCCGGATTCGGCCTTGAAGGTCTGGTAGTCACCGTCGAGGGTCTCGTTCATGATCTTCACGAGGTCGCCGGTGCGATCCTCGGCCAGCAGGTCGTCCCATTCGCGGCCCCACAGCACCTTGATGACGTCCCAGCCGGCGCCGGTGAAGGTCGCCTCGAGCTCCTGGACGATCTTCCCGTTTCCGCGCACCGGTCCGTCGAGACGCTGGAGGTTGCAGTTGATGACGAAGGTGAGATTGTCCAGCCCTTCGTTCGCGGCCAGCTGCAGGGCGCCGCGCGATTCGGGTTCGTCCATCTCGCCGTCGCCGAGGAACGCCCACACCCGCTGGTCCGAGGTATCGGAGATGCCGCGGTTGTGGAGGTAGCGGTTCATCTGCGCCTGGTAGATCGCGTTGATCGGGCCCAGACCCATCGACACGGTCGGGAACTGCCAGAACTCCGGCATCAGCCGTGGGTGCGGATACGAGCTCAGTCCGTGCGGGGCGCGTGAGACCTCCTGCCGGAACCCGTCGAGGTCGGCCTCGGTCAGGCGGCCCTCGAGGAACGCCCTGGCGTACATTCCCGGTGAGGCATGGCCCTGGAAGAAGACCTGGTCGCCGCCGCCGGGATGGTCCTGACCACGGAAGAAGTTGTTGAATCCGATTTCGTAGAGCGTGGCGGCTCCGGCGTAGGTGGAGATGTGCCCGCCCACGGAGATCTCGGGCCGCTGCGCCCGATGGACGAGCATTGCGGCATTCCACCGCAGCCATCTGCGGAAGCGGCGCTCGACCTTCTCCTCGCCGGGATAGAACGGCTCCTGGTCAACGGGGATGGTGTTGACGTAGTCAGTGGTGGTGACCTTGGGCTGGGCAACGGAGTTCGTGGCCGCGCGTGCACGCAGCGCCTCCATGATCTCGGCCGCGCGCTGGGTTCCGCGCGCGCCGACGAGCCCTTCCCAGGACTCGATCCATTCATCGACCTCTTCGTCGACGCTTCCCCTCGGACTCGCCGAGGTTGTGTCCTGTGTCATATCGGGGTTTCCTTCTCACGGGGTCCGGGCTCCCGGAACAGTACCCCGGGAGCCCGGAGATGGAAAGTCCTGTCTCAGCAGGTGATGTTCAGATCTCAGCAGAAGCCGGCGACCTGTGCCCATGCATCCTTGTTCTCGTCGACGCCTTCACGGGTGAAGGCGGCTTCGATGAGGCCGTAGGGGCGGTCAGCGACGATGAAGACCTCGTTCGGGTTCTCGAACCCGAAACGTTCGATGTCATAGAGGAAGTGGTGCTTGTTCGGGCAGGAGAAGCGGATCTCGTCGATCTCCGGCACCGCCTCGATGACCTTCTCGCCCATCTGGTACAGCGTGTGCTGCAGGGCGTGGGAAAAGTGATCGGTGAAGGAGTCGAGGATGATCTCCTTGACCTTGGTGTACACGGCTTCGAAGTCGAGGTCGGTGGTGTTGTAGATCCACCGGGTGGCGATATCTGTCGCGAGGATCCGATCCTGGGTCTCCGGCAGGGTCGTGTACTTGTCCTTCGGGTAGCCGACGAAGCCCGACTCCGTGGTCTTGAGCACGGTGAGTCCGTTGAAGCCGGAGATCAGCGTGTCCTTGTCGCCGTCACGGGTGAAGACGACGGTGCGGACCTCGGGAGCGGACTTGTAGAACGAGTGCTTGTGGTCGTTGATCCGGTCCCAGCCGTATTCTTCGGCTTCCCAGCGTCCGCCGGTGACCCAGTCGAAACTCGATGTGAAATGGTCGGCCAGACCCATGAGGAACTGTTCGGGCGAGCTCACGCCCAGCTCCTTGGCCTTCGCGAAGACGGTGTTCTTCTGGGTGTCGGTGGCGACGACGTGCTCGTTGTCGCCCTCGGTGTGAGCGGTCTCGAAGTCGCCCCACAGCTGTGAAGTGACGTTCAGATCGCGGATCTCGTGGCGGTCGGCGTCGCGGTAGACCCGCATGAGTCGGTTCTCCGCCTTGCCGTACTGGTTCGATGTCAGTCGGACCTTGCTCATTTTCTTCCTCCAGTTCGTCGGCGTGCGCACCTGCACAAGCCGTGACCATTCGATTGGCGAGGCCTGCCGGCAGTTCCCGGTCGGCTTCGGCGGTTTGTTGAGGATGGAGATCCTGCAGGGGGCCTGCTTCCCCTGTGAGCGATTGTGGGCGCGGCTCAGCTGCCGCGGTAGGTGCTGTAGGCGAAGGGGCTGAGCAGCAGCGGGATGTGATAGTGCTCCTGCCCGGCCTGGACGGTGAAGTCGATGGTGACCACGGGGTGGAAGTGATCGATCTCGCGGGCAGCGAAGTAGTCGCCGGTGCCGAAGACGATCCGGTAGTCCCCCGGCTCGAGGTGGTCGGGGCCGAAGTCGGAGACTCGCCCGTTGTCGTCGGTGCGAGCCGAGACGATGACTTCGTCGCCGGAGTAGAGAGTGACCTCGAGGTCGGCGGCGGGGGTGCCGACCATGGAGTCGAGTGCATGGGCGGTGATGAAGCTCATGAGAGGATCCCTTCGAGTCTGAGTTCGGCGATCTGGATGAGCTGCTGCCCGACCTCGGCGGTCTCATCCTTGGCTGTGTTGTCCATTCGGCGCTGCAGTTCGGACAGGATCTCCTCAGGGGTGCGACCGGCGGCGCGGATGAGGAAGACGCGGTCGAAGCGGTCTTCGTAGGCGGCGTTTCCGGCGGCCAGCTGGGACTGCACATCGGCTTCCAGGGTGCCGAGTCCGGCCTGTTCACGGCTCGAGTGGGCCGCCTCGGCGCTATCGCCCTTCGCCTTCTCACCGATGCGCGGATGATGGGACATCGCCGCGTCGATCTCGGCGGTGGTCAGCGGTGCGGCGGCGCTGGACGCCGCCTTGGCGGAGTCGAGGTCGGCCAGGGGGCGGGCGTCGACGATCGCGTCGATCCACCGGTCGACGTCGAGGCAGGGACGCAGAATTCCGCGGGCATCATCGGCTGGGAGTCGGTTGAACTCGGCCAGGTCCACGGCGACCTCCTTGGCAGGCGCTGAATGA
The DNA here is from genome assembly GCF_013280495.1 of Brevibacterium permense. GTDB lineage: Bacteria > Actinomycetota > Actinomycetes > Actinomycetales > Brevibacteriaceae > Brevibacterium > Brevibacterium permense. The sequence goes on from NZ_JABSSX010000007.1 coordinate 109,874, forward strand.
CTTTCACCGTTCGGAATACCATTTCCGAACAACTGCTCCGAGTCTGCTGGGCGTCATCGGCAATGTCAAATTGCTCACACATTTTTGTGGAAACTTTCTTCCGTATGGTGGATACTGTTCGTGTGGCAACCGCCGCACACCCGGCCATCGACGATGAGGTTGAATGAGTGCATGAGCCTGACAACGACAGATCAGACCCCGTCAATCGTCTGCGCCCCTGACTCATTCAAGGGCTCGGCCTCCGCTCCCGCCGCCGCGGCCGCCATGGCCCGCGGAGCTCGGGCGGTCTTCCCCGGCGCACGAGTCACCGAACTGCCCTTCGCCGACGGCGGGGAGGGCACGCTCGACGCCCTGCTCGCCGTCTGGGGAACCCGGCCGCGCACTGTGGACACGGTCGATGCCCTGGGCAGGACCACCTCGGCGGACTTCGGCCTCTCCCCCGACGGAAAGACCGCGGTCATCGAGGCGGCCCAAGCCAATGGCCTGCCGCAGGTCTCGGACGTGGAGCTGCAGCCCGAACGCGCCGATACCTACGGCGTCGGGCTCATCGCGGCCGCGGCACTCGACCTCGGCGTCGAGGAGATCCTGCTGTGCATCGGCGGCTCGGCGAGCACGGACGGCGGAACCGGAATACTGGCCGCCCTCGGCGCACGCTTCACCGACGTTGCAGGTCAGCCGGTCACACCGGGCGGAGGCGGCCTGGCCGCGATCGCTGCGGTGGACACTTCGGGGCTGGACCGGCGGGCGACGGCCGTGCGGTGGCGCATCGCCGTCGATGTCGACAATCCGCTCACCGGGCCCCGCGGGGCCGCCGCTGTCTTCGGTCCGCAGAAGGGGGCGGACGCGGACTCGGTAGCCGTGCTCGATTCCGGGCTGGGTCATTTGGCCGAGGTGCTCACCGGCACCTCTGCCGAGGCGAAGGATCTGGCGGCGACTCCGGGGTTCGGGGCCGCCGGCGGGATTCCGCTGGCGCTGACGACGCTGCTCGGCGCCGAGGTGGTTCCCGGATCGACGATGGTCGCCGAGGCTGTGGGCCTGTCCGAGGCGCTGGCCGAGGCCGACTTTGTGCTCACGGGAGAGGGGTCCTTCGATTCCCAATCCTTGGGCGGGAAGGTCGTCGCGGCCGTACGGGACCACGCCCCCGCCTCGGCGAGGGTGATCGTCATCGCCGGTCGGGTCGGCCTGTCCGCCGCGGAGTGCTGGGAGGCCGGGATCACGGCGGCGCTGTCGATCGCACCGGGACCCGCGGACCTGGCCACCCTGTCCGAGCGCGCCGAAGCGCTCATCGAGGACACGGCCGCGCAGGCGTGTGCACTCAACTCGCCGCCGAACACACCATTTCAACGACGAAAGGACGCACCATGACCACGACCAATCAGACTCAGCTCACCGTCGGAGACATCGCTCCCGACTTCACGCTCACCGACGCCGAGGGACGGACCGTGTCGAAGGACGACTTCGCCGGCCGCAGCGCCATCCTCTACTTCTACCCGAAGGCGGCATCGCCGGGCTGCACGACGGAGGCCTGCGATTTCCGGGACAATCTCTCTGCCCTGGCGGCCGCCGGCTTCGAGGTCCTCGGAGTCTCCCCCGACGACACCGAATCGCTCAAGGAATTCGCCGCTGAGGAAGGCCTGACGTTCTCGCTGCTCTCCGACCCCGGTGCGGCGGTGGCGAAGGCTTACGGCAGCTACGGGCAGAAGACGATCGGGGAGCACACGTTCCAGGGAACCCAGCGCTCGACCTTCGTCATCGGCGCCGACGGCACGCTCACTCACGCCGAGTACAACGTCGACGCCCGCGGCCACGTCGCCCGCCTCCGCACCCAACTCCTCCCCTAATTGCTACCTGACGGCGGCTCAGCAACCTCGCGCGAGGTTGCTGAGCCGCCGTCGGGTAGTTCGGGGCGGGATCATCCGGTGCGCAGACGCGCGGCGAGGATGCCCAGGATCCGTTCGAACGGCGCCGTGCGGAACAGATCGCCGAAGGTCAGACGGATGATCTTGTACCCCCTGGCTTCGAGCGCGGCTTCGCGAGCCTTCTCTGCAGCGAGACTCTCACGAGTCGAACGCCCCTCCATCGTGTATTTCTCCAGCCCATCGATCTCGATGATGAGTCGGGCATCGTGGTTGCAGAAGTCGACGCGGGCGATGACTTCGCCGAGGTGGCCGAAGAACTCCACCTGCGGTTCGAAACCAGTAATTCCGTGTTCGAAGAAGCGCACCGCCGCGATCGACTCCGAAGGGGCCTCCCGCCGCCCGTCGGCGAGGTCGAGGGCACGCAGCACTGCCGCGTCCCGGCGGGATTCGGGGCATTCGGCCAGCACCGCCTCGATGCGAAAACGCGTAGTGCGGCCCCGACGGATCACTTCGTCGAACATCGGCACAGACACGTCCGGTGGGTAGTCACGGGCGATGTCGATGAGCGTGCGCTCCATCGTCGTCACCGCATAGATGCCGACCATCTTCCGATGCGCCGACGGCACCTCGCGATTGCGCACGTAGAGGTGCCGGTACTTGCGACTGACGTTCGGCCGGAACACCTCCACCCTCGTCTCGGCCGGATAGGCGAGCGGGAGGCCGTGGACGAGCGCCGCTGACAGATGCGAGAAGACTTCTCGTCCCTTCGTCACCCGCCACCTGCCGGATGCGGTGTGGATCTTCTCCGCACGCGTGCGGATGAGGACCCTCAGGGGTTCGATCTCGTCGCGCATATCGCCTTGGTGGCCGAACTCCTCGAAGTCCGCTTCACTCAGGGCCGCCCAGATGGTTTCGTGTCGTGCGTCGTCGCACGATCCGGTCGCCACATAGCGTCCGCGGGCGATGCGCGTGAGGCAGCATCGCTCTCCGCGCCTGATTTCATCCTTGGTGAAACCCAAGCGGTAGAGCTTCTCAGTTGTCATACACAGATACATAACACCAAATTGCATCGTCTCGCACCAAAAGACAATAGACGAGTGCAATCTGTGGATAACTTCTCCCCAGAACTACCTGACGGCGGCCCAGCAACCACGCGCGGGGTTGCTGGGCCGCCGTCAGGTAGCAATTGGTCAGCGGGCGGTGAGGAGGCGGCCGGCGGGGGCCTCGAAGTCGACCGGGGCGCCGCGCAGCACCGTCTGCGTGACCCGGCCGCGGACGGTGCGAGTGTCGTACGCGCTGATCTGATTGCGATGCCAGAGCTCCGTAGCCCGCACTGTCCACTCCTCGTCGGGGGCGAAGACGGCGAAGTCCGCGTCATTGCCCTCGGCGATCGTTCCCTTGCCTTCGACCCGCGCCACGGCCGCCGGTGCCGCGGACATCCAGCGGACCACCTCGGCGAGCTCGATTCCGCGCTTCGCGGCTTCGGTCCACACGAGCGAGAGCCCCAGCTGCAGCGAAGAGATCCCACCCCACGCCGCACCGAAATCACCGGTGTCGAGCAGCTTGAGCTCGGCCGTCGAGGGCGAATGGTCGGAGACGATGCAGTCGATCGTGCCGTCGATGAGCCCCTGCCACAGCGCCTCCCGGTTCGATTCCTCACGGATCGGCGGGCAGCATTTGTGCGTCGTCGCCCCGTCCGGGATCTCCTCGGCGGTGAAGACGAGGTAGTGCGGGCAGGTCTCGACAGTCAGCTTGATGCCCTCGGCCTTGGCCGCGGCGATCTGGTCGAGCGCATCGGCCGAGGACAGGTGCAGAATGTGCGCCCGGGCCCCGGTCTCCCGGGCGGCGTCGATGACCCGGGCGATCGCGACGTTCTCGGCCTCGCGGGGGCGCGTGGCGAGGAAGTCGGCGAACTTCGGACCCGAGTTCTTCGGCGCCGACGTCATCACCTCGTGGTCCTCGGCGTGGACGATGAGCAGTCCGTCGAAGGAGGCGATCTCGGCCATATCCGCCTTCATCTCGGCCGGTTCGAGCGGCGGGAACTCCTCGACGCCGGAGTCCTCGAGGAAGCATTTGAAGCCGTAGACGCCGGCCTCATGCAGGGGCCGCAGATCCGCAGTGTTGCCGGGGATCGCCCCGCCCCAGAAGCCGACGTCGACGAAGGCCTTGGGACCTGCGACCTCGCGTTTCGTCTCCAAGGCTGCGACGTTGACCGTCGGCGGCAGCGAGTTCAGCGGCATGTCGACGATCGTCGTCACTCCCCCGGCCGCAGCTGCGCGGGTGGCGCTGGCGAAGCCCTCCCACTCGGCGCGACCGGGATCGTTGACGTGGACGTGGGAGTCGACGAGACCGGGCAGCAGCACCCGATCATCCCCGACCTCGATGACTTTCACCTCCGCCGAGGCGGCCGCGTCCAGATCCTGTCCACCGCGGGCGATCTCGGCGATCTTCCCATCCCTGACCCCGATCGTCACCGGTTCGATACCCTCGGGCAGCAGAGCCTTCTCGGCACGGATGATCAGGTCGAAGTCGGCGTCGTTGCTCAATTTTCCTCCTCGGTCGCCCGCCCCTGGGGGCCGGTGGATGCAGTTTCGGTATACCGTTCTAGCCTACTCGCCTCGGGCGGTTCGGCCCAGCCCTCCCGCGGTTCGGCCCAGCCCTCCCGCGGTTCGGGCCAGCGAGACCGGGCCCGGCCTATTTCGCTGCGGCCAGTTCGCCCATCGGGCTCAGCGCCGTCGGAGCGTCGGCCGGGGTCTGGGCGAGCGTCTCGAACTCATTGATCTGATCGAGGGCGGTTCCCATCGAGATGTTCGTGACGCGCTCGAGGATGACCTCGACGACCACGGGCACCTGATGCTCGTCCATGAGTTCCTTGGCCACCCGCAGGCCTTCGCCGATGAGTTCGGGATCCTCGACCCGCAGCGCCTTGCACCCGAGCCCCTGGGCCACGGCCACATGGTCGACTCCGTAACCGGATGATGCGGAACCCGCGGCGTTGATATTCTCGAAGGCCAGCGACACCTCGTAGTCCATCTCGAATCCGCGCTGGGACTGGCGGATGAGACCGAGGTAGGAGTTGTTGACGACGACGTGGACATAGGGGATCCGGTGCTGCGCGCCGACAGCGAGCCCTTCGATCATGAACTGGAAGTCGTAGTCACCGGACAGCGCCACGACGGTCTCGCCGGGCTTGCCCTTGGCCACTCCGAGTGCGGCCGGTCCGGTCCAGCCCAAAGGACCGGCCTGTCCCGCGTTGATCCAGTGCCGGGGCCGGTAGACGTGCAGCATCTGAGCACCGGCGATCTGGCTGAGCCCGATCGTCGAGACGTAGGTGACGTCGCGGCCGAAGGCCTGGTTCATCTCCTGATAGACGCGCTGCGGCTTGATCGGCACCTCGGTGAAGTTCGTCTTCCGGTGCTCGGTCGACTTCCGTGCCGTGCATTCGCCAGCCCAACCGGTGAAGTCCGGCAGCCCGCCCGACCGAGAGCGTGCACCCGCCAGCAGCGCATCGAGGGCGGCTCCGGCGTCCGAGGCGACTCCGTAGTCGGGAGCGAAGACGCGTCCGATCTGGGTGGGTTCGATGTCGATGTGGACGAATTTCCGACCCTTGCGGTACACGCCCAGGTCACCGGTGTGGCGGTTGGCCCAGCGGTTGCCGATGCCGATGACGAGGTCGGATTCGAGGAAAGAGGCGTTTCCGTAGCGCACGTGCGTCTGGATTCCGACCATGCCCGCGGCCAGCAGGTGGTCATCGGGGATCACGCCCCAGCCCATCAGGGTCGGCGAGACCGGGATTGAGGTGAGTTCGGCGAATTCGACGAGCCGGTCGGCGGCGTCGGCATTGATGATTCCCCCGCCGGCGATGATGATCGGGTGCTCCGCCTCGGCGATGAGGTCAAGGATCCTCTCCGCCTGCGCCGAGGTGGCCGCGGGCTTGGCCGGGGTCAGCGGTTCGTAGGTGTCGATGTCGAATTCGATCTCGGTCTGCTGCACGTCGATGGGCAGGTCGATGAGCACGGGTCCGGGACGGGCCGAGCGCATGAGCTGGAACGCGGTCTGGAAGACGCCGGGCACCTGTCCGGCTTCGAGCACCGTCTTGGCCATCTTCGTCACGGGCTTCGCGATCGCGGCGATGTCGACGGCCTGGAAGTCCTCCTTGTCGAGCACGGCGACGGGTGCTTGGCCGGTGATGCACAGGATCGGCTGGGAGTCCGCGGCTGCGGCGTAGAGTCCGGTGATCATGTCGGTGCCTGCCGGGCCCGAGGTGCCCAGGCAGACTCCGATGTTGCCGGGTGCCGAACGGGTGTATCCGTCGGCCATGTGGGAGGCTCCCTCGACGTGCCGGGCGAGGGTGTGGCGGATTCCGCCGTGGGCCTTCATCGCCGAGTAGAGCGGGTTGATGGCCGCTCCCGGCAGCCCGAAGGTCTCGGTGGCGCCTTCCTTTTCGAGGATGAGCACAACGGCGTCGACTGCGCGCATGCGTGTCATGGGTGCGTCCTTTGTTCGTGAGCCGGCGACGACGCTGTCGCCGGCTCGGTTCTTGGTTGAGTGGTGGGATCACCGGCGCCGAGGCGGTCGTTCAGTTCTCGTTCTTACCGGAGAGGGCTTCGATGACGGTGAAGAGACCGGAGTGATCGAGTCCTCCGTTGCCCTGCTGCACTGTTGCGGCGACGAGCTGGGCGACCGTGGCGCCGAGCGGGATCGCCACTCCTGCCTCGCGGGCGGCGGCGGTGACGATGCCCATGTCCTTGTGGTGGAGTTCGAGTCGGAATCCGGGGTCGAAGGAGCGGTCGAGCATCTTCTGCCCTTTCTGATCGAGCACCTTGGATCCGGCCAGCCCGCCGCCGAGGACCTGCAGGGCTGCTCCCGTCTCGACTCCATAGGCTTCGAGGAAGACGACGGCTTCGGCCAGCAGTCCGATATTGCCGGCGACCATGAGCTGGTTCGCGGCTTTGACGGTCTGGCCGGCTCCCGAGGGGCCGACGAGGACGATGGTCTTGCCGACGGCTTCGAAGACATCGGCGACGGCGTCGAAGTCGGCCTGGTCGCCGCCGACCATGAAGGAGAGGACACCGTCGATGGCTCCGGGCTCCCCTCCGGAGACAGGGGCATCGAGCGGTTTGAGGCCGGCGGCCTTGGCCTGCTCGGCCAGGTCCTTCGCGGCGTCGGGACGGATGGTGGAGAAGTCGATCCAGGTGGCGCCGGCGGAAGCGTGGGCGAGGATTCCGTCGTCGCCGGTGACCACGGCTTCGACGTCGGGTGAGTCGGGAACCATGGTGATGATGACGTCGACCCCGTCCACCGCCTCGGCGATGGTGGCGGCGGCACTGCCTCCCGCCTCGGCGAGGGCGTCGGCCTTGGCCGGGGTGCGGTTGAAGCCGCGGACGTCGAATCCGCGCGCGACGAGATTCTTGGCCATGGGCAGGCCCATGATTCCGAGTCCGATGAAAGCGATGGTCTTGGACATGGTGGGGGTTTCCTTCGAGTCGTCGGTGGTGATGTTCAGGCGGTCTGGGCGGCGCGGTCGAGCCAGTCGAAGGCGGTGGCGCGGTCCTGTTTGTATTCGAGTGCCACGCCTCCGGTGTAGCCGAGGTCGTAGGCGCGGTCGATCCAATCGCGCAGCGGCAGCGATCCGGTGCCGGGTGCTCCGCGGCCGTCGGCGTCGGCGATCTGGATGTGGCCGAAGTTCGCGGCTTCGGCTTCGATGACGGCCGCGACATCGTCGCCGTTGACGTGCATGTGGTAGAAGTCGGCGAGCACGGCGATGTTCTCGGGCCGGTCGGCGCGGATGCGTCCGACGACCTCGGCGGCGTCGGCGTAGCGCTTGAGCGGGTAGGCCTCGGCCCCGGAGACGGGTTCGACGAGGACGGTTCCGCCGATCTCGGCGACCTTGCCGGCGGCCAGCGCCAGGTTGGCGGCGGCCGTGGCGTCCTGAGCGGCGGTGTCCTGGCCGTCGGCGCGCAGCCCGTAGAGGGCGTTGAAGGCGCGGCAGCCGGTGCGACGGCCGATTTCGACGACGATGTCGACGTTCTTCGCGAAGTTCTCTTCGGCGCCGATGATCGAGACCCTTCCGCGATCGCCGGCTGCCATGTTCCCGGCCCAGAAGTTCAGGCCTTTGAGGGCGACGCCAGCGGATTCGAGGGAAGCGATGAACTCATCGACCTCCGCCGAGGATGGGCTCGGGTTCCCGTCGAAGGGCCACCAGAATTCGACCTCGTCGAAACCGGCGTCCTTAGCGGCCTGAGCGCGCTCGAGAACGGGCAGTTCGGTGAGCAGGGTGGAGCAGTTGAGGACGTAGCTGTCAGGTGAGGTGAAGTCCTGGGACATGGAGCTCTCCTTTGAGTTGCCGCTATTTTCCGTATTGTGGAAGTATGTTTCCATTCAGTGAAATCAGCATAAGTTGCCCGCGGTGGTCCCGTCAAGACTTTCCCTAATTGCTACCTGACGGCGGCCCAGCCACCGCGCGCGAGGTTGCTGGGCCGCCGTCAGGTAGTAATTGGGGTCAGAGAGGGGTGCCGTTGACCCAGACGCCGGCGATGTCGGCAGGGGTGCCCATGGCGAAGATCTTCGCTAAGGCGTCCTCGTCGTCGGCGGCGTGGCGGATGCCGACGTCCAAGGGCTGTCCCTCGGCCGGGCGGACGAGCACAGCGTCGAAGCGCTTGCCCGGACTCAGCACCCCGACCTCATCGAGCTCGAGCGCTTCGGCGCCTGCAGACGTCGCCAGGTGCAGCAGATGCGCGGAGGTCAACGCCACTCCACCGGACGGATCGAGCTGCTGCATGAAGTACGACTGCACGCCCTCCTTGAGCAGGTTGAACCCAGTGCCCGCTCCGACGTCCGAACCCAGAGCCACCCGGACGCCTGACTCGATATGCCGGCGCAGCGGGAAGAAGCCGCTGGCCAGAGCCGAGTTCGAGGTCGGGCAGTGCGCGACCACGGATCCAGCCTCGGCCATCCGCGCCAGTTCCCGATCCTGCGGGTGGAGGTTGTGCGCGAGCACGGTGCGCCGACCGACGAGTCCCGCCCGGTCGTACGTATCGAGATAATCACGAGCCTCCGGGTGGATCTGCGCGACCCCGGAGATCTCATCGACGTTCTCGTTCAGGTGCGAGGTCACCCAGATGCCCGGGTTCTCCTCCACGAGGCGGCCGCCGGCAGCCAGCAGCTCCGGTCCCGCGGAGAACGAGAATCGCGGGGTCACCGCGTAGCGCAGTCGTCCCTGGCCGTGCCACCGGTCGATGAGCGCTTGGCTCTCCTCGGTCGAACGCTCCACGTCGGTGAGCAGCGCATCGGGCAGGTTCCGGTCGCTGGTGACCAGCCCGGAGGTGATCCGCAGCCCCGATGCTGAAGCGGCGGCGAAGAAGGCGTCCATGGCGCCCGCGAAGTGCGAACCGAAGACCATCGCCGAGGTGGTCCCCGCCGAGATCAGTCCCGTGAGGAATTCGCCGGCCACCGCCTTCGCGTAAGCCGGGTCGGCGAGCTTCGCCTCTTCGGGCAGGGCGCACTGGTCGAGCCAGTCGAGCAGCGGCCGTCCGAGATGGCCGATGGCCCTGACCTGCGGCAGATGGACGTGGGTGTCGATGAGTCCGGGGATGAGCACGCCGTCGCGGAGGTCGACGACTTGCGCCTCGGGATGCTCCGCCCGGGCAGTGTCGAAATCGGTGCGGGAGGTGATGAGTCCGTCGTCGACGACGAGGGCGATATCGGCAGCCGAGCGCAGCCGGCCGCCGGTGAATGGGTTGTCCGGCGTATCGAAGACGCGGGCGCGGTAGATGACCACAGCGGTTCTCCTAGAGTCAGTGGTGGCGAAAGTCAGTGGTGGTGATGGTCAGGCCATGCGGCCGAGCAGATCCGCGGCGACGCTCACGGCGATCGTCGCGGGTGCTTTGCCGGGCAGGTCGGGCAGCCCGATGGGGCACCGGATGGTGTCGATGGCCTCGGGCGCGAAGCCTTCGGAGGCGAGGTTCTTGCGGAAGCGCTGCCATTTCGCGTTCGAGCCGATGAGCCCGATCGATCCGAGGTCGCCGCGGGTCAGCGCCGCGGAGCACAGGTGCAGGTCCTCGGCATGGTCATGGGTCATGATGACCACGTGCGCTCCGGCCGGCAGCTCCGTGATCACCTCTTCCCCGACGACAGCGAATTCGCGGCGGATCCGCGCCACCGGCTCCTCCAACTCGTCGAGAGCCTCGAGCTGTTCCGGCCGTGAATCGGACACGGTCAGGTCGAGATCGTGGCGGGCGAGGATCCGGGTGAGTTCGAGTCCGATGTTGCCGATGCCGAAGATCGCCACCGAGGCGGGCACGGGCAGGGGTTCGAAGAGCATGGTGACCTCTCCGCCGCAGCATTGGCGACCGTATTTGGCCGGAGCCTTGTCGTTGAGCCGCAGGGTGAGCATCTCCGGAGCTGTCTGCCCCTCGGAGAGCAGTTCCCGGGCACGGGTGAGGGCCGTCATCTCGAGATTGCCCCCGCCGATGGTCCCGAACAGGTCATCAGCGGTGGCGATCATCTTCGCTCCCGCCTCGCGCGGGGCATGCCCGCGCACCGCGGCGAGAGTGACGAGGACAGCCGGCACCCGAGCTGCGCGAAGCTCGGCTGCGGTGTCCATCCAGGTCATGACGGAACTCGCTGTCCTTCCCTCGCCGAGGCGGCCGCCCCCGAGTCCTGCCCGCGGGCTTCTTCGATCGCCCAGAACACCGCTTCCGGTGTGGCCGGGGACGCGAGCTCGACGCTGTGGCCTGGTCGTGCGAAGGCACCGACGGCCTCGCGCAGGGCTTCGCGGACGGAGAAGGCGAGCATGAGCGGGGGTTCGCCCACGGCCTTCGACCCGTACACGGCTCCCTCTTCATGCGCTTTGTCGAGGAAGGCGACATTGAAGATCTCGGGGACTTCGGAGAAGCTCGGAATCTTGTACGTGCTCGCTGACTGAGTGGCCAGTCGGCCGCGGCTCGGCTTGTCCGATTCGTCCCAGCGCAGGTCCTCCAGGGTCAGCCAGCCGGCGCCCTGGATGAAGCCGCCCTCGATCTGTCCGAGGTCGAGCAGCGGTGACAGGGAGTCTCCCACGTCGTGGACGATGTCGACGCGGCGCATGGTGTAGGAGCCGTCGAAGCGGTTGACTTCGACTTCGGAAACCGCGGCCCCGTAGGCGAAGTACTTGAACGGTTCGCCGCGCATCTGCGAGAGGTTCCAGTGCAGTCCCTCGGTGCGGTAGAAACCTGAGGCCGAGAGCTGGATGCGCTGAAAATACGCGGTGTTGATGAGCTCTTCCCAGGTCACCGTCTTCGCAGACGACAGCGCGGAGACGATTCCCCGCGAGATCTCCACCTCATGGGCGGGTGCCCCGAGGATGCCCGCGGCCACCTGCCGCAGCCGATCGAGGATCTGGTCGCAGGCGTTCTTCACCGCTCCGCCGTTGAGGTCGGATCCGGAGCTCGCCGCCGTCGCCGAGGTATTGGGCACCTTGTCCGTGCGCGTCGGCGCCAGGCGCACCGTCGACAGGGGCACGCCTAGGGTGGTGGCCGCGACCTGCAGCATCTTCTGATGCAGCCCCTGCCCCATTTCGGTGCCGCCGTGGGTGACGAGGACGGAGCCGTCCTTGTAGATGAGCACGAGCGCCCCGCCCTGGTTGAAGGCGGTGAGGTTGAACGAGATGCCGAACTTCACCGGGGTGATCGCCAGACCGCGTTTGATGTGCTCGTGGCTCAGGTTGAATGCCTCGATCTCAGCCTCGCGGGCTTCCAGATCGGATTGGGAGATGAGCTGGTCCCAGCACGCCCCGATCCGTTCCGGATGGCGCACCGGCTGATAGTAGGGGGTGTCCTGACCTTGCGCATAGAAGTTCCGGCGGCGCAGCTCGCGGGCGGACAGCCCCAGCTGCGGGGCGACACGGCCGATGATGTCCTCCATGACGAGCATGCCCTGCGGGCCGCCGAATCCGCGGAACGCCGTCTGCGAGGTCTTATTGCATTTGGCGATGCGGCCGGTGACCCGGATGTTCGGCACCCAGTAGGCGTTGTCGATATGGCACATGGCACGAGTGAGCACCGGCTCGGACAGGTCGAGGCTCCACCCGCCGTCGGCGGTCAGCGTCGCATCGAGGGCGAGGATCTTCCCCTCCTCGGTGAATCCGATCTTCCACGACGAGTGGAAACCATGCCGCTTGCCGGTCATGGTGATATCTCGGGTGCGGTCGAGACGCAGACGCACCGGCCAGCCGGTGAGCTTCGCACCGAGCGCGGCCAGTGCCGCGTAGCCGTGGGGCTGCATCTCCTTGCCGCCGAAGCCGCCGCCCATGCGCAGGCACTGCACGGTCACCTCGTGGGCGGGGACTCCGAGGACGTGGGAGACGATGTCCTGGGTCTCGGTGGGATGCTGGGTCGAGGACTGGATGAAGACCTGTTCGTTCTCGTCCACGTGGGCCAGGCAGGCCTGCGTCTCGAGGTAGAAGTGCTCCTGGCCCGCGAACTCGAATTCGCCTTCGAAGACATGAGCGGCATCGGCGAACGCGGAATCGACCTCGCCCTTGTCGATCGACAGGGGCTTGCCGTGGTAGCTGTCGGCAGCGATGGCATCCCGCACGGTCACCAGCGACGGCAGCTCCTCGACCTCGGCGGTGACGGCCGCAGCACCTTCCTTCGCGGCCTCGAGATCCGCGGCGAGGACCCAGGCCAGGGGCTGGCCGAAGAACATGATCTCGTCGACCGGCAGCATCGGCTCATCGTGCTTGACGCCCTGATCGTTGACGCCGGGGATATCGGCTGCGGTGATGACCTTGACGACTCCGGGCACCGCATACGCGGGTGCGGTATCGATGGCGCCGAGGCGGCCGTGCGCGGTCGTCGACTGCACGGGGAAGGCGTGGAGGACCCCGGTGAGACGTCCGACGAGGTCATCGGTGTAGAGCGCGGTTCCGGTGACGTGACCGAAGGCGCTTTCGTGGTGGTGGCGTTCGCCGACGACGGGGTCGACGGGGCGCTGGGAGAGCTGGCTCATCACTTGACCTCCTTGCTGGTCACAGCCGGGTGGCCGAGCTGCTCGGCGTAGAAGCGTTCGAGGGAGGACCGCAGCATCGCGGTCCGGTATTTCGCACTCGCCCGGTGGTCGTCCATCGGGGTGCCTTCGGCGGCGAGGGTCTCGGCCGCCTGGTGCACGGTCTCCAACGTCCAGTGCTGACCTTCGAGCAGGGCTTCGGTGGCGGTGGCGCGCAGCGGGGTGGCCGCGACTCCGCCGAGACCGATCCGGGCCTTCGCGATCATGCCGTTCTGGATGTCGACGGCGTAGCCGATCGCCACCGAGGAGATGTCGTCGAAGCGGCGTTTGGCGATCTTCTGGAACGACGTCAGCGGGGACAGCGGCAGCGGGATGCGGATGGCGGTGATGAGTTCATCTGCTTCTCTGATCGTCTGCCGATATCCGGTGAAGTAGTCGGCCAGCGCCACGGTTCGCGCCCCGCGCACGGAGGTGAGCACGAGTTCGGCTTCGAGGGCCAGCAGAGCCGGCGGGGTGTCGCCGATGGGCGAACCGGTGCCGAGGTTGCCGCCGATTGTCGCCCCGTTGCGGATGAGGCGGGAGGCGAACTGCGGGAACAGCTTGCCCAGCAGCGGAATTTCTCCGGCGAGCTCACGTTCGAGTTCGGACAGGGTGTGGGACGCGCCGAGTTCGACGAACGATTCGGTGCGGCGGATTCCGCGCATCTCCTCGAGCCGATCAACGGCGAGGATGTTCTTGGCCCGTGCTCCCTTGATGTTGACCTCGACGCCCCAGTCGGTGGCCCCGGCCACGACGGTGGCCTCGGGATCCTGGCTGAGGATGGAGGTCGCCTCGGCGAGGGTGGCGGGACGCCGGTAGCGTCCGATCTTCCCCGTGGCGGTGTCGGCTCGCTGGTAGTCGGTGGCTCGAGCCGACGGGGCGGGGCGGTCACGGCGGGCGGCCAGCGCATCGTCGGCGGCGGGCTGTCCCAGGGCATTCGCGGCATCGCGGATGGGGCGGTAGCCGGTGCAGCGGCACAGGTTGCCCGACAGGGAGTGGAGGTCGAAGCCGTCCTCGCAGCGGTCGGGCCGGTAGTATTCGGCGGCCATCGAGCAGATGAAGCCGGGGGTGCAGTATCCGCACTGGGATCCGCCGCGCACGGCCATCTCTTCCTGGACGGGGTGGACGGCGTCTCCGTCGCCCAGACCTTCGGAGGTGACGACCTCTCCCCCGTCGAGGGCTGCTGCCGGCAGCAGGCAGGAGTTCACTGAGGTCCAGCGGGTGCCGCCGGATTCGTCGGGGCGGGCGACCATGATCGCGCAGGCCCCGCATTCGCCTTCGGCGCAGCCTTCCTTCGCTCCGGTCAGACCCTGACCGCGCAGGAAGTCCAGCGCATTCGTATGGGGTGGGCCGTCGAACTCACGGACGATCCCGTTGATTGTCACTTCGGCAGTTGACTGGTCCGTTGTCGCTGCGGACATCGCACTTCACACCTCCCGCGCCTCTCCACTGAGGCGCACAGTGCATGGTTGGAACAATTTGCTTCGTTCTTCGAGCCTCTGGTTATCCATGCGAACAGCGCAGAAGAACGTGGAAGAGGGGACTGGACGTCCCCGCAGGTCAAGCCCCGTGGGCGATCTGGCCCTTTCCCCAAGCTGAGTGTCCAACCATTGTTCTCATGCCCCCAAGATAGCCGAAATCGGGCCGCGAACGAAGTACAGGACGAATCCGGCCGAGACGACCCACAGCAGCCAGTGGACCTGGCGGGCACGGTTGCTCATGGCGTGGATGAGCGCCCAGGAGATGAATCCGACGCCGATTCCGTTGGCGATCGAATAGGTCAGCGGCATCGTCACCATGGTGAGGAAGACCGGCAGCGAGGTGCGGAAGTCGGTCATGTCGATCTCACGGATCTGCGTGACCATCATGGCGCCGACGACGACGAGCGCCGCGGCTCCGGCTTCCATCGGGATGACGGCGATGAGCGGTGAGAAGAACATCGACAGCAGGAACAGCACACCGGTGATGCAGGCGGCCAGACCCGTGCGCGCGCCTTCGGCGATTCCGGCTGCGGAGTCGACGAAGACCGTGTTCGACGATGCGGAGGCACCGCCGCCGAAGACCGCGCCGAGACCTTCGACGATGAAGGCTCCGCGGATGCGCGGGAACATTCCGTCCTCGGTCTGCAGCCCGGCGCTGCGGGCCAATCCGGTCATCGAGCCCATGGCATCGAAGAAGTTCGTGAACACGAGGGTGAACACGAGCATCGTGGCCGCGAGGACTCCGATGTGCTGGAAGCCGCCGACAAGGTCGAAGGCGCCGATGAGACCGAAGTCGGGAAGCGCGATGACCTGTTTCGGAAATTCCGGCGCGGAGAGGTTCCAGCCCAGCGGGTCCGGATTGACCGGGTCGCCGACGGTTCCGAGCTTCGCGAACGCCTGGATGATGATCGCGGCGATCGTGGCCACGATGATGCCGATGAGGATGCCGCCGGGAATCCTCCGCGCCACGAGGATGCCGATGAGGACCAGCGCGAAGACGAAGACCAGCGTCGGCAGGGAGCCGATCGATCCGTCCTGACCCAGCTGGACGGGTGGGCCGGACGGGGTGCGGGTGACGAACCCTGCGTTGACGAAGCCGATGAAGGCGATGAAGAGTCCGATGCCCACAGTGATCGCGATCTTCAGCGCATGTGGGACGGCGTTGAAGATCGCGGTGCGGATGCCCGTGGCACCGAGGACGACGATGATGACGCCGTTGATGACCACCAGCCCCATCGCATCGGCCCAGGTGACCTCCTGGACGACGGAGACGGCGAGGAAGCTGTTCATGCCCAGGCCTGCGGCCAGGCCGAAGGGCAGTCGGGCGACGATGCCGAAGAGAATCGTGATGACGCCAGCGACGAGCCCGGTGACCGCGGTCAGCTGGGCGAAGTCGAGGCTGTCTCCGGCGATGTCCTGGGAACCGCCGAGGATGAGCGGATTGAGGACGACGATATAGGCCATCGCGAAGAAGGCGACGATGCCGCCGCGGATCTCCTGCTTGATCGTCGAGCCTCGATGGGTGATTTCGAAGAATTTGTCGAGAAGCCCCGGTCTCGAAGATGCGGTCTGCACCGCTTGGTCGTTGTCAGCCATTTTCATGGACCACCTCAGGTTGTTCGATTTGGTCAGCCGGCGACATCATCGTCGTCGGCCTTGCGCCTTGAACATGCGCAGTGAAGCAGTCGAGTCTTCAGCCCCGGATACCGGACCGGGATACCCAAAATTAATTCCATATCCCGGAAAACTCTTTCTGTTTCACCGAGCAAGTCTCGCCGCTCGACCCTGGTGCGTCAATCATCACACCTCTGCCCGCGCCGATGCCATCCTTCGACGAGACAGACGAAACCCCTGACCAGAAACGTCTGATCAGGGGCTTCCCTTGGCGGTGGCGGTGGGATTTGAACCCACGGTAGGGGGGTTGCCCTACACAACATTTCGAGTGTTGCACCTTCGGCCGCTCGGACACGCCACCGCCGACAACTGTACAGCGGTGCACTTTCTGCGTCCAAATCGGTTCACCGTGAGCTGGGACACGTCAGCGTCTGGCCCCGAAGAACCCCCTCAGCAGGGCCCGGCTCTCCTCCGCCCGGACGCCCGAGGTGACCTGCGGATGGTGGAGTGCGGCGCGGTCGCGCAGCAGATCCCAGACCGAGCCGACCGCCCCGGCCTTGTCGTCATAGGCCCCGAAGACGACCCTGTCGATGCGGGAGCCGACGAGGGCTCCGGCGCACATGGCGCACGGTTCCAGGGTGACGACGAGGGTGCAGCCGTCCAGGCGCCACTCGCCCCTCGCCGAGGCAGCGGCTGAGATCGCCATGAGTTCCGCGTGGCCGAGCGGGTCGGCATCGACCTCGCGTCGATTGTGACCGCGCCCGATGATCACTCCGTTACTGTCGATGACCACGGCCCCGACGGGAACGTCGTCATGAGCCGGCGCCAGGGCCGCCTCGGCGAGGGCATGACCCATCCATTCATCGAGCCGGGTCACGGACGCAGCGGTCAGCGTGCGGCCTCGAGCTGATCAGCGAAGCCGACGGTCTCACCGACATGGGCGACGACGCGGGCCGGGTCGGATCGATAGCTTTCGACCTGGTCGATGAGGGTGGCGGCCGGAACTCCGCGGTCGGAGTAGATGTCGGCGTCTCCGCCCCATTCGGCATCGGCGTCGAACTCGAGCATTTCGACTTCGTCTTCGTCGTCCTCCTCGTCGACGGCGGTCTCGTCCTCCTCGGCGCCGAAGTCCTCTTCGGGTTCGGCCTCGTAGGCATCGGGACGGGAATCGAGGAAGTCGGCGAAGATCTCTGCGAAGGGGCTCGCCTCGACTGCGGCGAGATCGGAGAGGAAGACCTTGACCTCGTTGTTCCGGCACAGGCGCACGAGCCCGAACCATTCGTCTTCGTGTTCGATGACGGCCACCGCCTCTCCGTCGTCGCCGGCGGCGGAGCGCATCATGTCGACGAGGTCGTCGAGGTCGTTCGCGTCACGGACGTCGACGTCGAGGGCGCGGAAGCCGTCGCCGGAGTCGGTCAGGATCTCAGTGAAGTACGACATGCCTCCATTGTGAACTCTTCGTCCCGCGTTGACCACTGCCGGAGGAGTGAACTTCTCCCGTACCATTTGGGTATGCATCTTCACGTAGCCGATCACCCGCTCATCGCCCATAAGCTCACTGCACTGCGGGATCAGTTCACGGACTCCGCGCGCTTCCGCCAGCTCACCGAAGAGCTCGTCATGCTCCTGGCGTACGAGGCCACACGCTCGGTGTCGGTCGAGGACAAGGAGATCTCGACCCCCGTATCGACGTTCACCGGCACCAAACTTGCCGAACCCCGCCCGATCGTCGTGCCCATCCTGCGCGCCGGGCTCGGCATGCTCGACGGAATGCTGCGCATCCTGCCCACCGCCGAGGTGGGCTTCCTCGGCATGGTCCGCGACGAGACGACCTTCGAGCCCAGCGCCTATGCCGATCGCCTGCCCGATGACCTCACCGGACGGCAGATCTTCGTCGTCGATCCGATGCTCGCCACCGGCGGCACCCTGGCGATGGCCATCGACTTCCTGCTCGCCCGCGGGGCCCGCGATGTCACCGCCGTGTGCCTCGTCTCCGCCCCCGAGGGCGTCCAGCGCATCGAGCGCGACTACAGCGATTCGGCGGAGGTGAAGATCTACACTGCCGCACTCGACGAGAAGCTCAACGAGAAGGGCTACATCGTGCCCGGACTCGGCGATGCCGGGGACCGGATGTACGGAATCGTTGACTGACGGCACGCGCGGATGACGATTTCGGTCGCCATCCGCGGCGACTGTGACGTCATAGTTCGTCACAGTCGTCTCATTTTCGGATTTTCCTTTGCGCGGCCGAAGTTTTGTGACAAATAATGAAGTCATGACTTCGGCGATCCATCAGATGCGAATGCCGGGCGCACATATGTGTATGCCCTGCGTTCGTGGTCGGTGATCGTACTCCCGCTGTCCGGCCTCGAACGAGTTCACTCAAGCAGCGGACTCTTCCAGTCATATCGACCTCATGGTCGGAAGCAAAGGACAGCTATGCCGAATCCAGAACCCGCCTACGTCCACCCCCGCAGTGCAGTGGCCACTCGACGTGCAGGAGCCAGGTTGAGCGCAGTCGACCCGCAGAACCCACCGCACACCTACGGGCCCGCCGGTGTCGTCCCCTCACCGAAGGCCGCTCGCGGCATCATCGTCTACATCGGACTCGATGAGACCAAGGCCGCCGCCGACGGCACGAACCTCTCCGCGATCGCCGCTGAGCTGCAGGCCTACGCCAAGGAACTCGCCAGCCAGGCCGAGACCCAGGCCGTCATCGCACTGGCCCCAGAGGGCCGCGGCAGCGATATCGACGCCGTGCGAGCCGTGGCCAACGGCTCCCCCGCCGCGACCGGTGCGCCGGCGGCGACCCACGGCCCCGTGCGTTCGCGCATTCCCAACCGCATCCACCCGCCAGCCCTGCGCGAGGAGGCCGCTCCGGCGGCTCCCGCACCCCGCGGTTTCGGCGGACGAGTCGGCGACGCCTACACCCAGGTCACCGGCGAACGTCTGCGCATCGACATCCCCCGCCGCGAGGTCCGCATCGACGGCGACCTCGTCGATGTCACGACGAAGGAATTCGACCTGCTCGCCACCCTCGTCTCCCATGCCGATGAGACCCTGCCGCGTGAGGACCTCATCACCGCGGTATGGTCCGGCGGTGAGGTTCCCGACGAACGCACCGTGGACGTCCACATCCGCCGACTGCGGCGCCGCCTCGGCGAATATGCCTCAGTCGTGCGCACGATGAGGGGTTCGGGGTATCGCTACGACACCCACCCCGATGTGACGGTGTGGAGCGCGACTGCGCGTCGCTGACGTCGTGCGGCTGTGAGCCGCGTCGCAAGTCGCTTCCAGCGTGGGGCCAGACTTCCCGGTTAAGATCGGTGATCGATGAACCAGGCATATTCCTCACCGCGCAGAAGGCACAGCCCCGCGAAGGGCATCACCGCATTGATCTTCGGGATCCTCTATGCGGCATTCCTGCTTCTCCACGATCTGCTGCCGACGCGGATGGGCATCGCGCTCATCCTCGAATCGGTGCTCCCGTGGACGGGGATCTTCCTCGCGCTCGTGCTGCTCATGTTCCTCATCCGCTTCTCGTGGCTCTCGGCCATCGGATTCCTCGTGCCTGCTCTCGTGTGGACGGGGATGTTCGGCCCTGCCCTGCTGCCGAACGAGGATTCCGGTGATCCGGACCTGACGGTGGCCACCCACAATGTGGGGGCGAGGATGCCGCAGCCCACGGCTGCCGCGCAGAACATCGTCGACCGTGATCCGGACGTCGTCACGATCCAGGAACTCGAATCCCTGTCCGGCAAGATCATCCACAAGGAGCTCGACTCCTCGTTCGAGCATTCGCAGGTCGTCGACACCATCGGCGTGTGGTCGAAGTGGCCGATGTCGGAGCCCGAGGAGGTCGACCTCGGCCTGCAGTGGCCGCGCGCGTTCGCGACCACGATCTCGACCGATCACGGTGACATCCGCTTCTACGCCGTGCATATGCCTTCGGTGCGCCCCGGTCACGAATCGATGCGCAACGCCGCTCTGCGCCGCCTGGCCACGACGGTGGAGACCGACGGCGCCGAACATGTCGTCGTCGCCGGAGACTTCAACACGGCGACGACGGACAACAATATGGAGACCTTGGTGCCGCCGCTGCAGGATACCCGGGAAGAGGCCCGAGGCGGCTTCGGCTTCACCTGGCCCGCCCAGTTCCCCGTCACCCGGCTCGACCATGTCCTCTACCGCGGTTTCGACGCCACCTCCGACGAGGTGCTCGAACGCGGATCGAGCGACCACCGCGCCGTCCTCGCCGGACTCGACCTCAAGTAGTCGGGTTCAGTTCGTGCACTGCCCCGTCGGCTGCGGTGCGCGTTCGGCGGCACCGGCGTCGAGTTCGTCGGCGATCTCGGCTCGGGTGAGGGCGTAGCCGGTTTCGTCATCGGTGGCGGAGCGGGCGAAGACCATGCCGACGACGTTTCCGTCGGCATCGATGAGCGGGCCGCCCGAATTGCCTTCCCTGACGATTCCGCGCAGTGCATAGACCTCGCGGACGACCGACTGCGAATCGTAGATGTCGAGTCCGCGGGCATTGATCTTCTCTCGTACTCGGGTCGGTGAAATCGTATAGGGACCATTGGCGGGGAATCCGACGACGACGGAGTCGTCGCCCGGTCCGAGCCCGTTGCCGAAGTCGAGGGCGGGAGCCTCGAGACCCTGGACCCGGAGCACGGCCACATCGGCTTCGGCGTCGAACTCGACCACCTCGGCGCGGTAGGGCCTGCCCTTGCCCCCGACCTGTACGGCCAGTTCCGTGGATCCGGCCACGACGTGGGCGTTGGTGGCGACGAGTCCGTCCTCAAAGACGAAGCCGGAGCCTTCCGAACCGGTGGCGCAGCTGGTGGCCGTCGTCGTGATCTTGACGACCGAGTCCTCGACGCTGCGTCCGACGTCGACCATACCTTCGTCGGGTTCTCCGACTCCGCGGATCTGTTCCGGCTGTCCCGAGAACACCTGGGGGAACCCGGAGGCGCTCAGTCCCTTCGCCAGTCCGCCCAGGGCGTTCTGGGAGGAGTAGGGAATGGTGCGGTCGATCGCGGCGATGACGGAGGAGTCGGCGACCCAGCGGTTGGGTTCGACTAGCGGGGTGGTGCGGATGAATCCTGCGGCGAGCCAGATGACGAGGACATAGACGATTCCGGCGGTGACGGTGCCGCCGACGGCGTCGATGCCCTGGCCGAGGTCGGAGTCCATATTGTGCTTGATCCACGCCCCGATGCCGCTGCCGGCGAAGGCGAAGAGGACGCTGAGGACCAACGGCATCGAGGCCAGCAGCATGAGTACGCCTTGGTTGTCCATGGCGTCGGTGCCGGCGCTCAGCGATTCGACGAGCGGGGAGAGCAAGCGCCCGAGGATCCAGCCGACGATGAAGCCCGCCGCGGTTCCGAGGGCGGTGATGATGCCCTGGCGGAACCCGGCGAAGAGCGCCCCGATGCCGAGGACGATGAGGAGAATGTCGAAGATCGTCACCGCTGGAACTTACCGCATCGACTGTTGGGGAGCGGTCTGTTTGGAGGCCGCGAGCAGACGTTCGCGAGCGTCGGCGAACTGCTGGAGTTCGGCCCGTTCGATCTTGCGTTCCTGTTCTCCGCCGATTCCGGCGAGCACGCGCATCCGCGTTGTCGACAGTTTGCCGGAGGTGCGGATCATGGTCTTCATCTCCTCTTTGCCGCCGGGGAATGACTTCGCCCAGTCGCGTCCGTTCTTCCGGCCCTTCCAGGTGCCGAGCATGTCGACCTCGGCATGGGTGAGCCAACCGGAGTTCGCATAGTCGCCGAGCATGTTCTGAGTGTGCAGACGTTCGCTGCGACGCAAGATGAGGCCGAGCGCGACCCAGGCGGCGGAGAGGATGGCGCTGAGGACGATGAGGCCGATGATCTGCGGGAGCATTCCGCCCATCACGTCGCGGGTTGCTTGGCCGAGGACACCGAGGAACATCATCGAGGCGTTCCAGAAGCCGTGCAGGATCATGCCGAGCGCAAGTCCGGGCAGCCACATGAGGACGAGTGACCACCACGGCCATTTGCGGGCGGCAAGGCCGATGGATACACCGGCGCAGGTCGAAAACGCCGTGTGGAGCAGCGGCGATCCGAGGCAGCGCATGGCGAATGTCACCGCCAGTCCCGGAAGTTCGCCGTCGTTCCACGACTGGCCGAGGTAGAGGATGTTCTCGGTGAAGGCGAAGCCCGCACCGATGAGCGAACCGTAGACGAGCCCGTCGAGGGGCCCTTCTAAGTGGCGCCGGGCGGCGAGGACGATGACGAGGAGGAGAACGGTCTTCGTCGATTCCTCGAGGATCGGAGCTTGAATCACCGCACCGATGACGTCGGGCACCCCATTGATGCCGATCATATAGAGCGCGATGTCACCGACGAGTGAGAAGCCGAGGGTGAGGATGACCGAGGCGACGGCGCCCCAGAGCAGGCAGATGCCCAAGAGCAGCTTCGGCTGGGGCCTCCAGCGATCGAGCCAGAGCACATAGGCGACGATGCCGAGAAGCGGGATCGCCGCGAGTCCGATGAGACCGAAGAGGCGGACGCCGAAGCTCAGTCCGCCGAGCAGGGCAAGTAGTGCCAGCCCGATGACAAGCCCGACGAGCACAAGGATCGCGGCGACCAGCCGGACGATGTTTCCGGTCGAGTCGGGTTCGGTCTCCGGTTGTGTCTTCCGCACGGCGCCGGTCCAGGGAGTGTCGGTGACGACCTGTTGGGGTGCCTGCATTCCTGCGCGGATCCGCATCTCCTGCGTCACCGTCGGAGCAAACCGCGGCTGAGCATAGACGCGTGCCTGCGCAGGCGGGGGCGCATACATCACCGGCTGTCCCTGCATCATCGGCTGGCCGGCCATGGGTTGGCCCGGCATCGGCTGTGGCTGCGGCGGGATTGGGTGACCGGGTGCCGGCACCGGCTGTCCCTGCATAGGCGGTTGGTTCTGCGGCGGGATGGATCGGCCCGGCGCTGGAGGCCGATTCTGTCCCTGCATGGGCGGCTGCTGCGGCCGCGACCCGCCGGGTTGCTGCTGGTTCGGTTGTTGCGATCCCTCCGGCCGAGGCCGGAACCGATCATGATTCTGCGGCTGACCCTGCTGCGGACGACGCGGCTGCTGCGGAGCGGCCTGGCCCGGTTGCTGCGGCATCTGTCCCTGCGCAGGGGGCATGTTCGGGTTCGGTGGGCCCTGCACTTGGGGCGGCTGCGGTCTCTGGGAACCGGGACCGTTCTGTGCCGACATAGTCTGTCCTTCTGCAATGGGGGAAATTCCACTCACCTAAGTCTAGAGTCGAAGCCCTCCACAGTAGGCCTCGTCGTGTATCCGTCCAGCAACACTTCAGCCGACTGCCACGTTCTTCAAACAACGTCTCACGCCCCACTCAACCATTTTCGACTGTGGACGGGCGCAGTTTCGTCGACTCGATGTCGGCGGAGGAACCAGACGACAGTGAAAGCTCCACGGGCCATTCGACCGTCGTCCGACGGTCGGCATCGCCCACCACACGCGCCCGGCGCTGCCGTCAATCCCCGGGGCCACTCCCCTCCTTCCGACGACCAGCACCTCGCCCACTCGCACGTCACATTCTGTGGATGCTCCGAGCAGTATCCACAACCCCTCGAACCTCCCCTAGCGCGATAAGAGGCTCCCCGTGTCGAATCGGTCCATGATTACTCTCAGACTCGCATCGCTGCGCACCGCGCTGCTCCTCACCGTCCTCACAATCGCTTCGCTCATCGGGCTGGGACCGGCCATGGCCGCGGGACCGCCGGTCGGCCTCGGCGAGGTTCCGGTGCACACCGCACCCAACGCCTACGGTCCGGGCATCTGGCACCATGCGAAACAGGGCAAGACCTGGTACGGCTCCTACCGGACCTTCCCTGACACCTCCGCCTACTGCATCGATGCGGGCAAGAAGTCTCCGCTGCCGAAGTACTTCAAGAATGCGAAGGCCGACACGGTCACCTCGGCTCGCACAGCGTGGGCACTGCACGAATATGCCGGCTCGACGTCGAAAGATGTGCAGGCCGCGTTGAGCGCGATGGCCCGACTCGACAAGGCACTCCCCCACGATCACAAGGTGCCGCCGCAGAAGCCGGCCGATCTGGGCAAGAAGTTCGCGGCGGCCGCGAAGAAGCACTCGACGATCCTCGCCGAGGCCAAGAAGTTGGCCGGTCCCTACACCCTTGACATCAGCCTCGAGCCGGTCATGCGCATGCCCGTGCTCGAACCCTACTCCGCCCCGGAGTCCGCCCCTTCTCCTGACTCCTGGGCCTCCGACAAAACTGACAAGCCGAAGGTCCTCGGCACTCCCACCGATGAGGCGACGCTGACGGTCTCCCTGCTCAGCGCCTCAGGTGCACAGGTCCCCGACGTTCCTGTCACGCTCAAGACCACCGGCACTGCGAAAGCCCCGACGACTGTGACCACGGGGAAGGAACCCGTGACCACGACACTGCAGGCGAGCGCCCCCGGCACTCTGTCCGTGACCGCCTCGGCGAAGGTCGCCCCGCAGACCGTGCGCGTCTTCGAACCGACGTCCGGCACGCGGGTACAGCGAGTCATCACCCCGGACGCCCCCGATTCCGTCACCGACAAGGCGTCACTGGAGCTGAGTTCCCAGCCGAAGGTGACCACGGAGATCTCCGACCAGACACCGACACCTGGTGAGACGGTCACCGACGAATTCACCGTCTCCGGCCTCATCGGCGACCACGCCGTCACCGTCGAACACACCCTGTGGCAGACCGCGACGGCGCCGAGGCAGGGCATCAAGAACGATGACGCCCGCGAAATCGGATCCGTGACCTCGAAGAACGTCGGCAACGGCACCCACACGTCCGATGAGGTCACTGTACCCGAGGACTTCCGCGGTTGGCTGTACTTCACCGAGACGATCGCCGGAGACAAGGCAACGAAGGAATGGAAGGGAATCCACGGCCAACCCCGCGAGACCGGATTCGTCCCGTGGACTCCGACCGCCGACACCGAGGCGGTGCTCGAGGGAACATCGACCCACGACGAGGTGGCGGTGACCGGACTGCGACCGGGTTCCGAAGCCGTGCTCACCATCACCGCTTACCACGTGGAGGCCCAACCCGAGCAGTCGAAGGAGCCCGACGGCACCGAGCTGTCCGTGCAGGACTTCACCGTCAACGCCGACGAGAACGGCCGTGTCGAAATCGACACGGAGCCGATCGATATGCCTGTCGGCTGGGTCACCTATGTCACGACGATCGAGGGCAGCGACGTCAACAAGGCGTGGACGAGCGACTGGGGCGTTCCCGCCGAGACCGTGCACCGTCCGCCCGAGGAGAAGCCGAGCAGCCCGCCGGAAGTACCGAGCACGCCGCCCGAGGAACCGAGTACACCGCCGTCTCCCCCGGAACAGCCGGAACGGCCCGATGCTCCCGAAACCCCGGAGAAGCCGGACACCCCACCGGCCGCACCGGTCGCGGAAACTCCCGCAGCGCCCGAGACTCCGGCGGCCCCGGCACCATCCGGTGAACTGCCCCGCACGGGCACGACAGGCAACGGAATGCTCATCGGCCTGGGCATCGTCCTCGTCGGACTCGGCTCAACGATCCTGCTGATCTCCGGCAGCCGCCGCGAGAAGGACTGAGAAGCGCGCGTGAATGCACGTCACCCCCGGCCGCACACAGGCGAACCGGGGGTGACGAGTGCTCAGTCCTGAACCCAGGTGTCCGCCCAGGCGCGGGCGCCGTTCATCATCAGGCCGACATCGGCTCCGACGAGGACGAAGGACGCTCCGGCATCGAGGTACTTCCGTGCCTGTTCGGGGTCGAAGGCATTGACACCGACGGGTTTGCCGGCAGCCTTCACCGCCTCGAAGGTCCGGGCCACCGCATCGGCGACATCCGGATGGGTCTGCTGTCCGAGCAGTCCCATCGACGCAGCCAGGTCGGAGGGCCCGACGAAGATCTGGTCGATTCCGTCGACCGCGGCGATCTCGGCGGCATTGTCCACCGCGGTCGCCGATTCGATCTGCACCGTCAGGGACACGAATTCCTCGGCGCGCCCCAGGTACCCGTCCACGGCGTTCCACCGGGAGGCCCTGGCCAGGGCCGAACCGACCCCGCGCACGCCCTTCGGCGGATAATGGACGGCCGCGGCTGCCGACTCGGCGTCGGATTTCGTATCGACCATCGGCACGAGCAGGTTCTGCGCGCCGAGGTCGAGGTACTGCTTGATGAGCACCGTGTCGTTGACCGGCACCCGCACAACAGGGGTCGCCGGGTAGCCGTTCATCGCGCGCAGCAGACTCGTCGTCGTCTCGAGTCCGATCGGGGAATGCTCGGCGTCGATGAGCACCCACTGCATTCCCGAGGCGGCGGCGATCTCGGCGGCCACGGGCGAACCCGAGCACACCCACATCCCGGCCAGGTACTCGCCGTCGCCGAGGCCGGCCACACGGTCGGCGAAGGTCTCCGGAAGCTCTACTCGAAACGACATGTGATGACTCCCAGCTCTCCGTAGTCGGCGTGGACGGTGTCGCCGGGATGCACCCACATGGGGCGGGTGAACGACCCGGCGAGCACGGTCTCTCCGGCCTGCAGCACATCTCCGTGCTCGGCGAGCTTGTTCGCCAACCATACGATTCCGCGAGCCGGATGGTCGAGGACGGCGGCGGCGACTCCGGAGTCCTCGATCGTCTCATTGCGGTAGAGCAGGGCATTCACCCGACGCAGGTCGACGGCATCGACGGCGACGGGACGACCGCCGAGGACCATCGCCCCCAGTGCCGCATTGTCCGAGATGGTGTCGACGATCGTGCGGCCCTCCATCTCGATGCGCGAGGACAGGACCTCGAGGGCGGGGACGACGTATTCGGTGGCGCGGAGGACGTCGAAGAGACTGACGTCGGGCCCGCGCAGTTCGTCGCGCAGCACGAAGGCGAGCTCGACCTCGATGCGCACGCCCGAATACTGCGAATGGTCGATCACGGACCCGGTGTCATAGACCTGGTCGGCGAAGATCGCTCCGTAGTCGGGTTCGGTGATGCCTGTGGCCTGCTGCATCGGCTTCGAGGTCAGCCCGATCTTGTGACCATAGAGCCGACGGCCGGCGGCTTCACCGCGACGGCGCCATTCGTTCTGCACCGCATAGGAGTCCTCGACCGTCATATCCGGATACTTCGCGGTGAGCAGACCGATCTTCGACCGAGTCTGCTCCGCCTGAGCGAGATCGTCGGCGATGGCCGCGATCGTTGCCTCATCGAGCATGTGGATTCCTTTCAGAGCTGGTTGCCCAGCTTGCCCTCATTCTCATCCGCGCGGGTGTAGGAGAACCCGTCGGCACCGATCGTCACGGCCATCTCCGAATCGTCCGTGCGAACATGCACGGGCTGCGGGTTGCCGTCGAGATCGAGGACGAGGGAGGCGTCCGTGTACCAGGACGGCACGACGGGGTTGCCCCACCAGTCGCGGCGCTGATTGTCGTGGACGTCCCACGTGATGACCGGGTTGTCCGGGTCGCCGGTGTAGTAGTCCTGCGTGTACACCTCGACGCGGTGACCATCGGGGTCGCGCAGGTAGAGGTAGAACGCGTTCGAGACACCATGGCGGCCGGGCCCGCGTTCGATCGAGTCGGACCGGCGCAGAGCACCGAGCTTGTCGCAGATGGCGAGGATATTGTGCTTCTCATGCGTGGCGAAGCAGACATGATGCATGCGCGGTCCGTCGCCGCCGGTCATCGCCGTGTCGTGGACGGTGGCCTTGCGGCGCATCCACGCGGCGTAGACCGTGCCCTCCTCGTCCTGGATGTCCTCCGTGACGCGGAAGCCGAGGTCCTGCATGTACTTCACCGCGCGCGGCACATCCGGAGTGACCTGATTGAAGTGGTCGAGGCGGACGAGCTCGCCGGGGATGTGCAGGTCGTAGCGCCACGACATGCGTTCGACGTGATCGGACTGGTAGAAGAACTCGTATGGGAAGCCGAGCGGGTCGACCACGCGCACGGAGTCGCCCACGCCCTTGACGAACCCGTCGGGGCTGCGACGGACATCGCAGCCGAGTTCCGTGTAGAAGGCCACGGCCCTGTCGAGCTCCTCCGGGCTGCGCACCCGGTAGGAGAACGCCGCCACGGCAGCGACCTCGCCCTTGCGCAGGACGAGGTTGTGGTGGATGAACTCCTCCGTCGAGCGCAGATAGAGCGTGTTCTCGTCCTCTTCGGTAACATAGAGCCCGAGCACGTCGACGTAGAACTCCCGGGACGCGGCGAGGTCGGTGACGACGAGTTCCATATAGGCACAGCGGAGGATGTCGGGAGGGCTCGACTGCGGAGTGGCGATGGGGTTGTCGGTGGCGATGCCCGTCTCCTGGCTGACGAAATAGCCGGCCGAGGTCCGGGTCATATCAGTGCGGTTGGTCATGGCTGCCTCACTGCTTTCCGAAGACGGGGTTGTGGACCTCGCCGAGGTTGATGTGCACGGACTGCTGTTCCGTGTAGAAGTCGATCGACCGGTAACCGCCTTCGTGGCCGAGTCCCGAGGCCTTGACGCCGCCGAAGGGGGTGCGCAGATCGCGGACGTTGTTCGAGTTCAGCCACACCATTCCCGACTCGACGGCCTGGGAGAAGTTGTGGGCGCGCTTGAGGTCCGAGGTCCAGATATAGGCGGCCAGACCGTACTTCGTATTGTTCGCCAGCTCCAGGGCCTCCTCGTCGGAGGAGAACGGGGTGATCGCGACGACGGGTCCGAAGATCTCCTCCTGGAAGATCCGCGCGTCGGGCTTCACATCGGCGAACACGGTCGGCTGGACGAAGTTACCGGTCTCGAAGCCCTCGGGGCGTCCGCCGCCGGCGACGAGGCGGGCCTCGGACTTGCCGATCTCGACGTAGGACATGACCTTCTCATAGTGCTCGGGGTGGACGAGCGCAGCCACCTCGGTGGCAGGATCCGACGGCAGACCGACCTTCACGCGCCCCGCCTGGGCGGCGTAGCGCTCGACGAATTCGTCGTAGATCGACTGCTCGACGAGGATGCGCGAACCCGCGGTGCAGCGCTCCCCGTTGAGGGAGAAGACACCGAAGATCGTGGCGTTGACTGCAGCCTCGATGTCCGCATCGGCGAAGACCACTGCCGGGGACTTTCCGCCGAGCTCCATCGACAGGCCCTTGAGCCAGGGGGCGGCATTGGCGAAGATCGTCTGGCCGGTCTTCGACTCACCGGTGAAGGAGATGAGCGGCACGTCGGGGTGCTTGACGAGGGAGTCGCCGGCGAAGCCCTCTTCGCCGAAGCCGTTGACCATGTTGAACACACCGGTGGGCAGTCCGGCCTCTTCGAAGATGCCTGGCCACAGGGAGGCCGAGAGCGGGGTGAACTCTGCGGGCTTGAGCACGACGGTGTTGCCGGTCGCGATCGCCGGTCCCAGCTTCCAGGATTCCAGCATGAACGGGGTGTTCCACGGGGTGATGAGTCCGGCCACGCCGATGGGCTTGCGGTTGACGTAGTTCGCCTGGCGGCCGGGCACCTTGAAGGCGTCGTCGACCTGGGCGACGATGAGGTCGGCGAAGAAGCGGAAGTTCTCCGCCGCGCGCGCCGCCTGGCCCTTGGCCTGGGTGATCGGCAGTCCGGAGTCGAAGGACTCCATGGCGGCGAGTTCGTCCTTGCGAGATTCGACGATATCGGCGATCTTGCCCAGGATTCGGGCGCGCTCACGCGGAAGCATCCGCGGCCACGGGCCCTCGTCGAAGGCCGTCTTCGCCGCTGCGACGGCGGCTTCGATATCGGCCTTCTTGCCCGAGGCGGCTTTGATGTAGGGCTCGTTCGTCACCGGGTTGAGAACGTCGAATTCGTCTCCGTCGATGGAGTCGACGAATTCTCCGCCGATGTAGTGGCGGATCTTCTCCGGCAGATCGGCCGGCGGGGTGGTGGACTGTGTCATGGCTTGTCCTTTCGTGAATCTGCAATCAAATCCGTGGTTGGGGCCGTGGTCGTCTGGGAGTTCTGGAAGCTGTGCAGCGTGGCCGAGCGGTGCTCGCGCACGGCCCGTTCGACCTCCTGCGCCGAGGCACGAGCCCGGATGAGGGCGACGATGCGGGAGTGTTCCTCCACCGACTCGAGCGCCCGTTCGGGGACGAAGGAGAACGTCGAATCCCGCAGGTGGTTGAGCCGGTCCCACTCGAGTTCGACGAGGGTGCACAGCCGATCGTTCGGGCAGCGCCGGTAGAGCAGTTCATGGAACTCGTGGTTGAGCCGGGTGAACTCGGCCGGCTCGAAATCATCGAGCAGAGCCCGCATCTGATCGTTGATCTGCTCCGCGGCATCGAGATCATCGGCGCCGAGGTGGCCCTGCGCTTGGGCAACGGCCGCGGCCTCGAGGATCGCGACCGTTTCCATCGACTGGGTGTAGGACCCTTGGTCGACCATGGCCACACGGGCCCCGACATTGCGCTCGAAGGTCACGAGCCCGTCGGCTTCCAGCCGGCGGATTGCCTCGCGCACCGGCACCACCGAGGTGTCGAGTTCGAGTGCGATCTGCGCGAGCACGAGTTTGTGCCCGGGCTGATAGGTCTGGTCGGCGACGCGTTCGCGGATCCACCGGTAGGCGGTCTCGGCCTTGCTCAGGGACGCAGTCGCGGTCACCGTGAGGCCTTCCACTCGTCGAATTTCGCCTTCCATTCGCCCTTGGGCGGGAAGAGCTCTTCGATCGGGTTGCCGGCGGCGACCTGTTCGGCCACCCAGCCGTCCTCGATCTCCTTCGCCAGTGCCGCGTCGACGACTTCTTCGACGAGGCTTCGGGGGATGACGATGGCTCCGTCGTCGTCGGCGACGATGACGTCGCCGGGCAGGACGGTGGCATTTCCGCAGGCCACGGCCACATCCGATTCCCATGGGACGTGCTTGCGGCCGAGCACGGCGGGGTGCTTCGCGGTGGAGAACACGGGCAGGATCTCGGCCACCTCGGCGGAGTCGCGGACTCCCCCGTCGGTGACGACGCCGGCGGCGCCGAGCGATTTCGCGCGCAGGGCGAGGATGTCGCCGAGGGTGCCCGAGCCGGATTCGCCGCGGGCCTCGATGACGACGACCTCGCCGGGGCGGATCGAGTCGAAGGCCTGCTTCTGGGCGTTGTATCCGCCGCCGTGGGATTTGAACAGATCTTCGCGGTTGGGCACGAAGCGCAGCGTCTTCGCGGTGCCGACGATCTTCGCGCCCGGTTTCAGCGGGGCCACGCCTTCGATGACGACATTGTTGAGTCCGCGCGACCGCAGCTGCGCCGACAGGCCCGCGGTCGGGGCCTCGGTGAGTTTGGCGATGAGGTCATCGCCGAGTGCCGCCTCGGCAGTGTCATCGGCGTCGCCCTCCGGGGCGAGTCCGGCGGCTTCGCGTGAGCCCCAGGCGTCGACGGTGAGTGCTTCGTTCACTGCAGGCAGGCTGCCGAGGTTCTCGTCGAAGTCTCCGGACCCTTCGACGACGGTGGTGGTCAGTCGTCCTGAGCTCAGTTCTTCGCCGTTCGCCGAGGCGGCCGTGACCTCGACCTCGACCGTGTCACCGGGGGCGACGACGGAGGATCCGGCGGGGGTGCCGGTGAGGATGACGTCGCCGGGCTCGAGGGTGAGGTGCCGGCTGAGGTCCGCGACGATGCGCGGGAGGGTGAAGATGAGCTGATCGGCTCGCGTGCCGTCGTCCTGGACGACCTCGCCGTTGACCCAGGTGCGCAGGCGCAGGGAGTCGGGGGCCGCCTCGGCGGCGGGGATGAGTTCGGGGCCCAGCGGGGTGTATCCGTCGCGGCTCTTCGAACGCACGTTCGATCCCTTGTCCGGGCTCTTCATGTCGTAGAGGCCGAAGTCGTTCGACGCGGTCACGCCGGCCACATACGACCAGGCCTCGGCCTCGGTGACATTGCGGGCGGAGGTACCGATGACGATGGCGACCTCACCTTCGAAGGCGAGCAGCGAGGTGCCGGCGGGGCGTTCGATGGTCTGGCCGGTGGCGGCGACGGAGCTGGCCGCCTTGAGGAAGTACGACGGCTGGGCGGGGCGCTTTCCTCGTTGTGCCGCACGGGACTCGTAGGCCACATGAACGGCAACGATCTTGCCCGGACGGGTCGGAACACCTGCTGGAGTCGACATCGATCTCACACCTCATTTCGATTAGCTTCACCACAAATCGTATATGATACGGTTCCCGAGAACAAGTAATCCAGGCCACAGAGAACGTGGTCGGGACGCACGACAGGACACAGGAGTCATGGCAGCACAGAAGCACACTCAGACCCGGGTGGCGTTCGCGACGATCGTCGGCACGAGCATCGAGTGGTACGACTATTTCCTCTACGCGGCGGCCTCGGGGCTGATCTTCAACGAGCTCTTCTTCGGCCCGCTCGGATCGACGCTCTCGACCATGGTCGCCTTCGCGACGGTCGGGATCAGCTTCCTCTTTCGCCCTCTGGGCGCATTCCTCGCCGGACATTTCGGTGATAAGCTCGGCCGCCGGGTGGTCCTCATCATCACCCTCATCGCCATGGGTGCCGCGACCGCGCTCATCGGCTTCCTGCCGACCTTCGAATCCGCGGGCGTCCTGGCTCCGATCCTGCTCATCGCACTGCGCATAGTCCAGGGAATCTCGGCCGGCGGGGAATGGGGCGGCGCCGTCCTGCTCGCCGTCGAACACGCCGATGAGAAGTCACGCGGGCTGCGCGGTTCCTTCCCGCAGATCGGGGTGTCCATCGGCCTTCTGCTGTCCTCGGGCGCGCTCGCCCTGATGACCTCGATCGCCCCGGGCGATGCCTTCCTCGAATGGGGCTGGCGGGTGCCGTTCTTCCTCTCCATCGTGCTCGTCTTCGTCGGCTACTGGATCCGCCGCGGAGTCGAGGAATCCCCTGTCTTCCACGAGATCGCCGAGCGCAAGGAACAGGTGTCGAACCCGTTGGGCAAGCTCGTCAAGAGCCATTGGCTGCTCGTCATCCTCGCCTCCCTCGTGTTCATGGGCAACAACGCCGCCGGGTACATGACCACCGGCGGATACATCCAGAACTACGCCACGGATCCGGCCGGCCCCATCGGCCTCGAGCGTGGTCCCGTGCTCTGGGTCGTCGCCGCCTCGGCGGTGTCCTGGCTGGTCTTCACGATCATCGCGGGAGCCGTCTCGGACAAGATCGGACGCCGGAACACCTACATCCTCGGCTGGATCCTCCTGCTCGCGGGCATCTTCTCCCTGTTCCCGCTGGTCAACACCGGTTCGGTGGGCATGCTCCTGCTCGGTCTCGTCGTCCTCACGATCGGCCTGGGCTTCACCTACGGTCAGCAGCCGGCGATGTACGCCGAGCTGTTCCCCTCCAGCGTCCGCTTCTCAGGAGTCTCGGTCTCCTATGCGATCGGGTCGATCCTCGGCGGCGCCTTTGCTCCGACGATCGCAAAGGGTCTCGTGTCATCGACGGGAACGACCGCCTCGGTGGCGGTGTACCTGGGCGTCGTCGCCGTGCTCGCCCTCGCGGCAACCCTGCTGCTGCGTGATCGCACCGGCATTCCGCTGGGTCCAGACCACGAGGACGAGCAGTCAGTGAGCCCGATCATCGGGGTCGGATCGCCACAGCTGACCAGCGATGACGGTGACCGGCACCACCCCGCCGAGACCAGATCGTATATGAACTGATAGCATTCAAACATCACGACGACGTGTCACGAACCGGAGGTTGACATGCATTTCCATCAGAACGGCTACGTATCCGCCGATCCGCGGATCGAAGAGGCCGCTGGGTACGGAGTCGATCGAGCAGAGGATCTGCCCGATGAGGTCGATGTCCTCATCGTCGGCAGCGGTCCTGCGGGAATGATCGCGGCGGCTCAGCTCTCGCAGTACCCGGACGTCAACGCGCGGTTGATCGAGAAGCGCGATTCGCGGCTGGTCATCGGTCAGGCCGACGGCATCCAGGCCCGTTCTGTCGAGACCTTCCAGGCGTTCGGCTTCGCCGAGGAGATCATGCGCGAGGGCTATCACATCACTGAGATGGCGTTCTGGAATCCGGATCCGGAGAACCCAGAGAACATCATCCGCTCCGGTCGGCCCAAGGATGACGAGCACGGAATCAGCGAATTCCCGCACCTCATCGTCAACCAGGCACGCGTGCTCGACTACTTCGCCCAGTTCGCCGCCCAGTCCCCCGGCAAGATCACGCCCGACTATGGGATCGAGTTCGTCGACCTCACGGTCGACCAGGACGCCGAAGCCGCCTCGGCGAAGAATCATCCGGTATCAGTCACCGTCCGCTACACGGCCGGCGAGCGCGCTGGCGAGGAACGCACCATCCGCGCCGGCTATGTCGTCGGCTGCGACGGTGCCCGGTCGAAGGTCCGGTCGTCGATCGGACGGACGATGTCCGGTGACCAGGCCAATCACGCCTGGGGTGTGATGGATATGCTCGCGAATTCCGATTTCCCCGATATCCGCACCAAGTGCGCGATCTCGTCGAAGCACGGAAACATCCTCCACATCCCCCGCGAGGGCGGGCATCTGTTCCGGATGTACGTCGATCTCGGCGAGGTGCCCGAGGATGATGCGCGCCAGGTGCGGTCGACGAGCATCGACGAAATCATCCGCCGGGCGAATGCGATCATCTCGCCCTACAGCATCGATGTGAAGAACGTGGCCTGGCATTCGGTCTACGAGGTCGGGCACCGGCTCACCGACGCCTTCGACGACACCGACGAGACCGCGCCTGATTCTCAGTGTCCGCGCGTGTTCATCACCGGCGATGCCTGCCACACTCACTCTGCGAAAGCCGGTCAGGGAATGAACGTGTCGATGCAGGACGGCTTCAACATCGCGTGGAAGCTCGGTCAGGTCATCTCCGGACGGTCGTCGACGGAACTGCTGCGCACCTACTCGGCCGAACGTCAGGTGGCGGCGAAGAACCTCATCGAATTCGACAAGGAATGGTCGACGCTCATGGCGACTCCGCAGGAAGAGCTGCCGGACACGACCTACCTCGAGGACTTCTACGTCAAGACCGCGGAGTTCCCCGCCGGGTTCATGACCGAGTACACGGAGTCGATGATCACGTCCCCGACGACTCATCAGGAGCTCGCGGCCGGATTCCCGATCGGCAAGCGGTTCAAGTCGGCTCGGGTCAAGCGCAGCTGCGATGCGAACTTCATCCACCTCGGACACGAGGCCCGCGCCGACGGTCGCTGGAGGGTCTATGTCTTCGCCGATCGGGCAGCTCCGGTCGTCGACGGGTCTGCCGGCACCTCGGGCGGCGAGTCGAAGGTGGCAGCTCTGGCTGCGTGGCTCGAATCGGATCCGGCCTCTCCCCTGGTTGCCTACCGCAGGGAGGGTGAGGACCTCGATGCGCTCGTCGAGCTCAGCGTCATCTACCAGCAGGAGCATAAGGAGTTCGCGTTCCCCGATGTGCCGAAGATCTTCCGTCCGAATATCGGTGCCTTTGACCTCGAATACGTCGAGAAGATCTACGCGACCCTGCCCGACGAGGACATCTTCGACGCCCGTGAGATCAGCCGCGATGGTGCCGTCGTCGTGGTCCGCCCCGACCAGTATGTGTCCGGCATCTTCCCGTTGGACGCACATGCCGAGATCGGCGACTACTTCGCAGGAGTCTTCGAACCCGTGAAGTGATTTCGGAACGATTCTGTTCTCAAACGCCTCCGGCTGGTGGTCTCTGGACTGCTGGCCGGGGGCGTTTGGTCTGCGCGAGGAGTCCGCAGCTCCCGGCTGCGACGAGGGCTGCGGCGCCGATGAGCCACAGTCCGAAGCCGATTGACGGGCGACCGACTTCCATTCCTCCGGTCGGTGTTCCGTCGGGCAGCTGTCCGTCCCACATCAGCATCGGAGGACTGACGAGGCAGCTGACGAGAACCAGGACGATGAGTGCTGCGATGATCACAGCCGTCACGCCCCACCAGCGGGCAGGGGCGAAGGCGGGCCCGAGTGCGGCGATGGCGACCACGAGTGCCCAGATGATCAGGAAGAAAAGATCGACATCACCGCCGTCATCAAAGGTCCACTTTCCCAGTGAAGTCACTCGAATGCGCGGGCCGTCGTCGTTGAAGCTGTCGACGACAGGGACGAAGATCGTGACGATCCACATGGCGACCGCGGTGAACGGCAGCAGCCGGGCCCACCGTTGCAGCTTGCGTTGGCGTCTGCGGATGGTCTTCTCCGGCGGACGCTGTGCCTTCCGCTGCATCTGCCGGTCGATCCGCCGCCGATCGCTGAGGAGTCCGCAGATGCCGGCGGTGATGAGTGCAAGGCAGCCGATCGTCCAGAGATAGTGGCCCGCCGACGGATACCCGACGATATAGACACTGAACGTTTCGCCGGCGGCGTCGGTGCTTTCGACGCGCTCTCGCGGAAGATCGATGACCAGAGTCGCCTGCTGGATGAATAGGCCGATACCGACTGACACCGACAGAAGAGGCCAGTGGGCAAAGGTATCGAACCGTTTCGCGGTCGCGGCACAGACGAGAACGACCACCCAAGGCAGGATGACCCCCGGGGTGAGGTCGGCGAGATCGAAGGGTACCCGTCCGAGCGATGTCACCGTGAGCCGATCATCACCATGGTCGCCGCTGTCGAAGAGCGGTACCCAGATCGTCAGCACCCAGCAGGCGAGCGCGACCCACGGCAGCCGCTGCGCCCAACGATGCGTTCGGTTCCCTCGGGGCCACGGGGTGATTCTGGAGACGGCGTGGTGAGCGGGTGTTGCCCTCCTCCGCCTGACGTCGCCGAGGAGGCCGCAGACTCCCGCGGCCAGCAGGCCGAAGCATCCGATGGCCCAAAGGACTGCACCCAGCGCCGGTTCGGCGACGACCATCCCGAAGATCGGCCGTCCCTGATCATCGACGGCGTCCCACATGATCGTCGGCATGTCCGCGAGCAACGTGACCAACATGAAAATGGCACAGGCACTGAGTACGAGAGTTCCCACCGACCAAATGCGCCGGACGACGTCCGGCCACGGGTGCGAATCGGGCCTAGACCTGACGGTGAGCAGGAGCGAAGCAGCCGCACATACAAGAACGCCGACGGCGACCAAGACCATCGAGCCCCGGGCCTCCTCGAGGTCGAACGGCGGTCCGCCGAGAGCAGTGACGATGATGCGTGGCGGCTGCGGGGCGTCGGAGGAGTCCTCTGGACTGGCAGCCACCGGAACCCACAGCATGACGATCCACAGGCAGAGAGCAGACAGAGACAGCGATTGGGCGAATCGCAGAAACAGTCGGCCGGATCGAGCCTCACGCTGCGGGACCATGGCGCTTCGACATGCAGCGTTTGATCCGTTCACGACGGTGGTGGTTCTGTTTGGCGGCGGCGACCAGACCACAGATGCCGGCTGCGAAGAACAGAAGGCTGCCGAGCACCCAAAGGCCGAACCCTGCCGCCGGGTAGGCGACTTCCATGCCACCTGTGGGCATGCCGTCGGCCGTCTGACCGTCCCACATCATGATCGGCGGATCGGCGACCATCTGCAGGAGTCGCAGCCCCAGCACCGTGCCCAGAACGATGGCCGCGATCGACCACCACTTCGACGCGGACAGCAGCCAGGCCGTGAACGCACCGGTGAGGATGACGATCCAGAGCACGAGGTAGACCTCGTCGAGGTCGTTCATATCGATCGGCGAGAAACCGAGAGACGTCACGCGGATCTGCATCGCTCCGGGGCCTCCGCTGTCGAGGACCGGCACGAAGATCGTGATCACCCAGCAGGCCACCGCCCCTAATGGGAGCACACGCGCCACGAGGTTGAGGCTTCGCCCCCGCGCTGTCGTCAGTCGTGTGCTTCCGCTCTTACCCGCCCTGTCCATAACTACGATTCTCTGCAGTGTCCGTGTGACAGGTGTTCCCGCGATGTTCCAGATCCGACACGCGGCTCAGTCGGGCCCGAACACCATCCGAACCAATTGCCTTTCGACCGGGCTGCCGTTGCAGTCCTGTGCACTCGGTCGTCGGTGCGCATTGCGGCTGCGCCAACCGGCGATCTTCTCGGCACGAGTGCAATAGCGCGGTGGCAGCTGCTCGGGCAGCACGCACTTCGGTTCGATCGTCTGATATTCGACCGGCTGGTCCGGCTGAGCCGCCTCTTGCGGTTGGTCTGTGCCAGCCTCTTCGGCGACTCTGCTGGCCTCATCCCTATCCGGTTCGAGGAAACGGGAGAAGGTCTGCCGCCAATCCGGCCCCGGCGGCGAACCACCCGGTTCGGACACCGCTTCGGGACGCGGGAACCGCATGCGGCGGACCACCGCGGGCGTGGTCACCTCGTAGGATCGTCCGCTCGGCGTGGTGACGTGCAGCCCGTCCGCTGTGGCCTCATGATTCCACCCGGGATGTTCCTTCGCGTAATTGCAGGATGCACACAGACCTGAACCGTTCTCCCAGGTGGTGGCTCCGCCAGCGGCAACGGGAAGGGCATGATCGGCATGCCGGATCGGGGCGTCGCACCACGGTGTCCGGCACACATCGTCGCGGAAGGTGATCATCTGCCGCAGTCGGCCGGTGAACTCCCGACTCTTCGCATCCATCCCCACCAACTGCCCGTCGTCGGGACGAGTGAAGAGCCGGCTGATGAACATCTTTGCTTCGTTCGCGGCGATGAACTTCCGTGCTGTCTGCGCCGGCAGCGGTCCGAACCCGGGCAGCCAGGCGGGTACGAGCCCGTCCGAGAGCAGCGATTCGGCCTCGACGAGCACATGGATCTCCGCAGGCACCGCCGTCGCACTCGTTTGGCCGCTCAATCGTTCGACGAAGGTGTCGGCACGCACCTGCTGGCGGTTCCGACCGCCTGCGTCACCGGCGGCAGTGATCGACTCGGCGCCGGCTCGGAGACTCTCATAGGCGGCGACGGCCTGAGTCAGCGGCAGGATCGCAGAGATCCTGGCCATTCCGTCATCGATCACGGTCAGATTCACACGACGATTGGACTCAGCTTTCGCTGCCCGCTGCGCGGCCGCCTCGACGTCCATCTCCGCACTGAGCGCACGCGCTTCGGCCCGCAGGCTGCGCAGCCCGGACGGTTCCAGACTGCGCTTCATCCGCGTGTCCACCTTGCGCCGATCGGCGGCGGCGAGGACCGCGGTCTCATCGACCATGATGCGCGCCTTGTCCTCGGAGATCTCCCCTTTGGACAGGGCTTTGAAGGTATTGGGCATGCCGAAGACGATCGAGCGGGCGGTGCTGAGGAACTTCCGCCCCGATCCGGGCGAGACTTTCTTCGCAAGTCCGACCTCGTCTCCGGCACGTTTTCCGCAGTCGAGCGCGGGCACCCGATTGAGCTGGTCCCGCTCGATGCGCAGCGCTTCGAACGCCACTGCCTCCCGCGACTGTGCGGCGACGACGGCAGACTTGAGCTCTTCGAGCGCAGTGATCCGCTCGAGTGTCTGTCCCTCGGTGCCACCTGGGTCGAGACCGCGCAGGAGCTCACCGAACCGAGTGATCTCGGTCAGCGGATCTGGAACCGGCGCTGGTTCCCGTGCGGTGTCGACGTCCATATGAAAACGGTACCCGTCGGCACTGACACGACTGCGCGAACGACGTCGTCTGACCCAGTACGCCCAGGTCAGACCCTATTTCAGCGTCAGCCGACTCCGCGCTGGATACGGTTGAGGATCATGTCCATGGCGACGATGTTGTGGCCGCCGTCGGGAATGATGAGATCGGCATTGCGCTTCGACGGCTCGACGTAGAGTTCGTGCATCGGCTTGACCGTGCCCAGGTACTGGTCCTCCACCGACTGCAGGGTCCGCCCACGGTCGACGACATCGCGTTTGATCCGGCGCAGCAGGCGCACATCGGCGTCGGTGTCGACGAAGAGCTTGATGTCGAGCAGCTGGCAGATGCGCGGTTCGGCGAAGATGAGGATGCCTTCGACGATGATGACCGGCGCGGGTTCGACGCGCGTCGTCTCGTCGCTGCGGTTGTGGATCGAGAAGTCGTAGACGGGGCTGTCGACCGCCTCGGAGTTCCGCAGCGCGGTCAGATGGTCGACGAAGAGGTCATTGTCGAAGGCGTCGAGATCGTCGTAGTTGACCTTCTCGCGCTCCTCGTAGGTGAGTTCGTCGCGCCGTTTGTAGTAGTTGTCGTGGAAGAGCACGGACGGAGGTCCTTCGCACTTGTCCAACAGCGCCTGAGTCAGCGTCGTCTTTCCGCTGCCGGTTCCGCCGGCCACGCCCACAACCAAAGTCTCCACGGCACAAATATAGACCACGACCTTCCGCCGAGGCGGCTCCCGGCTTCCGTACTCATCCGAGGCTGCGGGTCAGTTGGGTCCACAGTTCCTGGTCGAAGCGCCGCCTGCCCAGCAGACCGGCCATATGCCTCACCGCATTGTCGACCTTGCCGCGCCAGACCTCGATCGCCGTCTTCGCATCGGTCCTGCTGAGTGCACGGAACATGGCCCGATCGTCGCTGACGATCCGGTCGCTGGCCGGTGAGTAGTCGAGCTGCAGGATGGAGATGAACAGGCGCAGCCGCAGAGTCAGGGCTTCGAAGGCACGCGCCGATTCCCGTAGGCCCGAAGCACGGGCCAGCTCCTGTTGGAAGTGGAGGTCGGCGTCCTCGACATCGATTCCGCTGCGCGTCGGCGCCGAGGCTTCGACCTGTCGCAGGGCCAGTTGCACGGGCACGAGGTAGCGCTGCGGACGCAGGGCCAGGGACCTGAGCACAACCTCCCCGATGGCCATGCGCGCGGCGTAGAGGTCGAGCACGTCGACGGTCGTGATCAAAGGAATCCGCGCGCCGCCGCGGGATCCCTCGAGCAGTTTGTCATCGACCATCCTTCGCAGCGCCGCATCGACCGAGGCCCTGGGCACCTGCATTCGGCGGGAGAGCAGGCGCGGATTGATCCGGTCCCCGGGTTCGTAGCCGGAGTCGATGATCTCCTCGCGCAAAGCGATCGCCAGGTGCTCGGTGATCGACCGGGTCTCCTTCGGCAGCCACGACGATATCTCCATTGAGTCAGAAGTCATGGAACTTATCTGAGGCTCATACGGGGCCGATTCCCACCACAGCACACCTTCGAGTCCGTTCCGGACGCGGTCGGCGAGCAGATCGAGCAGGGACCCGGGAATATCCTGACACTCGCCGAGGCGGCTCTTGAGTGCGGTGACGAAATCATCGAAATCCGC
This sequence comes from Brevibacterium permense, assembly GCF_013280495.1. Lineage (GTDB taxonomy): Bacteria > Actinomycetota > Actinomycetes > Actinomycetales > Brevibacteriaceae > Brevibacterium > Brevibacterium permense. The sequence continues at coordinate 150,939 of NZ_JABSSX010000007.1, forward strand.
GCACACCCTCACCTGGCCTCCCGCCGCTTCGGAGGGGTCATCAGGAACCTCGCCGAGGGGGTCGAAGACGAGGAAGTCACCGTCACCGTGAAGCAGGGCGAGCAGTTCGGCGGTGGGCACCTGCCGATGCTCGCTGTCGAAGCGCTGCGCCCACCGCCCGACGCCCGCGGTGCGCAGGGCCGCGGTGATTCCCGCGATGCGCCGCTGGATTCGCCGAGGCGGCACGATCGTCGTGGACTCTCCACCGGGGCCTTCCCCACCTGCATCTTTTCTGCGAATACCGACGATGACGAGGGGAAACCCACTGGCGGCGAGGACGAGTTCCGAGCCGCCGGCCACCTCGACGACGGGGATCGTCAGTGCCCGCACGGAACGGGAGACGATGCTCTGACTCAACCCCGTCGCCTCTGCCAGAGCACGGGTCGAATAGTCCCGTCCGGAGACCCTGGCCCCCGCGGTCGCGACGAGAGCTTCGACGACCCGGTCGGCGGTCTCCTGAATCGGCGGGCGGCCGCTGCGGGGACGATCTTCGAGGTCGGACCGACGAGCCCAACGACGCAGGGTCGACGGTGATGCACCCGTGCGCGCGGCCGCCTCGGCGAGAGTCGACGTCGTCAGCAGCGTCACGGCGTCACGACGGAACTCAGCGGAATACATCCCTCTATCTTAGAACTTCTGACTCAAACATTCCCAGCGGTCGGCTCCGCCTCTTCACCCCTGGATTTCGGCCGCGCATACTGATCTCACACCAAGGTTCCACGGTCAGCGCCGACGCGTGGGAGCACCGAATCCGAGCACCGAAGGAGCACAGTTGCTGCATACCGAAACCGACCTCGCCACGCTCACTGCCCAGTCGATCGACACCGTCCGCCGGTGGCTGCGAGTGTCGACGTCGATGACCACGGCGAAGAACCCCGCGGCCGAACGCCTCTCCGCCGTCCTCTCCGACGACAACGGCCTCGACTTCACCGTCGGGTTCGTCGATCGGGTCGTGCGCACCGACGATGTCCACGCCGCCGCCGACGCTTTGACCGAGGTCGGCAAGCTGGCACCCGAGACGATGTCGTACCTCGACCGTGCGCAGATCAAGGCCGGTGCCGCACTGGCCAAGATCGCCCCGCAGGTCGTCGTGCCCGCCGCCCGCACCCGCCTGCGTCAGATGGTCGGCCATATGGTCGTCGACGCCCGGGACAAGCAGTTCGGCAAGACCGTCGCCGCCCTCACCGCCGACGGTCACCGGCTCAACATCAACCTCCTCGGCGAGGCCGTGCTCGGTGACGGCGAAGCCGACAACCACCTGGAGCAGACCCACCGGCTGCTCGCCCGCGACGATGTCGACTACGTGTCGGTGAAGGTCTCCTCCGTGGCCTCGCAGATCTCGATGTGGGCCTTCGACGAGACCGTCGACTATGTCGTCGACCGCCTCCGCCCCCTCTACCAGCAGGCCGCGAAGGCCCCGACCGGCGCGAAGTTCGTCAACCTCGACATGGAGGAGTACCAGGACCTCGAGCTGACGATCGCGGTGTTCACGCGTCTGCTCTCCGAACCGGAGTTCAAAGATCTCGAGGCCGGAATCGTCATCCAGGCCTACCAGCCCGATGCGCTCGGCGCGGTGCAGCGGCTGAGCGAGTTCGCTTCCCGTCGTGTCGAGAACGGCGGGGTCGGAATCAAGGTCCGCCTCGTCAAGGGCGCGAACCTCGCGATGGAGACCGTGCACGCCGAAATCGCGGGCTGGCCTGCGACGACGTGCGATTCGAAGCAGTCCACGGATGCGAACTACAAGCGGGTCCTGCACTGGCTGTTCACCCCGGAGCGGATGAAGGGGCTGCGCATCGGCGTGGCCGGACACAACCTCTTCGACATCGCCTTCGCCCACCACCTCTCCGTCGAACGCTCCGTGACCGACCGCGTCGAATTCGAGATGCTCCAGGGCATGGCCAGCGAGCAGGCCGCCGCCGTGACCGAGGACGTCGGAGACCTACTCCTCTACGTTCCGGCCGTTCATCCGAAGGAGTTCGACGTCGCGATCTCCTACCTCGTGCGCCGGCTCGAGGAGAACTCTGCGTCCGAGAACTTCATGTCCGGAATCTTCGACCTCGCCAACGGCAACGACGTGTTCAAGCGCGAAGCCGACCGATTCACCGCATCGGTCAACCAACTCGAATCGATCCTCGACGCCGAGGGCGAGACCGCACCGGCCCCGAACCGCCACCAGAACCGGTCGAGCGAAACACTCGGCGAGACCGTGGTGCCGACCCAGTTCTTCAATGAACCCGACACCGACCCGTCCCTTCCGGCCAACCAGGAGTGGGTGCGCAAAATCATCGCCGAGGCTACCGCCCCCGGCTACCTCGACGACCGTCCGAACGCGCCCAAGGTCGAATCCACGGACGCACTCGATGCAATGATCGCCCGCGGTCGCGCCGCCGCCGCCGACTGGCGGGCCCTCGGCGCCGCCGGTCGCGCGGAGATCCTCCACCGCGCCGCCGACATCTTCGCTGCCCGTCGCGGCGAGTTCATCGCCGTCGAGGCAGCCGAGGTCGGCAAGATGCCATCGCAGTCCGACCCCGAGGTGTCCGAGGCCATCGACTTCATCCGCTACTACGCGCTGAACTCACTCGAGCTCGAGAACCTTGAGGGTGCGACCTTCACTCCCGATGAGATGGTCGTCATCACTCCCCCGTGGAACTTCCCTGTGGCGATCCCCACCGGCGGCACCGTGGCGGCACTGGCGGCCGGTTCGGCGGTCATCCACAAACCCTCGAAGCCGACCCCGCACTGTTCGGCGCTCATCATCGACTGCCTGTGGCAGGCCGGAGTGCCCAAGGACGTGCTGCAGCTGTGCGCTCCGATCGAGCGCGAGCTCGGCCAGCATCTCGTCTCCCATCCGGACGTCGACCGGGTCATCCTCACCGGTGCCTCGGAGACGGCGTCCCTGTTCAAATCCTTCCGCCCCGAACTCCACGTCAACGCGGAGACCTCGGGCAAGAACGCCCTGGTCATCACGCCGGCGGCGGACCGAGACCTCGCCATGGCCGACCTCGTGTACTCGGCCTTCGGACATGCCGGGCAGAAGTGCTCGGCCGCCTCGTTGGGCATCATGGTCGGATCGACCTACGATTCCGAGCGCTACCGTCGCCAGCTCATCGATGCCGCCTCGTCGATGGTCGTCGATTGGCCGTCGAACCTCGCATCGACCATGGGTCCGCTGACCGAGGATCCCTCAGACAAGCTGCGTCGAGCGCTGACGTCGCTCGAACCCGGCGAATCCTGGCTGCTCGAGCCCAAGCAGCTCGACGATTCGGGGCGTCTGTGGAGCCCGGGAATCAAGGACGGGGTCAAGCCCGGTTCGTTCTTCCACCTCACCGAGGTGTTCGGTCCGGTGCTCGGCCTCATGCATGCGAAGGACCTCGACGAGGCCATCGAGTTCCAGAATGCCGTGGACTTCGGCCTCACCGGCGGCATCCATTCCCTCGACCCCGGGGAGGTCTCCACCTGGCTCGACCGCGTCGAGGTCGGCAATGCCTACGTCAACCGCGGGATCACCGGTGCGATCGTGCGTCGGCAGTCGTTCGGCGGCTGGAAGCAGTCGTCGGTCGGCCTGGGATCGAAGGCCGGCGGCCCGAACTACCTCATGCTCTTCGGCCACTTCGCCGATGCCGGCAGCCAGAACCTCGAGGCGGCCAAGGCCGATGACAAGCGCTGGTTCGAGGCCGAATTCGGTGGCGCGAAGGACCACACGGGACTGCGCGCGGAGGCGAACATCTTCCGCTACCGTCCTCGCCCGGTCACCTTGCGCGTCACTGCCGAGGCGAGCCTGTTCGATCTCGAACGCTCCCTCCATGCCGCCGCCACGGTGGGGTCGACGGTGCAGCTGTCCGTCGCCGAGGATGTGCCGGCCGAGGTGAAGATCGCCGTGACGAACGCCGATGTCCCGGCCCGCACGGAGTCGGCGGATCTGTTCGCCGAGATGGTCGGACAGGGTCGCTACGACGACACCGTGGGTGCCCGCATCCGCGTCCTCGGTCGGTTCGAGAACGAGCTGCTGGCCGCGGCCGCGCCTCGCCCGGAGGTTGCGATCATCGACGAGCCGGTGACCACCTCGGGTCGGGTGGAGCTGCGGTACTACGTGCAGGAGCAGGCGGTGTCGATGACCCTCCACCGCTTCGGCAACCCGAGCCGCGACTTCCACGAGCTCGCCGCCACCCTCACCTCCTAATTGCTACCTGACGGCGGCCCAGCACCCTCGCGCGCGGTTGCTGGGCCGCCGTCAGGTAGTTCTGGGGTGGGGGAGCCGCGTTAGACTGGAAGAGATGAGCAAGAAGTCGAAGTCCCAGCGGAAGGTGTTGACCACCAAGAATTCTGCGCGCTCGAATTCGAAGCGCCACAAGGATTACTTCGACAAGCACGATATCTATGAGAAAGACGCCCATCACGTCTCCGACAACCGGATCCGGCTCGGCCTCTCCAGCTCCTCCGTCTCACCAATGACCGTCGAGGAGACCTTCACCCAAGCGGCCAAACACGGCTACGACGGTGTCGAGATCATGGTCACCCATAACCCCGAGACGCGAGGCGTCGACCTCATCAACGGACTCGCCGGCGACACCGGACTCGACGTCATCTCCCTGCACGCGCCGACCCTGCTGTTCCTGCCCCGGGTGCTGCACAAAGACCATTGGGAGAAGCTGCGGATCACCGCGAACCTCGCCAAGGCAGTGGGCGCCGACACGGTCGTCCTCCACCCGCCGTTCCGCTGGCAGGGCGAATACGCCCTCGGCTTCGTCGACGGCGTCCGCCAGGTCGCCCAGGAGACCGGTGTGAGACTGGCCGTGGAGAACATGTATCCCTGGCGGGCCGGCCTGCGCGAGATCCAGGTCTACTACCCCGACTGGAACCCCTTGGACGAGGACTACGACGACCTCACCTTCGACTTCTCCCACGCCTCCACCGCCGGCATGAACGCCCTGGAGACGGTGGGCGAGATCTTCGACCAGCTCCGCCACGTTCACCTCACCGACGGTGCCGGCTCACTCAAGGACGAACATCTCGTTCCGGGCGAAGGCACCATGCCCGTCGCCGAGACCCTGCAATACCTCGCCAAACATAATTGGCAGGGCGACGTCGTCGTCGAAGTCAACACCCGATTCGTCCGCAGACAGTCCGCGCGCGAGAAGATGCTCGCCGACTCCATCGCCTTCGCCCGTGAGCACCTCGGCCTCGACGCGGATACTCCGCGGCGAAATGCCCACAGCCACACCCGCACCTCCGAGCACAAGCCCTCGCGATCCGGAAAAGCCGGCGCCGAGAGCTGAACACGCGAACGACCGCCAGGCCGCACATCACCCTGCCCGCCTTTGCATCGCCACGCCCGACCTCGCACCGGCACGCTTAGGCGCATGGACACCCACCGACCATCACACAACAGATATCGAAAGGCTGACGCACTTTGACGACCATCGCCTCCATCGGAACCGGCAACATGGGCACGGCCCTCATCCAGGGAATCCTCACCGCCGACCCGAGCATCACGGTCCGCGCGACGACGAATTCGACCGCCTCGGCGCAGTGGCTCCGCACCGATCTGCCCACCGCCACGGTCACCGCGTTGGAGGACGAAGCCGAAGCGAATCGGAAAGCCGTGTCCGGAGCCGATTTCGTGTTCCTCGGCGTGAAGCCGTGGATGATGGCCGAGACCCTGCGTGAACTCGCCGACGACCTCGACCCGGACTCCGTGCTCGTGTCCATGGCGGCCGGCGTCGCCGCCGCAGACCTTGCGAAGCTCGCCCCCGAGAATCCGATCGTGCGGATCATGCCGAACACGCCGAGTTCCATCGGCCACGGCGTCATCGCGCTGGCCCCGACCGCCGAGGTGACCGCCGCCAGCGTGGACACACTGAAGTCCCTGCTGTCGGGCGCCGGCCTCGTCGTCGATCTCGACGAATCCCAGATCCCGGCCATGACCGGGATCTCCGGGTCCGGAGTGGCGTACTTCTTCCTCCTCGCCGAAGCCATGATCGCCGCCGGCGTCAAGCAGGGCCTGAGCGAGGACGTCGCCCGTCAGATGGTCGTGGCCACCGCCGACGGCGCCGGCCGACTCCTGACCGAGAAGCCCGACCCCGCCGCGCAGCGTCAGGCCGTGAGCAGCAAGGGCGGGACGACCTTGGCCGGTCTCCAGCAGTTCCTCGACTCCGGGATCTTCGATATCGCCGAGGCGGCCGCGCAGGCGGCAGCGGACCGTTCCCTGGAGATGGAACAGGAGAACTCCGAGGTCATCAACCGCTGAGCCGGATCTCCTCGCTCAGGGGAGGACGTGGGACGAGCGGGCGATCGACACGGCCTCATGTCGAGTCCGTGCCGAAAGCTTGACCATCGCCGTATTGAGATAGGACTTCACCGTCGACTCGCGCAGGGACAGCGCCTCGGCGATGCGGGCATTCGGCCAGCCCAAGGCGACATGCGAGAGGATGTCGGTCTCCCTCGGCGACAGCCTGACTGCGGGCTCCGGCGTCTGGAAGTTCTCCGGATTGTGTCCGGAGAGAATATCGGCCAGGCGCGCCTCGACGCCGGTGAGCTTCTCCCGGGTCTCCTCATCGACGATCCCGGAGCGGATGGCCCTCAGCTCGGCATAGGTGTGCCGGAGAGCTTCGCGTCCCGAGGGATCCAGATCCGAGTAGAGCGGTTCCTCCTTGACGGGGCCGCGCGGTTCCTGTCGATATCCGAGTCGAGCGAGATCGACCGAGAGCTGTCGTACCCGTCTGACGAGGTCTCCCGTCTGCGGGGCGGCGGCGCTGTAGTCCGCGCGGTGGCCGCAGTAGACCATACCGGTGACCTCACCTCCGTGGAGAGTCGGGACGGCGACGAGGACGCGGATGCCCTCGCCGAGGACCTGCTCATCGTAATGGTGGGTGATGAGAGGGTCGATCTCATAGTCGCGGGTGAGCTGGGGAGTGCCTTCGGTCATGGCCCGTCCGCCGAGGCCGCGCCCGGTGCTGACGATGAGGGTCGAGAGCAGGTCCTTGTCGGCGCCGGCGACGGCTTCGACCGCGACCGAATCCTCTTCGACCATGCCTCCGAAGACGACGTCACCGGTGCCGCTCTGGTGCAGGGAATCGACTGCTTCGACGAATAGGCGACGGGTCTCGACCTTGAGAGCCCGCGTTTCCTTGGCGTGCGCATTCATGTGAACAAGCTACCAACTTTCGGTGGTATTCCCTAGCGCATGCTGAACGTTACCTTTGGGTCATGTGATTCAGGACACTGATGTTCTGTCCATTCAAAGGAGATAGAATGACTGACCCTGTCAACACCGGTGTTGACTTCCTCGCAGAGGAGGAGAAGCCGGAGTTCAAGGCCCTCAAACGCAAGCGCTTCTCGGTGGTGATCCCGCTGTCGATCGCGTTCCTCGTCTGGTACTTCCTCTACGTCATCCTCAGCACGTACGCCCACGATTTCATGTCGACGAAGGTCGTGGGGGAGATCAACGTCGGACTCGTATTCGGGCTGCTGCAGTTCGTGACGACCTTCGCGATCACGATGTTCTACGTCTCGTTCGCGAATAAGAAGCTCGACCCTCCCGCGGAAGCGATCCGTGAACGACTGCAGGCCGAATCGGAAGGACACCGCTCATGACCACTCTGGCAATCGGAGACTTCGTCGCTTCGGGAGTCGACCTCCTGAGCGCAGCGACCACCGAGGTGGAGAACAACCCGGTCCTCAACATCACGATCTTCGCCGCATTCGTCGCGGTCACGATGTTCATCGTTCTGCGGGCGAGCCGCAACAACAAGTCCGCTTCGGACTATTATGCGGGCGGTCGGTCGTTCACCGGACCGCAGAACGGCTTCGCCATCGCCGGTGACTACCTCTCTGCCGCATCTTTCCTCGGCATCTGCGGTGCGATCGCCGTCAACGGCTACGACGGATTCCTCTACTCGATCGGCTTCCTCGTCGCCTGGCTCGTCGCTCTGCTCATCGTCGCCGAACTCATGCGCAACACCGGCAAGTTCACCATGGCCGATGTGCTGTCGTTCCGGCTCAAGCAGCGCCCCGTGCGCATGGCAGCCGCTTTGTCGACCCTGGCGGTCTGCTTCTTCTACCTGCTCGCGCAGATGGCCGGCGCCGGCGGACTCGTGTCTCTGCTCATGGGCATCGACGGCAAGGTCGGCCAGTCGCTGGTCATCGCAGTCGTCGGCGCGCTGATGATCATCTACGTTCTCGTCGGCGGAATGAAGGGCACCACCTGGGTGCAGATCGTCAAGGCGATTCTGCTCATCGCCGGTGCTTTCGCCATGACCATCTGGGTGCTCGCACTCAACGGCTTCAACCTCTCAACCCTTCTGGCCTCGGCCGTGGACAACGCAGCCGAAGGAGTCGGGGAAGGCGTCCTCAACCCGGGTCTGCAGTACGGCGAGAATCCGCTCGACTTCATCTCCCTGGCTCTGGCGCTCGTGCTGGGCACGGCGGGTCTGCCCCACGTGCTCATGCGCTTCTACACAGTCCCCACGGCTAAGGAAGCTCGCCGATCCGTGGTGTGGGCGATCTGGCTCATCGGTGCGTTCTACCTCTTCACCCTCGTACTCGGCTATGGTGCGGCCGCACTCGTCGGCGCCGACGCGATCAAGAACGCTCCTGGCGGCGTGAACTCCGCGGCTCCGCTCCTGGCGCTTCAGCTCGGTGGGCCTCTGCTCATGGGCTTCATCTCCGCGGTCGCCTTCGCCACGATCCTCGCGGTGGTGGCGGGCCTGGCGATCACCGCGGCGGCCTCGTTCGCTCACGATATCTACGCCAACGTCATCAAGAAGGGCAAGGTCGAAGACTCCGAGGCGGAGGTCAAGATCGCCCGTCGCACCGTCGTCGTCATCGGTGCGGTCGCGATCATCGGCGGCATCGGAGTGCAGGGGCAGAACATCGCATTCCTTGTGGCGCTGGCCTTCGCCGTCGCCGCCAGCGCGAACCTGCCCACGATCGTGTACTCGCTGTTCTGGAAGCGCTTCACCACTCGCGGCGCGGTGTGGTCGATCTACGGCGGACTGATCTCGGCGATGGTGCTCATTGCCTTCTCGCCGGTCGTCTCCGGCTCCGAGACCGCAATGATCCCCGGGGCCGACTTCGCGATCTTCCCGCTGTCGAACCCCGGCATCATCTCGATTCCGCTCGGCTTCATCCTCGGCTGGATCGCCTCGGTGACCGATAAGACGGTGGAGAGTCCCGAGCTGGCCGCCGAGATGGACGTCCGCGCCCATACCGGATTCGGCGCCGAGGAGGCTGTCGAGCACTGACCCCATCCGCGTGTTCGAAGTGCAGACGACCCGATTCCGATCAGCACGCATGCACTTCGAACACGCGGTTGTGGCTGTCTGAGGACGCCCCGTCGCCGTTCGCGAAGGCGGGAAGCTGTAGACTGGGTCGAGTCGCCGATCGTGGCATGTCTGCACCGGGTTTCACCTGGGTGGGTGCCTGCTGACCAGCGGTGACGTGCGGGCGTAGCTTAATGGTAAAGCTTCGGCTTCCCAAGCCGATGACGCGGGTTCGATTCCCGTCGCCCGCTCTCTTGATGCCCGTTCTGTGTGCACATCTCTTGGTGCCTACGCGGTATTCCGAAACTTCAGGTCACCATCGGATACTTTTCGCGCGGCGGTTTCTATCTTCTAGTGCAACACCCGGCCTGACCAGCACGGTCGGGTCGGGACAGCACTTGAGAAGGAGCCCATCATGCGACCAGTGCCTTTCGACCACCTCGACGCGTTCTTC
>NZ_JABSSX010000008.1 GCF_013280495.1 Brevibacterium permense
ACCGGCGGCCTCGTAAGGTTCTGGAGTACGCGACTCCTGCTGAGGTGCTCGCCGGCATCGTGATGGAAAACGTAGGATAAACGCACCACGGTGTTGCACTAGAACCCTGAGCCCGCCCGCCTGAAAGTATCCGATGGTGACCTATTCTTCACTGGAAGTATCCGATGGTGACCTGTAGTCGGAGGGCGGGAGCGCCTCCTGCAGCCGTCTAGGCGCCCCAGTCGCGCGCACAGCCGGCGGGCGGTGAGGCCTCGCAGCCTACGGGCGGCCGGCGAAGCGGCCGAGCAGCTCGACGTGACCGGCGACGATGAGCAGGTCCTGTTTGCCCACCCGCGTCGTCGGCTCGGCGTAGGTGAAGTCGCGGCCGGGACTCTTGATGCCGACGATCGTCACACCGTACTTGTCGCGGACACCGGACTCGCTGAGGGTGAAGCCCTGGATCTCCCGAGGCGGACGCATCTTCACCACGGCGAAATGGCCCTCGTCGAACTCGATGTACTCCATCATCCGCGAACTGACCAGGTGAGCGACGCGGCGGCCGGCATCCGACTCCGGATAGAGCACATGGTGGGCGCCGATGCGGTGGAGGATCTTGCCGTGCGACGGCGAGATCGCCTTCGCCCACACCTGCGTCACGCCCAGGTCGACGAGGTTGGCCGTGGTCAGCACGCTGTCCTCGATCGAGGTTCCGATGCCGACGACGGCGGTCGAGAAGTCACCGGCACCCACCTGGCGCAGAGCGTCGATGTTCGTCGAGTCGGCCTCGACGACGTGCGTGAGTTTGCCGCTCCAGTCCTTGACGAGTTCGGGATTGTGCTCGATGGCCATCACCTCGCGACCGAGTTTGGCCAGAGTCGCCGCAGTCGAGGACCCGAAGCGTCCCAGTCCGATGACCAGGATTGAGGTGTGTTCGTTAGCCAACGACCGGCCTTTCTTCGGGGTAGCGGTAGAGACGGGCGGAGTCCTGCATAGACAGCGCTGCCGCAAGTGTAATCGTACCGAGTCGACCGATGAGCATGATCACCGACAGAACATAGAGTCCCGAGTCCGGCGAGGTCGCCGACACCCCGGAGCTCAGCCCGACGGTGCCGAAGGCGGAGATCACCTCGAACAGCACCTGATCGAGCGGTTCCGCACTGATCTGCAGCATCATCAGGGTGCCGATGAAGACGATCATCGCACCGGTGAGCAGAACTGAGATCGACAGTTTGATCGTCGACGACGTCAGCCGCCGACCGAACACGTGCACGTCCTGCTGACCCCTGGCCTCGGCATACGCAGCGAGGACGAGCACGGCCACCGTCGTCACCTTGATTCCGCCGGCCGTCGATGAAGATCCGCCGCCGATGAACATCATGAGGTCCATGAGCAGGTGCGACGCCTGGCTCATGTCCGCGACCTCCATCGTCGCGAAGCCGCCGGACCGGGGCATGACCGCCATGAACAGCACTTCGAGGAAGGTGTGACCGGCGTTCTTGTCGCCGAGTGTCGCCGGGTTCGCCGACTCGAACAGCGCCAACAGCAGCAGCCCGATGGCCAGGACCGTCGTCGTGGTCGTCAGCGTCAGCTTCGTATGCAGATCCCAGCGGCTCGGCCGATTCCAGAACATCGTGACCATAAGCACGACGGGAAAGCCCAGCGACCCGACGAACACGCCGACCATGATCAGCGACAGGATCCACGGATCGGAGGCGAAGTACGCCGCCCCGCCTTCGTGGATGGTGAAACCGGCGTTGTTGAAGGCCGAGATCGAGTAGAACACCGAGTACCAGATCGAGTCGCCGAGCGATTCCCCGCGGATGAGGAACCGTGGGAACAGCAGCACCGCGAGGATCGATTCGGCGGTGAAGATTGTGATGACCACGGCCTTGAGCAGCGAGCCGACCTGACCCAGATTGAGCGCCGAGGTGGCCTGCTGAGCGATCAGTCGCTGCCGGACTCCCAGCCTCCTGGAGACAGCCATGCCCAGCACCGAGGCGAGGGTGAGGATTCCGAGACCGCCGACCTGGATGCCGGCGGTGATGACCGAGATCCCGAAGTCTGACCAGTACTCCTCCGTGACGACCGGGGTCAGCCCGGTCACGCACACGGCGGAGACCGCCACGAACACCGAGTTCGCGATGTGTGTGGCCTGGTCGACCGAACCGGGGTCGCGCACGCTCGCCGGCAGCATCAGCAGGATCGCGAACGCCACGACGACGGCGACGAAGGACCCGATCGCCAGTTGTGCCGGTGAGGCCACGGCGAGGTCGTCGACGAAGTCACGGACCCACCGGCCCGGATTCAGCAGCCAATCGAAGCGCGGCGAGGAATTCTTGGACACAATCACCATGGTAGAGCCGGTGGCCCGGAATCGGCGCAAGTGAGCTGCGCCATATATCATGGTGGGCATGGCCGAAAATGATGTGTATGTCGTTTGGGACGACGAGGTGACCGGTTACAACTTCGGTCCCAGCCACCCCATGCACCCTCTCAGGCTCGACCTGACAGCGAAGCTCGCCGAGGACTTCGGGCTCTTCGACGCGGACAACGTCCACGTCAATCCCATCGGCGAGATCGATGAGGCCAAGCTCGCCCGCCTCCACGACCCCGACTACATCGCCGCCGTCAAACAGGCCGGCACCGCTGAGGGCCTCGATGAGCAGGACGCGAACAGGTTCGGAATCGGCACCGAGGATGTTCCCGGGTTCGAGAATATGCACACCGCCTCGGCGCTGCTGTTCCAAGGCAGCGTCAACGCCGCGAACGCTATCATCTCCGGTGACTATCGCCGGGCGGTGAATTTCTGCGGCGGAATGCACCACGCGATGCCGGGCAAGGCCAGCGGGTTCTGCGTCTACAACGACGCGGCCGGAGCGATCACCGAATTTCTCGAAGCCGGATACGAGCGCATCGTCTATCTCGATATCGACGCCCACCATGGTGACGGTGTCGAGACGTTCTTCTGGGACGACCCTCGAGTGCTCACGATTTCGATCCACGAATCGGGGAAGTTCCTCTTCCCCGGCACCGGGTACCCCGCCGATATCGGGGGACTCAAGGCGGCCGCCTCGGCGGTGAATATCGCGCTGCCCCCGCGCACGGGCGACGCGGACTGGCTGCGCGCCTTCGACGCCACCGTCCCGCAGATCGTCGCCGCCTTCGAACCCCAGGTCATCGTGTCCCAGCACGGCTGCGACGGTCACCGGGAGGACCCGCTGACCCATATGCGCCTGAGCGTCGACGCCATGCGCACCGCTGCCGAACGCATCCGCGATCTCGCCGTCGACCACGCCGACGGGCGGTGGCTGTCGGTCGGGGGAGGGGGATACGCGATCATCGACGTCGTGCCCCGCGCCTGGACGAACCTCCTGGCGGTCGCCGCCGGACTCGATATCGATCCCGGAGCACGGATCCCCGGACGCTGGGCCTCCTACGCCCAGACGAAGACCGGAAGGGAGGCGCCGCTGTCGATGACCGACGGATTCGACGGAGCCTTCGAACCCTGGTCGAAGGGGTTCGACCCCGAAGCCGAACTCGACCGTGCCGTGATGGGCACTCGGAAGAACACCTTCCCCTTCTTCGCCCTCGACCCCTACTTCGACTGAGCCCCGTCGCCCGACGACCGCTCGGTCGGAGCCGATCCCGGCACGGTCGCAGCCGAGCTCTGCACGGTCGGAGCCGACCCCGGCGGAACCGGACCCGGCCCTGCCGCGCACTCCGCCCGAACCGAACCCGATCCCCGGGCCCGCGCGGATCGCCCGGCGCGGCCGTTGTGGATCTGGACACAGTTTTGGGAAAGCAGGCGGCCAAGCGATAGAATTGCACGGTTAGTTCAATGGGTGGGCACCTGATGTTCACCCTCCACCGACAAGCACAAGGGGTACCCGAGTGGGCTCAGTCATCAAGAAGCGCCGCAAGCGTATGTCGAAGAAGAAGCACCGCAAGCAGCTTCGCAAGACACGTCACCAGCGTCGCAACAAGAAGTAAGACCCGACGGTCCTACGCCCCCGCTCGAGTGATTTCTCGGCGGGGTTTGTTGCACCCGATGAGGAGTGAGCCATGGTCGACCTGACCTTTCTCACGCGTGTCGACTGCCATCTGTGCGCTGATGCGCTGCAGACCGTCACCGAGGTGGCCGCAGGCAGAGATGTGACCGTGACCGAGATCGACATCGACACCGATGACGATCTGGCCGCACAGTACGGCTGGGATGTCCCGGTCGTCCTCCTCAACGGGCGACAACACAGTTTTCATCGAGTCGATAGGGATCGGCTGTCCAAGGCGCTCGACGCCTTGGGCGCATGAGATCGTTTGAAGGAGTGAGGCGGATTCGTGGGCGAGATTCTGTCCGCCAACAGGATTGAGGGTGTCGTTCGCAAGGACGTGCCCGAGCGCGTGATATCCCGACTCCCGATCTATCTGCAGACCGTCGAGACGATTGCCGCCACCGGCCAGGACACAGTTTCGTCGGAGGACCTTGCCGCCCGCAGCGGTGTGTCCCCGTCGATTCTGCGCAAAGACCTGTCCCAACTGGGGCGGTCCGGAACCCGTGGGGTCGGCTACTCCTGTCCGGAGCTGGCAGCGACCCTGCGGACGTTCCTCGGCCTCGACCGCGACCGCCGCGTCGCCATCATCGGCGCCGGACGTCTCGGTTCGGCGCTGGCCGACTACGCCGGATTCCGTCGGCGCGGCCTGCGCCTGACCGCCGTTTTCGACATCGACGAGGAGAAGATCGGCACCTCCATCGGCGCCTTGACCGTCTCTTCCCTGGACGACCTTCCCGCCTGGTCCGAACACATCGACCTGGTGGTCATGGCCGTGCCCGCAGCCGCGGCACCCGCGGCGGCCCAGAAGGCCGTTGAAGCAGGTGTGCGCGGCATTCTCAACTTCTCACCCACCGTGCTCGACGCACCGGATACCGTGCGTGTCCATCAAGTCGACTTGGCCAGTGAGCTGCAAGTACTCGCATACTATTCGGCGCTGGACACGGCACCGCTCAACCCTGGTTTTGAGGAGCACAGGAATTGACTCTCTTGGTTCTCGGCATTTCACATCAGTCGGCTCCGATCGACATGCTCGATCGGTTGGCCTTCGGCGCCGGTGAGGTCGGCGCTCTGCGACGGGACGCCTTGGCCGGAGAGAACATCGAGGGACTCGCCGTGCTCTCGACGTGCAATCGTCTCGAACTCATTGCCGACGTCTCCGCCTTTCACGGAGGACTGGCCGACCTCGGCAACGCGCTCGTGTCGTCGATCGACAAAGAATGGTCCGATATCGCCGGGCACTTCTACGCCCACTATGACCACCAGGCCATGGAGCACCTGCTCAAGGTCGCCTGCGGGCTCGACTCCATGGCCATCGGCGAAGCCCAGATACTCGGTCAGCTCCGGACGGCGTTCACGGCATCGCAGTCGGACAAGGCACTGACCTCCGAACTCTCCCAGACATTGCAGCAAGCGCTGCGTGTGGGCAAGCGCGCCCATTCGGAGACCGACCTCGGAGACGTCGCGCGGTCCCTGTTCGGCGCAGGCATCGAAGCATCGGCCGCGCACATCGGGTCCCTGCGTGCCGCGAATGCACTCGTCATCGGCGCCGGAGCCATGTCGGGGCTCGTTGTCTCCGGACTGCACAAGGAAGGCGTCGCCCACATCACCGTGCTCAACCGGACGCTCGACAAGGCCGAACGCCTCGTCGCTGAGGTGGGCGGACGTGCCCGCGAACTCACCCCGCGCATCATGGCCGAGGAGATCGCCGACGCCGACCTCATCGTCTCCTGCACGGGTGCCCGCGGAGTCGTCGTCAGCCGCGACGACATCGTCGCCGGACTCTCGCAGAACCCGAAGGGCGCAGCGAACAAGGCCTTCATCGACCTCGCTCTGCCGCACGACATCGACCCCAGCGTCCGCGAGTTCGAACATGTCGCCCTCTTCGGCCTCGGCGAGATCCGCGAACTCCTGCGCGGCTCCGACAAGGAACGCGACGCGAAGGTCGTGAGCACTGTCGAAGAGGTGCGCTCCATCATCGCCGACGAGCTGGAGAACATCGCCACCGGCAACAAGGAGCGCTCGGTCGCTCCGACCGTGACCGCTCTGCGCTCCCATGCCAAAGATGTGCTCGCCTCCGAGACCCAGCGACTGGAGAAGAAGCTCGGTGACTCCGTCGACGAGAAGGCCTTCGCGGAGATCCGAAAGTCCCTGCATCGGGTGGCGGAGAAGCTCATCCACACCCCGACCGTGAAGGTCAAGGAACTGGCTGTGACCGAATCCGAGGTCGACTACGCTCAGGCGCTCATGCAGCTCTTCGACCTGCCGGTCAATAAGGTCGCCCACGCCAAGACCGCTCCGGAGACGAAGGTCGCGAAGGCCGCCAGCGCGCATCATGTCGAGGCCGACGGCATCCGCCCGGTCGCCGATCACACCCTCGACATCGTCGAACCCGAACACTTCACCGGCCGCACCGTGCGTCTGGGCACCCGCCGATCACAGCTGGCTCGGTCCCAGTCCACGGCGATCGCGCACCAGATCGCGGCTCTGACCGGCTGGCGCGTCGAGATCGTCGAGGTCGTCACCGAGGGAGATGTCAACATGTCGCCTCTGGCCGGTTTCGGCGGCACCGGAGTCTTCGTCTCCGCCGTCCGTCAGGCCCTCCACCAGGGCAAGATCGATCTGGCCGTGCACTCGCTCAAGGACCTGCCCACCACCCCCGAGGCGGGAATCCAAATGGCAGCCATCCCACCGCGCGTCGACCCGGCCGATGTCCTCATCGGCCGTGACGGGCTGAGCCTGAACGACCTGCCCTCCGGGTCCGTCATCGGCACTGGTTCGCCGCGTCGGGCCGTTCAGCTGCGTGCCGCACGTCCCGATATCGAGGTCCGCGGAGTGCGCGGAAACGTCGACACCCGCATCGCCCATGTCCGCGACGGCCGTCTCGACGCAGTCGTCCTCGCGGCCGCCGGAGTGCGTCGCATCGGGCGCCTGGCCGAAGCCACCGATTCGCTCAACTTCGATGTCATGCTCCCGGCCCCGGGCCAGGGAGCCCTGGCGATCGAGACGCGCAGCGCCGACAGCGCCTTCGCCACCACCGCGGACATCCTCGACGGCGACGCCGAGGTGCGGGCGGCCCTGCGCCGGATCCACGACCAGACGACCGACCTCGCCGTGACCTGCGAGCGCGCGATCCTCTCCCGTGCCGAAGCCGGCTGCTCGGCCCCGATCGGCGCGCTGGCGAAGATCGAGGGCACCGAGTTCATCGTCGACGCCGTGATGGCCGATGACGACGGCAAGCTCGCCCGCACGCGGCAGAGCACCGAGCTGCCCGCCCTGCTCGACGTCGACTGGAGCAGCACCGGCGAGCAGCAGCTGTCGGTGACCGCGAAGGAACTCGCCCGTATCGCCGACGAACTCGGCACCGCAGCGGCCGAGGATCTTCTGGGTCGCCTCGGCATCGACCCGGCAGTGAGCGCCGAACACCTCACCCCCGTCAAGGCTCAGGAGCAGGGATGAACAGCGAACCGACAACGGGCCAGGTGCAGCCGCGCCGACTCCTGCCGGCAGCCCCACGAGTCGTCTTCATCGGCAGCGGACCCGGCGAATCGGGTCTGATGACGATGCGCGGCGCCGAGATCCTCGCCACCGCCGAAACCGTCGTCTACGACGCCGATGTGCACTCTGAGATCGTCACCGCCTATGTGCCGCAGGCCGCAACGCTCATCGATGCCGCCGACCTCGGAGTCGCCGCCTCAACCCGGGGCCGCCGCATGGCCGAACTCGCCCGCCCGGACAAGACCGTAGTGCGGCTGAGCTCAGACGACGGAATCATCTTCACCACCACGACTTCGGAAGCCGGAGTCTGCCGCAAGGAACAGGTCGAAGTCGAAATCGTGCCCGGAGTCGGACTCTCCGCCTCGACGGCGGCCTTCACCGGAACGGCTCTGACGACCAACCGCGTCCGGTCGGTGCGCTTCATCGAAGCCGGACCGCAGACCCATGTCGACGTCTCCCGCCACAGGAACACGACCCATGTGCTCACCGGCAGCGCAGCCGCCCACGAACAGGCCATCGAAGCCCTGCTCGCGGACGGCTGGGACGAGGACACGAAGGTTCTCCTCGGGTGGGGGATCTCCACCATCGAACAGACGAGTGTGGAGACGACTTTGCAGCAGGCGCTGTCCATGGCGCAGACAGGTTCGGATCGTATGGTGGTGATCATGGGGCAGGGAGTGGAATCCAGAGGAGAGCTCAGCTGGTTCGAATCCAAACCGCTCTTCGGCTGGCAGGTGCTTATCCCGCGGACGAAGGAACAGGGCACCTCCACGGCAGAGGCTCTGGCCGAACTCGGCGCCGTCGGCACCGTAGTGCCGACGATTGCCGTTCAGCCGCCGCGCACACCGACCCAGATGGAGAAGGCGATCCGAGGCCTCGTCGACGGATCCTACGAATGGGTCGGATTCACTTCGGTCAACGCCGTGCGTGCTGTGCGTATGTGGTTCGAAGACTTCGGACTAGACTCCCGTTCGATGGCCGGCGTCAAGGTCGCCGCCGTGGGCGGTCGCACCGCGGCAGCGCTGGTCGACTGGGGGATCACTCCCGACCTCGTCCCCGACGGGGAGCACTCCGCACGCGGCCTGGCCGCGGCCTGGCCGGACTTCGTCGATGACATCGACCCGATGAACACGGTTCTCCTGCCTCGTGCCGATATCGCCACCGAGGTGCTTGTGGCCGGGCTGCTGGAGAAGGGGTGGGACCCCGACGACGTCACCGCCTACCGCACCGTGCGCGCCTCCCCGCCGCCGGCTCCGATCCGCGAGTCGATCAAGGCCGGCGACTTCGACGCCTTCCTCTTCACCTCCTCATCGACGGTGCGCAACCTCGTCGGCATCGCCGGCAAACCCGCCCCCACCTCCGTGATCTGCTGCATCGGCCCGGCAACGGCGAACACCGCAGCCGAACACGGACTGCGCGTCGACGTCCTCGCCGAGGAAGCCAACCTCACCTCGCTTATCGACGGTCTCGTCGAATTCGCACTCACCCAGCGCGCCGAAGACGTGGAAGCCGGGATCTCCCCGCAGCGTCCGAGTCAGAAGCGCCGCAGAAAGAAGGCCTGACATGTCATTGGTTCCCGGAACCGTCCGTCCCCGTCGGCTGCGGTCGACCCCGGCCCTGCGTCGCCTCGTCTCCGAGGTGCGCCTCCACCCAACCGAGCTCATCCTGCCGATGTTCGTCAAGGAGGGTCTGAACGAACCGCTGCCTCTGGGCGGAATGCCCGGAGTCGTCCAGCACACACTCGACTCCCTCCTTGAGGCCGCGCGGGAGGCCCTCGCGGCCGGAGTCGGCGGGCTCATGCTCTTCGGCATCCCCGAACACAAGGATGAGATCGGCTCACAGGCCGATGATCCCGACGGCATCCTCAACCGGGCGCTGTCGCTGCTGGCCGACGAATTCGGCGAGGACACTGTGATCATGGCGGACCTGTGCCTCGACGAATTCACCTCCCACGGTCACTGCGGTGTCCTCGACTCGACCGGAGCCGTGGACAACGACGCGACCCTCGAACGCTACGCGTCGATGGCGGTGGCGCAGGCCCGCGCGGGCGCTCACGTGCTCGGCCTGTCCGGCATGATGGACGGTCAGGTCGCCTACTGCCGCGAAGCTCTCGACGCCGCCGGTTTCACCGATACCGTCATCATGGGCTACACCGCGAAGTACGCCTCCGCGTTCTACGGTCCCTTCCGCGAAGCCGTCGATTCCGAACTCAAGGGCGACCGCAAGACCTACCAGCAGGATCCTGCCAACGGCCGTGAGGCGATGCGCGAACTCGGCCTCGACCTCGCCGAAGGCGCCGACGTGGTCATGGTCAAGCCCGGCCTGCCCTACCTCGACGTGCTCGCCGAGGTCGCTCGCGAGTCCATCGTTCCGGTGTGGACCTACCAGGTCTCGGGCGAATACGCGATGATCGAATTCGCGGCCGCTGCCGGAGCCATCGACCGGGAGAAGGCGATCGAGGAGTCCCTCATCGCCTTCAAACGTGCCGGATCCGATGCGATCCTCACCTACTGGGCCACCGAGGTCGCCCAGCGCCTCCAGGTGGAGGCTGCCGGTCACATGTCCGACCGCGACGCCCGCGGAGGCCGATGATGACCGAGCCTCGCTGGCTCTCGGCGGTCGACCAGAGAGCCTGGCGCAGCTACCTCAACGGCTCTCAGCTGCTCAGCACACAGCTGGACAAGGAGCTGCGTGAGAAGCACGGCATCGGCCTGCCCGAATACGAAATCCTCGTACGTCTGTCCGAACACGACGACCGGACGATGCGAATGGCGCTGCTGGCCACCGATACGACCATGTCCCGATCCCGGCTGACCCACAGCGTCGCCCGAATGGAGAAGCGCGGACTTCTCGAGCGTTCCGCCATCCCCGAGGACGGCCGTGGGGTCAACTGCGTGATGACCGAGGCCGGATGGCAGCTGCTGCGGGCCGCGGCCCCGGACCATGTCGCCGGAGTCCGCAGCCACCTCGTCGATCTCCTCGACCCCGAGGAGATGGAGACCCTGGGGCGGATCTTCACCAAAGTCTTCGACCATATGACAGACATCGACGGCTCCTGAGCCGTCCCCACGCATAACTGAGAACGATCCCGGGACGAAACCCCAACCGCCAAGAATCAGAGGAGAACCATGACGACAGCAGAGACGAACGGTCACACCACCGATCGGTCCGCCGCCCTCTTCACCCGCGCCGAGGCGGTCATCCCCGGCGGAGTGAACTCCCCGGTCCGCGCGTTCAAGGCCGTCGGCGGCACCCCCCGTTTCATCACCGAGGCGACTGGTGCGTGGCTGCGCGACGCCGACGGCAACGACTACATCGACCTCATCGGATCTTGGGGTCCGATGATCATGGGCCACTCCCGCCCCGAGGTCGTCGCCGCCGTCCAGGAAGCCGCCGTCAAGGGATTCTCCTTCGGCACCCCGTCGACCGGTGAGGTCGAACTCGCCGAGGAGATCGTTCGCCGCGTCGATCCCGTCGACCAGGTCCGTCTCGTGTCCTCGGGCACCGAGGCGACGATGTCGGCGATCCGTCTGGCCCGCGGTTACACGGGACGGTCCAAAGTCGTGAAGTTCGCCGGCTGCTACCACGGTCACGTCGACTCGCTGCTGGCCCAGGCCGGCTCCGGACTGGCCACGTTCTCTCTGCCCGACACCCCCGGAGTCACCGGAGCCCAGGCGCAGGACACGATCGTCGTCGACTACAACGACGCCGCCGGTCTCGAAGCCGTCTTCGCCGAACACGGTGAGGACATCGCCTGCGTCATCACCGAGGCCAGCCCCGGCAATATGGGCGTCGTGCCTCCCCGCGACGGTTTCACGAACACCATCCGCCGGCTGACCAAGGCCCACGGTGCGCTGATGATCAGCGACGAAGTGATGACCGGCTTCCGCGTCTCCGCCGCCGGCTGGTACGGCTATGAGTCCGAGACTCTCGGCTACCCGGAGGGCCCGGCCGACCTGTTCACCTTCGGCAAGGTCATGGGCGGCGGCTTCCCGGCAGCGGCCTTCGGCGGTCGCGCCGAGATCATGGCTCACCTCGCCCCCTCCGGCCCCGTCTACCAGGCCGGAACGCTCTCGGGCAATCCGGTGGCCACCGCCGCCGGTCTGGCCACGCTCAAACTGACGACCGAACTCGACGTGTACTCGCACATCGGTCGTGCCGCGGACAGCCTGCGCCCGGCAGTCGCCTCAGCGCTGGAGGCTGAGGGCGTCGCCCACGTCATCCAGTCGGCGAACTCGATGTTCTCCGTGTTCTTCACCGACACCGACGTGACGAACTACGACCAGGCACGGGCTCAGAACGTCGACCGCTACACCGCCTTCTTCAACGCCATGCTCGATCAGGGCATCCATATGCCCCCGAGCGCGTTCGAAGCCTGGTTCCTGTCCTACGCCCACACCGATGAGATCCTCGACCGGATCATCAGCGCACTGCCAGCCGCGGCCAAAGCCGCGGCCGCGGTTCCGGAGGCCGGGAAGGCGCAGTCGTGACCACCATCCACCTCGTCCGCCACGGCGAAGTCGACAACCCCGACGGCATCCTCTACGGACGTCTGCCGCATTTCGGTCTCACCGAACGGGGACACGAGATGGCAGTGCGCGTGGCCGAGCACTTCCACGCTGCGCCCACTCGTCCGGTCGAACTCGTCGCCTCCCCGCTGCTGCGGGCACAGCAGACGATTCGTCCGCTGTCGAAGTCTCTTGACCTGCCGGTCTTCGACGACGACCGGGTCATCGAGGCGGCGAATTCCTTCGAGGGACAGAAGCTGGATGCTCGTCGGCTGGCCGAGCCGAGGAACCTGGTGCGCCTCTACAACCCTCTCACTCCGTCCTGGGGAGAGCCGTACAAGCAGATCGTGCTGCGCATGCGGGCCGCGATGGCCAGTCTGAGAGCCAAGCTCGACCTCCACGGTCCGGACGCCGAAGGAGTCATCGTCTCCCACCAGTTGCCGATCTGGATGACGCGCCTGTCGGGGGAGGGACGCTCACTCGTCCACGACCCGCGCAGACGCGAATGTGACCTGGCTTCTATCACCAGTTTCACATTCGATTCCTCCACACTGGTGTCCGTGAGTTATGAGAGCATCTGTGCCGATCTGCAGCCGGGCACCGCGGTGGCGGGAGCATGAGTTTCGGACGCCGTTCCCTCAACCGTCGGGCCCTCTTCACCTCGGCGCTCGCCGCCGGAACGGCCCTGGCGCTCAGCGCCTGCAGCGAGAACGATGAGCTGGCCGATCAGGCCGGATCCGACCAGGGGTACGTCTCCGGTTCGGGAGTCGTCTCGCAGGTGGCGGTCGAGGACCGCGGCGACCCCCTCGATCTGAGCTTCGAGACCCTCGACGGGAAGTCCACGTCTCTGGCCGATCTGCGTCCCACCCCGGTCGTCGTCAACCTTTGGTACGCGGCGTGCCCGCCGTGCCGGAAGGAAGCCCCGGACCTGAAGTCCGTGTCCGAGGAATTCGGGGACAAGGCCCAGTTCATCGGCGTCAACGTCCGCGACCAAGAGGCTGCGGCCAACGCGTTCATCCAGAACTACCAGGTGCCGTACCCGAACATGCTCGATTCGAACGGTGAGATGGTGTCTCTGCTCTCCGGAGTCCTGCCCCCGCAGGCCACCCCGTCGACGGTGGTCCTCGACGCGAAGGGCCGGGCCGCGGCCAGAGTCGTCGGTGAGATCGATGCCTCGACTCTCAAGGGACTCATCGAGGACGTGCTGGCCGAGTGAGTGGACTCGGGGCGGACTTCGCCCAGACCGTTCTCTCCGGTCCGCTGCTGCTGGCTGCCGGCGCAGCGGCCCTGGCCGGACTCGTCTCGTTCGCCTCCCCGTGTGTGCTGCCCCTGGTTCCCGGCTATGTCGGGTACGTCACCGGGCTGTCCGGTTCATCGCTGAGGGACAAGCAGACGTGGCGAGTGGTCGTGGGCATCAGCCTGTTCGTCCTCGGCTTCACCGTCGTCTTCGTGCTGCTGGGGACCAGCTTCTCCGCGCTGGGAGCGCTGTTCTCCCAATGGCAGTCGGTCATCCTCCGCGTCCTCGGCGTCATCGTCGTCCTCGCCGGTTTCGTGTTCATGGGCGGATTCGGTCTGCTGCAGAACGAACGTCGCATCCGTGCCAGACCGAAGGCCGGGCTCTGGGGTGCACCGGTGCTCGGAGCGACCTTCGCCCTCGGGTGGGCACCCTGTGTGGGACCGACCCTGTCGGCGGTGCTGAGCATGTCGGTGAGCTTCGGCGGTGACGGGATGATCTGGCGCGGAGCACTGTTGGCCTTCGTCTACTGTCTGGGCCTGGGCATCCCGTTCATCCTCCTGGCGCTGGCGATCCACAAGGGCGCGGGGCGACTCGTCTGGGTGCGCAAGCATCAGACCGCGATCGTGCGGGCCGGGGGCATCATGCTCATCATCCTCGGTGTGCTCATGGCCAGCGGCGTATGGAACATGTGGATGACCTCTCTGCAAGGTCTCATCAATGGATTCGAAGTGGTGATCTAGTGGCGGGCTCAACCGAAGGCTCGGAGAAGACGCAGTCGAAATCGGGTGCGAAGACGACGGCGAAGCAGGGAGACAAGCCTGCAGTGAAGTCGACCGTGAACCAGCCGCAGCTCGGGTTCATCGGCATGTGCCGGTGGGCCTGGACCCAGCTGACGACGATGCGTGTGGCACTGATCCTCCTGCTCATCCTCGCCCTCGCCTCGATCCCCGGATCTCTGCTGCCGCAGCGCATCCAGGACCCGGGCCGGGTGAACACCTTCCTGGAGAACAACGGTGCCTGGGGACAGTTCCTCGACACCATCCAGATGTTCGACGTCTACTCCTCTGTCTGGTTCTCCGCGATCTACCTGCTGCTGATGATCTCCCTCATCGGCTGCATCATCCCGCGGACGAAGCAGCACTGGAAAGCGATGCGCTCGTCCCCGCCCAAAGCACCGAGGCGGCTGTCCCGGATGCCCGGATACGCCGCCTTCACCTCGGCGCAGGCAGACGCAGAGACCCGTGAGGATGCGGATGAGGCGTTCCTCGACGCAGCGGAGGCCCGGCTGAAGAAGTCCGGGTACCGCATCAACCGGCAGTCCGATCACATCGCCGCCGAACGTGGCTATCTCCGCGAGACCGGCAATCTCGTCTTCCATATCGCGCTGCTCATGGCGACCCTGACGATGGCGATCGGATCGCTGTTCGGCTACGAAGGTCAGCGCATCCTCGTCGAGGGGGAGACGTTCTCGAATTCGCTGGTCTCCTACGATTCCTTCGAACCCGGCTCCTACTACGATGCCGACAATCTGCCGGACTTCCGGCTCAAGCTCGACTCCTTCACCTCCACCTTCGACGATCAGGCGGCGGGCAACCAGTTCGGTCAGCCGCGCACCTTCGATGCGAAGGTGACGACGACGGCGGACGGGAAGACCGAATCGCACGTCCTCAAGGTCAACGAGCCGGTGCGCGTGGGCGGCGTCGGCGTCTATCTCACCGGCAACGGCTACGCCCCCGAAGTAACCGTGCGTGATGCGAAGGGCGATATCGTCCAGTCCGGTCCGCAGGTGTTCATCCCGGACGGCGGGGACCCCGGATACACCTCCGAGGGCGTCATCAAGGTCCCGGACTCGGCCGGCACGCAGATGGGCTTCGTCGGGGTGTTCCTGCCGACGGCCGCACAGAATGAGGACGGTGAGCTGATCTCGAGCTTCGCCGAGCTGCGCAACCCCTACCTCGTGATGAGCGGTTACACCGGCGACCTCGGCCTCGATTCCGGAGTCCCGCAGTCCGTGTACTCCCTCGACGCGGAGAACATGACGGAGATGACCGATGAGTCGGGCAACCCGCTCGTCATCCAGCTCGCCGAGGGGGAGACGCAGAAGCTGCCGAACGGCGGTTCGGTGACCTTCGACGGAGTCAAGAAGTACATCGCCGTCGACATCTCCCAGGACCCGACACAGGCCCTCATGCTCATCAGCGCGATCCTCGTCCTGGCTGGGCTCGGCCTGTCCCTGTTCATTCCCCGCCGACGCGTATGGGTGCGGATCAAGAACGGCGACGCCGAGGTGGCCGCTCTGGCCCGCGGTGAGGATCCGATGGTCGAACGCGCCGTCGATGGCCTGGTCAAGGACCTGCGTGAGCCGGAACCCGATGAGGGTGAGCATGGTGACGATGACGAAAGATGAAGCCGAAGTACTACGCGGAGTAGAATAGCCGCGGAGTGCGCGTCGCCGGTGGCTTCGTCACGGAGTCGGCAGGGCGCGCACCGACATATGGTCAGACAGAGAGTCTGGCAGCAGCAGCCTGCGACAGAAGAGCACTTCAGCGGTGCGGAGGATGAATGGACGTCAACACTGACCTCGCAATGTGGTCGAACCAGCTGATCATCTCGGCGATGATCGTCTACGCCGTCGCCATGATCTTCTACGCCTTCGACCTCTTCGGCGCGCGTGAGCTCAAGACCTCCGAAGCTGAGGTCGCCACCTCGGCCAAAGCCAGTACGGTGCGGCGGACGAACCGGAAGACGGCGACGACTGCCGTCCTCGATCGACCCGGCGGCGACGACTCCGCGACGGTGAAGTCGTCCCGGAGGAACAAGCACCGCGGAGCCCGCATCGGCACCTCGCTGCTCGTGCTCGCCATGCTGCTGCACGTCAGCGGGGTTCTCACCCGTGCCCTGTCTGTCTCCCGTGTGCCGTGGGGCAACATGATGGAGTACGTCCTCACCGCCACCGCGATCACCGTCATCGTCTTCCTCGTCGTGCTGACGAAGAAGGACGTGCGCTATCTGGGGACGTTCGTCTCCGGGGGAGTGCTGCTGTGCCTGGGACTGGCGATCACCGTCTTCTACACGCCTGCCGCGAAGCTCATCCCGGCGTTGGATTCGTACTGGATCGCCATCCACGTGCCGATCGCGATCCTCTCGACCTCACTCCTCTACATCTCTGCGATCCTCGCAGTCTTTCAGATTCTGAAGAGCGTGCACGAGACCAAGGACCCGAAGTGGCTGCGGTTCCTGCACCGTCTGCCCTCGAGCACTGACCTCGAGCGGATCTCCTACCGGATCGCGGCAGTCGGCTTCATCACCTGGACGTTCACACTCATCGCCGGTGCCATCTGGGCCGAAGTGGCCTGGAGCCGTTACTGGGGCTGGGATTCGAAGGAGATCTGGACGTTCGTCGTCTGGGTCATCTACGCCGCGTACCTGCACGCTCGTGCGACTCGCGGTTGGGGCCCGACGAAAGTGGCCGTGCTCAACCTCATCGGCATCGCCTCGGTGATCTTCAACTTCACCGTCGTGAACATGTACTTCAACGGCCTGCACTCGTACTCCGGGCTCGACTGAAGCGCTGGGTCGCTCTCAAGGTCGCTCTGACGCCGAGCACCGGGAGCCATCGCCTGCACCGGGTGCCATAACTGCTGACGGCCCAGGCTGAGGCGAACAGCCCATGTTTGAAACTGGGCTCTCCGCCTCAGACTGGGCCGTTTGCGTGCTGGTTCGATGCCGTGATCAGGCGGCGGACGACAGTTTCGGCTCGGTCTGCTCTGAAATCACCACGTTCCTCGGTGTGTAATTCAGAGAAAGCAATGACAATTCGCCGAATCGCAGCGTGGCAACGCACCTGCGGTATCGATGCCGTCGTCGGACAGCGGTGGTGCGGCAAGGGAATTCAGTTCGAGCGGCCGCGGCCGTCGCCCTTGGTGCCCCGGTCGTCGGA
Source organism: Brevibacterium permense (assembly GCF_013280495.1). Taxonomy (GTDB): domain Bacteria; phylum Actinomycetota; class Actinomycetes; order Actinomycetales; family Brevibacteriaceae; genus Brevibacterium; species Brevibacterium permense. The sequence goes on from NZ_JABSSX010000008.1 coordinate 17,209, forward strand.
GTCGGCTGATGTATCAGCGGAGGAATCCGCGGGATCGCTGTCATCGTCCGGCTCGGCAGAATCATCGCGCGGAGATTCCTTCTCGTCTTTGTCCTGAGCCGGAGGCGCATGCTTGCCGAGCTTGACTTCGCGATCGACCTGTCGCAGATAGTCTGGATCGTCATCCGGGGCGACCTGACCGCGAGGGCGGGTGCCGCGGTTGGGCTTGTCTTCCGAACCGCGTCCGAACAGATACCAGAGGATGAACCCGAGGACGGGGATGAAGAGGATGATGAGTGCCCATACAGGTTTGGGCAGGACTCGAATCAGACCCCGATCGCGCAACAGGCAATCGAAGAGTCCGTACAGTGTCACCGCTGCCGCCAGGACGATCGCGGCAATGAGTAGTCGAGCCATGCAACAAGGATAGTCCACCAACCTGAGCGCGGCCTCCAGCGGGCGGTGACAAGACTGTCACGATCGGAGGCTAAAATGAGTTCAATGCGCACCTTCTGGCTCTACACACTCGCTCGCTTCGGCCTCATCATCGCCGCCGGCCTCGTTCTGTTCCCGTTCCTCGGCTTCAATCTCGTCATGGCGATCGCGGCCATCATCATCGGCGCGCTGCTGAGCTACCTCTTGCTCGGTAAGATGCGCGCCCAAGCAGCGACCGAGATCGAAGCAAAGGTCGCCAAGCGAGCCTCCAAGCCCAAGCGCGTCGGCGCCGATGAAGCGGCAGAAGATGAGATCGTCGAGGAGCGCCTCGGAGAAGACGGCGACCAGTCCAAATGAACTTGTGGCTCAGCCGAATGAGCTGCGGCTCGGCTGAGCCGGCTCAGAACCTAATGAGCTGGGGCCTTTCAGCGCGCTGAGCCTTGGAACACCAGGCGACTGAGCCTTCGAACACCAGGCGACTGAGCCTTGGAACCCCAGGCGTCAGCACTGAAATGCCTCAGAGCGCCAGACCGAGGCCCATCAGTGCGGAGAAGGCCAAACCGGTCAGTCCAGTGGCTTTGATCGGCGGAATCAGGCCAGGGCCCGTTGTGCCGCTGAGCACCGTCTTGAGTGGGTTGAGTGCTGGGACGAGGGCAAGGATCGCCAAGGCCACGGCGGGATGTCCGTCGAGGATCGCCAGCGCCAGCAACGCGAACGGCAGCAGCACGAGCACTGCATAGGCGATGCGCGCGGCATTGTCGCCCATCCTCACGGCCAGAGTGATCTTGCCTGCCTCGATGTCTGTGGGGATATCGCGGAGGTTGTTGACCATGAGCACAGCCGAGGCCAGAGACCCGATTGACACGGCACCGGCCCAGCCGCTGAGGCTGAGATGACCGACCTGCATCCACATCGTGCCCAAGGTCGCCACGAGTCCGAAGAACACGAACACGAAGACCTCGCCGAGGCCCATATAGCCATAGGGCCGTCTGCCACCGGTGTAGAACCAGGCGGCGGCGACGGCTGCGGCTCCGACGATGAGGAACCACCAGGCCTGTGAGATGAGGATGAGCACGATGCCCGCGACCCCGGCCAGGCCGAAGAAGATGAAGGCGGCCCGTTTGACCTCGTGAGGTTCGGCCAGTCCGGTCGCGGTGAGCCGGACCGGTCCGACACGTTCGTCATCTGTGCCGCGGATGCCGTCGGAGTAGTCGTTGGCGTAGTTCGAGCCGATCTGCAGGCACAGGGAGACGAGGAGAGCGAGGAATCCGCGCAGCAGGATCTGTCCGAAGCTGACGTGGTCGTCCTTGCCCGAGATGTCGTCGAGGATGAAGGCGGTGAATCCGCCGAGTGATCCGATCGCGGCGCCGGTTCCGATGAGGACGGGTGCGAGAGCCAGGGGCAGAGTTCGCAGTCGAGCTCCAGAAATCCACTGGGCGGCATCAGCCATAGTCCTCGCTCCCCTTCCTGTCGAATTGTGGAGCCGTCTCATGTTACCGGTAGTTCGCCGGTATGGGTATTCGCATCACGCGCGATGAGATCGGCGGCGATGCGGGCCGCCGCCTGGCGATCGGGTTTGCCGATCGACCGGTTCGGAATCTCGGCGACCGGGAAGACGAGCTGCGGCAGCAGCTGCCCCGTCATCCCGTGATCGAGGGCGTTGAGCCTCTGTGCCGATGCTCGCGGATCCTCGGCTCCGACACCACCTCCGCCGTCGGCGAGGCGGACGAGCGCGACGATCCGTCTGCCCCATTCCTCGTCGGGCACCCAGGTCACGAGCATCTCCTCGATTCCCGCCTTCTGCCAGCTCGGCAGCAGGCCGGTCTCCAGGGCGTGCGGGGAGACGTTCGTGCCCCCGGAGACGATGATGTCATCGGCTCGACCGAGCACGCTGAGCACACCGGAATCGATCCGACCCAGATCGCTGGTGTGCATGATCCGCCGTCCCGCCTCGTCGACGGTGAGAGCGGGGGAGTCGACCGGTGTGATCGCTCCGTCGGCGCCGATCTCGACGTAGCCGTCGGCCACGACGGGCCCGGTCAGGTCGATCGTCCCCGCCTCGGTGATGGTCACCTCGACCCCGTCGAAGGGCACCCCGTCATAGACGCAGCCGCCCGCCGTCTCGCTCATCCCGTAGGTCCGCACGATCGCCAGTCCCGCGGCCTCGGCGCGGTCGAGCAGCGATGGTGAGATCGCCGCTCCGCCGAGGAGGATGTGCGAGATCCGTCCGGCCGCCTCGGTGGCGAGGCCGTCCTCGAGGATCCGGTGGAGTTGGGTGGGCACGATCGAGGTGTACGTCGGTCGGTCGCCCGCCCGTTCCACCAGGGCGGTCACCTCGGTGGCGAAGGACTGGGCGGTGAACCTCGCCGAGGCGGCCCTGACCGGGGCGCGGCCCGCCAAGCGGGCGCGCAGCTCGACTTGGAACCCGGCGATGTGGTTGACCGGCAGGCACAGGTGCCAATCGCCGGGCCCGGAGAGGAATCGTTCGGTCGCCCGCGCCGAGGCGGTCAGCGCATCACCTGACAAGGCCACTGCCTTCGCCGTCCCGGTCGATCCGGAGGTGAAGAGGATGAGGGCCGGGGCTGGACCCTGCCCTGCCCACAGACTGGGTGCCGCCTCGGTGACGGCACCGTCCCGATCCGACGGAAGGATGAGGATCGAGGTCCCGGCGAGTGCCCGGTCGATGGCCTCGGGCAGCTCGGCGGCTCTGAGCTGACGCCCGTTGACGATCGTCTCGGACACTCAGCTGTACCTGCGGACAGTCTTGCAAGGCGCAGACTGGTGTTGATCGTGTTCGAGCGGTTGAGCTGACCAGGGATTGTGGTCCTGGTTGCGTTTGCAGAGATTGATCACTTAAAGCTCTTTTGCGGACTCTGTGCGGACTGGCCGGAGGTACTCGATTCTATCGCAATGGGCGCCCCGCGTTGTCAGCGCGGTGGAAGACATGCAACCGGCAGCCATGTGCGGAGTCGTGACTTCCGCGCCACGTGGATCAAGGCAGCAGATGAAGCGTCGATGAGATCCCCACCTCCGGGATGGCTATTGACAAACGATAGATATCTATCGAAAATCGATGTATGACTTCTTTCTTACCACGTCCGCCCTTGTCCCTCATCGTCGCGACAGAGGCTCTCCTGGGCGTAATGTTCGTTGTCGGCCTCGGAGCGGTGTCCTTGTTGCCAGGATTCGCGACAGCTCTCGGGGCAGAGTTTCCGGAGTTCGCGGGCCTTCGTGGTCCACTGCTTGCCCTGGGGATCACGTTCATGGTGGTCGGTCTCATTGCCTTGGCCATGCTGGCGTTGCTCGTCTGCCGTATCTATACCGGTTCCGTGCTCGAGCGCCGGTCGCTTGTCTGGGTCGATGTGCTTGTGGGTGCGTTCGTATTCGCGGCTGTGCTGATCGTTGTGGGATTCGTTGTGATCAGCATCGGACAGGCGGGAAGTCTGTTTCTGGCGATCATCCAGGTTCTGACGTGCTTGAGTTTCGTGGTGGTTGCCTGCGTCACTCTTGTGCTCAGAACGCTTTTGAACAGTGCGATCGGGATGCGTGCTGAGTTGGCTGCAGTGGTGTGATGGCCATCCACATCACTATCGACCGAATGTTGGTTGAGCGGGGGATGAGCGTCGGCGAGTTCGCGGACGCGATCGGTATCACCCCGGCCAACGTGGCAGTGTTGAAGAATGGGCGCGCGAAAGCGGTGCGTTTGTCGACATTGGACGCGATGTGTCGTGTCCTTGAATGCCAGCCTGCTGACTTGCTCCGATACGAGCACGACTGAACCGGGCGAGGATTTGCAACGGGCGACGCATCTGCCAGCAGAGGACCGGGAAAGCTGACGGGCTCAACCGTCGCTCGCCTGTTCTGAAGAGAGGTTTCGACCTGTTCTCAGTAGTACCAGGGGAACGGCGACCAGTCGGGATCGCGCTTTTCGAGGAACGCGTCGCGGCCTTCGACCGCCTCGTCGGTCATATAGCCAAGTCGGGTGGCTTCTCCGGCGAAGACCTGCTGGCCGACGAGCCCGTCGTCGACGAGGTTGAAGGCGAACTTGAGCATGCGCTGCGCGTTCGGTGACTTGCCCAGGATCTCCCGCGCCATCTGGAGGGCCGCGGTCTCGAGATCGGCATGGTCGACGACTTCATTGACGGCTCCCATATCGGCCATCTCCTGCGCGGAGTAGGTGCGGCCCAGGAAGAAGATCTCACGGGCCTTCTTCTGCCCGACCATCTTCGCCAGGTAGGCGGAACCGTAGCCGGCGTCGTAGGAGCCGACATCGGCATCGGTCTGCTTGAACTTCGCATGTTCGCGTGAGGCGATCGTCATATCGCAGACGACGTGGAGGCTGTGGCCTCCGCCGGCTGCCCAGCCGGGGACGACGGCGATGACGACCTTCGGCATGGTGCGGATGAGGCGCTGGACCTCGAGGATGTGGAGGCGGCCGGCACGAGCCGGATCGACGCTTTCACGAGTCTCACCGGAGGCGTACTGGTAGCCGGAGCGGCCGCGGATGCGCTGATCGCCGCCGGAGCAGAAGGCCCAACCGCCGTCCTTCTCGCTCGGGCCGTTGCCGGTGAGCAGCACGGCGCCGACGTCGGAGGTCTGGCGGGCATGGTCGAGGGCGCGGTAGAGCTCGTCGACAGTGTGGGGACGGAAGGCGTTGCGGACTTCGGGGCGGTCGAAGGCGATGCGCACACAGCCGATGTCGTTGCCGGTGGCGGGGTCGATGGCCCGATGGTAGGTGATATCGGTGAAGTCGAACCCGGAGACTTCGCGCCAAGCAGAAGGGTCGAAGATTTCTGAAACCGTCATGGCCCCCAGCCTAGCGCTTGGTCGTTGTGGTGAGGTTCGGGGCCGGGCGGCGGACGGTGAGGTTCCGAACGGCAGACAGGGATGGCAGGGTCGGCGGAGGCTAGTCTGGGCTCATGGCCGATTTCGCACGTTCGCACACTGGCGCACTGGACTCAGAGGCTCCATCTGCCGCACCTCTTGATCTGCCGCAACGCTTCGATGAGGTCATCGAGGACCTGCATGTGGTGCGGCTGCCGATGGTCACCCGGTTCCGGGGGATCACGGAGCGGGAAGTGGCGCTGTTCACCGGCCCTTCCGGGTGGGCGGAGTTCTCCCCCTTCGTCGAATACGGCACCGAGGAGGCCAGCCGGTGGCTGCGCGCCTCCCTCGAATTCTCCGGGCTGATCCCGCAGAAGACCGCGCTCGCCGAGGCGGCACCCTCCACCGTTCCCGTGCGCGGTTCCAGTCCGGCCGTGGCGGAGGCGGGGACGAGCGGTGAGACCGTCGACGTCAACGGCACCCTGCCCGCCTGTCCACCTGATCAGGTCGCACCGATCCTGTCTCGCTATGACCGGGTCGGCACCGTCAAGGCGAAGGTCGCCGAGCACGGATTCGGCTCCCTCGACGAGGATCTGACACGCCTGCGGGAATTCCGCAGGCTCTACCCCGAGACGACGCTGCGCCTGGACGCGAATGCCGGATACACGCTCAGCGAGGCCCTTCAAGCTTGTGAGGCATTTGCCGAGTTCGATATCCAATACTTCGAACAGCCGGTTCCCGAGGTCGAGCAGCTGGCCGAACTGCGCGATGAGCTCGCCCTGCGAGGACTGCCGATCATCATCGCCGCCGACGAATCCATCCGCAAAGCCGAGGACCCGCTGCGCGTGGCCGAACTCGGAGCGGCCGAGGTCATCATCGTCAAGGTCCAGCCGCTGGGCGGGATCGGCGCCGCCCTCGAGGTCATCGGCGCTTCGGGGCTGCCTGCTGTCGTGTCCTCGGCTCTCGAGTCATCCGTCGGTCTGGCCGCCGGAGCCGAACTCGCCGCCAGACTGCCGCGCACCGACCGCAGCCGGGACATCCTCGGTGATCGGGTGGCCTGCGGTCTGGGCACCGGGCGCCTGTTCACCGCCGATATCGTCGCCGAGGACGAGGCCCTGACTCCGGTCGACGGCGCCATCCCGGTCACGCGTATCGTCCCGGACCCTGACCGCCTGGAGCAGTTGGCGGTGGATCCGGGACGATTCGAATGGTGGGCGCAGCGTTTCCAGGATTGCTGGAGCGCCCTGCGCGGTTGAGTCGACTCTGGCTGAACCGATCGAGACTGAACCGGCTCAGCCTGCGTTCTTCACCGCGTCGACGAAGGCACCGGCGGTCTTCGTCACGGTGGCCTCTTCGACATCGGCGATATTGGAAACGGCCACGACGTTGTTGCCGACGAGGGCGTAGACCATGCGCAGATTCATGGCTGTCTGTCCGCCGGCTTCGACGGAGGCGACGATTCCATTGGTCTCGTCTGCCCCGTCGACCTTGGCGTCGAAAGTCTTGTACTTCATCGACATCTCGACGCCGGCGGTCTTGATCTTCACATCGCTGCATTCTTCTGCGATCTTCGAGGCCCCCTCGATCTGGGTCTGTGCGCCGTCCAGATCGTCATAGCTCGACAGCGCCGCGGAGAGGATGTTGTCGGTGGAGGTTCCAGCGACCGTGGTGCCTTTGGAGGCGAGGTTGGCGTTGAGGAGGTTCATGGTGATGTCTTTGCACTTGGCGGGTTCGAACTCAGAACTCTCCAGGGCCTTGACTGCCTCGCTGGAGGAACTGCCGGCACCGTCGACGGCCTTGAACGACTGACCCTCGGCCTTGGTCGACTCAAGGATCTCCTTGAGCTTCGCCTCATCGAGTTTGCTTGCCTGCGGGGTCTCTTCGGCTGACGCCTGCGAGGAGTCACCGCTGCCGTCAGCCTGGTCCGGCTTGTCTCCTCCACCCGTGCAGCCGACGAGGGAGAGTCCGGCGAAAAGAACGATGGCGGGGAGTACGCGTTTCATGGTTGACCTCTCGAGTCAGCGTTCCGAAGAATCAGCGGCCGTCGATTCGCGACCGCTCTCAATATAAACGCCAGTGGGATCGTCCGTGGATTCTGTCTGTGACGGATCTGGAACATCGGCTGTGGACCGTTCGCCATCGACCGCTGCCGCAGCTGTGCGTCGGCGATCGGCCGCGCTGTGCTTGCGGTCGGCTGCCGCGTCAACCGGCACCGAGGCGATCCTCACCGTGGTCACCTCGTCCTGTCCCAGCGTGGCGAAGTGAGCGGTGCGTTTTCCCGGGATGATCGGATCGTGCATGGCCGCGGCCAGGCGACCGGTGAATGTCAGCCGCCCTTTCTTGTCGGCCTTCTGCTGATAGGCATTGTCCCCGCTGGGACCGGACACGCTGATGTCGTAGCGGCGGTCGGGGTCGAAGAGACCGGGAGTGCGCACACGGAAGCTGCCGGTCCCGGTCAGAGAGAAGCCGGCGGCGCTGACTGCATCGAAGCGCACCACCTGCGCGCGACGACGGGAGATCTCCACCCGCCACCCATGGATGTCGAAGAGGGCATGGCCGGTGAGGAAGGTGAACTGTCCTCCATCGGCCACACGATCTGTCCGACGACGATCCGAACTCGCATAGTTGCGCCGCTTGCCGAGGGTCTTCAGCCAGGCTCCGAGTTCCCGTTCCCAGCTCGTCCAGTCGTGCAGGCCGCTGGTGCGCGGAAACCAGGAATGGCGGATGCCGAGGGAGTTGAGACGGGCGGAGAAGCGCTCGCCCTGCGAGCTGATCATCGACTCCAGCAGGTCGCGATCCTTCGCCCCTTCGAGGCTGCCGGAACCGGCGCTGAACCACAGGTCGAGGCCGCGGAGGTTCTCGGCCAGAGCGTACGGGGAATTCGCCAGCCATTCGCTGCGGTCGAGAGCGGGATCGCCGAACAGGCTCAGTGATCGCGCGCCTTCGCGCATCGCGATGATGTCGAAGGCGGGCACGGTCGACAGAGGATCCAGAGGAGAGGAGAACGCGGCGGCCGATCCGTACCTGTCGGGATGCCAGGCCGCGTACTTCATCGCCCCGTACCCGCCCATCGACAGCCCCGCCGCCAGCTGACCGGCAGGCGCCCAGTCGACGGAGAAGTTCGCCTTGAGGAACGCTGGGATCTCCTCGGTATGAAATCGCGGCCAGTCGTGGACCTCGCTGCCGACAGCCAGACGCGAATAGGTTCCTGCCCCGCCGTCGGGCATGACGACGAGGTACGGGGAGTCGAGGGTGAGCTCCTCGGCGGAACCAAAATCCGTCCATGAGCGGAAATCATCGCCGCCTCCGTGGAAGAGGTGGATGACGGGGCTGACCTCGGCGGGAATCCCCGGCAGCAGCACACGCACGCCGACGGTGCGACCGAGCGCGGGGGAGTAGAGGAAGAATTCGCGCAGCCTCGGCGAGAGTTTCCGTTTGTCCCGGATATGCCAGGTTCGGGCAACCTTGCCACGGGGTTCGGGACCGAGGAAGGAGGTGGTCTGGTCGCGAGCGGGATAGCGTCCGCGATGGGAGCGGGCCGCGGTCAGAGTGCGGATGGCTCGTGCTCCCATCGCAATGATCAACGAGCGGCGCATTTCTCGAGGTTAGAGGGCGGAGGTGAACCACAGGTGGTCAGGTGGTTGAATATCAGGTGATGTCGAATTCGAGCGCGGTGGCGCAGCAGATTGCCCGAAGCCTGGTCCATGCCGGGGTCAGTGATGTCGTCTTCGCCCCCGGTTCGCGGTCCGCCCCCTTGGTCTATGCTCTGGCTCCGCTCGCCGAGGCGGGGCTCATCCGCGCTCATGTGCGCGTCGATGAGCGTGATGCCGCCTTCCTCGCCCTCGGCCTGTCCCGAGGTCTGCGTGCGCGCGGCCGTGAGTCCGCCGTGGCGGTCGTGACGACGTCCGGCTCGGCCGTGGCCAATCTCCATCCCGCCGTCCTCGAGGCCTCGTACGGGCACCTGCCGCTGCTGGCACTCACCGCGGATCGTCCCGCCAGGCTGCGCGGCACCGGAGCCAATCAGACCATCGACGACCAGTCGCAGGTGCTCAGCGATGTCCGTGCCCGCTTTGACATCCCCGCCGGCGACACCGCAGAGGCGGTCCACCGAGCGATGTCAGACGCCGTGGCCGCGGCATTGGGATCACGCTCGGACACCGCCGCCGAGGCGGCCGGCCCCGTCCAATTCAATGTGCAGTTCGACACCCCCTTGGTTCCCACCCCGGAGGAGTTGGACACGTGGAAGAGCGAGATCCACGGGCTGGCCGAGACCCGAGTCGCGAATGACGAGCCCCGCATCAAGGAACCGGAAGACATCGGCGCAGGGAACGATTCGCAGACGTCTGTCGAAGTCACCATCACCGAGGGGACGGTCATCGTCGCCGGGGACGCCGGTGGGCATTCGGCCGAATCGTTGCGTGCGCTCGCTGAAGTTCACCATCTTCCGGTGCTTGCCGAACCCTCGAGTCCTCTGGCGCGCACCGCTGTTGATTCGAAGGAATCCTCGACTTCCGGATCATTCGAACCCTCGACGGTCGTGCCGGCTCATGCCCGCGTGCTCAGCGATCACCCCGCACTGCGGGAGTCGATCCGCACCGTCATCGTCCACGGAAAACCGACGCTGACCAGACCAGTCGCCGCACTGCTCGCCGACGAAACCGTGACCGTGCGGCGCATTCCCGACAACATCGATGCGCTCGGCCTGACTGTCACTGAGGAGAAGAGCGTCGCGGGTGATGTGATGGCAGCGGGCGATGCTCAGGGAATCGCCGCCTCGGGGCCGGCCTGGCTGTGCGCCTGGATCGACACAGGGTCTTCCCTCGTGGCAGCTGCACGAGCGGAGCGGTGTGCGAAACGACCCTCGGAACCGGGCGTGGGAGGGAACCCGGGTGCCACCTCGGCGAAGGAATTCCAGGCGACGGCGCGGAGGGTCACTGAGCATTTGGCCGCCCAGGACATCACTCTCTTCGTTGCCAGCTCGAACTCGGTGCGCTATCTCAGCGACGCCGCCGACATCCGCGCCCGCATCCACGCCTCACGCGGACTCGCCGGAATCGACGGACTGATCTCGACGGCGACAGGACTGTCGCTGGGTCTGGGGGAGCCGGTCATCCTGCTCATCGGTGATATCGCCATGCTCCACGACATCGGCGGACTGCTCACCCCGAGCGCCGAGGAAGCCGGGGAGGTGACGATCGTCGTGCTCAACGACGACGGGGGAGCGATCTTCTCCGGACTCGAACATTCCCAGCCCCATCTCGAAGGCTTCCTGGAACGATATTTCACCGTCCCCCACGGTCGCGGATTCGCCGACCTCGCCGCAGCGTACGGATGGGACCACCAACAGGTGACCAGCGCAGAGGAATTCGAAACGACCCTGAGTCAGATCGACGCAACGCGAAACGTACAGGCTCGCCGGATCATCGAGGTGACTGTTCGACGCTGATAGTGGTACCATAAATGAGTACAACTGGTTCGAAGGCGGAGGTCGTCATCATGTCCATCAGCGCAAGCGAGGCGCGCAAGACCCTGTTCCCCCTCATCGAGCGAGTCAATGAGGACCGTGATGCAGTCGAGATAGTCTCTCGCAAGGGCAATGCCGTCCTGATGCCGGCCGACGAGTACGCCGCATGGCAGGAGACCGCTTACCTTTTCCGCTCGCCGGCGAATGCCCGCCGCCTGCTCGATGCCTACGACCGTGCCCGAGGTGGAAAGGCTGAGGTTCACGACCTTGATCGCTCGGACGAGGAAGCTTGAGTGCGTCTGGTCTGGGACGAGTCGGCCTGGGAGGACTACAAGCACTGGCAGACTGCCGACCGGAAGACTCTGAAGCGAATCAATACGCTCATCGACGCCTGCCTGCGTGAACCGTTCTCCGGGATAGGCAAGCCCGAGCAGCTGAAGTACGGAGCGCCGGGCGCGTGGTCGCGGCGCATCACCGCAGAGCACCGACTGGTCTATCTCGCAGACGACGAGGACCTGGTGATTCTTCAGGCCCGTTATCACTACTGAATCAACTGCGCTCCGCGTGGGCACACGAAGCACCTCACCGGTCGACCTCTTCTCACCTTCGCCGACCGGGCCCGTGACAATGCCGGAGAGTTCCGGTAAACGGTCAGCCCCGGTCGAGACCGAGCGCCCGACGCATCGGAGCCAGCTTCGCGTTCGTCTCGGCCACCTCGGTGGCGGGATCCGAATCCGGCATGATCCCGGCACCGGCATACAGCCGGATGCGGTTGCGGTCCTCGAGCTGGCCGCAGCGCAGGGCGATGCCGAACTGGCCGTTGCCGCGCCCGTCCATCCATCCGACAGGGCCGGAGTAGCGGCCGCGGTCGAGAGGTTCGAGCTCATCGACGTGTGCCACGGCGCTCGCCTGCGGGTACCCGCCGACGGCAGCAGTGGGGTGGACCGCTGCGGCGACGTCGAGGGCGGTGAGCCCGGAATCGGGGGAGAGGTTCGCCTGCGCATCGGAGGCCGAATGGATGACATTGGCCAATGGCAGCAGGTGAGGGCGCTCATCGACGGTGACATCCTCGGCGACCGAACCCAGACTGCGCTGCAGGGAGGCGATGGCGAACGCATGTTCGGTGCTGTCCTTGTGCGCGCTCAGCAGCTTCCGAGCCGCCGGCATCTCCTCCATCGGGTTCTTCTCCACCCGGTAGGTTCCGGCCAACACTCGTGAGGTCACTCTGTTGTTCTCCACCCCGATGAGCAGTTCCGGGGTCGAACCGATGAGACCGGCGATGTCGAAGGTCCAGCAGCTCGGGTAGCTGCGGTTGAGCGCACCGAGCACCGCACGCACGTCGATGTCCTCTTCGGTGGTGACGACTTCGTCGCGGGCGAGGACGATCTTGCGCAGAGTCGGATCGTCCGAGAACGCGTCCACCTCCGCCGAGGTATCGATCGGAGTGAGCATGGCAGCGACCTGCTCGACGAGCCGGGACCACTTGTCGGGATCGAGCTCCCCGGCCTCGGCCCGCGCCGAGTGCACGCGCTGCAGCGGTTCGGCATGGAGGATCGGCGGCAGAGGAGGCTCCTCGGCCGTCGAGATCGAGGTCAGCCACACGCGGCCGCCGCGGCGGCCGAGAACGAATTCAGGGACATGGATGATCGAATCGACCGCGGATTCCCCCGAATAGGCGACCGTGGCAAAGCACATGAGTCCGGAACCGAGCAGATCGACCTCATCCTCGACGGCAGCCGCCTCGGTGATGGCCTTCCATGCATCCGAGAGTTCGGTGAACCGCTCAGGTCCGCGGGCCCGGATGCGCAGGGTGCGTCCAAAGCCGATGAGACCGGAGGTGTCACGGACCCAGCAGGAGAAGCCGTCGGTGGGCAGCAACTCGAGCGTCTGCTCCACGGTCGTGGGCAGACCCGATTCGAAGGGGAAGCCCGGCCCGGGATCGACGTCGTCGACGAAACGGGACCGCACATGCAGGCGCGGCGGGGCAGAGAGGATGTCGGAAGTGCCGAAAGTCGTAGTCATGTCGCCACGATTCTAGTTGAGGATCGCGAGTACCAGGGATCCGGATTCGCCCTCCCGGTTCAGGTGTTGAGAGAATATGGTCATGAACCGTGCCAAGCTGGACAAACAGCCCGCAGACGTCGCGTCGATGTTCGACGATGTCGCCTCCCGCTACGACCTCACGAACGACGTCCTCTCCTTGGGCTTCGCCCGTGCCTGGAGGCGCACCGTGGCCCATTCCGTGGCCGCCGGGCCCGGTGAGCGCGTGCTCGACCTGGCTGCCGGCACCGGCACCTCCTCGATGACGTTCACCCACCACGGCGCCGAGGTGGTGGCCGGGGACATCTCCACGGGAATGCTCGCCGAGGGGCGCCGTCGGCACCCGCAGATCGACTTCATCTACGCCGATGCGATGGACCTGCCCTTCGCCGATTCGAGCTTCGACGTCGTCACGATCTCCTTCGGCATCCGCAACGTCCACGATGTCGACCTGGCGCTCGCCGAGATGCTGCGCGTGCTCAAGCCCGGCGGACGTCTCGTGATCTGCGAATTCTCCACTCCGACGCTCGATGCCTTCAGCCTCGTGTACAAGGAGTACCTGATGAGAGCCCTGCCGCCGCTGGCCCGTGCCGTGTCGTCGAACCCCGAAGCCTACGTCTACCTGGCCGAGTCGATCCGTGCCTGGCCGAACCAGGACGCCTTCGCCCATCAGATCCTCGACGCCGGCTTCGACCAGGTGAAGTACCGCAACCTCACCGGCGGAATCGTCGCAGTCCACCACGCCCTCAAACCCACCGAGGCGGCCGACACCACGGAGTCGGCCCAGCCTTGACGATGAATGAGTTCGATGCCGAAGTCGTCGTCGTCGGTGCCGGCCCGGCCGGCTCGGCGATCGGCGCCTACCTCGCCCAGGCCGGGCACGAGGTCATCATCCTGGAGAAGTCCGGATTCCCGCGCGACAAGATCTGCGGCGACGCCCTGACCCCACGCGCGGTCAAGGAAGCCGGCTACCTCGGAATGGAGCTGCCGGAATCCGACGGCTGGCACCGCAACAAGGGGCTGCGCCTCATCGGCGGCGGCCACCGGCTCGAACTCGACTGGCCCGAGATCGACGGCACCCCGAACTACGGGGTGACCCGCCCCCGGATGAGCATGGACGAAGCCTTCGCTCGTCATGCCCAGCGCAGCGGCGCCCGGCTCTTCGAACAGGTTCGCGCCATGTCCCCGGACGTGGGCGACGACGGGTGGATCCGCGGCGTCCACGCCTCCGGAACCGATCACCGGGGTCGCCGAGTCGGTCCCGAAGCCCACTTCCGGGCACCGATCGTCATCGCCGCCGACGGAGTCTCCTCCCGACTGGCCGTGTCCATGGGGTTGGAGAAGCGCGACGACCGGCCGATGGGAATCGCCGCCCGCGCCTATCACACAACGCCACGGCATGCCGATGACTACATCGAATCCTGGGTGGAGATGCGGTCGACGAATGCGGCCGGGGAATCCGAGACCCTGCCCGGATACGGGTGGATCTTCCCCCTCGGCGACGGCACGGTGAACATCGGTGCCGGACTGCTCGACTCCTCGCCCCAGTTCAGATCCGTGGATCTGCGCGGAATGATGAACCAGTGGATCGCCGACATGGGCCACGAGTGGGGCATCGACGAAACCACCTCATTGGGTCCGATCAAATCCGCGGCCCTGCCGATGGCTTTCAACCGCACACCGCACTTCCACCGTGGTCTGCTGCTCGTCGGCGACTCGGGCGGAATGGTCAACCCGTTCAACGGCGAAGGCATCGACTACGCCCTGGAATCCGCGCGCATCGCCGCCGAGGTGATCTCCACCTACTCGCGCTACCCGCAGTCCGTGATGCGTCGCCGGTTGGAGGAGTATCCTGCTCTGCTCGGAGATTCTCTGGGCGGCTACTTCACCCTGGGACGCGTTTTCGCCTCGATCATCGGCCATCCTGCGCTCATGCAGTTCGGAATCAAGTACGGTATGGGTGTTGACGTTGTGATGGAGTTCGTCGTCAAATTGTTGGCGAACCTCTACCGCGACCCGAAGGTCTCCGAGGCCGATCTCATCGACCGGATCATCTCGGCCCTGACCCGAATCGTCCCGGCCACCAGCAATGTCTGAGCGCAAGGACCACGGTGAGACCACAATGAAGAACTCTGAGCGCAAGGGCTGCGACAACACCATGCCGACACCGACTACGACGAATGACGAGGACATGAGCCACCCAGCCTCTCCGGCCACCTTCACCGGTGACGACGCCCAGCTCGCGGCAGAGCTCTCGACTCAGTTGGAAACCGTGGAGGCCCGTCTCTACGAGGTCACCGAACAGACGCGGAGACTGCCGGACGAGACATCGAAGCATCTGCTGGCTGCCGGCGGAAAACGTGCCCGCCCGAACCTCGTGCTGCTCACCGCCCGCCTCGGCGATGCGGAGAACGATGACATCATCGATGCGGCCGTCGCCGTCGAACTCATCCACCTCGCCTCGCTGTACCACGACGACGTCATGGACGATGCTCCCGTGCGCCGCGGTGCGAAGGCCGCCCATGAGGTGTGGGGCAATTCGGTGGCGATCCTCACCGGCGATCTGCTGTTCTCCAAGGCCTCCGGCGTCACCGCGAAGCTCGGTCCCGAAGCCGTGCGCATCCAGGCCGAGACGTTCGAGCGTCTCGTCCTCGGTCAGCTCAACGAATTCGCCGGCCCGCCCGAAGGCGCCGACGAGATCGAGCATTACATTCAGGTGCTCGCCGACAAGACCGGATCGCTCATCGCGACCTCGGCGCGCTTCGGCGTCATGTTCTCCGGAGCCGATTCTGCCCTGGCCGAGCCCGTCCGGGTCTTCGGCGAACGCGTCGGTGTCGCCTTCCAGCTCGCCGATGACATCATCGACCTCACCACCACATCCTCTGAGTCGGGAAAGACCCCGGGCACGGATCTGCGCGAACGCGTTCCCACCCTGCCCGTGCTCTACGTTCGGGCTGCTGCCGCCGACGGGGATGCCGCCGCCGCCGAGGTGGTCGACCTCCTCGACGCGGATCTGACCTCCGATGACGCTTTGGAGACCGCCCGTGCGGCTCTGGCAGCGCATCCGGTGACGGAGAAGGCCCGAGCAGAGGCAGCGCGCTGGGCCGATGAGGCCAAGGCGGCTTTGGCGCCGCTGCCGGAGGGTCAGATCAAGGAATCGCTGTTCGCCTTCGCCGACTCCGTCGTCGCCCGCACCTCCTGACCTCCCACCCCTCACCGTTTCTCTTCTGTCTCTCAGCCGTTTCGGCACAGGCGCAAAGGACATACCACGATGACGCAGACCTCGGCTTCGGCACCGATTCGGACTCCGCAGAGGCTCGGCGCCGCCGACTGGATCGGACTCGTCGTACTCGCGGTGCTGCTCGTCGTCGGCCTGAGCTGGTCGAAATGGCTGCCGTACTGGGACAAGGCGTGGACGATGAGCCGGACGTCCCTGTGGGACGGTACCCCGCTGTTCGATGCCGCCGGGGACACGGTGTCGCTGTCGGGCGCGTGGGACTTCACGCTCGTGTACTTCACCGCCGTGTGGAAAGCACTGCTGGTGGCGCTGCTCGTCGCGGCGGCCATCGACGCATTGGTGCCGCGTGACTGGCTGCTGAAGCTGCTCAACCGCCGCAGCCACACGGGTCAATCCCTCGTGGGTGCCGCCTTGTCGATGCCGTCGATGATGTGCACCTGCTGTGCGGCACCGGTGGCCGCGGGCCTGCGGGACTCGGGTGTGCGCCGTTCGGCCGCTCTTGCCTATTGGGTGGGCAATCCGCTGCTCAACCCCGCGGTCATCATCTTCTTGGCCCTCGTCCTGCCGTGGCAGTACATGGCGGTACGCATCGTCTTCGCGCTCCTCGTCGCGGTCGGTGCCGCCGCGCTCATCGGACGGTGGGTGAACGGCCCCGCCGAGGCGGCACCGGAGCCCGCACCCGCCTCGGCGAGTCTGCTGTCTCTGCCCATGCGCTACCTGCGGTCCCTGGCCAGGTTTGCCCTCATCCTCGTGCCCGAACACCTCGCGCTCGTCTTCGTCATCGGCCTCATCGCACCGTGGCTGACCGGTGTCTTCGGACTCGAAGCCCAATTGGGTGCCGGTGCCGTCCTCATCGTGGCGGTTGTGGCGACTCTGTTGGTCATCCCCACCGGCGGAGAGATCCCGATCATCCTCACCCTCGTTCCCCTCGGAGTCGGGGCCGGTGTCACGGGTGCCCTGCTCATCGCTCTGCCGGCGCTGAGCATCCCCTCGATGGTCATGGTCGGCAAGGCGATGGGATGGAAGACGACAGCAGCGATGGGTGCGGCCGTGGCGGTTGCCGCGGTACTGGCCGGGGGAGCGCTGTCCCTGCTCAGCTGACCTGCTGACCGCGGAGCCTCCTCGGCGAGGGTGCGGGCAATCCTCACCCTTACCCCAATTACTCCCTGACGGCGGCTCAGCACCCTCGCGCGAGGTTGCTGAGCCGCCGTCAGGTAGTAATTGAGAGGTGTGGGGGGTCTCGTTTCTGGTCAGCGGCGCCGGCTGTGGCGGATCATGTCCGTGCACAGCAGGATCACGGCGATCCAGATGACGAAGAATCCGATCCAGCGGGTCGTCGACATCATCTCGCCGAGCACCGTGACGCCGAGGGTGAATTGGATGGTCGGGGTGAGGTATTGGAGCATGCCCACCCAGGACAGCGGGATGCGGCGGGCGGCGGCACTGAAGAGGATGAGCGGGATAGCGGTGGCGGGACCGGTGATGATGATGACGAAGACGTGCCAGCAGCCGAAGCCGGTGAACGTCTGCAGGCTCAATGAGCCGAGGACGATGAGATAGATCGCCGAGGGCACGGCGAGGACGAGGCTTTCGACCGCCATGCCCTCGAGGGCTCCCACTCGGCTGCCGACCTTGTTCTTCACCAGTCCGTAGAGTCCGAACGACAGGGCGACGGTGAATGCGAGGTAGGGGACGCGGCCGAGGCCGATGCCGACGATGATGACCGCAAGCAGACCGAATCCTACGGCCGTCCACTGCAGCGGTCGCAGCTTCTCGCCTAGGAAGACGACGCCGAGGCCGATGGAGATGAGCGGGTTGAGGTAGTAGCCGAGTGAGATCTCGACGAGGTGGTTGGTCTCGACCCCGTAGATGAACGTCGTCCAGTTGATGGCGATGAGCACGGAGGCCAGAAGCAGCAGGCCGAAGAGGCGCGGTGAGCGCAGAATCTGCCAGGTGCGCAGGAATCCGCCGGTGAAGACGAGGAGGATGGCGCAGAAGACCAGCGACCAGATGACTCGGTGGGAGACGAGCTCGAGGGCGCCGGTGGGGGCCGCGGCCGCGAAGAGCAGCGGCATCACACCCCACAGCAGGTAGGCGGAGAATCCGTTGATCAGGCCGGCACGGCGGATTGCGCTCTCATCGGGGGCTGGGTTCTGGCTCACATCCTTCAGTCTAGTGAGGGGTGGGTTCGGGGGAGCCGGCGGGATCGCCGGTGAGATGGCAGGGCGGCGAGGGGTGCAGTCTGCCGTCCAGGCTGCGGCGATGCGAGTTTGGTCACGTCATTGTAAGGATGACCTACATTGACGATAGACTCGATGGGACTGAACAGAGAGGTGTGAGAATGACTCGTCCCTTCCGGGTGGCCATCGTCGGCGCCGGTCCTGCTGGGATCTACGCGGCCGATCTCATGACAAAAGCGGAACGTGATTTCGATCTGAGCATCGATCTCTTCGATCGTCTGCCGACTCCCTTCGGGCTCGTCCGCTACGGCGTCGCTCCCGACCACCCGCGGATCAAGGGCATCATCAACGCCCTGATCAAGGTCCTCGACCGAGGCGACATTCGCCTGTTCTCCAACGTCGAGTACGGAGTCGACCTCCACCTCGAAGAGCTCACCGACCGCTACGATGCGGTGATCTTCTCCACCGGCTGCTTCGTCGACGCCGCCCTCGATCTGCCCGGTATCGATCTGCCCGGATCCTACGGTGCCGCGGACTTCGTCAACTGGTACGACTCGCACCCAGACGTCCCGCAGTCCTGGCCGTTGGACGCCGAACGCGTCGCCGTCATCGGCAACGGCAATGTCGCCCTCGACGTCGCCCGAGTGCTGGCGAAGCAGGCCGACGATATGCACACCACGGAGATCCCCGATCACGTGTACGAGGGGCTGAAGTCCTCGAAGGTCACCGATGTCCACATCTTCGGCCGCCGCGGACCGGCTCAGGCGAAGTTCACGCCGCTGGAGCTGCGTGAGCTCGGCGCCGTCAAGGACGTCGACCTCATCGTCTACCCGGAGGACTTCGAGTTCGACGAAGGGTCGATGCAGGCGATCGAGTCGAGCAACCAGACCAAGCAGGTCGCGAAGACGCTCACTGACTTCACCATGCGCGAACCCACCGGAGCGAAGCGGCGTCTCCACCTGCACTTCCTGCACTCACCGGTCGCCATCCTCGGCGAGGACAAGGTGACGGGGCTGCGCACCGAACGCATGGAACTGGACGGTTCCGGCGGAGTCAACGGCACCGGCAGCTTCCACGATTGGGAGCTCGACGCCGTCTACCGTGCCGTCGGCTATGCGGGCACTCAGCTGCCGCAGCTGCCCTTCGACGATCGCAAGCGTGTGATCCCGAACCACGAGGGTCGCGTCGTCGACTCCGATGATCAGACTACGGCCGCCGAAGCCGATGTCGTTCAGGGCGTGTACACCACCGGGTGGATCAAGCGCGGACCCGTCGGGCTCATCGGCCACACGAAGGGCGATGCGCTCGAGACCATCGGACACATCCTCGACGACCGTGCCGCCGGCGTGCTCACCGAGCCGGTGTACCCGGACGAATCGGCCATCATCGAGCTCCTCGAATCCAAGGGCGTCGACTTCGCCGATTGGGAGGGCTACCACCGTGTCGAGGCCGCCGAGAAGGCCGCCGGCGAGGTCGAGGGACGTGAACGGGTCAAGCTCGCCACCCGTGAAGCCATGCTCGCCGAGGCGCGCGGACACGTCACCGCCGAATCCGTCGGCCAGCCGTCCGCAGGCAGTTGAGGTATGCCACCGGGCGCTCTTCGCGCCGTCGGAGTGTCACACATAGCTGAGGCCTCCCGCGCCGTCAGTGCCTTATCTTCCGCTTAGCCTCACTTCCTCCACTCCTGGGGCCATCTGTCACCGGCAGTGACTTCTCCTCCTGTAGCTATGGGCGGACGAGTCGCTGCCGGTGCCAGATGCTTCCACCACGTAGAGTCGGAGAAGTCCAGAACACGCCAGCGCGCACCGAGTCACCTCAGCTCGCAGCAGATCGCACCAGCGAGCGTGGACCATTGCGCTGAAGGCCGGCAGGGGAGACCGCGTGAGAAACGAATCGCAGCTCAAAACGATCGTCGAACGTGCCTACGTCGAACGGCTCAACGCCTGGCAGACGGCGGCGGTGCGGATCAAACACTGGCTGACCGAACAGCAGAAGGGCCTGCTCAAGGACAAGGACATCTCCCGCCTCGACGTCGACGGCCATCGGATCAAGGACGCGGCACGGACCTTGGCGAAGCTGACGGAGAAGACCGAGGACGATCCGGATCTGACGATCACCTCCACCGAGGATGTCGAAGACCAGGTCCGCGACATCGTCGGCGTCAAGGTGCTGTGCAAATCACCGCGTGATCAGTCAATGATGTTCGCCGCACTGCGCGATCCCGATCAGCTGGGCGCCTTCGAACTCATCGAGTGGAAAGACTATACGGACCCGCCGAAGGCCAGCGGCTATCGCGCCTGCCACGTCATCCTGCGCATCCCGTCTGACCAAGGGCCGCCGGTCTTCGCCGAGATCCAGGTCAAGACCCGGCTCCAGGACGCCTGGAGCGAGCTCACCCATGAGGACATGTACAAACCCGGCGCTGCGATGAAGCCGAGCAAGCTGCACGGCGAATTCGCCCGTGCCATGGCGAACATGCTCGCCACGGTCGATGACATGGCCGATACCCTGGCCGTCGAGCTCACCGCGCTGACGAACCCGGAACCCGTCGTCGAGCTCGATGAACTGCGGGAACAGGACACGGGCATCGACGTCCGGGTCCGCGCGACCGGCCCGAAATACGCGCTCGCCGTCGACGGCTCGGGACGGCAGGGTCTCATCCCAGCCTTCGCCATCCGTCGCCTCAGCGGCCAGAAGGGCACCATCAAGGTCAACGATTTCATCCACCTCGACGATCGCCTCCGGGCCAGTGTCGAAGAGGACTCGAAGGGTCTGTACTACATCCCGCTCGAACTCCCCGAACACTGACCGGCCTCTTTCGGGTCACAGCGTACGGGCGAATACGACACCGGCCCGGTCCGCACTCAGCAGTGCGGATCGGGCCGGTGTGGTGCGCTGGCGATCAGCGGTAGTTTGTGAACTGCAGGTCGACGTCGAGGTCCTGTCCCTTGAGCAGAGCGATGACTTCCTGCAGGTCGTCACGCTTCTTCGAGCTCACGCGCAGCTCGTCGCCCTGGATCTGGGCCTTGACGCCCTTGGGGCCCTCGTCGCGGATGATCTTCGCGATCTTCTTCGCATTGTCCTTGTCGATTCCCTCCTTGAGGGACGCATCGATGCGGTACTCCTTGCCGGAGGGGTACGGCTCTCCGTCCTCAAGGGACTTCAGCGAGATTCCGCGCTTGACCAACTTCGACTGGAACACGTCGAGGATGGCCTTGACTCGGTCCTCGCTGTTGGCTTTCAGCTGCACGGCTTCGCCACTCCAGGCGATCGACGCATCGGTGCCGCGGAAATCATAGCGGGAGTTGATCTCCTTCGCGGCCTGATTGAGCGCGTTGTCGGCCTCCTGACGGTCGACCTTGCTGACGATGTCGAATGAGGATTCGCTGGCCATGAATGCTCCTTTGTCTGCGATCTGTCTGGGATCGTTGATGCCCGTTTGAAATGGGCTCGGCTGTTGAGTCCGAGTCTAGTCGAGGCCCCGAACTGTGATCTGCGTCTACCGAGTTGGAGATTCGGGTCCGAGCCTTGTATTCTTTTCAGGTGCTCATCGAGCGCCACCTGCGGCAGATTGCCCGAGCGGCCAAAGGGAGCTGACTGTAAATCAGCCGGCATTGCCTTCATAGGTTCGAATCCTATATCTGCCACGCAGAACAAAGCGGTCCCGCGACTTGTGGAAACACAGGACGCGGGGCCGCTTTCGGTCTCCCTGCGCCATCTGCGTCAGAAAATAGGTCGCATTCGGACATCTGCGCAAAAACCTAGGTCAGCATCGGACCTTTCCGGCCCTGGAAAATATCCGATGGTGACCTATTTCTGGGCAGCGGTCGATCGCTCTGAAGTCCTTGCGGACCGCGTGTAGCGACGCCTACCGTGTGAGGACAAAGCGGAAATGCTCCGCCGAGGAGGGCGAACCGATGAGCGATGACACGGACGATGCGCAGCCGCTTCGGCGTCTGAATTCGCTCGAGGACCGCAACGCTGTCGTCGAATCCGCTCTCGACCGAGCCATCAAGCGCGGGGACTTCGACGATCTGCCGGGCCTCGGCAAACCGCTGACCGGTCTGCACGGCTCATCCGATCCCGACTGGTGGATCAAGCAGAAGATGGAGTCCGAAGGCATCAACGGCGTCGCTCCGGCCGCCTTCCAGCTGCGCAAGGAGAACGCCGTCCTCGAGGACACCGTCGACGCCTTCACCGAAGAATCTGACGTCCGCGACTACCTCGCCGGCTTCAACGCCCGGGTGCGCGAGGCCGTGATGGATCTGCGCGACGGACCGCCCGTGTTCACTCCGCCCCGCGATGTGGAGAAGGAGATCGCCGCATGGCGGCGGCGTCGGGATGTGAAGAAGAACGACTCCGTCACCGAGGCGGAACCGGGGGGTCAGCCCGCCGGTCCGGAGTCGGTGGGTTCACCTCGGCGATGGTGGAATCGTTTCCGTCGCTGATGCGGGGTCGGGCATCGGCAGCCACACCAGCCGTATGCAGGTCGTGTCCGCAGGCGTGCATATGTCCGTTCGTCGAGGCGAACGGCTCATCCGTCTCCTCGGTCACCGGCAGAGCGTCCATGTCTCCGCGCAACAGCACCGCTGGAGCGGCGGCCGGCTTGTTCGGGTGCGATCCGCGCAGTACGGCCACCACCGAGGTGGTGCCCACACCCGTGGTCACTCCGAGATCGAGCCCGGACAGGGCATCGAGGACCGCCGCCTGGGTGCGGGGCAGCTCGATGACCGACCTCTGGGAACGTATGCAGGGAACGTCGCAGCTCCTGCAGCGCCGGGAGCAGAGCCCGGCCATCGGCGAGCAGATCGTGCACGGTGGCCTTTCCGGTGGGGAGTCAGCGTCGTCGGGGCGAAGGCCCCTGGCAGTCGGCAGAGTGGTCAGAGCAGGCTGACGAGCACGCTGGCGATGACGACGGAGCCGGCCGACACCGAGGTGAAGCCTCCGACGAGCATGGGCGGAAGCATGACATTGAGCAGCGCTTCCTTCTCATCGTCGTCGCGGGCGATGGACCGGGCGACCTCATTGGTGAGCAGATAGTCGGCTGGGAAGCCGTACATCGATGTCAGCGCTACCGACATGCCCAGCGGGGCCTTCCAGCGCAGCAGCTTCGTAGCGACGAAGCCGCCGATGACGATGCCGGCACCGCCGACGACGAGGATGGTGATCGTCGGCAGGAACGCGTTGATGACGTCCTGCACGGACGCGGAGACCAGCGGGGCCATGACGATCGCGATGACGCCGGCCATGGCGACGCCGAAGGAGTTCGACCGCTCCATGGCTTTGTCGGGTGAGAGACCGATCGCGGCCGCGGCGATGCCGAGCAGGAGGGCGAGGATCGAGGACGGGATGTGCGTGGGCTCGGCCAGCAGCGTTGCGATCGATCCGCCGACGAGGATGAGGAAGAGCATGAACAGCTGATTGTCGACGAGGAAGGACGGCAGGGTCACGAGCTTCTTCTTCTGCGCGGCCTCCTCTTCCTCTTCGTGATGGGCGGCGGCGAGCTCTTGGAGTTCGCCGCTGTCGCGCAGCTTCGTCGCATAGCGGCGGAGCAGGAAGTTCGTCAGCGGCATCGACGGCAGGGATTGGAGCATGAGCACGAGCGCGGGGAGGACGATGATCGCCGAGGCGGCCCCCTGAGCCGTGAGCCCCTCGGTCGTCAGGCTGGTGGCGACGATGCCGCCGGCCAGCGGTCCGGAACCGGCGACGAAGGTGTCGAAGCCGAAGATCGGGGCGACGACTGCGAGGATGAGGAGGACGGCGACGAGCATGCCCGAGATGGCGATGATCACCGAACGCCACTGCTTGGCCATCACCCGCAGCGGGATGAGCGTGCCCATATGGAACAGCAGCGGAGCGACGAGGATCGTGTAGATCTGCACGAGCATCGAATCGTCGACGATCGACTCCGGAACGATGCCGATCTTGGCGAAGACGAAGATGCCGAGCATCGCGACCAGCAGACTGGGGATCCGCGCTTTCGACCAGATCGAGACCAGCTCGCCGAGAGCGATGAAGGCGAGGACGATTGCGGCGGCGAAGATGGCTTCCATGGACGATCCTTAAAGTCATTGAGTGAACCAGCTCACAAGATACTACGTCGCAGGCCGCGTTCGGAGGTTTCGGCGAGATTTCCTGATAGCCGGGACTTGACCGTTGCAGCGGCGCGACGGTCATCGAGGGCAGGGCATAGGCTGAAGGCATGAGTTTTCTGCAGTTCCTCCACGAACGAGGCATCGTTGAACGTCCCGGCGCGGGGCGCCGGCCGCTGGTGATCGCGCATCGAGGGTATTCGGCGGTCGTGCCCGAGAACAGTTTGGCCGCGGTCGATGCCGCGCGGGCCCTCGGCGTCGACTTCATCGAGGTCGATACCTCGACGAGCGCCGACGGGGTTCCCGTGATCCTGCACGATGCGGATCTGGACCGGACCACCAACCGCAAGGGCCCCGTGGCCGGCCTGACCGCCGAGGAGCTGTCGTTCGTCGACGCGGGATCATGGATGGGTCCCGGATTCCACGGAGTGCGGATCCCAACCTTGGCCGCCGTGATGCGCGACATCCAGCACCGAGGCGGCGAACTCCTGCTCGAACTCAAGGGGGAGTGGTCCTCCGGTGCGGTGGCGCGGATCGCCGAACTCGTCGTTGAGACCGGCATCGCCGACCGCATGATCGTCCAATCGTTCAATATCGAAACGCTTGAGACCTGTCGGGATATGCTGCCGATGGCGGCTCGCTTCCTGCTGCGCATGGTTCCCAAGCCCGAGGACATCGAGATCGCTCGCGAACTCGGAGCGGTGGCGATCAATCCTTCGTACAAGGGATTCACGATGCGCAGATCGGTGGTCACCGAGATCATGGACAACGACCTCGGCGTCTTCGTCTGGACTGCTGACGAGATGAACGAGTGGCGGGAACTCCTCACCGCCGAGGTCGACGGGATCATCACCAATCATCCCGGTCGTCTGCAGGGCTTCCTGGCGGGGCGCTTCGACCCGGTGCAGTAGGGGTCTCCTCTGGCGGTGAGGGTGACTCTGCGCCGTCTGCGGAAGCGGACAGCGCGGCACAGAGTGCCTGTGAGCGACGTCACCGAATCCCGATTTGCCCCGGCCGCGCAAACCCGTGTAAATTCTTACCTGTTGCCCCGATAGCTCAGTCGGCAGAGCATCTCCATGGTAAGGAGAAGGTCAAGGGTTCGATTCCCTTTCGGGGCTCTCGTGCCGCCTCGAATGCGGCGCTGGGGCGGGGTAGCTCAGCTGGTTAGAGCGCACGACTCATAATCGTGAGGTCGGGGGATCGAGTCCCCCTCCCGCTACTTCAGAAGCTCCCCACCAGACCAGATGGTCATGGTGGGGAGCTTTTCTCATGCTCGAAACCGTCCGACTTCGAGGGTCGGCTCTTTGGCTTCATTTCGAAACGAAACGTTGTGTTGCGGAATTGTTGTGACGTATGCAATGCTCTGAATATGACTGAGAGAACAACGAAGGGCAGGCCCCTCGACGACGACCTGACCCGACGTGTTCTCGCCGCCGTGCGCTCGCAGCTCGAAGACTCCGGATTGGTGAATCTCAACATCGAGAAGATCGCTTCGTCCGTCGGATGCGGCAAGACGACGATCTACAGAAGGTGGCCGACCAAACCTGAGCTCGTTGCGGCCGCCATCGTCGACGGACTCAAGCTCGGCGATATGCCGGACACCGGTGACGTCGTCGAAGACCTCGTCGAACATGCGTGGCAGAATCTCGAGAACTTCCGCCGGTCGAAGGAGGAGGCGAAGAACAATGGGCTGCTGTTGGCGATGTTCAACATGGATGTCATCCCGATAGTCTCCGATTCCTTCATGAAGGTTCGCCACGCCATGGGACGCGAAATCCTCTCCAGGGCGGTCGAGCGCGGTCAGATGAGCGACGAGGTGGATCAGGACGCCATCATCGACGCTCTCGCCGGCTTCACCCTCTTCCGCATCACGCTCAAGCCGGACCTGAAGGCTCATGACGACGAAGAGCTCAGAGGCACCTACCGCAGCCTCGTCCGTTCGCTCATCGGGAGAGCACCGGAGCCCCGCTGACCACACCCCTTCGCGACGACCAAACAGTTGCCGCGCCAAACCGAAGCACCGCGAAAGGACCACGATGACCGTCACCGAATCAGGGCTGGCCGGAAGGTCGAACAAGCGAATCCTCGCCGTCGTCGGATTCCTCGTCTTCGTCGAATTCTCCAGCGGATTCCTCCAGGGGTACTACCTGCCGCTGCTCGACGCAGTGCGCGACCACCTCGGCGTCTCCGATGCCTCCATCGCCTGGTTCATCACCGTGCAGACCCTCGCCGCGGGAGTCTGCGTCCCGATCCTGTCCAAGCTCGGGGACATCTTCGGCCACCGCCGCATTCTGCGCATCGGCATTGTCACCGTCCTCATCGGCACCGTGCTCGTCGCTTGGGCCCCCAGCTATCCTTTGGTCCTGCTGGGTCGCGTCCTGACCGGACCGATCGCTGTCTGGCTGCCTCTGGAATTGGCCATCGTTCACAACCAGATCCAAGGCGAGACCGCACGTCGTGCGGTCGGCATGCTCATCTCCGCCCTCACGATCGGCGCTCTGATCGGATCACTTGCCGCCGGGTTGTCCTCCTCCCTGCTGCCGTCGATGGCTGCTCAGCTGATGGTCCCGGTTGTCATGGTCGCCATCTCGGCCGTCTTCGTCTACACGCTCGTCCCTGAGTCGACCGCGCGCACCTCACCGGTCATCGACTGGCTCGGCTTCATCCTGCTTGCGCTGTTCATGCTGGTACTCCTTGCCGGAATCAAGGCCGTGACCTCACAGGTGGGCCTCGGCGCCGCACTCATCGCTGCTGCGATCGTCCTCATCGGGGTCTTCGTCTGGTGGGAGCTGCGCACCGGCTCTCCCGCACTCAATCTGCGTGTGCTCACCTCGAACCGCCTCTGGCCGGTGTACGTCACCTCGTTCCTCTTCGGAATGGTCCTCTTCGGAACCCAGAGCATCACGACGACCTTTCTCGCGGGCCGACCGGAACTGGTCGGATACGGGTTCGGACTCAGCGCCGGAACGATCTCCCTGACCAATGGGACGAACATGCTCCTCGCCGCCATCGGCGCCGCTGTCTACGCCTACATTGCGAAAGGCATTTCGCTCAAGGGCGTTCTGATCCTCGGCTCGGGGACCATTGCGATCTCTCAGCTGCTCCTCATCGTCGGCCATGCTTCGTTGCCGCTGGTCGTCGTTGGCATCGCCCTCGCCGGCTTCGGGTCCGGACTGCTCCTCGGCGGCCTCCCCGCCGCGACCACCGAGGCTTCTCCCGCCGACGAGACGGGAATCGCCACCGGAGTGTACAACTCCGTCAAGACACTCGGGGGAGCCCTGGCCGGAGCTGTCTTCGCTCTCATCCTCGGACTGTTCGTCATCCCCGAGGCCGGGGCCTCCGGAGTGGGAGGCTACATCTCCATCTGGGTGATCTGCGCAGCTGCTACGGGCCTCTGCCCAGTGCTCCTCGCCCTCATCCGCCCGGAGAAGAAACCGGCCGCGACGACGTCGGTCCCAGCTACCACAGCAGCCGGCCAGACGTCACAAAGCGTGTGAAAGTCACCAGACCGCATCGGCAGCTGACCGATCAGACCAGCGCTCCACGCTAACGAGCGCCCCACCACCGAAAGGAACACCATGTCCACTGCCCAGCTCCCTTCAACCATCCCCGGCGCCGACCACCTGCTGCTGCGCGGGGCCACCCTCATCGACGGCACTGGGGAAGCCCCGGTCGCCGCTGCCGAGATCGAGGTCAGGGACGGACGGGTGGTCTATTCAGGACCGGCACGTGAGACCGCCGCCGCCGGTGCCACGCTCGTCGATCTGAGCGGAAAGACGATCCTGCCCGGGTTCATCGACGCCCACGTCCACTTCGGAATGTCGATCGAGGATCAGCCTGCTGACGCGGGCCGCTTCGAGTCAGAACGAACTTTCAGAGCAGCGCTTAATGCCCGGAAGACGCTCATGGCCGGAGTGACCACGGCCCGCGACCTCGGCGGACTCGACCGCGGCTACCGCGATGCGATCGCGGCCGGACTCATCCAGGGTCCACGCACCCATCTTGCCCTCGTACCACTGTCGCCGACCGGGGGACACACAGACTTCACGATGCCCAACGGGCGTGCGGTGCCGATGCACATGCCGGTCGACCCGATCATCGACACCGACGACGATGTGCGGCGGACGATTCGCCTCCTGGTCCGGAGCGGTGCCGACGTCATCAAGGTCTGCACGACAGGAGGCGTATCCAGCCCGTCGGACACCCCCGATGATATCGGCGTCCCCGAAGAACACGTGCGACTCATCGTCGCCGAGACAGCGAAGCGAGCCGGACAGCCCGTCGCCGCACATGCCCAAGGTGCCGAAGGCATCAAAGCCGCCATCCGCGGCGGTGTGAGGTCTGTCGAACACGGCTACGGAATCGACGATGAGGGCATCGACCTCATGCTCGAGCACGGAACCTTCCTCGTCCCGACCCTCAGCAGCGCCCTGCGTGTGCCCGACCCGGCAGCGGTTCCCGGCTACCTGTATGAGAAGAAGGTGAAGTGGTCGGCAATCGCCCGCGAGCGCGTCGCCGCCGCACTGGCAGCCGGAGTCAAGGTCGCACTCGGCACCGATTCGGGCGTCTGCCCGCACGGTGAGAACCTCCGCGAACCCGTCCACTCAGTCGAGCTCGGCCTGACGCCGATGCAGGCGATCGTCGCCGGAACGAAGAACGCCGCCGAACTGCTCCGCCTCGACTCCGACCTGGGAACCCTCGAAGAGGGCAAGCTCGCGGACTTCATAGTCATCGACTTCGACCCGCTCGAGGACATCACTCCGCTGGCGAGTCCGGACAACGTCAAGGTCGTCGTGCAGGGTGGGGCAGTGGTCAAGGACACCGCAGCATGGTTCGATTCGGCACCGGTCCGGCCGCGGCTGGCACAATGACCACGCAGACACCCGCCATGGCCCTGGACCTGACGGCGCAGATCGAGCAGATCAGGTCCGGGACCGAAACGGCCGAGGCACATCTCGCTGCCTCGTTCACCGTTGCCGATGAGGTGAATGACCGCATCGGTGCGATCCTCGAGCGCTTCGACGACTCCGCGGCGACGGCATGCCGCAGCACTGAGACAGCCGGGGGCGTGCTCGTCGGACTTCCGCTGGGAATCAAGGCGAACATCGCCGTCGCCGAGGCGGTCCCGACTTCACAGAGCCGCGTCTTCGATCAGGGCTTCCACCAGGGCAGGGACTCCGAGGTCGTCGCCCGCCTACGACGGGCCGGGGGAGTCATCGCGTACACAACAACGATGGTCGAACACGCTGCCGGTCGCCCTGATCCTGCGCTCGGGTTTCCGATTCCCCGCAACCCCTGGGACCCGACGCGCTGGCCCGGGGGCTCGAGCTGCGGAACGGCGATCGCGATCAGCCTCGGAATCATCTCCGCCGGTCTCGGCACCGACACCTCCGGAAGCTGTCGGATCCCCGCCGCCTACTGCGGCGTCACGGGACTGCGACCGGCCTCCGGTTCGCTGCCGATGGATGGCATCATGCCGGCCGCGCCGAGCCTCGACATCGTCGGCCCCATGGCCAGAAGCGCCAGGGACTGCCGTCTGCTCCTCGAAGTGATGCGCAGTCAATCCGTCGGCTCCTCACGAGGCGGTCAGACACCGCGGGTCCTCGTTCCGCGGCAGGTCGTAGACTCGCCGCGGATCTCCGCCGAGGTAGCTGCTGCGTTCGATCTTGCGCTGGAGACGCTGAGGACCGTAGGACTCGAGATCGTCCCTATCGATCTGCCCTATCTCGATCAGCTCATCTCAGCGACGCTGACGATCATGCTCCGCGAGATGTACGTTGTCCACCGTGATCGCCTGGTCTCGCGCTGGAGAGACTATGGTCGATCATTTCGTCGGCTCGCCCTCGTCGGTGCGCTGGTCTCGGACGAGGCCTACGCAGCCGCACAGTCCTCGACTGCGCAGCTGCGGCGACGACTCGAGGACCTCCTCGCCGAGGCCGACGTGCTCGGGCTTCCGACCTGGCCCTCGTCCGCGCCGCCCTATGTGTTCAAAGGTGGAACACCGCAGGACGAGTGGAATCTGACCGCGGCCTTCTGCGCGTCCGGAAACCCGGCACTGGCCGTGCCGATGGGCTTCGACGATGCGGGACTGCCGTTGTCATTGCAACTCGTCGGGTCCATATCGGATAGGACGGGTACGCAGGCCGCGACGGTCGGGGAGGACGCGATCCTGAGCGTCGGCGAACTCTTCCAATCGCACACCGATCACCACCTGCGCCTGCCTCACCCGGACCTGGACATCCCGCTGCCACCGATTCCCGACCCTGATGAGGGCATCGACGAGTACACGAGCGCACCCGAACTGCCCCCGCAGCTCACGGGACTCGGCGTACCCCTGACCCGAGCTGACGAAGTGATGCTCGGCCACCTCGTCGACATGCTGTTCCCACCACCATGAGCCCAGTTCATCGGGCAGAACGCACAATCTCCGCGACCGCACCGGTCAACGAACCCCACGAACAGAAAGACACCATTATGACGATCGACTTCAGCGCCGAATCCTCAGGTCTGAGCGCGGAACTGCGGGAACTGCGTCGCGATCTCCACCGCAACCCCGAAATCGGCCTCGAGCTGCCATACACACAGAAGCGGATCCTTGCGGCCCTCGGAGGGCTTCCGCTCGAGATCACCCTGGGCAAAGACCTCAGCTCGATCGTTGCGGTGCTGCGCGGCGGACAGCCCGGCCCCACGATCCTGCTGCGCGGGGACATGGACGCCCTGCCTGTCGCCGAGACCACCGGACTCGACTTCGCCTCGGACAACGGTTTCATGCATGCCTGTGGGCACGACCTCCATGTCTCCGGACTCGTCGGTGCAGCAAAGCTGCTCGCTGCCCACCAGGCCGAGCTGCGCGGGACCGTGGCCTTCATGTTCCAGCCGGGAGAAGAAGGCATGGGCGGAGCGAAGATCATGCTCGACGAGGGAATGTTCGAGGCCATCGGTCAGACACCCGATGCCGCCTATGCGATCCATGTCGCTCCCGGAGTGCCGGGAACCTTCGTCTCCCGACCCGGCACGATCATGGCCGGTGCGAACACCCTCCACGTGACGATGCACGGCAGAGGCGGACACAGCTCACGACCACAGGACGCCGCCGACCCAGTCCGTCCCATCCTCGAGTTCGGACAGTCCCTCTACTCGATGATCACGGGATCCTTCAGTGTATTCGACCCCATCGTCGCCGAGATCACCCAGCTCAACGCCGGCACCGCAGTCAATATCATCCCGGAGACCGCGATCCTCGGCGCCTCGGTGCGCACACTCTCTGCCGAGTCGACGAAGAAGTTCCCGGAACTGGCCACCAGGCTCGCCGAATCGATCGCGGCCGCGCATGGATGCCGGGCCGAAGTCGTCTGGAACGAACAGTATCCGGTCACCGTCAACGACGCCGCCGAAGCACAGTTCGTCGCAGACACGCTCACCGATGCGTTCGGCCCCCAGCGATTCGTAGAGGCTCAGGACCCGGTGATGGGGTCCGAAGACTTCTCCTACGTGCTCGAGCAGGTGCCCGGAGCTTTCCTGTTCTTCTTCGTCACCCCGGAGGGGACCGACCCGGCGACCGCTGCGACGAACCATTCGCCGGAGGTGCTCTTCGACGACGCCTACCTGCCGGATCAGGCTGCTGCACTGGCCACGCTCGCGTGGAAGCGGTCGCTGCAGGACTGAAAGCCGAGCCCCGGCCTCGACTCTTCACGGGCAGCGGATCACCGAAAACCAGATATCCGCGTGAAGCCTCATTGCAATACCTCTGGGAAACATCCGTAGATTTCGGAGGCCGGGAGGTCTAGGTTCGAAGCGTCCATCGCACCGAGGAGCTCGGGTCCGAGCTGCTCTTCCCTCAGGATCCGGACGAACAATGGGCCGGTGGAGCGCTAGGTCCTGCAGACTTCGCCTTCGATGATGACGGATCACAGCCATGGACGGCTGCCACTTGAGCGCTCAAGGACCTGAGCGAACGGGCTGTGGCTGGGCGCGGACGTCGAGGGACTCGTCGACTGGTTCCTCGACCACCAGATGCCCGACGGCGAATGGAAGAGGCGGTGGAGCCGATCCGCACACGACGATCCGCTGACGACACCTGGGCTCAGGACCATCGCCTCGACGGTGACGTCTGGTTCCATGTCGACGCTCCGTTCGGCGAACCCTCGAAATGGGTGACCCTGCAAGCCCAGCGAGTCCTCGACTGGTGGGACGGAACACAAACCGACTGAACATCCACAGCCGCGGCCCAGAAACGCCACAGCCCCGCGCCAGAGCCGGTCACCACGATGGTGTCATCACACATCATCGAAGGAAGGACAGCTCATGGCTCGCGTACCCGAACCGGACCAGACCCCCAACGGACCCGCCTACGAAGGACGGCTCCTCGATCGACCTGAGGAGGAGGTCGTCGACCAAGGGGCCTCGTTCGACATCCGCACCCTCTTCAGCCGTCGCGGAGTCTTAGGACTCGTCGGAGCCGGCGTCGGCACCATGGTCCTCGCCGCCTGCAGTTCCGAAGACTCAGGCTCGACGAGCTCGAGCTCGAGCAGCAGCGGATCCGTCACGGAGATCCCGGACGAAACCGCAGGACCCTATCCGGCCGACGGCTCCAACGGCCCCGATATCCTCGAGGAATCGGGAATCGTGCGCTCCGACATCCGCTCGAACATCGACGGATCAGAAACCGTCGACGGTGTGCCGCTGACTTTCACCCTCAAGGTCACCGATATGGCCAACGACAACGCCCCGTTCGAGGGTGCTGCCGTCTACGCCTGGCACTGCGACGCTCAGGGCCGCTACTCGATGTACTCCGACGGCGTCGAGGACGCGACGTGGCTGCGTGGCGTCCAGGTCGTCGACGCCAACGGTGAAGTCACGTTCAAATCGGTCTTCCCCGGCTGCTACTCAGGCAGGTGGACGCACATCCACTTCGAGGTTTACCCCGACGTCGACGCCATCACAGATGCCGAGAACGCCATCGCCACCTCGCAGATGGCCCTGCCGGAGGATGCTTGCAACGCCGTGTTCAAACTCGACGCCTACGACGGATCGGCGAAGAACCTCGCGAACGTCAGCCTCGACGACGATAACGTCTTCGGCGATGACGGTGGTGAACACCAGATCGCGACGATCAGCGGCGACACCGACTCCGGATACACCGCCACGCTCGATGTTCCCGTCGACACCGACACCGAACCGACCGGCGGCGCAGCTCCGGCAGGCGGAGGCGGCGGCGAAGGTGGAGAACCTCCGGAAGGCGGAGCCGGTCCTGAGGGTGGTTCCGGACAGGAAGGACAGTGACCATGCTGCACAATCTCACGGGCTGGCACGCGCTCGTCATCCTCGCCATCATCATCCTCGTCTTCGGAGCGGCCAAGCTGCCGGCTCTGGCCAAGAGCCTCGGACAATCGGTCCGCATCCTCAAGGATGAAACAACGGAGGGGCGGTCGAACGCCACAGGCCGGCCTGACGACACAGACCGCACTGCCCCGGAGCCTCGCCATTTCGAGGCCGTGACCGATCCGATCACCACCTATCCGGACCCCGCGGCCACCTCCGCAGGGGATGACGGGAACCCCGGCCCCACCTCGGCGAGCTTTGATCCGAATCTCGGCGGCTCCATCCAGACGAACCCCACCAATGCCGATCAGACGCGGCCGCGATCATGAGCACCGCCGCCGTGGAGAAGATGCCGTTGTCCGCGCACCTGCGGGAGGCGCGGACACGGGCGGTGCGCGCGGCGGTGGCCCTGCTCATCGGCACGATCGTCGGCTATTTCACGTCAGACCTCGTCATGGACGTCCTCCGCGCTCCGATCACCGACCTCGCTGCATCCCGCAGTGCTTCGCTCAACTACGACAGCGTTACAGGGGCCTTCGACCTCCAGCTGCGCATCGCCGTCTACTCCGGGATCGTCCTCTCGAGCCCGGTGTGGCTGGGGGAGCTCTTCGGCTTCCTCACCCCGGGGCTGACTGCGAAGGAGAAGAAATACACGTTCGGCTTTCTCGGCGCGGCACTTCCGCTCTTCGCCGCCGGCTGCCTCACCGGGTTGTACATCTTCCCGCGGATGGTCGAAGTGCTCACCGCCTTCGCCTCGACCGAGGACAGCACCATTCTCCAGGCGTCCTACTACTTCGACTTCGTCTTCAAGATCGTCATCGCCACCGGCATCGCCTTCGTCCTCCCGGTCTTCCTCGTTGTCCTCAACTTCATCGGACTGCTCTCCGCCCGATCGATCGCGAAGGCCTGGCGGGTCAGCATCGTCGGAATCGTCGTCTTCGCCGCCCTGGTCACCCCCGCCGCCGATGTGCTGTCGATGTTCTTCGTCGCGGCCCCGATGACGCTGCTCTTCCTCGCTGCGCTCGTCATCGCGTGCATCCACGACCGGACCCGCGGATACGGGAATATGGCCGACCATGCCGGCGATGAGTCGGTGCCGACCGACCAGAATTCCGCCGCGTCCGAAGAGAGGAGCCGCACATGTTCGGCCTGAGTTTTGAGAAGATCATCGTCGCCGGCATCATCGCCGTCATCGTCATCGGTCCCAGCCGGCTACCCCACTATGCGCAGCGACTCGGCGAGTTCATTCGCCTCTTCCGCGCCCAGGTCGACGTCGCCCGCAACCGGGCCACCGAATCACTGGGGACCGAGGACTGGCAGACGCTCGATCCGCGACAGTACGATCCCCGGCGGATCGTGCGCGAGGCCTTCGCGGAGCCGGTGACCGCAGGATCCGAGGCTGAGGCCCTCTCGGTGACCGCCACCGGCGAACCGGGATCGGAGACTGAGATCGCCGAGGCGGCCGGCAGCTTTGTCATCACCGGTTCCTCCGGACATCCGCGGAGACGATTCGTCGCCCGCACGGACGAAGGTCGTACGGGCGACGATGAGTGTGCAGTCGCAACCTCAGGAACCGATCGATGACCAGGGGCGGGGCCGCCTCGGTGATCAGTCCTTGAAGTCGAAGTCTTCCTTGTCGATGCCGGGGAACATGAGTTCGTACTTGATCATCTGATCCTTGTGATCGACGATCTTCACGGTGCCGAAGTACTTCTTCCTGCCCTTGTACGCGTCCTTGTCTTTGACAGTGACCTGGCACGATTTGAAGCCGTACCACTCTCGCAGCTCCATATCGGAGTCGCACTTGGCTTCCTTGACCTTCCAATCGAGTTTGTTCTCGAACAGGTCGACGAGGTCGGCCTCGATCGACGAAGCGGGCACGATGCCGTTGCCCTTCTTGTCGATCTTCATCCCGTCGTCGCTGGCCCAGTTCGTCGTCTTCGCGGCATCGGCGAACGGGTCGGTGGACTTCGTGTCTGTCGGCTCCGCCTCGGCGGGTTCGGATCCCGGGGCGTCGGCCTCTTTCGATTCGACGGCTCCTCCGCCGAATCCGCCTTCTTCGGTCTGAGCGGCCTCGGACTTCTGATCCTCGGCGGGCTTGTCCCCTCCGGAGCCTCCGCATGCGGTCAAGGACAGGGCGAGAACGGTTCCAGCGGCCGCCGTCAGCAGGCGGGGCATCCAGGTGGACCGGCGAATCGGGGTCATCGTGTTTCTCCTTCGCGCTCAGGCGATCACAAGCGTTGTCGATACACCACGATTCTGCCACGGCCGGTTGCCGCGAACCCGGGGTCGGTGTGCGGATCCGGCGACACTTGTGGCGATTCAGGCACATCGGGGCTCAGCCTTGGCTGAGTTTCAGGCAGGGAAGTGACCATCCCACACCGTTCCTCGCACATCCACCCGCTGCAACAGGAGGCTATGCGAGGAATGGTGAGGGGTGGCCGAGGAACTGTAGGAGCAGATGCCGCCGGTGTGGAGTACGTGCAGCGGTGTGGGCTGCCACTGCTGGTATAGGGTGCTCCGCAGCGACCGACTCGGCCTACTCCGCGGCGGGGGAGTTGACGGCCTTCGCGAGAGCCTCGAAGGCGCGGATCGTCGGGAACAGCTTCGTCGCATCCTGCGGCAGCCCCCAGCTCGAGAGCTTGACGCCGAGGACATTGGCACCCGGGTTCATATAGATCATCTGCCCGTGGATGCCGAGGGCCAGGAACGCATGAGAATCGGGGAACGGGAACCAGAACTGGTTGTGATACGCCCCGCCCGGCATCCGATTGTCTCCGGGCCCATCGGCGAACGCCTGACGCACATCCTCGGAGGTGGTCAGCGTATCGCCGATCCACGTCGTCGGCGCCACCTGCTGTCCGGTCAGCGACTGCCCGCGGTTGGTGTAGACGTAGCCGAACCGGGCGAGATCGCGCAGAGTCGTGTTGATTCCGCCGTCGAACATCCCGACCCCGTACTGGTCGGTGGCGATGATCGCGTCCTGTTCGGCGCCGATCCGAGACCACAGCACCCGCGACATGAGCGACTGCATGCGCTCGCCGGCGATCTTCTCGCACACCCATCCGAGCACATCGGTTTCACACGACCGGTATTCGAAGACACCGCCGTGCTCGGACTTCGCCTCCAGGGTGGTGAGGAACTCGTACATGCCGATGCCCGGGTTCTCCCGCTTCGCCTCTGACCAGCCGATCGACTCTTCGATCTGCCGGACCTCGGACTTCGGGTCGAGATAGTCCTCGGAGAAGCGGATGCCCGAGCGCATATCGAGGACGTGGCGCACGGTCGCTCCGGCGTAGCCGGACTCGGCGAGTTCGGGCACATAATCGGTGACGAGGCGGTTCGGGTCGAGGTCACCCGAACCGGCGAGGACCCCGGCGACAGTGCCGACGAGCGATTTGGACACGGACATGAGCAGATGCTCGGTCGACGCGGTCATCTCCCCGAAGTACTCCTCGGTGAGCACGGTCCCGTTGTGCATGAGCATCCAGGCATCCGTGTCGGTGGATTCGATGACGCTGCGGACGCTGCGGGCCTCCGTGTATTCCGTCGCGGGAACCTCGACCTCGCCGAGATCCTGTGGAGCGGCGGGCAGCTCGGCCACCGGACCGGTGCCCCGGGCGATCGGCGTCGTGGGAAGGACCCGCGCGACGTTCTGGAACGACCAGCGCACATTGTCGGGATCCTGCCAGTTGTCCCGGTCGATTCCGGCCGCCGGATCGACGGGAGCCGATGGGGTCACGGGCTGATCCGCCGGGGGAGTGGCCGCGGTCTGTTCCGGTGACGGTTCGATCACTCTTCACCTCTGATTCTCGCATCGGTCTGTCCGCGGAACGGCTCCGCGGGCGGCAGCTGGGAGCCGCCTCGGGTCGTGTTGAGATTATCACCGAGGCGGCTCCGCGCTTCTCGTATGTCTGCCCTTCGCGCATAAGGGCGCGGCGCCGGGCTCAGTCGCCTTTGGCTCCGGGTCCGCCGAGGGCCGGCGACGGATCGTCGGCGACGACCGGAACTCCGGCGTACATCGCCCTGATCGAATCGATGAAGTGCTTGGCCCGGATGCTCAGCGCATCGGGTCCGCCGACGTTCGTCTGCAGCGGATTCTTCGTCACCAGGACCCCGAGGTCCGCACCTTTCCACCGGTAGTCCCCGGCACCGAAGATGCGCAGGAAGAACACCTCGCTGCCGTTCTGCAGGGGGTGCCAGTCGAGTGCCGCACGTTTGTACGTCAGCGTCCCGTACTGGTCGAGATAGTACTGACCGGTCAGTGGGGAATGAGTGATGTACTCGGTGATCGGAGCCGTCTCCTTGATGATCATCTGGCTCCACTCGTCGGCGCCGGAGAGCTCCTCCCACCGCTCGTTGATCTCGTTGACGTCGAGGTCGAATTCGACGTCGAGGTATTCGAGCAGGTGGAACAGGAACAGCGGCACATCGGCATACGCACCGGCTGTGACGTTCGTGATCGCCGAGGCCCCGGAGATGCGCGGATTGAGCTCACCGAGGTAGCAGTCGTCGTTATCGAGATCGACGAGGACATCGACTTCGAAGAATCCTCGATAGCCGCGTTTGCGCAGACCTTCGCCCATCTTGCGCACGAGCTCACGGGTCTGCGCCCGCTGCTCGGCGTTGAGGACATCGGGTTTCATCTCGTTGCCGCACCAGCCGCCCTTGTACGGGGTGAGTTCGGCGAAGCCGGCCAGCTCGGTCAGATACGGACCGACGACGACACCGCTGGAGGTGATGACCGCCTCGACGGCGACCGGAGTGTTGTTGATCCGCTTCATCACCTTCAGCTGTTCGCCGATGATGTCGTCCTTGTGCGCCTCCCACCCCGAGGCATCGGAGACGAAGAACGTCGTCTTCCCGGAATCGCCGTAGGGGGTCTGCACGACGAGGTCCGTGCCCAGCCCAGCCTCGGCGGCCCGCTCATTGAGCTCTTCGTAGGTATCGGCAGTGGTCAGCACGTTCGGGACGGAGAACGCACCAGCCTCATTGCCGAGCTTCGTCGTCTCGATCTTCGAATCGAGCTGATTGCGCAGGGCCGCCGACGGCAGGATGAGGTCGTAGCCGAGCTCTCGGCAGATCCGCTCGGTCTCCTCGTCGAAGAAGACCATCGCGACCTTGACTCGCTCACCATGGGGGACGTTGCGCGTCATATGGGCACGCACCTCGGCATTGAGGAGCAGCCAATTGTTGATCGCCTCACCCGATTCGAACTCGACAAAGGGCTTGTAGCGCGGTGAGAAGACACGCGGATGTCCGCCGTCCCAGCCGTCGTAGTAGGTGATGTAGGAGAAATTGCGCACCCACCGGTCGAGACCGAGCAGGTTGAACGGAGTGGCTCCGACGAAGAAGATCGGGGTCTGATTCGTGCGGAAGAAGTGCCGGACCTCGGAGACGTTTCGCAGCGGTCGACGCAGCTGAACTCTGTCGGCTTCTTTGCCGGCGTAGGCGGCATCGGTGGCCACTGCCACTTCCACCTGCGGCGGGTCGACGTCGGCTGGTGCCGGTGCCGGATCAGAACCGGCGGCTGCCGGTGCAGGCGCAGCGGGAGAGCCGGGACCAGGTGTGTGCGGTGAGGGGACCGCGACTGCGTCTTTGACTCGTGCGCCGGGGGTCGCCGTCTGTGCCTCGGGGCTCTTCGGGTCAGCCCTGGGGGATTCGTTCGTCATCGCACTGCTCCTTACCGAATGTGATGTGGATAACATATACCAGTTTCGAAGCCATGAGCCCGATGGTGCAGCAATTGTGTGAACCGGATACGAACGCGCGATCAATTCTTCGCCGGTGAGCCTCATCCTGAGGCCGTGCTTTAGGCTGGTGTCGATACTGACCCCAGTGGAAGAGAGAGCGCATATGCCGGTGAATACGGAGAAGCAGGGGGCCACGTTCTCCCTGCCTCAGCCCTATGAGGTCTCCAGGGAGGCGATCGCGGAATTCGCGCTCGCCACCGGAGCGAAGGCCGATTACCATTTCGACGCCGAGGCGGCCACCGCACTGGGCTACCGCGACGTCGTCGCCCCGACCACCTTCGCCGTGATCATCGCGCAGAAATCGGAAGCCGCCTATATCTCCGACCCGGACTCGGGCATCGACTTCTCGAAGGTCGTCCACGGCTCCGAACAGTTCTCGTTCACTCGACCCATCGTCGCCGGCGACGTCCTGACCGCGCTCACCCATGTCGACGGAGTCCGGGCCGCCGGCAGCAATGCCATGATCACCACCCGCACCGAGATCACCGATGTCGCGGAGCAGCCCGTCGTCACCGTGACCTCGACCATCGTCGTGAGAGGAGACGGAGAATGAGCGCCATCGACTTCTCCGAACTGACCATCGGAGACACCATCGTGGAATCCGAGATCCCGCTGTCGCGCGCATCCCTCGTCGACTATGCCGCAGCCTCGGGCGATCACAATCCGATCCACTGGAACGAACGCTTCGCCCGCGAAGTCGGCCTCGACGATGTCATCGCCCACGGGATGCTCTCGATGGCGGCGGTCATCGCCCCGGTGGCCGAATGGCTCGGCGACCCGGGTGCGATCGTCGACTACCGGACCCGCTTCTCCGCCCCCGTCGTCGTCCCCGATGCCGAAACCGGATCACCGGCGACCCCGACGACCTCGCTCAAGCTCACCGCGACCGTCGGCGCCGTCGACCCTGCCGTCGGCACGGCCCGCATCGACATCACAGTGAAGTCCGGTGAGGCCGATGTCCTCAGCCGTACTCAGGTTCGGATCTCGGCGTGAGCCAAGCCCACCCGCAGGAACTCTCCAGCTTCACCACCTTCCGCCTCGGCGGACCGGCCCCGCAGGTCACGGTCGCGAACACCCGAGACGAACTGCTCGACTTCTGCGCCGCCCACCCGCTCGAACTCAGCGGCCAGGAGACGGCGCAAGTCCTGTTCATCGGCGGCGGATCGAACCTGCTCATCGCCGATGCCGGATTCGACGGTGCGGTCTGCGTGGTCCGAACCACCGGAGTGGAGACGACCCAGACCACGACGACCGACACCCGGGTCACCGCCGAGGCGGGGGAGAACTGGGATGACTCCGTCGCTCACACCCTCGACCTGGGGCTGTCCGGACTCGAAGCGCTGTCCGGGATCCCCGGATCGGTCGGAGCGACCCCGATCCAGAACGTCGGTGCCTACGGCACGGAGGTCGGCGAGCTCATCTCCTCCGTCGAGGTCTTCGACCGGGTGGCCGGTCAGGTCCGCCACCTCACCGCAGTCGAACTCGAATTCGGCTACCGCACCTCGGCGCTCAAGCGCGCCCAGATCGCGGCCGGA
The DNA here is from genome assembly GCF_013280495.1 of Brevibacterium permense. GTDB lineage: Bacteria > Actinomycetota > Actinomycetes > Actinomycetales > Brevibacteriaceae > Brevibacterium > Brevibacterium permense. The sequence continues at coordinate 58,070 of NZ_JABSSX010000008.1, forward strand.
ACCCCGCAGTTCGTCGTGCTCTCGGTGACCTTCGACCTCCAGCGCAGCGACGAATCGCTGCCGGTGCGCTACGCCCAGCTCGCATCGACCCTCGACGTCGAGATCGGTACCCGCGTTCCGGCCGCACGAGTGCGCGAGAACGTCATCGCGCTGCGCCGGTCGAAGGGCATGGTTCTCGACGCGACCGACCACGACTCCTGGTCGGCGGGATCCTTCTTCACCAACCCCATCGTCGAGAACGCCGAGGTCCTGCCCGCCGAAGCTCCTCGCTACCCGATGACCGACCCGCTCAGCGGAGCCAAGATCGAGGGGAAGACGAAGACCTCGGCGGCCTGGCTGATCGAGCACGCGGGGTTCTCCAAGGGCTTCAGCCTCGGTGAGGGGCTGGCCTCGCTGTCGACCAAGCACACCCTCGCGCTGACGAACCGGGGACACGCGAGCACGGCCGATGTGATCGATCTCGCGTCGACCGTCGTCGCCGGGGTCGAGGACGCTTTCGGCATCACCCTCGAACCCGAACCGACCTTCATCGGCTGCTCCATCGAAGACGGGAAACGTCTTTAGACTGGTGGCCGTGTCATTACGACGGAGAATCACCGCACTCGTCATCACCTTGGCCGTGGTTGCGCTTGTGACCCTGCCCTGGGCGCTGTTCACCTCGCGGGCCGATCTCACCTTCGGCCCGCACGAGGCGCAGTACCGGGTCACCGCGGACTCCCGGCTCACCGTCGACTTCGGCCCCCTGGGCAGACTGCTCGTCCCCACCGACGATGTCATCCCCCTCGGTTTAGGACTGCACGTCGACATCGGTGAGATCCCCGTGTCCGGTGATTCCGGTGACGACGAGCGACCTGCGGCCGATCCCGCGGAGGTGGCCGACCCTGGCGGGGGAACCGTCGATGCCCTCGGCGGCGACATCGCCTCCTACGCTTCGCTGTTCTCGGCCCCGCAGGCGCAGATCGACCAGGTCATCGACGGACTCAGCCGGGAGATCCTCACACGATGGGCGTTGGCCGTGTGCATCATCACCGGGGGACTCGTCGGCCTGGCCCTCTTCCTCGGGCCCGCCCGGGTCGACACCATCATCCGCGCCTTCGTCGGCAAGGAACTCCTCGGCATCGGACTGGTGCTCGTACTCGTCCTCACCGGATTGGGTGCCGTCGTTCTCAACCGTCCGAAGCCGATCGTGGGCGATCCGGCGTTCGAGGGCACACCACTGGCCGGATCCCAGGTCACGGGCCGCCTCGGCGGAATCATCGACACCGCATTCGGTGCGGTGCAGGACTTCGCCGACGACAACGACGCCTTCTACGACGAAGTTCTCGAAGCCCTGCGGGCGCAATGGAACGACCGCCCGATCACCGGCAACTGGACCGATCGGGGACTCGTCCCGTCTGCCGGAGTCGGCGCACCCGCTGCCGACAGCGCTGAGGGCGAAGGGCGGGAAGGTGTGTCCACGTTCGTCTACGGCTCCGACATCCACTGCAATATCGGAATGGCGCGCGTCGTCGGTGCGGTTGCGGAGATGAGCCGAGCCGATGCCTATATCGACGGCGGAGACGTCTCCATGACGGGCACCTCGGCCGAGAACTACTGCCTCGACGTCGTCGACGACGAACTGCCGGAGAAGCTGCCGCGCATGATCGTCAAAGGCAACCACGATTCCATGGGCACGACCCGGCACGCGAAGGCCCGCGGGTGGAACGTGCTCGAGGACTCCACCGCGGAGATGGCCGGGGTGACTTTCTTCGGTGCCGCCGACCCGCGCCGGACCGTGTTCGGATCCGGTCCGCAGCTGGAGACGGACCTCACCGCCGACCAGTACGCACAACGGCTGCGCGACGAAGCCTGCCAGGCCGACTTCGACATCATGCTCATCCACGATCCCGCCGTCGGCGGACCGAGCCTGCGCTCGGGCTGCGCCGACTACGCTCTCAGCGGGCACTGGCACCGACGGGTCGGACCGGAGAACTTCGGTTCGGGAACCCGCTACGTCAGCTCGACGACCGGGGGTGCGCTGGCGAACGCGCTGACACCGGGACCGCTGAAGATGAACGCGGAACTGAGCATCATCCGGGTCGACAATGAGACGAAGCGCCCCATCGACGTGCAGATCATCACCGTCACACCCGACAAGCAGGTGCAGATCGACCCCTGGGTGCGGTTCCCCGAACCCAGGCCGCTCGTGGGCCAGCCACCTGCCGATGAACCGGTGGGTGAGTGAGCGTCGACACGTTCGACACATTGCTTCGACCCTCGGTTCGACGAATAACGGTCGAGCACGGTATGCTCGTTTCTCGTGGTCGGACACCACAGGGATCGACACGATCGCTCAAGTCCGATCAGAGGGGTGTGGCGCAATTGGTAGCGCAACGGTCTCCAAAACCGTAGGTTGCAGGTTCGAGTCCTGTCACCCCTGCGCAGTTGACTCTGCCGAAGTCTCATCGGCCAGGCGCCGTCCTCGACCGGCACGAACAATTGTGAAGCCAAACGAAACCGACCGAGTGAGGATGTGTGAGCGACACACCGGCAAAGCAGACTGGCAGCGCACCCAACAGTGCCTCCGGTCCAAAGAAGCTCGGATTCTTCGGACGAATCCTGCAGTTCTTCCGCGAAGTGGTGGCAGAGCTCAAGAAGGTCGTCACTCCGACCCGGAAGCAGCTGCTCAACTACACGCTCGTCGTGCTGGGCTTCATCCTGTTCATGATGCTTCTCGTCACGGGCCTCGACCTGGTCTTCGGCAAGCTCGTCGGCTGGGTGTTCGGCGGAACTCCGCTGTGGCCCCTGTGGTGATGCGGCCTCAGCCGTGAACCACCCCAAGCTCAAACTTCACTCCCTACCGGGAATCACAAAACGCGAAGCGAGGAATTGATCGGTGTCGGAAACCAACTCACCTGAGCAGGAGACCCCTGAGACCCAGGACGTCACTCCCGAGGAGTCGGGTGCCGCTGTGGTGCCCGAAACCGAAGAGGCGGCCAACGACGCCGAGGCGACCGCCCCCGTCGAATCCGCTGACGCTGACTCCGCAGAAGCTGCTGACTCCGCAGACGTTGCCGATTCGGCTGCCGCAGCCGACGGCGAGCAGGGCGATGCCGCCGAAGACGTCGCCGCTGCCGACGGGATAGACCCGGCCGAAGAGTTCAAGGCCGAGCTGCGCATGCAGGAGGGTGACTGGTACGTCATCCATTCCTATGCAGGCTACGAGAACCGCGTCAAGCAGAACCTCGAGAACCGCACCGTCAGCCTCAACCTCGAAGAGTTCATCTTCGAGTCGCAGGTGCCGATGGAAGACGTCGTCGAGATCAAGAACGGACAGCGCAAGCAGGTCCGTCGTGTGCGCATCCCCGGCTACGTGCTCGTGCGCATGGAACTGACCGACGAGTCGTGGGGCGCCGTCCGCCACACTCCGGGTGTCACCGGATTCGTGGGCAACGCCTACGATCCGACTCCGCTGTCGATCGACGAGGTCTTCTCGATGCTCGCCCCGATCTTCGAAGAGCGCCAGGCCGAAGCCGCTGCTGCCGAAGGTCCCGCCGCCGAGGCCGCTGCGAAGTCCGCGCCCGTCACCGAGGTGGAGTTCGAGGTCGGCGAGTCCGTGCTCGTCAAGGAGGGCTCCTTCGAAGGTCACCCCGCGACGATCCAGGAGATCCGTCCGGAATCGCAGAAGCTCACCGTGCTGCTGTCGATCTTCGAACGTGATGTTCCCGTCGAACTCGGCTTCGATCAGGTCTCGAAGCTCTGATCGCCATATGGTTTCACTGATCGCCTCGGTGCGATCGTGACCGAAGGGGCCCGGAATTCTCCGGGCCCCTTCGGCGTTCCCGCGTTCTCGAGTTCACTGGCTCGGCCGCCTCGGCGAGGGGATTGTCTCGTTGGGGAAGGGATTGCCTCGATCAATGCTGAGCGCAGTTGTCGAACCGTTTACAGGGCGATATCCGGGCTCGCGCTTGAACGACGACGCCGAGGTGGTCACATCCGCCGGCGACGTTGGCCCGCCTCGGCGGCGACGCTGTCCCGCCTCGGCGAGAGGACGATCGGGTGATGCCCCTCACGAGCATTTGCCCGCAGGTGGGCGCGCATGGAATACTGGTGTGGTTTGATTGCGGCCCTTATCGGAAGGCCGCCGTCGAACGATGTGCTGTATATGTCTGGCACATCGAAACCTCAAGATTAAGGACCGTACATGCCTCCCAAGAAAAAGGTAGCCGGCCTCGTCAAGCTCCAGATTCAGGCAGGTGCCGCCAACCCGGCTCCTCCGATCGGTCCGGCGCTTGCCCAGCACGGCGTCAACATCATGGAATTCTGCAAGGCCTACAACGCCGCTACAGAATCCCAGCGCGGAAACATCGTTCCCGTCGAGATCACCGTGTACGAAGATCGTTCGTTCGACTTCGTGCTCAAGACCCCGCCGGCAGCCGAGCTGATCAAGAAGGCCGCCGGAGTGAAGTCGGGTTCGGCCACTCCGCACACCGTCAAGGTCGCTCACCTGAGCGCCGATCAGGTGCGCGAGATCGCGACCACGAAGATGCCCGACCTGAACGCCAACACTCTGGATCAGGCCGACCGCATCGTCGCCGGAACCGCGCGTTCGATGGGCATCACCACCGACATCGAGGTCTGAGACCTCACCCCACACAGTGGCAGGGCCCACGCAGCCCACACCACGACTGCAAGGAGTAAAGCAGATGGCAAAGCGTTCGAAGGCCTATCAGGCCGCGGCTGAGAAGATCGCCGCAGATGTGAACTACGAACCGGCTCAGGCGATCGCCCTGGCCAAAGAGACCAACGTGGCGAAGTACGACGCCACGGTCGAGGTCGCTCTCCGCCTGGGTGTTGACCCCCGCAAGGCGGACCAGATGGTGCGCGGCACCGTCAACCTTCCGCATGGTACCGGTAAGACCGCTCGGGTCCTGGTGTTCGCTGCCGGCGACCGTGCAGAAGCTGCCCGTGAAGCAGGTGCTGACTACGTCGGCTCCGATGACCTGCTGGAGAAGGTGGCCGGAGGGTTCACCGACTTCGATGCCGCTGTTGCGACCCCCGACATGATGGGCAAGGTCGGTCGTCTCGGTAAGGTGCTGGGTCCCCGTGGCCTGATGCCGAACCCGAAGACCGGCACCGTGACCATGGATGTCGCCAAGGCCGTCAGCGACATCAAGGGCGGAAAGATTGAATTCCGCGTCGACAAGCACTCGAACCTGCACTTCATCATCGGAAAGGTCTCCTTCTCCGAGGAAGCTCTGCAGGAGAACTTCGATGCTGCGATCGAAGAGATCCTGCGTCTGAAGCCGTCCTCCTCGAAGGGCCGCTACATCAGCAAGGCCACGATCACGACGTCGAACGGCCCCGCCGTTCCGGTCGACCACTCGGGTCTGCGCATCTGATCTGATCGATGCACCGGCAGAGGGCGGGAAGCGATTCGTTCGCTTCCCGCCCTCTCCCTTCCCAATTGCTACCTGACGGCGGCCCAGCAACCTCACAGCGCGAGGTTGCTGGGCCGCCGTCAGGTAGTTCGGGGAGTGGACGGGCTCTTGTCCGCGGACGGGTTCGCGACTAGATTATGAGCAGTTGAGGCACTCTTCCGACACCCGCCGATGGAGGTGGACCGTCCGCCATGGATTCGACGCTGCTGCTCGAAGACACCTATCAGCGTGCCGTTCGCCGGGCACATGAGCGCCTGGCCGGGCCATCGGATCCTCTACTTCCCGCACCGTGGTCAGGTCCCGGGGTGCGAGCCTCGGTGCTGGAATCCTGGGACCGGTCTCTGGCCCAGTTGCGCGACCCCGACAGCGTGCAGGTCCAAGTCGCGTTCGAAGCCGATCGACTCGCCGAGGTGCGCCGACGCCATCCCTTCCACACGATCATGCCGCTGCTGCGATCCCACCTCATCGAACCCGCCAAGGATGCCGGCCTGCTCGCCGCCCTCGGCGACGAACAGGGGCGGCTGCTGTGGGTCGAAGGGGAGCGGGGCGTGCGCAACCGCGCCGAAGCCATGGGATTCGTCTCCGGCTCGGACTGGTCCGAAGAGGTCATGGGCACCTCCGCTCCGGCGCTGGCTCTGCGCTCGGGCCGTCCGGTACAGGTCAGCCGCGCCGAACATTTCGCCCCCGACGTCCATTCCTGGAGCTGCAGCGCGGTCCCCGTGACCCACCCTCTGACCGGGCAGGTCATCGGCATCATCGACGTCACCGGGGGAGACGACGCCGTGTCCTCCATCGTGCTGCCGCTGCTGTCCTCGACGGCCAAAGCCGCAGGTGCCCAGCTGTCCCAGCTCTTCACCCCGCAGCCGATGCACACCGGCACCGAGGCGGCCGGAAGCAGACTCACCGTGCTCGGTCCCAGCCCCGCCCTGGAAGGACCGAACGGCACCCCGATCCCGCTGACCCGCAGGCACGCCGAGATCCTGCTTCTGCTGCACCGGCATCCCGACGGCATCAGCGGAGCCGGGCTGGTGGAGCGGCTGTGGGCGGTCGGCGGCAGCGAAGTCACGGTCCGGGCGGAGATCAATCGTCTGCGCAGGACGATCGTCAGCCTCGGCGATCTGCGCATCGATGCGCGCCCCTATCGACTTCGCGGGGACGTCGATTCGGATCTCGAGCGAACCGTTCAGGCACTGGCCAGCGGTGACGCGGATTCGGCCCTCGAACAGTTCACCGGAACCGTCCTGCCGGACTCCGATGCTCCGGGAGTGCGGGAGATCGGAGCGGAAGTCAACGCACTTATGCGCGAGACCCTGCTGCAGGACGGAACCTGGCAGCAGCTGTGGCGTTTTGCGAAGCTGCCGGACTTCCGAAACGACGTCGAAGTCCTCATGACCGTGCTGCGCCTGGCGCCGCCCGAGGCCGCCGAACGCAACGCTGCGGTCGTGCGTCTGGAGGCGCTGGGTCTCTGAACTCGGCGAACCCACTGCGGTTCGGTGTGCGGGACGGTCCGACCGCCTCGGCGAGGTGATGCAACCCACATGCAACGTTGCGCTCGGTAGCGTCGTGATCACACGGAGACAATCCGGTGGAATCAGACGCATCAAAGGAGTTGCAATGACTGTCTACGCACAGCCCGGTCAGGACGGGTCGCTTGTCACGTTCAAGTCCCGCTACGAGAACTTCATCGGCGGTCAGTGGGTGCCGCCGGTCAAGGGCAACTATTTCGAGAATCCCAGCCCGGTCACCGGCAAGAACTTCACGGAGGTCCCGGCCAGCACCGCCGAGGATATCGAACTCGCTCTCGACGCAGCGCACAAGGCGGCTCCGGCCTGGGGCAAGACGGCGGTGGCCGAACGGGCCAACATCCTCAATCGGATCGCCGATCGCATCGAGGAGAATCTCGAGACGCTCGCCGTCGCCGAGACCTGGGACAACGGCAAGGCGATCCGCGAACCCCTCAACGCCGACCTGCCGCTGGCAGTCGACCACTTCCGCTACTTCGCCGGAGCGATCAGGGCGCAGGAGGGCGGACTCTCGCAGATCGACGAGGACACGGTGGCGTATCACTTCCACGAGCCGCTCGGCGTGGTCGGTCAGATCATTCCCTGGAACTTCCCGATCCTCATGGGCGTGTGGAAGATCGCTCCGGCGCTGGCCGCGGGCAATGCGATCGTGCTCAAGCCCGCCGAGCAGACTCCGGCGTCGATCCTCGTCCTCGTCGAACTCATCGCCGACCTGCTGCCCGAGGGCGTGCTCAACGTCGTCAACGGCTTCGGCCTCGAAGCCGGCAAGCCGCTGGCGTCGAACAAGCGGATCTCGAAGATCGCGTTCACCGGTGAGACGACGACCGGTCGCCTGATCATGCAGTACGCCTCGCAGAACATCATCCCGGTCACCCTCGAGCTCGGCGGCAAATCGCCGAACATCTTCTTCGAGGATGTGCTGGCCAAGGACGACTCGTACGCGGACAAGGCTCAGGAGGGCTTCACGATGTTCGCCCTCAACCAGGGCGAGGTCTGCACCTGCCCGTCGCGTGCGCTCATCCAGGAATCGATCGCCGATCCCTTCCTCGAGAAGGTCGTGGCCAGGACGAAGAAGATCGTCCAGGGCAACCCTCTCGACACGGACACGATGATGGGCGCCCAGGCCTCGAACGACCAGTTCGAGAAGATCATGTCCTACCTCGACATCGGCCGTCAGGAAGGCGCCGAAGTGCTCACCGGCGGCGGCAAGGCCGAGCTCGATGGGGATCTGGCCGGCGGATTCTACGTGCAGCCGACTATCTTCAAAGGCACGAACAAGATGCGCATCTTCCAGGAGGAGATCTTCGGGCCCGTAGTCTCGGTCGCGACGTTCTCCGACTACGCCGACGCGCTGGCCACGGCCAACGACACGCTCTACGGCCTCGGAGCCGGAGTCTGGTCCCGTGACGGCAACACCGCCTACCGGGCCGGTCGTGAGATCCAGGCCGGGCGAGTGTGGGTGAACAACTACCACGCCTACCCGGCCCATGCGGCCTTCGGCGGGTACAAGGCTTCGGGCATCGGACGCGAAAACCACAAGATGATGCTCGACCACTACCAGCAGACGAAGAACCTGCTCGTTAGCTACTCGGAGAACGCGCAAGGCTTCTTCTGACCCCAATTGCTACCCGACGGCGGCGCAGCAACCTCGCGCCAGGTAGCTGGGCCGCCGTCGGGTAGTTCTTCCACCTCAAACTCAAACCCCGCATCGCTTCGTGAACCATCATCACAAAGGAGAGAATGATGTCCGCAATGAAAGCAGCAGTAGTCGAGGGTTTCGGCCAGGACCTCGTCGTCGGGGACAACGCGATTCCCGAACCCGGCCCCGGCCAGGCCCTCGTCAAACTCGTCGCCTCCGGCGTCTGCCACACCGATCTCCACGCCGCACACGGTGACTGGCCGGTCAAACCGAAAGTGCCGCTCATCCCGGGACACGAAGGAGTCGGCACCGTCGAAAAGGTCGGCGAGGGCGTCACCGATGTCGAGGTCGGACAGATGGTCGGCAACGCGTGGCTGTGGACCGCATGCGGGACCTGTGAGCACTGCCGTCAGGGATGGGAGACCCTCTGCGAATCCCAGGTCAACGGCGGATACGGAGTCGACGGCTCCTTCGGCGAGTACATGCTCGTCGATACGAAGTTCGCCGCCATCATCCCCGACGGAGCCGATCCCTATGAGATCGCCCCGGTCCTGTGCGCCGGCGTCACCGTGTACAAGGGACTCAAGCGCACCGAGGTGCAGCCGGGCCAATGGGTCGTCATCTCCGGTATCGGCGGACTCGGACACATCGCCGTTCAGTACGCCGTCGCCATGGGCATGCGCGTTGTCGCCGTCGACGTCGCCGACGACAAGCTGGCTCTGGCGAAGAAGCACGGTGCCGAAATCACCGTCAACGCCTTCGCTGAGGACCCGGCCGAGATCATCCAGGACAAGATCGGCGGCTCACACGGAGTCCTCGTCACCGCCGTCCACCCCGCGGCGTTCGGTCAGGCGATCGGAATGACCCGCCGAGGCGGCACCATCGTCTTCAACGGACTGCCGCCCGGTGACTTCCCGGCACCGATCTTCGACATCGTGCTCAAGGGCCTGACGATCCGCGGTTCGATCGTCGGCACCCGACAGGACATGGTCGAGGCGTTGGAATTCTATGCCGCCGGCAAGATCCACCCGACGTTCACGAAGCGACCGCTCGAGGACATCAACGCGATCTTCGACGAGATGGAACACGGCAAGATCGACGGCCGCGTCGTCATCGAATACTGACGAACCTGCACACCCGCGCCGTAGAACTACCTGACGGCGGCGCAGCAACCTCGCGCCAGGTTGCTGCGCCGCCGTCAGGTAGTGTGGGAGGGGTCTCGGTGGTCGATTGGACTTGCCGGGACAGACTTCGTTAGACTTGAACCACCCAAGACCGTCGGTCTCTGTGGAACCATCAGGATTCGCCATCGAATCCCGGTGCCCACAGGCGAAGACTCCTAGTGAGTGACCCACGCAGGTGAGCTCGAAATCCTTCCGTCGGATTCCTCTGGAATCGACGGCCAAGCGTTTCACGCCTATCTGCGTGGAGCGCTTTTTCTGTTGTTGGGACAGACCGGACGACTTATGAAAGGAACACCATGGCGAGGCCAGACAAGGCAGCCGCAGTCGAGGAGATCAAACAGCAGTTTGAGAACTCCGACGCTGTGTTGCTGACCGAGTACCGCGGTCTCACCGTCGCGCAGATGAAAGAACTGCGCGTCTCTCTCGGTGAGAACGTCAGCTACGCCGTGGTAAAGAACACGCTGACCAAGATTGCAGCCAAGGAAGCCGGAGTCACCGGTCTCGATGAGCACCTCAATGGGCCCACCGCGATCGCGTTCGTCAACGGCGAACCACCTGAGGCTGCCAAGGCTCTGCGTAACTTTGCCAAGGCGAACGACAAGCTCGTGGTGAAGGGCGGCTACTTCGATGGAGCCGCGCTCAGCCCCGAACAGGTCAACCAGCTCGCCGACCTCGAATCCCGCGAAGTGCTGCTTGCAAAGGCAGCCGGTGCCATGAAGGCAAGCCTCCACCAGGCGGCTTACCTCTTCACCGCTCCGCTGGTCAAGGCCGTGCGCACTGTCGATGCCCTCCGCGAGAAGCAGGACGACGCTCCTGCCTCCGACGCCTGAGCATCACCACAAACCGAACCGGTCGCTGATCGTGACCAAAACAGGAAGGACTAGCCACCATGGCTAAGCTCACCACCGACGAGCTCCTCGAGGCTTTCAAGGAGCTCACCCTCATCGAACTGTCCGAGTTCGTCAAGAAGTTCGAAGAAGAGTTCGACGTCGAGGCTGCCGCTCCGGCCGCCGTCGCCGCTGCACCTGCCGCTGGCGGAGCCGGCGAAGCCGCTGCTGAAGAGCAGACCGAATTCGACGTCATCCTCGAATCGGCCGGCGAGAAGAAGGTTCCCGTCATCAAGGAAGTCCGTGGACTCACCTCCCTCGGACTCAAGGAAGCCAAGGACCTCGTCGACGGAGCTCCCAAGGCCGTCCTCGAAGGCGCTTCGAAGGAAGACGCCGAGAAGGCCAAGGAGACCCTCGAGGCTGCCGGCGCCACCGTCACCCTCAAGTGATCTTCTGCGCAGCAGCCTGACTGCTGCATAGGCTTCGAACCCCCACGGTCCGCCGTGGGGGTTCTCTGCATCCTCGGCGGAGGAATCAATCCTCCACCGAGGATGCCGTCCCAGTCCTGCCGAGGAAACCCCATCCTTCGCCGAGGATGTCCGCCCGTCCCGTGTCGATGTGACCGATTCGGAACACCGACCGACAAGGGCTGGGCAGACCCTGAACTATCCTTGACTGGTGACTGGTGACTGGTGACCGGGGACCGGGGACTGAGACGACGAGCTACGCCCGCGCACAGCGGCAGCTGCGCGAACGCATCCGCGGAACTTGGGCTCAGCATCCCCTCTACATCGACGAGATCATCAGGCCCGGACTGACCGAGAGTCAGATCAAGGCCATTCGGCAAGCCTCACAGCAGACCGAGGACACCCACTAGCTCGCGATCATTCCCGGCCTCCTGACCATGGGCTACGGCGATTGGGCGAAGTTCACCTCCGACTTCGCCTTCGACATGCATCAGGAATCGGGGGAGAAACAGACCCTCGTCTTCTTCAGTGAAGGCGAGACCTCCGCCCGCTCGTTCGCCTACCTCGTCACCGACAACGGACCCGTCGTCCCCTCTGCTGCCCTGGAACTCATGATGTCCAGCGGCGACGACTTCATCCCTGTCGAACTCGCCGTGCCCTACTGTCTGCAGGTCCTCGTCGCCGCCGCCAAGGGCACCGAACCTCCCCTGGCACCGGATTTCGACACCCGCGACATCGGTGACCGCGATGAGGACTCCATCGAACGCTTCGGCCTCGACACGTCCGACCGTTGCCCGGGTGGGTCCGGAATCAGACCAGGCGGTGCTCCCGGGGAATCGTCCGATCATGATCACCCGGCATGGAGCGGGCGGGCAGAGCCACCTCGGCGTCTCCCTGATCGACCCTCATCCCCTCGATATCGGCGAGCTGACGGGAAACGAAATCACGGTCGACCGGGACCCCGTGACCGGGAACGAAGGTCTTCGCCTCGGGAAACGACAGCAGGGTGTGCAGGCTCGATGCCCATTCGCTCAAGGACGCATCGGCCCCGGCCTGAGGGGCGTCCGCCTCTTCGACGAGGTCGCCGGTGAAGACGATGCCGAGCTCGGGCAGTCGGACGACGAGGTCGGCCGTCGAATGTCCTCCGAGCACATGGAACTCGACCGGACAGCCACCGAGGTCGAGGTGCCACACATCACCGGGTGTCGGATCGACGGGCGCGACGTCGACGATGAGCTCACCGGGATCCGTGGGTAGGCTCGACCGATATTCATCCGGGAAGTCACCGTCCGCGACTCCGTCGAGAGCGATCCAGGCCGTGGCCTCTTGATCGGCGGCGAACGATGACGATGCGTACACGGCGGTGACCCCTGCGGAGACGGCTGCGGCGGCGCCGAAGAAGTGATCCCAATGATCATGGGTGATTGCGAGCTCGATCGCGCGGGGACGGCTGCCTCCGATCTCCTCGCCGAGGCGGCCCGCCCGTTCCACCAGATGCGCGGCGGCCGCGGGGCCGGGGCCCGCGTCGACGAGCAGAGAGCGATCGGTGCCGACGATGATGCCGCAGTTGACCGCGGCCGGATCGAAGCTGAGGATACTCACTCGTGTCATGGTCGCAGTCTAGAATGTCTCCCACCGGCTGTCAGCGCGACGATGCGCGAAGGAGTCATTGCAATGCGAGGCGGCCCTCAGCGACGACAGAGGCCACAGGTGGAGATCACTCGGATCAGGTCCGGACACGGCGACCCGGCGGCAATCGAGGCATTGATACCCGAGCTGCTGGCTTTCGACACTGTCATCAATCGAGCATCCGGGCTGGGGGAGGACTTCGACCCGATTCCCGAGGATGTGCGGCACGCGCTGACCGGCAGGAGCGAGTACCGGACCACGCTCACATGGATCGGTCGCAGCGACGGAGACATCGTCGCCAGGGGCACTGCAGACCTGCGTCTGACGAGCAACACCGACACAGCAGAGCTCTGGTGTGCGGTCCGACCCGATCTGCGCCGACGAGGGCTCGGCGCGGCGCTGCTCGAGCGGATGGAGTCCGACCTGGCGGCAGACGGACGGACCGCGCTGTCGACCTATTGTGAGATCCCGGAGTCTGTCAGAACTGCCAATCTGCGCGGGGCCCATCTTGCCGCCGAGACCGGTGCCGGAACGCTGCCGGTCGCTCTGCGGGAGGTGTCGTTCCTCAGCCGCCGCGGGTACGGGCTGGCCCAGATCGAACGGTGCTCCGTCGCTCCGACCTCCACTGCGGCCGAGCTCGATCTCGGTGCCATGGCCGACGACTACGTCATCGAGACATGGCGAGGTCCGGTCCCGGAACAGCGGCTCGAGCACATCGCACTGTGCAAGCGCCGGCTGAGCACCGACGTGCCGGGAGCAGCGAAATTCGGGGGAGAGGAGACTTGGGACGGTGAGCGGGTGAGGGCCCTCGACGCAGAGAAGGAAGCAAAGGGCGAAACCATGGCCACGGCGCTCGCCCTCCTCGACGGGGCGCCGGCGGGATACACGCAGGTCGGACACTCGGCCGATCGGCCGACCGTCGGGTGGCAGGGCGGAACCCTGGTGCTGAGCGAGCATCGTGGCCACCGCCTCGGTGCCAGGCTCAAGATCGCCAATCATCGCAGTCTCGCCGCGAACACGGCGGTCGACCGGGTGTACACGTGGAACGCCGTGGAGAATTCGTGGATGCTGGCGATCAACGATCAGGCAGGATTCGCCACGTGGGCCTGGGTGGGGATGTGGACGAAGAATCTGCACTGAAACCGTCGTCTTGCCAGACTTGACCAGATGCTATAAGCTTGATATTTGCATCGTTCTGCCTGTGGTGTGCCTTCATATAGCGGTGGGCGCAGCATTTCCACTCAAGTGAACCATGCCGACGCCGGGAGTCGAAATCTGACACACCTCGTGTATGTCGTGGATGTCCGGACGTCGCCGGAGCGAGTGGGCAGACGAAGTATCAGATGGTGAAGCACTCGGAAGGAACCAATTGGCCGCCGCCAACGACAACACCAGGACCGCTAATCCCCCCAAGAGAATTTCCTTCGCGAAGATTCGCGAGCCCCTCGAGGTTCCCGATCTGCTCGGTCTGCAGACGGACAGCTTCGATTGGCTGATCGGATCGGAGGCGTGGCAGGACCGCGTCGCCGAGGCCATCGAGATCGGGGACGACTCAGTCGCAACCACCTCGGGACTCGAAGACATCTTCGAAGAGATCTCGCCGATCGAAGACTTCGGCGGATCCATGTCGCTGTCGTTCCGCGAGCACCGGTTCGAAGCTCCCAAGTACTCGATCGATGAGTGCAAGGAACGCGATATGACCTACTCGGCGCCGCTGTACGTCACCGCCGAGTTCATGAACAACAACACGGGCGAGATCAAGAGCCAGACCGTGTTCATGGGTGACTTCCCCCTCATGACCGACAAGGGCACGTTCATCGTCAACGGCACCGAGCGCGTCGTCGTCTCCCAGCTCGTGCGTTCGCCCGGCGCCTACTTCGAATCCAGCGTCGACAAGACCACGGACAAGGACATCTTCACCGCGAAGATCATCCCGTCCCGCGGTGCCTGGCTGGAGTTCGAGGTCGACAAGCGCGACCAGGTTGGTGTTCGCCTCGACCGCAAGCGCAAGCAGTCCGTGACTGTTCTGCTCAAGGCCCTCGGCTGGTCCGAAGCGAAGATCCTCGAAGAGTTCGGCGAGTTCGAATCGATCCGCGAGACGATGGCCAAGGACACCGTCACCACGCAGGACGAAGCGCTGCTCGACATCTACAAGAAGCTGCGCCCGGCAGAGCCCGCGACCGCTGAGGCCGCTCGCAACCTGCTCAACAACCTGTACTTCAACCCGAAGCGCTACGACCTGGCCAAGGTCGGCCGCTACAAGGTCAACCGCAAGCTCGGCGTCGAAGCCCCGCTGTCGGACTCGGTGCTCTCCACCGAGGACGTCGTGGCCACCATTCGCTACCTCGTGTCTCTGCACGCCGGAGTGGACACGGCCAAGGGCACCCGCGACGGCGAAGAGGTCGAGATCAGCGTCAAGCTCGACGACATCGATCACTTCGGCAACCGCCGCATCCGTGCCGTCGGCGAGCTCATCGAGAACCAGATCCGCACCGGTCTGTCCCGGATGGAGCGCGTCGTGCGTGAGCGCATGACCACTCAGGACGTCGAGGCGATCACCCCGCAGACCCTGATCAACATCCGCCCCGTGGTGGCCGCGATCAAGGAGTTCTTCGGCACCTCGCAGCTCTCGCAGTTCATGGATCAGAACAACCCGCTCGCGGGTCTGACCCACAAGCGCCGTCTCTCCGCACTGGGACCCGGCGGTCTCTCGCGTGACCGTGCCGCCATGGAAGTCCGTGACGTGCACCCCTCGCACTACGGCCGCATGTGCCCGATCGAGACCCCCGAAGGCCCGAACATCGGTTTGATCGGTTCGCTGGCGTCCTACGCCCGCATCAACCCCTTCGGCTTCATCGAGACGCCTTACCGCAAGGTCGTCGACGGTGTCGTGACCGATGAGACGCAGTACCTGACCGCCGATGACGAACTCGAGTTCAACATCGCCCAGGCCAACGCACCGCTGACCGACGACCAGCGTTTCGCCGAGGTCGAGGTCCTGGCCCGTCCGAAGGGCGGCGGCGGTGAGGCAGAGCTGGTCCAGCACGACCAGATCGACTTCATGGACGTCTCCGCACGTCAGATGGTGTCTGTGGCTTCGGCTCTGATTCCGTTCCTCGAGCACGACGACGCCAACCGCGCCCTCATGGGTGCGAACATGCAGCGTCAGGCCGTGCCGCTGGTGATGGCCGAATCCCCGGTCGTGGGCACCGGCATGGAATACCGTGCCGCCGTCGACGCCGGCGATGTCATCACCGCTGAGAAGTCCGGTGTCATCACCGAGGTCTCGGCCGACTACGTCACCGTGCTCGCCGACGACGGAACCCAGCTGACCTACAAGGCGGCGAAGTTCAAGCGGTCGAACCACGGCACCTCGTACAACCAGCGCATCCTCGTCGACGAAGGCGACCGCGTCGAGGCCGGAACCGTCCTCGCCGACGGGCCGTCCACCGAGAACGGCGAGATGGCTCTGGGCAAGAACCTCCTCGTGGCGTTCATGTCCTGGGAAGGCTACAACTACGAGGATGCGATCATCCTCTCGCAGCGTCTCGTCCAGGACGATGTGCTCTCTTCGATCCACATCGAAGAGCACGAAGTCGATGCTCGCGACACCAAGCTCGGTGCCGAAGAGATCACTCGGGACATCCCGAACATCTCGCCCGATGCCCTGGCCGACCTCGACGATCGCGGAATCATCCGCATCGGCGCCGAAGTCACCGACGGCGACATCCTCGTCGGCAAGGTCACCCCGAAGGGTGAGACCGAACTGACCCCGGAAGAGCGCCTGCTGCGCGCGATCTTCGGTGAGAAGTCCCGTGAGGTCCGTGACACCTCGCTGCGCGTTCCCCACGGCGAGATCGGCACCGTCATCGGTGTGCGCGTCTTCGACCGCGAGGACGACGACGAGCTCTCGCCTGGCGTCAACCAGATGGTCCGCGTCTACGTGGCTCAGCGCCGCAAGATCACCATCGGTGACAAGATGGCCGGTCGTCACGGAAACAAGGGCGTCATCTCGACGATCCTGCCCGTCGAGGACATGCCGTTCCTCGCCGACGGCACCCCTGTCGATGTCATCCTCAACCCGCACGGTGTTCCCCGTCGTATGAACATCGGACAGGTCTTCGAGGTCCACCTCGGATGGATCTCGAAGCAGGGCTGGAAGATCGAGGGCAACCCCGAATGGGCTGCCGAGCTGCCCGACGCCGCTCGAGAAGCCGAGGCCGGCACCAACCTGGCCACCCCGGTCTTCGACGGTGCGCACGAGCAGGAGCTGCGCGGACTGCTGGATTCGACGACCCCGAACCGCGATGGGGACCGCCTCATCGATTCCTCGGGCAAGGCCCAGCTGTTCGACGGACGCTCCGGTGAGCCGTTCCCGTACCCGATCTCGGTCGGCTACATGTACATGCTCAAGCTCCACCACCTCGTCGACGACAAGATCCACGCGCGTTCGACCGGACCGTACTCGATGATCACCCAGCAGCCGCTCGGTGGTAAGGCGCAGTTCGGTGGTCAGCGCTTCGGTGAGATGGAAGTCTGGGCCCTCGAGGCCTACGGCGCCGCCTACACCCTGCAGGAGCTTCTGACGATCAAGTCCGATGACATCCCAGGCCGTGTGAAGGTCTACGAAGCCATCGTCAAGGGTGAGAACCTGCCCGACCCGGGAATCCCGGAGTCGTTCAAGGTCCTCATCAAGGAGATGCAGTCCCTGTGCCTCAACGTCGAAGTCCTGTCTTCCGACGGAGGCCATGTCGAGATGGGCGAGTCGGAGGACGAGGTCTACCGCGCCGCCGAAGAGCTCGGCATCGACCTCTCCCGCCGCGAAGCACAGACCGTAGAAGAAGTCTGAGGACTTCCACTTCAACCGACACAACTTTTTGATGAACGATTCGTTCATCGCCAGGAAAGAGGATTTACGTGCCTGACGTCAATTTCTTTGATGAACTGCGCATCGGTCTTGCCACCACGGAGAACATCCGCGGCTGGTCACACGGTGAGGTGAAAAAGCCTGAGACCATCAACTACCGCACCCTGAAGCCGGAGAAGGACGGACTCTTCTGCGAGAAGATCTTCGGCCCCACCCGTGACTGGGAGTGCGCCTGCGGAAAGTACAAGCGAGTCCGCTTCAAGGGCATCATCTGCGAACGCTGCGGCGTCGAGGTGACCCGTGCCAAGGTGCGTCGTGAGCGGATGGGCCACCTCGAGCTCGCCGCTCCCGTCACCCACATCTGGTACTTCAAGGGTGTGCCCTCGCGTTTGGGCTACCTGCTGGACCTGGCTCCGAAGGACCTCGAGAAGGTCATCTACTTCGCGGCCTACATGATCACCTCGGTCGACGAGGATTCCCGTCACCGTGATCTGCCCAGCCTGCAGAACAAGATCGACGTCGAGAAGCAGCAGATCGGCACCCGCCGTGACGCCGACATCGACCGTCGTGCCAAGAAGCTCGAAGAGGATCTCGCCGCACTCGAGGCCGAAGGCGGAACCGCCCAGGCCAAGAAGAAGCTGCGCGACACCGCTGAGAAGGAAATGGACAAGCTGCGCAAGAACGCCGACCGCGAGGTCGACCGTATCGAGCAGGTGTGGGACCGGTTCAAGAACCTCAAGGTCAACGACCTCGAAGGTGACGAGAGCCTGTACCGCGAGATGTTCCACCGCTTCGGCCTGTACTTCACCGGTGCCATGGGCGCCGAAGCCATCCAGAAGCGCCTCATCGACTTCGATCTCGAAGGCGAAGCCGAGAAGCTGCGTGAGCTCATTGCCACAGGCAAGGGACAGCGCAAGACCCGTGCGCTCAAGCGCCTCAAGGTCGTCAACGCGTTCCTGACCACCGACAACAACCCCGAGGGCATGGTCCTCGACGTCGTTCCGGTGATCCCGCCGGAGCTGCGCCCGATGGTGCAGCTCGATGGTGGGCGCTTCGCGACCTCGGACCTCAACGACCTCTACCGTCGCGTCATCAATCGCAACAACCGCCTCAAGCGTCTGCTCGACCTCGGTGCTCCCGAGATCATCGTCAACAACGAAAAGCGGATGCTGCAGGAGGCCGTTGACTCGCTGTTCGACAACGGACGTCGCGGACGTCCCGTGACCGGACCGGGCAACCGCCCGCTCAAGTCACTGTCGGACATGCTCAAGGGCAAGCAGGGACGCTTCCGTCAGAACCTGCTCGGTAAGCGTGTGGACTACTCGGGTCGTTCGGTCATCGTCGTCGGTCCACAGCTGCAGCTGCACCAGTGCGGTCTGCCGAAGACCATGGCTCTCGAGCTGTTCAAGCCCTTCGTGATGAAGCGCCTGGTCGATCTCAACCACGCTCAGAACATTAAGTCGGCCAAGCGCATGGTCGAGCGCCAACATCCGCAGGTGTGGGACGTCCTCGAAGAGGTCATCACCGAACACCCCGTGCTGCTCAACCGTGCACCGACCCTGCACCGTCTGGGCATCCAGGCCTTCGAGCCGCAGCTCATCGAGGGTAAGGCCATCCAGCTGCACCCGCTCGTCTGCTCGGCGTTCAACGCTGACTTCGACGGTGACCAGATGGCTGTGCACCTGCCGCTGAGCCCCGAGGCGCAGGCCGAGGCCCGCATCCTCATGCTCTCGGCCAACAACATCCTCAAGCCCTCGGACGGCAAGCCCGTGACCATGCCTTCGCAGGATATGATCATCGGTCTGTTCCACCTCACCTCCGAGCGCAAGGGACTGGCAGGCGAGGGCCGTGCGTTCTCCGGTATGGGCGAAGCCATCATGGCTTTCGACCGCGGAGAGCTCGATCTCGGTTCGCCGATCACCATCCGCCTCGAGGACGTCGTTCCCAACGCGGACATGGAGCTCCCTGAGGGCTGGGAGGCCGGCGACCCGCTGGACGTGGCGACCACTCTGGGCCGCGCGACGTTCAACGAGTACCTGCCTGCCGACTACGCGTTCGTGAACTCCACGATCGACAAGAAGGCTCTGAGCCGGATCGTCAACCACCTCGCCGAGGAGTACCCGAAGGTCGAGGTTGCCCACACGCTGGACAACTTCAAGGCCGGAGGCTTCCACTGGGCCACCCGCTCGGGCATCACCATTGCGATGTCGGATGTCGTCTCACCCGAGGCGAAGACCGAGATCATCAACGATGCCGAGGTCATCGACACGAAGGTTCAGCAGCAGTACGAACTCGGTGCACTCACCGACGACGAGCGCCGCAACGAGCTCGTCAAGCTGTGGACGGAGACGACCGAGAAGGTCGACCAGATCATGCGCACGAACTTCCCTGAGGAGAACTCGGTGCTGCGTCTGGTCGAGTCCGGTGCTTCCGGTAACTGGATGCAGGTGCGTCAGCTGGCCGGTATGCGCGGACTGGTGACGAACCCGCAGGGTGAGATCATCCCGCGTCCGATCGTGTCGAACTACCGTGAGGGACTCGCCGTGCTCGAGTACTTCATCGCCTCGCACGGTGCTCGTAAGGGTCTGGCCGATACCGCTCTGCGTACCGCTGACTCCGGTTACCTGACCCGTCGTCTCGTCGACGTCTCGCAGGATGTCATCATCCGTGCGGCAGAGGCCGAGTCGAACAAGGGCATCACCCTGCCGATCGCCGAACGCGATCACGAGGGCAATCTGGTTCCGCACGAGTACGCCGAGACCAGCGTCTACGGTCGTCTCACCGTCTCCGATGTCACCGACGCCGAGGGCAATGTGCTCCTTCCGGCCAAGTCCGATGTCACCGGTGCAGTGGTGGACATGCTCGTGGCCAACGGCATCGAGGAGCTCAAGGTCCACTCCGTGCTGACTGCCGATTCCGATGCGCAGATCTCCGCCGAGCACTACGGTCGCTCGATGGCGACTGGCCAGCTCGTCGACATCGGCGAGGCCATCGGCACCGTCGCAGCACAGTCGATCGGTGAGCCCGGTACCCAGCTGACGATGCGTACGTTCCACACCGGTGGTGCCGCCGCTTCGACAGGTGATATCACGCAGGGTCTGCCGCGTGTGACCGAGCTCTTCGAAGCCCGCACACCGAAGGGCTTCGCCCCCATCGCCGAGGCGACCGGACGGGCGAAGATCGACGACAGCCGCAAGACCCGCTTCGTCATCATCACCCCTGATGACGGCAGCGAAGAGATCGAGCACGCAGTGTCCAAGCGTGCCCGTCTCATGGTCGAGGACGGTCAGCACGTCAAGGCCGGAGAGCAGCTCATCGTCGGTGCCGTCGATCCGAAGCAGGTGCTGCGCATCCGCGGACGCCGTGAGGCCGAGCGCTTCCTCGTCGAGGAAGTCCAGAAGGTCTACCGTTCGCAGGGCGTGGGCATCCACGACAAGCACATCGAGGTCATCGTGCGGCAGATGCTGCGTCGCGTGACCGTGATCGAGTCGGGCGATACGAACCTGCTGCCCGGCGAGCTCGTCGACCGCGGCCGCTACCAGGCGGAGAACCGTCGTGTGGTCGCCGAAGGCGGCCAGCCGGCATCGGCTCGTGACGAGCTGATGGGTATCACGAAGGCTTCGCTGGCCACCGAGTCGTGGCTGTCGGCCGCGTCCTTCCAGGAGACCACCCGCGTCCTCACCGAGGCGGCCATGGAAGGCAAGTCCGATACGCTCATGGGGCTGAAGGAGAACGTCATCCTCGGTAAGCTCATCCCTGCCGGCACCGGCCTGCAGACCCACCGCAACCTCGTGGTGGAGCCGACCGAAGAGGCCAAGGCCGAGATGTTCACCAACAGCTACGGCGACTTCTACGCGGGCATCGGAGCCGATTCCGGTTCCGCCATCCCGCTGGAGGACTACGACTACGGAGCGTTCAGCTGAAGCTGACCGTCTGAGTCGCAGCGTCTGAGATGCATGCGAGAAGGGGCATCCACCAATTGGTGGATGCCCCTTCTGCCATTCATGCACGTCATTCATGCTTGCGGCTGATGCCGGCGGCGAGGAGAAACGGGTGGAGCTTGCGTGGTCTCAGCCGAAGAGCACCTGCGCCTCTTCCCAGCGATGCAGCGGCACCGATTTGAGACTGTGCACGGCCGAGGACATCTCCACGGAGACGATGTCCGTGCCTTTGAGGCTGGCCATCTTCCCCCAGTGGCCATGCTGGGCGAGGTCGACCGCCGCCATGCCCAGCCGCGTGGACAGTACGCGGTCGTACGCAGTGGGGGAGCCGCCTCGCTGCAGGTGTCCCAGGATCGTCGCCCGGGATTCGATTCCGGTGATCTCTTCGATCTTGGGAGCGAGGTAGTTCGCGATCCCGCCGAGGCGGACGCGGCCCTTGTTGTCCACGCCGTGGTCGGCGACCTGGGAGTCGAACCCCTCGGGAACGAATCCTTCCGCGACGACGACGATCGGTGCACGTCCGCGATCTTTGGCCGAGGTCACCCATTCGGCGATCTGGTCGAAGTCGACGGGGAACTCCGGCATGAGGATCGCATGGGCGCCTGCAGCCATGCCCGCGTGCAGGGCGATCCAGCCGACGTTGCGTCCCATGACCTCGATGACCATGCAGCGGTGGTGCGATTCGGCTGTGGTGCGCAACCGGTCGATCGCTTCCGTGGCGATGGACTGAGCGGTGTCGAAGCCGAACGTGTAGTCGGTGTTGCCGAGGTCGTTGTCGATGGTCTTGGGGACGCCCACGATGTGCAGACCCTCCTCGTTGACCAGCCGCGAGGCCCCTGCGAGTGTGCCTTCGCCGCCGATGGCGATGAGCGAATCGATGCCGTGGGCGGTCATGACCTCGCGCATGCGCTCGGGACCGCCGTCCTCATACGGGTGGGTGCGTGAGGTGCCGAGGATGGTGCCGCCGCGACCGGAGAGGCCTCGGACATCGAGCATGGTCATATCGAACATGTCGTCGTGGAGCAGACCACGCCAGCCGTCGCGGATGCCGACGAATGAGGCATTGTGGGTGCGGATTCCCTTGCGGACGATGCCGCGGATGACAGCGTTGAGGCCCGGGCAGTCTCCGCCCGATGTGAGTACGCCGATCTTCATTCCAGTTGACCCTGATCCTTTGCTCGGTAGCCTTTGGCCAGATGGACATCGTGTCCGGCCATGAGTGAGAAGCCCTTGAGGACGACGGTGCCGTTCGATCCGTCGCCCCGCGCGGCCTGACGGACCTCATTGCCCGCAATGATGTTAATCGTCTCGTCACGGATGCGCACACCCGGCGGGACATAGATGTCGTTGCCGCCCCACATCGAGTAGGACACCAGTTCGACCGTCACACCCGGTCCCATGACGGCGCACAGATCGATATTGTCCCCGCCCATGAGCGCATAGGTGGTGACCTGTCCGGTGCCCGGTGCCACGTCGATCTCACGACCGGACATGATGGCCACCGAGTTCGTGGGCGGGGCAGAACCTGGATCGACGGCCGGGCTGAGCTCGGCCGGTACCCGTCGCTGCAGAGCCGACCCCGGGCCCGCTTCCTGGCCGCGACCGGTTTGGCGGGCGAGTCTCTGGTGGAGGCGGTGGCCCTCCGGCAGATCGTCGATCAGCGGCATGAGGTCGTCGAGGAACTTCGCAGAGATGGCATCATCCTGCCGCTGCGCGGTCTCCTCGGGGTCGAGGCGTCCGTTCGTCACGGCATCGGTGATCACTGAGAGGACATCGTCGCGGTCCTGGTCCGAGGCGCGGATGCGCCGTTGCGGAGGAGGGGAGTCGTCGTCGGCCATGGTGCCCAGTGTAGCGGTCTTCACATCTGCGAGCAGGGAGGACTGTCGTGACGAGGACTCCACAGCAGGGCCACAGGTTCGACCAATGCTGGGCCTATCGACCGCAGCGAATGTGGAGGGCATGAGACATGAGAGCAGCGCCTGGCGGCAGCCGGAGACGCAGACAGCAGACACGACCATCCGACCGACCACGACCGTCGACCTCGTCGTCCCGGTGTACAACGAGGAGGCTTCGCTGGCCGCCTCGATCGAGACCCTCCTGGCCGTCGAACCCTCCCGAGGCACCGAGGTCACGATCATCATCGCCGACAATGCGAGCACCGATAAGACTCCCATCATCGCCGCGACCCTGGCGGCCGAACACCCGAACGTCGAATACGTGCGGCTCGAGCAGAAAGGCCGCGGGCGCGCACTGTCCCGGGTGTGGCAGTCCTCGACGGCGGATATCGTCGCCTATACCG
Organism: Brevibacterium permense; assembly: GCF_013280495.1. GTDB lineage: Bacteria > Actinomycetota > Actinomycetes > Actinomycetales > Brevibacteriaceae > Brevibacterium > Brevibacterium permense. The sequence continues at coordinate 81,866 of NZ_JABSSX010000008.1, forward strand.
ATGTCGATCTCGCCACCGACATCCGAGTCCTCGAACCGATGGTCGAGGTGATCCGTTCGGGACTGGCTGATGTCGCCATCGCCTCGCGCCTGCAGCCGGGTCTCGAGATCGAACGCGGCATCAGACGCGAGATCATCTCCCGCTGCTACAACCGACTGCTCAAGCTCAGTCTCGGTGTCGGCTTCAGCGACGCCCAGTGCGGATTCAAAGCGATGTCGCAGCGTGCGGCTAGGGAGCTGCTTCCGCAGGTGGAGGACAACGAGTGGTTCTTCGACACGGAGCTGCTCGCTCGCGCCGAGTGGGCGGGGTACCGCATCCACGAGTTCGGCACCGACTGGATCGACGACCCGGATTCCTCAGTCGATGTGGTCAGCACGGCGTGGAAGGACATCAAGGGCATCGTGCGTCTGCGCCGTGGCGGCCGGGTCCCGGCTTCGACCGAGCCGCCGGCACCGAACACCGGAGCCCAGATCCTCCACTTCATCGACGTCGGACTCATCAGCACCGTCCTCTACGCGACGATCTACCTCTTCAGCTCGCAGGTCGTCTCCGCCGCCGCGGCGAACGTCATCGCCCTGCTCTTGTCGACGGTGGCCAATACGGCGCTCAACCGCAGTCACACCTTCGGAGTCCGGTCCCCGCACCGACGCCTGACCTCCCAGCTCAAGGGACTGGCGGCCTTCGGCTTGTGCCTGGCTTTCACCTCGGCAGGGCTGGCTGTGGCCGAGAGCTTCACCGGCGCGTGGGCGAGTCTCGGGACACTCGCCGTGCTCACGGTGGCCAACCTCGCCGCGACTGTGGTCCGTTTCGCACTCATGCGCACATGGGTGTTCGCACGCCGAACCCGTCAGGAGGCCTCGGCATGAGGCGATACTGGTATCCGACCACACTCACCGTCCTCACTCTCGGCACGATCGCCGCCTACCTCGTCAACCTCAGTTCCAACGGCTGGGCGAACTCCTTCTACGCGGCGGCAGTCCAAGCCGGTTCGGAGAATTGGGAAGCCTTCCTCTTCGGCTCGCTCGACTCGGCGAACGCGATCACCGTCGACAAACCCCCGGCCGCTCTGTGGCTCATGGCGCTGAGCGCTCGCGTCTTCGGCTTCTCCTCGTTCTCGATGCTCCTGCCGCAGGTGCTCCTGGCTGGGGTGAGCGTGCTCCTCATCGTCCATTCGGTGCGACTGAGCCTGAGATCCCACGTCGGATCGCGCCTCGAGAAGGCTGCCGCGCTGGTGGCCGGCGTGATCTTCGCGGTCTCCCCGGTAGTGGCGCTGATGTTCCGGTTCAACAACCCGGACGCGCTGCTCGTGACCCTGATGATCGGCGCGGTCGTGGCGACCCAGCATGCCCTGCGGGCGGTGCACAGGCGCCGCGGCGGGAACTCGGCCGAGACCGGTGCCCCCGGATCCGCACGCACGGTGGCACTTTGGCTCGTCCTCGCCGGTGTCTGCCTCGGTTTGGGGTTCCTCACCAAGCAGTTCCAGGTCCTCCTCATCGTCCCCGGCCTCGCTGTGGCATGGGTGCTCTTCGCGCGCACCTCCTGGCTGCGCCGCCTGCTGTGGCTGCTCGTTCCCATCGCAGCGATGGTGCTCAGCGCCGGTTGGTGGATCGCTCTCGTCGAACTCATCCCCGCCGACTCCCGGCCCTACGTCGGCGGCTCGCAGACGAACTCGTTCCTCGAACTCACCTTCGGCTACAACGGGTTCGGGCGGCTGACCGGCAATGAGACCGGGTCGGTCGGCGGCGGAGGCGGCGGTCAGGGCGGCGGATGGGGCGAAACGGGCATCTCCCGGCTGTTCACCGGCAGCTTCGGCCAGCAGGTCTCGTGGTTCCTGCCCACCGCCCTGTTCCTGCTGGCCGTCACGATCGTTCTCCTCATCCTCGCCGAGGCGGCCCGTCGTCGCCGTGTCCCTACAGACACGGACCGGTCCGTCACGGTCGGGAGCACTCCGAGCCGGACACGGAAGCCGAGTGCCGTCACCGACGACGACCGGGCGGTCCGCGCGTCCGGCGCAACCGGCACCGGCAGCCTCGGTGCGGGACTGCTCATGTGGGGTGCGTGGCTGATCGTCACGTGGCTCGTGCTGTCGAATATGAACGGGATCGTCCACGAGTACTACACGGTCGCGCTCATTCCCGCGATCGCCGCCGCCATCGGCCTCGCCGTCGCCGTGCTGCTCGCTCGTGACGGATTCCTCCCGCGTATGCTGCTGGCAGTGGCTTGGGCCCTGACCGGGGCGTGGCAGTTCATCATCAGCTCGGAGATGACCGGGATTCCGAGCATCCTGCGCTGGTGCGTGCTCATCGTCTCGATCCTCGGCGCTCTGGTTCTCATCGTCACCGCGCACCGGCGGATCGGCACGGCGCTCGCCTCGCTGCTCGTCGCGCTGGCCGTCCTCGGCAGCGCCGCGATTCCGGCTCAGCTGGCCGTGCGCACGATCGCCGGGACGACGCAGGGATCGATCGTCACGATCGCCGGCACGAGCTCGGGCATGGGCGGCGGACCCGGCGGTGGCGGAATGCCCGGCGGAGGAGCCGGGCCGGGCGGCGGCACGGATGGCACGCCCGGCGGAGCAGGCAATTCCGAAGCCGGCAGGGGCGGCACCGGTGGGATGCCCGGCGGCGCCGGCGGTGGAGGCGGAATGGGCGGTCTGCTGGGCGCCTCCGACCCCTCGGACGAACTCACACAGCTGCTCGAGCAGGATGCTTCGGACTATACCTGGGTGGCTGCGACGACGGGAGCGAACCAGGCAGCGGGATACCAGCTCTCGCTCGAAGAACCAGTGATGGCGATCGGCGGCTTCAACGGCACCGATCCTTCGCCGACCCTCGCCGAGTTCAAGCAGCTCGTGTCCGAAGGCAAGATCCACTACTACATCGGATCGGGTTCCGGCGGTGGTCAGGGCCCCGGCGGAGGGGACTCGGACTCCGCCTCGTCTCAGATCGCGGCCTGGGTCGAGTCGAACTATGAGGCGACGACCGTCGACTCCGTTTCGCTCTACGATCTCAGCGCAGGTTGAGGGGATAATTGATCTATGACTCCGACAGAGAACCCGCCGGCACGAATCCTCATCGTCGACGACGAAGCGAACCTCGCCGAGCTCCTCGTCATGGCCTGCAGGGTTCGCGGGTGGGAGGCCGAGGGGGTCGGTACGGGACGTGAGGCAGTGGCGCTGGCCCGCAGCGAGCACTTCGACGCGATCGTCCTCGACGTGATGCTGCCCGACCTCGACGGTTTCGCCGTCATCGAGAAGGTCAGGGGAGAGGGCATCGACACCCCGGTGGTCTTCCTCTCCGCAAGGGATGAGGTCGATGACCGCCTCACCGGCCTCCGCCTCGGCGGGGACGACTATGTGACGAAGCCGTTCAACCTCGACGAGGTCATCGCACGGATCGAAGCTCGGCTGCGGCGCAGCGTCCCGGCGGGACCGGCTGACGACGAGGATGTGTTGCGCGTCGGCGACCTCGAACTCGACGAGCGTTCGCATGAAGTCACCCGTGCCGGCCAGCCGATCGAGCTCACCGCCCGTGAATACGAGGTGCTGCTTCTGTTCATGCGCAATCCTCGGGCGGTCCTGTCGAAGGCGCAGATCCTCGACCGAGTCTGGGACTACGACTTCGGCGGCAATGGAAATATCGTCGAGCTCTACGTGTCCTACCTGCGGAAGAAGATCGACGCGCCGTTCCCGCACCTGCCGAACCTCTTCCACACGAAGCGCGGGGCGGGCTACATCCTGCGGGCGGAACAGTGAGACTGCGGCGGTGGCGGCTGCAGACGAGGCTCATCGTCCTCGCCGGCCTCGTGCTTCTGCTCGTCGGTGCCGGAATCGGCGCAGCCTCGTGGGTGAGTGTGCGCACCTCTCTGATGTCCGACCTCGACGAGCAGCTGACGTCGATGGCCTCGCATGCGCGCAGCGGTGGACCTGGTTCGGGTCCGGGCGCGGGCCCTGGCACCGAATCGACGTCGGCGGTCGACTCGGCTCTGCGTTTCCTCTTCCAGCCGGGAGTCGGTGACGGCGCGCTCGCCGTCGTCGACTCCGGCGGCGGGGGAGAGGGGCTCATCGCCGAGGCGGGGCTGAACCGTCCCCGGTCTCTGTCGTCGGATGCGATCGAGGCTCTGCTGTCGGTCGAGCCCGGGACCAGCGAGGCCAGCCACGAATCCGTGCGTGTGCCCGGCTTCGGCGTCTATCGAGTCGTGGCCTTCAAGGAAAACGGAACGAGGACCGTCTACGGGGTTCCACAGGGCAGCGTCGATGCCGCGTTGGATCGCACCGCATGGACGACCTCGGTCGTCGTTCTCATCGGCGTCCTCATCACCGCCGGTCTCATGGCCGTGATCATCCACCGCCAGCTGCGTGATCTCAGAGACGTCGCCCGCACCGCGCGTGAGGTCACGGACCTCGAGCTCAGTGCCGGAAAGCCCGAGCTCGCGCTGCGCGTACCGTCGGAACTCGCGATCCCCGGGACCGAGGTCGGCGATGTCGGGGCCGCGGTCAATCGGATGCTCGACCATGTCGGGAGCGCCCTCGACGAGCGCTACCGGGGCACGGAGCAGATGCGCCGCTTCGTCGCCGATGCCTCCCACGAGCTGCGCACGCCGATCGCGACGATCCGCGGCTGGGCCGACCTCACCCGTCCGTACCGTGATGATCTGCCCGACGAGGTGACCACCTCCTTGGGCAAGATCGATTCCGGAGCGATGCGGATGTCCTCCCTCGTCGATGATCTCCTTCTCCTCGCCCGACTCGAGGCCGGTCGTCAGCCGACGAGCGAGGATACGGTCGATGTGTCATCGCTGCTCGTCGAACTCGTCGAGGATGCCCATGTGGTCAATCCCGACCACAGGATCTCCCTCGACGTGCCACCGGAGGCCCTCGAGGTGCGCGGAGCGGCTGACCAGGTCCGTCGGGTCGTGGCGATCGTGCTCACGAACGCCTGCGTGCATACGCCCCCGGGCACCACCGTGCACGTCGAGGCGCAGGCGATGCGGAAACCAGTGTCGGGGCAGCTGCCGAGCGACGTCGTGTCGATCCGCATCAGCGACGACGGTCAGGGCATTCCGCCCGAGATTCGAGACCGAGTCTTCGACCGCTTCGTGCGTGGGGATCCCTCGCGGGCACGGCAGGACGGAGCCAAGGGAGGTTCCTCTGGGCTGGGGCTCGCGATCGCCGCTGGTCTCGTCGATCTCATGCACGGCAGCATTTCGATGTCGAGCACGGAGGCGGGGACGACCTTCGAACTGCGCCTGCCCGTTGCTTGAGCCGAATCGCACAGGCTGGTCACAGGCACGACTGGGAAGGCCTACAGCGCAGGGACCGAAAGTGGAATCACTGACAACCAGAGGAGATTCTATGACCGAGAACCACAACCCAGACCGCGACGCCACCCGGGACCACGACAGCGCGGGGAGTACGACGCCGTCCCCGGACCCCACACCGGCTGCGGACCCCGCGGCCAGCACCGCCGCGCAGAGGGACATGCGAGGCGATGCACCGCACGCAAAGCCAAGCGAGTCTAAAGGGAATGTCCAGGGCGCGACAGGCCCCCACGCCGGCCCCAGCTGGGCAATGCAATCGGATCCGACCGTCCAGGGCAGTGCGAACGGATGGTCCGACCGAACCAATCGCTCGGCAGCCGTTCCACAGCCGGAGAGCTCGGCCGGACCGCGGCCGTGGGTGAACCCCTACGAACAGTCTGCGCAGAGTACACAGTTCGGCAGCACCTCAGGACCGCGGAAGCAGAAGCGGAGAGTCCCGCTCGTCCCGGCGGTGCTCGCCGGTTCGGCCCTGTTCGTCGTCGGCGGTCTCGCCGGGGGAGCGATCGGGGTATCGGCGGCAACAGCGTCGAATGATTCGGGGACGAGCCAGGGCCCGGGAGGCCAGAACGGACCCGGCGGAATGGGCGGCCAACAGGGCGGTGCTCAGGACGGCGGAGACATGCCTGGCGGACAGTCCAACGGCGGAGGCATGCCCGGCGGACAGTCCAACGGAATGCCGGGAAACCAGAACGGCAGCACCGACTCCGGGGACTCCTCCGACGGGTCCAGCTCCGATGGATCCAGCTCGGACGGCAGCGCCTCCGACTCCGACGGATCGGACGCGAGCGCTGACACCACCTCCGCAGGCACCGACGAGACGACGATCGAGAACGCAGCCGTCACGCACTTCGACCAGATCTTCACCGGATTCGCCGTGCTCAACCGGGACGAGTGAACGCTGCTGATATCAGCGCAGCAATGACGATGCCCCCACCGATCGGTGGGGGCATCGTCATGCTGACGCGTCGGTCACCTCGGCGACCGTCGCGGGATCAGCGCTTGAGGTCGAAGCGATCGGCTTCGACGAGCTTCGTCCAGGCCTTGACGAAGTCGGCGACGAACTTCTCGTTCGCGTCATCCGAGCCGTAGACCTCGGCGATCGCACGCAGCTCGGAGTTCGCTCCGAACAGGAGGTCGATTCGGCTGCCGGTCCACAGCTTCTCGCCCTCCGGGGAGAAGCACTCGTAGACATTGGCCGTCTCTGACGGTCCGACGGGCTTCCAGACGTTGCCGAGGTCGAGCAGATTGACGAAGAAATCGTTCGTCAGCTCTCCGGGGCGGTCGGTGAAGACACCGAGGTCTGAACCCTCGTAGTTCGCGCCGAGGACGCGGAGTCCGCCGATGAGGACCGTGAGCTCCGGCGGGGTCAGACCCAGCAGGCTGGCCTTGTCGAGCAGAAGGTACTCGGCCTTGAGCGGAAGTCCCTCGGTGAGGTAGTTGCGGAAACCGTCGTGGGTCGGCTCGAGGTAGCCGAACGAGTCGACATCGGTCTGTTCCTGGGTGGCGTCGCCGCGACCGGTGGAGACCGGAACCGTGACCTGGTGACCGGCCGCCGCGGCAGCGGTCTCGACTCCGACGGCACCGGCGATCGCCAGGACATCGGCAAACGATGCGCCGGTGGACTCGGCGACGCCCTCGAGCACAGGGAGCACCTCGGCGAGCTTGGCAGGCTCGTTGGCCTCCCAGCTGCGCTGCGGTTCGAGACGGAGACGACCTCCGTTGACGCCGCCGCGCATGTCCGAGACGCGGTGGGACGAGGCCGCGGCCCACGTCGTCGACACGAGCTGCGAGACGGTCAGCCCGGACTCGCGGACGGCTGTCTTGACGGCTTCGAGGCCGGCGTCATCAAGCGGGGTGCCGGCCGGAACCGGGTCCTGCCAGATGAGCTCTTCGCTCGGAGCCTCGGGGCCGAGGTAACGGGTCGCCGGGCCCATATCGCGGTGGGTGAGTTTGAACCAGGCGCGAGCGAAAGCATCTTCGAACGCCTTCTGGTCGTCCTTGAAGCGGCGCGAGATCTTCTCGTACGCCGGGTCGAAGCGCAGCGACAGGTCGGTCGTGAGCATGCGGGGCTCGCGGCGTCCGTCGCCCTGAGCCATGGGGACCATATCGTCCCCGCCGCCGTCCTTGGGACGCCACTGCAGGTGTCCGCCTTCGTTCTCGAAGACCTCCCACTCGTAGGCGAAGAGAATGTGGAAGAACTCGTTGTCCCAGCGGGTCGGGTGGTAGGTCCACGTGACCTCGATGCCCGAGCCGATGGAGTCGTTGCCCTGCCCCGTGCCGAAGTCGGACTTCCAACCTAGGCCCTGCTCTTCGAGCGGAGCGGCCTCCGGGTCGGCTCCCTTGTGTGATTCGGGACCGGCACCGTGCGTCTTGCCGAAGGTGTGTCCGCCGGCGATGAGGGCGACGGTCTCCTCGTCGTTCATGGCCATGCGTCCGAAGGTCTCGCGGATGTCGATCGCGGCCTTGACCGGGTCGGGTTCGCCCTCGGGGCCCTCGGGGTTGACGTAGATGAGGCCCATGGTGGTCGCCGCCAGAGGCTTCTGCAGCTCACGGTTGCCCACGTAGCGCTTGTCGGTGCCCAGCCATTCGGTCTCGGAGCCCCAGTACACATCGTTGTCGGGTTCCCAGACGTCCTTGCGGCCGCCGGCGAAACCGAAGGTCTTGAAGCCCATCGACTCGAGCGCGACGTTGCCGGCGAGGATGAAGAGGTCGGCCCAGGAGATCTTCTTGCCGTACTTCTTCTTCACCGGCCACAGCAGACGGCGAGCCTTGTCGAGCGAAACGTTGTCAGGCCAGGAGTTCAGTGGTGCGAAGCGCTGCTGACCCTCGCCGCCGCCTCCGCGGCCGTCCTGAACGCGGTAGGTGCCGGCCGAGTGCCAGGCCATGCGGATCATGAACGGACCATAGTGGCCGAAATCAGCGGACCACCAGTCCTGGTTGTCCTTCTGCAGGGTTTCGATGTCGGCCTTGAGCTGGTAGTAGTCAAGGCTGTTGAACTCCGCGTCGTAGTCGAAGTCAGGATCCATGGGGTCGCGTGCCGGCTGTCCCTTGGCGAGGATCTTGAGGTTGAGGCGGTTGGGCCACCACTGAGCGTTGGCATCACCCTGGACGGGGTTGACCAGCTGGTCCGAATCCGGCGCCGCAGCCGGCTCCGTGGAAGTGTGGGCGACCGGGCAGCCGCCGGTGGTCGTCTGGGTCATCGTGTTCCTTTCACAGTCGAGTCGCGTGCGACGACTCGGATGACGGGATGGGCAACCCTCGCAGAAAGGGCATAGTCGTGTCCTCGGAGGAGAACAGGTGGTGATGAACGGAGGCCGGGGTCACACGGCCGAGAACTGATCGTCGCCGGTCAGCTGAGCACCGGCGGCCGCGCAGTCGGGGCACAGGCCCCAGAATGTCACTTCGGCCTGATCGATGACGAAGCCGGCATCGTGGGACGGCGTCAGGCACGGAGCCTGACCGATCGTGCAGTCGACATCGACGATGAGGCTGCATGACCGGCACACCAGGTGATGGTGATTGTCCCCGATGCGGCGTTCGTATCGAGCCACAGAGCCCGAAGGCTTGATGCAGCGGAGGAGCCCTACCTCGGTGAGAGTGTGGAGCGAGTCATAGACAGCCTGGTGGGAGACCGCCGGCAACGATTCCCGCACCGAGCGGATCACGGTTTCGGTATCCGTATGCGGGTGATCCCGCACGGCTTCGAGGACTGCTACCCGCTGTTTCGTCACACGCAGCGACGTCTGCCGCAGAGCCGCGGCAGCGTCTTCGTCGTGGTCAAGCTTCGTCCCGTTCACAGCACCAGAATGCCTGCTTATCTTGAACGAGTCAAGGAAAGTGATGGCAGATTCTCGCCGAGGCGGCCGTCGGGTCGCGCTGCGGGTGCCGGTGTCTCGGTGGTGCGGTTCGCTTGCAGTTGAGGGTCATGTGGTTGTTCGGCGTTGTTCGAGGTGAGAGGCGTGGCCCTCAGGGCGAGCGATGCGCTGCGTGATTTCCGCGGCAGGGCGGGGTAGGATGGGTGATCGCCATTTTGACCAGACGTGCTCGAGAGAGATATTCTGGTAGGCGACTGATTGTGTTATCTGCGTCGTCGATCGATCCTGCCGGGTGTTCTGTGAGGCCCGGAATCCTTGAGAGAAGTCGTCGCTGCAGGCCGCCGAGAAGTCGACGCTGCGCTTCCGTGTCCTTGCGACACACCCGGGCGCAGGGGTCGATGACTCGCGTGGTTACTGGCATCGGGAGCCAAGCTTCACCCGGTGTCCGGTCGGATATGTCCCACGGTTCACAGAGACGACTGCGGTCGTGGCCGAAATTGGGAATTAGGTCTATCGAGAAGCAAATGGAGAACGCTTAGTGCCGACTATCCAACAGCTCGTCCGCAAGGGACGGCATGTCAATACAGCAGGATCGGACGCTCCTGCCCTCAAGGGCAGCCCGCAGCGTCGTGGAGTGTGCACCCGTGTGTACACCACTACCCCCAAGAAGCCGAACTCGGCTCTTCGCAAGGTCGCTCGTGTCAAGCTTTCGAGCCAGATCGAAGTGACCGCATACATCCCGGGCGAGGGACACAACCTGCAGGAGCACTCGATCGTGCTCGTGCGCGGTGGCCGCGTCAAGGATCTGCCCGGTGTTCGCTACCGGATCGTCCGCGGTTCGCTCGACACCCAGGGTGTCAAGGGTCGCCAGCAGGCCCGCAGCAAGTACGGTGCGAAGAGGGAGAAGAAGTAATGCCACGTAAAGGTCCTGCACCCAAGCGACCGATCGTCGTTGACCCGGTCTTCAGCTCACCGCTCGTCACGCAGCTGATCAACAAGATCCTGCTCGACGGCAAGCGCTCGACCGCAGAGCGGATCGTCTACGGTGCCCTCGAAGGCACCCGCGAGAAGAACGGCAACGACCCCGTTGTCAACCTGAAGAAGGCTCTCGACAACATCCGTCCGTCCCTCGAGGTCCGTTCCCGCCGTGTCGGCGGCGCGACCTACCAGGTGCCGATTGATGTTCGTCCGGCTCGTTCGACCACCCTGGCTCTGCGGTGGCTCGTGGGATACTCCCGCCAGCGCCGTGAGAAGACCATGACCGAACGACTCATGAATGAGATCCTGGACGCCGGCAACGGCCTCGGCGCAGCAGTCAAGCGCCGCGAGGACACTCACAAGATGGCCGAGTCCAACAAGGCCTTCGCCCACTACCGCTGGTAATCGCCTGCCCTGTGCGCCGGCCGGCGGACCTCGTCCGCGAGTTCTGTCGGCCGGCAGCGCAGGGGAGTCGAGCAAATCATCGATTGAGAGAGAGACACCGTGGCACTTGACGTGCTCAGCGACCTGAACAAGGTCCGTAATATCGGCATCATGGCCCACATCGATGCCGGTAAGACAACTACGACCGAACGCATCCTCTTCTACACCGGCGTGAACTACAAGATGGGCGAGACCCACGACGGCGCCGGCACCATGGACTGGATGGACCAGGAGAAGGAACGCGGCATCACGATCACGTCGGCCGCGACGACCTGCTACTGGGACAACAACCAGATCAACATCATCGACACCCCCGGTCACGTTGACTTCACGGTCGAGGTGGAGCGTTCGCTGCGCGTCCTCGACGGCGCCGTCGCTGTGTTCGACGGCAAGGAGGGCGTTGAGCCCCAGTCCGAGACCGTGTGGCGTCAGGCCGACAAGTACGATGTTCCGCGCGTCTGCTTCGTCAACAAGATGGACAAGCTCGGTGCTGACTTCTACTTCACCGTCGACACCATCAAGGAGCGCCTCGGCGCGAAGCCGCTGGTCATCCAGCTGCCGATCGGTGCCGAAAGCGACTTCGCCGGCATCGTCGACCTGCTTGAGATGAAGGCCTATGTCTGGCCCGATGAGACCAAGATGGGTCAGGACATCACCGAGATCGAGATCCCCGAGGATCTCAAGGACAAGGCTGTTCAGTACCGTGCGCAGCTCGTCGAGGACGTCGCCGAGAGCTCGGAAGAGCTCATGGAGAAGTACCTCGAGGGCGAAGAGCTCACGACGGCTGACGTCAAGGCCGGCATCCGCGAACTCGTCATCAAGTCCGAGGCCTTCCCGGTCATGTGCGGTTCCGCGTACAAGAACAAGGGCGTGCAGCCCATGCTCGACGCGGTCATCGACTACCTCCCTTCGCCGCTCGACGTGCCTCCGATGATCGGACACAACCCGAACAACGACGAAGAGGAACTGACCCGTAAGCCTTCGACGGACGAGCCGTTCTCGGCTCTGGCCTTCAAGGTCGCCTCGCACCCGTTCTTCGGTTCGCTGACCTATGTGCGCGTATACTCCGGTCACGTCAAGTCCGGTGAGCAGGTGCTCAACACCTCGTCGGGCAAGAAGGAGCGCGTCGGCAAGCTCTTCCAGATGCACTCCAACAAGGAGAACCCGGTCGAAGAGGCATTCGCCGGCCACATCTACGCCTTCATCGGTCTCAAGGAGACCACGACGGGCGATACCCTCAGCGACCCGGCGAACCCGATCGCTCTCGAATCGATGACCTTCCCGGAGCCTGTGATCTCCGTGGCCATCGAGCCGAAGACCAAGGGCGACCAGGAGAAGCTGTCCTCGGCCATCCAGAAGTTCGTCAAGGAAGACCCGACCTACCAGGTCGAGCTTGACGACGAGACCGGCCAGACCGTCATCCGCGGAATGGGCGAGCTGCACCTCGACATCCTCGTCGACCGCATGCGTCGCGAGTTCAAGGTCGAGGCGAACGTCGGCAAGCCGCAGGTCGCCTACCGTGAGACCATCCGTCGCACTGTCGAGAAGTACGACTACACCCACAAGAAGCAGACGGGTGGATCGGGACAGTTCGCGAAGGTCCAGGTCACCTTCGAGCCCCTCGAGGTCGAGGGCGATACGATTTACGAGTTCGAGAATGCCATCACGGGCGGACGCGTTCCGCGCGAGTACATTCCGAGCGTCGACGCCGGCATCCAGGACGCCATGCAGTTCGGTGCCCTCGCCGGTTACCCTATGGTGGGAGTCAAGGCCACTCTGGTCGACGGCGCCTACCACGATGTCGACTCTTCGGAGATGGCATTCAAGATCGCCGGCTCGATGGTCTTCAAGGAAGCCGTCCAGCGGGCGAACCCGGTTCTTCTCGAACCGGTCATGGACGTCGAGGTGCGTACCCCTGAGGAATACATGGGTGACGTCATCGGCGACCTGAATTCCCGGCGTGGACAGATTCAGTCGATGGACGATGCTTCCGGTGTGAAGGTCGTCAAGGCTGTGGTCCCGCTCTCGGAGATGTTCGGTTACATCGGTGATCTGCGGTCGAAGACCCAGGGCCGTGCGGTGTACTCGATGACGTTCTCCAGCTATGCGGAGGTCCCGAAGGCTGTTGCCGAGGAGATCATCCAGAAGGTGCGCGGCGGAGAGTAATCTCCGAATTCCGGTCGCCCCGGTGATCAAGAACATGGTCGCCGGAATGAAAGATAACCAACAAAAGGTCTAAGATATGAACCGCATATCTTTTGACAACCACGAGGAGGAACCCAGTGGCAAAGGCTAGTTTCGAACGGACTAAGCCGCACGTCAACATCGGCACCATCGGCCACGTTGACCACGGAAAGACCACCCTGACCGCTGCGATCACCAAGGTCCTGGCGGATCAGTACCCGGATCTCAATGAGGCTCGCGCCTTCGACCAGGTCGACAACGCACCTGAGGAGAAGGAGCGCGGCATCACCATCAACGTCTCGCACGTTGAGTACCAGACGGAGAAGCGTCACTACGCTCACGTCGACGCCCCGGGTCACGCCGACTACGTGAAGAACATGATCACCGGTGCCGCCCAGATGGACGGTGCGATCCTCGTCGTTGCCGCCACCGACGGCCCGATGCCCCAGACCCGTGAGCACGTGCTGCTCGCTCGTCAGGTCGGCGTTCCCTACATCGTCGTGGCTCTGAACAAGTCCGACATGGTCGATGACGAAGAGCTCCTCGAGCTCGTCGAATTCGAGGTTCGCGATCTGCTCTCCAGCCAGGAATTCGACGGAGACAACGCTCCTGTCGTCCCGGTGTCCGCACTCAAGGCGCTGGAAGGCGACGAGAAGTGGGTCAAGAGCGTTCAGGAACTCATGGCAGCCGTCGACGAGAACGTTCCCGAGCCGGAGCGCGATGTCGACAAGCCGTTCCTCATGCCCGTTGAGGACGTCTTCACGATCACCGGTCGTGGAACCGTCGTCACCGGTCGTGTCGAGCGCGGCGTCCTCCTGCCGAACGACGAAATCGAAATCGTCGGCATCAAGGAGAAGTCGTCCAAGACGACCGTCACCGCCATCGAGATGTTCCGCAAGACCCTGCCGGATGCCCGTGCAGGTGAGAACGTCGGTCTGCTTCTGCGCGGAACCAAGCGCGAAGACGTGGAGCGCGGTCAGGTCATCGTGAAGCCGGGTTCGATCACCCCGCACACCAAGTTCGAAGCTCAGGTCTACATCTTGAGCAAGGACGAGGGCGGACGTCACAACCCGTTCTACTCGAACTACCGTCCGCAGTTCTACTTCCGGACCACGGACGTGACCGGCGTCATCACGCTGCCTGAGGGCACCGAGATGGTCATGCCCGGCGACAACACCGACATGTCGGTCGAGCTCATCCAGCCGATCGCGATGGAGGACGGCCTCCGCTTCGCTATCCGCGAGGGTGGACGCACCGTCGGCGCCGGTCGAGTCACCAAGATCAACGCCTGATCTGACTCACTGAGCACCACCGGCTAGGGCCGCAGTTCTTCGGAACTGCGGCCCTTCCGCATGTTCGGGATGCACTTGCCGGCACCCGGTCAGATGATGCTGTTTGGGGGAGGTGCGCTGCGCCGTCTGATCGAGGGCCAGCATGAATCGGGTTCGCGCCGTCCTTGAGAGTTCCCTCACAGGCACCGTTCCCGGAATTGCGCGGGTGAAGTGCTCTATGACAAGATAGTGAAGTTGCGTTTTGGGCGTTGACCCCTGCACTGCGGTAGTGATACCGCGAACAGCCTGAAACACTATCGGATCGATGAATCTGCATCATGCGGGTTCGGACCGAGCAGCCAATGAGTAGAAGCGCCGTCGGCGCTGGGGGAGAAGTGAGAATTTCTCCGCCAGGATCTGCCGACACGCCCGACCTCGGGGGTCGGTCATGGTCAGCCGGCACAGACGGCAGAGAGTCTCCGACACTCTGCGAGTTGATGGCCGGAAGCAACTAAAGAAAGAGACGACGCCATGGCGGGACAGAAGATCCGCATTCGGCTCAAGTCGTACGACCACGCTGTGATTGACAGTGCTGCACGCAAGATCGTGGACACCGTCACTCGCGCAGGTGCGACTGTTGTGGGCCCCGTGCCGTTGCCAACGGAGAAGAACGTTTACTGCGTCATCCGTTCGCCGCACAAATACAAGGACAGCCGTGAGCATTTCGAGATGCGCACGCACAAGCGTCTGATCGACATCGTCGACCCGACGCCGAAGGCAGTCGATTCGCTGATGCGTCTCGACCTCGCGGACGACGTCAACATCGAGATCAAGCTCTAAGGGAGGCAGCAATGGCGAACACTCGTTCATCCGCTCTCCCGACCACCCGCAAGGTCAAGGGCCTTCTGGGAACCAAGCTGGGCATGACCCAGGTCTGGGATGAGCAGAACAACCTCGTGCCGGTGACCGTGGTGGCCACCGGTAACAACGTCGTAACCCAGGTCCGCAACGAGGAAACCGATGGTTACCCCGCTGTGCAGATCGCGTTCGGCGAGATCGATCCTCGCAAGGTCAACAAGCCGACTGCAGGCCACTTCGAGAAGGCCGGTGTGACCCCACGCCGTCACCTCGTCGAGCTGCGCACTGCAGATGCTGCTGACTACGCGCTCGGCCAGGAACTCGGCGTCGACACGTTCGAAGCCGGACTCAAGGTTGATGTGACCGCGAAGACCAAGGGCAAGGGAACCGCCGGTGTCATGAAGCGTCACGGCTTCTCCGGTGTCGGTGCCTCCCACGGTCAGCACCGCAACCACCGCAAGCCAGGTTCGATCGGCGGAGCCGCGACACCTGGTCGCGTGTTCAAGGGTATGCGCATGGCCGGCCGTATGGGCGCTGTCAAGCACACCACCCAGAACCTCACGATCCATGCCGTGGACAACGAGAACAACTTCCTGCTCATCAAGGGCGCCGTTCCCGGCCCCAAGGGTGGAGTCGTCCTCGTTCGCTCGGCCGCGAAGGAGGCCTGAACGTCATGACTGATGTCAAGACAGTCGACGTCATCGATGCCGCTGGTGCCAAGGCCGGCTCCGTTGATCTGCCCGCCGAGGTCTTCGGTGTGCCGACCAATGTGCCCCTGATCCACCAGGTCGTCGTTGCACAGCTGGCTGCGGCCCGTCAGGGTACGCACAAGACGAAGACCCGCTCCGAAGTTCGCGGTGGCGGTCGCAAGCCCTACCGTCAGAAGGGAACCGGCAACGCCCGTCAGGGTTCGATCCGCGCTCCTCAGTACAACGGCGGTGGAATCGTGCACGGACCGGTCCCGCGCGACTACTCGCAGCGGACCCCCAAGAAGATGAAGGCCGCCGCTCTGCGCGGAGCCCTGTCGGATCGTGCGCGCCTCGATCAGGTCTTCGTGATGAAGAACCTGGTCACCGGCGACGCCCCGTCGACCAAGCAGGCGAAGGCCGCACTGGCCGGTCTGTCCGAACGCAAGAACACCCTCGTGGTGCTCGATCGTGACGACGAGCTCACCTACCTGAGCGTGCGCAATCTGCCCCACGTCCACGTGCTCACCGCCGATCAGCTCAACACCTATGATGTGCTGCTCGCCGACGACATCGTGTTCACCGAGGCAGCTCTTGCCGCGTTCCTGAGCGGAAACCGCAAATCGGAGGACGCATCATGAGTCTGAACTTCAAGGACCCGCGCGACATCATCGTCGCACCGGTCGTCTCGGAGAAGACCTACAGCCTGATGGACGAAGGCAAGTACACCTTCCTCGTCGACCAGGACTCGAACAAAACCGAGATCAAGCAAGCCATTGAAACGATCTTCGATGTGCAGGTCGCCAAGGTCAACACCCTGAACCGTCAGGGCAAGCGCCGCCGCACCCGCACCGGTTGGGGAAAGCGCAAGGACACCAAGCGTGCCATTGTCGCCCTCAAGGACGGATCGATCGACATCTTCGGTGGATCGCTCTAAGCGATCCTTCGTCAAAGAAGGACAAGACTCATGGGAATCCGTAAGCACAAGCCGACGACCCCGGGCCGCCGTGGCTCGTCGGTCGCCGACTTCGTCGAAGTGACCCGGTCTACACCGGAGAAGTCGCTTCTGCGCCCGCTGCCCAAGCGCGGCGGCCGCAACAGCCAGGGACGCGTGACCACCCGCCATCAGGGCGGCGGTCACAAGCGTCAGTACCGTGTCATCGACTTCCGCCGCCATGACAAAGATGGCGTTCCGGCGAAGGTCGCACACATCGAATATGACCCGAACCGTACGGCTCGCATCGCTCTGCTGCACTATGCAGACGGAGAGAAGCGCTACATCATCGCCCCGCAGAACCTCAAACAGGGCGCACAGGTGGAAGCCGGTCCGGGTGCAGACATCAAGCCGGGCAACAACCTTGCCCTGCGCAACATCCCAGTCGGCACCGTGGTGCACGCAGTTGAAATGCGTCCCGGTGGCGGTGCCAAGATCGCTCGTTCTGCCGGTTCGTCCGTGCAGCTCGTGGCGAAGTACGGCCGTTTCGCACAGCTGCGGATGCCTTCGGGCGAGATCCGCAACGTCGATGCGCGTTGCCGTGCGACGATCGGCGAGGTCGGCAATGCCGAGCAGTCGAACATCAGCTGGGGCAAAGCAGGCCGCATGCGTTGGAAGGGCAAGCGCCCGACCGTCCGCGGTGTCGTGATGAACCCGATCGACCACCCGCATGGTGGTGGCGAGGGCCGTACTTCGGGTGGTCGTCACCCAGTCAGCCCGTGGGGTCAGTTGGAGGGCCGCACACGCCGGCCGAACAAAGAGAGCGACAAGTACATCGTGCGCCGTCGCCGGACCGGCAAGAAGCGCTGATTGGAGTACTGACTTATGCCTCGTAGCCTCAAAAAGGGTCCTTTCGTCGACGAACACCTCTTCCAGAAGGTGGCTCGTCAGAACGAGAAGAACACCAAAAATGTCATCAAAACATGGTCTCGTCGCTCGATGATCACCCCGGACTTCCTGGGACACACCATCGCAGTACATGACGGACGCAAGCATGTCCCCGTCTTCATCACTGAGTCGATGGTCGGACACAAGCTCGGCGAGTTCGCACCGACACGGACGTTCCGTGGCCACGAAAAGGACGATCGCAAGGGTCGCCGCCGCTGAGCGGGGCACTCTTTCGATCCTAGAGAAGAGAGAAGGAAGCGATGGAAGCCAAGGCTAAGGCGCGGTACCTGCGCGTTACGCCTCGCAAGGCTCGGCGCGTCATCGACCTCATTCGTGGTCAGCAGGCGACCGAAGCACTTGCAGTGTTGAAGTTTGCAGAACAGTCGGCATCAGATCCGATTTACAAGCTCGTGGCCTCCGGCATCGCCAATGCGCGTGTCCGGGCCGACGAGGAAGGCGTTGCGTTCGACGAGAACGAACTGGTCATCTCCGAAGCCTTCGTGGACGAGGGGCCGACCATGAAGCGGTTCCGTCCGCGTGCCCAGGGTCGCGCTTTTCGCATCGAGAAGCGCACCAGCCACGTGACAGTGGTCCTGGCCAGCGGTGACGACCTGCCTCAGCGCAAGAGCCGGAAGGGGAACCGTTAATGGGCCAGAAGATCAATCCGAATGGATTCCGACTCGGAATCACCACGGATCACAAGTCGAAGTGGTTCGCTGACTCGACCAAGCCGGGGCAGCGTTACCGCGACTACGTGCTCGAAGATGTCAAGATCCGCCAGATGATGAACACCGGCCTCGAACGGGCCGGCATCTCGAAGGTCAACATCGAGCGCACGCGTGACCGTGTCCGCGTCGACATCCACACCGCACGCCCGGGCATCGTCATCGGCCGTCGCGGAGCCGAAGCAGACCGCATCCGCGGTCAGCTCGAAAAGCTCACCGGCAAGCAGATTCAGCTCAACATCCTTGAGGTGAAGAACCCCGAGGTCGACGCTCAGCTCGTCGCCCAGGGCGTTGCCGAGCAGCTCGCCAGCCGCGTGGCCTTCCGCCGCGCAATGCGCAAGGCGATCCAGAGCGCCCAGCGCGCAGGTGCCAAGGGCATCCGCGTGCAGTGCTCGGGCCGCCTCGGCGGTGCTGAGATGAGCCGGTCCGAGTTCTACCGCGAAGGTCGTGTGCCGCTGCACACCCTGCGCGCGAACATCGACTTCGGCGTTCACGAAGCCCACACCACTTTCGGACGCATCGGCGTCAAGGTGTGGATCTACAAGGGCGACATGACCGACAAGGAGCTTGCCGCCGAGCAGGCCAAGGCTCCTGCTGCTCGTGGCCCGCGTGGCCGTGGGCGCGGTCGTGGAGGCCGCGGACGTGGTCAGGAAGGCGCACCGCGCCGTGGCGACCAGGCCCGTAATACTGAGAACAGCGCCGAAGCCCCCGCGGCTGAGGCCGGATCGGAGGGCTGAGAAATGCTGATCCCTCGTCGAGTGAAATTCCGCAAGCAGCACCACCCCAACCGGGGCGGCGCAGCCAAGGGAGGCACGACGGTGTCCTTCGGTGACTACGGCATCCAGGCTCTCGAGCCGGCTTACGTCACCAACCGTCAGATCGAGGCCGCACGTATTGCCATGACCCGCTACATCAAGCGCGGCGGCAAGGTGTGGATCAACATCTACCCTGATCACCCGCTGACGAAGAAGCCTGCCGAAACCCGCATGGGTTCCGGTAAGGGTTCGCCGGAGTGGTGGATCGCCAATGTCAAACCCGGTCGAGTCATGTTCGAACTCGGCGGTGTGTCCGAGGAAGTTGCTCGCGAGGCTCTGCGCCTGGCGATCCATAAGCTTCCGCTGAAGGCCCGTATCGTGGCCCGCGAAGGTGGTGAGTGAGAATGGCTATCGGTTCGAAGAACCTTTCCATCGACGCGCTTGACGGTTACGACAACGAGCGTCTGCAGGAAGAGCTCAAGAAGGCCAAGGCCGAGCTGTTCAACCTGCGTTTCCAGTCGGCCACCGGCCAGCTGGAGAGCCACGGTCGCCTCAAGGCCGTGCGTCGCGACATCGCTCGTATCTACACCGTGCTCAACGAACGGGAGCTGGACATCCGTCCGAACCCCGCTGATGCCAAGGAAGAGAGCAAGTGATGGCGGAGACCACGAACACCGAGGCCACTGCTGCGGAACGCAACTCCCGCAAGACCGCACGTGGCTACGTCGTATCCGACAAGATGGACAAGACCATCGTCGTCGAGGTTGAGGAGCGCATGAAGCACCGCCTCTACGGCAAGGTCATGCGCAAGTCGGTCAAGTACAAGGTTCACGACGAAGAGAACACCGCCGGCATCGGCGACCTCGTCCTCGTGGCCGAGACGCGGCCCCTTTCGGCCGCGAAGCGTTGGCGGCTCGTCGAAATCGTCGAACGCGCCAAGTAGTCAACGCCACCCCACCCACCCGGTCCCGCCCGCGGCCTCCTGCAGGCCGTGGGCGGCTACCGGGAACGGGGTGAAATGTCAATGAATCCGTTCCGCAAGGCTCCCGCTCAGGCGTGAGAACCAGCGCGACGACAGGAGAAAATAGTGATTCAGCAAGAGTCGCGACTCAAAGTCGCCGACAACACTGGCGCCAAGCAGATCCTGGCAATCAGGATCCTGGGTGGTTCCGGTCGGCGCTACGCCTCGATCGGTGACACCATCGTGGCAACCGTCAAGGATGCAATCCCTGGCGGCAATGTGAAGAAGGGTGACGTCGTCAAGGCCGTCATCGTTCGCACTGCCAAGGAACGTCGTCGTCCCGACGGCTCCTACATCAAGTTCGATGAGAATGCAGCTGTCATCCTCAAGAACGATGAGGAACCACGCGGAACCCGTATCTTCGGGCCCGTGGGACGCGAACTCCGCGACAAGAAGTTCATGAAGATCGTCTCCCTGGCACCGGAGGTGTTGTGAGCATGGCGAACAAGCTCAAGATCAAGAAGGGCGACCTCGTCCAGGTCATCGCCGGCGCTCGGCAGTCCCGTGGTGGCGATCGTGGCAAGCAGGGCAAGGTTCTTGCCGTCTACCCCGAACGCAACCGCGTCCTCGTTGAGGGCGTCAACCGCGTGATCAAGCACAAGAAGGCTACGCAGACTCAGGCCGGCGGCACCGCTGGTGGCCGTGAGACCCACGAAGCCCCCATCCACGTGTCCAACGTGGCGCTCGTTGATCCCAAGGACAACAAGCCAACCCGCGTCGGATACCGCGAAGAGAGCGTCGAGCGCGACGGTCGCACCAAGACCGTTCGAGTTCGCATCTCGCGTCGCACCGGGGAGGAGATCTGATGACGGAAACAACCACCAGCCGTCCCGCACCGCGTCTCAAGCAGATTTACCGCGAAGAGATCGTTGCGAAGCTGCAGGAAGAGTTCAACTACGCCAACCCCATGCAGGTTCCCGGACTGACCAAGGTCGTCGTGAACATGGGTGTGGGTGACGCAGCACGCGATTCCAAGATGATCGAAGGCGCGATCAACGACCTGACTCTGATCACCGGTCAGAAGCCTGTCGTGACCCGTGCCCGCAAGTCCATCGCACAGTTCAAGCTGCGCGAAGGTCAGCCCATCGGCGCTCACGTCACCATGCGTGGAGCCAGGATGTGGGAGTTCATCGACCGCGTCATCACTCTGGCACTGCCGCGTATCCGCGACTTCCGCGGACTCTCGGATCGTCAGTTCGACGGAAACGGTAACTACACCTTCGGCCTCACCGAACAGTCCATGTTCCACGAGATCGATCAGGACCGGATCGACCGAGTCCGCGGTATGGATATCACCGTCGTCACCACCGCGGCAACCGACGACGAGGGACGTGCACTGCTGCGTCACCTCGGGTTCCCGTTCAAACAAAAATAATCGCTACGTTGCAGGTCCAAGCACAGTACGTGGGCGGAAACCGTAACGAGGAAGGGCAAGTGCCCAAATGACAATGACTGATCCAGTCGCAGACATGCTTACGCGTCTGCGCAACGCCAACTCGGCTTATCACGAGGACGTCAGCATGCCGTTCTCGAAACTCAAGTCGAACATCGCCGAGATCCTCAAGACCGAGGGCTACATCACCGGCTGGAGCGTCGAAGACGCCGAAGTCGGCAAGACTCTGCTCCTGGACCTGAAGTTCGGACCCAACCGGGAACGTTCGATCGCCGGCCTGCGTCGTGTGTCGAAGCCGGGACTGCGCGTCTACGCGAAGTCCACGAACCTGCCCAAGGTTCTCGGCGGCCTCGGCATCGCCATCCTGTCGACCTCGTCAGGTCTCCTGACGGACCGTCAGGCCGCCAAGAAGGGTGTGGGTGGGGAAGTCCTCGCCTACGTCTGGTAAAGGAAGGAGAGAAGAACATGTCACGTATTGGCAAGAACCCGATCTCCGTTCCCAGCGGCGTCGAGGTCAAGGTCGACGGCCAGGATGTCGCCGTCAAGGGACCTAAGGGCGAGCTGTCCGTCACCATCGCCGAGCCGATCACCGTATCGCTCGAAGACGGTGTCATCACGGTTGCCCGTCCGGACGAAGAGCGCGAATCGCGTTCTCTGCACGGACTGTCCCGCACGCTCATCAACAACATGATCGTCGGTGTGACCGATGGCTACTCCAAGGCCCTCGAGATCGTCGGAACCGGTTACCGTGTCCTGGCCAAGGGATCGAACCTCGAGTTCGCCCTCGGCTACAGCCACCCGATCGTCGTCGAACCGCCGGAGGGAATCTCCTTCAGCGTCGACGGTCAGACCAAGGTCGCTGTCCACGGAATCGACAAGCAGCTCGTCGGTGAGACCGCTGCCAACATCCGGAAGCTGCGCAGGCCCGAGCCTTATAAGGGCAAGGGTGTGCGCTACGCCGGCGAAATCGTCCGTCGCAAGGTCGGAAAGGCTGGTAAGTAAAGATGGCCTTTGGCAAGAAGGAAAGCTACGGCAAAGGCAGGGCAGCTGCTCGCAAGCGTCGTCACGCTCGACTGCGCAAGCATGTCAGCGGCACGACCGAGCGCCCTCGCCTCTCAGTGACTCGCTCCACGCGCCACGTCTTCGTCCAGGTCATCGACGACACCGTCGGCAAGACCCTGGTCTCGGCCTCCACTATGGAAGCCGACCTGCGGACATTCGAAGGCGATAAGACCGGCAAAGCCCGCAAGGTGGGCGAGCTGGTTGCTCAGCGCGCCAAGGACGCCGGAATCGATTCCGTCGTCTTCGACCGTGGAGGCAACGCCTACCACGGCCGTGTGCAGGCAATCGCCGAAGGTGCCCGTGAAGGAGGATTGGCCCTATGAGCTTTGAAGAGAACAAGGAACAGCAGGCAGCTGCTGAGACCCGCACCGACAACAGCGGTGACCGTTCCTCCCGTGGCCGCGGCCAGGGTGGACAGGGCGGTCAGGGTCGCGGACGCGGCGAAGGCCGTGGACGCGGCGGTCGCAACGACCGTGAAGACAAGAACCAGTTCATCGAACACGTCATCACGATCAACCGCGTGTCGAAGGTCGTCAAGGGTGGACGTCGGTTCTCCTTCACGGCTCTCGTCGTGGTCGGTGACGGTGACGGCATGGTCGGCATGGGCTACGGCAAGGCGAAGGAAGTTCCTGCCGCCATCGCCAAGGGTGTTGAGGAAGCGAAGAAGAACTTCTTCCGCGTTCCCCGCATCCAGAAGACCATTCCGCACCCCATCCAGGGCGAGGAAGCCGCAGGCGTCGTCCTGCTGCGTCCGGCCGCTCCGGGTACCGGTGTCATCGCCGGTGGACCCGTTCGTGCGGTCCTCGATGCGGCAGGCGTCCAGGACGTCCTGTCCAAGTCTCTGGGCTCGGCGAACGCGATCAACATCGTGCACGCTGCGATCGCCGCACTGAAGGGCCTTGAGCGCCCGGAAGAGGTTGCGGCTCGCCGTGGCCTGCCCGTCGACGAAGTTGCTCCGCACGCACTGCTGCGAGCAGCTGCTGAAAGTGGGGCGAAGTCCTGATGGCAAAGCTCAAGATTACTCAGCGCAAGTCCGCAATCGGATACCGTCAGAGCCAGCGTGACACGCTGCGTTCGCTCGGTCTCAAGCGGACCAACGACGTTGTGGTGCAGGAAGATCGCCCCGAGATCCGGGGAATGATCAACGCTGTCCGCCACATCGTGACTGTGGAAGAGGTCGATTGATATGTCGAACAACGACTCGCTGAAGCTGCACGATCTGCGCCCTGCTCCCGGAGCCAAGACCGCCAAGACCCGCGTCGGTCGTGGTGAGGCTTCGAAGGGTAAGACCGCCGGACGCGGAACCAAGGGCACGAAGGCCCGCTACCAGGTTCCGCACGGCTTCGAGGGCGGCCAGACCCCGATGCACATGCGTCTGCCCAAGCTGCGTGGATTCAAGAACCCCGCCAAGGTGGAGTTCCAGGTTGTCAACCTTGACAAGCTGTCCAGCCTGTTCCCCGAGGGCGGAGACGTCACCGTCGCCGATCTCGTGGAGAAGGGCGCTGTGCGCGCAAAGCAGCCCGTCAAGGTTCTCGGCACCGGTGAGATCACCGTTGCTCTGAACATCACTGCAGACAAGTTCTCCGGCTCCGCAGCCGAGAAGATCAAGGCTGCAGGCGGAAGCACCAACGAGGCCTGATCCGTTCCGCTCGGAACGGATTCCCGGCTTCAACGCTGGTCAAGGGGGCGGTCACTTCGGTGGCCGCCCCCTTCTGCATCCCTGAACGCCGGCGGCGGTGGTCCGCGTTCCAGGCCGAGACCGGCCAGGCGCCCTCTCGAACACTGCGTGAAACCGCTCATCTCAACCCCTGTCTGAAACCGCTCTGTGACCGCCGCGAACACAGGTTGCGCCGAGTCGCCGCGGGGCTTCGCCGGTTTCGGGCTGGAGGGCATACCCTGGTAGTCTTTTGCAGGTATTTGTCCCAATCGCCAGGTCGCGACCACGACTCTGACTTTTCATCCCCCAACGAGGAGGACGCTTGATCGGCGCAATCCGGAGGGCCTTCAGAACGCCCGACTTGAGGAAGAAACTCCTCTTCACCCTGGGCATTCTTGTCATCTTCCGACTCGGCTCGTTCATTCCTTCGCCTGGAATCGACTACACCAAGGTGCAGGAATGCGTGGCTTCGCCTCAGCTCAATGAGGGCGGATTCGCCATGATCAACCTCTTCAGCGGTGGCGCGCTGCTGCAGCTGTCGATCTTCGCCCTGGGCATCATGCCGTATATCACCGCGAGCATCATCGTCCAGCTGCTGCGAGTGGTCATTCCTCGTTTCGAAGCCCTCCATAAGGAAGGCGCCTCTGGTCAGGCGAAGCTGACTCAGTACACTCGCTACCTCACGATCGGCCTCGCGATCCTCAACTCGACGACCCTCGTGGCGACCGTGCGCTCCGGTGCACTGTTCGGCGACGTCCAGAACTGCCAGGACCTCATCGCCAACGACACCTGGTGGGGCATTGCCGTCCTCGTCCTCACGCTGACCGCGGGAACCGGCCTGATCATGTGGCTGGGTGAGCAGATCACCGAACACGGTGTGGGCAACGGAATGTCGCTGCTCATCTTCACGTCCGTCGCTTCTGCCTTCCCGTCCTCGCTCGGTGCGATCTTCCGCGAGCAGGGTGTCGACATCTTCATCATCGTCATGGCCGTCGGACTCGTCCTCATCGCCCTCGTCGTCTTCGTCGAGCAGTCGCAGCGCAGGATCCCCGTCCAGTACGCCAAGCGCATGGTGGGCCGTCGGATGTTCGGCGGAACGTCGACCTACATCCCGATCAAGGTGAATATGGCCGGTGTCATCCCCGTCATCTTCGCCTCCTCGGTGCTCTACCTGCCGAGTCTGATCTCGCAGTTCTTCGACCCGGAATCCAAGGCAGTCGAATGGATCAACACCTACTTCACCCGCGGTGACCACCCTCTCTACATCACCGTGTATGCGCTGCTGACGATCTTCTTCGCCTATTTCTACGTCGCGATCACCTTCAACCCTGAAGAGGTCGCGGACAATATGAAGAAGTACGGCGGCTTCATCCCGGGTATCCGTGCCGGTCGCCCGACCGCCGAGTACCTCAGCTACGTACTCAGCCGCATCAACTTCCCCGGCTCGCTCTACCTGGCTTTCGTCGCCCTCATTCCGCTGATCGCTCTGGTTCTCATCAACGCCAACCAGAACTTCCCGTTCGGCGGCACCTCACTGCTGATCGTCGTCGGCGTCGGCCTCGAAACCGTCAAGCAGATCGACGCGCAGATGCAGCAGCGCCACTACGAGGGGCTGCTGCGCTGATTCGACCGGACGCTGACGTTCAGCGGACATCCCATTGGAAGGACACCTTATGAGTTCACGCATCATCCTGATCGGCCCTCCCGGCGCCGGCAAGGGCACCCAGGCCGCACGCCTGTCCGAGGCGCTCGGCGTCCCGGCCATCTCGACCGGAGACATCTTCCGGGCCAATGTGAAGGGTGAGACCGAACTGGGCAAGCTGGCCAAGCGCTACATGGATGCCGGCGAGTACGTGCCCGACGAGGTCACGAATTCGATGGTCGCCGATCGACTGGCACAGGATGACGCAGCCGAAGGCTTCCTCCTCGACGGATATCCTCGTACCAGCGCCCAGGTCGATGAACTCGACAGGATCCTCGCCGCAGAGGATAAGGCGATCGAGCACGTGGTCGAGCTCACGGCCGATACCGACGAGGTCGTCGCTCGTCTGCTCGCGCGTGCTCAGACCGAGGGCCGCAGCGACGACAGCGAAGACGTCATCCGCCATCGCCTCGACGTCTACGAAGAGCAGACCCAGCCGCTGACCGATATCTACCGCAGCCGCGGTCTGCTTCGCCAGGTCGACGGACTCGGCGAAGTCAACGACATCACCGAACGCATCCTCTCGACCATTCGATGATCTTCGGACCACGTATCGAGCTGAAGACTCCCGCAGAGCTTGAGCTCATGCATCGGGCCGGGCAGCTGACAGCAGAAGTGCTCTCAGCGGCCCGGTCCGCGGCCGTTCCCGGAGCCACCACCGCCGAGGTGGACGCCGCTGCGGAAGCCGTCATCGCCGCCGCCGGCGCCCGCTCGAATTTCAAGGGCTATCAGGGATTCCCTGCGGTCGTGTGCATCTCCGTGAACGAGGAGATCGTCCACGGCATCCCGGGATCCCGCGTCCTCCAAGCCGGGGACATCGTGTCGATCGACGGCGGCGCCGTCGTCGACGGCTTCCATGGGGACTCAGCTCTGACGATGATCGTCGGCGGCGACGAAGCAGGCACTGCCGCCGACCGTGAGCTGTCCTCTGCCACCGAGGCGGCTATGTGGGCAGGCATCGCGGCGTTCGCGACCGGTGCGAAGGTCAGCGATATCGGCGACGCCATCGATGACTTCGTCTCCGAATCATTCCCCCATCTGGGCCTCGTCGAGGAATTCACCGGACACGGCATCGGCACCTCCATGCATATGGCGCCTGAGGTCCTCAACTACCGGGCACGCTCGAACGGTCCGAAGATCAAGCCCGGAATGTGCCTGGCGATCGAGCCGATGCTCACCACGGGAGGTGCGGATACGCGCACTCTCGCCGACGACTGGACTGTCGTGACGGCGGATGGGTCACGGGCGAGTCACTGGGAACACAGCGTGGCCCGTCATGACGGGGGAGTCTGGGTACTGACGGCCGTTGACGGGGGAGCGGCCGGGCTGGCGCCGTTCGGAATCACTCCCGTGGCTCCGAAAGACGCCTGAGGGAAGAACTCAGGCGGCCGGCATCTGCCTTCTCAAGGCAGACCTGCCGACGAAGCAGACTGCGGCGAAAGTTCCGGACGCCACCATCAGCGCGAGTGCGGTATCGGACGAAGCGGGTCGCCTTCGACGTGGTCTCCGTCTTCGGATGCCTGCAGGCCAGCGGACTGCCGGTCCCCGTCATCGTCAGCATGTTGCGTGAACACGGGTATTCCTCCGCGAGTGTTCCCAATCAGCTCGTACGGATGGTCCAACGAGGCATCATCAGCAGCGAACGGATCGGGCGGGTCTCCATCTACCGTCTGAGCGACCACATCCTCTCAGACTTCGGTGACATCGCGGGCGATCACGTCTTCCCCGAATATCAGGGGCGCTTCCACACCATTGTGTATTCGCTTCCGGAGGTTGAACGCGGGCTGCGCGACCAGCTGCAGTACATTGCGCGGAGCTTGGGATACAGGCAGCTGAGACCGGGACTCCTGATCGGCTGCGCAGACCCGTCCAGACTGCTCTCGGCACGGTTGCCCCACGTCCCTGTTCCCGCCTGGTCTGAGGCAGGAGTGCTGACACCCGACTCTCTCGCGGCGGCACGCAGGATGACGAATCGGGCATTCGAACTCGACGCCGCTCTCGCCCAGCTGCCGCCTCTGGAAGAGCGCATGAACGCGTTGAGTTCGGTTGGTTCGGCACCCGGCACGGGGTGCGCAGGGCTGAGCCTGGGAAGCTTCTTCGATCTGTACTACGACGTCGCTCGTGCGGTGATGACCCATCTGCTGCTGCCTAAAGCTCTCGTCGACGGAACTCAGACGGCCGTGCGGTTCCGTGCGCTGATGCGGCAGCGCAATCTCGAATACTATCTGCGCTTCGATCAGCTGATCCGCGAGTGCGCGGGAGCAAGCTCATCCTTCGAACTCATCGAATTGCTGCCCGAATACTGATCAGTGTCGGGGGTGGAGGCCATCGGACATGTCGGTCAGAGGGTCCAGGGCGTGGTGGTCAGAGGATCCGGGCGATCCTCTTGACCGCCTCGGTGAGCAGAGGTCGGGGGAGTGCGAAGTTGAAGCGGATATGTCCGGCCCCGACCTCACCGCAGAGTCGACCCTCGGTCACGGCCACCTCGGCGCGAGATCGGATGTGATCGGACAGGTTCGACTCCAGTCCATAGCCGCGCAGATCCAGCCAGGCCAGATAGGTGCCTTCCGGTTCGATATAGGCGGCACCCGGCAGCAGCGACCCGACGAGATCGGTGAAGTGGTCGCGGTTGCCTTTGAGGTAGCCGTTGACTTCGCTCAGCCAGTCATTCCCACGCGTGTACGCGGCGGTGGTGGCGAGTATCCCCGGGTTCGACGCGGCCCCCGAGACGAACTGTCCCTTCTTCGCCCAGACCTCACGGTCGCTCGGGGAGGTGAGGATGAGCTGGGCGCATTTGAGACCGGGGATGTTGAAGGCCTTCGACGCGGCTGTCGCGGTGGCGGTGTGGGCAGCGGTCGCCTCGGTGAGAGCGGCATAGGGAATGTGCCGCGCGGGGGCATAGACGAGCGGAGCATGGATCTCATCGGAGAACACCCTGGCACCGGCCTTCTCTACGACGTCGGCGAGGGCCAGCAGTTCGGCCTCGGTGCAGACCTTGCCGATCGGATTGTGCGGATTGCACAGCACGAACGTCGCTCCGGGGGTCAGGGCAGAGGCGATGGCATCGAGGTCGAATGACCAGCCGGACTCCGATCGCAGCATCGGGACTTCGATGAGCTCGCGGCCGGTCACTCGCGCGACATCGAAGAACGGCATATAGGCCGGTGTCGGCAGCACGATCGGAGTGTCGGGTGGGGTGAGGTGGGTGAGGACGCCGAGGAACGCGGCCAGCACATCACTGGCCGGTTCGATGTGACCGACGGGGATCCGCCAGCCGTAGTGCTCGGAGCAGAAGCTCGAGGTCGCTGTTCTCAGGTCGGCGGTCAGGTCGGCGGGAGCGTAGCCGTAGAGGTCGCGATCGTCGATGGTCTGCAGCGACTGCCGCACCGCGGGAGCGACCCCGAAGTCCATCTCGGCGATGAAGGCGCCGATGGAGCCGGGGAAGGACGACCACTTGCGGCCGCCCTTCGTGACAAGGGACTCCTCGGTGATGGCATCGAAATCGGACATCTGTGTACTCCTCTTCGGGGACTGCGTCGGGTGCGGTTCTCACGCTAGCAGTCGGGGCGACCGAGGTGCGCTCCATTCGTCTTCGGGGGACATGGGAACGGTGCGCCGCCTCGGTGAAGACGGGATTGTAAGGGACTTCACGCTCCGAAGCGAACACCGTGTGGAAGATTCTTTCTCCGTAGTGTAGGGTTGATGATTGGTCTGTTCTCATTCAACTCACCCTTTTTCAGATGTGGGCGGCTTCTGCCATCCACTTCTTTTATGTGGTGACGAGGACTGCAGGCCGAGGGGTCACCGGCATTGAGTCGGTGATACACGATTACGTCGAACGCGAAGGTTTCGCGGGAATACGAGGTTAGCGAACGATATGGCCAAAAAAGAAGGGGTCATTGAGATCGAAGGCACCGTTGTCGAGGCTCTGCCGAACGCATCGTTTCGGGTTGAGCTGAGCAACGGGCACAAGGTGCTCGCACATATCTCCGGAAAGATGCGTCAGCACTATATCCGCATCCTTCCCGAGGACCGGGTCATTGTGGAGCTGTCTCCATACGATCTCTCGCGCGGACGAATCGTTTACCGCTACAAGTAAGGATCTTCGATCATTCGCGTCCTGTCCGGCCGGGCAGGGACCGAAAGAAGGAAAAACGATGAAGGTTAAGCCCAGCGTCAAGAAGATCTGCGAGAACTGCCAGATTACCCGCCGTCACGGCCGGGTCATCGTCATCTGCTCCAACCCGCGCCACAAGCAGCGCCAGGGCTGAGCAGCTCGTTTCGAGCAGATCGAGGCTCCACCGCGGAGCCTCAGCAGCACCACACCCGCGCAAACCTCGCCATCTGCGTTCGGACCCATGAGAAGTGAGAGCTTCCGGGGAATGGACACAGGACGATACCTCCGGTCGGGGGCCGGAGACCTTGGGAGACCAAGGACAGGTTTGCATCAGCACCTCCGAAACAACAACAGGAGACAGTACCCATGGCACGACTTGCCGGAGTCGACATCCCGCGTGAAAAGCGCGTGGAAGTCGCCTTGACTTACATCTATGGTGTGGGCCGCACCCGTGCGCGCCAGACCCTGACCGAAACGGGAATCAGCCCTGATACCCGTGTGAAGGACTTGAGCGACGCAGAGCTCGTCCAGCTGCGTGACTACATCGAGGGCACATTCCAGGTTGAGGGTGACCTCCGTCGTGAGGTGGCCGCCGATATCCGCCGCAAGGTCGAAATCGGAAGCTATGAAGGCCTGCGTCACCGCCGCGGTCTGCCGGTTCGCGGTCAGCGGACCAAGACGAATGCGCGTACCCGCAAGGGACCGAAGCGCACCGTGGCCGGTAAGAAGAAGTAACACGCTCACTCGGTTGGCTGAGGCCAACCACCTCGATCAGGAGTAGGACATATGCCTCCCAAGTCACGCGCCGCTACAGTGCGCAAGCCTCGCCGCAAGCTGAAGAAGAATATCGTTGCCGGCCAGGCTCACATCAAATCAACCTTCAACAACACCATCGTGTCGATCACCGATCCGACCGGTGCTGTCATCTCCTGGGCCTCCTCAGGTGAGATCGGCTTCAAGGGCTCGCGCAAGTCGACCCCGTACGCCGCTCAGATGGCTGCTGAATCGGCTGCTCGCCGGGCGCAGGAACACGGCCTGAAGAAGGTCGACGTGTTCGTCAAGGGACCGGGCTCGGGCCGCGAGACCGCCATCCGTTCGCTGCAGGCCGCCGGCCTGGAACTGGGAACCATCCAGGATGTCACCCCCGTTCCGTTCAACGGCTGCCGTCCCCCCAAGCGCCGCCGCGGCTGATCCTTCCGTGGAACTGCAACGGATGACGGGTGCGAGCCCGACATCGGTCGCAGAACGGATTCCCAGATAACCCGAACCGTTCTTCATGGCTTTTGAGGCCATGACGTGCAGTGCGAACGTCATATAGCGGATGTTCGCTGAAAGGAAGCCCACGTGCTCATTGCACAGCGCCCAACGCTCACGGAAGAAGTCGTCTCCGATAACCGCTCACGGTTCGCCATCGAACCGCTCGAGCCCGGATTCGGCTACACCCTCGGCAACTCGCTTCGCCGGACCCTGCTGTCCTCGATCCCCGGTGCCGCCGTCACATCCATCCGGATCGACGGAGTGCTCCACGAGTTCAGCACCGTGCCGGGAGTCAAAGAGGATGTCACCGAGTTCATCCTCAACCTGAAGTCCCTGGTCGTATCGTCCGAATTCGACGAACCGGTCGTCGCCTACCTGCGCAAGCAGGGACCTGGCACCGTGACCGCTGCCGATGTCTCTGCTCCAGCCGGGGTCGAGATCCACAATCCGGACCTGCACATCGCCACACTGAACGGTGAGGGTCGTCTGGACATGGAACTGACCATCGAACGCGGACGCGGATACGTTTCGAGCGCTCAGAACAAGAACGCGGATGCAGAGATCGGCCGGATCCCGGTCGATTCCATCTACTCCCCGGTTCTCAAGGTCACCTACAAGGTCGAAGCCACGCGTGTCGAACAGCGCACCGACTTCGACCGTCTGGTCCTCGACGTCGAAACCAAGCCCTCGATGACCCCGCGCGATGCCATCGCATCTGCGGGCAAGACCCTGGTCGAACTCTTCGGCCTGGCTCGAGAGCTCAACGTCGAAGCAGAAGGCATCGAGATCGGACCCTCGCCTGTGGACGCGGCACTCGCCGCCGACCTGGCGCTGGCGATCGAAGATCTCGACCTGACCGTGCGCTCCTACAACTGCCTCAAGCGCGAAGGCATCCACACCGTCGGCGAACTCGTTGCTCGCAGCGAAGCCGACCTGATGGATATCCGCAACTTTGGTTCGAAGTCGATCGACGAGGTCAAGGCGAAGCTCAACGAGCTCGGCCTGAGCCTCAAGGACAGTCCTGCCGGGTTCGAAGCCGGTCTCGTTGATGAGGACCAGTCCTACGTCGAAGACGAACAGTACTGATTAAGACCTAGGAGTAACTGACAATGCCAACCCCAACCAAGGGTCCCCGCCTCGGCGGTTCGCCCACACACGAGCGCATGATGCTCAACAACCTGGCAGCCCAGCTGTTCGAGCACAAGCAGATCAAGACGACCGTGACGAAGGCCAAGCGCCTGCGCCCGGTTGCCGAGCGCATGATCACGAACGCCAAGAAGGGTGACCTGGCCGCACGTCGTCGCGTGCTCGGCCAGATCTCCGACAAGTCGATCGTGCACGAGCTCTTCACCTCGATCGCCGAAACGATGGCCGAGCGTCCCGGTGGATACACCCGTATCACCAAGATCGGCCCCCGTCCCGGCGACAACGCCCCGATGGCCGTCATCGAACTGGTTCTCGAGCCCTACTCGCCGAAGCAGGCAACCGTGAAGGAAGCCGAACAGGCTACCGCCGCCGCTGCCGCTCCGGCAGAAGAGGCACCGGCTGAGGCTGAGGTCGTCGAAGAGGCTCCGGCCGAAGACGCCGCAGTCGAGACAGAGGCAGTCGAGGCTGACGCCGAGACCGCTGAAGAGTCCTCCGAGGCTGCCGAGGAGAAGTAAGCTCCTCGACCGACTGACGGCTCGGATCTTCGCAGCCGTGAGTCACACACTTCAGGCGGGCACCGACACCGGTGCCCGCCTGAAGTGTATTCACTGCCTTTGCGAGGGTAATGGGGCGATGTTCGAAGGAATGGGGCCGCCTCGGCGGGGTCGGTTTCCACGCACCTGTCCGGCCACCTCGGCGTGATCAATTGCTTTTCGTTCCAATCATCGGTTTCGATCCAGATGATTGGAACGAAAGGTGATTATTCCGGTGCGCAACCTGAGGCTCTCAACGTAATGTCATCGCATGAGTGACCGGCGCCCCTTCTGATCGGCGGGCACCTGCGGACGCATCCAGATCCGTTCAGCGCACCGAAAGCGGGTAAGCCATGGGTCATACTGACGGCTCGATATGACGAAGGCCGGGGCACGATCGTGCCCCGGCCTTCGTTCAGTTCGCGTCGACTCTCACCTCACGAGTCAGTTCTCACTTCACGCGGGAGAGTTCCACGGATTCGTCGAACTCGATGTCAGCGGCCTCGTCGTGCTTGTAAGTGAATCGACTGACGACGATGGCAACGATGAGGTTGACGATGAAGCCGGGAATGATTTCGTAGATCGCATCCGTCATCGGGGTGCTCACCTGGCCCCAGACGAAGGCCACGACCGCGCCGGAGAGCAGACCGAACAGGGCGCCCCAGTTGCTCAGACGCTTCCAGAACAGAGTGAGCAGGACGATCGGCCCGAAGGAGGCGCCGAAACCTGCCCACGCGAAGGCGACGAGGTCGAGGATGCTGTTCGACGGTGAGATCGCCAGGACCACTGCGATGACGGCGACGACGAGTACGCCGAGGCGGCCGAGCAGCACGTAGGTCTTGTCCTGCAGCGTCCGCGTGGATCCGGTGCGCAGGGCCACGATCTTGAACAGATCTTCGATGAGCGCTGACGACGTGACGACGAGCTGCGAGGAGATCGTCGACATGATCGCCGCGAGCACCGCTGCCAATACGAGGCCGGCGATGAACGGGTGGAAGAGGATCTGCGCGAGGTCGAGGAAGACGGTCTCGGCGTCGGCGGGTTCCATATCCGCGTGCTGAGAGAAGTAGGAGATGCCGACGATGGCGGTGGCGACGGCGCCTAGCGCCGAGATCGCCATCCAGCCGACGCCGATGCGGCGGGCGACGGTGGCATCCGCGGGGGTGCGCAGGGCCATGAAGCGCACGATGATGTGCGGCTGGCCGAAGTAGCCCAGGCCCCACGCCAGGGCGGAGACGATGGACGCGATCGTCGCGAAGGTCCAGAAGTCGTCTGAACCGAAGAGGCTGAGCAGACCGGGATCGATTTCGGAGACGTTGCTGATCACCGTCGTCGGCCCGCCGGCGTTGATGACGGCAACGATCGGCACGGCAATCAGGGCAGCGAACATCAGCAGGCCCTGGGCGACATCCGTGAGTGTCGCGCCGAGGAATCCGCCGAAGAGGGTGTAGATCATCGTGATCGCGGCGACGAGCAGCATTCCGCCGAGGTAGTTGAGTCCGAAGCTCGACTCGAAGAACTTGCCGGCCGCCACCATGCCCGAGGAGACGTAGAAGGTGAAGAAGACCAGAATGATGATGCCGCAGACGATGCGCAGCAGTCGTGTCCGATCCTTCAGCCGCTGTTCGAAGAAGCTGGGAATCGTGATCGAGTCGCCGGCCTTCTCCGTGAACGCACGCAGTCGAGGCGCGACGATCTTCCAGTTGACCCAGGCGCCGATGGTCAGGCCGATGGCGATCCAGGCTTCGATGAGACCGGAGACGTAGATGGCTCCGGGCAGACCCATGAGCAGCCACCCCGACATATCCGAGGCACCGGCGCTCAGAGCGGCAACGCTGGGGCGCAGCCCACGTCCCGCGAGCATATAGTCGTCGAGACTGTTCTTCGTCTTGCGATAGGCGAACCAGCCGATGGCCAGCATGCCGATGAAGTAGAGGACGATCGCGATCGTGCGGAAAGTGGTTTCCGACATTTGAGCTCAGCTCCTTCGTTAGGCCGAGCCGACCTTACAGCACAAGACGTCGCAGGTGTGAATTCCCTGTGCGCCCCGCCTCCTGCGCGGATACGCCGGGAGGTACCGCCGACGGCAGGTCTAGGCAGATGACACTCTGGGTGCTCGGGGGACCGGTGTCGTGGAGGCACCCACCGAGAAAGCCGCGATCGGACGACTGCTGATGAGGGCCGCGAGCTCACTTCGCACGGTCGGGCTGTCCTTGAGTTCGGAATGGACGTCGACGCGCAGGCCGTGCCGGTCGAGCGTCAGCCAGATCCGCAGGAGGATCCGTCCGATCTCCACTTCGTCTGCGGTCGACAGCTCCGGTCGATCGGGGACGGTCAGGATCAGATGGTGGGGATGTCGTCGTTCGCGATGTGTCGCAGCGGGTTTCGTCGCGGCAGTCGAGCGGAGGCGTGCTCGCAGTGAACGCGGAAACTCCGCGATCCGTGTCCCACGATCTGACTTCGCGAACGACCTCATTGCGGAGTCGGCCACTGCCGCTGGTGCGAGTCCGGCCGATGCCAGACCGGCGATCCAGGAATGCAGACAGGGGCGATCGAGGAATGCCGCGGCTCGAGCACTCGCGGCGGGGATGCGCAGACACGCAGCGGTGAGTCCATCCCGGTGGTAGCGCGGGTCGTCGGGATCGAAGCGCAGCCAGCTCAGTGTCTCGGCGAACACGGATCGGTCGCCGAAAGAATGCAGCGAGGCGCGACGCAGCCATCCGCGCCAGGCGCGGTCCGGGATCTCCACCAGGTCGACCGCTGTGCCGGCCATGGCACTTCGGCAGGTTTCGGCCGCCTCGGCGAAACGGGTTTCTGCCCGGTCCAAGGGCCCGCGGTCGACCTGACGGTGGTGGAGGTCGGCCTCACCGAACCTGGGCCACGCAACGCCTTCCGACGGCATCGTGTCCGTATCGGTTGGGTTCGCCGTGGATTCCGCGGTGGCGAGGCGCACTCGGATGTTGACGGTGGGGCCGCGCCCTCGGACGGTGACCGATTCGGTGCGCACCCCCGCCTCGGCGGCGGCGATCGCCAGCGACTCAACCCAGCAGCCCATGCTCAGGTGGAGATCCTCACTGCGCGGGTCCCCGTGCGGCAGCAGACGGGCAGGGTCCACGTCGACGCGCACCTCGGCGGCCTCCGGCGTGCAGTCCGTGATTTCGGGCACCCACGGTTGAGTGTTGTGGGCGGATGGGGCGGAAGCGGCGACGGTGAAGAGAGATTCGACGAGGGCGGTGGTCAGTGTCAAGGGCGCTCCTCGGGCGGGGATGAAAGCAGAGTTCGGTCGACGAACACGAGCCGGTGCAGCTGCCTGCCGCCGGAGCGGGCGAAGACCGCCGCCGAGGCGGGATTGTCCTCGGCGATGAACGTGACCCGCAGTCGTCGATATCCCTTGGCGACCAGTGCGGAGTTGAGTTCGCGGATCGCGAGGCTGAGCAGGCCCGAACTCTGGTGGCAGGGGTCGGTGCCCTGGATGATGAGCACCGCGTCCTTGATCGTCTGCCGGTGCCGGAGCAGGTCGAGGACGGTTCGCACACCGAGGCGGCCGCCCTGGCGGCGCAGGATCGGCACCGGGTCGGGGATGACGAGAGCGAAGCAGCGAGGCGGGGCGTCGGCGGGATCGTTCGCCCCGGTGATATCGACGATGAGATCCGGATCCATCAGGGCGGGCAGGCCCTGCATCTGTGAGCGCAGCTGCTCGGGGGCGATGTCGGTGTAATAGGGCAGAGCGGAGAACGCCGCATTGAGAGTCGGCAGCAGCCGGTCGGCGAAACCGCGCAGACCCAGACGAGAGACACGGCGGCGGCGCAGCCCGAGGCGATGCCATTCGGCAGGGGCGACCGCGGTCGCTCTGGCCGCAGGAATGGATCCGACGGGCACCTCCCACGTATGTGCGGGCCCCCAGGCATCGAACCCGGCCGCGGCAAACCTTGACCAGTAGAAATCGGGATTCCATACCGTGTCGAAGAAGCCGGGATGGTCGACACCGTCGGTGAGCAGTCCGCCGGTGACGTTCGGCAGGGGAGAGACCGGGCCGAAGATCCGTGATGCTCCCACCTGTCCGGCTCGCTCGAGCAGAAACGCAATCACTGCGCCCAGCGCCTCCTCGTCGGCGGCTTCAACGGCTCCGAAGAACAGAGGCGGCACGGAATCGTCGGCGGAGCCCAGTTCGGCCGCCAAGGCGGCCGACCGGTGGCACATGACTCGGGCCACCGCCTTCCCCGGCTCGATGTCGATGAGCCACAGCTCGACTGGTTCGTCGAACCACCCTCGCCCTGCGAACCAGTCGCGGATATCGGCGGCGAAGAGAGGCACATAATGGTCCTGCTCACTCCGCGTCCGCGCCAGTCGTGGGGCCAGCTCGATGAACTCGGCGAGATCGGCCCGGGAGGTCACCCGTCGCGGTCTCATTCGGTGCTGAGTTTCGTGAATTCGTCGATCATGCCCAGGTGGCCGTCCTCGGCTCGGAACTCGCCGTTGGTGTATCCCCACTCGTCAGCGGTGAGGATTCGGATGAAGCCGCCTCGGGCGGGGGAACCCTTGCCGCTGCCGACCAGCCACTTCATGATCTCCCGATGTTCGGGGGTGCGAGCATAGGCCAGAAGGTCGTCATGGGTGGCGAACGCGACCATCAGCCCGATCCTGTCGGGGAACTCGTAATAGCTGCGGTGCCACAGATATCCGGCCGAGGCTTTCAGCCCCTTGGCCACCCGCGGCCACCTGCGCAGCTGGCCCACCATCGCCAGCGGATTGCGGTAGCGGTTCGCGCCGAGGAAGAACGCCTCGGCGCGGGCCTGCGGGGGAGCCTGGGAGAAATCATTCGATCGCATCGTCGCCCTCCTGTGTTCTCTGAACGTAGACGTTCTTGATCTTCGTGTTCGCCGCTTCGAACGGACCGATGGCATGATCGTGGATCTCGACGTGGATCTCCGCGGTGGTCGGATCCTCCTCCACGCTCTGCGCGAAGTCCCTCGACACCGACGCCAGGTGGTCGAGCACGCCGGCCTGGATCGTCTCTGCCAGATCCTGCCGCTCCTCAGGGTCCAGGGACGGGGCCTCTTCCCGCAGCTGGATGTGCAGAGCCGGGCGCTGCTCATGACCGGCGATCTCACGCAGCTCGATGCGGAAGGACTCGATGAGGTGGGCCCGGGGATTGTCGCGGTAGAGCCCGTTCTCGATATCGAGGGGATAGATGTTGGCTCCCATATACGAGATCGTCGAATCCGCGCGCCCGAACAGCAGCACGAACGGCAGCTTCATCCCATTGCCGGCGAACGCCGCAGAACATGCTCGCGCCAGTTCCGGATGGCGCCGGGTGAGTTCGACCATGCTCGGGAAATCGATGAGCGTGGCCTCGTCGCCGATGTTGTAGCGCAGCCGCGGACTCATCACCGCTGCCGAGTTGATCGTGGCGACCAGCTCCCCGTCGTCGGTGGTTTCCAAATAGGTCTCCAAGGGGTTGTACTGGAAGACCATCGGCACCCGTGACTCGTCGGGGCCGAGCACATCGGCGCGGAAGTCGAGATCATGAGCCAGCGCCCGACGGATGACGACCGAGAGATCGGACTCGCCTGCCATCCCGATCGTCAGGTCGCTGGCGCCGTACCCGGAGTACACCCGGTCGAAGCGCCCCCCGAGGTAGTCGCGCAGACCTTCCGTCATCGCCTCTCCGCCGACGAACCCGTTGAGCCGGAAGTCGGCCCATCTCTCGGGTTCGGAGTCCATCCGGTCGATGAGATGTTTGAGGAATGGGGGATAGGCGCTGATGAGGTAGGTGTGGTTCGGTCCGAAGTGCTGCATCGTGTCGAGGATCTTCTCGAGATCCGGGCCGGTGTTCTTCACCATCGCCACCTTGGCCATGGCCAGTCCCGTATTCGTCCCCGTCGCCCAGGCCCCCATCGAAAAAGCGTTGATGCAGAACAGGTCTTTGTGGTCGAAGAGCATCGTGACGTAGCCGGCGACGTTCTTATGGACCGTGTCGAGCTCCTTCTTCGACCGCATCCAGTTGAACGGGGTGCCCGAGGAACCCGAGGACTCATCGACGACGGTGCCGATGCGGTCGATCCTCCCGCCCCAGCAGCGATGCTCTTCGCTGTAGCGGCGAACGAACTCGTCCTTCGACGTCGGTGTGTAGGCCTCGAGGTCCCACCACCGGAATTCGAATCCGGAACGCGCCAGGTAGTCCTGGTATGCGGGCACATCGAGGGAGGCCTGCTGACAGATCATCCACGCATTGAGTTTCGCGAAGGGTTCGAGCCGCGGGTTGTAATGGCGGGCAGTGAACCGCCAGATCGCGGGGTGGGCACGGTAGGCGCCGTAGGCGGCGGTGCGTCCGACGTTCGCCAGGCGCAGCACAGCCTGTCGGGCCAGATTCACCGGACCGCGGGGGATGGGCAGACGACGGAGTTCGGCTTCCGGTGTGAGGTGGGTCTCTCTCATGCTCCGAGGCTAACCCAGCAACAGGGGCGGGGATACGGAAAATCCGAAGATGTGTCAGAACCGCATCAGACAGAGTCCCGAATGCCGACTCTCACCGAGGCGACCCACCGAACGACGGATCACCTCGGCGTCGTGGATCGGAACGGTCGATCCATTCGCCGAGGCGAGCCCGGACGGGGGCGCGCCGCCTCGGCGAGGGGCAGGCTCAGTCGAAGACGACGGTGCGGTGGCCGTCCATGAGCACCCGGCCCTCGGCATGCCAGGCAACGGCCCGGGCGAGCACGGACGCTTCTACGTCCTGACCGTGCCGGACGAAGTCGGCGATGGCCTGGTTGTGATCGACGCGGGCCACAGCCTGTTCGATGATCGGCCCCTCGTCGAGGTCGCTGGTGACGTAGTGCGCGGTCGCGCCGATGATCTTCACGCCGCGGGCATGCGCCTGATGGTAGGGCTTCGCGCCCTTGAAGCTCGGCAGGAACGAATGGTGGATGTTGATGACCCGGCCCTCGAGGCGGGCGCAGAGGTCGGGGGAGAGGATCTGCATGTATCGGGCCAAGACGATGAGTTCGACATCGAGGTCATCGACGAGAGCCGAGAGCCTCGCCTCGGCATCGGCCTTCGTCTCCCGGGTGATCGGAATATGGTGGAAATCGTGGCCGTGGAATTCGGCGAGCGGGCGCAGGTCGACATGGTTGCCGGCGACGCCGACGATGTCGATGGGCAGCTGACCGGCGGAATGCCGGAACAGGAGGGTGTTGAGGCAGTGTGCGGCCTTGGACACCATGATCAGGGTGCGAGTCCTCTTCTCCACCGGCTGCAGGCTCACGGTCATCGCGAACCGGGGAGCCACCTCGGCGAGGGCCTCTTCCACGGTCTGGGCCGAGGTCTCTGCAGGCGTCGAGAACTGCAGGCGCAGGAAGAACTGACGGGAATCGGGGGATGAGAACTGCTGGGATTCGGTGATGTTGCCGCCCAAGCCGGCGAGCACCCCGGTCACGGCATGGACGATGCCGGTCGAATCGGGGCAGGTGACTCTCAGGATCCATTCGCAGTTCATGGACTCGATCCTAATCGGTGGCTGCGCTCAACGCCCACTCCGAGTCGGCATCCGGATGGCGGTCGCGGCCCCGGAAGCAGGCGGCGTCGCTGTTAGCATGGTGCCGGGTGACGGCCGCGGTTTGCGCGCTGCCTCGCTCCCATCATCGGATGCCACAGGAGAGTACTCATGACCGAAAACTCGATGCAGGCTTCGCTTGCCGACATCGACCCGCAGATTGCCGAAGTCCTCGACCTCGAGCTGGGCCGCCAGCGGTCGACGCTCGAGATGATCGCCTCGGAGAATTTCGTCCCGCGCGCCGTGCTGGAAGCACAGGGGTCGGTGCTGACGAACAAGTACGCCGAGGGGTATCCCGGCAAACGCTATTACGGCGGCTGCGAATACGTCGACGTCGCGGAGAGCCTCGCCATCGACCGCGCCAAGAGCCTCTTCGGCGCCGACTACGCGAACGTCCAGCCCCATTCCGGTGCCTCGGCCAACGCCGCTGTCATGCACGCTCTGGCCCGTCAGGGTGACAAGATGCTCGGGCTGTCCCTGGCCCACGGCGGTCACCTCACCCACGGTATGAAGATCAACTTCTCCGGGCGCCTCTACGATGTCGCCTCCTACGAGGTCGACCCCGATACCTACCGCATCGATATGGACAAGGTGCGCGAGAAGGCTCTCGAACACCGCCCCGAGGTCATCGTCGCCGGGTGGTCGGCCTACCCCCGTCAGCTGGACTTCCAGGCCTTCCGCGATATCGCCGACGAAGTCGGTGCGAAGCTGTGGGTCGATATGGCCCACTTCGCTGGACTCGTCGCCGCCGGTCTGCACCCGAACCCGGTGCCGTTCGCCGATGTCGTGTCCTCGACGGTGCACAAGACCATCGGCGGGCCCCGTTCCGGTTTCATCCTCGGCAAGGAGGAGTACGCGAAGAAGCTCAACTCCGCCGTGTTCCCAGGACAGCAGGGCGGACCGCTCATGCATGTCATCGCAGCGAAAGCCGTGGCCTTCAAACTCGCGGCCGCCGCCGAGTTCAAGGAACGTCAGGAACGCACCGTGCGCGGTGCGCAGATCCTGGCCGAGCGCCTGCTGGCCTCCGACGTCGCCGACGCGGGAGCCACAGTTCTCACCGGCGGCACCGATGTCCACCTCGTGCTCGTCGACCTGCGCAACTCCGCCCTCGACGGACAGCAGGCCGAGGATCTTCTGCACTCGGTCGGCATCACCGTCAACCGCAATGCCGTGCCCTTCGACCCGCGTCCGCCGATGGTCACCTCGGGGCTGCGCATCGGCACCCCGGCACTGGCCACCCGCGGATTCGGCGACAAGGAATTCACCGAGGTCGCCGACGTCATCGCCGAGGCGCTCAAGCCTGGCGCCGATGTCGAGGCACTCGCTGCACGCGTGAAGAAACTCAGCGACGACTTCCCCCTCTACGAAGGACTGGAGCAGTACTGATGAGTGCACAGGTCCTCGACGGCAGAGCCTGCGCGAAGCAGATCAAGGCCGAACTCACCGAGGCGGTGGCGACCCTGGCAGAGTCAGGAATCGTCCCGGGCCTCGGCACAGTGCTGGTGGGGGAGGACCCAGGTTCGAAATGGTACGTCGCGGGCAAGCACCGTGACTGCGCCGAGGTCGGGATCAGCTCGATCCGCCGTGACCTGCCCGAATCGGTGAGCCAGGAAGAGCTGCTGGCGGTCATCGACGAGCTCAACAACGATGACGCCTGCACCGGCTACATCGTGCAGCTTCCGCTGCCGGACCACATCGACACGGACACGATCCTCGAAGCCATCGATCCGGCCAAAGACGCCGACGGCCTGCATCCGACGAATCTCGGCCGGCTCGTGCTCAACGTGAACTCGGAGATTACGACTCCGCTGCCGTGCACTCCGCGCGGTGTCATCGAGCTGATGACCCGCAATGGCATCGATCTGGCTGGCAAGCATGTCGTGGTCATCGGTCGCGGGGTCACCGTGGGCCGGTCCATCGGTGCGCTGCTGACTCGGCGTGAGCACAATGCGACCGTGACCCTGACCCACACCGGCACACGCAACCTCGACGAGCTGCTGGCTCAGGCCGATGTCATCGTCGCGGCCGCCGGTGCGGCTCGCATCGTGAACGCGGAGGCCGTCAAGCCCGGAGCGATCGTCCTCGACGTGGGAGTCTCGCGTGAGACGGACCCGGAGACGGGGAAGTCGAAGATCGTCGGAGACGTGGATCCGGCGGTCGCCGAGGTGGCGTCCTGGGTCTCACCGAACCCGGGAGGCGTCGGACCGATGACTCGGGCCCTGCTGCTCAAGAACGTCGTCGACACCGCCCAGCGCACAGCCGACTAACCCCTATTACTACCTGACGGCGGCCTAGCAACCTCGCGCGAGGTTGCTAGGCCGCCGTCAGGTAGTTCTGGGAGGTGGGCGGTGCCGGGTGCTCAGTCCTCTGGGAACTTGAGTTCGAAGAAGACGCGCGGGTTGCCCGGGCCGGCATAGTCCTCGATGAGCTCTCCGCTGAAGCCCATGGAAGAGTGGAACGAGATCGCACCCGAGGACTCCGGCATCGTCGTCGCCTGCACCGAGGAGGCACCGAGCTGACGAGAATGGTCGATGAAGTGCTGGTAGAGATGACGGCCGATTCCCTG
The DNA here is from genome assembly GCF_013280495.1 of Brevibacterium permense. Classification (GTDB taxonomy): domain Bacteria; phylum Actinomycetota; class Actinomycetes; order Actinomycetales; family Brevibacteriaceae; genus Brevibacterium; species Brevibacterium permense. The sequence goes on from NZ_JABSSX010000008.1 coordinate 124,786, forward strand.
GTGACGGAAATCCGACCGCGCTGCCACCAGGTGGATGTAGGCAGGACCATCATGGGGAATGACGCCGAGCAGGTATCCGACGATCTCCGAACGGTAGCGGGCGACGAGTCCAGAGGTGACGAACTGACGGAACCAGTAGGCATCATGGTCACCGCTGAGATCGCGGTCTCCCCAGAAGTTGGCCTGAGCGTCAAGCAGGAATTCGCGCATCTCGCGGGCGTCGACCTCATCGAGCGGACTGATGCTCAGCTGCTCGGTGTCGAAAGTTTCGTCAACGGCCATTGCGCCTCCTGATGTGTTCGTACTTACCGTCACTCTATAACGCCCCGTCCCGGAAGAATAGTGCGCTCCATGTCATCATAGAGCACATGATTCGGATTGCTTCAGTCAACGTCAACGGAGTCCGCGCAGCATGGCGAAAGGGGATGCCCACCTGGGTCGATGCAGCGAAACCGGACTTCATCACCCTCCAAGAAGTGCGAGCCGCAAACGATGTCGCGCACGGTGTCCTCGCCGACACCGGATACACCACGATCAGCCATGATGCCGAGGCGAAGGGCCGCGCCGGCGTCGCCGTGATGGCCCGCACCGAACCCGAGGCAGTGCGCGAAGGACTCGGCGACGACGGCTACTTCGACCGGGCCGGACGCTGGGTGGAGACAGACTTCCGCCTCGGCGACGGAACGTTTCTGACCCTTGTGTCCGCGTACGTCCATTCCGGCGAGGCCGACACCCCCAAACAGGACGACAAGTACCGGTTCCTCGACCGCATGATCGAACGGATGCCGCAGCTGGCGAAGACTGCCGACCATGTCCTCGTCACCGGCGACCTCAACGTCTGCCACACCGAACGCGACCTGAAGAATTGGAAGGCCAACCGGAAGAAGTCCGGATTCCTCCCGGAGGAACGAGCCTACTTCGACAAGTTCTTCGGGGAGATCGGCTATGTCGACGTCCATCGCGAACTCAGCGGCGACATCGACGGACCTTATACCTGGTGGTCGATGCGCGGTCAGGCCTTCGACAATGACACAGGATGGCGCATCGACTATCAGATGGCCACTCCGGCCCTGGCCGAAACCGCAGTCAAGGCCACCGTGGACAAAGCCGACAGCTGGGCCGAGCGCTGGTCGGACCACGCTCCGCTGGTCATCGACTACGACCTCCCGTCCGTCCAGGCCTGACCGCAGTTCGAACGACAGACGAAGAGCCCGGGGCTCAGGACGAGATGTCCTGAGCCCCGGGCTCTTCGTCTGTCCACTCTGCGTTCTGAGACGCAGGCAGCTTCAGAATCTCAACAGCAGCGGGCCTTGGGGTTGCGGTCCTGCTCATCGGTGAGATCTCTCCAGAAGGCCTTCTCCTCCATCGCACCCTCACGGGTGCCGTGACGGCGCTCGTACGATTCGAGGTAGTGGATATAGGCGTTCTCGCCCATGATCTCCTTGAGGTACCAGTGGAGCCAGGCCCCGCCTCGGCGCAAGGATCCCCACGGATCGCTGGCGATGCGGCTGAGCGGATGTGCGGTGCTCATTCCTTCTGCCTTCCTGCTGCATGCTCGTCCCACTGCGCCTGCAGCTCACGCTCGGGCTTGCGAGCAATGAGACCGGCCGGTGCGAACATCTTAGTCTCGACGAAGGGTTCCTCCGTCGTCGGCAGGGACCCCTTCTTGATGGCCTCGATGGACTTCCAGACTGCCATGACGACGACCATCGCGACAAGAAGAGCGAAGACGATCGACAGGGTGCCCTGGACGAAGGTGTTGCGCACGACTGCGCTCATCGCCGCGACCCCCTCGGTATTGCCCATCGAGGTCTCTCCGGCCGCCAGCGCGTCCTTGTAGGCGAAGTGCTGAGCCCAGTAGCCGAGCTTCGGGTCGGAGGAGAAGATCTTCTGCCACGAGGCGACCATCGTGACCACCAGATCCCAGACCAGCGGGATGCCGGGGATCCACGCCCACCTGGCCAGACCCATCTTGCACACGATGGCGCAGACGACGGCCAGGGCAATCGCGGCCAACAGCTGGTTCGAGATGCCGAAGAGCGGGAACAGGGTATTGATTCCGCCGAGGGGGTCGGTGACTCCCATAAGCAGGATCGATCCCCAGGCGGCGACCATGATCGCCGTCGTCAGCCACGCACCCGGAGTCCACGAGGGGTCTCGGAACTTCTTCGAGAAGTTGCCGAATACATCCGAGAGCATGAACCGGGCCACGCGGGTGCCCGCATCGATCGTGGTGAGGATGAACAGGGCCTCGAACATCACGGCGAAGTGGTACCAGAAAGACATCCAGGCCGGTCCGCCGAAGACATTGTGGAGGATGTGCGCCATTCCCATCGCCAGCGTCGGGGCGCCGCCGGTGCGAGAGACGATGCTCTCCTCGCCGACGTCCTCGGCCGCCTGATCGAGGATCTCCGGACTCGTCTCCACCCCGGACATGCCCAAGGAGTTGTTGATGAAGTCCGCTGCGCCCTGCACTGTTCCGCCGGTGAGCGGTTCGGCGGCATTCATCGCGAAGTAGAGGCCCTTGTCGAGGCAGATCGCGGCGACCAGCGCCATGATCGCGACGAAGGACTCCATGAGCATGCCGCCGTAGCCGATGAGGCGAGCCTGTGTCTCCTTCTCGATGAGCTTCGGAGTCGTGCCTGAGGAGATGAGAGCGTGGAAGCCCGACAACGCTCCACAGGCAATGGTGATGAACAGGAACGGGAACAGGGCACCGGCGAACGCCGGACCTGCCGAATTGAACGCGAACTCGGTCAGCGCAGGCATCTGCACGTTCGGGTTGACGATGAGGATGCCCACGGCCAGCAGCACGATGGTGCCGATCTTCATGAATGTCGACAGGTAGTCGCGCGGTGCCAGCAGCACCCACACCGGAAGCACGGCGGCGAGGAATCCGTAGATCATCAGGCACCAGGCCAGAGTCACCTTGTCGAGGTGGAAGATCTCGGACCAGAACGGCGAGTTGTGGACCCAGCCGCCGGCGATGATCGCGATCACGAGCAGCACGATGCCGATGACCGAGGTCTCGACGACCTTGCCGGGGCGCAGGTAGCGCATGTAGATGCCCATGAACACGGCGATCGGGATGGTCATCGCGATGGAGAAGACACCCCAGGGGCTTTCGGCCAGGGCGTTGATGATGACGACGCCGAGGACCGCGATGAGGATGACCATGATGAGGATGATGCCGATGGAGGCGATGATTCCGCCCGTTCGACCGAGTTCGTCTCGGGTCATCTGTCCCAGCGAGCGACCGTTGCGACGCATGGAGAAGAACAGCACCATATAGTCCTGGACACCGCCGGCGAGCACGACGCCGAAGACGATCCACAGGGTTCCGGGCAGGTAGCCCATCTGGGCCGCGAGGATCGGTCCCACGAGGGGGCCGGCACCGGAGATCGCCGCGAAGTGGTGGCCGAACAGGACGCGGCGGTCGGTCGGCGCGAAATCCCGGCCGTTGTCGTTGAGTTCCGCCGGGGTGGCTCGCTTGGGGTTCGGGCGGCAGATCTTCCATTCGATGAGCTTCGCGTAGAAGCGGAAGCCGATGAGGTAGCTGCCGACGGCTGCGGCGACGAACCAGCTGGCCGACAGCTCTTCACCGCGCACGAACGCGATCATCGACCAACCAGCGCCGGCGATGAGGGCGATGGCCACCCACAGCACGATCTTCGCCGGAGTCCAGCGTGGCTTCTCGACCACGGCGACCGGCGGAAGGTCGCCCTCGGTCTTGATGTATTCGACCGACATAGTCCTCCTCCTTGAGAGACGACGCATCAGATCAGTAGGAGATGACGCGTCGGGATTGTTGAGTTCTCAGCATGATCAGACCTTCGCTGGCCGTTGCTCGACAGATGTTCGAGAACTGGGAGACACCTCGGCGAATCATGTGATCTGGTACGAACTATACCGCTGGTCCGCGGCCGAGCGTGATCCCCGGCACCAGACCGGACGCCTGAACAGAACCGACAGGGGAGATGGCATCATAGGACTATGACGAACTCTTCACAGCCGCGCACTGTCTCAGGTATCCAAGCCACCTCCGATTCCCTTCATCTCGGCAACTACATCGGAGCCCTGCAGCAGTTCGTGACTCACCAGGAGTCGCACGATGCCTTCTACTTCATCGCGAATATGCACGCGATCACCGTCGAGCAGGACCCGGCCGAACTGCGGGAACGCACCCTGCGCACGGCCGCGCAGTTCATCGCCGCCGGTCTCGATCCGGAGAAATCGACGATCTTCGTCCAGTCCCAGGTGCCCGCACATCCGCAGCTGTCCTGGGTCCTCGAATGCACCACCTCGATGGGTGAGGCCAGCCGGATGACCCAGTTCAAGGACAAGTCCGCGAAGCAGGAACACGTGTCCCTGGGACTGCTCACCTATCCGGCGCTGATGGCCGCCGACATCCTCCTGTACAACCCGCAGCTCGTTCCCGTCGGTGAGGACCAGCGTCAGCACCTCGAACTGACCCGCAACCTCGCCGAACGCTTCAACTATCGGTTCGGCAAGACCTTCACCGTCCCCGAGGCGCAGATCCTCAAGGCGACCGCGAAGATCTATGACCTGCAGAACCCTGGCGCGAAGATGTCGAAGTCCCAGCCCAGCCCGCAGGGACGCATCGACATCCTCGACGATGCGAAGGCCCTGACGAAGAAGATCAAGTCCGCCGTGACCGACGATGGAACCGAGATCGCCTTCGACCCGGAGAACAAGCCGGGAGTGTCGAACCTGCTGACGATCTATTCCTCCCTGACCTCACGTCCGGTCGACGACATCGTCGCCGAGTACGAAGGGAAGATGTACGGTCACCTCAAGGTCGACCTCGCCGAGGTGGCTGTGGAGTCCCTGACACCGGTGCGGGAGCGGACGCTGGAGCTCCTCGAGGACCGGGCCCAGCTGCAGGCGATCCTCGATCGCGGGGCGGAGAAGGCCAGCGCCATCGCCGAGGCGACGCTGCGCGAGGTCTATGACAAGATCGGCTTCATCTGATCGTGGCGAAGAAGAAACCCGAAGAGGGGCCGCTCAACCTCACACCGGATATGCTCCACACCGCTGCGCGGGTGGAGGACCGGTTCAACGGCTGGATCCAGAATCGGGCCACCGACCATGCCTACCATCGCACCGTCATCGCTTATGACACCTACGGCGGGACCGGTTGGGTGCGGGTGCTCGGCCGCTTGGTGCTCACCCCGAACGGTCAGCCGGCCGCCGATGTCCATGCGAGCATCCGCGGGTGGAAGTCCTTCGTGAGTGTGCCTCTGCCCAATGACACCGCGTGGGTGCGTGTGAACGACGAAGAGCATATGGTCACCTCCGATCGCGGAGGCATCATCGACACCGTGATCCCCGGAGACTTCGAACCGGGAGAGACGGAGATCGAACTGTGGACCGACGGCTCGCTCGTCGACTCTGCAGCCGTGCGCATCATCGGTGAGGACTCGACCTTCGGAATCATCTCCGATATCGACGACACGGTCATGGTCACATCGCTGCCGCGTCCCTTCCTCGCCGCGTGGAACACCTTCGTCCTCAGTGAGCATGCGCGGTCCCCGGTGGCGGGAATGGCCGTGCTCTATGACCGGATCACGTTCATGCGTCCGGACACTCCGATGGTCTACCTGTCGACGGGGGCATGGAACTCTGCACTGACGCTCAAGCGCTTCCTGTCCCGCAACCTCTATCCGATGGGTCCGCTGTTACTCACCGACTGGGGGCCGACGACGACTCGGGTGTTCCGGTCGGGCAAGGAGCACAAACGCAATTCGCTGGAACGTCTGGCCAGGGAGTTCCCGTGGATGAAGTGGCTGCTCATCGGTGACGACGGGCAGAACGACGAGGAGATCTACGGGGAGTTCGTCGAGAATCATCCGAAGAACGTCGCCGCCGTGGCAATCCGACAGCTCACCGTCGGTGAGGCCGTGTGGGCCGGTGGACGGTCGAAGCGCCACGGTCGCGGCCAAGGCGTGCCGTGGATCTACGCTCCTGACGGTGCTGGTCTGGCCTCTCGTCTGACGGAACGAGGAATCATCTCGACGATCTGATCCGAACCTCACCGCTACCTGACGGCGGCCCAGCAACCTCGCGCGAGGTTGCTGGGCCGCCGTCAGGTAGCAATTGGGGTTGGGGTGGTCTTTGAGGCGCTCGGTCGGATCAGCCCAGCTGCGCCTGCAGCTGCTGCTTCGCCTCGTCGAACTGAGCAGCGAAGGTCTCGACGAGCCCGGCGGTCGTCCGCTGCTTGCCGAGCGCGCCGATGCCCTGTCCCGAGCCCCAGATGTCCTTCCAGGCCTTCGAATCCGAACCCGAAGACGAGCTGAAGTCCATCTTCGTGGGATCAGCGTCGGGCAGGTTGTCCGGGTCGAGGCCCGAGGCGACGATGGATCCGCGCAGGTAGTTGCCCTTCACACCGGTGAAGTAGTTCGAGTACACGACGTCGTCGGCGCCGGATTCGACGATCATCGACCGATAGTCGTCGATGACATTCGCCTCGGGCGTGGAGAGGAAGGCCGAGCCGATGTAGGCGAAGTCGGCACCGGCGGCCAGAGCTGCAAGGATCGAACGGCCGTGGGCGATGGCGCCCGACAGCAGCAGGGGGCCATCGAACCAGGAGCGGATCTCCTGGACCAGGGCGAACGGCGACTGCGCCCCGGCGTGCCCGCCGGCACCGGCGGCCACGGCGATGACGCCGTCGGCGCCCTTCTCGACGGCCTTGTTGGCGAAGCGGTTGTTGATGACGTCGTGAAGGACGACGCCGCCGTAGGAGTGGACCGCTTCGTTGACCTCATCACGGGCACCGAGCGAGGTGATGACGATCGGCACCTGGTGGCGGACCACCTCGGCGAGGTCCTCCTCGAGGCGATTGTTCGACCGGTGGACGATGAGGTTGACCGCGAACGGAGCGGCCGGCTGCTGCGGATTCGCCGCAGTGTGGGCGGCGTTCGACTCGGAGATCTCATCAAGCCAGTCGGTCAGCTGCGAGGCCGGACGGGCATTGAGAGAAGGGAAGGACCCAACGATTCCGGCCTGGCACTGAGCCTTGACCAATTCGGGTCCCGAGGCGATGAACATGGGGGAGCCGACGACGGGCAGACGGAGTTGGGAGCGCAGATCGGTGAAGCTTGTCACGGTGCCTCCTTGCGAAGATGAATGCATACACTCACTCTAACCGAACGATTGTTAAATGCGATACGGAACACATTCTCTTTCGTCTCCTGGTCCGCCTTTCGGCTGGCCAGACGACGAAGGCGCAGACTCTCGGAGGAGTCTGCGCCTTTGGCAATCGTAAGGAATTTGATCAGGAATCCGTGAAGTTCGGGTCCCGCTTCTCGACGAAGGCGGCCATGCCCTCGGACTGATCATTCGTGGCCAAGGCCGAATGGAAGAGTCGGCGCTCGTAGCGCAATCCCTGCTCCAGGGTCGTCTCGAATGCGGTGTTCACCGCTTCCTTGACCATCGCCGAGGCGATGCGGGACTTCGACGCGATCGTCTGCGCGATCTCGTTCGCCGTGTCCAGGAGCGCTTCGGGTTCGACGATGCGAGCGACGAGTCCGGAACGTTCGGCCTCCTCGGCGCCCATCATCCGGCCTGTCAGGCACATGTCCATGGCCTTGGCCTTGCCGATGGCGCGGGTCAGTCGCTGCGACCCGCCCATGCCCGGGAGCACACCGAGGTTGATCTCGGGCTGTCCGAACTTCGCCTTCGTCGACGCGATGAGGATGTCGCCCATCATCGCCAGTTCGCAGCCGCCGCCCAGGGCGTAGCCACCGACGGCGGTGATGACCGGCTTGCGGACATCGGTCAGCCGGGTCCAGCCGGCGAACCAGTCGGCCTTGTACGCGGTGGAGAAGTCGAGGCTCGACATCTCCTTGATGTCGGCGCCGGCGGCGAAAGCCTTCTCGCTGCCGGTGATGATGATCGCCTTGACCGAATCATCGGCGTCGAAGGCGGTCGCGGCATCGGTGATGTCGGTGAGCACCTGCAGATTGAGCGCATTGAGCGCTTTCGGTCGGTTGATGGTGATGGTGGCGACGCCGTCGGCGACGTCGGTGAGGATGGTTTCGAATTCGCTCATGAGAACACCTTATCTTCGTGGTCGGTGGTGAGGATGGACTGAACCTGTTCGTCGGTGACCTCGGCCAGCGAGGCGGGACTCCACTGCGGGTTGCGGTCCTTGTCGATGACCTGCGCCCGGATACCCTCTTTGAGGTCGGGCAGGCCGGTGAGAGTGACGGCGACCCGGTAGTCCTGTTCGAGGACGTCGGCCAGGTTCATCGATGCGGCGTTCCGGATCGCAGCCAGGGTCACCTTCACCGAGGTAGGGGCCTTCGTGCCGATGAGCTCGGCGGTGGCCTGGGCATCGGGGTTCTCGTGTGCGGCGAGGGCCGCGACGATGGCTTCGGCGTCGTCGCCGTCGTAGCAGGCGTTGATCCAGTCGGCCGCCTCGGCGAGTTCGCTCTCCGGAACGTCGGTCGAGTATCGACCGATGACCGCGTCGAGGTCCTCACCGGCGGTGAGTTCGGCGATGAGATCGGGGATCTGCGCGTCGGGGACGAAATAGTCGGCGAGGCCCAGTGCGATCGCAGCGCCGGCCCCGACGGGCTGCCCGGTCAGCGCAAGGTGGGTGCCGAGCTCTCCGGGGGCGTTGGCCAGCAGATGGGTGCCGCCGACGTCGGGGAAGAGACCGATTCCGGTCTCCGGCATTCCGACCTTCGTCGAATCGGTGACGATGCGGTGCGATCCGTGTCCCGAGATGCCGACTCCGCCGCCCATCGTGATGCCGTTCATGATGACGACGTAGGGCTTGGGGAACTCAGAGATCGCGAAATTCATCTTGTATTCGCGGTTCCAGAATCTCGCGTTCTCGTCGCTGCCGGCCACGATGTCGTTGTACACGGCCTTGATGTCGCCGCCTGCACACAGACCGCGTTCCCCGCGGCCGGTGACGAGGACGAGCTTGACCGCATCGTCGTCGCGCCAAGCATTGAGGGCGTCATCGATGCGTGCGACCATGTCCTGGCTGAGCGCATTGATCAGCTTCGGTCGGTTGAGTTCGATTCGGCCGACCCCGTTGGTTACCGAGGTGATGACGGAGGCGTCCGCCTGCTCTGCCGAAGGTTCTGTCATATCAGCCCACTCCTGTGCTCTTGCGCGAGATGATCACGCGCATGATTTCGTTGGTGCCTTCCAGAATCTGGTGGACTCGCAGGTCACGCACCAGCTTCTCAATTCCATACTCTGTCAGATAGCCGTAGCCGCCGTGCAACTGGAGTGCCCGGTTCGCGACATCGAAACCGGTGTCGGTGGCCTTGAGCTTGGCCATGGCCGAGAGCAGAGAGGTGTTCGGATCGCCCGCGTCGTAGGCTCCTGCGGCCCGCCACAGCAGGGCGCGAGCACCCTCGAGGTCGGCCTGCATCTGAGCGGCCTCGAAGCGCAGAGCCTGGAACCCGGAGAGCTCGGTGCCGAATGCCTGGCGCTCACCCATATAGGCGATGGCCTTCTCGAGCGCGGCCTGACCGCCGCCGAGCGAGCAGGCGCCGATATTGAGACGTCCGCCGTCGAGCCCGGACATCGCGATCTTGAACCCTTGACCGGGTGCGCCGAGCATGTTCTCCTTCGGAACCCGCACGTTCTCCATGATCACCTGTCGGGTCGGCTGGGCACGCCAGCCCATCTTCTGCTCATTGGGGCCGAAGCTTAGGCCCTCCATGCCCTTCTCGAGGATGAAGGCGGAGATTCCACGTGCTCCGTCCTGACCGGTGCGGGCCATGACGAGGTAGGTATCCGAGGTGCCGGCGCCGGAGATGAACTGCTTGACTCCGTTGAGCACATAGTGGTCGCCGTCCTCGCGGGCGGAGGTCCGCAGAGCGGCCGCATCGGAGCCGGCATTGGGCTCGGTCAGGCAGTAGCTGCCGAGATGCTCCATGGAGACGAGCTTCTCGAGGTACGTGGTCTTCTGCTCGTCGTTGCCGAACTTGTCGATCATCCACGCGACCATGTTGTGGATGGAGATATAGGCGGCGACGGAGGGGCATCCGGTCGACATGGCTTCGAAGATCAGCGCAGCATCCATCCGGCCCATTCCGGTTCCGCCGGACTCCTCGCTGACGTAGATGCCGCCCATTCCGAGTTCGGCGGACTTCCTGATGACGTCGACGGGGAAGAAATGTTCGGCGTCCCATTCGAGGGCGTGTGGGGCGACTTCGGTATCGGCGAACTCACGCACCATCCCGGCGACGGTCTGCTGTTCGTCAGTGAGACCGAAAGGTAGGGCAGCGGCTGTACTGCGGGACATGATTCCTCCAAGAATCGGACGCGTATTTGGTGATCGACACCACGATACGTCCATATTACTTGGACATCCAACTAATTTCTCGCCGAGGCGGCCCCGATGGCCGATGGTCCGTTCGGCGGCTGGCTTCGGTCGACTCAGGCGCCGGCTTCGAGTCCCGAGCGCAGTGTTTCGAGGTGGGGGAGCAGGGAGTCGAGGTCGATCCCGGCGAAATCGGGGGAGGAGAAGACCTCGGCGTTGAGTGCCTTCGTCGCTTGAGCGGCGAGCTCGCGGCCGGCATCAGTGAGGTCGACGAGCGTCGTTCGGCGATCGTCGGGGTGACTGCGTCTGGCGACGAGGCCGGCTTTCTCGAGGCGGTCGACAGAGTTCGTCGTCGAGGTCGCATGCACCTGCAGTCGAGCGGAGATCTTCGACATCGGCAGGGTTCCGGCTCGTGTGAAGGATAGGAGAGTGAGGACTTCATAGCGCGAGAACGTCAGCGCGAAGGGCTTGAGTGCGGCATCGACTCGAGCCAGGAACAGCTGGTGGATCCTCATCACTGAGATCACTGTCGTCATTCCATCGGCTGAGTCGTCCCATCCGTGGGCCAGCCATTGTCGACGGGACTCTTCGATCGGGTCCAACCCCGTACTTGTATTATCTTCTGCCGCCATTGTCGACAGTGTAGTGAAGTGAGAAGATGGGCGCATGTGCGGTCGACTCAATATGTCTCTCGATCCGGCTGATCTCGCTGATGAGCTGCGGTTGGATGTCGTCTCCTATGACTACGCACCGCGCTTCAATGTGCCCCCGGGGTCATTCGTGCCGATCGTAGTCGAACGACTCGACGAGGATGGTCAGCTGCATCGCCGTCTCGAAACCGCTTCCTGGGGACTGGTGCCGGCGTGGGCGAAAGATCCCAAGATCGGCTTCAAGGCATTCAATGCCCGTTCCGAGACAGTGCTCGAGAAGCCGATGTTCCGGCAGGCTATCCGACGTCGTCGCTGTGCTCTGCCGATTCCGGGCTATTACGAATGGGAGAACACGGAAGACGGCAAGCAGCCATGGATGATGACCGCCGCCGGCGAGGATCCCCTCTTCATGGCGGGACTCTTCGAGTTCTGGAAGCAGCCGGATGAGACCTGGTTGGTCTCCACGACGATCCTGACGATGGAGTCCGCGGGGCACCTCAGCGATGTCCACCACCGGATGCCCGTGTTCCTCGGGCGCGATCAGATCGGTGACTGGATCGACCCTGGAGTCCTGACGAATGATGTGCCGGACCTGTTGGCGGCGACACTCGATCGGGTTGATCCCGCCAGCGTCACTCGGCACAAGGTCGGCAAAGCGGTCGGAAACGTCCGCAACGATTCTCCGGAACTCGCCGAACCCGTGGCGTAGGTCTCTCTTGACGCTGCGCGGCGCAGACTTTCGCCCGAGATCTCGGGGTTCTTCCTGGCGGGGAAGTGTGCACGGCCAGAGCGGTTTTGCAGGTGGCCGCGGATGTGTGTATTGTTGTCCAGGTTGCCAGGCCGCAAGGAACGGCAACAGTCGCTCTGATCGGGAACGATACGGGCAAACCGAAGATGAACTTCGAGTTGCGCGGATCAGAACAACCATGTAGAGTAGACATCCGCTGGCACAGCGAGTCGCAAGACGAAAAGTGCAAACAGAAACTGATACCCCCAGTGAACACATGCGTTTTGTGTGGTGTGGTGATGGGTGTGTGTTTGTGGTTTGAGAATCCAATAGCGTGTTTGTTTGAACAAGTTGTGATGCCAGAACATTTTATTTTCTGGTAAGACAATCACCTGGCTAA
>NZ_JABSSX010000009.1 GCF_013280495.1 Brevibacterium permense
TCGACTCGATCGAACGCGCCCATCGTGCCCTGCAGCTCTACGGCGTCTCCTCGCCGAGGCTGGCCGTCGCCGCGCTCAACCCGCACGGTGGTGAGAACGGCGCCTTCGGCGACGAGGAGATCGAGATCCTCCGTCCGGCCGTCGAGAAGGTCAATGCCAGTGGCGCCTTCGAAGTCGCCGGACCGATCCCTGCCGATTCCGTCTTCCATCAGGGGCTGACCGGCCGCTTCGACGGCATCCTCTCGCAGTACCACGACCAGGGACACATCGCGTCGAAGACCTTCGACTTCGATGGGACGATCTCGGTCACTGTGGGCCTGCCCATCCTGCGCACCTCCGTCGATCACGGCACTGCCTTCGACATCGCCGGTCAGGGCATCGCCGATGCGGGCACCATGCGCTCGGCCTACCGGGCGGCCATCGGCTACGCGCCGTTCGTCGACGGCATCCGCGCGGAGTACCTGCCGAAGTAGGCTGAGTCATATGACCGACCGCGGCGACTCAGCTGCGATCGGCTCCGTGACCGAGGAGAGGAAGACAGATGGCGATCCGATCAGGGACCCAGCGGCGCCGCGAAGCCATTCTCGGCCTGCTCAAGACCGGATCGTGGAGCATCCCCCGCCTGGCCGGGGCCCTCGAGACCTCGGAATCGACGATCCGCCGCGACCTGCGCGATATGGCCGCAGACGGTGAGATCATCCGCACCATCGGCGGAGCCGCTGCCGCAGGGTACGTCGAACCGCCGCTGGGCGAACGGATGGAACAGCAGGCCGAAGCGAAGGACGCCATCGCCGCCCGCGCCCTTGCACACCTCGACGATGCCCGAGTGCGCACCGTCTTCCTCGATGCCGGATCGACGGCTGTGCGTCTGGCCGAGAGGATCAGGGACCGCAGCGAGCTCACCGTGGTCACCCGCGGCCTCGAGATCGCACTGACCCTTGCCCATCCTGCCGGACCCACTGTCATCATGATCGGCGGTGAGGTTTCGACCCTGTCCCACGGAACGACCGGGGCGCTGTCGGACCATGCACTGGCCCGCATCCATGTCGACCTCGCGTTCCTCGGCGCCGATGCCGTCGACACCGCTCAGGGGCTCGGCGAACCGAGCCTCGACGAAGCCCGGACGAAGGAGCTCATCGCCGAGCGGGCAGGCGCCGTCATCGTCCTCGCCGACAGCTCGAAGGCAGGCCGCGAGGTCGCCGCCTGGGCACCGTTGCCGCCCGGCTGGACGTGGATCGACGAACGCGGTGAGCACACGCAGGGCTGACGGCCCGCAGCCGCCGATCCGACCGTTCTCACACCTGCTGTTCGCGCGCCATCTGACGGACGTAGACAGGAGCGGCGACCAGCGCCGGCAGCATCACGAAGCCCACTGGCACAGCGGTGATGACGATCGCCGACTGCAGAGCCTCCACTCCCCCGTCGCCGAGGCTGATGAGCACGGCCGCTGTGATGCCGATGAATAGAGCCCAGGTGGCGCGCAGCCTCGGAGAGGGTTCCCCGGAGGTCATGCACGACTGAGACATCGCAAACGACATCGAGTCCGTGGTCGTGGCGACGAAGGTCATCGTCAGGACGAGGAAGCCGAGGCTGATGACCAGCGACAGCGGCAGGTGGCCGCTGATCGCCATGACAGCTGCGGGCAGTCCGCCCTCCATGAGCGGCTCCGAGATCGCCCCGTCCGACTTCTGCTCAAGGAAGATGCCTGTGCCGCCGAGCACTGTGAACCAGAAGGTCGTGGCCACGGGAGGCAGCACCGTCGTGCTGATGAGCAGATCGCGGACCGTACGGCCCTTGGAGATCCGGGCGACGAAGATCGCCATCAGCGGCGCATAGCCGAGGAACCAGCCGAAGAAGAAGACAGTCCACCCGGACAGCCACTCGGTGTCCCCGCGGTAGAGGGTCATGCTGAAGAAGTCGGTGACGTAGAGGGCGAATCCGTCGAAGAAGCTCTTGACGACGAACCACGCCGATCCGAGCACGAGCACCGCGGCCATGAGCCCGAGCGCCAACCACACATTCGCGGAGCTGAGGAATCGGATGCCGCGGTTGACTCCGGAGAAGACACTGACTCCGGCGACCGCGGTGAGCGTCGCGATGACGATGAGCTGGACGGGATAGATGTCGGGGATCCCGAACAGCGAATTGAGACCGTAGGAGACCTGGAGGCCGAGGAAGCCGACCGGGCCGATGGTGCCCGCCGCGACTGAGATCACGCACACGACGTCGACGATCGCAGCGATCGGTCCGGTGGCCGCACGCCTGCCCATGATCGGATACAGAAGGCTGCGGGGGCGAAGCGGCATGCCCTTTTCGGCAGCGCGCATCATGACGATGGCACCCAGCGAGCCGAGAATCGCCCAGGCGAGGAAGCCCCAGTCGATGAAGCTTGTCGCCAATGCCGCGGCCACTGCGTCGATTCCGCCGCTGTCGGAGAAATACGGCGGCCTCGAGGTGTAGTGGTACATCGGTTCGGCGGCCGCCCAGAACACTCCCCCTGCCGCGAGCAAGGTCATCATGATCATCGCGATCCAGGAGAAGCGGTTGAAGTCCGGCCGTGCCTGATTGCCCAATCTGGCCTTCGCCCAGGGGGTGAAGACGAGGACGAGTGCGATGAGGAATGTGGCCAGCAGCAGGATCTGCCAGTACATGCCGAAGATCTCGGCGCAGGCGGCGAACCCGGCCCCCACCCAGCCCGACATCCGATCAGGGACGATGAGAGCGAGGGCGACGAAGCTCGCGAGGATCCCCACGCTCGCCCCGGCCACGGGCCGGTCGAGGCGGCGGGGGCCGATATGGCTGGGGTCGTCTGTCGCAGGAGGCGGCTCAGCCGCCTGATCGGCGGTTGCCGTACGGGTGCTCGTCTTGCTCATGGGTGGCGCTGCCTTCCGTGCCCCGCTGACTCTGCCGTCGGGTGCGGGGCTGTTGGGTGTCGATGCTCGTTCCGTCTGGAATCGCAACGGTCCAGTCTAGGGGGCGGAGCACCGCAACGGTCCGCCAGCAGAAGGATTTCCGCTCGAATGTGCGACGACTCACCCGCCTCGGTGGCCTGCCCCGGAACCTCCGCGCCGTACCCGGTTGAGTGCGTTCGTCGGCGGGCTCACTCCCCGGCGATCTCGAGCAGCACCTTGCCGATCACGGAGCGTGATTCGAGCTCCTTGATCGCTGCTGCCGCCTGCGCCAGCGGATAACTCGCATGGATGCGCGGATTGAGACGCCCGGCGGACACATACTCGGCCACGGCCTGCCACTGTTCGTCGATGAGCGACGGATGGCCGACAGTCGCCGCGCCCCACGCGACACCGTCGATGGAGATGTTCTTCAGCAGCAGGCGATTGACCTTGATCGAGGGGATCTCACCGGCAGTGAAGCCGAGAACAAGAAGCCGACCGAACGGAGCGAGCACTCGCGTCGAATCGGTGAATCGGTCGCCGCCGACGGGGTCGAAAACGAAGTCGACGCCGCTCGGACAGATCTCCTTCGTCGCGTGTTTGAAGCCGTCGGCGAAGACGACATGCTTCGCGCCGACCTCACGAACCGCGTCGGCCTTCGCCTCGGTCGAGACGACGGCGATGACCTCGAGGCCCATCGCCAGGCCCAGCTGCACTGCGGCCGAACCGAGACCGCCTGCGGCTCCGTGGACGAGGAGGCTCTGGCCAGGCTGGGCATTCGCGCGCACTCGCAGTGCGAAGTCAGCGGTGAGCACGTTCATCGGCATGCCTGCGGCATCGGCCAGGGAAACCGAATCCGGGACCGCCACGGTGGCCTCGTCGCCGGCGACGAGGTATTCCGCGAAGGTTCCCTTCCCAGTGATCGCAGCAACGCGGTCCCCGACGGAGTAGCGGGAGCCCGGCCCCGCCTCGGCGACAGTTCCAGACGCTTCGGAACCCAGAGTGAAGGGCAGGTCGTGCTTGACCTGGTACATTCCTCGGGTCTGCAGCACCTCGGGGAACGTCACTCCGGCATATGCGACCTTGATGAGCACCTGGGCCGGCCCCGGAACCGGACGCTCCACGTCGAGATGCTCCACATCATCGGGCCCGGTCAGAGCAGTGACGCGAATGGCTTTCATAGTTTCCTCGCTAACGTTGTGGCCCACGCGGAACGCTAGAGCTCCGGTGGCGGCGGTCTTCTCACCTCTATCACACCGAGCGGCTATGACCTTGATCACTTTTACGGCTTGACTCTCCCGCTCGGGATGAATACTGTGAACTCTACTGAACGATTGTTCACTCGGGAAGGTCAAGGATGACACAATCACCGGCAGGGTTCGATGTGGACAGCATCGGCAGATGGATCGAGCAGAGATTCGGGATCAGCGACTTCGACGTCGAAGTGATGTCGGTCGGTCGCTCGAATCTCACGTTCACCATCCTCGTCGACAGCAGCCCGCGCTGGGTCCTGCGACGCCCGCCCCTCGGCCACGAAGGCGGCAGTGCTCACAACGTCGCCCGCGAAGGCCGGATCATGGCCGCTCTCAACGACAGCAGCGTTCCGGTGCCGACCGTCCTCGACATCGTCGATGACCCGGAGGTTCTGGACGTGCCCTTCGTGTTCATGGATCACTGCCCCGGGTTCCCGATCAACACTCCCTCCGAGTGGGAGTCCATCCCTGCTGAGAATCGCCGCGACTGCGCCTTCGGCATGATCGACGCCCTGGCGGCGATCCATTCCGTCGACGTCGACGCTGTCGGTTTGTCCGACCTGCGCCGGCCGGGCGGACTCATCGACCGACAGCTGCGTCGCTGGATCGGGCAGGTCGAGAAGATCGCGATGCGCGAGACCCCGATCATCCATGAGGTCCACGACGTCCTCCGCGAGGCCATGCCCGACCCTGCGGGCTCGCCGGTGGGAATCGCACACGGGGACTTCAAACCGAACAATATGATCTTCGCGCCGTCGGGGTCGATCAACGCCGTCGTCGACTGGGAGCTGACAGCCATCGGCGAGGTGCTCACCGACCTCGGCTATTTCGTCGCCATGCTCACGGTGCCCGAAAAGTACACCAGCATCTGGGTGCCCCGCGCCGACGACGGTTTCCCCACCACAGACGAACTCATCGACCGCTATCAGGAAGTCAGCGGGCACGAAGTCCACGATGTCAGCTACTACTCGGCGTTCGCGATGTGGAAACTGGCCTGCATCCGTGAAGGCGTTTACACACGACTGGCGACAGGCAAGATGGGCGACCTCGATCTCGACCCGGACGAGGCCGGAGCCGGGGTCGAAGACCTCGCTCGCCAAGCCCTCGACCTGTTGGAGAGATCATGACCTCGCCCCTGGTCGGCATGCGTGCGGTGGTCACCGGGGCCGCCGGTGGAATCGGCGCAGCTTTGGCCGCCGAGCTCATCGAACGCGGTGCGTCAGTCGTTCTCGCAGACCTCTCCCCCACTGTCGGCGACACCGGCGCCTTACTCGGCACCTCGGCCTTCGCTTGGACAGGGGACGTGTCATCGGTCGAAGGAATCGGTGCGCTCATCGATTCTGCCGACGACCGCTTCGGCGGGATCGACCTGTACTTTGCCAATGCCGGAATCATCGGTCCATCGATGCTCGGAGAATCCGACGCCGACTGGGACACGATCATCGACGTCAACATGCGCGCCCATATCCGCGCCGCGCAGGCACTCGTCCCCCGTTGGCAGGAGGCCGGTTCCGGGTATTTCGTCGCCACCGCTTCGGCGGCAGGACTGCTCACGCAGATCGGCTCGGCCGCGTATTCGGTGACGAAGCATGCGTCGGTCGCATTCGCGGAATGGCTGGCCATGACCTATCGCGACGACGGAATCCGCGCCTCAGTGGTCTGCCCGATGGGAGTGAACACGAATCTGCTCGACGACGCCGGACCCGCCGGCGGCGCCGCCCAGAAGGCCGTGACCTCAGCCGGGACCGTCCTGGAACCCGCCGAGGTGGCCGCCATCGTTCTCGACGCCGTTGAGAACGAGCAGTTCCTCATCCTGCCGCACCCCGAAGTGCTCGAGATGTACCGGATGAAAGGCAGCGACTACGACCGCTGGCTGCGCGGAATGTCCCGATACCAAGCACGACTCAGTGAACAGTGACACCGAGCCCCACCAGCGGGTGAGACTCGCCTGAGACCAGACCTCACAGCAACCATCGAGAAGCAAGGAGCCCCCGTGTTGGAAATCAGCGAACGCGGACGTGAGTATCAGCAGCGCCTGAACGCGTTCATGGACGAATTCGTCTACCCGGCCGAGCCGGTCTATGCCGAGCAGATGGCCGCGGCGGCCAGCCCTCACACACAACCGCAGATCCTCGAAGACCTCAAGGCCGAAGCGAAGAGGCAGGGCCTGTGGAACCTCTTCCACCCGCACCCGGAATGGGGACCCGGCCTGACGAACCTCGAATACGCTCCATTGGCCGAGATCACCGGACGCAGCCTGGAGATCGCCCCCGAAGCGATCAACTGCAATGCACCGGATACCGGAAACATGGAGGTCTTCACGGTCTTCGGCACCGATGAGCACAAGGAGAAGTACCTGGGGCCCCTGCTCGAGGGTGAGATCGCCTCGGCGTTTGCGATGACAGAGCCGGCTGTGGCCAGCTCCGACGCGACGAACGTCGAGATGAGCATGGAACGCACCGACGACGGATTCGTGCTCAACGGCCGCAAGTGGTTTGCGTCGAACGCGATGCATCCGAACTGCCGAGTGCTCATCGTCATGGGCAAGACCGATCCCACCGCCGAGGTGCACCGTCAGCAGTCGATGCTCGTCGTGCCGATCGATGCCGCCGGAGTCACAGTTGTGCGCAACCTGCCCGTGTACGGCTACGCCGACCGGGAAGGCCATGCCGAGATCATCTTCGAGAACGTTCTCGTGCCGTTCAAGGACATTCTCAAGGGTGAAGGCGAAGGCTTCGCCATCAGTCAGGCACGCCTGGGCCCGGGCCGGATCCACCACTGCATGCGTGCCATCGGAGCCGCCGAGCGGGCGCTCGAACTCATGGTCAAGCGCGCAGAATCTCGCGTGACTTTCGGTGAGAAGCTGTCGAATCGGGCGAACATCCAAGACTGGATCGCCGAGTCCCGGATCGAGATCGATCAGGCTCGGCTGCTGACCCTGCACGCCGCGGACAAGATGGACAAGTATGGCAACAAAGTGGCGAAGAACGAGATCGCGGAGATCAAGGTCGTCGCACCGACGATGGCACTGAAGGTCATCGACAGGGCCGTTCAGGTCCACGGCGGCGGCGGAGTCACCGAGGACTTCCCCCTGGCCCGGATGTGGGCGCATATGCGCACCCTGCGTCTGGCAGATGGACCGGACGAAGTGCACAAACGCTCCATCGCCCGCAATGAGATCAGGAAATACCGCGGCTGAGGTCGGCTCTTCCGCGATACAGTGACAACCCACCGGGCCCGGACCAGTGTGCGCGGGCCCGGTACCGCCTGCGAAAGGATGTTCAATGACGAACAATTGGTTTGAGGATCGCCCATGGATCACCACCTTGGGTGATCTCGCTCAGGAGCCCTATGTGCTGCCGGATTCCACGCCCTTGGCCGACCTGGCCGCCACAGTCGACGCCCGTGGCGACGAGGAAGGCATCAACTACTACGGATTCACCCTGACCTGGGCGGAGTTCGACCGCTGGTCGACGGCTTTCGCTGCCTTCCTCTCGGCTCACGGAATCACGCCCGGCGACAGAGTCGGCATCTATGACCAGAACACCCCCGCGTTCGTGATCTCCACCTACGGGATCTGGAAGGCCGGAGGCACCGTCGTCCCTCTCAACCCCATGTACCGCGGCGAGCTCGAGCACATCTTCTCCGACTCCGAAGTCAAGGGACTCATCGTCTCACAGGCCGCCTACCTCGATCGGGTCAAGGACTATACGGCAGACGTGCCACTCGTCGTGCTCAGCGACGACCGAAGCTTCCAGACGGACGGCCCCGAAGCGATCTACGCCATGTTCGACTCGCTTCCGCGGTTCGACGAGCTGCCGCCGGCCGAGGGACGCTTTGCATTCGCAGACGCGGTGCAGAGCAATCTCGATACCGACTTCACCCCGCACTCCCCCGCCCCTTCGGACCTCGGGCTCATCGCCTACACGTCCGGCACCTCGGGGCGGTCGAAGGGAGCGGCAGCCACACATGCGAATATCTCGAGCAATTCGCGCTACTGCCTGCGCAACCCGATACTGGGCCCCGGTGACGGCTACGTCTCACTGGCGCCGCTGTTCCACATCACCGGATTCATCTGCCAATTCCTTGCTGCTGTCGCCGGCGGCGCCCGTCTCATCCTCAACTACCGTTTCGAGCCCGGTTCGCTCATCGCTCTGTGCGAACGGGAGAAGCCTGCATACATGGCCGGCCCGGCCACGATCTACACAGCGATGATGGCCCACCCTGATTTCAGCGCCGAGAAGTTCGCATCCTTCAAGTCCCTCATGTCCGGCGGTGCACCGCTGCCCGAAGGACTGGTCAACAAGTTCGAAGAGCGTGCCGAGATCTATGTCGGTCAGGGCTACGGCCTGTCGGAGACCTGCGCCCAGGTCGCCACCGTGCCGCATGGATTCCAAGCTCCGGTCGACCCAGACAGCGGGAACCTCGCCTGCGGTCTGCCGCAGCCGGATGTGATGATCCGCATCCTCGATGACGACGGTCAGCCCGTGGACCCCGGGGAGGTCGGAGAGGTTGCGATCTCCGGACCGCAGGTGGTCTCCAGCTACCTCAACAACCTGCAGGCCACCGCCGAGCAGATCCCCAACGGCGAGCTGCACACCGGCGATGTCGGGTTCATGAATGAAGACGGGTGGCTGTTCATCGTCGACCGGAAGAAGGACATGATCAATGCCTCCGGCTTCAAGGTCTGGCCGCGGGAAGTCGAGGATGTGCTCTACATGCACCCGGCCATCCAGGAGGCAGCTGTCGTGGGCATCCCCGATGACTACCGCGGCGAGGATGTGTCGGCTTTCGTCACCCTGCAGCCCGGCGCCGAGGCGACCGCTGAGGAGATCATGTCATTCTGCCGGCAGAAGCTCGCTTCCTATAAGGCTCCGCACCAGGTGACGTTCATCGATCAGCTGCCGAAGACGAGTTCGGGCAAGATCCTACGACGGACCATCCGCGCCGATGCCGTCGAAGCCGCCCAAGCGGCGAAGCGGGCGGCCGCTCCCGCCGACTGAAGGCAGCATCCATGCTCCTTCGGCCTCTCGCCGAGGAATTCTCCCGGCGGCGCCTCCGCAATGGAGCCTGGCCTGCTCATCGCATCACGTTCGGCACAGGTGCTCCCACATCAGGTGCACTGCCCGTTCACATCGCGTCCCCTGCATCCGGATCGAAACAGATGCAGGGGACGAATTGTGGTTTGCGCGCCCGGATCACCTGCAGTTTGCCGAGACTGGACACCGAGGTTCAGCCCAGGCTGACGGTTTCAGCGCCGCCGATGGAGGCGAAGCGGTCGGGCTGACAGGTGAGCAGAATGACCTGAGCCGTGCGACCGACATTGCCGAGGATGACGTTGAGGGCGGCCAGACGCTGCTCATCGGAGAAGCCGAAGGCATCGTCGAGGATGACCGGGGCCCCGGCTTCCGCATCGACGAGGGTGGCGACGGCGAGTCGGCCGATGAGCGCCAGCTGTTCCTTCGTCCCACCCGAGAGCGCGTCGAAAGCCACGGTGCGTCCGTCGAGCGTGCGGGAGACGATTTCGAGGTTCTCGGAGATCTCCACCGACAGCCCCTGGCCGAAGATCACCCGACCCAGCTTCTCGATCGCCTCCTTGAACGGGGCGACGTACCTCCGCTGAGCCTCTTCCTTGTGTGCGAGAACGGTGTCGCGCAGCAGTCGGATCGCATTCGCCTGCCGCTGCATGCGAGCCAGCTTTGACCGAATGGACTCCACGTTCTGCTCTGCGGCTTTGAGCTTGTCGTAGATGCCTTCGGCCGCACGATCATCGATGAGAGCCGAGAGCTGATCGACCTCCTGCCGGTCCTTCTCCTGCTGCTTCTGCTTGCTGTCGACGAGCTGGAGAGCGTTCTGCAGTCGCATCTCGAGAGTCTCCGGATCGGCGGCCTCGTAAGCGGAGCGTGCGGCAGCGGCCTGGGCCTCCAACTGTGTCAGTGTC
Source organism: Brevibacterium permense (assembly GCF_013280495.1). Classification (GTDB taxonomy): domain Bacteria; phylum Actinomycetota; class Actinomycetes; order Actinomycetales; family Brevibacteriaceae; genus Brevibacterium; species Brevibacterium permense. The sequence goes on from NZ_JABSSX010000009.1 coordinate 10,086, forward strand.
GCCGTGGCAGTGGTCAGTGCTTCGTCGAGGGACTCATCGGAGTTCGCTTCCCTGTCCGCGCTCAGGCGGGTGCTGAGGTTCTGCAGCGTCGTCGCCGCCTGTTCGCGCGTCGACTGTGCACGAACGGCTGCCACACGTGCCTCATCCCGGTCGGTGCGAATGCGTTCGAGCGCGGTCCTGGCCGTTTCGACCTGTGCAGTCGCGTCGTCGACGCCTGCTGACGTCGATTCGACCAGTACTTCGAGGTCGTCGATTGATGCGGCGGTTCCGCTGGTATCAGCAGGGTCCCCCGCCAGGTGCTCGGCTCGAGTGAGTGCGGCATCGAGTCCGTCACGGTCGTCGTCGCCGATGAGCACCCGCAGAGTCGATGAGGCTTCGGCCAGCACGGCTTCGGCATCGGTGCGCACCTCGCTGCGTTCGCGTGCCTGTTCAAGTGTGGCCACGCCGAGCCGGTCGAGTTCCGCGTCGAGAAGGGTCTGCGCGGAGTCGAGGGCCCGGTCGAGTTCGGCCGGTGACTGTCCCGGACGCACGGTGATGTCGACGACGGAGTCGACGAAAATCTGCAGCTCCGCGGTGACGGCGAATTCCTCGGCAGAATCCTTCGGCACATCGGTTCCGTCGATGCTCACTGCGGTGTCACCGAGGCGGCGGGCGACGATCTGTGCCGCGGCCGCGGTCTTCGCGTTCTGCGCAATGCGCAGCTCGGTGAACAGTCCGCCGAGTTTCTCGACGTCTTTCGCGGTCACGGCGATCGACCCGATCGTCGCTTTCGCTTCCGCGACACGCTGTTCCTGCTGACGGATATCGGTCAGTCTCTTCCGCAGAGTGTCGACCTCTCTGCGTGCGCGGGCCCGAGCCAGATCGGCGGCTGCGGTCTTCGCTTCATCCTGAGCGGTGAGGAGTGCGGTCTGTTTGGCTTCGAGGCCCTTCTGCGCCTCGGCAAGTGACGAGTCCTCTTCCTGCTGTGCGGTCGTGACCTTCTCGAGTGCATCGTCGGCAGTCTTCACTGACTCTTCGGCCGTGGTGACCTCGGTGATGAGTGCCTGACGTCGGTCTCGCGCCTCCTCGGCACGCTGTCGTTCTCTCTGTGCGACGCCCGCGCGTTCGAGAGCTCGATCGAGTTCGGCTTTGAGCCCGGACACGGACTGCACAGCCTGTTCGGCCTCTTCGCGTTCGGTCACGGCCGATTCCAGCTGAGTGCGCCCATTCGTCAGCCGCTCGGTCGCTCGAGCATGCCGGTCGACGAGCCCGTCCATATCGGCGCTGCGAGCCTTCAGTTCACGATGCTGCTCTTCGGCACCGGGGAGTTCTTCGGTGAGTCTGCGCAGTTCACCCGTCGCCTTGCCCTTTGCCGTGAAGAACCTCAGGTATTCGGTTTCGACTCTGTCGAGGAAGACATCGTGATCAGCCAGCTCATCCCCGGCCTCGCCCAGAGCACCGTGCAGTGCCTTGATCTCGGCCAGGGACGCCTGGTCGAGGCTCCGCCCCTGGGCGACATCGAGAGCGTCGAGCAGGTCGACGTCGACGGTTTCGTCGAGGATCGCCAAGAACCGCTCATGTGCTTCGCTGCCGCTGAGCTGTTCGGGGACGGGCTTGAGAATGCTCAGCTCGGTGAAGGGCTGTTTGATCCAACGTTTGCTGTATCGGAGTTCGTAGTCCCCGGTGCTCAGGTGCAGTTCGACCTGCGGACCGACGTCGGAACCGACCGGTTGGGTGTCTTTGACGCTGGCCTTGCGGGAGCTGTCCTTGTCCTCGCGCAGCTGCGTGATGGCCTGATGGATCGAGGACTTCCCGACCTCGTTCGGGCCTTCGACGATCGTCACCCCGGAGCTGAAGTCGACGGTGGCGTCACTGATGGCGCGGTAGTCGATGAGGCGGATGGAATGGAGTCTCATGAGCCGCTCCTGGCGAATCGATAGAGCAGACCGAGTGCGTCTTGGGCCGTGACTGCCGAGTCGTCGTCTGCTGTGGCACGTGCGGAGAGTTCGTCAAGAGTCTCCTGCAGGTATCCGCTCAGTCCGAGATCGGCGAAGTCGTCGTCGGCGGCGACGACGGCCAGATCCATGTGCCGCTCCCAGAGTGAGACGAGCGCGAACAGGTCGGAGAAGTGGTCGAGCTGTTCGTCGAGTCGGGCCTTCGCCGCCGTCGGCAGAGTGCCGCGCAGGATCAGCCACACCGCCGTGCGGTCCTTGTCGGGAACGGCATTCATCCGCTCTTCGAATTCGGTGACATCCCCGGCGGAGTTGAGGTCGGCTTCGATGACGGTGAATGCCCATGTGCCGACGTGGACCTTCTCGACCTCGGCACGGTGGGTGTCGGCATCGATGTCGACGAGGAGCACGTTGCCCGGATCGGTCTCCCGCCGTGAGGTCACTTCCGGTGCTCCGGGGTACCAGATGCGGTCGGCGACTTCGAAGGTCGCGTGTCGGTCGCCGAGTGCGACGAACTGGGCACGGTCGTCGCGCAGCAGTGCCCGCAGATGGTCGGTGTCGATGGTGGCCAGCGATTCCCGATCGGGGTCGAGGACGCTCACGGCTCCGTGGCCAGCGATGATCCGGATATCACCGGCAGCCACCTCGGCGAGGTCTTTCGTCGCTGCGGCGACGAGATCCCCTTGGGGATGTTTGGAGGACCAGGGGGCGCCGATGATCTCGACCCCGGGAACGACGGTGAACGGGTCGCTGCCGCGCAAGACATGCACATGCGAGGGCACCCGTGAGGAGAAGGCGGGAGAGTCATAGATCGATGCGGCGTCCAACGGGTCATGGTTGCCGGGAAGCAGCACGACCGGCACAGTGAAAGCGTTGAGGACTTCGAAAGTCCGGGCGATGATCGCTCGGTCGAGCTGGTTGGTTTCGAACACGTCCCCGCAGACGAGGACGAACTCCGCACCTTCCTCGACGGCGAGCGCTCCGATGCGGGCAACGGCGTCGAGGCGGGCGCGGTGGAACCTGGGCCGTGCCTCGTCGCTGAGGTAGTGCGCGGTCATGCCGAGCTGCCAGTCCCCCGTGGCGATGAATCTCATCTGCTCCTCCTCAATCGGTCCCATCCTACGGTCGCAGGCCCACACTATCGGCAGGCACTGACGTAAGTGATCTGCACCATACACATACCCTCAATCACCGACTTAGGTTATCGGCATCGGCCTGTCGTTCGGGTTCACCGCGCTGACCACACTGTTCCTCGTCCGCGCGAACCCCTGGGACACACCTGCTCTCTTCACCTGGCTGTCCGGATCGACGTACGGAAGGGCGTGGGCGGATATCGCACCGGTCGCCCTCACCCTGCTCGTCGCCGTACCGCTGGCGTTCGTGTGGACGCGCGAGCTCGACCTGCTCGCCCTCGATGATGACACCCCACGGCTGGTCGGGGTTCCGCGTGAACCGGTGCGCCTGGCGGTGCTCATCACCGCTGCGGTGCTCGCGGCGGCGAGCGAGTCGGCCGTCGGTGTCGTCGGATTCATCGGCCTCGTCGCCCCGCACGCTGCGCGCGCTCTGGTCGGCGCCCGTCATATCCGGGTCGTGCCCACGGCGATGCTGCTCGGAGCCGTGGGCCTCGTCGTCGCCGACGCCGTGGGGCGCACGGTCATCGCTCCGGCGCAGATACCGGCCGGTCTCATCGTCGCCCTCATCGGCGCCCCGTACTTCATCTACCTGCTGGCGCGCACCCGCGCCTGAGCTTCAGCCCTCAATTGCCCACGCGGCCGCGTGCTCGCGGATGAAGTCGCGCAGGCGCTCGACGACGCGGCCGGGCCGGCGCACTGCCGAACACAGCGCGATCTCACGCACGTATTCGGCCCCGTCCAGAGCCACCTCGGTGATTCCGTCGACCGGACGCACCGCGGGCGGGATCAGTGCCACGCCCATTCCACGACCGACGAATTCGCGGATCGTCGAAAACTCTGTCACCTCGATCTTCACCTCCGGATCGAATCCGCTGGCCTGACACCAGCGGTCGGTCAGCGCCCGGAGGTTGTAACTCGCAGGGGTGGCGATGAATTCCTCGTACGCCAACCGATCCAGGGTGATGCTGCGGACACCTGCCAGCGGGTGCACATCGGGCAGAGCCGCGATGATCGTCTGCCGTGCGAGCACCTCGTGGCTGACCTCGGGCGGCGGCGGAATGATGATCGCCAGATCGAGAGTGCCACGCTGCAGATCAGCGACGAGCTCGGCACCGTGGGCCTGTTTGAGATCGAGGCGGATGCCGGGATGAGCCCTATTGAAAGCCGCGAGCAGGTCGGGCACCTCGCCGGCTCCCATCGTCAGCGGAAATCCGAACCGGATCGTGCCGTGCTCGGGATCGGCCGCCTCGGCGAGATCGACCAGCACTGCATCGATCTCCGTCAGCGGGGCACGCACCGCGGCCACGAGGTCCCGTGCCGCCGGCGTCAGACCGATGGCCCGCCCGCGCGGAACGGTCAACGGCACCCCGAGGTGGCCTTCGAGGGCGCGGATACGTCGGCTCATCGTGGATTGGGGTATTCCGAGCGCGGCCGCGGCCTCGGTCAGGTGCCCGTCCTGATCCGCCAGTTCGACGAGTTCTCGCAGCGCCGTCGGCGGCGCCGTGCGGGAATCGGATGATCGTTCCATATTCGGATCATACAGTTCCGATCACTCATTGGACGGATGATTCACGGGGGCGCATGGTGAGGATATGACTGTGAACCCCAAGCACACCGACCAACTGCCGGACGCCGATGTCGTCCTCATCGGCGCGGGCATCATGTCCTCGACTCTCAGTTCGATGCTGACTCTGCTCGATCCCGATCTGCGGATCCTCGTTCTGGAGCAGGCCGAGGACATCGCCGGGGAGAGCAGCGACCCGTGGAACAATGCCGGCACCGGGCATTCGGGGTACTGCGAGCTCAACTACATGCCTGATCCCGACGATGGCGCGAAACCGGCAGAGATCGCCGGACAGTTCCACCTCACCCGCCAATGGTGGGCCCATCTCGTCCGCCTCGGGCTCCTCGACCCGGCGGACTTCATCCACTCGGCCCCACACATGAACCTCGTCTTCGGGGACACGGACGTCACCTACCTGCGTCGACGCGTCGACACCCTGAAAGCCGACCCGCTGTTCTCCGAAATGGAGTACACAGAGGATCCGGACACCATCGCCCGGTGGGCTCCCCTGACAATGGAGGGACGAGCCGACAGCGAAGAGCCCATGGCGGCGGCCCGTCACCCGCGCGGCACCGACGTCGACTTCGGCGCCCTGACTTCGGCACTGCTGAGCATCGGTGCCACCGAGGTGCGCACGGTGCACACAGTGACCGGACTCGAGTCACGTGCGTCGGGCTGGACGATCAGCGGTTCGACCGCGACGGGACCGTTCGCAGTGCACGCGAAGACTGTGTTCGTCGGGGCCGGCGGCTTCGCGCTGCGACTCCTGCAGAAAGCCAGGATCCCCGAAGTCCGCGGCTACGCCGTCCTGCCGGTCGGGGCCGCTTTCTACCGGTGCTCGACTCCGGCGGTCGTCTCCCGCCATGATGCGAAGGTCTACGGTCAGGCCAATGTGGGCGCCCCGCCGATGTCGGTGCCGCATCTGGACCGCAGAGTTGTCGATGGCAAGGAGCATCTGCTGTTCGGTCCGTATGCGACCTTCAGCACGAAGCTGCTCAAGCACGGCCGCCTCTCCGACTTCTTCACGACGGTGCGGCCCGACAACCTGCATGTCATCGCGGCCGCCGGTCTGCAGAACCTCAGCCTCGTGTCATTCCTCGTCAAGGAGCTCGCCGCCAGCCCGTCCCGGAAATTCGCGCAGCTGCGACGCTATCTGCCCCTGGCCCGACGCAATGAGTGGACCCTGCTGCCGGCCGGGCAGAGGGCCCAGCTGGTCAAACCGGATCGGCAGAAGATCGGAGTCCTGCAGCAGGGCACCGAACTCGTCGTCTCCGCCGACGGCTCGATCGCGGGTCTGCTCGGGGCCTCCCCCGGAGCATCGACGGCGGTGCCGATCATGGTCGATCTGCTCAAGCAGGCCTTCCCCGCCCAGTGGCACGGCACCTGGAAATCCCAAATCGCCGAGGCGGTCCCCGACCTCGATCGCACCGACTGGACCGCCGAGGCGGTCGCTCGTTCCCACGCCACGACTGATGAGGCGCTCGGCCTGTCCCCGGTCAGCCTCGCGTGACCCGCGCGGTGTTCCGGTAGCGGGCATGCCCCGCATCGGAAGAGGAACTCAGCCACCCCGGGAAGCCGCAGATCAGAGACCCCATTTCGCGCTCCAAGACGTTGGCGGAAGTGCACAGTGGAAATCCTTCAGCTTTGTGGCAGGTTGAATTGCATGGGCGGCATTTTGACTCTAATGTGACTCACAACACTTACCGTTAGGGAGATCACACATGAGGCGTCTGACCCGCAACTTCGTCGCAATCTGCTCCACCCTCGCACTGACCGCCGGACTCGCCGCCTGCGGCAGCGGCTCCGACGAAGCCGGCGGCGCCGGCGACACGATCGTGGCCGAGACCGCCTTCAACCTCAAGACGATCGACCCGCATCGACAATTCGAGTTCACCGGATCGACGATCGACAGCGCCATCTACCAGACGGCGCTCGAATTCGAGGACGGTGACCTCACCAAACCGACCGATGGCCTCTGCTCATTCGAAATGTCCGAGGACAGCAAGGAGATGACGCTGACCCTCAAAGACGAGGATGCGAAATTCTCCAACGGCGATCCCGTCACCGCCGACGACATCGCCTTCTCCTTCGAACGCCTTCAGGGCATCAAGGGCAACCCCTCGTTCTTCCTCGACGGGGTCAAGGTGAAGAAGGTCGATGACAAGACGGTCACGCTCACCAGCGAAGAACCCAACCCCGCACTGCCCTACATCCTCCCCAACTCCTCGATCGGCATCGTCAATTCGAAGGTGGTCAAGGAGAACGAGGGCACCACAGATGAGAAGGACGGAGCCGAGCAGTTCCTCAATGAGAACTCACAGGGCTCGGGACCGTACAAGGTGGAGAAGTACGACGCCGACAGCCAGGTCGTGCTGACCGCGAACGAGCACTACAACGGTCCGGAACCGAAGTACAAACGAGTGGTCCTGCGCAATGTCTCCGCAGAGACCCAGCTGACCGACATCCAGTCGGGTCAGGCGCAGGTCGCCTACGACCTCAACTCCGATCAGGCGAAGCAGATCGACGAGTCGATGGGCAAGATCTCCAGCCTACCCTCGACTCGCAGCCTCTACATCTTCAACAATGCCGATGAGAAGATCGGCGGCCCCGCAGCGGACCCGAACTTCCGCAAGGCCGTCATGGCGGCGATCGACTACGACAAACTCATCGACCTCGCCGGGAAGGGATCCCAGCGCATGGCCAGTCTCGTGCCGAACGAGTTCGTCGGCGCCGTCCCGAAGGACGAGGCTCCTGAACGCGACCTCGAGAAGGCGAAGAAGCTGCTGAAGGAGGCCGGCTACGACGGAGAGAAGGTCCCCTTCCACTACTCGAGTGATCAGGCCGTCAACGGAGTCGACCTCGCACAGCTCGCCGAAACCCTGCAGGCGCAGCTGAAGGAAGCCGGCATCAACCTCGACCTCAAACCTGCCCCGAGCTCGACTCAGCTCGACGGCTTCCGCTCGGCCAAACAGCCGATGGGCATCGGAACCTGGGGCGCAGACTTCCCCGATCCGACGAACTACAACGTCTTCATTCCCGGCGGCGACGTTGCCGATCGCGTGAACTGGAGCGACGACCCGAAGCTGAAGAAGCTTGCGGACGAAGCTGCCAAGGCGAAGGGTGATGCGCGCGATGCCGCCTACGCGAAGCTGTTCAAGGCGACCACCGACACCGCGGTGTGGATCCCGCTCGTCCAGCCGGTCAGCACCGTCGCCGTCGGTTCGAGCATTAAGAAGTTCGTCTCGAACGCCGACATCTCGTTCGACTTCGCAAAGGCAGAGTGAGGATGGCGGAAGCCACCACAGCGCCGCTGGGTACCGATGTCGCGTCCGCTTCTGGTGAGGCGGACGCGGCGCAGCGAGTCAAACCGCCGAAGCTCCACCCGCTGCTCCGGTTCATCCTCATTCGGATCGGGATCTCGCTCATCCTGATCTGGGGCGTGACCGTGGTGACGTTCCTGCTCACCAACCTCGTGCCCACCGACCCGGTCGCCGCCATCCTCGGCGACCGGGCTGCGGCAGATCCCGAGATCGTCGCCCAGACACGGGAGAAGCTCGGACTCGACCAACCGCTCCTCGTCCAGTACTTCACGTACCTGGGCAACCTGCTGCAGGGAGATCTGGGAGTCTCCAATCAGACCCGCACACCCGTGCTCGCCTCGATCGGACAGGTCTTCCCCGCATCGATCGAGCTCGGCATCGGAGCGATTCTCATCTCGGTGATCCTCGGACTCCTGCTCGGTCTGCTCAGCGCTCTCAAACAGAACAGTCTCGTCGACCACGCCATCCGCACCCTCAGCCTCATCGGCATCTCGGCACCGACATTCTGGATCGCCACCGTCGCCTACTTCGTCTTCTTCTTCAGACTTCGAGTCGTTCCCGGCGCCGGACGACTCGACCCCTGGATCACCCCGCCGCCGAAAGTGACCGGCCTCTACACTGTCGACTCCCTATTGGCGGGACAGATGGCGACCTTCGCCAATGCGCTGGGCCACCTCATTCTGCCGTCGTGCGTGCTCGCCCTCTTCACCATCGGCCTGCTCACACGGTTCAGCCGCTCGAGCGTCCTCGACATCATCAGGCTCGACTACGTCACCGCGGCCAAGGCAAAAGGGCTGCCGGCACGGACAGTGGTCTTCAAATACATCTTCCGCGGCGCGCTGGTTCCGATCATCACCGTCGTCGGTCTGGCCTTCGGTTCCCTGCTCTCCGGTGCCGTGCTGACTGAGACCGTCTTCGCCTGGAACGGACTCGGCCAATATGCCTATCGAGGAGCGACGACGCTCGACCTGCCTGTCATCATGGGCGTCGGCCTCGTCATCGGCATCGTCTATATCCTCGTGAACTTCATCGTCGACCTGATCTACGGCTTCGTGGATCCGAGAGTGAGGGTGAGATGAGCATCGGCACCCCGAAGCAACCCACCAATACCCCCACCACCGAGGCGGTCCGCCGCGATCCCGTCGACCCCGGACTCAAAAGGTGGCAGATCCGCTTCCCGAAAGCCCTGCGCACTCCCCTGGGGTTCGTGGGCGCAGGAATACTCGCGCTCTGGCTGATCGCAGCGATCTTCGCACCGCTGCTGGCCCCGTTCGATGCTCTGGCGCAGAACTTTCCGAGGCTCTCGGCTCCCAACGGGGAGAATCTGCTCGGTACCGACACACTGGGCCGAGACGTACTCTCCCGCATCCTCGTTGCCGCCCGCACCACCTTGCCCGCCGCGGTGTTCGTCGTCATCTGCTCGGCGCTGCTCGGCTCGGTGCTCGGTGCCATTGCCGGATACTTCGGTCGAGCCGTCGACGAGATCATCATGCGCATCGCCGATCTGGTGTTCGCCTTCCCCACGATCATCCTCGCCATGGTCATCGCAGCCGCCCTCGGCCCGGGCTTGAAGAACGCGATCATCGCGATCCTGCTCGTCTCCTGGCCGTCCTACGCGCGTGTCACCAGATCGCTGGTGATGACCGCGCGGGGCAGCGAGTACGTCATCGCCGGACGCCTGCTCGGATTCAGCGCGGGCAGATCACTGGCCCGCGAAATCGCACCGAACGTCATCTCTCCCGTCGTCGTGCTCGCCACCCTCGATGTCGGTTCGGCGATCCTCACCATGGCAGGACTGTCGTTCCTGTCTCTCGGTGCCGTTCCGCCGACCCCCGATTGGGGCGCAATGATCAGCGAAGGCGTCTCCCAGTTCGCTGCCTGGTGGATCGCCTTCTTCCCCGGCCTCTGCATCCTCACCATCGTCATGGCGTTCAACTTCATCGGCGACAGTCTGCGCGACACCCTCGATCCCCATACCGCCCAGGAAGTCGGTGAGACGACCTCATGAGCATGATCAGCATCAGAGACCTCAATCTGTCGGTCACTGCAGGCAAGAAGACCACCCACATCCTCAAAGACGTCTCGTTCGACCTCGAAGCAGGTCGCATCACCGGTGTGGCAGGTGCGTCTGGGTCCGGCAAGACCCAGACCGGTCTGGCCGTCATGGGACTCTCGCCCACGGGCGCGGAGCTGAGCGGAAGCATCGATTTCGACGGAGTCGAACTGGTGGGGATGCCTGCCAAGCAGCACAACCGCCTGCGCGGAGTGCAGCTGTCGATGGTCTTTCAGGATCCGGCCTCGGCGTTCCATCCCATGCTCACAGTCGGCGACCAGATCACTGACCACCTTCGACACCACCAGAAAGTGTCGAAGAAAGTGGCCTTGGCCAAAGCCGTCGAGATCCTCGGCCGAACCAGGGTGCCGCACCCGGAGGAGGCGGTGAAGAAGTACCCGCACCAGTTCTCCGGCGGACAGCTGCAGCGAATCGCTTTCGCCTCGGCGATCATCTGCGATCCGAAGGTGCTCATCGCCGACGAACCGACCACAGCACTCGATGTCACCGTGCAGGCAGGCATCCTTCGGTTGCTGCGTGAACTCTGCGACGATCTCGACCTCGCCGTGCTGCTGGTCACCCACGACTTCGGAGTGCTCTCCTCGGTCGCGGACACCATCGTGGTCATGAAGAACGGAGTCGTCGTCGAAACCGGTGAACGGGAGGCGGTCATCACCGCTCCTCAACACGAATACACGCGTTCGCTCATCGAATCGCTGCCAGGAGCGGAGGTCTCCCCATGACGTCGATCGACCAGGCCCCGGCCGCCGCCACCGCTCACTCCCCCGCATCAGGTGCTCCGCTCCTGGAACTAGATTCCGTGGCATGCGAATACAAACTCGACGGCGGCGGCCGCTTCCGCGCCGTCAACGGAGTGTCTCTGCAACTGGGTCGCTCGGAGGTGCTCGGGCTCGTCGGCGAATCCGGCTGCGGCAAATCGACGCTGGCCAAACTCATCTGCGGGTTGGAGAAGCCGGCAGACGGCTCCATCACCTTCGACGGTCATCCGGTCAGAGCGCTCGGGCTGAAGAAGAGAGCGAAGGAACTGCTCGGCATCCAGATGGTCTTCCAGAACCCCTACGCGTCGCTCAATCCGCGCAGGCGGATCCGCGACCAGCTCGACGATGCGCTGGCGCTCAACCCTGACGGCACGTGGACCGTCGAATCGCTGTTGGAAGCCGTCGACCTGCCGGCCGACTCCGCCCAGCGCTATTCGCATTCGTTCTCCGGCGGACAGAGACAACGTATCGCCATCGCTCGGGCCCTGGCTGCAGGCCCGAAAGTGCTCGTCGGTGATGAGCCCATCGCCTCACTCGATGCGTTCCTCCAAGCACGGATCGCTCGCATGATGCGCGACCTCGCCATCGACTCCGGTGCCTCGATGATCTTCATCAGCCACGATCTCTCGGTCGTTCGCGATATTGCAGACAGGGTCGCAGTGATGGAAGCGGGTAGGATCGTCGAGGTCGGTTCGACGGAACAGATCTGGAACGATCCGAACCACCCCTATACACAGAAACTCCTCGCTGCCATCCCGAAGGTGGACGGCAAGGGGTTCATACCTGGTTAGCCACGACAAGGAGAGGACATGACATGGTGATATTGCTGCAAGGGGCCGAAGTCTTCGCCCCGGAACGACTCGGTCAGCAGGACATTCTCATCGAGGGGCAGCAGATCACCTACATCGGGGAGGTCCCCGTCGAAGCGGTGACCGACCTGCCGCATGCCTCTGTCATCGATGCCCGCGGTCTGACCGCCGTGCCGGGGTTCATCGACCCGCACGTCCACATCGCTGGTGGCGGTGGTGAGGGCGGATACGCCAATCGCACCCCGGAGATCCTCGTCAGCGACATCGTCAGCGCCGGGGTAACCACAGTCGTCGGCTGCTTGGGCACCGACGGTGTGACTCGCAGCCACGCGGATCTCCTTGCCAAGGCCCGCGCGCTCGAGGCCGACGGCATCTCCACATATATCTACACAGGCAGTTACCAGGTCCCGGCACGAACGCTGACCGGCACCGTCGTCGACGATGTCGTCCTCATCGACAAGGTCATCGGCGTCGGCGAGGTTGCGATCTCGGATCGGCGTTCCTTCCAACCGACGGTAGAAGCATTGGCCGAGCTCGTCAGCCACAGCCATGTCGGTGGTCTGCTCAGCGGCAAAGCGGGCGTCACCCACTTCCATGTCGGACCGTACTGGTCGCGTCTGGCCCCTCTGCACCGGCTGCTCGACGAGTACCCGATCGCCCCGCAGGCCGTCTATGCCACTCACATCACCAGGAGCACCGAGCTTCTGGCCGATGCGGTGAGCCTCGCAGCCAAGGGCGCCACCGTTGACATGACCGCGGGCTCGACGACCGCAGAGTCGGTCAGAGACTACATCGAACTCGGCGGCGACCTCACCCGACTCACTCTGTCGTCGGACGCCAACGGCAGTCTGCCCGAATTCGACGCGCACGGGCGGCTGATCGGCTTGGAAGTGGCCAAGCAGACCACCCTCTTCGAACAGGTGTGGGAGTGTGCCGAATTGCCCGGTATGGACCTGTCTCAGGCCCTCGCCCTCGTCACCTCCAATACGGCTGATGCTCTCGTGCTCGGGCACAAGGGCCGTCTCCGAAGCGGGTGCGACGCCGACGTCCTCCTCACCGATGACCAACACACCATCCGACTCGCCTTTTCCCGGGGACGCGAGATCGTCCGCGACGGCGAACCCCAGATCCGAGGAACTTTCGAATGAGCCGCGAACCCGGCACCACGACGACCCACACGGCCGACGTCGAGGAGAAGCTCCCGCCGCTGGGATGGTCTCTGGTTCCCCTGGGCGCGATGCTCGTACTGCTGGCTGTGGGCTACGGCGTCCTCGGCCTCGCCCCGGAGCCGCTGTTGATCCTGTCTGCGATCATCGCCGGCTTGGTGGCTCTGCGCATGGGGCTGTCCTGGGAGGATATGCTGCTGGGGATCAGAGAGAAGCTCGATACGGCGATGCCGGCTCTGCTTGTGCTCATCTCCATCGGCATCCTCATCGGCACATGGATGATCGCCGGGACCATTCCGATGATGATCTACTACGGTCTCGGCCTCATCAGCGCGAAGTTCATCGTCCTCATCGCCTTCGTCATCTCGGCGATCGTCTCGGTCATCACGGGGACGTCCTGGGGTTCGGCCGGAACAGTGGGCGTGGCTCTCATGGGCATCGCCACGGGCCTCGACGCCCCGCTGGCAGCGACAGCAGGAGCGATTGTCGCGGGCGCGTACTTCGGCGACAAGCTGTCTCCACTGTCGGATACGACGAATTTGGCACCGATAGCTGCGGGAACCACCCTCTGGGAGCACATTCGCCACATGCTCTACACCACGATTCCAGCCACACTCGTGGCGCTGGCGCTCTACCTGTTCGTCGGCATCAATCAGCACTCGGGAAGCACCGATTCGGACCAGATCAGCGCCGTCACAGGTACCTTGGACGGCCTGTTCTCCTTCAACGTTCTCCTGCTTCTGCCGATGGTCATCGTCCTCGCCGGAGCCGTGCTCAAACTGCCGACGCTGCCGACGATCATCGGATCGTCACTTGTAGCGGGGATCCTTGCGGCGATCTTCCAGAAGGTCAGCGTCGAATCGATCTTCGCCTCGACGGTCGACGGATTCACCCCGAACATGCTCGAAGTCGGGCCCTCAACGCTCGAGAGCCTGGACCCCGATGTCGTCGAGTTGGTGTCGCAGGGCGGGATGGCGTCGATGACCGGTGTCATCCTCATCGCGTTCAGCGCCTTCGCGTTCGCCGGAATAATGTCGCGGTCCGGTGCCCTCGAAACCATCATCCGCTCGCTGTTGAAGTTCGTGAAGCGCACGGGAGACCTCGTTCTCTCAACTGTCCTGTCATGCATCACGATGGCCGTCGTGACCGGCAACTCCTACCTCTCGATCATCGTGCCGGGCGAACTGTTCAAGAGGGCCTACGCCGACCGCGGCCTGGATGCCAAGAACCTCTCGCGCACCCTCGAGGACTCCGGCACCGTCATCGTTCCACTGATTCCGTGGTCCTCAGCGGGCGTCTACATGGCAGGAGTCCTTGGGGTCTCCGTACTCGACTACGCACCGTGGGCGGTGTTCTGCTATGTCGGCTTCGCGTTCGCCATCATCCTCGGCTACACCGAGTTCGGCATCGCCAAACGTCGCTGAGACGCCTGATCGGATGATCTTTTCTCGACGTTTCCGGGCCACTTCCAATTTCAGCTGACCCGCACGGACTTCCGCTGCGCGTACTCGGCAGGGCTGAAACCGGTGACGCGAACGAAATCCGTACTGAAGTGCGATTGATCGAACCAGCCGAAGTGTGCGCCGAGGTCGGCCAGAGTTCCGTCCCGCCCGCGGTCGATCGCTGCGATCGCGTCGATGATCCGTGCCCTGGCCAAGATCTTCTTCACCCCGACTCCGCAGCAGCTGCTGAATATCCGCTGCAGCGTACGCTCACCGATATCAGCTCTCTCCGAGAGGACTTTCAGGCTCACGACTTCGGGGTCGGACAGGATGTCGAGCACCCGTTTCAGCCGTTCGAACGACGGGGTCATCTGCGGCCGCCAGGACAGCAGCCAGCTTTCCACCGAAGCGGCCAATTCGCTGAAGTCGGGCGTCCCGGCTTTCTGCGACTGCGCAAACATCTCAGAGAGTCCTAGGTCGTCATCCAACCTCGGAAACCACAGTTCGGCAGGGACGGTCGAATCACGGATGCTCGCCGGCTTCTCCTCGGAGAACGCCAGTGTCGCACCCGGCTGAAAGTTCACGCCGAAGACTCCGCCGCGTCCGAAGATTCCCACATCGAAGCGACGTTTGGTGACCGGACCGGTCACCCATGCCCCAGGCCCGTCCACGTGCGCCCGCCGACTGTCGCCGAACTCGAAGGTCAGATGGATGGTCGGTTCGGACAAGGTCCCCGTCTGATAGCTCTCGCCCTCCGGCAGATCCCACTCGACGGCCCAATAGCGTTTGACGAAGGGGCGCAGGCGCTCTGCGACGACACGAACGGACGAATAACGCGCATGCTCGAGCGTCTCCCCCGGCTTGAGCACACGTCCGAAGAAGTGCTGCGGCAGTGACGCATTTTTCCTAGTGACGTCGTCGTCCATGGCACAAGAATGTCAGACATGACTGAAACACAGAAGACCGACACCGCCGCGACAGCCGCCGACGACTCCACCACAGCACCCGTCGCCACACTGGCGATGGTCACCCTTGACGCCCCGAACGCTGCCGTTCTCGGAGAGTTCTACTCTTCCGTCCTCGGCTGGCCCATCGCCTATTCGGACGAGAACTATGCCATGCTCACCGGTCCCAGCCATGCACTGGGCATCGGCACGACCCCGGACTACCAGCGACCGAGCTGGCCCGACGACGGACACAAGCAGTTCCACCTCGACCTCGCCGCCGACGACATCCGTGTGGCAGCCGATCGCTGCGTCGAACTCGGAGCCACCCGGGCCGAACCACAGCCCGGTGAGACCTGGGTCGTGCTCCTCGATCCCGCCTGTCACCCGTTCTGCATCTCGGACGCGAAGAACTGGGGCTGAGCATCCCCGCAGACCTGACAGCCGAGCTCTCAGCTCCGCCCGACCTTGTCCACCCGCACGATGTAGTGAGACCCATCGAGACCATCGACGAGGATCGTCGCCTCATGCCTCGCATTCCCTCCGGAGACGATCCAGTTGGGCTTGAGCACTCCGCGCAGACTGGTGGCAGGAGTGATCTCGATGCCCATTCCGAGCTTCACCGTCTTGACGGCCTTCGCACGTGCCAATGATCGCGCGGTCCGCTCCGCCTCGACCCGAGTCGGCAGCGGTCCCGACCGCCCGCCGATCAGACGGGGCCACTCCGATGATCCCGCGGTGGCGCCGCGAGGGGTGAAGTCGGCGATCATGCCCCTTCCCGACACTGCGTTGACGAGCACATCCATCCGCTGCCCCGGCCCGGATGCGCTCCGACGGAAGAGTCCGCGGGTGCGCACATCGAGGGCGGCCCACCAGAACGGATGATGCACCGCTTGGACCTCGGCGAGCGCGTCAGGGAGTTTGCGCCGGAAGACGGCGAGCGCCTCGGCGGCGGTGACGTGCGGGTCCATCCGCACCGGATCCTCAGCCCGCAGATCCGGGCCGACCGGGCGACCGGTTCCGATCTCGGCGCTCATCTCAGATGTCCTTCGGAACCTGACCGGCCAGGGAATCGTTCTGACCGGTGAGCATGTGTGCTGGGATCGCGCCGATCTTGTCGGTCTCCTTCATGGCCTCAAGCACGTGGGCAGGCACCGGATGCGAACGCTGGGTGGCCAGGGAGACGAGGATGAGAGCCAGCGTCGAGCACACGATGCCGATTCCCATGGGGTCGATTCCGGTGACGTCGACGAGTCCGGTGAGCTGCCAGACGACGGAGGACACGGTGCCGGCGATCATCGAGGTGATCGCACCGGGCACGTTCGCCTTCTTCCACCACGCGGCGGCGATGTAGACGGGGACGAATGCGGCGCCGAGCACCGTTGTCGAGAAGATGACCACCTCGGCGACGGCCGGCGGATCGTTCACGGCGACGAAGTAGCCGATCATCGCCAACACGAGGATGGTGAACCGGGAGACCCAGACGGACTGCTGGTCGGACATATTTTTCTTGAAGAAGCGTTGGAACAGATCCTGGCTGGCGATCGTACCCGACTGCAGCAGCAGAGCGTCTGCCGTGGACATGATCGCGGCCATGATCCCGGCCATGACGATGCCCACGGCGAAGTTGGGCAGCACAGCGTCAGCGACCTCGAAGACCGCCAGCTCCGGATTGTCCAGAGTCGGCAGCAGGATGAGCGCCATGATGCCGACGATGTAGGGAGCAGGGATGAACAGCAGGTTGAAGCCGGTGGCGTAGAGACTGGCGCGCCTGGCCACCGAGGGCCGCTTCATCGCCATATGGCTGACGTTGACATGCGGCCAGCCCATATAGCCGATGGAGAAGACGAGGACGGCGCCGACGATGACTCCCCATTGGACGGATTCGATCCCGTCCGGGCCCCACATTGTCAGCAGATTCGGGTTGATCTGTCCGACCGCCTCGTTGCCGGCAGTCCACCCGCCCACGGCCTGCAGACATCCGATGAGGATCCACAGCATGCCGATGAGCATGATGATCGCCTGCACGAAGTCGGTGTAGGCCACGGCAAGGTAGCCACCGAGGAAGGTGTAGAAGACGATGACGCCGACGGCGATGAGCAGCGCCCAGGCATACGGGATGCCGGTGACCATCTCGAGTCCGCGCCCGCCGGCGATGAACTGACTCATCACGTAGAAGAAGATGCAGAACAGAGCGACCGGTGCGGCGATCGCGCGGATCCACTTCGAAGGATACCGATGTTCGAGGTATTCGATCGAGGTGAGCGATCCGAGGATCTGGGAGAGCTTGCGCATCCGCCGGCCCAGGATCGAGAGATTGAGGACACCGCCGCCGATGTCGCCCATCGCGTACCACAGGGAGAAGTAGCCCTTCGTATACGCCAGCGATCCCGCACCGAGGAACATGTACCCCGACATCGACGACGACTGCAGGCGCAGAGCAGTGACCGCAGCGCCCAGGCTGCGACCGCCGAGCAGGTAGCCCTCACTGCCCTTCGACCCGATCTTCAGCGTCCACACGCCGATTCCGGCCATGGCGATGAAGTAGATGACGAGGAACCAGGTTTCGATGTTCATGCCGCTCCCCCGTTTCCATTCGCCGAGGCGGCCCCGCCGTCTCGTCCGTCCGCTCCGTTCGCGGTTCTCGCCAGGGCCTCATCCTCGGCGACGTCCTCGGCCTTCCAACCGCGGGAGAGGAAGACGAAGACGAGGGTGTAGATCACCCAGATCGCGGGGATGCCGACGATGATGACGACCGTCGCTGTCGGAAGACCGAACACGTTGACCACCTCGTTGTGATGCAGGAATGCAGATGATGTGAGTGAGATTACAAGTTATCGCGAGAAGCCTGCGACTGCCGCGCCGAGTTCGCATAGTGGGAACGCGGGGCACGACTGCATGACCGAGTTGTCGGTCCGGCTTGCATGTCCGTTCCGCAGCGCGTCCTCACTCGACGGTGAACTGGCGCTCGTGGAGTCCCGTCGCGGCACCCGGAATGGCGGTCCGCCGCTCCGAGGACTGCAGGTTTCCGTCCTGATCGACCGCGCGCACGCTGACCGTGTGCGTGCCGGTGCTCAGTCCCGTGTGCTCGCACCGCCACTGGCGCCAGGTGTCAGCGGTGAGTTCCTCGCTGAGTTCCGCTTCCGCCCAGTCGCCGTTGTCGATGCGAACCTGCACCTTCTCGACGCCTGTGTGCTGTGCCCACGCCATGCCCGCGGTGACGACCCGGCCGCCGCTCTTGGGCGTGACAGTGGCCCCAGGGCGGGGCACGTCGATGCGCGAGGCCACCAGCACGGGTCCGTGCGTGGCCCAGCCGCGCGTCGTCCAATACGCCTCTTTGTCCGCGAACCGGGTGACTTCGAGATCGGTCACCCATTTCGTGGCCGAGACGTACCCGTAGAGCCCGGGGACAACCAGGCGTGCCGGGTATCCGTGGTCGCGTGGCAGGGCGTGTCCGTTCATGGCCACGGCCAGCAGGGCCGCCCGATCGTCGGTGAGCACTTCGAGCGGAGTGGAGGCGGTGAATCCGTCATCGGAACCCGAGAGCACCATGTCCGCACCGGAGTGCGGTTTCGCCCGTGCCAGCAGGTCCCGGATCGGATAGCCCAGCCATTTCGCATTGCCCACCAGGTCGCCGCCGACCTCGTTCGAGACGCACGCCAGGGTCACATAGTGCTCCTGGAGCGGGAGGTCGAGGAGTTCGGCCATCGTGATCGTGAACTCGTGCTCGACCATGCCGTGGACGCGCAGCATCCACGTTCCTGCGTCGATCGACGGCGGGAAGAGCGCTGTGTCGATGCGGTAGAAATCAGCTGTGTCCGTCACCAATGGGGTGAGTCCATCGACGTCGAGTTCCGCTCCGGTGGGAATCTCCGGCGCCGAGGCGGCCGGACGTGGGAGGACGAGCTTCGTCACCGTACCTGCCGCACTGCGGGCCAGTGTGGCCGCGGACTGCCCGGCCGCGACGGCGGCGATGCCCACCGCGCTCAGTCCCGCGGCCAGCCCGAAGAAGGCCCGTCGACCCGGCCTGGCCGCAATTCGATGCTGCGTGTCGGCTCCTGCATCCTCGGTATCGGCGCGAGCTTCAGGGCTTCCACCGGTGCGAGCCGGAACTGTCGCGAGGTGAAGGAGGACGAGGAAGACTGCGGTCCCGGCGGCGGCTCCGCCGAGACTCGGCAGAGTGGCCGCAAGCCCGACGCCGGAGCTGAAGCCGACGACGGCAGGCAACAGCCCGAAACCGATGAGCAGGACGAGCGCCAATCCGCGACGGCGAGCGCCGATCCACCCGATGATCGCACCGCACCCAGCCCCTCCTGCCACGATGGTGACGACGAGGGCGAGTTTGTCGTGAGTGCCGAAGACCGCGATCGCGGACTTGATCAGCACGGTCGGCATCAGCGGGATGAGCGCCTGGCCGATGAGCAGAGCAGGAGCCGACGCCACGTCCAGGCTGCGGGCGATGAGTTCGGCCGTGCCGGAATAGATGAGGGTCGCGACGACACCTGCGAGCACGGACGGCCACGTGCGCTGAGTGCTCTTCACCCTGCCCTCCCTCTCCCCCATGTTCAGGCCAGGTTGTGACGCAGACGCACGGCCGCCTCGGTGAGGGTGTTGATGCGGTTCTCGCGATCGGGTTCGGGCAGTGCCTGAGCAGAACGCAGTCCGTGTTCGAGGAGCACGACGACCTGATCGGCGAGGTTCTGATCGCCGAGTTCCGGAACCGGTCGGGCATCGGAGCCGATCGACGAGAATTCGGCCAGGGCCTCACGGATGGCTGCACGTCTGCTCGGTGCCGGTGGGGCCGCCTCGTCGAGTTGGGCAGTGGTCAGGGCGATGATCCGGATGCGCAGTCGGCGCACCTCGGTCTCGAGTTCCGCCGCTGCCGTGGTCATGGACACATGATAGTCCTCGTCGATGGGAGCAGCGGCGGAACCGCAGACGATGATCAGGTGTCGGCCACCCAGACGGTCACGGTCTCCTGATCGGTGTCCAGGGCCTCCGGGCCGTTGTCGCGGCCCCAGAATCCGGACTGTCGCAGACCGCCGAACGGGGTGGCTTCGGTGCCTTCGCTGTAGCCGTTCACCGCGAGGGTGACCACGCGGATCCGGCTCGCCCACCACCGCACTTGGGCGATGTCCTCGCACTACACGCTCGATGCCAGCCCATAGGGTTCGCCGTCGATGAGGTCCACAGCGTCGTCGCGGCTGGTGCGTCGCAGCAGCTGCGTGACGGGGCCGAAGATCTCGCCGCGGCCGAGTTCGCTGTCATCGGGCACGCCTTCGATGACGGTCGGCGGGTACCAGGTCGGGTACCAGGTGCCGGTGTCGGGGACGTCGGCACGGGTGTTGAGGACCGCCGTTCAAGGCCGCGCGCGAATTTCGCACTGTGTACAGGCCGACAACTGCGCTCCGCCTTGAACGACAGACATCGGCCTCGGGAACGGCCGCCTCGGCGAGGGGTCCTGCCCAACTGGGCGAGGTCCTGCCCACCCCGACACAGCGGAGACGACGAAGGGCGGACCCCCATCTCGGGGATCCGCCCTTCGTTCAGCGCTCGGCCGCAGCCCACTTGCGTGGGGCGAGCACGTCTCTCAGTCTCTGAAGTAGGAGATGAGGCGCAGGATTTCGATGTAGAGCCACACGAGGGTGACCATGAGCGAGAAGGCGCACATCCAGGAGTACTTCTCCGGGATCTTGTGCTTCACACCTTCTTCGATCATCTGGAAGTCCATGATCAGGGTCATCGCGGCGAGCACGGTGGCGACTATGCCGATGACGATTCCGAGCGGCATTCCGAAGATCTCGATGCTGCGGGCGCCGCCGGAGCCGGTGAACATGGCGAAGAAGAAATTGATGATCGAGAAGACCGCGTAGCCGCCGACGGCGATCATCATGAACTTCATCATCTTGGAGCCGTAGCGCACACCCTTGAACTTGAACAGGGCGAGCATGACGCCGAAGACGCTCAAGGTGGCGAGCACGGCCTGAACGACGATGCCCGGGTACATGGACTCGAAGATCCCGGAGATGCCGCCGAGGAAGACACCCTCGAACGCGGCGTAGCCGATGATGAGAGCCTTGCTCGGTTCCTTCTTGAAGGCGTTGACGAGGCCGAGGACGAGCGCGATGAGCGCAGCAGGCAGAGCCAACATCGGCACGAGCCAGCCGACGACGGCACCGGCGAGGAGGATGGCGAAGAGCACACCGGTCTTCATCATCACATCGTCATAGGTCATCGCACGGTCGGCGACCTGGGGGCCTGCGTTGCGGTGCTCCGCGGCAGGCTGGTTGAACAGGTTGTTGAGCTCCTGATCGGACATGACCGGCTGGTTGCGTCCGGCCTGGGCGCCTTGGTTGATCGCCCGGTTCATCATGGGGTTACTCACGGTCGAGATCCTTTCGATCTGAGCAGAATGTGCACAGCCGCGAAGCTGCACATGTGGTCTTTCACGATCACAGTCTAACTGGACGGTCTGGACGGGAACTGAGGATCCCGGCCAACCGGCTCCGACGTTGCACGATCGTAATGCTGTGGTGGACAACACCCGATCAAGCGCGAGAATTCCCGGATCGGCCCATCGGGTGACCGGCTCAGCCCATCTGATAGTGAGTGGCCGCCCCCGGTCCCCACGGAATCCCTGTGGCCCACCAGATGAAGAACAGCAGTCCCCAGAGGATGAACATGGCGAAGGACAGCGGGATCGTGAATGAGAGCACCGTGCCGATGCCGGCGTCCTTCTTGTATCGCTGGATGAAGCCGAGGACGACGACGAAGTACGGGCTCATCGGGGAGATGATGTTCGTCGTCGAGTCACCGATGCGGTAGAGGGCCTGGGTGGTCTCCGGGGAGATCGACAGCAGCATGAACATCGGGACGAGCACCGGTGCCATGAGCGTCCACAGCCCCGAACCTGAGGTGAGGAACAGTGCGCCCAGCGCCACGAGCAGCCACCCGCCGAGGAGGATGACGAACGGTCCGGTGTTCAGCGCCCCGAAGACCTCGGCACCCTTGATCGCCAAGATCTCGCCGAGGTTGGACATCTTGAACAGCGCAAGGAACTGGCTGGCAGCGAAGAACAGGACGATCACCGGAACGAACGGCAGCAGCCCCTTGCCCATCATCTCCGGGATATCGGCGGTGTGCTTGATCGATCCGGTGGCGTAGCCGTAGACGATGCCGACGATGAAGAAGCCGAAGCCGATGATCGCAGCGATTCCGGCCATCAGACCCGATTCAGGACCGAAGCCTCCGGCTTCATCGCGGAGGAACGATCCGGCAGGCCAGGCGAGGGCGAACAGCACCGCCGCGCAGATGACGATGGTGACGACGGCGATGATGATCCCGCGCTTCTCGTTGGCGTCGAGGGCCATCTTGACGTCGAAGTTGTCCGGATCGTCGTCGGTCTCCTCGTCGAGTTCGATCTGGTCTGCTCGCTTGGACAGGACCAGCTCGGTCACCAGGGTCACCGCGGCGGCGACGACGAACATGGAGATGAAGTTGAAGTAGAAGTTCGCGACCGGGCTGACGGAGTAGTCGGCGTCGATGATCTGTGCGGCCGAGGTGGACAGGCCGCCGAGGATCGTGTCGAGCGAGTTGACCATCGGAGCCGCCGAATAGCCTCCCGAGGTCGCGGCATAGGCGACGAGGCAGCCGAGCAGCGGATTGCGGCCGACGGCTTTGAACGCGAGTCCGCCGAGGGGAATCATGATCATGTAGGACGCATCGGAGGCGATCGACGAGGCGGTTCCGGCCAGGGCGACGATGAATGTGATCCACTTCGGCGAGGCCCCGGCGATGGTTCCGCGCAGCATCGCCGGGATGAGTCCGGACTGCTCGGCCACGGCCACGCCGATGAGCACGATGAGGACGAGTCCAAGCGGTGGGAAGGTGACGAAGTTGTTCGTCGCTCCCGCAACGATCTCACGCAGCGACTCGGTGGAGAAGAGGTTCGTCACCGTCACCTTCTCGTCCGTGGCCGGATTGACGGCGTTGAGCCCGGTGGACGCGAAGATCGCCGAGAGGATCATGACGATGACTGCCAGCGAGAGAAACAGCCAGAACGGGTGCGGCAGTTTGTTGCCGGCCTTCTCGATGATGACGAGGACGCGCATCAGCCAGCTCAGCTCGGAACTGTCTTTCCTCTTATCTGCGGTTGCAGGCGTTGTGCTCGACATCGGTTCTCCTCGGTCGGGGTGGCACTGGCGAATATGTTGAGCCGGATATCGCTCATGTGAAAGCGATCACCTCAAGGTGCAAGTCTCATGGACAATCGGCGTTGTGTCGCGCGAATCTCATATTCCGGATATTCGGAGGTTGCCAGACTCACCTGTCCCCGCCGAGGCGGTCGTGCGGTTCCGTGCACACAGACGTCGGTGAATGTGCGAGGGCGCCGACCGCAGGTAAATGCGATCGGCGCCCTCTCAGCCGGCAGGCGACTCAGCACCTCAGATAAGGGTGGGCCGCCTCGGCGATATCAGCGCTCGAGGTTGCCGCGGATGAACGCTTCGACGGCCTCGTGGGCGGCGTCGTCGTCCTGCTGCTCCGGTGGCGATTTCATGAAGTACGAGGAGGCGGAGATGAGGGCTCCGCCGATTCCACGGTCGAGGCCGATCTTCGCTGCACGTACGGCGTCGATGATGACGCCGGCGGAGTTCGGCGAGTCCCACACCTCGAGCTTGTATTCCAGCGACACGGGGGCGTCGCCGAAGTTGCGGCCTTCGAGTCGAACGAAGGCCCACTTGCGGTCGTCGAGCCATTCGACGTAGTCGCTGGGTCCGATGTGGACGTCGCGGTCGGACAGCTGGGCGGAGGTGTTCGAGGTGACGGCCTGAGTCTTCGAGATCTTCTTCGATTCGAGGCGCTGCCGCTCGAGCATGTTCTTGAAGTCCATGTTGCCGCCGACGTTGAGCTGGTAGGTCCGGTCGAGGACGACGCCGCGATCTTCGAACAGCTTCGCCATCACCCGGTGGGTGATGGTCGCACCGATCTGGGACTTGATGTCGTCGCCGACGATCGGGACACCTGCGGCACGGAACTTCTCGTCCCATTCCTTGGTGCCGGCGATGAACACGGGCAGGGCATTGACGAAGGCGACCTTCGCGTCGATCGCGGCCTGAGCATAGAACTCGACGGCCTTCTGCGAACCGACGGGCAGGTAGCACACGAGGACATCCGCCTCGGCGTCCTTGAGCGCCTTCACCACGTCGACGGCCTCGCGGTCGGATTCGACGATCGTGTCGCGGTAGTACTCGCCGAGTCCGTCGAGGGTGGGTCCGCGCAGGACCTCGATGCCGGTCGGCTCCACATCGGCGAGCTTGATGGTGTTGTTCTCGCTGGCGGTGATCGCCTCGGCGATGTCGACGCCGACCTTCTTGCCGTCGACGTCGAAGGCGGCAACGAAATCGATGTCACCGACGTGATAGTCCCCGAATTCCACGTGCATGAGGCCGGGAACCTTCGTCCCGGGCGACGCGTTCCGGTAGTACTCCACGCCCTGGATCAGGGACGAGGCGCAGTTGCCCAATCCGGCAATCGCGACTCGAATCGATTTCGTTCCCACAATTCTCCTTTGTCTGTTTGGGTTTCACCGAGCGGCGGGAGTGTCCCACGCGGGCGGTTGGCCCTGTAGGGCTTCGCTTCGGCCCCAACTATCTATAATAATCTCCGCGTCAAAATGCCGGACACCGGCCTTCGAACGCGGCAGTGCTCGTCTCAGCTGACGACCAGAGGTTCGAGGACCAGGTCGGGGTGGTTCTTCTGCACGCCCTGCAGCCGCCACCGGTCGGAGAACAGCGCCAGCAGCTCTCCGTCGGAGCGGTGGAGGACCTCGACCGAGCGTTCCCGTGCCAGGGTCGGCACGCATTCGGGAGTGGTGCGTCGGGCGAGGGAGAAGTTGAGACGCTCCAGGGAGCAGGGAGCGTTGAATTCGTTGGTCATCCGGTCTTCGGCCACTTCGAACTGCATGGGTCCGACGGCGCCGAGCACGGGTGCCTGATCACCGCGCAGGTCCGAGCGCAGCACCTGGATGACACCTTCGTGGTCGAGCTGTTCGATGCCGCGTCGGAACTGTTTGTACTTCGAGGAGTCCTTGGCGCGGATGACCATGAAGTGTTCGGGTGAGAACGTCGGGATGCCGGGGAACTCGACCTTCTTGTCAAGGTAGAGGGAGTCACCGACGCGCAGGGCAGAGGCGTTGACCAATCCGACGACATCTCCCGGGAACGCTTCGTCGACGACATCGCGGTCGCGGCCGAAGACCTGCTGAGCGTATTTCGTGGCGAAGGGTTTGCCGGTGCTGGCATGGGTGAGCACGGTTCCGCGTTCGAAGACTCCTGAGCAGACACGGATGTAGGCGAGTCGGTCGCGATGGTGGGAGTCCATTCCGGCCTGCACCTTGAAGACGAATCCGGAAAAGGGATCGTCGACGGGGCGGGGCTGGTCGTCCTTGTCCAGGCGGGCCTCGGCGGGTGGGGCGAGGTCGACGAGGAGGTCGAGGAGTTTGTGGATGCCGAAGTTGAGCACGGCCGAGGCGAACATCACCGGGGTCGACTTGCCGGCGAGGAAGGTCTCCTGGTCGTGGTTCTGGTCTTCCATCTCCAGCAGATCGGACTCATCGACAGCGGTCGTCCACGCATCGCCTTCGAGGTCGGCGGCCGCCTCGGACGTGTAGGTGTCTTCACCGGCGATCGTGGCGCCTCCGTCGGTGCGGGTGTATTTCGTGTACTCGCCGCTGATGCGGTCGAGGACTCCGCGGAAGTCTCCGGACTGCCCGACCGGCCAGGTGATCGGGGTGGGCAGGAGGCCGGTGCGCTGCTGAACCTCGTCCATGAGTTCGAGCGCGTCGAGGCCGGGACGGTCCCACTTGTTGACGACCGTGATGATCGGGATATTGCGGTGGGCACAGACTTCGAAGAGCTTCATCGTCTGTGCCTCGAGGCCTTTGGCGGCGTCGATGAGCATGACGGCGCAGTCGACGGCGGAGAGCACACGGTAGGTGTCCTCGGAGAAGTCGGCGTGACCAGGGGTGTCGACGAGGTTGAAGACGGCGTCGCGGTACTCGAACTGCAGGGCGGCCGAGGAGATCGAGATTCCGCGATCCTGCTCCATCTGCATCCAGTCGGAGACGGTGGCGCGGCGACCGGCCTTGCCGTGGGTGGCTCCGGCCTGGCCGATGGCGCGGGCGTGGAGGGCGAGCGCCTCGGTGGTCGTCGATTTGCCCGCGTCGGGGTGGGAGATGACAGCGAACGTGCGGCGGCGGGACGCCTCGTGTCGGATGTCCTTGACGGAATACTGGCCAGAAGTCACCGCAGTATCCTATCGTTCTTCGCGCCCATCCGGCGTGTCCGTTCAGTCACAGTGTGGGCCAGCTTGTGCCGGGGGTCCGGCGGCCGGAACCGTATGTGCGGGGTGGCCGGTGGGCGTCGCATCCAGCGTCCTGTCGGAATCGGCCCATATGCTGGGGGACGATGTCTGAGGAATTCGTCGAATACGCCGGCCGTTCGGAGCCGAAGGAACGCTGGCTCAAAGCCTTACCGCTCATCGTCGCGGGAGTCCTGGGTATCCCGCTGCTCGCCGCCGACATCTGGCTGTCTCTGCAGATCGCTCAGATCACCAAATATCTCTTCGACCTCGGCACCTCCGGGTGGGAGGCCACCGGGTATGTCCTGGCCAGCCTCTCGGGCGGCTTCTGCGTCATCTTCTTCATCGCGTTCCTCTTCATCGGTTCTCGGCGACGCACGTGGAAATGGCGTATCTGGTGGGCAGTGGCGGCGTTCCTCGCTGCAGCGGCACTGCCGTTGTGGGTGATCGTCGACTGGCTCCTCAGCGGAGCCCAGCCCATCTAGACCTCTAGCCCTCGCGCGGCCGGCCGCGCTGTCCCCGCGCTTCGACGCCAAACCACCTCGCTGGTGGCGCTTCCTACAGGTGCTCGCGCGTCGGTCACTCTTCGTGACACAACGCCCCTCTGCAATGAGGCGTTGTACCGCTGCCGGTGAGGGGTACTCGGGTCAGAGCTGGGCGAGGGCCTTCGCGATGCGCTTCTCCGACACCGGATGTGCCGTGCCCAACGAGTTCGCGAACAGAGACACCCGCAGCTCTTCGAGCATCACTACGACCTCAACCCACTCTGCAGGCAGCGACACGATCAGCTGCGACCACTCGGCCTTCGCCAGTGCCGGGAATCGATTGCCGATCTTCTTGACCACATCGCTGCTGCAGCCGGTGACTCGATCCATGAGCTGCTTGTCACGGATCGGCGAGTCCTGCATTCCGCCGATGCGCACCACTTCGGCCTGCACCCAGCGGGGAAGCTCTCGCAGCGTCTGCGGAGTCAACGCTGCAATGGCGGCTGCGCTCGTCCGGGAGGCTCGCCACGCCTGCACATCGGCGAGGTTCGACAGGATCGCCAACGAGGAGGCCTTCGACACGAGTTTGTCGAGCTCGGTCGTCGCCTTCAGCGCCTTCATCAGGTGCGGCAGCAGCGATGAACAGGTCAGCGGCAGCTCGGCGTCGACGTCCTTGCGCAGCCGCGCGAACTCTTCGGCGGTGGCCACCCATGACGTTTCGGCCGGCCCCAACCGGTCGACGACGAGACCGCGGATCCCGACACGAATCAGCCCGCCCAGCAGCTCGTCAGCGGTCTTCTGATGACCGGCGAGGGTGAGCTTCTCCTGAGTGGTCAGCCCGTCCTGCAGGTACTTCAGCGCATCAGACGTGTGCTGGCCCAGCAGGGTGATGATCGCTTCTCGCGTGGCCAGGCGCGCTTGCGCTGCGGTGTCGAAGGCGACGAGGTCGACCGAGGTCCCTCGGTCTGCCAACCCGGGGACGACTCCGGCCGCAGCCTGATCGGGATCGGCCAACTCACCGAACGGCCAGTCCGTCAGGCCGGTCTTCGGGGTGAACGCGCTCTGCTTCTGGCGGGCCTTGCGCACCTGCGGTGTGGCCTTGGTCCTCAGAGCAGCCAGGTCCTCGCCGAGGCCGACGGTCTTCTTCCCATCGACGACCCGGAAGGTCAGCCGCAGATGGGCGGGAATCCGCGATCGGTCGAAATCGTCGGCGGTGACCGTGATCGGCACGAGATCGTTCAGCCCTCCCCCGCCGGCGCGTTCGCTCAAGTACGCTGCGAGCACGTCCGGCAGGCTTCCCTGGTACGGGGTGAGCGCGGGCAGAATCTCGCGGGCGACGTCGGGAGCGGGAACGAAGTAGCGGCGCTTGCTCTTCGGCAATGACCGGATATAGGCGGCGACGAGTTCTTCGCGCAGCCCGGGCACCTGCCAGCTGAATTCGTCCGCGTCGACCGCGGGCACCGCCTCGGCGGGGATCTCAACGGTCACCCCGTCCTCGGTGCTGCCGGGGTCGAACGAGTAGCGCAGCTTCGCCCGCGTGCCATCGGCCAGTTCCCATTCCATCGGGAAATCCGAGGCCACCGAGGCGGTCAGCTCCTCACTGTCGTCGCTGAGCAGCACCGAGGTGGTGAGGTCGAGCAGGTGCGCGTCCCGCCGTTTCTGCTTCTTCCACCAGCCCCGGAAATCCGCCGCCGAGGTGATCCCCTCCGGAATCCGTTCGTCGAAGAATTCGTAGAGGGCATCGTCTTGGTCGAGCACGCGACGGTTCCGTGTCCGCGAAGCCAGCTCCTCGGCCTCGTCGATGACGGCCGCGTTGTGTTCGAGGAAGCCGAAGCGTTCGTGCCAGTCGCCCTCGATGAGACCCTTGCGGATGAACGCGTCCCGGGCGGCCTCGGCGTCGATGGTGCCGTAGCCGACGCGGCGGTCGCTGACAAGTGTGACCCCGTAGAGGGAGATCTTCTCGTAGACCATCGACGCGCCGGCCTTCGTCGACCAGTGCGGATCCGAATGCTGGCGGGTGACCAGATCACCGGCGGCTTCGACGACCCAATCCGGGTCGATCGCGGCCACGGTGCGGGCCCACAGGCGGGAGGTCTCGACGAGTTCGGCGGCCATGACGAAGTCCGGGTTGACTTTGAAGAGTCCCGAACCGGGGAAGATCGCAAAGCGTGTGCCGCGTGCTCCCTGATAGTCCTTGTGCCGCTCCGACCGTGAGCCGATCATCGTCAGCAGACCGGTGAGAAGGGACCGATGGATAGCGGCGGCGTGCGGATCGAGCTTGACCGCGGCCACCTGCTTCCCGGTGTCCCCTGCCGGACCGGTCGCGCCCTGCTTCTTCGCGCTGCGTTTGGCAGCGCTGAGTTCGGCGAATCCGATCTTGCCGTTCGCACCTCGTCCGCCCTGAGCGCTTCCTTCGCCCCGACCGCCACTGGCGCCCTGACCGCCAGGAGCATTCTGGCCCTCACGACCACCACCGCTGCGACCGCTTTGACCACGGTCGGAACCGTCACCGGATCCAGCTGCATTCGTCTTGCCGCCCTCGCTATCGAGCGCGGATCCGGCCGTGTCGGCTTCGTCGCCCGGCTGCCAGACGGACTTCTCGACGCGAATGCCGGCCGAGCCGAGCAGAGAGCGCAGCTGACCGACGAGGTCCTGCCATTCGCGGATGCGCACGAAGTTGAGGAATTCCTCCTTGCAGCGGCGACGGAACTTCGAGGATCCCATGTCCGCCTGCAGACTCTGCAGGTAGTTCCAGAGGTTGAGGTAGGACAGGAAGTCACTGCCTCGGTGGGTGAATCGGGCGTGCTTCTCATCGGCGGCGGCTCGGACCTCGGCCGGACGTTCCCGGGGGTCTTGGATGGACAGCGCGGCGACGATGACGGTGACCTCTCCCCCGCAGCCGGCCTCCGCCCCGGCGATGACCATCCGAGCCAGCCGGGGGTCGATCGGCAGCACGGTGAGTTTCCGACCGATCTCGGTGACGTGGATCTTCCCTGCCGAGTCGCTGGTCAGCGCCCCGAGTTCGGTGAGCATCGTCCGTCCGTCACGGACGGCTCTGGCCTCTGGCGGGGTGAGGAACGGGAAGTCGAGGATCTCCTGATCGCTTGCGGCGAATCCCAGTGAGGCCATCTGCAGGATGACGCTGGCGAGGTTCGTGCGCAGGATCTCCGGATCGGTGAACTCGGGACGCGAGTCGAAGTCGTCTTCCGAGTACAGGCGGATGCAGATGCCGTCACTGGTGCGCCCGGAGCGGCCCTTGCGCTGGTTCGCGCTGGCTTGGGAGATCCGCTCGATCGGCAGTCGCTGCACCCGTGTGCGGTTGGAGTAGCGCGAGATGCGGGCGGTGCCGACGTCGATGACGTATTTGATTCCGGGCACCGTCAGCGAGGTCTCGGCGACGTTCGTGGCCAGGACGATGCGAGGTCGTGAATGGGGTTGGAAGACCTTCTGCTGCTCCCCCGCCGAGAGTCGGGCGAACAGCGGCACGACCTCCCAGCTGCTCATCCGCGGACGTCTGCGCAGGTGGTCGGTCAGTGCATCGGCCGTGTCGCGGATCTCCCGTTCGCCGGAGAGGAAGACGAGGATGTCACCGGGTGCCTCGGCCGCGAGTTCGTCGACGGCGGCGATGATTCCGTCAGTCTGATCCTCGACTCCGGTCTCGTAGTTCCCCGATTCGCCGGGCCCGTCGACATCGTCATCGGCAGGATCGTCCCCGAGAGGCCGGTACCGGACCTCGACGGGGAAGGTGCGGCCCTCGACGGAGATGATCGGAGCGTCATCAAAGTGAGCGGAGAACGATTCGGGGTCGATCGTCGCAGAGGTGATGATGACCTTGAGGTCGGGACGTCGGTCGAGCACCTCCTTGAGGTAGCCGAGGAGGAAGTCGATGTTGAGGCTGCGTTCGTGCGCCTCGTCGATGATGATGACTTCATAGTCGCGCAGCAGTTTGTCGCGTGAGAGTTCGGACAGCAGAATGCCGTCGGTCATCACCTTCACCCGGGTGGAATCGGCGACCTGCGCGGTGAACCGCACCTGGTAGCCGATGGTGTTGCCGAGTTCTTCGTCGAGTTCGTCGGCGATGCGCTCGGCCACGGTCCGGGCGGCGATGCGCCGCGGCTGGGTGTGGCCGATGAGTCCGTCGACCCCGAGGCCGAGGTCGAGGCAGATCTTCGGCAGCTGGGTGGTCTTTCCCGATCCCGTCTCACCGGCGATGATGACGACCTGATTGTCCCGGATCGCCTCGGCGATCTCGTCCTTCGCCGCGGTGACCGGCAGATCCGCGGGGTAGGTGACGGTGACCGGATGGGCAGCGCGGGCGTCCTTGAGCCGGGCTCGGCGCTGCTGATGGTGCGCTGCCGTGGTTCTGCGTCTCTGCTGCGAACGCCCACGTCCGTTATTCCCGCGCCGAGGCGGCCGTCCTGGATTCGTGTTCGCTGGAGTGGTCGATGGGGTCGGGTTCTCTTCTGCCATTGCGTCTCCCAGCTTAGCGCCACTGCCCAGGCTCGGCCCCGCCCAGGCGGGTTACTCCCCGCCGCCCCAGAGTGGTGCGAGCGCCGAGTAGAGCTGCTGGATGCCGAGGATGATGAACAGCAGTGCTGTGATCGCCAGAGCGATGTTCGTGTGCAGCTTGTTCGCCCATTCCTTCGGGATCTTCTTGCCGTTGAGGAGACCGAGGAGGGTGACGGCGAGGAACGGCATGAACAGCGAGCCGAGGACGCCGTAGGCGAGGATGAGACCGATCGGTTTGCCGAGGATGAAGAGGAGCATCGGCGGGAACGTCAGCCACAGCACATAGAACTTGAAGTACTTGCCGCCCGTCAGTGTGTCGGGGTGTCCGCCCGGCTTCTTGCGCATATGGCCCCAGAAGTCGGCGAACATCAGGGACACTCCGTTCCACACTCCGATGATCGAGGAGAAGGAAGCGGCCCAGAATCCGACGAGGAAGCCGATGCCCACGACCTCGCCGTAGCGGGCTTTGAGGACGTCGGCGAGGTCGAGCAGTCCCTTGTCCTCGGCGGAGATCGAGACTCCCGCGGCACGGACGACTTCGGCACCGACGATGAGCATGGCGATGACGAAGATGCCGGTCATCACGTACGCCATCGAGTTGTCGATGCGCATCACCCGCATCCACTTCGGGGTGTGCCAGCCCTTCTCGCGCAGCCAGTAGCCGTAGGCGGCCAGGGTGATGGTGCCGCCGACGCCTCCGGCGAGCGCGAGCGTGTAGATCACTCCGTCCTCGGGGATGATGGGGATCAGTCCGGTGAGCATGTCGGGGATATTCGGCGCGGCAATGATCGCCAGTCCCACGACGGTGATGAACATGATCCCGACGAGGACGGCGGTGATCTTCTCGAACACGCCGTAGCGGCCGAACCACACCATGGTGAAGCCGGCCAGGCCCATGAGCACCGACCACACTGTGAGGTTGAGTCCGGGGAAGAGCGCGGCCAGCGGTAGCGCCGCCGAGCTCATCGCCGTGGCTCCGTAGACGAAGCCCCAGATGATGATGTACGGACCGAAGTACCACGTGGTCCAGCGACCGAGCGATCGCCACCCCTCGAAGATCGTCTTTCCGGTCGCGAGGCTGAACCTGCCGGCTCCTTCGACGAGGACGATCTTGAGGATGACGCCGACGATCACTGCCCACAGCAGTCCGTAGCCGAACTGGCTGCCGGCCACCAGGGTCGCCACCATATCCGCGGCACCGACGCCGGTGGCCGCGACGACGAGGCCGGGACCGATGACCTTCCATTTGGCCGGGCCGGAGGCCTCTTCGATTCCGGAAACGGTCTCTGCGTCGCCCGCATCGCCGGGGCCGGAACCGTTCGACTGCTCACTCATGGAGTTATTCGCTTTCATCTTCGGCCGCGCACAGACTCACCGTGGTCGGGGATCCTCCATCGGGTTCTCCCGCATATCGGCGGCGCAGCGGTCTCAGCATGTCCACAGTCATGATAGGGGACAACTGCGCTGTCCTGTCATCGGTCACCACCCTTCGCGACGGCCGCCCCCGGCCCGCCGCGCCTCAGAAACGATCGGCGATGGTTCGCAGACGTTCGAGATACGCGTCTTGGTCGAAGTCCTCCGGCAGGTTCGGAGCCGCTTCGGAGAGTCCGGCGGCGCCGTCGATGCCTTCCCGGACGATGTCGACTTGGCCCACATGCCGGGTGAGGCCGGGGTGCGCGGCCACCTCAGGGACCTCTCATCGAGTCCGGACAGCTTCCATCGCAGGTTTCTCCGACCTCGGTGCAGGGACTGCCGCAGGAAGGACTTCATCGTCTCGTCGTCGCTCATGAGCACAGGCTTCCACACCATCTCTGCGCCGTCTACGGTTATCCTCGAAGGGTGAGTGAGAACAAGTCATCGCCGGACTCCCGCAGTCGCATCGCCCGACGGGTCTTCCCCGACGGAGTCGACCCCGATCCTCGCTTCACCCTGGCCAACGAGCGGACGTTCCTGTCCTGGATCCGCACCGCGCTGGCGTTCATCGGCGGCGGAATCGCCGTCGAGGCCTTCACCTCGGAGATCTTCGGCACCGGTCTGCGGGCGACCCTGTCGATCGTGCTCATGGTCATCGGTTTCATCCTCGCCGCCGGTGCCGCCGTCCGCTGGCATCGCATCGAATCGGCGATGCGCCGCAAGACCTCACTGCCGCTGCCGCTCATCATCCCCATCGTCAGCCTCGCCTCGGCGCTGGGTGCCGGTCTCCTCGTCCTGGTGTTCGCCGGCCTGCTGTGATGCCGACCCGCTCACCGCGACCGCAGCCGCATGACGATCCGGCTCTGCAGCCGGAACGCACCGTCCAATCCTGGCTGCGCACGAGCCTGACGATGACGGTCGTCAGCCTCATCTTCATGCGCTTCATCAACGTCTTCCAAGGCTGGTCGGTGACGCTCTTCGTCGTGTGCTTGGGCATGGCCATCGTCGCCATCGCCATGCAGGTCAGACGCTACCGGCTGGGTTCGGTCTCGATTCGGGCCGAACGCGGCCGGCCGTCGCCGTGGGCGGTCATCTTCCTCACCACCTCGGTGTGCCTCATTTCGGTGCTGAGCATCGCCTCGGTCATCAAGATCAGCCTGCTCTGAGGCTCTCTGCCCGCTCAACTTCCCAGACCTCCTGATCGGCATCCCACCTGCTCCCGCCCGACACCGCGCACACCCGCCGCACATGCCGCGTTATGAGACCGCCGTCCGGTCCGCTGACCTGCAAGCCTAAACTTGTCCGTATGAAGGATGCACGCGAAGTCTCCACCGCCCCACTCGTCGCCGTCGGCCTCATCGGCGGTTTCCTCACCGCCCGCGAGACCGGGATCCGCCCCCTCGGCGGAGTCGTCCTCGCCGCAGCGGGCGCCTACGCCGCCCGCTCCTGGTATGTGAAGAAGGGCTGGCCAGCCGCCACCGGACTGACCTTGGCCTACCTCGGCGGGTTCGGCGCTTCCCATCCCCTGGCGAAGAAGATCGGCGCATGGCCGGCCGTGTTCGCCGTCAGCGCGGTCAGCGCCGCAGCCTCCTATGTCGTCTCCGATATCGCCGAGGCGGACTGACCCCACCGCCGAGGAGGCCCGACCTCCGCACGCCGCCGCGCATACCGCCCGGCGACGACCCCGACCGTCCCGAACTGACACCCGCACTACGGGACTGACACCAGCCGCACCAGACTGACCGCAGCACTCCCAAATGCAGGAAGCGAGGACCCGAACAGCCCATGCTGGCCGTATTCGAAGGATTCGCCGTCATCGCCGGAGTCATTCTGGTCGGGTTCGTCCTCGGCCGCTCCGGCGTTCTCGGTCCGCACGGTCAGCAGGTCATCGCGAAGCTCGTCTTCTACGCCGGCACCCCGACGCTGCTCTATGTCACTGTCTCCGAGACTGACCTCGGGCTGATCTTCAACACCGCCCTCTTCGCCACCGGCGGCTCCGCACTCATCGTCGGTGCCGCCCTGTTCGTCCTCACCAAGTGGATCAGAAAACGCAGTACGGGTGAGGCGATGTTCTCCGCGTGGGCGACCAGCTACGTCAACATCGGCAACCTCGGCATCCCGATCGCCGCCTATGTCCTCCGCGACATCGGCTATGTCGCCCCGGTTCTGCTCTTCCAGCTGCTCGTGCTCGCTCCCATCGGCATGGCCGTGCTCGACGGAGCGGGCAAGAAGCAGCATGATTCGCACTGGTACTCCGCAATCCTCCAAGTGCTCAAGAACCCCATCGTCGTCGGAGCCGCAGCCGGTGTGGCCGCCTCGGCGACGGGCTTCGAGCTGCCGCGATTCGTCTTCGAACCCATCGACATGATCGGCGCGACCGCGGTCCCGGGTGCCCTGTTGGCGTTCGGCATCTCACTCAAGGACGGGTGGGGAATCCCCGTCAAGGGCAGCCGCGCACAGCTGAGCTACATCACCGGCGCCAAACTCATCGCTCAGCCGGTCATCGCCTGGGCCATCGGCGGTCCCCTGCTCGGCTACGACGGGGTCGACCTCTTCGCGATCGTCGTCACCTCCGCCCTGCCGACCGCGCAGAACGTCTACATCTACTCGATGCAGTACCGACAATCCGAGGCGCTCATGCGCGATGCCGTCTTCATCACCACGGTTCTGTCCGTTCCCGCTCTCGTCATCGTCGCCGCCCTCCTCGGCTAGCGACCCGCCGAAATCGGCCGCCGTGGCGTGTCCTCCCGGGCTTGGACCCCGTGGTCACTGACAATGGGGATGTGTCCAGAGACGAGAAGAACGAGACCGAAGACCTCCTGAGCAGGCGGATGAGTTCAGGGTCTGCCAGTGCTGCCGATAAGCAGTCGCAGGCCCCTCTGGAGGCGGCCAATGATCCCTCGACCGACACCGAGGCGTTCGATCCGATCACGGATCCCATCGCCGAGGATGCCCCAAAGCATTCTGCGGACGCGAAGCCCTCGACGGGCCCGGTGAGGGTGACTCCCGCCCACTCGACGAATCCGGCCTCTCAGCCCGCGACCGCGAGCACACACACCGCCGCGCAGAAGTCCGCCGGCACGGATTCGGCCGCCGTTGCATCGACAGCCGGGGCATCATCCTCGACCGATACCGGGGCCACACGCGAGGTGCCGCAGAATGCGCGCACCGCAGTGATGAGCGAAGCCGATTGGGCCGCGGTGTCGAAGGCGGCGACGTCGACCGATGCCCGTGATCCCGAGGTGCCCGAACGACGTCGGTCGGTGCTCGATGTCATCGGCACGATCTGGATCATGCTCGCCACCCCCTTCGTCCTGTTGGCTCTGGCGGTGCGCTTCGTCGCCTCGGGGATCTTCCTCAAATTCGAGTACTTCCGGCCCGGCTTCCCGGCCGATCAGTTCGGCTTCAGTGCCGCCGACCGTGAGCACTACGGCACTTACGTCATCGACTACCTGCACAACTTCGATTCCCGGCGCTACCTCGCCGATATCGTCATGCCCAACGGTGAGCCGATCTTCATCTCCGACGAGCTCAGCCATATGGCTGACGTCAAGGGTCTGATCTCGCTGCTCTACCTCGTGGCCCTCGTCGGCATCATCGGATCCGTGCTGTTCGGCATCTACATGTGCCGCAAGAACGGATCGGGCATCCATGCAGGCGTGCGTCTGGGGTCGATCTTCAGCATCGTCTTCATGGCCGCTGTCGCCGTCGTCGCCGTCCTCGGCTGGGACAGCTTCTTCCGCGGGTTCCACAAGGTGTTCTTCGCCGATGGGACCTGGGAGTTCTATGCCGACGATTCGCTCATCCGCCTCTTCCCGCCTCAGTTCTGGGTCGATGCGGGCATCGCCGGCGGCGGGCTGTTCGTGCTCCTGGCGATCATCCTCTTCCTGCTCAGCTTCACCGGTCACAAAAAACGCCGGGCGCTGCGCAAGGCACGGAAGGACGCCGAAGCAGAGATCTGATTCGGTTTCGCCGCGGTCCGGAGCATCGGCCTCCGGCGGCACAGCGGCGCGTCCCTGCACAGCGGGTTCGAGTCCCGCTCCACGGTTCCGGCCGGGTGGTCTTTCCCCTTCCACCCGGCCGAATTTCTGTCCGAAATCATCCGCGGACCATACCCACAATCCCCGATCCCCCGATCACCGTGTCTCGACTGGGGTGTCTCCTGTGGGTGGATCCACCTCGATCACGGAGCGGATTTCGCGGTGGATCCACCCACATGAGACAGGCACGCTGCCCGGACCACCGATCCCCCGCCTCGGTGACGGTGGACGACTGCGGGCTAGTCGTCGACGGCGTCGCGGCCGCGGCGGACCAGAAGCGGGTCGGCTTCGTAGACGACCGAGGGGTCTTTGTCCGCATAGTCGAACTGGTTGAGGAAGTAGCGCATCGCATTGATGCGGGCGCGTTTCTTGTCATTGCTCTTGATCGTGATCCACGGAGCGTGATCGGTGTCCGTGCGGCGGAACGTCTCTTCCTTCGCTTCCGTGTAGTCGTCCCAGCGATCGAGGGACTCGAGGTCCATCGGTGAGAGCTTCCACCGCCGCACCGGGTCAATCTGACGGATCGCAAACCGGGTCCGCTGCTCTCTCTGGGTCACGGAGAACCAGAACTTCGTGACGTGGACTCCGGAGTCGATGAGCATCTTCTCGAACACGGGAGCCTGTTCCATGAAGGTCTCGTATTCGTCGTCGGTGCAGAATCCCATGACTCTCTCGACGTTGCCCCTGTTGTACCAGGAGCGGTCGAACATGACGATCTCCCCGCTCGTGGGCAGGTGGGAGATGTAGCGCTGGAAGTACCACTGCCCGGCTTCGCGGTCGGAGGGTTTGTTGAGTGCGACGACGCGGGCGGCACGCGGGTTGAGGTGTTCGGTGAAGCGTTTGATCGTTCCGCCCTTGCCGGCGGCGTCTCGACCTTCGAAGACGATGACGTGTTTGGCGCCCGTGTCCTGACCCCAGTACTGGAATTTCAGCAGTTCGACCTGCAGTCTGTACTTCTCGAGTTCGTACTCTTCGCGGTCCATCTGTTCGTCGTACGGGTACCCTTCCCGCCAGGTTTCGACGGCCCGGCCCATGGGGTCGATGAGGTGCGGATCCGTGGTCTGACTGTCCTCGACGGTGTACCCTTCGAGGCGGAGTTTGTCGATGTACTCCCGCAGATTCTCTTGGAACAGATTGTTCACGAGATCCTTCCCTTTCGCTGTCGACACCGGGGTGTGTCTCGAGCACGATAATGTGCCGAGATGAATATCAGGTTATGCGATCGACGTCGCGTCGCGGGATGATTCCGACGCTCAACAGTGGGGCGAGGGCGATGAGTCCGAAGGACAGCGGATAGCCGAATGCCGTCACCAGGGCACCGAATCCGGGGCCTAGCAGGGCCGACATGACGAACTGTCCCGTGTTCTGAGCTCCCAGCGCCTTGCCCGACCAGCGTGGTCCGGCGGCTTCGGCCACCGAGGCGAAGGCCAGTCCGTTGTCGGCCACGGATACGGCCGAGGCGAGGATGAAGACGACGGCGGCGACGGCGGGCAGCTCCGTCAGCGACAGGATGGCGATGGCTACCACGACGATCACGGCGGCGACGGCGACGATGCGCATGAGGCCGACGCGGGATCCCGTGCGATCGGAAAGCGCGCCGACGACCATGCGACCGACTGCTCCGACGATCTGCGCGATCGCAACGATCGCTCCGGCGGCGCCCGCGCCGATCCCCTGGACGACGATGAGCCAGACGAGTCCGTAGGTGGAGAACGCGAACTGCGGGACGACGAGGAGCGCAGAGACCGCGTGGATGCGCCACAGGAAGGAATCGCTGCGGTACGGATTGATCGCCGAGGCGGCGCTGGGCTTCCCCTCCCCCGCCGAGGTGGCGCCCGGTTCGTCCTGTCTGTGGCGTTCTGTCTCCGGTTCGGTGTCGCGGTCGGGGTCGGCCACCTCGGCGCGGGCGGGGATCGGGTCCGGTGGGTTGCGGATGAGGGCGAAGCAGACGAGGGCGAGGAGGCCGGTCACGGCGGCGACGAACCAGAGGTAGGCGGGGAATCCGCCGGCCGCGGCGATCCCCGGGATGGTCACGGCGGCCACGCCTGTGCCCAGGGGCTGGGACATCTGGCGGATGCCCATGGCCAGTCCTCGGCGGTGGCGGGGGAACCACCCCATGACGACGCGACCGGATGCAGAGTTCACCGAGGCGGCCGCGGCACCGGAGGCTGCGATGACGATGACCATCCAGATCGGCGAGTCGACGACGAGCACCGCGGCGGCCGAGAACGCAGCGGTCAGCCCGATCCCCAAAGTCATCGCCAGACGTTCGCCGAACCGGTCGGCGAATGCGCCCCAGGCGATGAGGGTGAGGATGAGTCCGAAGCTCGGAGCGGCTGCGACAGTGCCGGCCTGGGTGAGTGTGAACCCGAGGTCAGAGTGCATGTATGGGATGAGGAAGGCGGGTCCGGCGATCGCAATGGTCGCCGCCATCTGCGTGAGGACACCGACGACGAGGATCACCCAGGCCTGCCTGGTGGGTCCGTTCGTCGTCATCGTTCCAGGTTAGCCGTGTGCCCGGATCGTCCGCGGGATGTCTCAGATCGCGGTGGCCGGGCTTTGCCGATAAAGTGTGTTCTGAGCATTCCCCCTATAGCCCAATCGGCAGAGGCAGTCGACTTAAAATCGATTCAGTGTGGGTTCGAGTCCCACTGGGGGGACCATAGATATTTGAGCTGACCTGCGACGTTTCGCAGCGAGGATCAGGCTGATTCCTTCACCGCCTCTGCGATCAGGACAGGCGCAGCCACCCAGGTGCCCGGGCAGTGAACTCGTTCCGATCGAGCCTGTCATCGACTCCGGCGGGAATCGCTCCGAGGACAGGTGCCATCGCCGACAGTGCAGCCCAATTGTCACGGTCAACCGGAGACGCCTTTCCGGGCCACGAACCGATGATGATGCCGGTGGTCGAAACCCGCCGTCTCTCAAGGGCTTCCGCGGTGAGAGCAGTGTGGTTGAGGGTCCCTAGGCGGGAGCGGACGACGATAGCGGCACCGACCGAGTTCTCTCCTTCCGACAGTCCGGCTGCGATGTCTGCGACGGTATGCTCTCCGAAATCGACGAGGACTCCCCCGGACCCTTCGATGAGGACGTGGTCTGCATCGGTTCGTGCGAGTGCCCTCCGTATGAAGTCCACGTGCTCGGCTGCGCTCGGCAGATTCGAGACTCTGTCGGCCCCTGAGGAGTCCGGACCGGATGGTACGGCGCCAACTGACTCATCATCGACCGACTTGAACCCGTCCCATTCTGCTTTGGCTGCGGGAACCGGAGCCATCGGCAGGCGGAAGGTGGTGTTCGTGAACGCATGGATGCCGGTCAGCCGAGCCACTGCCTCCGCGTCGGATTCTGTGACGACGTCGCTGTAATCTGACTCGAGCTGCTCACGTTCGGGATCGTCGGCCCTGATATGCCCCGTCTGGATCGGCTTGCACATGATCACTCGACGTCCAGCCGCATTCAGTGCCGCTGCCAACGCCGCGGTGGCGATGGTCTTGCCGACGCCGGTGTCCGTTCCCGTGACGAGCAGAAAGCGCGGGATCATGCCGCCGACTCCGCAGCGCAGATTTCGGTGATCGCCCGAATGCGCTCACAGGTATAGGCCAGCTCCCCAGGGCTGAGTCCGGCACGAGCTGTCAGCCGCAGACGCGTGATGCCGTCGGGCACCGAAGGTGGGCGGAAACAGCCGACGAGGATGCCCTCCTCGCACAGCAGTTCGCGCGCCCGGACGCCTGATTCCGGACTCGGCATGGGAACGGACAGCACGGCACCGGCCGGGAGCGGCACATCAAGTACGGCTGCCAGTTGTGCGCGGGCCGCCTTCATCGACGCCACCCGCTCAGCGGTAACGAGGTCGAGAGCCGCACGCGCTGCGGCCGCCATGGCAGGGGAAAGACCGGTGTCGAAGATGAAGGTACGAGCCGTGTTGACCACAGCATCTCGGACGAGACCGGCTCCCAGCACAGCACCTCCCTGGGAGGCGAGCGCTTTCGACAGCGTGGCAGTGACCACGAGGCGGTCGCGGAATTCGCTCACCGCGGCGGCCGCCCCCATTCCGACGGCTGTCTCGGCGCCGGTCACACCGATCCCGTGCGCTTCGTCGACGAGCAGCAGAGCGTCGTAACGAACGCAGAGGTCAAGAAGACAAGGCAGGTCCGCGGTGTCACCGAATACGGAGTACACCGATTCGACGACGACAAGCGCCTCTGACTGCTGACGACCAGCCAAAGCGGCTTCAACGGCGTCCAGGTCGTTGTGGGCGACGATGCTCGTCGGAGCTTTTGCCAGACGGCAGGCATCGATGAGTGACGCATGGTTGTGGGCGTCAGAGATGATGAGAGTATCAGGACCGGCCAGAGCAGTGACGGCGGCGATGTTAGCCAGATAACCGCTGGAGAAGGTCACACACGCAGGGTGCCGCAGCCGTTCGGCCAGCGCAGCTTCCAATCGGTGGTGGACGTGTGTGGTCCCGGTGACGAGTCGCGATGCGCTGGCCGAGGTGCTGCTGCGTTCGATCTCCTCGATCGCTGCGGCACGCACCAGCGGATGCGCCGAGAGCCCGAGGTAGTCGTTCGAGGCGAGGTCGAGTCCGTCGAGCACGAGGTCACTGCGATAAAGACCGGCAGTACTTCGGCGCTCGGCGGCGGCGGAAAGGCGGGAGAAGAGGGCGTTCACGATGCAACCTCGAACTCGCACCCATCCCCGTGTGCCGCGGCTGCCGCGACAATCGCCTTCGTGATGGTGTCCACCACCGCCGGAGTCGAGATATAGGGCGGCATCGTATAGATGTGCTGCCGAAACGGCCGCAGCCACACCCCGTGTTCGGAGGCTATGCGCGTGGTCAGCGCCACGTCGACCGGGCGGTCGAGTTCGACGACGCCGATGCCACCGGTCACCCGCGCCTCGATGACGTGATCCAGTCGCCTGGCAGGAGCGAGGCCCGTTTCGAGGGCCTGAGAGATCCGTCCAATGGCCGGCTCCCAGCCGCTCGTCTCGTCATCGATGAGGAGGCCGACCGACGCATTTGCCGCAGCACACGCCAGGGGATTCGCCATGAACGTGGGCCCGTGCATGAGCGCCCGGTGGGACGAAGTGGTGATGACGTCGGCAACCGTTCCACTGCACAGCAGCGCCGCCAATGTGAGATAGCCGCCGGTCAGAGCCTTGCCCAGGCACATGAGGTCCGGGGTGATCCCCGCGGCCCGACAGGCGAAGTCAGAGCCCGTGCGTCCGAAGCCGGTGGCGATCTCGTCGGCGATGAGTACGGCATCGATCTCGGTGGCCAACCGCCGCAGTGACTGCAGGGCGGCGGGGTGATACGGACGCATACCTCCGGCGCCTTGGAAGAGGGGTTCGACGATGATGCCGGCGATCTCTGCCCCGTGCGCATCGACGAGGTTTTCAGCCTTGACCAACCATTCGTGCACCTCGGCAGCAGATGCCTCCGGCAACGGCGGACGAGGCAGGAACAGCTGGGTCGCGAGCAGCCCGGCGAAATCGTTGTGCATTCCCCCAACTGGGTCGCACACGCTCATCGCCCCGGTGGTGTCACCGTGGTAGGCACCTTCGAGGGCAAGGAAGCGCCTGCGGTCGCGGCCGCGGGCCAGCTGGTATTGGATGGCGAGCTTGAGCGCGACTTCGACCGAGACCGAACCCGAGTCTGCGAGGAAGACATGGTCGAGTCCGTCCGGTGTGACTGCGACGAGCCGCTCGGCTAGTTCGACGGCCGGTTCATGGGTGAGACCGCCGAACATGACGTGCGAGAACGATCCGATCTGGGTGGTCAGTGCCGCGTCCATGACCGGATGCTGGTATCCGTGGACGACCGACCACCACGAGCTCATCCCGTCGAGCAGTCGATGCGTCGATCCCGAAGCATCGCGCAACTCCACATAGGGCCCATCTGCGCCGGTGACCGAGAAGTGCGCGCCGGCGTCGAGCGGACCGTAGGGGTGCCACAGCAGGCCGGAATCGCGCTCGAGCGTGCTCGTCGGCATCCGTAGTCCCGCCTCAGACATTGGGTGTGAGCTCTGTGCCCGCGCCGCGGCGCCGGATCGTCGGAATCATCACTCCGGAGTCGTCGGCCTCTTGACCAGCCGTAGGCAGAGGTTTGCCGCACGGCAGGGTGCTCGCGGTCTTTGCTGCCTCAGCGGACGTTCCGTCGCTCTTCATGTCACCGGGCGCCACCTCGGCGAAGGCGGCCTGATGGGCTGCCCGGTGAGCCTTGAGCTCATCACGCAGTCGTTCGGCACTCTCTGCTCCGACGATCTCGAAGCCTCCGTCGACGATCATGTCGAGGTCTTCCTCGGCGGCCTGCCCCTCCGAGGTCAGATAGTCGCCGAGAAAGAGCGAATTGGCCACATGCAGCGACAGCGGCTGCAGCGTACGCAGGTGCATCTCCCGACCTCCGGCGATGCGCAGCTCGCGGTCCGGGCACAGGAATCGCACGGCGCAGAGAATCCGCAGGCAATGCTGCGGGGTCAGAGTCCACGTTCCTTCGAGCGGTGTGCCGTCGAAGGGAATGAGGAAGTTGACCGGGATCGAATCGGAGTCAACGGCCTTGAGCGATTCGATCGCCTCGATGATCTGCTCGTCCGTCTCCCCCATTCCGACGATCAGCCCCGAGCACGGGGAGAGCCCTGCACCACGCGTCTTGTCCACGGTGTCGACACGGTCGGCGAACGTATGAGTCGTGCAGATATCGGGGTAGAGAGATTCGGCAGTGTTGAGGTTGTGGTTGTACGCGTCGACACCGGCGTCCTTGAGTCGCTGTGCCTGACCGTCCTTGAGGAACCCGAGGCAGGCGCAGACCTCGACGTCGGGACTGGATGTCTTGATCTCCTCGACCATCCCCGAGACGCGCTCGACGTCCCGGTTCGAAGGACCGCGTCCGGACGCGACGAGGCAGACCCGCGAGGCTCCCCCTGCCAGACCGAATTCCGCCTGCCGCTTCGCCTCATCCTTCGGCAGCCATGAGTACTTGAGAATGTCGGCTTCTGAGCCCAATCGCTGGGAGCAGTATCCGCAGTCCTCCGGGCAGAGTCCCGATTTGAGGTTGACGAGGTAGTTGACCTTGACGCGATTGCCGAAATGTTCGCGGCGCAGCCGGGAGGCAGCGGCGACAAGGTCGAGGAGGTCCTCGTCGGACGACGAGAGGATCGTGCGGGCATCGGAGGCG
Organism: Brevibacterium permense; assembly: GCF_013280495.1. Taxonomy (GTDB): domain Bacteria; phylum Actinomycetota; class Actinomycetes; order Actinomycetales; family Brevibacteriaceae; genus Brevibacterium; species Brevibacterium permense. The sequence continues at coordinate 54,206 of NZ_JABSSX010000009.1, forward strand.
GTGGCCGGATCGCCGGCGAGCACGCGCTCGGCGAGTGTTTGATAGCTATCCATGTTGTCATTATTGAACACTGTTCAATAGAGTGCCAAATCACACTCTCCGCCCGAACAGGCAGAATGGTGTTATGACCTTCGTCCTTCTCACCGCCGGCGGTCATCCCCGGTTCGTCGACGGCACCGATGATCCGAACCTCGCCGAGGCGGCCGGGCCCGCCGTGCTCATCGCCGTCGACAGCGCTGCCGACGACTCCGATTCCGGCCCTGACATCGGCACCGAGGTGCCGTCGCTGAACGCAGGCATCGACGCCCCCTACCGTCCTCTCGCCTACCGTGAGTCGGGAGCCGACTGGTCGGACATTGATTTCGAGGCCGCCGATCATTGGGTGCAGATGGGACCGGAGCTGCGGCGCCGCCTCGTCGAGGATCACCTCGCGACGCTCACCGTCGGAGAGTTCAAGGTGGCGACGAACAACGGCAGCGCCTCGATCATCACGAACAACTGGGTCTACTCGGGCTCACCGCGCACCTACCGCGCCGCGGGCCGCCTGAGAGAGCTCATCACCGTCCTCGGCGAACTCACCCGCAAGGCCGATCAGCGCGCCTGAGCATCATCGATCTCGGCCTGGCGATCACGATTGTCGATCAACTCGGCGACATTGCGCTCGGCCCACCTCCGCAGCGCGGTCACGGGAGCCTGCAGCGAGCGACCGAGATCGGTGAGCGAATACTCCACCCGCGGGGGCACCTCCCCAAACGACTGCCTGGTCACCAAGCCGTCGGCGACGAGTGATCGCAGCGTCGAGGTGAGCACCTTCGGGGTGATGCCCCCGATCGCCTGTCGGATCTCGCCGAAGCGCTTCGGGCTGTCATCGAGGATCTCGATGATGAGCACCGTCCACTTGTCGCCGACCCGATCGAGGATGACTCGGGTGGGGCACTCCGGATCGAAGGCATCGCCTTCCCAAGATTCTCTGATTCTCATATCCCAATAGTATCTTTGAGGTACTCCCTTTCCAAACGATAGTGTCATGATGTCATCACAGAAGAAACCACCTCGGCGCCGCGAACCCGACGCCGCAGCAGAAAGGGACACACCATGAAGATCGCACTCTTCGGAGCATCCGGAACGATCGGCTCCCGCGTCACCGCCGAGGCAGCCGGCCGCGGCCTCGACATCACCGGCATCACCCGCTCGGGCAGCGACGTGCCCGGTGCCGCCCGCAGCATCAAGGGCGATATGGCCGATGCCGAGTTCGACGCCCGCATCGCCGCCGAACACGACATCATCGTCTCCACCACCGGTCCCAGCCGCACCGGCGGGGACCACCAGGAGTGGCTCGACGCTCTGAAGACCTTGGCCGAGAACAGTGGCAACACCCGCATCTTCGTCGTCGGGGGCGCCGGTTCCCTGTGGGTCGGCGACACCATGCTCAAGGACACCGAGGGCTTCCCCGCGATCTACAAGGCCGAATCGGAGACCGGCACCCGAGCGCTCGAGCTGCTGCGGACAGGCAACTGGTCGCCCTGGACGCTCATGTCCCCCGCACCGGAGATCGCCCCCGGGGAGCGCACGGGTTCGTACAAGACCGAGCTGGAGGTCCCGGCCGGTGACGCAATCTCGGCCGAGGACTTCGCGGTCGCCATGGTCGACGAGATCGTTGAACCCAAGCACATCGACGTCCGGTTCACCGTCGCGAACTGACCGAACTGACGGTCGATGACCATGCGCGGCGGCTCCCGACGCCCAGAGGAGAGCCAGTCGCTCGCGGTCATGCGAACATGACAGCGCCGGGGATGCAGATGCATCCCCGGCGCTGTCGTCTCATCAGGGCAGGTGACCAGATGGCACCGGCCGCCTCGAATCAGGCCTTGGCAGGTTCCTTCTTCGGAGCCGGCTTCGAGTTGGCGGCCTCGACGAAGTTCTTGCGCGGAACATCGAGGTCTGCCAGCGGCGTAACGTCGCGGCCGAGGACGGCGCTGACGAACCAGTTGCCGAAGACCCGAACCTTGCGGTCCATGGTCGGGATGGCGTAGCCGTGGTAGGCGCGGTGCATGAGCCAGGCGAGGATTCCGCGGGCTTCGAAATCGCCCATCTGTGAGACGCCCTTGTACACGCCCAGACCGGCGACCGTACCGATGGTCTTGTGGAAGTACTGCTTGAACTCGGTCTCTCCCCGCAGTGCGGCGAGCACGTTGGCAGCCAGCACGGGGGCCTGTCGCACGGCGTGCTGAGCGTTGGGCACGCAGAAGCCTGCCACTCCGCCGCCGGACAGGTCGGGAACCGCGGCGTTGTCGCCTGCCGCCCAAGCACCCTCGACGACACCGTCATCGCCCTCGACCCGCAGGTCGGCGCGTACGGTGACATTGCCGCGTTCGTTGATCGGCAGGTCGGAGTCGATGAGCACCGGGTTGGCCTTGACACCGGCGGACCACACGATCGTGTCGGCGTCGAACTCTTCACCGTTCGAGAGCTTGATGTGCTTGTCGGTGCAGTCCTGGAGGAAGGTCTCGAGGTAGACGTCGATTCCGCGTTCGCGCATGTGCTCGACGACCCAACGGGCCTGAGCTTCGCCGACCTCGGGCATGACGCGGCCGAGGGCCTCGACGAGGACGAAGCGGACATCGGCTTCGGTCAGCGTCTCGTACTGGGCGATGGCCGAACGGACCATGTCCTCGAGTTCGGTCAGCAGCTCGATGCCGGCGAATCCGCCGCCGACGAAGACGAAGGTCAGGGCCTTGCGACGCTCTTCGTCGTCTTCCATCAGAGCGGCGTCGGCCAGGCGGGAGAGGAGGTGGTCGCGCAGGGCGACAGCTTCTTCGATGCGCTTGAGCGCGATCGCGTTCTCCTTCAGGCCCGGGATCGGCAGTGCACGGGCGACCGAACCGGAGGCGAGGATGATGTGGTCGTAGTCGAGTTCGAACGCTTCATCGTTCTCGGGTTCGATGGTGGCGAACTTCTCGGCGTGGTTGATCGAGGTGACCTTCGCGGTGATGACCTCGGCACCCGGCAGGTTGCGGCGCAGCGGCACCACAGCGTGACGAGGCTCGATCGACCCGGCTGCCACCTCGGGGAGGAACGGCAGGTAGGTCATGTACGGGTTGGGATCGACCACGGTGACGGTGGCTTCGCCCCGACCGAGGTTCTTCAACAGATTCTGAGCGGCGAGCAGGCCGACCGAGCCGCCACCGACGACGAGGATTCGTGGACGCAGTTTTGAGTTTCTGATGAGTGCCATAATCCTATGCTAGACCCTTGTGAAAACTTTCACTAATTGTTTGTCCCACGGACTCGAACGCCCCAGTTCAGAGCAGTTTCTGCACCTGGCCTCAGTGGCGACGGCGGGCGAAGGAGACGATCGAGATGATCATGAGGACCACGGCGATCAGGGCTCCGGCACCGAGGACGGCGAAGCCGAATCTCGGCGTCGACTGCGTGGCGACGATGTCGGTCGGCGCGAGAGCCTTCGGGCTCTCGGTCTCGTCCGGTGCGGCGGTTTCGGTCTTTTCTGACTTCGCATCCCCACGACGATGCATCTTCACCCAATCCGCCAGCTCATCCTCGGCGGAGGAGACGTTCTTGGGCGCTTTCGCCTTGATGGCGCTCTGCGGGTCGACGCGCCCCCAGCCGACGATCGGGTCGGGCTTGCCCTTCTTGCTCACGCCCTTGTGACCGTCCACCGGTTTGGCACTCGACTGCAGTATGGCTCGAACCTCGTCGGCGCTGAGGTCGGGATTCTCAGAGCGGATGAGCGCTGCCACACCGGACACGACGGGTGAGGCGAACGAGCATCCCTGACCTTCGGCGTAGCCGCCGCTGTAGTACGGAATGGGAATGTCCTTGGCCGGACCCATGAGGTCGACGGCGGTGCCGGGGGCGGTGGAGTCCTCGAGGACCTTCCCGTTCTGGTCGAGTCCGCCCACCCCGATGACGCCGGGAACCGTCGACGGCGACCATGCCTGGGTCGCTCCCTGCGAGGCGTTGCCGACGCAGGCGACGACGAGCACGTCCTTCTTGTACGCGTAGGCGAAGGATTCGTCCCAGCTCTCCGGCCAGCCCGGATCGTCCCAGCCCAAAGACATGTTGATGACCTTCGCGCCGGAGTCGACAGCCCACCGGATGGCCTCATCGGCCTGTTCGCGAGTCGATCCGGATTCCTTGGGGCGGTCGGGGCCCAGCCACATCGATGCCGACAGGATCTCTGCGTCCGGGGCGACGCCGGTCGGCCCGGCACCGACTCCTCGGCCGGCGATGACTCCGGCGACGGCGGTGCCGTGGTGGATCGTGGTCTTCCCGCCGAGCGGGGTCTTGCCGTCCTTGCCCAGCCCGCTGAAGTCCTTGGACTTCTTCACGACGCCTTTGAGGTCTTCGTGGTCGGAGTTGACGCCGGAGTCGATCACTGCGACCTTGACGCCCTTGCCCGTGGACTTCTTCCAGACCTTGTCGATTCCGTAGTCTTTGATGAACCACTGGCCGGGTCCGGCCTTCGGCGCGGCCATGACGGGTTGAGTGGTACCGACGACGAGTCCGAGGACGACGGTCGTGACGGCGAGGAGACGGGCGGCGGCTCTCACGAGCTCGTCAGCGCGAGGTCGAGCGCGGTCCCGTCGAGGATGTCGGTTTCGGAGATACGAATGTCCAATGACCCTCCGGCGGCTGTCACTGCCTGGTCGAAGCGGGCGACGATCCTGGCGAAGAGCAGCGATCCCGCGCCGATGACATCGACGCGTCCGGGATGCATATACGGCAGCTCCGTGCGTGCCTGGCGGTCCATGGCCAAGAGCTTGCGGGATTCTTCTGCCACATCCGCGACGCTGATGTGCGCGCCGTGGATGCGCTCTCGCTGGTAGCTCTCGAGTCCGAGGATGCCCGCGGTGATCGTGGTGACGGTGCCGGCGACTCCGATAAAGGTGCGCGGGGCGGAGAAGTCGACGATCTGCGCGGCCTGGTCCAGCTGGGCGTCGATGTCGGCAAGCGCTGCCTGGATCTGATCCTCGGAGCGAGTCTCGACTGGCATATGGCGCTCGGTCAGACGCACCGAGCCGATGTCCATGCTCACCGCCGCTTGAACATCCTCGTGGCCGAGGACGAGCTCGGTCGATCCGCCGCCGAGGTCCATGACGACATACGGTCCGTCAGCATCTGTCAGGCCGGCAGTGGCGCCGAGGAAGGACAGGCGGGCTTCTTCCTCGCCGGCGATGACGTCGGGGACGACGCCGAGGATCGAGAAGATCCCGGCGAAGAACTCATCACGGTTCTTCACGTCGCGGCTGGCGGAGGTCGCGACGAATCTCAGCTTCTCCGGCTGGTACTCGGCGGCCACCTCGGCGAATTCCTTCGCCACGGCGAAGGTGCGCTCAAGCGCTTCGGGAGCGAACTCGCCGGTGGCGTCGACACCTTGGCCGAGGCGGACGATCCGGGTTTCGCGGCGCAGGTCAGTGAGGGTGCCGTCGGCGGCGACATCGGCGATGAGCAGGCGCAGGGAGTTCGTCCCACAGTCGAAGGCAGCAACACGCATGGCAGGTCCTAGTCGATCGGTTCGGTGGTGGCAGCGGCGCCGGCGAGGGGCGGCACATCGGTCATGAACGACAGTGCACGGTCGCCGATGGGATTGATGCCGAGTCCGGCGGACAGCGAGTGGCCGACGAGGGCGTGGAGGCATTTGACCCGGTTGGGCATTCCGCCGGCGGAGTAGTCCTTGATCTCTTCGACCTCTGCCAGGCCGGCAGCGGAGCCGATCTCTGAGCGGACGTCGAGGTAGGCCCGGTGCGCGGCGGCGTAGGCGGCCGCGAGTTCCTCGTCTTCACCGATTTCGGCGGTCCATTCGGCCATGATTCCCGAGGCTTCCAGGCGGGAGCATTCGGCCACATAGGCAGGGTGGGTGAGGTAGAAGGTCGTCGGGAACGGTGTGCCGTCCTCGAGGCGCGGGGCCGTGGCGACGACGAGGGGATCACCGGAAGTGCTGCGGGCGGCGATGCCGACAACGCCTCGGGGAATGCGTCCGAGTTGGTCTTGGAGGACAGCGAAATCCGCCTCGGTGCACTCTGTGATCATCAGCTCTTCTCCACGGTGTTGCCTGTCTCCTGAATGGACTCCAGCAACTCAAGGTACCAGGCCTGCTTGCGAACCGGCCGCTCGGACTCGGATTCCTCGTCCACGGCCTCCTGATTCGTGACGATGACCGCGTTCTTGCCCTTCTCCACGTAGTACTGGTCCTCGCGTGCCTTGCGCTTGATGTAATCGGGGTCCCTGAGGTTCTCGTTCTTCTCTTCGAGGCTCTTGACCTCGGCTTTCGTCGTCTCGATCTCGTTATTCAATGCCGCGATCTGCTGGGCTTGCTTGAGCGCGGAGTTCAGGGGCGAGAGGAATGCGAGGAGGACGGCTGCGACGACGAGGAGGAAGATGCCCGTGCGCACCGACATGCGGCGGCCACGCGCCTCGGCGTCCATGTCGGCATCGGCTTCGATGACCGGTTTCGGGCGTCGACGAGGGGTGGCTTTGCCAGGAGCCGATTTCGGGGCACTTCGTCTGGGCTTGCTCGGGACCATGCTTCTTTCCTCTGCGACTGGGGATCAGGGAAGAGTGTCGCAACATCTCCAAGTGTGCCGTGTCCGCATTCCCCGCGCGAGGATTTCGGGCTCGTGGCGTGTTCGATTCTCACGTATCTTCCATCACGTCTCACGTCCCGCCCGCTCTTCCCCTGCCAGCAACTCCCACCTCAGCCCGTGCCCGCCCCAGGAGCCATCTCGGCCTCGCCGCCTGCAGACATCTCTCGCCGCTGCCGCTTCCCCCTCCCTGCAGTCCCAGCCCCTACACTCACGACGGTGCCCCTCACCCTCGGCGGCAAACCGCCTCGCTCCTGCGGTGCGTCATGCGCCTCCGGGTGACGGATGCCCGCAGATTGCCACCGGCGATCACCTGAACTGCGACCAGTCATCTCGCGAGAGCTCCGCCCGATCAACGCCCCATCCACAGAGTTATCCACAGAAGTGCAATCGTGTGTTGTCATTTGAAGTGGTTTATTGCATTTTAGATGCATGTATAAACTATTGAGCACTGATGACATCCTTCGGCTCGGATTCAACCATGTCGACATCATGCGCGCCCGCAGATGTTGCCTGCGTCGGCTGTCCCGGGGCACATACCTGGTCCGACGCGTCTGCGAACTGGACTTCCATCGCCCGCTGTGGGCGAGCATCGACCAGCAGATCCACCAAGTATTCGTCGACCACGGTGACATCCGCGACGAAGTCAATACTCTCAACGCTTCTTTTGCCGCCCATTTCAGCCAACGTGCCGATCAGAGAACTGATGAGTCCAAGACCAATCCACCGGAGGAGATCTACTCCCACATCTCCGCTGCGCTCATTCACGGCCGGCCTGTCGCCTACCCTGTCACTCATCAGATCGAGGTTGTCAGGCCCGGTGTCAACCGCCGGTTCAAAACCATCCACGTCCGCGGCAGTCAGATTCCGAAAGCACATCGCGCCGCAATCGCAGGCGCCGAGGTGACCACGCTCGAACGCACACTCATCGACGTCGCCCGCAGCTACAACCTCGACGTCTCCGTGCCGATGATCGATGATGCGCTGCACCGCAAGCTGACAACCAGAGAAAGGATCCTCACGACGCTCGACCGATGCCTGGAGAAGCGCAACTCCGCGAAAGTGCGATTGGCCATCGATCTGTCTGATTCTCGTCGCGAATCCCCCGCCGAGGCGGTCGCTGCGGTGCGATTCTACGAACACGGGATCACGGGGCTGGAACCTTAAGTCACATTTCACGCCGAATCATTGAGGCGCGATATCCGCGTCGACTTCTGTCACCGCCGGGCTCGTCTCATCATCGAGATCGACGGCATCGGCAAGCTCTATCTCGGTTCAGGTGTCCCCCGCCACGAGCTCGAACAGGAACGCCGCCGCGAGCAGTGGCTTCGCGACCAAGGTCGGCAGGTGATTCGGATCAGTTGGAAGGAGCTGTTCGAGGAGGCGAAATTCTATGACATCCTCCGCGCCACCTGCCGTCCGATTGGCAGAGTTTCATCCCGCGCCGTTGCCGGCAACTCCTACAGGTGCTCGGCCGCCCCTCACCCGCAGTGACTCGTCAGAGTGGTGCACCGGTGCAAATTGCGAGGAACGGGAGACTCAGCCGCCAATGGGCGGATACGAGCCCACCGGTGACGGATGGTGGCGCGGAGAGCCGGGCCCTGCAGCGGAGAATCGTCGCGATGAGGAGACTGCGCAGTGAGAAGTGCAGCCCCGAATGGACGAAGCCCCGAAGGCGGGAAGACTCGAAGCGAAAACCCCCGGATGAGGGAACAGCCGAAGCTGGAAACACCGAGGCGGGACCGGGCGATCGTTGTGATCGTCCGGCCCCGCCTCGGGAAGATCGGAGCCCTGCTCGCCTCAAGCTTCGAAGCGCGGGAAGGCGCTGCGGCCCGCGTAGCGTGCGGCATCTCCGAGCTGCTCTTCGATGCGCAGCAGCTGGTTGTACTTCGCGACCCGCTCCGATCGTGCCGGGGCGCCGGCCTTGATCTGACCGGCGTTGGTCGCCACGGCCAGGTCGGCGATGGTCGTGTCCTCGGTTTCGCCGGAACGGTGCGAGATCATCGTGGTGTAGCCGTTCGTCTGTGCCAGCGACACAGCGTCGAGGGTCTCGGTCAGGGTGCCGATCTGGTTGACCTTGACCAACAGCGAGTTCGCCGTGGCGTTGTCGATTCCGCGCTGCAGGCGCTCGGGGTTGGTCACGAACAGGTCGTCGCCGACGATCTGCACCTTCGAACCGATCGTCTCGGTCAGAGTCGCCCAACCGTCCCAGTCGTTCTCATCGAGGGGGTCCTCGATCGACACGAGCGGGTACTTCGCCAGCAGCTCTTCGTAATAGGCGGCCATCTCCTCGGCGGTCTTCTTGCTGCCTTCGAACTCGTAGGCACCGTCGGTGTAGAACTCCGAGGACGCCACGTCGAGGGCGACGGCGATATCGCGTCCGGGACGGTGCCCGGCGATGTCGATGGCCTCGATGATGAGATCGAGCGCCGCGGCGTTCGAGTCGAGGTTCGGAGCGAATCCGCCCTCATCGCCGAGTCCGGTCGAGAGTCCGCGTTCCTCGAGCACTCCCTTGAGCGCGTGGTAGACCTCGACGCTCCACTGGAGTGCTTCGTGGAAGCTGGCGGCGCCGATCGGGGCGATCATGAATTCCTGGATGTCGACGTTCGAGTCGGCATGGGATCCGCCGTTGAGGATGTTCATCATCGGCACGGGCATGACGTGCGCATTCGGTCCGCCGAGGTAGCGGTAGAGGGGCAGATCGGCCGAGACCGCTGCCGCGCGGGCCACGGCCAGCGAGGTGCCGAGCATCGCATTCGCGCCGATGCGGGACTTGTTGTCGGTGCCGTCGAGTTCGATGAGCGCCTGGTCGACGAGACGCTGATCGTCGCTTTCGAGTCCGACGATGACTTCGTGGATTTCGTCGACGACAGCGTCGACAGCCTGGGTGACGCCCTTGCCCAGGTAGCGCTCGGGATCTCCGTCGCGCAGCTCCACGGCCTCGAACTCTCCGGTGGAGGCACCGGAGGGAACGCCGGCGCGACCGACGGACTCATCGGCCAACAGCACTTCCACCTCGACGGTGGGATTTCCCCGGGAATCCAGGATTTCACGGGCGTTTGCGGCAACGATCTCGGCCACTGAGTACTCCTTAGCGTTTGGTTTCACATGGGGAACATGTGCCTGGAGGACAGCTTAATGCACCGCGAGGCCAGGCTCACGCTCAGTCCGAGGAGGACTCGAGCAGGCATTCGCGCAGTCGCCCGGGCGTCGCCGGGTCCATCCCGTGCGCGAGCAGGTAGGCTTCGACTCCCCCCGGCTGTCCCCCGTCCTTTGCCGAGGCGGTCCCGTGCTCGGCCTCGATCCGGTCGAGGACCTCGTGCATAAGTTCGGGAGGAGCAGCGGTGGCGGTCTGGGCGAGGTTGCCGGAGATCCCGGCATCGGAGAAGTGCCTGGTGATCGCCTCGAGGAAACCCACGGACAGGTGGGTGGAGGTGATCGCATATTCGTCGACGATCTCCTGCCGTCCCACACCGAGGAGGTCGAGCAGAAATGCTCCGATCACACCGGTGCGATCCTTCCCGGCAGAGCAGTGGAACACCACACCATCAGCGCAGTGTTCGGCGATCAGGTCGACGGCGGCAGCCAGCCGGTGACCGAAGTGCGTGATCATGAGATCGTAGATGCGGCCGAGGCTCCGGTCGCTGAGATCCATCCCTGTCGCCTCGGCGGCGGCCTTCATCTCTTCCCTGCTCAACGGTCGGCTGGGGAAGAAGTGGTCGTCGAAGACTGGCAGCTCGATATGTCGGATGTCGAGGCCGTCGAGCGCATCGGGCAGCTTCGCCCTCTCGCCGATATCGCGCAGATCGATGACGGTGCCGATGCCGAGTTCGCCGATATCGGCGCGCGCCCGATCGCTCAGCTGCGCCAGACCGTCGGCGCGGAACACCTTCCCGGATCGCACTCGGCTCTCCCCCACCTCGGTGGCGGGTCCGCCGAGGTCACGGAAGTTGAACGTGCCTTCGATCTCGAGCCTCTCCAGACTCATCGAGTTCTGTCCTCTCCCGCCACTGCGGCCTTCTCTTCGGCTTTGATCCGGCGGTATTCGCGTTCGACGTCTTCCAACGATGCCATCTCGTCCGTGGGATCGTCGGTGAACGCCAGGGGGTGACGACGGATGAGTTTGGCCTCGAGACCATCGATGATGGTGCCGAGGCTGTGGCCGTAGGCTTCCCCGCTGCTTTCATCGAGCAGGGCGGAGTGGAAGAGCACTTGGTAGAACACGTCGCCGAGTTCTTCGACGACGGCGGCCCGATTCTCAGCGGTGGGTTCCGCGTTGAAATCCTCGAGGGCGACGATGAGTTCGTCGGTCTCTTCCCGTGCGTACTTCTCGAGGCTCTGATGATCCTGTCGGCTCGACCAGGGGCAGCGTCGCCGCAGAGTCGCCATGGCTTCGATCACCGGTTGCAGTTCCGGTTCGGCCTGGCCCACTCCCGGTCCGACCGCACTCTGGTCGACCGGGCTCTGCTCGTCACGTTCACCCACGAAATATCCTCCTGTCGGCACGAAAGGCCCCCACCACAGCAGCGGTGAGGGCCGATTCGTCTGTCACTTCGAGAATTTGTCCTTGACCGATGCGCCGAGGTCTTTGACCGACTCGCCGACATCCTTGGCCTTGGCCTTGAGCTGGTCGGTGGCCCCTTCGGCCTTGAGCTCGTCGTCACCGGTCACATCGCCGATGGTCTCCTTGGCCCGACCGCCGAGGTCTTCGGTCTTGTTCTCGAACTTGTCGTCAACACCCATGGTGATTCTCCTTCGCAGACGGCTGAGTGAAATGCACTTGCTGCGGATGCCTCCGCGCTTCGCACTCTACGCCACAGTCTCGGCTCGTGGGCCGGTCGGCGAAGAACAGTCGGAGAGTTCTCAACCGTTCTTCGCGACATCGGCGTCCTTGACCTCGGTGGCTTCGGACGAGACAACAGGCAGGATGGCGTCGAGGAACTGATGTGCCCACCGCAGGATGTCCGAATCGGTCATCTCCTTGGAGTCGAATCCGGTGCCCGCCATCGGTTTCGGGACGAGGACCGAGCGCAGTGCCGGTTTGAGCAGAGACTTCGGATACAGACGCTTGAGCCTGACCACCTGGGAGTCGGAGAGTTCGACGGGTCCGAAGCGGATGAAGTTGCCCTGCATGACGATGTCGTTGACCTCGGAGGCGCGGGCGCGGATGCGCAGCCTGGCGACATCGGCGAGAACACCGACGGGTTCCGGATAAGGGCCGTATCGGTCGGTGAGTTCGTCGAGGACTTCCTGCAGCTGTGCTTCGTCGGTCGCCGCGGCCAGCTTTCGGTAGGCCTCGAGACGCAGTCGTTCGTGGTCGACGTAGTCAGCCGGCAGGTGGGCATCGACGGGCAGTTCGATGCGCATGTCAGCCTCGGGTTCGGTCTCCTCGCCGCGGAACTTCGCCACGGCTTCACCGACGAGTCGGACGTAGAGGTCGAAGCCGACGCCTTCGATATGGCCGGACTGCTGCCCGCCGAGCAGATTGCCGGCCCCGCGGATCTCGAGGTCTTTCATCGCCACCTGCATTCCGGCACCCAGTTCGGTGTGCGCGGCCAGGGTCGTCAGACGGTCGTGTGCGGTCTCGGTCAGCTGAGTGTCCGGCGGGTAGAGGAAGTAGGCGTAGGCGCGTTCGCGTCCACGTCCCACGCGTCCGCGCAGCTGATGCAGCTGGGAGAGCCCGTATTTGTCGGCGTTGTCGATGATCAGCGTGTTCGCATTGGCGATGTCGATTCCTGTTTCGACGATCGTCGTGCACACGAGCACGTCGTACTTCTTCTCCCAGAAGTCGACGATGACCTGTTCGAGTCGGGTCTCGTTCATCTTGCCGTGGGCGATGGCGATTCGCGCCTCGGGCACCATTTCGGCGATGTGTCCGGCGACGGCTTCGATATCGCGGACCCTGTTGTGGATGTAGAAGACCTGGCCTTCGCGCATGAGCTCGCGTCGGATCGCGGCCTTGATCTGCTTGTCTTCGCGTTTGCCGACATAGGTCAGCACCGGGTGCCGCTCTTCCGGAGGTGTGGCCAGGGTCGACATCTCACGGATGCCGGTCACCGCCATCTCCAGGGTGCGCGGGATCGGGGTCGCCGACATGGCGAGAACGTCGACATTCGTCCGCAGCGCCTTGAGCGTCTCCTTGTGTTCGACGCCGAAGCGCTGTTCCTCGTCGATGATGACGAGTCCGAGTTCTTTGAACCGCACCTCGCCGCTGAGCAGTCGGTGGGTGCCGATGACGAGGTCGAGCTTGCCGGCGGCCAGATCCTCCTTGACCTTCTCCGATTCCTGCTTGGTCTGGAACCGGGAGAGGGCGCCGATGGTGACGGGGAATCCCGAGTAGCGTTCGGCGAAGGTCTCATAGTGCTGTTGGACGAGCAGAGTGGTCGGCACCAGCACGGCGACCTGTTTGCCGTCCTGGATCGCCTTGAATGCGGCACGGACCGCGATCTCCGTCTTCCCGTAGCCCACATCGCCGCAGATCAGACGGTCCATCGGCACGGTCTTCTCCATGTCCGACTTGACCTCGTCGATGGTAGTCAGCTGATCGGCGGTCTCGACATAGTGGAAGGCGTCTTCGAGTTCGCGCTGCCAGGGGGTGTCCGGGCCGTAGGCGTGGCCGACGGTGGCCTGGCGGGCCGAATACAGTCGGATGAGTTCCCCGGCGATCTCCTTGACGGCCTTGCGGGCCTTCGCCTTCGTCGTCTGCCAGTCGGCGCCGCCCATCTTGTTGAGGTTCGGGCTCTCCCCGCCGACATAGCGAGTGACCTGATCGAGAGCATCGCTGGGAACGTAGAGGCGGTCACCGGGCTGTCCGCGTTTGGCAGGCGCGTATTCGATGATGAGGTATTCGCGAGTGTGCTTGTTCGCACCTCGCCCCGTGGTCCGCTGCGTCATTTCGACGAATCGTCCGACGCCGTGCTGGTCGTGGACGACGTAGTCGCCGGGGGCCAGGTTGAGCGGGTCGACCTGGTTGCGTCGACGGCGGGTGGGCAGCTTGCGCATATCCCGCGTCGAGGTGGCCGCCGCCCGACCGAGCACATCCGCCTCGGTGAGCACGGCGAGTTTGAGATCGTCGAAGACGAAGCCGTCGAAGGACGCGGCCGTCGTCACGGTCACCAGGGCTTCGGGCAGATCGGTCGGGTCGTCGACGAACGAGGCTGGAACTCCGGCTTCGGAGAACACCTCGACCATGCGTCTACCCGGGCCCTGGCCTTCGGTGAGCACGAGGATGCGCCACTTGTCGTGGATGAGTCCCTTGACGTCGGCGAGGATCGCCTCGACGTCTCCGGCATAGCCCTTCGGAATGCGGGCAGGGACGGAGAAGATGTTCTCCTCGGGACCGGCGAGCTCCTCGTCGGTGGCGAATCCGCCGATCTCCCACCAGGCCAGGCCGATGAGGCGAGCGCCTTCGGCCATCTCGGCCACGGTGCGGAAGCTGGCGGCAGACAGGTCGATCGGGGTCTCTCCCCCGCCGGCTGCTCCGGTCCAGGCGGCCTCGAGGAATTCGTTCGTCGTCTCCACAAGGTCCGCGGCGCGGGCGTCGACGCGTTCGGGTTCGGTGATGATGATCTTCGATCCGGCCGGCAGCAGAGCGATCATCGGCTCCATTCCGTCGGCGAGGACGGCGGAAAGCGATTCCATCCCTTCGACGGCGACTCCGCCGGCGATCTTGTCGAGCATATCGGCGGCGCTGGGCACCTCCTCGGCGAGTTCTGCGGCCCGCTTCCGCACCGAATCGGTCAGGAGCAGCTCCCGGCACGGCGGTGCCGACAGGCGCAGGGGTTCGTCACCGTCGTCGGCGGGGATGGAGCGTTGGTCGCTGACGGAGAATTCGCGGATCTCGTCGACCTCATCTCCGAAGAACTCCACACGCAGCGCTCGCTCCGAGGTGGCCGGGAAGATATCGACGATTCCGCCGCGCACGGCGAATTCGCCGCGTCTGGAGACCATGTCGACTCGGGAGTATGCGAGTTCGGTGAGTCGTTCGGCGAGGTCATCGATCTCGTATTCGTCGCCGACGGCGAGCTCGACCGGTTCGATGTCGCCGAGCCCTTTGGCCAGGGGTTGGAGGAAGGCGCGCACGGGCGCGATGATGAAGGTCAGCTCCCGGCCGGGAGTGGGGTGGGCGAGGCGGCGCAGGACCTCGAGGCGCTGGCCGACGGTGTCCGACCGCGGCGACAGCTTCTCGTGCGGCAGAGTCTCCCAACTGGGGAAGATCGCGATCGACGCCGACGGCACCCAGTCGGCCAGCGCCTGAGCGAGGTCTTCGGCCTCACGTGTCGTGGCGGTGACGATGAGCTGCGGCGCCGAGGCGGCACCATCGGTGGTGACGGTGCGGCGCAGGATCGACGGCCACAGTCCCTTGATCGCATCGATCGTGCCACCGTCGGTGTTCGCGTCGTTGAACGCCGCGACGAGTTCGGTGATGGTGGGATTCCGGCGGGTGAGATCGAGTCCGTTGAGCACCCGAACAGTCTAGTCCACGCGGCTGACACGACCCATTCGGTGCTCCGTTCCGATGGGCCCGCGGAGCGCGGGACTCGAAAACGTGTGAGGATGAGCATATGGCCATGAAGAGAACCGTCCTTGCAGGTTTGGCTGCGGCGACGCTCCTGCTCGCAGGGTGCACGGCCGATGCCGATGACGACATCGCAGTCGCCGAACGGTGGGACTTCCACTCCCGCCCCGAACTCGCGCCGCCGAAGGTCGATATCGACACCGGGGCCTTCCCCGACGACAACGGAGATCTGGAGACCTTCCTCGCTCCGAAGGGACAGACGCAGACCGACGACAAGTCCTGGGTGGGCGGCCTCATCCTCGACTCTGCCGGTGACCCGGTGTGGATTCGCGACGACTCCGAAGCTCTGTGGGACCTGCGCGTCCAGGAATATCAGGGGAAGCCGGTGCTCACCTGGTGGGAGGGACTGGCCGAGACTCCGCACACCGCCGGTGAGGTCGTCATCCTCGACGACTCGTATCAGGAGATCGCCCGTGTGGGCATGGGCGGAGAGCTCCCCAAGGACACCTCAGACCTGCACGAAACAACGATCACCGCCGATGACACCATGTTCCTCATCTCCTATGTGAAGACGCAGACTGATCTCAGCTCAGTCGGCGGAGACAAGGACGGCTGGGCCTGGGAGGGCGTCGTCCAGGAGGTCGACATCGCAACCGGTGATCCCCTGTTCGAATGGCGCTCCCTCGACGCCGTGCCCATCGACCAGACCGAGACGGAACTCAAGGAGGGTGAGGGCACGAAGGACGAACCCTTCGACTACATCCACCTCAACTCCGTGTCCGAGGACGATGACGGCCGGGCTCTCCTCGTCTCGGCGCGCAATACCCATGCGGTGTACCAGCTCGACCGGAAGAGCGCCGACCTCAATTGGGTCCTCGGCGGCAAGGCCTCGGACTTCGAGATGGGCAAGGGTGCACAGTTCGCCTGGCAGCACGATGCCCAGCGTCGCTCCGATGGGACGCTGACCCTGTTCGACAATCACGCCGCGCCTCGGCTCGGTGACACCCGCGGTCTGCGCCTCGACCTCGATGAGAAGAAGAAGCGCGCCGAGGTGGTCACGGAGTATCCCGCCCCCGACGACCGTTCGTCGGGCAGTCAGGGCAACTTCCAGGAACTGCCCAACGGCAACGTCGTCCTCGGCTGGGGTTCGGAGCCCTACGTCTCCGAGTTCTCCAAGGACGGGAAGCTGCTCGCCGACCTCACCTTCACCGGCGGATCGAACTACCGGGCCTACCGCTTCGACTGGCATGCCCAGCCGACTGCTCCCCCGACCGCCACGAAGTCGCAGCCGCAGGCCGACATCACTCGGGTGCACATGAGCTGGAACGGTGCCACTGAGGTGGCTTCATGGAGGGTGCTCAGCGGTGACGACGAGGAGCACCTCGTCGAGAACACCGAGGTCGAGCGCACCGGTTTCGAGACGGCGGCGGACATCACCCCGAACGGTTCGACGATCATCGTCGAAGCTCTCGACGCCGACGGCAAGTCCCTCGGGTCGACAAGAGCGGAGCCTCAGAACAGATAGTTTCGGGAGTTGGACCGGTCGTGAATATTTCGAGGCGATAACGGGCCTAACGGAACGATCACGATTACCCGGAAGGCCCGGATGTTCGGGGTTCTCCAATCTTCATCACCCACAATTGGAACATGACCGACCACTCCCCCCGTTTCTCCGCCGAGGAATCCCGACTCCTCTTCGGCCCTGACTCCACCGACTCCGGATCTCCCCGCTCCGGCCGTTCCGCGAATCCCCCGGTTGCGCACCTGAACACCACCGTCGACCGGCCGCATCTGCTCTCCCGGTTCGCTCCGGTGCTGATCGTCCTGGCCGTCATGTGGGTCATCGAGATCGTCGATGCGATCCTCCCCGTCGACCTCGATGCCTTCAGTCTGCAGTCATGGAATCCGCTCTCGCTCTACGGCCTGGTCACCTCGCCGCTGCTGCATTCGGGATTCGGCCATCTCCTGGCCAATACCTTCCCGTTCCTCGTCCTCGGCATCGTCATCGCCTTCGAAGGCAAGCGTCGTTTCTGGACGGTCACGGGCATCACCGCGCTGAGCTCCGGGCTCGGGGCGTGGCTGACCACGCTGCCCGGCCAGCACATCGTCGGTGCGTCCGGCATCGTCTTCGGATTCTTCGGCTACCTCGCGCTGCGCACCTGGTTCACCGATGACCTGCTGCGCAAGATCATCTACTTCACCATCGGCCTGTTCATCTTCGTCACGTACGGCGCATCGCTGATCTTCGGCATGCTGCCGCAGACGAACGACATCTCCTGGCAGGGCCACCTGTTCGGATTCGCCGGCGGCATCTTCGCCGCATGGTGGCTGCACCGTCGCCCGGAGAAGCAGAAGACGGCCTGAGCCCCGGGCAGCGCCCGCTGCTTGGTCAGCACCCGGGGTGCGATCAGCGCGAGTGGAACTTCTGCTGCATATCGGTGAGCCCGTTGACGATGAGCTCTTCGACGGCATCGGCGAGGTCGGAGACGAACATCGGCAGGATCGTGCGCTCGTCCTTCGAGAACGGGCGCAGCACATAGTCGGCGGTATTCTGTCTCCCCGGAGGGCGTCCGACTCCCGCTCGCACCCGCAGATAGTCCTTCGTCCCGAGCACCGAGGTCATCGAACGCAGACCGTTGTGTCCGCCCTCTCCCCCGCCGAGCTTGGCTTTGATGGCATCGAAGGGGATGTCCACATCGTCATGGACGGCGATGATCCGGTCGGTGGCGATTCCGTAGAAGTCGGCCAGCGCGCGCACCGGTCCGCCGGATTCGTTCATATAACCCGTCGAGGTGGCCAACACCACCCGCGGACCGGGCAGCCCCGGGACGCTGCCGCCAGACAGCCGCCCGGTGCCGACGTTCGCGCGCAGCTTCGTCCGCGTCAGCGTGGTTCCGATCCGGGAGGCGAGTTCGGCGATGACCATCTGTCCGATGTTGTGCCGTGTCGTTTCGTACTTGGGTCCGGGATTGCCCAGTCCGAAGACCAACCATGCTTCGTTCGACATTGCCGTCCTTGTCCGTCCTGTCCGTGCCCGCTGACCGGGTGTTGCTGCTTCTGCTCGCCGCAGGGCGAGACGCGTGCCGGGTTCGCTCTTGAGAAACGCATTCGGTGGGCCGCCCAACAGGCGACCCACCGAACAGCGTAGTCAGTCAGTGCTCCTCACGGCACCTTGAGTGCGGTGAGGAGAGAAGATCACTCCTCTTCGGAAGCCTCTTCTGCACCGGACTCCTCAGCAGTCTCTTCCTCGGTCGACTCTTCAGCAGTGTCTTCCTCGGCGTCGGACTCGGTGTCCATCTCGATCTCTTCGGAGACGTTGACGATGAGCTGCTCTTCGTCGGCGATGAGCTCGACGCCTGCAGGCAGTTCGACCTGACCGGCCAGGACGTGCTCGCCGGCGGGACGGCCTTCGATGGAGACCTCGATGAGCTCGGGCAGCTTGGTCGCATCAGCCTTGACGGCGATGGTCGACTCTTCCTGCGAGACCATGGTGCCGGGAGCTGCTTCTCCGACGACGTTGATCGGCACATCGACCTCGATCTTCTCGCCGCGCTTGACGATGATGAGGTCGAGGTGCTCGATATCACGACGGACGGGCTCGATCTGGACGTCGCGCGCAATGGCGAGGACGTTCTTCGATCCGTCGGTGCTTTCGATCTCGAGCAGCGCGTTGGCGTGCTTGAGAGCCAGCATGGTGGCGTGGCCCTCGAGGGACACATGCACGGGGTCTCCGCCGTGGCCGTAGATCACGGCGGGAATGCGTCCCGAGCGGCGGATGCGGCGCGCTGCGCCCTTGCCGAACTCGTTGCGAGCTTCGGCCAGAAGTTTGAAGTCAGCCATTTTCTCTCCTTCGTGGTGAACTTACCTTCAAGCACCACGGCGAAACAGCCTGAGCACCCACGCGAACCTCGAACTCGGTGGGTTCGTTTCGTGGGGCAGGACCGCGTCGATCACGGAGACGTCAGTCTCCCTCGCCGAGGCAACCCGACTATTCTACGGCACCGTCCGTTTCGGCACCAATCCGGGAGGTCACGGCTGCAGCGCACGCATCGATTCCGGTTTCGGTGAGGAGGATGTCGTAGTGGTTCGTCCCCTGTACATCGACGATGTCCATCTGCGGCCATTGCCGAGCGAAGTCGTTGGTCGTCTCCGGCGGGTACAGGCCCGGTTCGGCGGCGACGAGGTCGCGTTCGGCGAAGAGGAAGACCACGTCGGACTGGGAGTCGTCACTGCCCATGATCGTCTCCAGGGCATCACGGTAGGCGGAACCGGTGTACATGTCGGCCGAATCGGCCTGCATCGCCTCCACCGACGTGGACGGTTGGAAAGAATGGTCGTCCTTGGCCGCCAGATCGTAGACGAAGCTCTCGGTCGCCACGGTGTCGAGGCCGTCGACGAAAGCGGGGTGAGCGGCGAAGAACGCCAAGTACTCCTCCACACTTCCGAAGGTCATCGACAGCCGCTCGGCGGCCGGGCCGAGGACAGCGGCGATGAGATCATCGGTGTCGAGGTCCTCATCGTTGAGGTCATCGACGGGGCCGTCTCCGTGGGGCTGCCCCACGGGCAGGGGAAGTCCCCCGTCGATGAGCACGGGTCCGCGGAAACGGCGGGCCGCCTCGGCGCCGGTGTCCCCGTTCTGCTCAGCCGACATTGCGGCCAGGGTCATGGCGACGAACCCGCCCATGGAATGACCGACCAGGGTGACCGGCCCCTCCGGGGCGAAGGCATCGAGCACGGCGGTGACATCCTCGGCGTGGGCGGCCATCCCGAACGGGCCGGGCAGGGTGCGTGAGTCGGCTCGTCCGCGCAGGTCGGGCCCGATGATGCGGACGCCGGGCAGGGCGGAGACGAGGCCCGCGAAGAACAGATGGTTGGAGGTGATGCCGTGGATGACGCACACGGTGGGCACCCGCCCCGGGCCGCTCGCGACCGGCTCCCACACTCCCACGGACAGCTGCCCGCCGGGGACGTCCACGCGGTACCGGTTGTAATCGTGTGAGGACATCGTCCCTGATCCCTTCGCCGAAGTCTTGCCTCCAGTGTAGGACCTCACGGCAGTCCAGACGATGCGAACCCCGAGCCGCATCGACTCGGGGTTCGCATCAGATCCGGCGCGATTGCGCGGATTCTTGGGACTCAGCCTTCGGGATCAGACCTCGAAGAGGCTCGTGACCGATCCGTCTTCGAAGACCTCGTGCACGGCACGAGCGATGAGCGGGGCGATCGAGAGCACGGTGAGCTTGTCGAAGATCTTGTCCTCGCTCAGCGGCAGAGTGTTCGTGACGATGACCTCTTCGGCCACGGAGTTCGACAGGCGTTCGACGGCCGGGCCGGAGAACACGGCGTGGGTGGACACGACGATGACGCCCTTGGCGCCGGCGGCCATGCAGGCATCGGCGGCCTGGACGATGGTGCCGCCGGTGTCGATCATGTCGTCGACGAGCACGCAGGTGCGCCCCTCGACCTCACCGACGACGCGGTTGGCCTTGGTCTCGTTCGGTCGGGTGATGTCGCGGGTCTTGTGGATGAAGGCCAGCGGCACTCCGCCCAGCGAGTTCGACCAGTTCTCAGCGACCTTGATGCGGCCGGCATCGGGCGAGACCACGGCGAGGTCGCCGGGGTACTTGTCCTTGACGTAGCCGGCGAGGATCGGCATCGCGATGAGGTGGTCGACGGGGCCGTCGAAGTAGCCCTGGATCTGCGCGGTGTGCAGGTCGACGGTGATGATGCGGTCTGCGCCGGCGGTCTTGTACAGATCGGCGACGAGGCGGGCGGAGATGGGCTCGCGTCCGCGGTGCTTCTTGTCCTGCCTGGCGTACGGGAAGAACGGTGCGATGACGGTGATGCGCTTGGCCGAGGCACGCTTGAGGGCGTCGACCATAATCAGCTGTTCCATCAGCCATTCGTTGATGGGAGCGCAGTGGGACTGGAGGACGAAGACGTCGCTGCCGCGCACTGACTCGGAGTAGCGGACGTAGATCTCGCCGTTCGCGAAGTTGTAGATGTCGGTGGGGAGGAGTTCGGTCCCCAGATTCTCCGCGACCTGCTCGGCGAGTTCGGGATTTGCCCGACCGCTCACCAGGACGAGCTTCTTATCGCCCGCCGTCGTTATCTCATTCACTGATCCGTTCCCCTTCGGATGCGTTTTCGGCCGCCTGCGCTGCAGGCGTGCCCGGACGGTTTGTCTGAACCCAGCCCTCCAGGTTGCGCTGTGGGGCCACCGAGATGGCCAGCGCTCCTGCAGGGACATCCTTGCGCACCGTCGTGCTTGCACCCGAATAGGCGCCGTCGCCCACGGTGACAGGGGCGACATACATATTGTCCGAGCCCATGCGTGCATGCTTGCCGACGACGGTGCGGTGCTTGTTGACGCCGTCGTAGTTGACGAACACCGAGGCGGCTCCGATGTTCGAGCCCTCCCCGATCTCCGCATCGCCGACGTAGGAGAGGTGGGGCACCTTCGCACCCTTGCCGATATCGGCGTTCTTCGTCTCCACGAAGGTGCCGATCTTTCCGGACTCACCGAGCTTGGTGCCCGGACGCAGGTAAGCGAACGGTCCGACGTTGGCTTCCGGACCGACGACGGCGAGCTCACCGTGGGTGCGCACGACCTTGGCGTTCTCCCCCACCTCGGTGTCCTTCAGGGTGGTGTCGGGGCCGACGACGGCGCCGGCGCCGATGTCGGTGGCGCCCAGCAGCTGGGTGCCGGGCAGGATCGTCGCATCGGCGGCGATGGACGCGTCGACATCGATCCATGTGGTGTCGGGGTCGATGATGGAGACACCGACACGCATGAATTTCTCGCACTGCCGGCGGTTGAGCTCCTTGCCGAGGTTCGCCAGCTGCACGCGATCGTTGGCTCCCTCGACCTGCCACAGGTCGTCGGTAGCGGTGGCGGCGACGGGGCGGCCCGCCTCACGGGAATGGCCGATGACGTCGGTGAGGTACTTCTCACCCTGGGCGTTGTCGGTCGTCAGCGAGGCCAGGCCTTCCTTGAGCGCAGCGGCGTCGAAGGCGTAGATGCCGGAGTTGATCTCACGGATGGCCCGTTCGGTCTCGCCGGCGTCCTTCTGCTCGACGATGCGCAGCAGGGATCCGTTCGCGTCGCGGACGATGCGGCCGTACCCGGTAGGGTCGTCCACCTCGGCGGACAGGACGGTCACGGCGTTGGCGTTGGTTTCGTGG
Organism: Brevibacterium permense; assembly: GCF_013280495.1. Taxonomy (GTDB): domain Bacteria; phylum Actinomycetota; class Actinomycetes; order Actinomycetales; family Brevibacteriaceae; genus Brevibacterium; species Brevibacterium permense. Next base: position 76,511 of record NZ_JABSSX010000009.1, read on the forward strand.
ATCTCGACGAGGCCGTTGATGGTCTCCGTCGTCAGCAGCGGCACGTCGCCGTAGGTGACGACGACGGTTCCGCTGAGGTTCTCGGGCAGTTGGGTGAGCGCACACTCGGTGGCGCGGCCGGTGCCCGGTACCTCGTCCTGGTCGGCGATGAGCAGGGTTCGCTGGGAGGACACGGGAAGGGAGTCGAGGTGGGCGACGAGCTGATCGCGCTCGTGGCGGACGACCACGATGAGGTGGTCGGGAGAGGTTCCGGCCGCTGCGGCGACGGAGTGATGGAGCAGGGAGCGTCCGCCGATGGGATGCATCACCTTGGGAAGAGCCGACTTCATTCGAGTGCCTTGGCCCGCTGCCAGAACGATGACGGCGGTCGGATGAGTCTGCGACATAGTTGAATCCTTCGCATGTCGGGTTGGGCCAGCTCCGCCCATAGGATTCGAACCTATACTGCACGGCTCCAAAGGCCGGCGTGCTGCCATTACACCAGGGCGGAACAGCGTGCACCAGTAGAGGGGCCCGCGCTCACGAGACACCATCATGCCACTACGATTAACTGTATGGAAATTCTACGCGAGATTCTTCTGACCCTGCATCTGCTGGGCATGGCCATCATCGTCGGTGGCTATTTCACCGTCATCCGCTCCCCCAAAGTGATGCCCGGAATGCTGCACGGCGCCTATCTGCAGCTGGTCACCGGCCTGCTGCTCATGGGGCTGGCCGAGATGGGCGATGGCGACGTCAACCATATGAAGCTCGGCATCAAGCTGGTCGTGGCGATCCTCGTCACTGTCTTCGCGTTCATCGGCAACAAGAAGCAGAAGGCCTTCGCCGCTTCTGCCCCGGCCGAGGGCGGTGCAGGCGTGAAGGTGGCGAACCCGTCGGCGACCATTGCCCATCTGGTGGTGGCCTTCGCGGTCATCAACGTCATCGTGGCCGTCTTCATCCACTGACCCTCCCCAATTGCTACCTGACGGCGGCCCCGCAACCGCGCGCGAGGTTGCTGGGCCGCCGTCAGGTAGTAATTGGGGGTTGTTCGTTGGGTGTGGGGCTATGGTGAAGGCACTATGGTCAACTCCGCGTCGCTTGAGAACATCATGAGCAGCACCGGCCTGCTGGAAGCAGGTCTGCTGCTGGCCAGCTTCGTCCTGTGTTCCCTCATCGGCTTCGAGCGGCAGTTCAGGCAGAAAGCCGCCGGGTACCGCACCCACGTGCTCGTGGGCATCGGCACCTGCGCTTTCACTCTGATCTCCGCGTATGGATTCGCCGGAGTGCTCGAGAACGACGTCCGCCTCGACCCTTCACGAATCTCCGCGCAGATCGTGTCCGGAATCGGCTTCCTCGGCGCCGGAGTCATCTTCAAAGGACGCAACATGGTGCGCGGACTCACCACCGCCGCAACGATCTGGGTCACCGCGGCCGTCGGAATGGCCTGCGGTGCGGGAATGCTGCCCTTGGCCGCGATGCTCACTGCCCTGCACCTGTTCACACTGTTCGTCATCGCGCCTCTCATCCGCAAGATTCCCAACAGCGACCACCGCAAACTCCTGCGCATCACCTACCGCGACGGGGCCGGTGTCCTCCGCGAGATCCTCGCTCTGGCGGGCCGAATGGGTTTTGCGAACACCATCGTCGATTCGCGCCGCTTCGAGTCCCCCGACGAGACGCGGATGGTGCAGGTCGATGTGAGGTTCGACGGAAAGCGGTCTCTGCACCTGCTCGTCGCCCCGCTCATGGAACTGAGCGGCGTCGATACGGTGAGCATGCGCGAAGATCGCGTCCACTCGGTCGATGACGACGGCGATTCCGTCTGAGCAGCCGACGAACTCAGAAATCGACGCTGGTGAGCACTGCTTCGGTTCCGGCCCGGACCCGCAGCCGGGAGGATTTGCCGAAAACGGTCGCCTGGACGACGGCCCCCTGGATCATTGCCAGCAGCCCGGGCACCATTGCCGAGGCCCGAGCCCGCGCGGCTTCGGCGTCCGCTCCCCGATGATCCTGCAGATAGGCGGCAAGATAGACGGTGAATTCTTCGATGAGCGACTCGAACACCCCACCGGCGAAACTCGCGAACTCCTTGTCGTAGGAAGACTCTCCCCAGACCTGAACCATGACCGAGGCGAACGGATTGTCGATGAGCAGGGAATCGATGAGCTCGACGAACACCTCGGACCATCGACTCACGCGCCGAGGCGGTCAACCTTATCAAGGAACGTGAAGTCTAAGGCGCCTTCGTCCTCAAGGACGAACCGGAGATCCTCATCGCCAAGGCCGCCTCCCCGGCTGTCGCGCAGCAGCTCAGCGGAATCGGCACCCAGATGCAGCACAACATCGACCAACAGGCGATCTCGGGGCTCTAGGAACGCACGAAAAGATGCAGAAGGCCCTCGAGGCCGTTGCCTCCGGTCAGGCCCCGCCCCAGAGCAACCCGGCTGGAGACGGCGCCGATCCGGCCGCCTCGGCGATGGAGGTTCCGCAGGTGAAGATCACCGACGTCGTGCCGCTCCCCGATGACGACCGCTCCGGTGCGGGCCTGGCCATCGCGGGTCTACCGCTGACCCGGCGGCATCGTCGGCGGTGTGCTCACCAGCATGGGCATCCGCTCACGGCGGATGCGCCTGGTCGGCACCTTCGTCTACGGAGTCGTCGGAGGTCTGGCACGACATCGGTCAGTTCTTCGTCCCCGGAGCGGCGGGCACGCTGCTGCGCGATCTCTCCTACTTCCCTGACGCGCCGTCGGCTCTCCAGTGGTGGGTGCTCAGCGCTTGGCTCGTCGTCGGCATCGCGCTCATCCTCGTCGGCCACGTCATCGCCCACAGGAAGGCGCACGCGGCCGCCCACTGACAAGCTGGCGCGTCGTTGGACTCCCATCGATCCTGGTCTTCACTTCATGTGAGGACTAGGCTCGGTGGGAGTCTGTGATTTCCTCTGTGGAACCGAGAGGATGACATGGTGGCATTTTCCGATGTGACGATCTGCCTTACCTGCGGGGTGGAGACGACGACGCCTCCGCCTCAGCTGTGTCCGATCTGCGAGGACGATCGGCAATGGATTCCTGCCTCCGGCCAACAGTGGACGACCCGGGCAGACCTCGAATCCGAAGGCCACCGCATCACCACCACGGAGCGGGAACCCGGTCTCTTCGCCATCCGCGTCGAACCGAAGCTCGGGATCGGGCAGACCTGCTATCTCGCGTGCACCGAATCCGGCAATGTGCTCTTCGATGTCCCCGCCTATATCGACGCCGAGGCGGTCGCGGCGGTCCGGGACCTCGGCGGAGTTGCGGCGATCGCCGCCAGCCACCCGCACATGTTCGGCACCCAGTTGGAATGGAGCGCCGCCTTCGACGAAGCTCCCGTTTTCGTGTGCCGGGCCGACCTCGAATGGGTGCAGCGGACCGGCCGTGCCGTCTGCCCCTATTTCCACGAGGCGGAGCCGGTGCCGGGGGTGAGGCTCCGGAGGACCGGAGGTCATTTCCCCGGCAGTGCAGTGGCAGTCTGGACGGGCGCCGACGGCACCGGGGTCATGCTCAGCGGGGATTCGATCGGTCCGGTGGCGCGGTCGGGGTGGGTGACGTTCATGCGCAGCTTCCCGAACTATCTGCCGCTGTCGGCTGCTGTCGTCAGGCGCATCGCGGCCTCGGTGATCGATCTCGATTTCGACCGCATGTACGGCAACTTCGGTCAGTCGATCGACTCCGGGGCACACTCTGCCGTACAGACTTCAGCGGAACGCTACGCCGAATGGGTCTCCGGCGCCCACGATCACCTCACCTGAGTCTCCCCCGACGGTCCGTCAACGCGAACCGAATACGGCCCGCCGGTCAGCGGGACCGGAACTGCGCGGTGACGGGGCAGTCGAAGGGATCGGCTTCGCCGAGACCCACCCTGTTGAGGTAGGCGATGATGATCTTGTAGGACTCGAACAGAGTCGTCTCGGTGTAGGCGATGTCCTTCTGGCGGCAGTATTCGCGGACCATCGGCTGCACCCGGTGCAGGTTGACGCTCGGCATGCTGGGGAACAGGTGGTGTTCGATCTGATAGTTCAGACCGCCCATGAGAAATCCCATGAAGCGACCGCCGGAGATATTGCGTGACATCAGCGTCTGACGGCGCAGGAAGTCGATCTTCACATCTTTGGGAACGATCGGCTGCCCCTTGTGGTTGGGAGCGAATGATCCGCCCATATGCACGCCGAAGACGGCGAGCTGGACGAGGAAGAAGGCGCTGCCGATGAGCGGACCTGCCGCCCAGATGGCGAGCGCGGGGAACCCGATGACGCGGACTCCGATGAAGACGCCTTCGATCCAACGGCGTTTGATCGACGACTGTCCCCGGACGATGGCCTTGACGGATTCGACGTGCAGCTGGAGGCCTGCCAGGGTCAGTAGCGGCAGGAAGAACCACCCTTGACGTGCGGCGAACCATTTGGCGAGGCCTCTGCGTTCACGTGCATCCTCAGGAGTGAAGACCAGGGCGTTGGGAGCGATGTCTCCGTCGACTCCGGCCTTGTTCGGATTGGCGTGGTGCAGCGCATTGTGCTTCTTCAGCCACCATCCGTAGCTCAGTCCGATGAAGAGGTTGCCGATGATCGTCGACACCCACTCCCCCACTTTTCCGCTGGTGAAGATCTGTCGGTGTGCTGCGTCATGGGCGACGTAGGCTGTCTGCGTGAACAGTGCGCCGAAGACGACTGCGGTCGCCATCTGCCACCAGCTCTCACCGATGAGGAAGAGCATGGCGAAGGACGCGACGTAGCCGAGTCCCAGGAGGACGAAGCGCAGGGTGTTCCAACCCGGCCGTCTGGCCAGCAGGCCCGCTTCTTTGACCTGGGCCATCAGCGCGCTGAAGTCGCTGGTGAACTCCTGTTCGGCGGTTCCCCTCTTCGCTCGCCTGCGTTCGAGCACCTCCGCCCGGGTGGCCCGATCCGGTGCCGGGGTCGACAGTGCGGTGGCAGTTGGGGAAGTCGGTTCGGAGGTCATGAGGTCAGACGGGTTCATGGTTCCCACCGTATGGATGTCCGAGCCGGTTTTCGTCACCCCTGGGAGCCGTTCTTCACCCCCTACTCGGGTAGGGGGTCTCAGCGGAGGACAGGTGCAGAACTCAGCTGTGGGGGACGATGAGACCGGATTCGTAGGCGGCGATGACTGCTTGGGCGCGGTCTCGGGCATCGAGTTTGTACAGGATCCGGGAGACGTGGGTCTTCACGGTCTGCACTGCGATGTGCAGACTCGCCGCAATTTCCGTGTTGGACGCTCCGCGGGCGACTTGGATGAGGATCTCGCGCTCCCGGTCGGTGAGTTCGGGCAGCGCTGTGCGGTTGGGTTTCTGTCCTCCGGTGGCGAAGTGTTCGATGACCCGTTTCGTCACGCTCGGGGCCAGGAGCGCTTCGCCTCCGGCGACGATGCGGACCGCCTCGGCGAGTTCACTGGGCGGGGCATCCTTGAGGAGGAAACCGCTGGCCCCGGCGCGGATGGCGTCGAACACGTAGTCGTCGATGTCGAAGGTGGTGAGCATGATGATTCGGGTCTCGGCATTCGCGGCGACGATCGTGTGGGTTGCTTCGATTCCGTCCATCAGCGGCATTCGCACGTCCATGAGGACGATATCGGGGTCGAGGTCGGCGACGAGCTCGACGCAGTGTGCACCGTCTTCGGCCTGTCCGATGACCTCGATATCTGCATGAGCGCTCAGCAGCGCGGCGAAGCCGGCGCGGACCATCGCTTGGTCATCGGCGATGACGATCCTGATCATGGGGTCTCCTTGTCCGTGACCGAAGTGTCCGTGGCCGGTGTGTCGGCGCTCGGTTCACCGTCGTCGGTCGAGCGTTCGCGGGGCGAAAGCGGCAGCACTGCTTCGATTGCGAAGCCTGAATCGGCAGTGGCTCCGCTGCGGATCTCCCCACCGACCGAGGCTGCCCGTTCGCGCATGCCGATCAGTCCCTGCCGGCTGTGCTTCTCGTGTTTTGCGGCCTCGCCCGGCCCGTCGCCGTGGTCGTTGGTGACGCTGATCCAGACGGCTGAGCTGCCACCGCGGATGCGGATGGCGATGGCGGAGTTGCGGGCGTGGCGGATCGCGTTGCTCAGGGCTTCTTGGATGATGCGGTAGCCGGCGAGTCCGGTGCTGTCGCGCATGAGGTGATCGATCGGTTCGCCGCTGCGTTCGACGGTGACCTGCACTCCGGCCTGTCGGGCCTTCTCGATGAGCGGGTCGATCTCGGAGAACTTCGGCTGCGGCGCCAGTTCGCCTCCGCCTTCATCGTTGCGCAGGACGCTGAGCAGTCCGCGCATCTCGGTCAGTGCTGTGCGGGCGGAGGTGGAGATGTCTTCGAACTCTTTGGCCACTTCTGAGTCGATCCCGGCGTGGCGGAACGGTGCGCTGGAGGCTTGGATGTTGATGATCGACATGCTGTGGGCGACGATGTCGTGGAGTTCCCTGGCGATGCGGGCCTTCTCCTCGATGGCCACGCGTTTGGAGTGTTCCTCCGCGGTGTTCTCCTTCTCCTGGACCAGTTGGGAGCGGATGAGCTGCCATTGCTGAATGATGACCGCGGCGAGGTAGACGCCGCCGGCGATGCAGGAGTAGATGAGGATGTTGACGATGGCACCGTCGGTGCGGGTGTCTGCGACGAGCAGATGAGTGATGAGCACCGCGGCCGCCGAACCTGCGATGCTGCCGAGCAGTGCGGCCAGGGCCACTCCCCAGTGGGCGCGGAGGCCGATGATGAGGATGATGACGATCTGAGTGATCATCATCGGAACCATCCAGGGCCACGGCACCCCCGACACGAGCGGTCCCAGCAGCGGCAGCACAGTGCAGGCTGCGATCGACATGATCGTGCCGAAGAGCGGGCGCAACATGGACAGCGGCATGGACCCGACATGGACGATGGTGACGACGAAGGCCAATGCGACGGGGGCCTCGTTGACCGAGACGGCGATCGACGATTCCACCGCGAGCATGACGATGGCAAGCACGATCACCGCGACCCAGGCCAGCGCCTCGGGGTTGAGTCGACGGTTCGGGGGCATGAACCTGTCGAAGACTACCATCACAGACACCCGGTTCCCTTCTGTGATTCCGGCCGACCGTTGCGATCATAGCGCCTGTGCTGCTTCATCACCTGGGAACGGCACATAGTGGTCAGTTCCCGGCCCGGAACCGAGAACTGCCCGTTCAGCTTCCGCGGATCCCGTCGGCCAGGTGCGCATGCCGAGTTCCCGCGAACTTCGCTCGGCTGCCCCAGGACAGCGCGAGGTAGAGCACGAAGGAGATGGCGAAGGACGGGATCGTCGCTCCGATCGGGCTCGGATAGGCGTAGGTGAGCACATAGGACGCCAACGCCCCGAGGACCCACACACCGACGGCCACCCAATTGACTCCGCGAGTGTAGGAGTAGAGGCCGCCGGAGTCCTTGAGGATATCGGGTGAGTAGGCACCGCGTTTGATGATGTAGTAGTCGACGATGAGGATGGCGAAGACGGGGACGAAGAACGCCCCGATCATCGTGAGGAAGTCGGTGTACTGGTCGAGCAGGGCCAGCCATGTCGATCCGATGATCGAGATCGCGCCGAGGATGAGGGCCGTCGGCAGGAACTTCAGCTTCGTCCTGCTCTGTGCGCCGACGACGGAGTTGACCATTCCGTAGACGACCATCGTGTTCGTGGCCATGACGGAGAGGAAGATGACGATGGCCAGCGCCCACCCGAATTCCGCGGCTAGGGCCGTCGGGTCGAATTCGGCCGGGTCTCCCCCGTCGAGCAGGATGAAGCTGAACGCGGTGAGACCCAGCAGCATCGCCAGCACGGTCGAGGTCAGGTAGCCCAGACCCGATCCGACGATTCCGGCCTTCTGAGTCCCGGCCAAACGGTTGAGGTCGCCGGATAGCACGGTCCAGGAGATGGCTGTGGAGATGACGATATCGAGTGCGAGGACCGGAGTGAACTCGAGCTCCGGCAGGCTCTCGATTCCTGCATATTCGCCGGGTGAGTGTCCCGTGAACGCGATGACGAAGACATAGGCCATGACCAGCAGGATGAGTAGAGCGAACCAGGGTTCGGCCTTCTCGATCCCTTCGTGGCCGAGGATCGCAAGTCCGACGACGAGCGCCTGGCAGAGCACGGAGAAGAGGATCGGGTTGGAGAATCCCGTCGTCTGGGCGACGACGTAGTTGACGCTGATTCCCGCCAACATGGCCTGCACCCAGCTCCATCCCATGAGGATGATGACGTTGGCGGCGACCGGCAGGAAGCTGCCCTTGGCGCCGAAGGCCCCGCGGGTGATGGCCATGGTCGCCAGGCCCGTGCGGGTGCCGATGTTGCCGATGAGCGTGAGCACGATGGTGCCGATGAGCGTGCCGACGATGATGACGATGACCGCTGTGGCGAAGTCGACGCCGGGGACGAACAGGGTTCCGGTCAACAGGGTCGTGACGACGAGGTTCGCGGCCAGCCAGATCATGAACATCCGTCCCCCGCTCAGGGTTCCGCGGATGACTCCGGAATCGTGGCCGGATTCCAATCGCTGTTCCAAACGGCGGTACCAGTTCACTGCGCGACCTCCTCGGCGCTGGGCTTGCTTTCGGCGGCACTGGGACCAGCCGCCGACGAGCTGTCGGCAGAATCCGGGACCGTGGAGAGGTGTTCGTGGATGGCGATGAGTTCACCGTCACCGAGGCGGCGGAAGACGATCGATTCGCGTTCCCGGTACGATTCCCGCCCGTCTGCGGTGTTCACGGTCGTATCGACGGTGTGGGAGAACACGGCTCCGCCGGGGAAGGTCTGCACGAGCTGGTCCGATGAGGCGCAGGCGGCCACTGACCAACCGTCGGCCAACCACGAAGCACACTCCCTTTCATATTCCGCACGAGTGTTCAGGCGTCGCGCTTCGGGGTGGAAGACGAACGAGGCGTCCTCGGCGAATCGGGAGAAGTATGACTGAGTGTCCGTGGCGGCGAAGGCATCGACGATCGCCGAGGCGGCCGTGAGCACATCTGATTCGCTGGGCTCCGGTGTGGATTCGTTCATGATCGACGGCGACCTTTCGCAGACTGAGAGAAGGAGGATGCCGCGTTGAGTCCAAATGATTCGCGTGCGGCCCGATGAAGCTGAATGACACACTAACGAGTCTGTGATCGTCCGCACTATCCGCGATGGACGAATTCTGACCTCAGTTATACGAAGCGGCGAATCGGCGCGTGAATTCTTCCGCTGAACGTCACTGTGAGTTCATATGCCGAATGGACCTGATCGCACCAGGTGACATGCATTAATTTGAGTCGCATGCCCGTGTGCCGCCGGACATTCCGCGGCTGACGTTCGAAGGAGAAGCTGAACCCATGAGTGCAGAACTGATCTGCGTCGTCGTCCTCGGACTGATGTTCGTCATCGGAACCTGGCGGGACATCAATATGGGCCTGCTCGGCTTCATCGCGGCCGCGGGCGTCGGCGGCCTCGTCCTGCACCAGGCGCCCGAAGAGTTCCTCGCAGGATTTCCCGTCGACCTCTTCCTTACGCTCGTCGGCCTGACCTATCTCTTCGGATTCGCCCAGAACAACGGTGCCATCGAAGTGATCGTCCGCTGGTGTGTGAAGCTCGTCGGCGGGCGCGTCGGACTCATCCCCTGGATCTTCTTCGCACTGACGGCTGTCCTCATCTCGCTGGGGGCGCTCTTCGCGGTGGCCATCATCGCGCCGCTGGCGCTGTCGTTCGCGCGGCGTCATCGGATCAATCAGTTCATGGTCGGTCTGCTCGTCGTGCACGGAGCATTGGCCGGCGCGTTCTCCCCGATCAGCGTCTACGGCATCTTCATCAATGACTATCTGACCACGAACGGTCTCACACCGACGCCGCTGACCTTGTTCCTCGCCCCGTTCATCTTCAATACCGTCTTCGCGGTCGTTGTCTGGTTCGTCCTCCGTCGCCGGCCAGGACTGCGCGCGGAGGCAGATGGGGCTCACCCCCACCCCGAGTCCGAATTCGACGGCGGAACGACCATCCGTCTCAAACGCGCTCAGATCCCGACCCTGATCGGGCTCATCGCGATGGCGCTGTCCGTGATCATCTTCAGCTGGGATGTGGGCCTGGTGACCATCACGATCTCGGTAGTGCTCGCCGCCATCGACCCGGCCGCAGGCAAGGCCGCGCTGTCGAAGGTCTCATGGTCGATCGTCGTCCTCATCTGCGGAGTGCTCACCTACATCGCCGTGCTGCAGGAGGCCGGAACCGTCGAATGGGTCTCGGCCGGCATCTCAGCGATCGGCGTCCCCCTGCTGGCAGCGCTGCTGCTGTTCTACATGTCCGGCCTGATCTCCGCGCTGGCGTCGTCCTTGGCGATCATCGGTGTCGTCATCGCCCTGGCGGTGCCGTTCCTCGAGTCGGGCGACGTGCATGTCGGAGGGTTCGTCGCGGCGCTGGCGATCGCCGCGACCATCGTCGACATCAGTCCGTTCTCGACCAACGGCGCGATGCTCCTGGCCAATGTCCATCCGAGCATCCGCGACCGCTACTACAGACAGATGATCGGCTACGCCGGCCTCATGTGCCTCATCGGGCCAGGACTCGCCTGGGTGGTCGCCGCGGTGCCGACCGTGATAAGCGGCTGAACCGGCGGGGTCGGGGCCCCGCTGCCGCTCACATGTGCCCGGTCGTGATGAACTTCTCGTGCCAGGACAGAGCCTCGGCGAGGATGTGCGGGGTATGCCGACCGGTCGGGTTCGCCGCGATCGCACGTTCGAGGTAGTCGGTGAGACGGTCCCGGTAGTCCGGGTGGGCGCAGTTGTCGATGATCTTCCGTGCCCTGGCCACCGGCGGCAGTCCGCGCAGATCGGCCAGGCCCCGTTCGGTGACCAAGATCTGAGTGTCGTGTTCGGTGTGGTCGATATGGCTGGCGAACGGCACGATCGCAGAGATCGCTCCCGCTTTGGCCTGCGAGTTCGACACGAAGAAGTTGAGGTAGGCGTTGCGGGCGAAGTCACCGGAGCCGCCGATGCCGTTGATGATCGACGAACCGGTCACATGCGTGGAGTTGACGTTGCCGTAGATATCGGCCTCGACCATTCCGTTGATGGCGATGATGCCGAGTCGGCGGATGGCTTCTGGGTGGTTCGACATCTCCTGGGTGCGCAGCAGGATCCTGCCCTTGTACGACTCGATCCGGTCGTTGAAGTCGGCTGCCCGTTCGGCCGAGAGTGAGAACGCCGTCGCCGACACCGAGGTGAGCTTTCCGCTGTCGATGAGGTCGAGCATTCCGTCCTGGATGACTTCCGTATAGGCGGTCAGTCCCGCGAACTCGCTGTCGGCGAGAGTGACCATCACCGCATTGGCGACATTCCCGACTCCCGACTGCAACGGCAGCAGCTCCGGCGGCAGCCGATCTGCGGCGATCTCATGGCGGAGGAAGTCAACGAGGTGGCCGGCAATCTCCTTCGAGTCCTCGTCGGCAGGTTTGAACGGCAGGTTCCGGTCCGGAGCGTTCGTCTCCACCACGGCGACGACCTTCGCCGGGTCGACACGCAGATAGGGGTCACCGATGCGCTGCATCGGCTCGAGCAGTTGGATCGGCAGCCGCTCGGGCGGACGCCGGGTTCCGTAGTAGACGTCGTGGAAGCCTTCGTACCCGCGCGGATGCCAGTCGTTGACCTCGAGAACGACCTTATCGGCTAGGTCGAGCCATGTCTTCGAGTTCCCGACGGAGCTGCCGGGAACCAGCAGACCGTTGGGCAGGATCGCCGCGACTTCGACGACGGCGACGTCGAGGTTGCCGTAGAAGCCGAACCAGGCCTGCTGAGCCGAATGGCTGAGGTGAGTGTCGACATACGCGGTGTCACCCGAATTGATCGAGGCCCGCATCGCCGGATCGGATTGGAACGGCAGCCGTTTGCTCACCGCGTTCGCTTCGGCGAGTACCCCGTCGAGTTCCGGTGCGGTCGAGGCTCCCGTCCACAGTTCGATCCGGAAGTCCTCACCACGGTCGTGGGCGGCCTGAGCACGTGCGGCCACCGCCACCGGCACTGCCTTCGGGTACCCGGAACCGGTGAAGCCGCTCATCGCCACACGTTGGCCATTGTCGATATGGCGGGCCGCTTCCTCCGCGGTGACGGTCTTCGTGCTCAGTTCGGGGCAGGTGATTCTCGACATGATCCGAAGTCTATCGAGCGTCCAAATGCTCGGCCGAGGCGGTCCCACTGTCATTGCCCGAGGTGCCGCCTCGGAGCAGAACTCACGAGCTGACGTCGAAGGTTAGAGTGCTCCGCCGACGACTCTGAAGCCGATGTTCGAGGCCGAGGAATCAGGTGTGTTCGAGGATCGGGCGGCCACCCGATAGCGGTTGCAGTAGGAGTCGTGGCACAGGAACGATCCTCCGCGCATGATCCGCTTATCTCCGGTATCGGGGCCGCGCGGATCGGACTGCGGGGAACGCTGGTAGTAGTCGCGAGCGAACCAGTCGGCGCACCATTCCCACACATTGCCGACGGTGTTGAACAGGCCCAGACCGTTAGGAGCGAAGTGTCGGGCCGGTGCGGTCCCGATGAACCCGTCGTCGAGGGTGTTCGCAGTCGGGAATTCGCCCTGCCAGATATTGCAGTTCCATTCCCCGTCGATCAGCAGCCGGTTGTCCCACGGATAACGGCGGCCTTTGAGACCACCGCGAGCGGCGAGCTCCCATTCGGCCTCGCTCGGCAGCCGTGTACCGGACCAAGCGCAATAGGCCTGGGCATCGTCCCAGCTGATGTGGACGACGGGATGGTCTCTCCGGTCATCGATGGTGGATCCGGGCCCTTCTGGTGCGGCCCAGTTCGCCCCGGAGACTTCGACCCACCAGGGCACGCCCGGAGCCTGGCCGAGAACATGAGCCCGCGCCCCCGGATTGGTCTCCAGGAGCATGGCGAACACCGCCGAGGTTCCCAAACGTTCTGCCGTTGTGACGAAGCCGGTATCAGCGACGAACCGGGCGAAATCGTCGTTCGTCACGCTCGTCGTCGCGATCTCGAATTCGGTGAGGTCGACCCGGTGACGTGGTCCCTCACCATCGGCAGGATGCCCGTCGCCGAAGGGATCGCCCATATCGAAGGGTCCGCCGGCTGTGACGAAGTCGAAGCTGAACTCGGGGCTCGACTCGGAATTCACGGCAGGACCAGCTGCAACGGTCATCGGATGGCTGTCGGTCGCCTCGGCGCGGGTGGTCGCCGGGGCGCAGCACGAATGGCCGTTCTGCGCTCCTGCGGCGCTGTGGTCTCCGTTCTTCGTCACCTGTGGGTGCCCCTTTCGTCCCGGGTCCGTCTCTGTGCGGTGCGGACTCTGGGTTCACCCTATGACGTCGGCCGGTACCGGGGACAGTCCGCACCGAAACCGTCACCACGACATTACGGGTGATTCTCGCCCCTTTCCCACCGATAGCCACCCTTCGCGGCTGATCCGTTCCGACATCGTCTATGGTGAGGATCAGAGTCTGTCACGTCCATCACACCGACAGGCACGCTTGTCGGCACCTGAGAAAGGAAGCTTTTTGTGACCCAGCCACGGACCGACGCCGCCGGCACAGTCGGCGGCACAGGCACCGGCTCCGGCGATGCCGGAGTCGATACCGGAATCGGTACCTGGACCGGGCTGCTCAACGGCGCCGTACGCAGCGGAACCGTGGCAGCGTCTCTTCTGGCCGCCTCGGCGATCGTCTCCGTGATCCTCAACCCTGCACTGGTGACGGTGCTCGCTGTCGTCGTGGTCGCGGCGATCGGCGTCGGACCGCGCCTGCGCCGGGGTCGGCCGTGGACGCCGGCCGATACGGTGACGGCCTGCCGACTGGGCCTGGTCATCGTCTGCACCTGCCTGATCATCCACTCGCAGCCGGGCCTGACGTGGGCCGCCGTGATCGTCGGTTCACTCGCTCTCGCCCTCGACGGACTCGACGGATTCGTGGCCCGCCGCACCCAGGTCACCGAGGCAGGAGCCGGGTTCGACGAGACGGTCGATGCCGTGTTCATCCTCATCCTCGCGCTCGCGCTCGTCCCGTTGTGGGGGTGGTGGACGGCATTGCCGGGCCTGTACTACTACGTCTTCCGCTTCATCACGGCGTTCCGTCCCCAGTGGCAGCAGAAGTTGCCGTTCTCGCAGATGCGCAAGGTGGTAGCCGCATCGCAGGGCATCCTCCTCATCACTGCCGCCTCTCCCCTGGCCCAAGCTCACGAATGGATCGGCTTCGGTGCGGCCGGACTGGCTCTGGCCGCGCTCACCTGGTCGTTCGGCCGCGATATCATCTGGCTCGAGCGACATGCACGGTGACCACGATCTTTCTTCCTATACTGTTGGCATGACGTCGACGCACACCAGCACCGGCCCCGAGCGCCTCGTCACGGGCCCGGTGAGTTCGCTGCCCACGGAGCACGGGACATTCGCCATCAGGTCGTTCACTGCCGACGCAGTCACCCATGCGGTGCTGACAATGGGCGACCCGGCCGGTTGTGTCCGACCGTTGGTCCGGGTACACAGCGAATGCCTCACCGGTGATGCTCTGGGTTCGCATCGGTGCGACTGCGGGGACCAGCTCGATGCGGCGTTGGCTGCGATCGCGGCCGAGGGACACGGAATGCTCGTCTATATGGCCGAGCATGAAGGTCGCGGAATCGGCCTGGCCGCGAAGCTGCAGGCGTATGCTCTCCAGGACGAGGGCATGGACACCGTCGCCGCCAATCGTGCCCTTGGACTGCCCGACGACGCCCGTGACTACACTGCGGCGGCTATGATTCTGCGTGAGCTCGGCTGCCCGCGCATCCGGCTGCTGACCTCGAATCCGAGCAAACAGCACGCGCTCGAGGAATTGGGCATCGAGGTCGTTTCCCGGGTTCGGCTGCCCGTGGCCGACCGGCCGGAGAACAGTGCCTATCTCACCACCAAACGGCAGCGGATGGACCACGATGTCCCGCCCGCGAGGGATACGGAGTCATCGCGGACGCAGCTGCCCGGTGTCGACATGGGTGTCGATACGGACATCTACGCAGCTCTGGCCGCGAACGAGGAGGTCGTCGCCCAACTCGCACAGAGCCAGGACGGATTCATCGCCACCCGCACCGGCGACGCCTGCTTCGTCTCCGGAACCACGGATCGCACCCATCTGCACCGGATCCGAGCTCATGTGGGCGCCGTCCTCGTCGGTGCTCAGACCGTCATCGCCGATGATCCGCAGCTGACCGTCCGTGCGGTGCCCGGCACCGACCCGGTCCGCGTCGTCCTCGATCCGCACGCCCGTGTGCCGGTCACGTCGACGGTGCTGAGCATCGGTCCGACACCGACCATATGGCTGATCGGCGCCGAGGCGGCTCCCAATGCGGATGTCGGTGACCACGTCCGCGTGGTCCGTTTTCCCCCGTCGGCGTCCCCACAGGACATCATCGACGTCGTCCGTGGCGAGGTGGCTGGGTCCATCCTCGTCGAGGGCGGCGGACGTACCGTCTCATCATTTCTTGCCGCGGGTGCTCTCGACCGTCTGTTCCTCACCACCGCTCCGGTGTTCATCGGCGATGGTGTGCCGGGCATCCGTTTCGAAGGGTCCGAGGTGATGGCGCAGGCTCTGCGGACGCCGTTCCGTCGGTTCGAACTCGGCGAGGATATGTGTACCGAATACCTGCTCAGTCCGGCTGCGGTTGCTCATTCGCAGCTGAGCCCGAGTGTGCAGGAGTCCGCTTCCGTCGAGTCCCCGCAGCCCACACAGTGACGATTCCGGGCAGCGTAGAGATCACCGCGAGCAGGCCGTAGCCGGTCGAGGCTGTCACTGCGGTGTCCATCGACACGGAGATTCCGGCTGCGATGAGGCTGACGCTGAGTTCGCGCACACCCCATCCGCCGACGCCGATCGGGATGCTCATCGCGGCGAGTCCGACGACCGCGAGCACCGGCACGACGGGTTCCCCGAGTGCCGCCATGGCGATGAGGAAGAGTACGAAGAGAGCTGCCATTCCCAGGGCCGAGGACAACCAGATGGTGAGAGTGTGCCGCCAGTCCATTCCCCGCATGCCCCACTCGGAGACGACCAGGGTCGCAATAGAAACGGCGGCGGCCATGAGTGCCAGCCGGCCGGAGACTCCGATGAGGGTGAAGGAGGCGGTGGCGAAGAGCAACGTCGTCGTACTCAGTCGTTCGGCGCCGACGGCAACCAGAGGTGACAGCCACTTCTTCGCTCCGGTGTGCCGGTAGACGGCGACTCGGGCGGCATCTCCGCCGAGTCCGCCGGGCAGGACCATGTTGAGCAGCGACGAGGAATAGCAGTCGGCGAGGGCCCGTGACCACGTGATGGTCGTGCCTCTGTGTGCGAGCAGCAGCGTCCAGCGCAGAGCTTGGGCGCCGGTCATGATGAATCCGCAGCCGAGTGCGGCCAGGACCGTCCAGACGTTGAGGACCTGCCATCCGTCGACGAGTGCTTGAGCGCCGACGACTCTCACCGTCAGCGCCAGCAGCGCGACGGTGATTGCGAGCATGAGGGCCCTCTTCGCCCAGGTCATGTCACTTCTGTCCCAGTCGGAGGGGTGGCCGCACGAACGGCTGGGGTCTGTCGTCCGCGGTCGACAGCGTCGATGAGCACATCGAGGTGGTCGACCCTGACGCGCAGTCCCGAGTCCAGCTGCGCCAGCCGTTGACTCCACCAGTCCTGTGCGGCTGCGGCGAGCGCCGGGTCCTCCTCAACGGCTGCCTCGAGTCGTTCGGAGAGGAATCTGTTGAGGAAGGTCCGGTCTTCCGGGACCGAGAGGCGCCACGGGCTGGGACCCTCGAATGCGGTGAGTCCGTGTCTGCGGGCGACGCTCATGAGGTGTTCGGGGGCGTGGTGGCCGAGCCTGCCGTCGCGGTGCTGGTGGGCGGTAAAGGCTGCGTCGATGGCAGCGTCGTGCGGATGGGAAGGGTCGAGTTCCCACCCTCCGACGATGCTGAGCAGGAACAGACCGAGGCCGTCGTGGTCGGTGAGGGTGCGAATGACGGCGGTGAGGTCGGCTTCGGTGAGGACGTCGAAGAGGGCGCTGCAGGTGAGCAGCAGCTGGGATCCCTGGAAATCCGAAGCAGAGAGCAGCTCGGCGCTGAGAGTCGGGAGCGCGGAGATCGGGGCACAGATCGTGCGTGCGTCAGGTAGTGCCGTTGCCGCCAGATCGAGGGAAGCTTGGTCGGAGTCGAGGAGGATCCAGTTGATCTGCCAGTCGGGCAGGCGAGAGCGCAGGGCAGCGTCGAACCACAGCGCAGAGTTGCCGGTGCCGGCCCCGATATCGATGGCCAGCAGTGACTTCGTGTTCGACTCTGCTCCGTACCTCAGTCGTGCGACTGCGTCATCGAGCAGATGCAGCGACTCCTGGCGCGCTGCGTCATCGACGGAACGGCGCAGATCCAGCCAGTCGGGTTCGGCCGCAGTCACGAGTTGCTCCTCTGCTTGTTGTCCGCCACAACTGACGATTCCTGCTGTTCGACCGAGGAAGCCGGTGCGGCCGGGCGGGAATGGTCGGCGGCGATGCGCAGAACCGTGTCGGCGGTGTCAGTCCACGAGCGTACGGCGTTGGGACGATTCCGGCGGGCCGATTCGTCCAGTTCGGTGCGGAACTCAACGTCGGTCAGCCAGCGGTGCAGTGCCTGTGCCCACGCGCCGACGGTGCGGGGCAAGCCGAGTCCGGCACCCAGAGGCTCTTCGGCTCCGGTTCCGACAGTGACGAAGGCGGAGATCCCGCCGGCGGCCGCCTCCGCGACGACCATCCCATAGGCCTCCGAGCGTGAGGGCAGAAGCAGCAAGTCGGCGTTGCTGTACAAGGCGTCGATCTCGGCGGGGCTGAGTTCTCCGACGACGTCGGCTCTGCCCGCAGGCAACTCTTGGCACGCCGCCTGCAGCCGGCGGCCGTAATCTGCGTCCACAAGCGGGCCGGCGAAGGTGACCCGCCACGGCCGTTCTGCAGCCGCATCATCCTGTTTGCGGACATCGGATTGTGTTGTTTCTCCGCCAATCAGCTCTGTCAGGGCTTCGGCGATGAGCAGCTGTCCTTTGTTCTCCTCGATGGCGCCGATACACACGAAATGGCCTCCGCCGCCGCCAGAGCTCTGTGGGCGTGCAGGGTTTCCGGGCACGGCCGCCTCGGCGCGGATCCCGTACCGAGATTCCAATCCTGCGGCGGTGAACCGACTCGTGGTGATGACGGCGGGAGCGGCACTGACGACCTGTCGTTCGCGGTCGCAGGCGGCTCTGTCGTCACTGTCTGCCAGGCAATGGATAAGCAGGATGGGCGAACCCTGCTCGGTGCGGTTCGTGTCTCCAGGATCGGTCATCACCTCGGGCAGCGCAGTGGCGATGAGCCCATCGAGGAGGACGGGTCCGGTCACTGCGGCCAGGAGATTATTCACAGCCGCTGACTCGGCTGGTCCCGGTTCATCCCAGGAACCGGGCACCGAATGGAGCACGATCCGGGGACCGGCCGCCTCGGCGACTGCCCGGTTGAATGCCGCTCCCCCGCTGATGCGGCCGAGATCGGGTTCGATGAGGTGAAGGCTCACGCCCGCTCCGGGACGGTGTACGTGATCGCTGCGCGCGGATTCTCCCGCAGCTCGATGCTGATGCCGATCTCGGGGCGGTCCGCCAGGGATTCGGCCAGGCGCTGTCCGATGTATTCGGCGACGGCTTCGGTCGTGCTCAGCTTCCCGGTGAAGTCCGGGTGTTCGTCGAGGTTCGCATAGCGCAGTGGGGACAGGGCCGCGTCGAGCAGGCTCATGGCTTCGCCGATGTCGAGGACGACTGAATGCTCGTCCAGGCTCGGACGGGTGAAGGTCGCCGAGACTTCGAGAGTGGCACCGTGGACGCCTTGGGCTGGTCCGAAGAATTCGTCGGGCAGGCTGTGGGCGATCATCACGTGGTCGTTGACGGTGAGTCCGAACATCGTCTTCTCTTTCCTCTCGGGGTACCGGTTGGTTCTTCGTCTCCGGGTTGCGGATGCGTGCGGTTCGACGCGACTGCAGTGCCCGGGAATCAGTCAGTCGGCGTGGGCGCCCGTGTAGTCGATGACATGACAGAGTGCGGAGCGGGCAGGGCCGTCACCGCCGCTGAGTTCGTCCATGACCGTCGGCAGCTCCGTCCAGTCGGAGACTCCGGTGATCAGGGAATCGAAGCGGTCATCGTTCAAGGCTGTCAGGGCCGCGCACATCCGTTGGGTGCGGGTGCGGCGCGCTCGATGTCCGGCGGCGACCTCGCCGACCTGTGAGGCGATGATGCTCAGCCGGCGGGCGTGGAAGTCTGCGCCGAGCGGCACGCTGGGGCTGTCGCTGCCGTACCAGGATGCTTCGATCACGGTGCCGTCGTCGCCGGTGATCTCGAGTCCGCGGGCCAGTCCGGCCTGGTTCCCGGAGGTGTTGATGACGAGGTCGCAGTCGGAGGAGGCATCGTCCGGTGCGACCGTGGTGAGGCCGAGGTCGGCCAGCAGTGCGCGCCTGTGCGGGTCGGTCTCGACGATTTCGAGTCGGTCGAGCGGCATCCGGGAGGCCAGCAGCGCGGTGGATGTGCCGATCATGCCCGCACCGATGACGGCGACGCGGTCGGCGAAGCGCGGCGGCTGCTGCCAGAGGATGTTGAGACCGGTTTCGACGGCGCCGGCCAACAGCGCCCTGTGGTCGTCGATGTCATCGGGAATGAGGTGGACATCCTCGGTGGTCACAATGTGGTGGGAGTGATGGGGCAGTAGGCCGAAGACCCGAGCGCCGATCCAGTCACGCGGTCCTTCGTCGACGACGCCGACGCCGAGGTAGCCGTACGACACTGGGAACGGGAAGTCCCCGAGCTGGTGAGGAGCCCGCATCAAGTCTTCGACGCGAGCGGGGATGCGGCCGGTGTGGACGAGTGATTCGGTGCCCTTCGACACCGCCGAGGCGGTGGTGATGATCCGCAGCTCGCTCCCTGAGTCAGGGTCCGCGTGCGGGGTGGGAACTTCACGCCAGCCCCCTTGCCGGGCGGCTTCCGTCCAGTACTGCCAAGCCATAATTCGATCGTACAGGTGCCCCTGCCCCGCAGCGGACCCAGGTGACCCCCGTGACCGTGATCAGGCTGATAGCCGACGACCGGGCCACTACCCTGGGGCCATGACTGATTTCCTCAAACTGCGGAAGTCCGCCCCGGACGGCTTCTTCGCCGCCGAGGCCGCGGGGCTGAGATGGTTGGCCGAACCGGGTGTGGTCCCTGTCGTCGACGTCATCGAACATGGCGCGGATTTTCTGCAGCTGCGCCGTCTCGACGAGGTGGGTCCCTCCGCCGAGGCGGCCGCCGCCTTCGGTCGCGACCTGGCCCGGCTTCACGATGCGGGTGCTCCCGGTTTCGGTTGGTCACCGGCTCCGCTGTCGTTCTTCGGGCCCCTCGACAATCCCTTCGAGGTGCCCGCCGAGTCCGTCGGCGACTTCACTGACTATTGGGTCGAGCAGCGCCTGCGTCCTCTGATCTCGACGGTTGCCGGGGATCTCACGGGTGAGGATCGGGCTACGGTCGCCTCGGCGATCGATGCGATCGCGTCCGGAGTTTTCGCCGGGATCTGCGGCGAGGACGAGGAGGCCCCGGCACGCGTTCACGGAGATCTGTGGGCGGGAAATCTCATGTGGACGCCGGACGGGGTCACTCTCATCGATCCGGCCGCGCACGGCGGACACCGGTTGGAGGACCTGGCTTTGCTCGGCCTCTTCGGAACCGCGCATCTCGACGAGATCTATTCCGGCTACGAACAGATCCATCGGATGCCGGACGGTTGGCGGGATGACCTGCCGGCGCACAGCTTCTTCGCTCTGCTCGCTCATATCCGTCTGTTCGGGCGCGGTTTCCTCGAGCAGACGGTCAGAGCCGCCCGGTCGATCATCGCCCGGGCGGAACAGCTGCACCGGTGAGGTCACTTCAAGGAGATCTCCACCGGGTCGGAGAACACTCCGCCGGCGAAGGTCAGCTTGTTCGGGTCGGCGTCTTCGGGCACGTCGAAGACGAGGACACCCTCGGCGGTGTTTCCGGGGTTGATCTCTTCGAGGAAGAGGATGTTGTTCTCGGCCGCATAGATACCGGCTTCTGAGTCCGCAGAGTAGGTGTTGCCGGACTCATCACCGAGTTTGATGTCGTCTTCGAAGAAGAAGTTCGGATCCGATCCGGTGTTCTTCACCGACAGTTCGATCTGGACGAACTGTCCCTGTGCCTTGGCGTTGAGGAATTCGTCGCCGACCTGTGAGACACCATCCTCGACCTCTGCGACGGTGATCTCCCAGTCATCGGCGGCCACGGTGTCTCCGATACCGTACGAAACCTCCTCGGCGGGTTTGTCGGCGGCCTCCTTCTTCTTCATGGACTCCCCCGACTGCTGAGCGTCGGACGTGCCGCCCTCCGCACTGCCGGTGTCGTCTCCCCCGCCTCCGATCGCGCTGGCAACAGCCATGATGACGATGATGACGAGCAACCAGAACCACCAGCGCTTCAGCAGCGGCTTCTTCCGTTTCGGCGGTTTCTGGCCGTAGGGCTGCTGCGGGTAGCCGCCGGCTCCATAGGCAGGTGCGTTCGGTGCGGATGCCCACTGCTGGTGGTCGTAGTTCTGAGCTGGCTGCTGGGGGTGGGGGCTGTGAGGGGGCTGGTGCTGCGGGGACCATTGGTGCTGAGGCTGTGGTGACTGCGGCTGCTGCGGGGTGTTCTGGGGATTCCGCGAATGGGACATGACGCTCCTTCGAAGCTGGTTCTGGCTGACTGTTCCAGCTTCGTCCCGTCCGCACACCGGCGCGTCCGCAATCGGGCTGGACCGCTCCAGCCGATCGGTTGATCCCGACCAGCCGAGAGGTGGACTACGTGTGTCAGCGCCCGCAGTTACGATTCTCTTGTGTCAGTACAATCCGTTCCTCGCCGCAGAATCCCGCGCGGCGTGCGCATCGCCGCCAGCATCCTCGTCGGCGTCATTCTCTACCTCTTCGGGTTCTTCACCTCGTCGATGGCGGTGACGGCGAACGCCTGGGCCTTCTCCGACGGGGAACTCAACGACACCGGACTCGTCGCCGTCCTGCTGCTGTTCCTCGTGTGGGGGCTCGTCTTCCTCCGTCACCGATGGCCGTGGGTGCCCTTCGTCGCCGGTGGACTGCTCACCGCAGGTTGGGGAGATGCGCTGATGCTGCTCATTGCGATCTTCCACCTCGTCATCCGAGCACCCCGGCGGCAGGCGATCACCGCCTCGGCGGTGGGCACCGGACTGATCGCGTTCTCCACATTGAGGATGTGTCTGGCACCGGCTGAGCGCAATCCCTTCGGCATCTTCTTCCTGCCCGATCCGGCTCAGGTCACCGGACTCGAGGCGACCATCCCACCGGAGGATTCGCACCTGGCGATCAGAATCATCACGGTCGCCGCCGGTGTCATCGCACTGTGTACGGCGCTGGGAGTCGGTGCGCTTCTGCGTCGGACTCAAAGGATGAGAGCGGTCGAGTCGATCGCCGAGCGCGAGGCTCAGCGGAATGAGTCGCTCTCGGCCGAAATCGCGCGGCAGTCGGAACGAGAGCTCTTGGCACGCGAGCTTCACGACACGCTCTCCCACCGACTGTCGGTGATCTCTCTGCATACCGGTGCCCTTGAGGTCGGTGCACGCACCGACCCCGAGGTCGCTGCGACGGCGTCTGCTCTGCGGGAGGAGGCCCGTGCGTCCATGGAGGATCTGCGTCATCTGGTGGGTGGTGTGAGGAGCGGAGATCTGGCCGATCCGCGGCCGCGTCATGGCACTTCGTCGCCTCCGAGTCGTGCGACGATGTCAGCGATTCCCGAGCTCATCTCCTCTGTGGCCTCCACCGGTACGGTCATCCGCCCGCTCGTCGTCATCCAGGACGTGGACTCATGTCCGCCTGCGCTCGACCGTGCGGCCTATCGCATTGTTCAGGAGGCTCTGACCAACGCGATGAAACATGCACCGAACGTGCCCGTGACGGTGGACGTCGCCGTCTCGGCAGCTCGCGGAATCCAGATCTCGGTGAGCAATCCGCTGCCCAGCCCTCCAGGCCCAGTCGGTGTTCCGCCGCGCCCACGATATGCGCCGGGACCGGGACGAGAAGCCGGTGCCGGCGCGCCCGATCACGGACCGGGACCGGCCGGTCACCGCCGGGGTCCGCAGGACGCTCAGTTGGGATCGACCGGATCGGGATCCGGTCTGGTCGGCATCCGCGAGCGCACCGAGATGTTCGGCGGCGAAGCGTCGATCGGGGTGTTCGGCAATGAGTTCCGTGTGCAGGTGTGCTTTCGGTCCCTCTCACCCCGGACCTGAGGCGATGCGGAGCAGGGACTTCCGCGCCGCGCCGATCCGTGTCATGGGCCTCGGGTATTGTGACGTTCATGAACCAAGCCGCCCCGATCCGAGTCATGGTCGTCGATGACGATCCCATGGTCATCACCGGGATCAGGGGGATCCTCCAGGCCGCCGACGGCGTCGACGTCGTCGCCTCGGCGTTGAGCGGGGAAGAGTCCGTTGAGAAGGCGTCTCTGCATTTTCCCGATGTCGTGCTCATGGATATCCAGATGCCGGGAATCGGCGGGATCGAAGCCACTCAGCGTCTGCTCAACAGTGTACGACCGCCGAAGGTGGTGTCTCTGACGAGCATGAGCAGCGACGATCACCTCTTCAAGGCACTCGAGGCCGGAGCCGCCGGATACCTGCTCAAGGACATCGGCCCTGTGGAACTCGCCGCCGCGATCCGCAGGGTTCACGCCGGTGAGCCCATTCTCTCCCCGCAGTCGATGCGGCAGGTCATCTCCAAGGTCAGATCGAACTCAGACCATCGACTGCAGAGGGAGGCCGTTGAACTGCTGTCCGGACTCACAGACCGCGAGCGGCAGATCGCCGGGCTCGTGTCCGATGGTCTGTCCAATCAGGAGATCGCCGAGGAGACGTTCATGAGTCTGGCTACGGTCAAGACTCACCTCAACCGGATCAACGTCAAACTGGACACGAACAATCGCGTGCGCATCGCCACGATGGTCGTTCGCGCCCGCGGGCACTGATTCCGATAGATCGATCGGCGCGACTTTCAGAGAATCCTCGCGAGAATTCACCGTTTCTTTATCCCCCACAGCAGAAGTGATTGTCGACTCCGTCTAAAATCGACTCTGATGGTTGCTGAACCTTATGTCGAATCCGAAAAGCTGATCAGCAACCCCTCAGATCGCAGTCAGTGGACAGAACGAGCACAGGGGTTGCTGTCCTGGGCAACCTCAATCTGGGTCTTGGCGATCGCTTTCATCGCCGTCACATTCGCCGCGGCCGGCCCGCTGCGAGTCTGGGACTACAAGCTCAATCGACGGTGGCTCTTTCTCTTCGAACCCGATCTCGTCTGGTTCGTTCAGCACATCCTCGACCCCATCGCAGGCCAGGCAGTCTGTCTTCCCGTCTTGGCGATCACCGCGATCGTGCTGGCACGTAAACGTCGGTCCTGGCGACCGATCGTCTTCGCGATCGCTGTCGAAGCGGCCTTCTACCTCGGCATCGGTTCGCTCAAGGTCCTCCTCGCTCGACCGGCGACCACCCTGCACGACCCGCGGTTCTTCCAAGGCGGTCTCATCGATATCGGCGGCCGCGGAATCAGCTACCCGTCTGGGCACGCAGCCGAAGCCGTACTCATCTACGGAGCAGTCGCCTACCTCATTGCCACTTACGGCAAGGTCTCCACCAGAACCGTGCGCCTGCTGTGCTGGGGCGTCGCAGCGGTCAGCGTGAACTCCGTGGTCGTGTCCTTCGCCCTCGGCTGGCACTGGGCCACCGACCTCATCGGGGGTCTGCTGATCGGCGGATTCTTCCTGCGACTGCTCATCATCGCCGATCGGCGAATACCTGACCCCGGAGCCTGACGGCACTCACAGCCAGGAGTCGTCGAGGTCTGTGAATGTCGTCGCCCTGCTCGCAACGAGATCGAACCATGGTCCGGTCTGCGGCAGTTCGTGAGCAAAGAAATACCGGGCCGCGGCGATCTTTCCCCTGAGGAAAGCAGAGTCTCCACGTTCACCGACGGTCGCCTCGGCAGCCATTCCCTGCTGCAGCCACAGCCACGCCACGACCGTGTGTCCCACTGCTTCCAAATAGGTCCACGCATTGTCGAGGGCCACCGTTGGATCTCCGCTCGCCCAGACTGCGGCGGTGACGGATTCGATACGATCGACGGCTGACGTCAGCGCCGCGGTCTCAGCGGACCATTCGGAGCGGTCGGCCGCCTCGGCGAGGGTCTCCCGCATCTGCTCCAGCAGCACCTGCAGACCTGCCCCGCCTTTCATGATGACCTTACGTCCGAGCAGATCCTTGGCCTGGATGCCGTGCGTGCCCTCGTGGATCGGGTTGAGCCGATTGTCGCGGTAGAGCTGTTCGACATCGTGATCGCGGGTGTATCCCGCTCCGCCGAGCACCTGGATGGCGTGGTCGTTCGCTTTCAGGCACCACACGCTCGGCCAGGTCTTGACGATCGGGGTGAGCACATCGAGCAGCAGTGCCGCACGGTCACGCGCGGCCTCGGAATCAGCAGTTTCGGATTCGTCGAGCAGACGCGCGGCATAGAGGATGAGCCCGAGCCCGCCCTCGACGTAGCTCTTCGACGACAGCAGCATGCGCCGGACATCGGAGTGCTCCGCGATCGGGATCGGCTCACTATCGGATCCCTTCGCCCCGTCGGGACGACCCTGGCGGCGATCGCGAGCATAGCGGAGGGCATCGAGGTACCCGTGGTACCCCAGTCCGACCGCACCGGCTCCGACACCGATGCGAGCCTCGTTCATCATGTGGAACATACAGGCCAGACCCTTGCCCCGCTCCCCCACGAGGTAGCCCACAGCACCAGCGGAACCGGCCGGCGTGTGCGTGCCCTCACCGAAGTTGAGCAGAGTGTTCGTCGTTCCGCGCCACCCCATCTTGTGATTGAGTCCAGACAGAACGACATCATTGCGTTCACCGAGGCTGCCATCGTCGTTGACGAGGTACTTCGGGACGAGGAACAGACTCAGACCTTTGACCCCTGGCTGGTCACCCTCGGCACGAGCCAGGACGAGATGGACGATGTTCTCCGAGAGTTCGTGATCGCCGCCGGAGATCCACATCTTCGTGCCGTGGACGCGGAACGCATCGTCGCCGCCCTGGGGATCCGGAACCGCTTTCGTCGTGACATCTCCCAGGGAGGAGCCGACCTCGGGTTCGGACAGGCACATGGTGCCGAAGAACCGGCCGTCAAGCTCGGGCACAACGTACTTCTCGATCTGTTCCTCGGTGCCGTACTCGAGCAGCAGATTGGCGTTGCCCATGGTCAGCATCGGATAGCTCGCGGTACCGATATTGGCCGCCTGGAACCAGGCGAAGCAGGCCTTTGCGACCGAATGCGGCAGCTGAATGCCGCCGACGCTCTCATCCATCGTCGCCGACAGCAGGCCGATGCCGGCGAACTGGTCGAGCGCAGACTTGATCTCAGGAATCAGCGTCACCGCAGTGCCGTCGAACGTCGGCTCGTTGAGGTCGGACTTGCGTGCATGGGTCGCGAACCGCTCCTTGGCAAGCTCCTCGCTGGCTTCGAGCACGGAGTCGAAGACCTCACGCGAATGGTCGGAGAAGCGAGGTCGGTCGCAGAGTTCGTCGACCTTGAGCCAGTCATAGAGTTGGAACTCGATGTCCCTGGCGGAGAGGATGGATTCTGTCGCAGTCGTCAAGACGCCGTTGCCTTTGCTCTGTTCAGTCACGAGACCAAACTAGAGCTAAACGTTCGTTAAGTAAAGCGATTCGCCCTCTCACAGTGAAAAGGTTTAGCTATTGATCAGTTGCGGGGTCCGCCAAACGCTCCTCATCCCTGGGTTTCGGCCCCCGCGAGAGCTAAAATTCTCTTTACAATCTGCGTGGGGATGGGGCGAAGGATCATGACCGCAGCCCGGTACACGGATAGTCGCGTGCCGGGTTCTGCTGTGCCCCAGGTAGGATCGCCAGAGCCCTGATGCCACGCCGACCAGTCGGCGGAACAATGATGCTGATCTGAAAGGCAGAGCCTATGTCCTCCCCCACTGCCTCGCCTGCGCGGTCCTCCGACACGAAGACACAGCCGTCGGGATTCCTCCGGATCCTGCGCAACTACCGCTTCCCGCTCTTCATCCTGGCAGGAGTGGTCATCGGCGCGATCATCGGCCTCGTCTTCGGGGAACGTGCCACCGTCATCAAACCGTTCGGCACGCTGTTCATCAACATGATGTTCACTCTCGTCGTGCCGCTCGTGTTCTTCTCCATCGCCTCCGCGGTCGCGGGAATGTCCTCGGCCGCGCGACTGGGCAAGATCATGGGCAGCATGCTCGGAGTCTTCGCCGTCACCGGCATCATCGCCTCCATCGTCATGGTCGCCGCGCTGCGCATCTTCAACGCCACGGACGGCGTCCAGGTGGAGATGCAGGAGCCGGAGAACGTCGAGGACGTCGGGTCCATCGGCGACCAGCTCGTCCAGACCGTCGTAGTCGACGACTTCTCGAAGATCCTGTCCGCCGAGCACATGCTCGCCCTCATCGTCTTCGCCGTCATCGTCGGCTTCGCCACCAGCAGGATCGGCGACGCGGGCAAGCCGTTCGCCCAGTTCCTCAATTCCGGCACCGAGGTGTTCCTCAAGTTCACCTCGATCGTGATGTACTACGCCCCGATCGGCCTCGGTGCCTACTTCGCCGCTCTCATCGGTGACCTCGGCTCCCAGCTCGTCGGGGACTATGTTCGCGCTTTCCTCGTCTACTATCCGGTGGCGATCGCCTACTTCATCCTCGCGTTCACGTTCTACTCCTTCCTGGCCGGTGGCCGCCGAGGCGTCTCTCGGTTCTGGGGCAATATCCTCGAGCCCACGGCGATCTCTTTGGGCACATCCTCCTCGGTGGCGGCGATCCCGACGAACCTGCGTGCCGGAGAGAAGATCGGAGTCCCCCGTGACATCCGGGAGACGATCGTGCCGATCGGTGCCACGATCCACATGGAAGGCTCGAGCCTGTCCGCGATCCTCAAGATCGCCTTCCTCTTTGCCGTGTTCCAGCGCGACTTCTTCACCCTGGAGAACATCCTCATCGCCATCGCCGTGGCGCTGCTGGCCGGAATGGTCATGGCAGGAATCCCCTCAGGCGGCTTCATCGGCGAGCTCATGATCATCACCCTCTACGGCTTCCCGGCCGCGGCACTGCCGATCATCCAGATCATCGGAACCGTCATCGATCCCCCGGCCACCACCGTCAACTCCGTCGGCGATCAGGCGAGTTCGATGATGGTCGCCCGCATTCTCGACGGTAAGGACTGGATGGACAAGGCCGACGAGGATGATCACGATTCGGTTCCATAAGCCCAGTGAATCCGTCACACTCCCGAGCTCGTAGATTCGGACAAGGCTCCTTCTGGCCGAATGTCTCGGAGATGTCATAGGAACGCAATAGAACTTCCGCATTTGCGACTCAGCATCTCAGCTTCTGTTCAGTTTCGGGCAAAAGGCTCTCACCTGGGCTGACGATACTCGATTCCAGCAATGTTCCTGATCTGCAAGAGGAGAAGTCACCATGCCCGCCTTCATCAGCACTTACGCCGCTAAGTGGGGCGTCGCCGCATTATCCGGCCTCGCTTCCCTGGGTCTCGCAGTCGGTCCGGCAGCTGCCTCCGCCGATTCCGCGCCCGCATCCAGTGCCGCCCAGGCACCCCAGAGTTCGGGACACCCGAAGGGTGCTGTCAAGTACGCGGACAGACTGATCACCGCCTACGGCATCGGTGATGCCGTAGTCGTGGATCAGCTCGCCACGAAGAACGTCGTCGCTGCCCTCGCCGAGCACAACGACGGGCACGCCAAACGTTGGCATCGCACGTCAGCCGATTCCGGCAAGGGATACGCCTGGGTGTCCTACACGAACCTGGACACACATGAGGTCATGAATCTGACAGTGAGAAACGCGATCGCCGCGGACAAGGGCGGCGACGCCGTCCGTGAGGTCGAGTTCGTCGGCTGAGGACGACCTGATGACATCCCGTTGACCAGATTCTGGTCGGCGTCTTGTCAGCAGGGCTGACCAGCTCGATAGACTCGGGAACCATGGTCGCCCTGAATGAAGTCCCACGCCGTCGCTACACCGCGGGGCCGACGCCTCTCCTACATCTGCGGAGCCTGTCCGTCGAGCTCGGTGGACCGCAGATCTGGATCAAACGCGATGACCAGCTGGGACTGACTCAGGGCGGGAATAAGACGCGGAAACTCGAGTTCCTCATCGCCGACGCCCTGGATCAGGGCGCGGACACGCTCATCACCGTCGGCGGGGTGCAGTCCAACCACTGTCGGCTGACCTTGTCGGCTGCCCGCACCGAGGGCCTCGACTGTCACCTGATCGTCGAAGAGGATCTCGGACCCGACGGCACCTCCCTCGGCCCGGCAGGGTCGAACCCACCGCAGTACACGGGAAACTTCCTGCTCTTCGATCTTCTCGGCGCGGATTCGGTCACGGTGCTCGGCCACGGGGCCGACCTCCTCGGCGAGGCTGAGGTTCTGGCTGAGACGCTGCGCGGCGAGGGCAAGAAGCCTTACGTCATCCCGGTGGGCGGGTCGAATCCGGTCGGTGCGCTCGGCTACGTCGACTGTGCCGTTGAGATGCTCGACCAATTCGCCGAGGCGGGGCTGGATTCGCCCACGATCGTCACGCCCAGCGGTTCGGCCGGAATGCAGGCCGGACTCGTCGTCGGCCTCCACAGCGCGGGTAGCGATGTACCGGTCATCGGCATCAACGTCAGCCGGACACAGGCGGAGCAGGAACCGAAGATCGTCGACCTCGTCGACTCCACGGCGCACTTCCTCGACCTGCCCCCGGCCCCTCGCGCAGCCACAGTGGGACTCGGTGATTATGTCGGGACGGGATATGCTCTGCCGACCCCCGAGATGGTCGAGGCTGTGCGTCTCTTCGCCCGCACCGAGGGCATCGTCCTCGACCCGGTCTACACCGGCAAGGCAGCGGCCGGCCTCATCGACCTCATCAGATCCCGCCGTTTTTCCTCCGAGGACGCGGTCGTCTTCATCCACTCCGGCGGAGTCCCCGGACTCTACGCCCGTACCCAGGCGTTTGCCTGAGCACCACTCAGCTCCCACCACCAACGGAAGGCACACAGATGACAGTTTCGACAGCAGACCTGTGGGACGAACGCGGCGACGAGCTCTATTCGATTGCCCTGAACTTCGGCGACTTCGGAGCCAAAACGTCATTCTCCGGACCGGCCCGCACCATCCGCTGCTTCCAGGACAACGGACTGGTCAAGCAGACCCTCAACCAGCCCGGCGACGGCGCCGTGCTCGTCATCGACGGTGACGGATCGATCGCCACCGCCCTCATGGGTGACATGATCGCCGAGGCAGGAGTTCGAAACGGCTGGAACGGTGTCGTCATCAACGGTGCTATCCGCGACCGTGAGGCGCTGGCCGAGATGGGGTTCGGCATTAAGGCTCTGGCCAGCAACCCGCGCAAGAGCGCGAAGGACGGTGCCGGTGAGATCGACGTGACTGTGGAGATCGGCGGCGCGACGATCCGCCCAGGAGCGATGGTCTTCGCCGACGCCGATGGTGTCGCCATCGAAAAATAGAGCAGCCGCGGCTCAGCGATGAATGGTGTCGAAGCTCTGTTCGGCTGAGTCCCAGATGTCGGCAACGTCGATCTGACCGTCAGCGGTGAGATCCTCGACGGTCGAACGGTCGTAGAGGTATCTCCATTCCCCCGCCGCGACGTCTCCCGTGACCACGAGGATGTCGTAGTCGAAGGCCGCCTGTGAGGTCGCCTGGACGATAAACGCCGTGGCTTCCAAGTCCTTGGCCCTGCTCTCATCGGAGGCGAACTCGACATGGAGGCGTTCGGGTTCGGCCTCCCGGTTGAAGTCGGGGTTCGTCTCGGACTCGAGACTCACCTCGACACCGTCCAAGGACTGCGCCACATAATCCGAGAGCTCATCAAGGGAATCGAAGCCCTGCTCCACGACGACCAGAGTCGCCGTCGGAGTCGTTTCGGGTTCCGCCGATGAGCCAGAATCGGAGCCGCAGCCGCTGAGGGCGATGAGTGCGGCGGTCAGGAGCCCGGCGAGAGCCGGGGCGGACTTCGAATCGAACCTCATGGCACCAGCCTATCGACGAGAGTGCGCTGGTGCCGCATCGAGTCAGTCACTCAGAGCGTGGGGCTTCAATGGGATCGGGTTCCCTTCGGCGCGGATCGGGAATAGGACCATCAGCCTCTTGGTTGAATTTTCAACTAGATCGATCTAGACTGGACCCAACAGCCCATCCGCTCAGGAGAACAGCATGACCACCACCCCCATCCAGGCACCAACTTCCACCGCCCCGCAGACACCCGCCGTCGATGAGAAACGACTCACCGCGGCCACCGGAATGGACGCGGTGACCCTGCGCGTCGGCGACCTCGAGAAGATGTCGAACTACTACTCGAACGCTCTGGCGATGGAACCACTCGAAGAGACCGCCCGCGATGGCGAAGCCCACCGCGTGCTCGGCCGCGGCACCACTCCCCTGGTCAAGCTCGTGGCCACCCCGGGCCTGCCCGGAGTCGACGCCAAACAGGCCGGCCTGTTCCACACCGCCTTCCTGTTCGACACCAAGGAAGCCTTGGCCGCCACGGTCGCCCACGCAGCGCAGAACACCAACAGCACCTTCGTCGGCTCCAGCGATCACCTTGTCAGCCAGGCGTTCTACTTCACCGATCCCGAAGGCAACGGCATCGAGCTCTACGTCGACCGCGCCCGTTCGGAATGGACTCACTCGCTCGACGGTGAGGTCCAGATGGACACGCTCTACCTTGACCCGAACCGCTTCCTCGAACGCCACCTGAATCAAGACGTCCTCGCGAACACTGCCGCCGAACCCGGCATCGTCGGCCACGTCCATCTGCAGGTCGGCAACATCCCTCAGGCTCGCGAGTTCTACGTCGATGCCCTCGGCTTCGAGCCGTCGCTGTCAACAATACCCGGAGTCCTCTTCGCGGCGGCGGGCGGATACCACCACCACGTCGCCATGAACACCTGGAACAGCCGCGGCGCCGGTCCTCGCGCGGCCAGCCTCGGCCTCGGGGACGTCGCGATCACCGTTCCCGGGCGCGAGGACCTCGACGCGCTCGTCGCTCGCCTGCGCACGCACAACCTCGAGTTCGCTGACGACGGACGCTCCGTGCGCGTCGTCGACCCGTGGGGCACGCAGGTGACCCTGGCCACCGGAACCAGCTCCATCGGCGAGACCCTGGCGCGCTGACGACCTGCCGGTGCGAGAATATCTCCACCGGATAGAACGCGCTGAGGCGGGTGATGCTCAATGGCATCACCCGCCTCAATCGTCTGCGTTGAGATCAGCTCGTGGAGTGCACTCGCTCGACAGCCGCCTGCGGATGCAGGTCGAGTCGACGCAGCAGCTGAGCGTTGAGGGCGACGACGATCGTCGAGATCGACATCAGGATCGCACCCACGCTCATCGGCAGCACGAATCCGACAGGAGCGAGCACTCCTGCCGCCAGCGGCACCGACAGCAGGTTGTACCCGGCCGCCCACCACAGGTTCTGCTTCATCTTCCGGTAGGTCGCCCGAGAGAGTTCGACAATCGAGAGCACGGACCGCGGATCGTCGGAAGCGAGGATGACTCCGGCAGAGCCGATGGCCACATCGGTTCCGGCCCCGATGGCGATGCCGACATCGGCCTGCGCGAGCGCTGGAGCGTCATTGACACCGTCACCGACCATCGCCACACGACGCCGCTCCCCCTGCAGCTCGGAGACCTTCGCCGCCTTGTCGGCGGGATGAACGCCGGCAAAGACACGGTCGATGCCGAGCTCGGAGGCCACAGACTGCGCGACCGCCTCGGCGTCTCCGGTGATCATCACGACCTGTGCACCGATGGCGTGGAGAGCATCGACGGCATCGCGAGACTCCGGCCGGATCTCATCGGCCAACCGCAGGGCACCGACAGCAGATCCGTCGACGAGCACGTGGAGGATGATGGCACCTTCGGCGCGCCAGGCCTCCGCAGACTTCGCCTCGGGGGCATCGTGCGCCTCGAGCAGTCTGGGACCACCGACCTCGACCGTCTGGCCCGCGATGACAGCCTTGACCCCCACCGCAGGTGACGACGAGAAGTCGGAGGCTCTCGGCACGTCGACCCCCCGTTCAGCCGCAGCCGTGACGATGGCGGCGGCCAACGGGTGCTCGCTGTCGGCTTCGGCCGCAGCCGCCAGGCCGAGCACTTCGCTCTCGGTCCGCGTGGCCCCGGCGCCCTCGACGACTTCGATGGCGGTGACCGTCGGCTGACCCTTCGTCAGGGTGCCGGTCTTATCGAAGAGCACGGAATCGACCGTGCGCATCGTCTCGAGCGCGAGCCGGTCCTTGACGAGGACGCCGGCACGGGCGGCACGTTCGGTGGCGATCGACACGACCAGCGGAATGGCCAGACCCAAGGCGTGAGGACAGGCGATGACGAGCACGGTGATCGTGCGCACGACCGCCGAATCCGGCATGCCGATGAGCGACCAGACGACCGCGGTGATCACGGCAGCGCCGAGAGCGAACCAGAACAGCCAGGCCGAGGCTCGATCGGCGATGCGCTGGGCTCGCGATGACGAGCTCTGAGCGTCGGAGACCAGCTTCTGGATACCGGCCAGCGTTGTGTCGTCACCGATCGCGGTGATCTCGACCCGAAGCCCGGAATCGGCGGCGACGGTGCCGGCCACAACCGAGTCGCCTTCGCCGCGTCGGACCGTCGCGGATTCTCCGGTGACCATGGATTCGTCCATATGGGCCGAACCGTCGATGATCCGTCCGTCGGCGGGCACCGAGGCACCGGGTCGAACGAGGACGATGTCCCCGACGACGAGGTCGGACGGAGCGACGCTCACCGTCTCCCCATCGATGATCTTCTCGGCCTCATCCGGCAGCAGCGCGGCGAGACTGTCCAGCGCCGAGGTGGTCAGTGCCAGTGAGCGCATCTCCATCCAGTGACCGGCGAGCATGATCACGACCAGCAGAGCCAGCTCCCACCAGAAGTCGAGCTGCGGGTCGAGCAGACCCAGCGACGATCCCCAAGACGAAACGAAGGCGACCGTGATCGCCAAAGCGATGAGCAGCATCATGCCCGGGCTGCGCCCCTTGATCTCGTCGAGTCCGCCGGTCAGAAACGGCTTTCCGCCCCACACGTACATGACGGTGCCCAGGATCGGCGAGAGCCATCTGAGCGCACCGAGGATGCCGGTCTCGGGAACCTCGTATCCGACGAGGTGGCCGAACATCGGACTGAATGCGACGACGGGCACGGAGATGACGAGCATGATCCAGAACAGCCTCCGGAACTGCGCGACGTGATCGCCATGGCCGGCATGACTCGCGTGGCCCGAATGGCCGGAGTGGCTCTCGTGACCGGAGTGGTCGCCAGGACCACTGTGGTCATGGCGAGCGTGATCGGAGTGGGCCATGGTCTCAGTGTGCGCGGAATGGCCTGTCTCAGCAGACTGCATTCCGTCATGACGATGATTCTGCGGCTTGTCCATACCCACAATCTATACCCCTCGGGGGTATAAATCAATGGTGATGCCCCTCACATGCAATCGCCTGCAACCCTGGCTCTCACGTCGCAAGCGCTCTAGAGTCGAAGAACACCGAATGGCACGGATACGCCCCACGAAAGGACTCATCATGAGGGCAGCACGATTCCACGCTCGCAAAGACATCCGAATCGAAGACATCCCAGAACCCGAACTGCGGCCAGGCACAGTCGCCATCGACGTCGCCTGGTGCGGGATCTGCGGAACCGATCTCCACGAATATCTGGAGGGGCCGATCTTCGTCCCACCGGCGGGCCACCCGCATCCGATCTCCGGCGAATCAGCCCCAGTGACCATGGGGCACGAGTTCTCCGGCACGATCACCCACCTCGGCGAAGGCGTCACCGACCTGAACGTCGGCCAGAACGTCGTCGTGGAGCCCTACATCATTGCCGAAGACGTCGACACCGGCCCCGGCCAGAGCTATCAGCTGTCGAAGGACATGAACTTCATCGGCCTCGGCGGCCATGGCGGCGGACTGGCGGAGAAGATCGTCGTGCAGCGTCGCTGGGTGCACCCGATCGGCGATATTCCGCTCGATCAGGCTGCGTTGATCGAACCATTGTCAGTCGCCCACCACGCAGTCGTTCGCTCGGACGCCGCATCCGGCCAGACCGCCATCGTCGGCGGCGCAGGACCCATCGGCCTTCTGACTGCCGCCGTCCTCAAAGCCAAAGGACTGACCGTCTACATCTCCGAGCTCTCCGAGGCGCGCAAGCAGATGGCACTCTCAACAGGCATCGCCGACGAGGTCTTCGACCCGCGTGAGTCCGACGTCGCCGAAACCGTCCGCGAGTGCACGGGCGGACGTGGAGCCGACGTGGGATTCGAATGCTCGTCCGTCCCCGCGGTTCTCGACATGCTCCTCGACGCCGTCCGTCCCGGCGGAGTCATCGTCAACGTGTCCATCTGGGGGCACAAGCCCGAGGTCGATATGCCGAAGCTGGTCCTCAAGGAGATCGACCTGCGTGGAACCATCGGCTACTCCGGCGACCACCCGGAGACGATCAGACTGGCCGCCGGCGGCACCATCGATCTTTCAGCTTTCATCACCGCACGCATCGGCCTGGACGAGCTCATCACGGGCGGCTTCGACGAACTCATCAGCAACAACGAGCACCACGTGAAGATCATCGTCGACCCACGCGCCTGAGCCACCAGGAACCTCCTCGATACCCTCTAAACGAGCACTACGCAGATTCGAGGGAGCAGATTGTAGATTCAGTCCGCTGAAATCAACATTCCGCTCCCTCGAATTTCTGCATTCACGCACGCGCCTCCGCACTCGCACGCTTGACTCCGCATTCACGCACCCTCTCCGCGGGAGGAACGCACCCGCGCTCGACATTGCATCAACGTGCAGTTATGACTCATACTTGCTCATGCTGTTCAACTTCGCTTCTGATCGTCGACTGCCCTCGGGCATCGCAGGTCGTGGCGAAGTCAATGAGAACCACACACCCTGGCTCGCCCGCGAGCCGGCCTCACCGCGGAGGACCCCATGGACCTGCAACTCATACTGGCGTTGGCCGCCGGCATCGCGACGATCGTCGTCATCGTGCTCGCGACCCGACTCGACGCCTTCATCGCCCTGCTTCTGGCGGCCGTCGTCACCGGCATCGTCGCCGGTCAGGATCTGCTCTCGATCATCGACTCGATCACCACCGGCTTCGGCGACACCCTAGCCAGCATCGGCATCGTCATCGGCCTCGGCGTCGGCATCGGCAAGATCCTCGAAGTCTCCGGAGCCGCCGACTCCCTCGCCCGCGCCTTCCTCCGTGCCTTCGGCAAGGGCCGCGAGCCGTGGGCGATGGGAACCGTCGGCTCGCTCGTGTCCATCCCCGTCTTCTGCGACTCCGGCTACGTGATCATGAATCCGCTGGCTCGTTCGATCGCCCGCGTGAAGAAGGGCGGCTACGTCACCCTCGCGCTGGCTCTGGGCTGCGGTATGACCCTGACTCATCACATGGTGCCGCCGACGCCGGGCCCTTTGGCTGCCACCGGCATCCTCGGTGCCGACATCGGATCGGTCATCCTCGCCGGCATCGTCTTCACCGTGATCCTCCTGCCCGTGGTCGTCGTCTATGCGCGCTGGATCGGGCCGAAGCTCGAACCCGTGCTCAACAGCAAGGTGAGGCACGACGTCTACTCCGAGGTCTCGGCCGCCTCGGCGGAGGGCACCGACGAAGGATCATCCAGGGTATCCACCCTCACGGGCGACCATGAGCACTCCGGCGACAGCTCCACCGACTCCGCGACGTCGCAGGACGCGGCCGGCTCCGCCCCGGGCACCGGCAAGAAGCCCGGCGCCTTCCTCGGCTTCCTTCCGCTCATCGTCCCGCTCCTGCTCATCGTGGCCAACACGGTCGGCACCGCAATCGACAAGAGCGCACAGGGAGAGCTCGCCGGCGACGCGTATGAACCCTCCGCCTGGGTCGCTCCGCTGGCATTCTTCGGCAACCCGGTCGTCGCCCTGATCATCGGCCTCATCCTCGCCGTCTACACGCTGCTGCCCCGCGTGACCCCACGCAATCAGGTGCAGAGCT
Organism: Brevibacterium permense; assembly: GCF_013280495.1. Lineage (GTDB taxonomy): Bacteria > Actinomycetota > Actinomycetes > Actinomycetales > Brevibacteriaceae > Brevibacterium > Brevibacterium permense. The sequence goes on from NZ_JABSSX010000009.1 coordinate 113,622, forward strand.
GGCTGGCCGACGGTGCCGCCTCGGCCGGTCTCATCCTCCTCATCACCGGCGCCGGCGGCAGCTTCGGACTGGTCCTGCGCGAATCTGGTGTCGGTGACGCCCTCGCCGAGGCGATCGCCTCGATCAGCCTGCCCGCGCTTCTCGTCCCATTCCTCATCGCCTCCTTCGTCCGCCTGGCTCAGGGATCGGGTACGGTCGCGATGATCACCGCTGCCTCGGTGACGGCTCCGCTCATCGCCCCGCTGGGACTCGATCCGCTCGTGGCCGTCATGGCCTGCACCGCCGGTTCGATGGTCTTCTCCTACTTCAACGACTCCTACTTCTGGGTCGTCACCCGATTCGCCGGACTGGACGGCATCAACGCCATCAAGGGCTGGTCGGGAATCACCACTGCCGTGTGGATCTGTTCCCTTCCGCTGCTGTTCGTGCTCGACTTGATCGTATGAGCACCTCCCACATGCCGGACGCCGGCACGACGGCAGCGTCCCCCTCGGCGCAGGCGAGCCCGCGCATCCTCATCGTCGCCGACGACCTCACCGGCGGCAACGCCTGCGGTGCCCTGTTCGCCGAGGCGGGACTGCGAACGATCACCGTCACCGGCACCAGCCCAGCCGGCAGCGTCGACCTCGGAGGTCTGCTCGATGACTTCGATGCGGTCGTCGTCAACACCGACTCCCGCCACCTGCCGCCGCAGCAGGCCGGCATGGTCTACTCAGAACTCATCGAGTCCGCCGGTGCCGTCGACCTCGTGGCCTGCCGCATCGACACCACTCTGCGCGGCAACGTCGGGCCAGCTGCAGCAGCCGCCATCTCGGCGCGCAGGCGTGCGCTGACCGCGTCCGACGGTCCGCAGTGCCGCGTCCTGGGACTGTGCATGCCGGCCTTCCCTGCCGCCGGCAGAACCACCGTGCAGGGGCGGCAGCTGCTGGGCGGGCGTCTGCTCGAACACACCGAGCTCGCCTACGATGTCCGCTCCCCCATGCACACCTCCGTCATCGAGGAGATCCTCGCCGCCGGCACGGATCTCGACTGTCACGTCATCGCTATCGCGACCGTCCTGGCCGGCCGTGAGGCCGTGGCCACCGCCGTGCTCGACGCCATCGGGGAAGGGGCCGACGTGCTCATCGCCGATGCCCTGACCACCGACCATATCGAACTCGTCGGTTCCGTCATCGCTGAGATCAGCCACGACCTCGCCGAGGCGGCCACTCCGGAGATCCGCAACCGCGCAGGTCTGGCCGACGGTGAGCTGTTGGACTGGGTGACCATCGATCCCGGACCCGGCAGCCTCGCCCTGGCCCAGTCACGGCTGCCTGCTCGTGCCGAGGGCATCCTGCTCGGCATCTCGGGCTCGGCCACCGAGGTCACCCGCTCTCAGCTCGCGGCCGTAGCCGAGGACCCCACGGTCACGGTCCTCCGTGCACCCGTGGACGACGCGGGCCTGCCCGATGTCGAGGCCACACTGGGCCTCATCGATCGGGCCGCCTCGGCGCGGGCGATCGTCATCGCCACCGTCCTCGAGTCCAGCGATCTGCGCGAACTCACCGATGCCGAATCCGAGCAGACGACACGGCGATTGGCACTGATCGCCTCAACGGTCATCTCCACCATCCCGATCTCCGGCCTCTACACGACCGGCGGAGACGTCACCGCCATGGTGGTGCGCGAGCTCGGCGCGATGGGGATGGAGATCGACAAGGAGATCGTGCCCCTGGCCGTCGGCGGCCGCCTCGTCGGCGGGCGCGCCGACGGACTGCCGATCGTCACCAAGGGCGGTCTCATCGGCAACGCCGGCACTGCCGTCGAATGTCTCGAATTCCTGTCGACCACCGCCCGCGTCAGACGAAACTGAATCGTGCACGACGAACCTTGCACCCCCATCGACCGACAAGATCCGAACCATTCGAGGAGACAGCAATGACAGCACCAGCACTCGCCGTGACCGTGGGCGATCCCGTCGGAATCGGACCGGAGATCACCGCCACCGTGCTCGCGGAGTTCGCGGGCAGAGACGATCAGCACGGGATCGCCGTCGCGGATCTGGCCGTGATGAGACGTGCCGTCGACGTCCTCGGACTCGATGTCGAGCTGCGCGCCATCTCCGACTGGTCGACCCCGTCGGCCGGCGAAGGCGTCATCGACGTCTTCGACATCGGCGTGCTCGACGATGACCTTCCCGAGTGGGGCGTCGTCGACGCGCGCGCCGGCAGGGCTTCGGTGGCCGCGATCGAGATCGCCACCGAGGCGGCCATGGCTCAGCAGGTCGCCGGCATCGTCACCGGCCCCATCAACAAGGAAGCCGTGTGGAAGTCCGGATCGCAGCACCTCGGGCACACCGAGATGCTCGGTGAGCTGACCGGAGTGACGAAGCAGGACACGATGTTCGTCGTCGAGAACACGAAGGTCCCCGACCACAAACTCCAGATCTTCTTCGCCACCCGCCACATGTCCCTGCGCAAGGCCATCGACGCCCTCACCGTCGAGACCCAAATCGACTCGATCGAACGCGCCCATCGTGCCCTGCAGCTCTACGGCGTCTCCTCGCCGAGGCTGGCCGTCGCCGCGCTCAACCCGCACGGTGGTGAGAACGGCGCCTTCGGCGACGAGGAGAT